>NZ_JAVDWJ010000003.1:0-447270 GCF_031457295.1 Caulobacter sp. BE254 | reverse complement strand
AGCCGCGAACATCTCCATCCGACCGTCTCCCTCTCACAAGGAGACACCCTCAGAATCCCGTTCGGACCAAAAATCCATATGCGATTCCCCTGCCCCTATGGGGGAGGGTCTGGATCAGTCCGTGCTCGGATCCAGCAGCTTGTGGGCGTGGATGATGAAATACCGCGCGTGGGCGTTGTCGACCGTGGCCTGGGCCTTGGCCTTCCAGGCCTTGTGGGCGTCGGCGTAGCTGGCGTAGGCGCCGACGAACTCGACCTTCGACAGGTCGCGGAACTCGATGTCGGAAACGTTCTTCAGTTCACCGCCGATCACGAGGTGAAGAAGCTGCTTGTCGCTCATGGCGTGGAATTTCCTGCGCGGAAGTTATCGTTGCGGCAGGTCGATATGCCCGACGCGTGACAGGATCAACGGGTGAAGCGCGCGATTGGCGCAAACGACGCTCGGAAGCAGCGGATTTGGCCGATTATAGGTGAAGGCGCGGCCCTTGTGGTCGCTCAGCACCGCCCCGGCCTCGGCGCAGATCAGGTCGGCGGCGGCCAGGTCCCACTCGTTCTTCGGCGACAGGGCGACGGCCGCGTCGAAGGCGCCGGCGGCCACCAGGCACAGGCGGTAGGCGATCGAGTTGCGGCTCTCCACCCGCATCGGCGGCCAGGGCTCGATCCAGGCCGGATGGGCGAACATCTTGGCGTCGCCCAGCATGGCGGCGTCCTCGAGGTCGTCGGTGTCGCTGGGGCTGATCGCCGCGCCGTTCAGGGTGGCGCCGCCGTCCAGGGTGGCGGCGTAGGTCTCGTCCAGGGCGGGCGCGTGGACCACGGCGGCCACCGGGCGGCCGGCCTCGACCACGGCGATCGACACCGCGAACCAGGGCTTGCCCTTCATGAAGGCCACGGTGCCGTCGATCGGGTCGACGACGAACTGGCGCGGCGTGGTCAGGCGAGCCGGATCGTCGGCCGTCTCCTCCGACAGCCAGCCATAGGCCGGCCGGGCCGCGCCCAGGCGGTCCTTCAGCAGGGTGTCGACCGCCAGGTCGGCGTCGGTGACCGGCGAGCCGCCGTCCTTGGACCAGACCTTCAGTCCGCCCTCGCGGGCCGAGAGCGCCAGGGCTCCGGCCTCGCGCGCCGCCGTCAGGATCAGGTCCAGGTCGGTCATTTTCCGGCGATCGCCAGGGCGTCGACCAGCAGGGACGGGCTGTTGCTGGCCCCGCGGATCTCCAGGTCCGAGCCGGGGACCAGGCGGGCGTAGATGTCGATCAGGTTGCCGGCCACGGTGATCTCGGTGACCGGGCCGGTCGAGACGCCGTTCTCGAACCACAAGCCCGAGCAGCCCACCGACCAGTCGCCGGTGTTGCCGTTCAGCGACGGCCCGAACATCGAGGTGACCAGAAGGCCCGTTCCGGCGTCGGCCATCAGCCCGGCCAGGTCCCGGTCGCCCGGCTGCAGGGTCAGGTTATGGGTCGAGACGCCGGACGGGCCGGCCAGGCCGCGCGAGGCGTGGCCGGTGCTCCGCAGGCCCAGCTGCAAGGCCGAACCGATGTTCATGATCCAGGTGGTCAGCACGCCGTCGTCGATCAGGGCGCGCGCCTCGCAGGCCACGCCCTCGTCGTCGAACGGGGCCGAGCCCAGGCCGCGCGGCCGGAACGGATCGTCCAGCAGGGTCACGCCCCTGGCGAAGATCTGCTGGCCCAGCCTGTCTTTCAGGAACGAGGTCCCGCGGGCGATCGACGGGCCCGAGATCGCGCCGATCAGCGGGCTGAGCAGCGAGATGGCCAGGCGGTTCTCGAAGATCACCGGGGCGGTGGTGGAGTCCAGCTTGCGCGGGTTCAGCTTGGCGACGGCCAGCTCGCCGGCCTTGCGGCCGATGCTTTCGGGCGTGGGCAGGTCGGCGGCGTGGCGGGTCGAGCGGCCCTCGCCGCCGCGCTCCATGCCCGCGCCCTCGCCGGCGATGGCCGAGGCCGAGACGCCGAAGCCGCTGGCTTGATGCAGGCCGGAAAAGCCTTCGCTGGTGACCAGCCGCCAGGTCGAGGCGCTCCACGACGACGAGCCGCCGTCGGAATTGGTCACGCCCGCGACGCCGCGGGCCGCGGCCTCGGCCTCGCGGGCCTGGGCCTCCAGGGTCTCGGCCGCGGGCTCGGTCGGGTCGAACAGGTCCAGGTCGCGGAACGGCGCGCGGGCCAGGCGCTCGGCGGGCGCGAGCGCGGCGTAGGGGTCCTCGGGGGCCAGGCGGGCCATGGCCACGGCCCGGTCGATCAGCTTGGCGCGGCCCTCGGCCGAGATGTCCGAGCCCGACACCGTGGCGCTCTGCTTGCCGACGAACACCCGCAGGCCGACGTCGCGGGACTCCTCGCGCTCGACCTCCTCCAATTCGCCCAGGCGGACGCCGACGGAGAGGGATTGGCGCTGCGCGAACACGGCTTCGGCGGCGTCGGCGCCCGCGGTTCGCGCGGCGGCGAGCACGTCATGCAACAGGTTTTCGTCCATGCGGTCTTATGGACGAGGGCGCGGGGCGGGGGCAAGGCGGGTTTGGGCGCCGCGTTGGAGTTCGCGCTCATCGTGCGGGACATCCTTGGCGCTGTTCTAAGGGCGCTGGCGGACCGCTCGAACCACGTCGACCACGGCGTCGATGACCGCCTGCGGTTGGTCCTGCGCCACCATGTGGCCGGAGTCGGCGACAAGCCGATGTCGGCCGCGTGTGGAGAGCCGGGCTAGGTCCTTGTTGGCCGAAAGCTTAGCGGCCTGGAGTTTCGCACGCTTTTCGGCCGGGATGGCGCGGCCAAGTCCCTGGTCCGACGTCAAAACCCACACAGGCCGATCGCCAAAGGCGCCCGGCTGACGGGCTTTGAGCGACAGGGAGGCGTTCGGGATTTGGATCTCGTCCAGACGGGCGGCGGCATAGGCTGGGCGACGTTGAATGGCGAGGTAGGTTTCCTGAAGTTGCGCGCTCCACTGGGCCTCTCCCCGGCCGATGCAGAAGCTGTCCGCGGCCGCGTCAGGATCAAGGGCGCCAGCTTCCGCACGCGCGAGGCAGCGGCGGAGCATGCCGTAGATCTGAGCGTCCGCGATCGGGTCGCTCTTGAAGACGTCCACCTCGGGACTGGCCGGATCTATCAGCACCAGGCCCGCCACCACATCGGGGTGGGCGGCGGTGAAGGCTCGGACGAAGACGGCCGCCTTGGATCCTCCAACCAGAACATAGGGCGGGGCGATTTCCGCCGCGCTCAGGAGCGCCTCTAGGTCGGCGGTGATCGATGCGAGACTCGCAGGACGCTTGCCGGGGCTGCTGAATCCCATCCCGGCCCGATCATAGGCGCACACTCGCGTGACCTGGGCCAAGGCGTCGTGCACCGGCGCCCAATCGAGGCTCCAGGACGACCAGCCGGGTTCGAGGACGACCGTGGGCGCGCCGGTCCCCCGACAGTCGAGATTGAGCACGCGATCCTTGGAAAGGGGGACCAGTCGCGCCGGGCGCTCATAGGCGGCTTCCGGATTCCGGTCGTTGGGATTGGCGACCGCCGCCAAGGCCAGGGCCAACAACGCACCGAGCATATTGCCTCACCAAGATCAGCGTGAAGCTCAGCTTTTCAGGCAAATTTACAACTGTCAACCGTTGATGGGAGGGTCCCTGATCACCCGATCGCGTAGAACAGCAGCGCCACGCCGCCGAACACATAGGCCACCCAGGTGCAGATCATGCCGACGGCGCGGGGGATCGAGGCGCCGCCGCTGTTGGACAGGCCCACGGCGTGGATCAGCCGGCCGGCGAACAGGGCCAGGCCGACCACGTGGATGGCCAGCGGCGGGGCGCCGACCAGGGCCAGGACGATGATCGCCGCCAGGCCGACGGGGATGTATTCGCTGGCGTTGCCGAAGGCGCGGATGGCGCGGGCCAGCTCCGGAATGCCCTCGTCGCCCATGGCGATCTTGTGTTTCTGCCGCAGGCGCACGGTCAGCAGCGACAGGGTAAGCAACAGGAAGACATGCAGCCCCACCCAAAGGGCGGCGGCGTGACCGGAAGCGATGGTGTCCATCGGTGGCGACTCTTCGAAACACTAAGCGAACGCGCGGGCATAAGGGTCAGCGTTTGGCGGGACTGGCAAGCGGTCTCGTCGGAGAAGCGACTAGGGCGTCTTGTCGAGCCAGACGGGACGGTCTTCGGGCGCGCCCGTCCAGGTCCAGTCTCGAAGCAGGTCGAGAATGTCCTCGCGGGACCGGTAGGCCCCCTCCGCGCCGACGTCGAAGACCGAATAGGCAAAGCCCGCGGCAAGGATCGCCTCGCGGTGGGATCGGATCGCTTCATAGTCCGCGACGATCAGCGTCCCTTTGGCGCCGCCGAAGCCCCGGAGCCGCAAATCGATCGGCGCGCAACCGGTCGGCAGTTTCACAAGCAGGGGTCCGTCAAATTCGAGGCCCAAGGCCTCGGCCGCTGGCCGCCAACTATCAATGTGCCGCCAGGCCACGCCCTACAGCTCCCGCCCCACCGGATAGAGCCGGTAGTGGTCGTCGTAATAGGGCGTCCGCGCGTAGAACCACCCCAGGCGCGCGTCGGGATCGGCCGCGAACTTCGGGTCCGCCGCCAGCCGGGCCTCGAACTCGGCCTTCAGCTTGGGATCGGCGGCCAGCATCTTCTCGGCCAGCGGGGCGATGGCGTAGCCCTCGATATATTCGACGCGCTGCAGCACCTCGGGGAACATGCCCCAGGCGAAGAAGCTCTCGTCGCTTTCCGGCTCCAGCAGCAGGGTGATCATCTCGCCCAGCGGCTGGTCGGTGGGGACGCGCACCGAGCCGGCGGGGAAGGTCACCGTGCGGGTCTCGTGGGTGACCGGGCCGGCGGCGATCTCGACATGGCCCTCGTTGGCGCGGGTCGCCAGCTTGGGGGCGGTGAAGCGGATCATGTCGACCGACACCGCCTTGGGCGCGGCCAGGGTCTCCATCGCCACGCCGTGAATGCGCAGGCGCTCGATCACCTCGGGCTTGGCCGACGAGATCCAGTAGGCCTTGGCCGGGGTCAGGTCGAGCGCCGGCTCGCTGGTGTAGAGCGGCAGCCGCCAGGGCTGCGGATCGGGCTGGCCCAGCCAGCGGATCTCCTTGCGGCCCGAGGCGGGGGAGTCGTAGGTCTCGTACCGCACGCCCAGGAAGCTGACGGTGTGCAGCGGCTTGCCGGCGCCGCCGAAACTGGTCCCGAAATTGGCCTTGACCACGGCCGGGCGCTGGGCGCGGTCCTGCTGCTCGGCCGCGCGCAGGGCGGCGCCGTCCCGCGCCAGGACCTTCAGGGTCTCCTCCAGTAGGACATAGGTGCCCAGCACCCGTTGGCGATACGGCTTCAGCGAGTGGTTCTCGACCAGCACCGTGGCGATCCGCGCCGCGTCGCCATAGCCGTTGGAATAGCGCAGCGAGGCCGGCGATGCGCCCAGGCCCTTCTTCGGGTCGCGATCGTCGAGGGCGAAGACCAGTTGGCCGGGGATGTGTCCCGCCGCCTTCAGCCCCGCCTCGGTGGCCGGCAGGAAGGTGTTGTCCAGCCAGGCGCTGGTCGCCTTGGACCGCGCGAAGTCGCCCTGGTAGCCGGCCCAGCCATAGGTGACGTCGTACTGGTAGTCCTCGCCGTCGGTGACGTGGATGTCCATGTAGAGGTCGGGCTTGACCCGGTCGATCAGCGCGATCATCGCCCGCATCTCCGGCGCGTCGAGCTTGCCGTAGTCGCGGTTCAGATTGAGGTTCTGAGCGGTGTGCCGCCAGCCCTGCACCGTCGGGCCGCGCTGGTTGGGCCGGCTGTAGGGCGACGCGCGCTCGTGGCCGTCGACGCTGAGGATCGGCACGAAGACCAGGTTGACCTTGTCGAGCAAGGCGTCCTTGCCGTGAAAGGCGATGTCCCGCAGCAGCATCATGCCGGCGTCCTTGCCGTCGATCTCGCCGGGGTGGATGCCGGCCTGGGCCAGCAGCACCGGCTTGTTGGGATCGAACCGGGCGCCGTCCTTGCTGACATAGACCACCAGCAGGTCGCGGCCCTCCGGCGACTTGCCGAAACTTTCCATGCGGATCAGCGGCGAGGCGGCGTCCAGCTTTTCCAGCCAGGCGCGGGTCTCGGCGTAGGTCGGCGAGGCGGTCAGGCCGGTCCGCTCGGACGGCGTGATCCACGGGTCGGACGGCTTGGCGACCAGCTTTTCGCTGGCCCCATGCCAGGGCAGGGCGGGGGGAAGGATTTCGGAGTCCCAGGGAGCTTTTGGAGTCTGCGCCATCGTCACGCTCGCCGTCATCGCGACGGCCAGGGCCGCCAGACAGGTCTTCAACATCTTCACGCCCCCACTGAAACGCCTTGCGTCCTTCGAGGCTCGCCTATGGCTCGCACCTCAGGATGAGGAAGTCAGCACAAAGTTCCTCATCCTGAGGCGCCGCGAAGCGGCCTCGAAGGACGCACGGACTTTCAACCTACTTCCGCGTCACCAGGTCCATGAACCGCTGCTGCAGGACCTTGTCGGTCTTGAACACGCCGCGGAACTGGGTGGTGATGGTCGAGACGTCGTGGTGGTGGACGCCGCGGGTCGACATGCACTGGTGCTCGGCGTCGATCAGCACGGCCACGCCGGCGGCGGCCAGGTGGTCCTCGATGGCGTCGGCCACCTGCATGGTCATGGTCTCCTGGGTCTGGAGACGCTTGGCGAAGATCTCGACCAGCCGCGCCAGCTTGGACAGGCCCACCACCTTGCCGGTGGGCATGTAGGCCACCCAGGCCTTGCCCAGGAACGGCGCCATGTGGTGCTCGCAGTGGCTCTGCACGTCGATGCCGCGCAGCATGACCATGTCGTCATAGCCCTGCACATCCTCGAAGGTGCGCGACAGCTCGACGGCCGGGTCGCCGCCATAGCCGGCGAACCACTCGCCATAGGCGTCGACCACGCGCTGGGGCGTATCGAGCAGGCCTTCGCGGTCGGGGTTGTCGCCGGCCCAGGCCAGCAAGGTCCGGACGGCGGCCATGGCCTCGTCTCGGGTGGGGCGCTGGGCGGGTTCAAGATCAAGACCGGTATCGCTGTCGAGGCCGATCAGGGTTCGCTCGCGGGTCAGTGCGTCCATGTGCGGGAAGGGTCTTTCCACGGGCTGAGTTGCGCCAGGACGCCTTTCGCCCTGGAATTACGCGTGCCACCCGTCGCGCGCCTTGAGCCATTTCAACCATGGTCGTGCGCGCGTGCTCTCGTTATATGGGGCCAACCCGTATCCCCGC
This sequence comes from Caulobacter sp. BE254, assembly GCF_031457295.1. NCBI lineage: Bacteria > Pseudomonadati > Pseudomonadota > Alphaproteobacteria > Caulobacterales > Caulobacteraceae > Caulobacter > Caulobacter sp. BE254. The sequence continues at coordinate 440,061 of NZ_JAVDWJ010000003.1, read as the reverse complement.
AACACTCCCGCGACGTCAGGCCGCCCCGTTCCCATGACCATCAAGCTGTACGACACCATGGCGCGCGAGAAGCGCGACTTCGCCCCCGCCGATCCGAGCCGGGTGACGATGTATGTCTGCGGGCCGACGGTCTACAACCACGCCCATATCGGCAATTTCCGCCCCGTCGTGGTGTTCGACGTGCTGTTTCGCCTGCTGCGCCACGTCTATGGCGAGGACGCGGTGGTCTATGCCCGCAACGTCACCGACGTGGACGACAAGATCAACGCCAAGGCCACGGCCGAGGGCGTGGCGATCAAGGTGATCACCGACCGCTACCTGGCCGCCTACCACCAGGACGCCGACGCCCTGCTGGCCCTGCGCCCGACCCTGGAGCCCAAGGCCACCGAGCACATGGGCGCGATCGTCGAGATGATCGGCAAGCTGGTCGACAACGGCAAGGCCTACGCCGCCGAGGGCCACGTGCTGTTCGACACCCAGGCCTTCCCCGACTACGGCCAGCTGTCGGGCCGCGACCTGGACGACATGATCGCCGGGGCCCGGGTCGAGGTCGCGCCGTACAAGCGCCACCCGGCCGACTTCGTGCTGTGGAAGCCGTCCAAGGAAAACGAGCCCGAATGGGACAGCCCCTGGGGCGCGGGCCGGCCGGGCTGGCACATCGAGTGCTCGGCGATGATCGACCAGGCGCTGGGCCGGACCATCGACATCCACGGCGGCGGCATCGACCTGACCTTCCCGCACCACGAGAACGAGCTGGCCCAGAGCCGCTGCGCCCACGACCAGCCGGTCCTGGCCAATTACTGGCTGCACAACGGCTTCCTCGACATGTCGGGGGAGAAGATGTCCAAGAGCCTGGGCAATGTGATCATCCCGCACGAGCTGCTGGAGACCACGCCGGGCGAGGTGATCCGCTGGGCGCTGCTGTCGGGCCACTACCGCCAGCCGCTGGACTGGACGCCCGAGCTGATCGAGCAGAGCCGCAAGGCCCTGGACCGGCTGTACGGCGCCCTGCGTCGCGCCAAGACGGTCGAGGCCGGCGAGTCCGAGCCCTCCGACGAGGTGATGGCGGCCCTGTCGGACGACCTGAACACGCCGCTGGCGGTGTCGGGCTTCTTCGAGTTGTCCAGCGCCATCGAGCGGGCGGTGACGGCGGGCGACGAGCCGGCGATCACCGCCAACAAGGGGCGGCTCCTGGCCTCGGCCGGCCTGCTGGGCTTCCTGCAGGCCGACCCGGATGCCTGGTTCGAGGGTGACGCCGACGACGACCTGAAGGCCAAGGTCGAGGACCTGCTCAAGCGCCGGGTCGAGGCCCGGACCGCCAAGGACTGGACCGCCGCCGACGCCATCCGCGCCGAGCTGGACGGCCTGGGCGTGGTGGTCATGGACGGCCCGGCCGGCGCCACCTGGCGGATGAAGGACTAGGGATGACAGCGGACGGGGACAGGCGCATGCGCCTGTCCCCGATCGGCGAATAGGGATTGGTGTAGGGCTAAATTACACTCATAATTCGCCGGGATGAGCGGAGTTTTTCGATGCACGCCCTTTTCCAGATGTTCGCCGGCTACAACGCCTGGGCCAACCACCGCGTCCACGCGGCCTGCGCCCTGCTGGACGAGGCGGACTACAAGGCCGAGCGCGGGGCGTTCTTCGGCTCGATCCACGGCGCGCTGAACCATCTGATCGTCACCGACCGCATGTGGCTGGCGCGGCTGCGGGGCGAGGCCCTGCCGCCGCACGGCCTGGACGCGGTGATCTTCGACGACCTGGCGACCCTGCGCGAGGCGCGGGTCCACGAGGACGCGGCTCTGTCGGACCACGTCGCCGCCCTGACCGACGCGCAGCTGGCCGGCGCGTTCCGCTGGACGCGGATGGCCGACGGCGCGACGGTGACCCAGCCGCTGTGGGCCGCCCTGGCCCACGTCTTCAACCACCAGACCCACCATCGCGGCCAGGTCCATGGCCTGCTCAGCCAGGCCGGGATCGATCCGCCATCCCTCGACCTGCCGGTCTTCCAGAAGGCGAGCGGGCTCGGGTTCATCGAGTAGAAGACATGCAACGCGCCGTAGAATACCGCACCGGGGTGCTGGCCCCCGCCGAGATCGTCTGGGAGGTGGTCTCCGACTTCGCGTCGTGGAAGGACTGGAATCCGGTCCATCCGCGCATGGAGGGCGAGATGCGCATCGGCACGTCGCTGCGCTTCGACCTGGTGCTCGGCGACGCGCCGGCCACGGCGGTCGAGGCGGTGGTCCAGGACTGGGTGCCCTACGAGCAGCTGCACTGGCGCACCAAGCGGCTGAAGGGGTTCGTCACCGCCATCCGCTATCTGGAGATCGAGAAGATGAGCGACATCGGCTCGACCTTCTCGAACGGCGAGCTGTTCATGGGGCCGCTGGTCCGCTTCGTCAGCCGCGACGAGCGGCGGCGCCTGAGGGCCGCCTTCACCCGGATGGGCGAGGCGGTGAAGGCGCGGGCCGAGCTCCTCTGGTCGCAGCGCCAGAACACCCCCACATAAGCGGCATGATCGACGACCTCTATTCGGCCCGCATCCTCACCCTGGTGGCCAACATGCCCCGGGCCGGACGGCTGGCCGCGCCGCACGCCAGCGCCGAGAAGACCGCCAAGCTGTGCGGCAGCCGGATCGTCGTCGACGTGACTGTGCAGGACGGCAAGGTGGCCGACTTCGCCCAGGACGTGGCGGCCTGCGCCCTGGGCCAGGCCTCGGCCGCGATCCTCGGCGCCCAGGTGGTCGGGGCCGAGCTTTCCGAGATCGAGTTGGCCCGCGACGCCTTGCGCGCTATGCTGAAGTCAGGCGGCCCGCCTCCCCAGGGCCGATTTGCGGAGCTCGCCGTGCTGGAGCCGGTCAAGGACTATCCCGCCCGTCACGCCTCGACGCTTTTGGCGTTCGAGGCCACGGTCGAGGCTGTCCGCCAGGCCACAGCGGCGACCCAAACCCGAACTAGCCGCGTCGGCGCCGCTTGATCGGAACTTTTCGCTAGTCGATAAGGTCCCGACTCCGTTCGCGAAAGCGCCGGCATGACACTCTACGAACGCACCGTCGACCTGGGCCTGCGGGCCTACAAGACGACGCTCTCGCCCTTCATCGGGCGTCAGTGCCGCTATTTGCCGACCTGCTCGGAATACGCGGCCCAGGCGCTCAAGGATCATGGACCCCTGAAGGGGTCCTGGCTCGCGGTGGGACGGATATGCCGATGCAATCCGTTAGGCGGCTCCGGGTACGACCCGCCGCCTCCGCCCCCCGAGCCGCGCAAGTGGAAATGTGAAGAATGATCGACCTGATTTTCCCCGACGGCTCGGCCCGCCAGTACCCTGACGGGGCGAGCGGCCGCGACGTGGCCGCCTCGATCTCCAAGTCGCTGGAGAAGAAGGCCCTGCTGATCAAGCTGGACGGCCAGCTGCTGGACCTGGATCGTCCGCTGACGCCCGACCTGCTGGGCGGCGGCAACAAGTTCGAGATCATCACGCGCGAGGCCCCCGAGGCGCTCGACACCATCCGCCACGACACGGCCCACGTGCTGGCCGAGGCGGTGCAGGAGCTGTTCCCCGGCACCCAGGTGACCATCGGCCCCAACGTCGAGGACGGCTTCTACTACGACTTCGCCCGCGACGAGCCGTTCAGCCTGGACGACCTGGCGGTGATCGAAAAGCGCATGCGCGAGATCGTCGACCGCGACGAGAAGATCACGCGCGAGGAGGTCGACCGCGACGCCGCCATCGCCGACTTCGAGGCCATGGGCGAAAGCTACAAGGCCCAGATCATCCGCGACCTGCCGGCCAGCGACACGATCACGGTCTATCACCAGGGCAAGTGGAAGGACCTTTGCCGGGGTCCCCACCTGCCGTCGACCAAGCATGTCGGCAAGGCCTTCAAGCTGACCAAGCTGGCCGGCGCCTACTGGCGCGGCGACCAGAACAACGCCCAGCTGCAGCGCATCTACGGCACGGCCTGGGCCAGCGAGGCCGATCTGGAGGCGCACCTCAAGCGGATCGAGGAGGCCGAGAAGCGCGACCACCGCAAGCTGGGCAAGACCATGGACCTCTTCCACATCCAGGAAGAGGGCAAGGGCATGGTGTTCTGGCACCCCAAGGGCTGGACCCTGTACCTGGCGCTGGAGGCCTATATGCGCCGCCGCCTGGACGCGGCCGGCTATCGCGAGGTCAAGACGCCGCAGATCCTCGACAAGAGCCTGTGGGAGCGCTCGGGCCACGCCGAGAAGTTCGGCCACGCCATGTTCATGTGCGAGAGCGCCGAGGGCGAGGTCCTGGCCGTCAAGCCGATGAACTGCCCCGGCCACATCCAGATCTTCAACGTCGGCCAGAAGAGCTATCGCGAGCTGCCGCTGCGCATGGCCGAGTTCGGCGCCTGCCACCGCTACGAGCCGTCGGGCGCCATGCACGGCATCATGCGGGTGCGGGCCTTCACCCAGGACGACGCCCACATCTTCTGCCGCGAAGAGCAGGTCACGGAGGAATCCGCCCGCTTCATCGAACTGTTGCGCAGCGTCTATAGCGACCTCGGCATGCATCTGGCCGACACCAAGTTCTCGACGCGTCCGGAGCTTCGCGCGGGCACGGACGAGGTCTGGGACAAGGCCGAGGCGGCGCTGTCGGCGGCCGCCGAGGCGGCGGGCGAGACCCTGGTCCTGCAGGAGGGCGAAGGCGCCTTCTACGGCCCCAAGCTGGAATTCTCGCTGAAGGACGCCATCGGCCGAGTCTGGCAGTGCGGCACGCTGCAGCTGGACTTCGTGCTGCCCGAGCGCCTGGACGCCGAATACGTGGCCGAGGACGGCTCCAAGCAGCGGCCGGTCATGCTGCACCGGGCGATCCTGGGCTCGTTCGAGCGCTTCATCGGCATCCTGCTGGAAAACTACGCCGGCCATCTGCCGCTGTGGCTGGCGCCGACCCAGGTCGTGGTGGCCACGATCACGTCGGACGCCGACGACTACGCCCAACGCGTGGCCGACCGATTGACTTCCCTGGGCGTTCGCGCAGAGGTCGATTTCAGGAACGAGAAGATCAACTACAAGATTCGCGAGCACAGTCTCGCGAAAGTGCCGGTGATTGCTGTGGTCGGACGCAAGGAGGCCGAGAACGGAGAAGTCGCCCTGCGTCGCCTCGGCGGCGAGGGGCAGAGGGTGCTGTCTCTGGAGGACGCCGTGCGCGCCCTGACCGAGGAAGCCACCCCGCCGGACCTCGCCCGTGACCGCGTCGCAGCGGCGCCCTCGGAGTTGGCCCAGGCCTGATGAACAGTATTCTTCCCTCGCATTCGACCTTCGTCACGGGCGCGCGGCCGATCCGGCCGCGCGTCTCGGTGGTCATGGTGGTCTACCAGACGGGAGAAGCCCTGATCAAAAGCATCGAGCACGTGCTGGCCGAGCCGCTGGTCGACGAGTTCGTGATCATCGACAACGGCTCGCCGCCCGCGGAGGCCGAACGGCTGCGCGCCCTGGGACGCGCCGAGGCGCGGGTCGTGCTGCAGCAGGGGCACGGCAATGTCGGCTTCGCGCGCGGCGCCAACATGGGGGCCGAGACCGCGCGGGGCGAATACATCGTCTTCCTCAATCCCGACGCCAACCTGCAAGACGGCTGCATCGAAGCCCTGGTCTCGGCCTTCGAGAACCAGCCGGTTCCCACCGTGGTCGGCGCGCGGGTGATGAACACCGACGGCACCGAGCAGCGCGGCGGCCGCCGCGGCGAGGTCACGCCGGTCACCACCCTGCTCAGCTTCGGCCACCTGACGTCGGTGTTCAAAAGCCTGGCCAAGTTCGAAATCCACCGCGAGGACGAGGCCCTGCCCGAGGCGCCCGTGCCGATGCCGACCATCTCCGGCGCCTGCTTCGCCCTGCGCCGCGCGGATTTCGAACTGCTGGGCGGCTTCGACGAGGGCTATTTCCTGCACGTCGAGGACATCGACCTGTGCTGGCGCGCGCGCCAGGCGGGCGGCCAGGTGCTGTTCCAGCCGGCCGCCGAGGTCATCCACCTGGGCCACACCAGCCTGGAGCACCCGCTGAAGGTCGAATTCCACAAGGGCGTGGGCCTGTCGCGCTACTTCATCAAGCGGGCCGACACCGTCCAGCGCTACGTGATCGCCGTCCTGCTGGCCCCGGCCATCCTGCTGATGAGCGTCTCGCGACCGATGATCTGGAAGATCACGGGGCGGCCGATCTAGGGATCGCGCACCACCCTTTCAATCGTCATCCCGGGCCTTGGCCCGGGATGACGGTGGTTATAAGGATTAGGCCGGAAACCCGCCGGCCCGCGCCAGCGAAGACGCCGGAGCGCTCTTGCCCAGCCGTTCGCTGATCTGGCAGCCGATCTCGATCAGGGCCGACAGGTCGTAGCCGGTCTCGAAGCCGGCGCGCTCCAGCATGTAGACCAGGTCCTCGGTGCCGATGTTGCCGGTGGCGTTCGGGGCGAACGGGCAGCCGCCCAGGCCGCCGACCGAGGCGTCCAGCACGTCGACCCCGGCCTCGACGCTGGCATAGGCGTTGGCCAGGCCGGTGTTGCGGGTGTCGTGGAAGTGCATCCGCAGCCGGACGTCCGGGGCGGCGGCGCGCACGGCCTCGATCCGCCGGCGGACGGTCCACGGATCGGCGACCCCGATGGTGTCGGCGATGGCGATCTCGGCCACGCCCATCGACGCCGCCTCGCGGGCGATGGCCACGACCTGGTCCTCCGACACCTCGCCGTCGAACGGGCAGCCGAAGGCCACCGAGATCGTGGCGGTGATCGGCGGGCCGCCCTCCACCGCCTGGCGCTCGACGATGGCGGCCAGGGCGTCGACCTGCTGGGCGGCGGTCGCCCCCTGGTTGGCCAGGCCGAAGCCGTCGGTGGCGCAGACGACCACGTTGGCCTCATCACAGCCGGCGGCTGCGCAGCGCTCCCAGCCGCGCATGTTCAGCACCAGGCCGATCCGCGAGCGTTCCAGGTCCGGCGTCAGGGCCGCCTGGATCTCCTCGGCCCCGGCCATCTGCGGCACGCGGTTGGGATTGACGAACGACACGGTCTCGATGCGTCGGGCGCCGGCGGCCTCCAGCCGGCGGATCAGGTCCAGCTTCTCGTCCACCGGCAGGGACAGTTTCTCGTTCTGCAGCCCGTCGCGCGGGCCGACCTCGACGATCTGGATGAAGCGGCTCATGGGCGGACCTCCGCTTGGGTTTCGGCGGTCTCTTCGCCGGCCTCGTCCGCCTCGTCGCCGGGCTGGATGGGCGCGCCGCGATAGAGCGTCAGGCGCTCCTTGTCGCCGTCGGAATAGTCGAAGCCGTCGACCACGCCGGCCGGCCGGGCGGCCTGGCCCAGGGCGGCGAGGGCGGCGCGGAAGGCCTTGTCCTGGCGGCCCTCGACCACGGCGGGACGGCCCTGGGCGACCGCCTGGGCCGCGCCGGCCGGGTCGGTCAGCTCGGTGGTGGTGCCCAGCAGGAAGACCATGCTCGGCTCGGAATAGCCGGTGACCGCCACTGGGCCGGGCGCTCCGCCGCGAGGCGCGAGGTCGGCCTGTTCCAGGGCCTTCTCAAGGCGCGGCGACAGCAGCAGCGGCTCCAGCCGCGGGACCAGCAGGCCGACCAGGGCCGCGTGGGCGGCGATCCCCAGCGCCCCGGCCGTGACCAGGGCGATGGCGGCGGTCCGGCGCATCAGCAGGACGGCGCCGACCACGCCGGCGGCCGCGAACAGCAGGGCGGTCAGGACGGTCGCCGGCAGGTCGGACGGGTCGCCGTACTCGACCTGCAGATAGACGGCCCCGGCGCCGAAGATCAGTCCGGCCAGGGTCGACAGGATCGCGCCGATCAGGCGGGGGATCCGAGGCAAGGGCGCCCGTAGCGAGGCGGCCATCAGCATGGCCAGGGCCGGCACAGCGGGCAGGGTGTAGTGGACCAGCTTGGTCGGCAGCAGCTCGAACACCAGCCAGGTCGGGATCAGCCAGCACAGGGCGAAGCGCACCCCCGCCTCCTTGCGGCCGGTCCAGCCCAGCACGACGCCGGACGGCAGCAGCAGGCTGGCCGGGAACACCAGCAGGAAGGCCGCCAGGGCGTAGACCCCGAACGGCGCGCCGTGGCTTTCCTGACCGCCGGCCAGCTTGGGGGCCAGGTCGCTGCCCACGGCGGTCGACCAGAAGGTCCCGTCGGTGGCGACGGTGATCATCATCGCCCAGGGCAGGACGATGGCCGCCGCCAGGGTCAGGCCCCAGCCCCAGCCCAGGTCCTTGATCCACGGCGCCTTGCGGTCCCAGATCCACAGGGCCGCGACGCTGAGCGCCACCACCATCAGCCCGACCGGACCCTTGATCAGCACGCCCATGGCCAGGCCGATCCAGAAGGCCAGCTTGGTCCAACGATGAACCTTCCCGCCGGCAAGATGAGCCGCGTAGATCCGGGCCACGGCCGCCATGGCCAGGGTGGTGAAGCCGCACAGGGCCGCGTCGGTCTTGGCGATGAACGCCTCGGTCGACAGCAGGATCGTCGCGCCCAGGATGCCGCCGGCCAGCAGGCCGGTCTTCGGACCCAGCAGGGCCGACGCGCCCCAGGCGCAGGCCGCCGCCGCCAGCATGGCCCCCAGCAGCGACGGGATGCGATAGGCCCAGATCCCGCGGTCCTCGGCGGCCGAGAAGGCGGTGACGCTGGCCGCCTGCAGCCAGTGGATGCCGACCGGCTTCTTGAAGCGCGGCTGGTCCTGGAACTTGATGACGACCATGTCGTCGGTTTCCAGCATCTGGGCGGTGGCCTGGGCGAAGCGCGATTCGTCGCGGTCCAGCGGCGGCATGGCGAACAGGCCGGGCAGGCCGGCGATCAGGGCCACCAGGGCCGCGAACAGCGGACCGCGCCAGCCGCGGCTCCAGTCATCCAGGCGAGATTCAAGCGTCATCATGGTGGAATAGCACGATCCTTCTTTTAGGCTATTTTTGCGCTATGAGAGGGCGATGAACGCCACCGCTTCCGTCTCCGCCGGCCCTGGGCCCGACTATTCCGTCGTCGTGCCCGTTTTCGACGAAGGCGGGGCGGCGCCCGCCCTGGCGCGCGAGATCGCCGCCGCCTTCGCGGGCGAGAACCACGAGATCATCTTCATCGACGACGCCAGCCGCGACGACACCAAGGCCCTGCTGACGGCGCTGAAGGCCGAGATCCCGCAGCTGCGGGTGCTGAGCCACCGCAAGAACTCGGGCCAGAGCCGGGCCGTGCGCAGCGGCGTGCTGGCCGCCCGCGCCCCGATCGTCGTCACCCTGGACGGCGACGGCCAGAACGACCCGGCCGACGCGCCGCGCCTGGCCAAGGCCCTCAAGGCGGCGCCGGCCGAGTTGGCCCTGGTGGGCGGCGAGCGGGTCAAGCGCCAGGACAGTTCGGCCAAGCGCTGGGCCTCGAAGTTCGGCAACGGCGTGCGCAAGCGCCTGCTGCGGGACACCGCCAACGACACCGGCTGCGGGCTCAAGGCCTTCCGCCGCGAGGCCTTCCTGCGGCTGCCCTATTTCGATCATATCCACCGCTACATCCCGGCCCTGATGCTGCGCGAGGGCTATCAGGTGGCGTTCCAGCCGGTGAACCATCGCCACCGCGAGAGCGGGGTGTCGAAATACACCAATTTCGGCCGGCTCAAGGCCTCGGTGTCCGACCTGCTGGGCGTGATGTGGCTGCAGACCCGGGCCCGCAACCCGCAGGGCGTGGACGAGGTCTGAACTCGGTGCGTCCTTCGAGGCGCGCTCAGGAGCGCGCACCTCAGGATGAGGAAATCCAGCGCGGAGCTCCTCATCCTGAGGCGCCCGCGCGGCGGGCCTCGAAGGACGCAGGGCCGCGCCGCCACTTGCGAACGGCCGCCTTTCGGGAAACCGCGAAACCCGTTAAGCCTGACCTTCCGGGCCGGTCTTCGGGGGAGAGCCAACCATGTTCGCCGCGTTTCCGCTGCTGGCCCTGCCGGTGCTGGTCTACAACCTGGTCGTCCTGACCTTCGCGGGCGGTTTCGCCGCCAACGCCGCCCAGTACCGCCTGGCCGAGCAGCTGTTCACCATCCGCATGACCTCGAAGGCCGAGTGGGCCGTCAGCCTGGGCGACCTGCTGATCGCCGCGGCCCTGGTGGTGCTGTTCGTCGAACTGCTGAAGTCGACGACCAGCCGCAGGATCGCGATCGTCAACCACTCGCTGTCGATGGTGCTGTTCATCGGCTGCCTGGTCGAGTTCCTGCTGTTCCCGGCCTTCGGCACCTCGGTATTCTTCCTGCTGACCATGATGGTGCTGCTGGACGTGCTGGCCGGCTTCATCGTCACCATCGTCTCGGCCCGCCGCGACGTGGATTTCGGCGACGCGCGCTGAGGGCGCCATCAACGCCGCGCGCAAGCCGTTTCGATCTATCCCAAATAGCACCGTCATTCCGGGCCTTGTGCCCGGAACCCCTCTGTCCGCCGCAAGTGCGGGAGGGGCGGTTCGCTGGCGAACCGCTTGCGTCTCACGTGTCAGCTGAACCAGGGGTTCCGGGCACAAGGCCCGGAATGACGGTGGAGAGGGGGATAGGAAGACGCTCCACCGCGAAATTCGACAAGACCCTTGTCGCCGAGCCGGGCCATGCTGACATCCGAGGTTTCCCCGAAGGATCACGACCATGGCGTCCAAACCCGACATCTGGCTGGCGGCCGGCCTTCGCACCCCGTTCGCCAAGGTCGACGGGCCGCTGAAGGCCTATGACGCCATCGCCCTGTCGGCGCCGGTGGTGCAAGCCATGCTCGCCCAACTCTCCCAGAAAGAAGGGGGCGCGCGTCCCGACTTCGCGATCTGGGGCACGGTGATCCCCAACCTGACCTGGAGCAACCTGGCCCGCGAGGTGCTGCTGGACGCCGGGGCCGACCCGACCATCCCGGCCTTCTCGACGATCATGGCCTGCTCGACCAGCATGATCGGCGTGATCGAGGCCGCAGGCATGATCGACGGGCGCGGCCGCGACCTGGCCCTGGTCGGCGGGGTCGAGAGCATGAGCAAGGTCCAGGTGGGGGCCAGCATCGCCTTCTCCGACTGGCTCAAGGGCTTCCAGGCCGCCAAGACGCCGGGCCAGAAACTGGCGCACCTGGGCAAGCTGAAGGCCAGCGACCTGAAACTGTGGATCCCCAAGGTCGCCAACCGCACCACGGGCTTGTCGATGGGGGAGCACACCGAGATCACAGCCAAGGAATGGAAGCTGTCGCGGGCCGACCAGGACCAGATCGCCTTCGAAAGCCACCAGCACGCGGTCGCGGCCTGGGATGCCGGCTTCTTCGACGACCTGGTGATCCCGGTCGGCGATCTGAAGCGCGATGCGATCCCCCGCAAGGACTCGACGCTGGAGAAGCTGGCCAAGCTGGGTCCCGCCTTCGACAAGACCAGCGGCCAGGGCACGCTGACGGCCGGCAATTCCTCGCCCCTGACCGACGGCGCGGCGGCGATCTGGGTGGCGTCCGAGGCCGGCCTGGCCCGCCTGCCCGCGACCACGCCGCGCGTGAGGGTGGTCGACTACGAGGTCACCTCGATCGATCTGCGCCACGAGGGTCTGCTGATGGCCCCGGCCTACGGCGTGCCGCGCCTGCTGGCCCGCAACGGCCTGAAATACGCCGATGTCGGCCTGTGGGAGATCCACGAGGCTTTCGCCGCCCAGGTGCTGTCGCACATCGCCGCCTGGGAGGACGAGGCCTTCCGCCGGACCAAGGCGGGGGTCGAGGCCGACCTCGGCCCGTTCCCCCGCGAGCGGATGAACCCCACCGGCGGCAGCCTGGCGCTCGGCCACCCGTTCGGGGCGACCGGCGCGCGGATCCTCAGCCAGGCGGTCAAGGAACTGGCCACCCGGCCCAAGGGCGAGAAGGCTGTCGTCAGCATCTGCGCCGACGGCGGCCAGGGCACGATGATGCTGCTGGAGAGCGCCTAGGCGTCGACCCCTTGCCCCGCCGGCTCGGGTTTGGTCTCTAGGCGCGAGGCGTCTTTCGCGGCGTCGAAGGGGAGCACCGGATGCGAAGAGGGCTTGCCGCCGTCCTGGCGTTGATCGCGGTCTTGGCGGCGAACGGCGTCGCCGCGGCGGCCAGTCCGAGCCGAACCCTGGAGATTCCGCGCGCCGACGGCACGAGCATCCAGGTGGCGTTGTTCGACCGTGGCGCGGGGCCCGCCGATCGCCTCCTTCTGGTGGTGACCGGTTCCGACTGTCGCAAGGCCGTGGCTCAAAGGTGGATCGACCAGACGGTGGCGGCGGCCGGCCCGCGCTGGGTCGCCGTGGTCGACAAGGACGGGGCGTCGGCGGACGGGACCTGCGGGGCCGGCTACGAGGCCCACGCGACCGAAGAGGCCCGCTGGTACGATCATCTGGCCGCCATGCGGCGGTTGAAGCACGAGCTGGGCCTGAGGCCGTCGGGGGCGTTCCAGGTGATGGCCTTGTCGGCGGGCGGCCTGACGGGCTGCGCCTTGGCGGCGGCGTCCGACGACGTCGGGGCCCTGGCCCTGCTGAGCACGGGCGGCGGCATGATCTTCGCCGACGAGCTGCGCCTGCTCTCCAAGGGCGACGCGGACATGGCCGCCAATATCGAGCGGATGTCGCGCGATCCCCGGATGGGGCAGACCTGGATGGGGGGGACCAATCCGCAGATCTGGTGGTGGTCGGTTCTGGGCAAGCGCTGCCTGCCCCTGCTGCGCGGAACGACGATTCCCGTGCTGATCGTTCACGGCGACAAGGATACGTCGGTGCCGGTCGAGAGCGCCCGAACCCTGCGCGAAGGCCTGGCGGGCGCGGGCCCGGCGGTCACCTATATGGAAATGCCGACCGAGCACGACCTGGGCTTGAAGAACCTGCCGGCCGATCAGAACGGCGTGGCTCGGGCCCTGGCCTGGCTCGGGCCCCGCTGACCTTCAGGTCAGGGCCGTGAAGATCAGGGTCACGACGGCGATGTCGAAGAAGCGGGTGACGGCGCTGAGCAGCATGAACGGGTCTCGAGGTCTGGATCCGCCTCGCGCCAAGCAAGACTGGCGCCAACGCCGCCTCCTGCGTTAGCCTTCGCCCATGGCATTGTTCTTCGACCAGTCCTGGTACGACGCGCGGCTGGCCGAGCGGGGGCTGTCGCGGACGGTGCTGGCCGCCGTCGCCGGAATGACCGGCGAGGAGCTGGTCCTGGCCTACAAGGACCAGCGCGAGCTGACCGCCGCCCAGATCGCCGCCTTCGCCGAGCTTCTGGGCGTGCCGCTGGCCGAGGCCGCGCGCCGGGCCGGGATCGGCGCGCACGCGGGGCCTTCGCCGATCGAAGCGCCGTCGCTGGACCAGAAGGTGGCGATGCTGGAGGCGCGGGTGGCCGCGCTGGAGGCGGAGTTGGCCCGGCTGAGGCGCTAGATCTCGGTCTTCTTGATCAGACCCGCCTTGGGGCGGCGGTCGGCCGGGCCGGAATATTCCGTGCCGAGATAGGTCGAACGCGCCGCGTCGAGCACTTCCTGCCCACCGCGCAAACCGCGCTTCTGGCCGCTCTGGCCCATCAGGTGGGCGGCGAAGGTCGCGAAGGCGCTCCGGCGGGGCGGCGGCGGGGCGGCCGGCTGCTCGTCGCGCACGAAGGTCACGTCCTCCTCGCCGTCCGCCTCGGGACGGTCGGCGTCGCGGGGCGCGGGTAGCGCCCGGCGGGCGGCCGCGGCGCGGCGGATGGGATCGATCGGGCCGTTCATGGTGAAGAGTTGTGGCCGATGACGGTTAAGGCCGGGTCAGCCGGCGTGGTTAAGGGGTCGTTGATCCGGTTGGGGGCAGGCGCATGCGCCTGTCCCCAATCGTTCGCTACGGCTTGGTCGCCAGCTTCTCGATCTGCTGCTGCATGGCCTCAAGCTGGCGTTTGAGGTCGGCCAGGGAGTCCTCGCTGGGCTGCGGCGCGGGCGCGGCGGGCGGAGCCGGTTCGGCCGGGGGCGGGGCGGCGGGAGCGTCCTCGGGCCGGGCGTAGGCGAACGGCGAGAACATCTTCATGGCCCGGTCGAACAGCGCCATGTTCTGGCGGATCTGCTCTTCGTAGACCCCGATGCCCGGCATGCCCTTGGTCCCGCCCACGCCCGGCGTCAGGCCCGCGAACTGGGTGCGCATGCGCTCCTGTTGCTTGGTGAAGCTTTCCAGCGACATCTCCAGATAGCTGGGCAGGAAGGCCTGCATGGAGTTGCCGTAGAAGCCGATCAGCTGGCGTAGGAACTGGATCGGCAGCAGGTTCTGGCCGCCGCCGCGGTTCTCTTCCTCGAAGATGATCTGGGTCAGCACCGAGCGGGTGATGTCGTCGTTGGTCTTGGCGTCGTAGACCACGAAGTCGACCCCCTCCTTCACCATGTCCGACAGGTGATCGAGGGTGACATAGGAAGAAGACGCGGTGTTGTAGAGACGACGGTTGGCGTACTTCTTGATGACGACCTTGTGGCCGGCGCCCTTCTCTCCGGCCTTGGCCGAGGGCGTTTCGCCGTTTTCGTTGTTCTCGGACATTTCATTCCCTAGGACAGCGTTATCTCCGCCTTTTCGCATCGCACTATCGCGGATGCAAAGGCATGGCGCCAGTACCGGCGGCGCTTGGACATCGCAACATCCCGTGAAAATGTGCAGGTGACGAACCCGGCGCCTTTATGCAAGGTGATATTGCACTGCAAAATCATGGGCGCCGCGTCCGCGAGGAGCGCCCGGAACATGTCTCGGGAGCCACCTCGCCATGAGCGACATCGTCATCGTTTCCGCCGCCCGCACCCCCGTTGGATCCTTCCTCGGCGCCCTGTCCAGCCTGCCGGCCCATGAACTGGGCAAGCTGGCCATCCAGGCCGCCGTCGAGCGGGCCGGCATCACGCCGGCCGACGTCGACGAGGTGATCCTGGGCCAGGTGCTGCAGGCCGCCGCCGGCCAGGGCCCGGCCCGCCAGGCCTCGGTCAACGCCGGCATCCCGGTCGAGAGCCCGGCCTGGAGCCTGAACCAGCTGTGCGGCTCGGGCCTGCGCGCGGTGGCCCTGGGCGCCCAGCAGATCGCCGCCGGCGACGCCGACATCGTGGTGGCGGGCGGCCAGGAGAGCATGAGCCAGGCCCCGCACGCCCAGAGCTTGCGCAACGGCCAGAAGATGGGCGACCTGTCGTTCGTCGACACCATGATCAAGGACGGCCTGTGGGACGCCTTCCACGGCTACCACATGGGCCAGACCGCCGAGAACATCGCCGCCCGCTGGCAGATCACCCGCGAGGCCCAGGACAGGTTCGCCGTCGCCAGCCAGAACAAGGCCGAGGCCGCGCAGAAGGCCGGCAGGTTCGACGCCGAGATCGCCCCGGTCACCATCAAGGGCCGCAAGGGCGACACCATCGTCGACAAGGACGAGTTCATCCGTCACGGCGTGACCCTGGACGGCATTTCGGGCCTCAAGCCGGCCTTCGCCAAGGACGGCACGGTCACCGCCGCCAACGCCTCGGGCCTCAATGACGGCGCCGCCGCCCTGGTGCTGATGAGCGCCGACGAGGCCAAGAAGCGCGGCCTGACCCCTCTGGTCCGGATCGCCTCGTGGGCCAACGCCGGCGTCGAGCCGGAGATCATGGGCACCGGCCCGATCCCGGCCTCCAGGAAGGCCCTGGAAAAGGCCGGCTGGACGGTGTCGGACCTTGATCTGGTCGAGTCCAACGAAGCCTTCGCGGCCCAGTCGCTGTGCGTGGTCGGCGAGCTGGGCCTCGACCCGGCCAAGGTCAATGTCAACGGCGGCGCCATCGCCATCGGCCACCCGATCGGCGCCTCGGGCGCGCGCATCCTGACCACCCTGATCCACGAGATGAAGCGCTCCGGAGCCAAGAAGGGCCTGGCGACGTTGTGCATCGGCGGCGGCATGGGCGTGGCCATGTGCGTCGAGGCGGTCTGAGCGGCAGGCCGGCGGACAAGCTTGGCGGACAAGGCTGGCGGGAAACGCTTGTTGGCCAAATCTTCATGACGATCGCCGGCGGGGCCTGTCCCCCGCCGGCGGTCGCGTGCAACGATAAGAAACCTTGACGGGAGAATACCATGGCGAGAGTTGCGTTCGTGACCGGCGGCACCCGGGGCATCGGTCGGGCCATCTGCGAGCGGCTTGTCGCCGACGGCATGAAGGTGGCGGCCGGCTATTCCGGCAACGAGGAGGCCGCCGCGGCCTGCGCCAAGGAACTGGGCGTGATGGTGGTCAAGGGCAATGTCGGCTCGTTCGACGACTGCGCCGCCGCCGTCAAGACGGTCGAGGCCGAGCTGGGTCCGATCGAGGTGCTGGTCAACAACGCCGGCATCACCCGCGACGGCATGCTGCACAAGATGACCTACGAGCAGTGGTCCGAGGTCATCCGCGTCAACATGGACTCGGCCTTCAACATGACCCGCCCGGTCATCGAGGGCATGCGCGAGCGCGGCTGGGGCCGGATCATCAACATCAGCTCGATCAACGGCCAGAAGGGCCAGATGGGCCAGACCAACTACTCGGCCGCCAAGGCCGGGCTGATCGGCTTCACCAAGGCCCTGGCCCTGGAGAACGCCAAGAAGGGCGTCACGGTCAACGTCATCTGCCCGGGCTATATCGACACCGAGATGGTGGCGGCCGTGCCCGAGAACGTCCTGGCCCAGATCATCGCCGGCATCCCGGTCGGCCGCCTGGGCAAGGGCGAGGAGATCGCCGACATGGTCGCGTTCCTGGCCGGCGAGCGGGCAGGCTTCGTGACCGGCGCCACCCTGACCCTGAACGGCGGCCAGTACATGGCGGCCTAGGTAGCGGTCCCAAAGGGCGAGCCGGGGCGACTTAAAGGCCACAGGTCGCCGTAAAAAGACTTGCCGACTTGACGAAGACTCCCCGCCGGTTCGAAGATTCCGGCCGGCGGGGTAATCTTTCCAAGCATTTCATGACGTCTTCGGGAAATTGCGTGGCGGCAACAAGGTCTTCGGCGTCCAAGATTCGCCCTAGTCCCCAGGCATGACCTTGGGGATGAAGAGTCGATCGGCTGTGATGACGGGGCCAGGACGTTGCGGGATGCTGCTGGCGTTCGCCCTCGCGGCCACGGGCGGCGCGGCGAACGCCCAGTCCAGCCTGCGCGACGCGTTCTTCGGCAACCGCGGCGAGGTCCGCAAGGCGCCCGCTCCCCCCATCGCCCGCTACGTCGCCGAGACCGGCGACGCCTTCATCCTGGACCGGGCCGCGCCCCAGCCGCTGATGAAGTTCGAGAACAGCTCCGAGGTCTGGGTGCTGTCGCCCCAGCCGGCCCCGCGCGGCGACACCATCTACAAGAACGAGCTGGGCGAGCCGGTGCTGCGGGCCAGCAAGCTGGGCGGCATGACCCTGTTCACCCGCGAGCGGCCGGGCGGCGACGCCGCGGCCCTGACGGGCAGGGCCAGCTCGATCCAGCCGCCGCCGTTCATCTCGGTCAACGCCCTGTTCCAGCGGCTGGTCCAGGCCAGCGCCCGGGCCAGCCGCGCCGCCCAGCACCGGGTGTCGTTCGAGACCGTCGACGACGCCACCCCCGCCACCTCGGTGCTGGTCGCCGACACCGCCACCGTCACCGCCGAGGCCTTCGAGCGCATGGCCCGCGACGGCGACCGAGGCCTGCTGGCCCGCGTGTCCCGCGTCCTGCTGGCCGAGGGCCACAAGCCCGGCGCCAACCTGAAGGGCGGCGACCTGACGGTCACCTACGCCCCCGGCAAGGGCCTGTCGGGCCGCCCGTCGTCCAAGCGGATCATCAAGATCGTCAATCGGTAGGGGCGGGGGCTACGCGCCAGGAACAGACGTTGGGCCGCTCCCAGGAAGCACGCCTTGCGGTGGCGGCCGACATCGACCCATGGCGGCGGCGGGTCCGGGCGTCCATCTCATCACCGCAGCCGCGAGGCCGGCACCTTTTAGGAGATCGGAGGATTCTCATTTGCAAAAAACGAGAACTGGTCGCGCCCGGTAATCGCGCGCACCATGCGCTGGTAGACGCCGAAACCAGCGCCATCGTTGGCCATGATCACCAGCGCATCGCCCGTGACCGGTTCGGCGCCGCAGTAGGTGGCGCAGCGCCCGTCATTGTTGCCTTCGTGACCCACGCGGCGCCCGTTCGTCCCTTCCTCGATCTCGACGCCCAAGCCCCACCAGTGAGGAACACCCTCGCGCACCGCAACCGCCGGCGTCGTCATCTCCGCTCGAGTGGTCTCCTTCAGTTCCCAGGGCGCGCGATCACGCCGGGGAGAGAGAAGCATCATGAACTTTGCCAGATCGGGCGCGCTTAGAACCAGGCTCGCCGCGGCGTTGGCGAACAACACCCGTTTGGGCGGCGGTGATTTGGGATCGAACGCGCCACCAGCCCGGATCCAATCTGCCTGCGTCCAATCCTGTACCGGCTTACCCCACTCTCGCGCCAATCCTCCGATGAACGCGGACCAGTCCCGCCAGCCCTGCCTTTTCGCCACGCGCCCACCGACGTGTCCCCATGAAACGTTGGTGTCCTCGGTATAGGCTGCGAAGGTGGAGCGCGTCATGCCCGCCGGTACGAACAACATCTTGCGCGCCATCGCATCGAGTCCCAGGCCCGTGAGGTGCTCGGCCACCAACTGCAGCCAGAAGAGGCCTTCGCCGGAGTAGCTGAAGTGCGTGCCCGGCGTGAACTGCGGCGCCAGGGAGGCGGGTTTGCTATCTTCACCCCAGTTGGGAAGGCCGGAGGTATGGGTCAGCACGTGACGCGCCGTGATCGTCGCGAGCGCCGCATCATCGGGCAGGTAGTTCGGACGCAGATAGTCGACGAGGGGCTTGTCGAGGTCGAGCGCGCCGCGATCGGCGAGTTGCAGAGCGATATAGGCGAACACCGCCTTACTGATCGAGGCCGCCTCGAACATGG
The DNA here is from genome assembly GCF_031457295.1 of Caulobacter sp. BE254. Taxonomy (NCBI): domain Bacteria; kingdom Pseudomonadati; phylum Pseudomonadota; class Alphaproteobacteria; order Caulobacterales; family Caulobacteraceae; genus Caulobacter; species Caulobacter sp. BE254. The sequence continues at coordinate 421,261 of NZ_JAVDWJ010000003.1, read as the reverse complement.
TGTCCTGGTTTAGGGGCAGGCCGCCTTCGACCTTGGCGACGCCCACGGCGCGAACCCAGGCGATCTTGCCATTGCGTACCAGGATGGCGCACAGGCCAGGCACGCAAGCGGCGGCCATCCATGTCTTCAGGTCAGCGTCAAATCCCGCGGGGACGGCCCAACTGCGCACCGGCGGTCGGGAGCTTGCGGCGCCAGCTTGCAGGAACCCAGCGGCTCCCATCGCGCCACCCAGCACAATCCGGCGAGTTGGACCGCAAGAAGAGACCACTGCTATTCTCCCCACACGCTCAGATCCGTGGAATAGGTTGCCGGAAGCGGAGCTTGCCAGGCAAGAGTCAGGTTTTCGCGTCGCCGGGAACGTCGCCGCCTGAACCTCATCCCAGCCGCTTCCTCACCTGGACGAACAGATAGGGCTCGAACGGTAGCGAGCGGTACTCGATGCGGTCGACCACGTTGTCGGCGCGGGAGCCCTTGTAGATCACCCGCTCGCGCGTGACGTTGCGCGAGCTCCAGTTGGACAGGGTGGTGCGCACCGTCAGGTCGGGGCCGGGCTTCCATTCGACGAAGCCCTCGAAATATCGCTCGGCGCGCTGGGTGCGCACTTCGCCCAGGCGGAAGCGGCTGTACTCGTTGGGGCAGTTGGTCGAGGTCCCCCAGCTCCATTTGCCGCCGGGCATGTCGCGCGTGAAGCTGAGATTGCAGACGAAGGGCGTGGCGTTGGTGATGCGGCGCTTGGCGAAGGTGACCGGGTCGGTGACCTCGCTGTCGAACCAGCTGAGGCGGGCCTTCACCTGGCCGCCGGAGATTCCCAGCTTTTGGGTCGGCAGGGTCACCAGGATCACGAACTGGTCGGACCGGCCCGAGCCGATGTTGCTGGGCGCGTCGCCGCCGCCGATCAGGGGCTTGTAGTCGACGGCGTCGGAAATCTCGGCATGGGTCAGGGTGGTCGAGATCGAGCCCGCGCCCCAGAACCGCCGCTCCCAGGCGACCTCGCCGACCCACGAGCGCTGGGGCTCGAGGTTGGCGTCCGCGCCGTCCTGGCTGCCGGCGGTCAGGTCGGCCGAGGCGATGAAGTCGCCGAAGTCCAGCTGCCCGACCTCGCGCTCGACCCGCACGCGCAGCTGGTCGACGCTGTTGGGGCTCCAGGTCGCCAGCACCCGGGGCTTGGGGTAGAAGAAGCTGCGCTCCAGGTCGACGCCGCCGCTCTGGGTGATGCGCGAGACCTCCAGCCGCGCGCCGGCCTCGATCGTCAGTTTCGGACTGGCCCGCCAGACGGCCTTTCCGGCCGCCTCGCCCCGTAGCTCCTCGACCTTCACGTGCGGCGGGCCGATGTCGACAGGCGCCCCGTTGACGTCGTAGCGGATGTCGCCGTCCAGGAAATTGTAGGCGCCCTCGACGCTGCCCTCCAGCGACAGGGCTTGCGAGCGCCGATGCTTGAGTTCGCCGCGCAGGATGCTCTCGCCGGTCTTGTCGCGCTCGCGATAGACCTCGGCGCGGGCGGGCATGGCGAAGGTCGAGCCGTAGGTCTCGTCGCCCAGGTTCTGCAGGAACACCAGCTGCAGGTCGGTGCGCGGGCCCAGCCGGGCGTCGTAGCGGGCCCCGAACTCGCCGGTCCATTCCTTGTTGGTCTCGCCGCTGTCCTGGCGGCCGGGACTGGGCTGGTAGCGAGTGTAGACGACGTCGCGGTCGTACGAGAAGTACTCGACCTTGCCGTTGACCCGGATCTTGCCGCCGGGCGCGGCCCGCTGGATCGCGCCGCGCGCCGCGTAGTTCTGGATCTGGTCGTAGCCCTTGACGGCTTCGCGGATGGTCGGGCGGCCGTCGGGGAAGCTGGTCACCCGGGCGCCGCCGTCGAAGGTCTGGTCGGTGCGGTCGACCGTGGCCTTCAGCGAACCCTCGATCTCGTTGATCCCGTCGCGGCGCGAGGCCTGGAACTCCAGCAGCGGTCCGAACAGGCCGTCGGGATAGAGATAGGTCTGGATGTTGGCGACCTTCTCGACCTGAACCGTCGACTTGATCACCACATTGGCCAGGATGGTCTGGCCCTGCATGTCGATGCCCGGCGCGCCGCCGCGGATCAGCTCCACGCGCTCGACCGCCGAGGCCGAGATGCGCTTGAGGATGTCGTCGAGGTTCTCGCTCTTGGTGGTGGGGCGCTCGCCGTTGACCAGCACGTTGCCGGCCGTGCCGGCGAAGCCGCGAGCGCTGTCGCCGCGGTCCAGCCGGAAGCCGGGCAGGCGGGTGATCATGTCGTAGGCGGTGCTGGGCCGCTGCTCGGCGAAGAAGTCGGGTGGGTAGGCCGTCACCCCGCGCTGGGCGTCGGCGGCGGGCGCGGCGACTGCGAGCGGGGTAGGGGACGTGGCCGGCGGCGCGGCGGCCTGGGCTTCGGGCGCGGCCAGGCTCAAGGCGAAGACGACGGAAGCAAGACCCATGACGCGGAACCCCCAAAGCCCCCGCTTTGTTGGCCGCGACCCTGTCGGCGCCGAAGCGTCCGAGCCAGTTACAAAACCGAAAGGTAGGTTACATTTGTGAAATGTTTCCGCCGATCACCTTGGTGAAATCCACTTTCCCGTTGCAAGACAAGGTCTTGCTTCAGGGTTCCGGCGGCGCGCCCACGGCTTTCCGCTCGCCGCGCGCCGCCGTCCAGACCGCCTTGGCGGCGTCGATGTTCATGCACGCGATCCCCAGGCCGACCACCAGGTCTGGCCAGGGCGAGCGGGTGAGGACCGTGGCCGCCCCCGCGGCGATGATCGCGACATTGGCCAGGGCGTCGTTGCGGGCCGACAGGAAGGCCGCCTTGGTCAGGCTGCCCGAATGATGCCGGAACCGGGCCAGGGTGAAGGCGCAGTACAGGTTCACGGCCAGGGCGCCGGCGCCGGTCAGGGTGAGCCGCAGCGCCTCGGGCGGGACCGGGTCGGCGTACTTGCGCCACACGGCCCACAGAAAGGCCAGGGCGGGCGCGAGCAGCAGGCCCGCTAGCGCCATGCCGACCTGGGCCCTGCGCCTGGCGCTCCAGCCCAGGGCGGCGAAGATCAGGAAGTTGACCGCGGCGTCCTCGAGGAAGTCGACGCTGTCGGCCAGCAGAGAGACCGAGCCGATGTGCAGGGCGACGGCGAACTCCACGCCGAAATAGGCCAGGTTCAGCACCGCCACCAGCCGGATGGCGCGGCCAAGCCCGTCTTCCGCCGCCATCGAGGTCCCTCCGGTCGGCGCCCCTAAACCGCCGTGCCGCCCACGGTCAGGCCGGTGATCTTCAGCGACGGCTGACCGACGCCCACCGGCACGCCCTGGCCGGACTTGCCGCAGACGCCGATGCCGGGGTCAAAGTCGAAGTCGTTCCCGATCATCGTCACTTTCGTGAGGGCGGAGGGGCCGTCGCCGATCAGGGTGGCGCCCTTGACCGGGGCGGTGATCTTGCCGTCCTCGACCAGATAGGCCTCGGTGCACTGGAAGACGAACTTGCCGTTGGTGATGTCGACCTGGCCGCCGCCGAAATTGGCGCAGTAGAGGCCGCGCTTCATCGAGGCGATCATCTCGGCCGGATCGTCGGTTCCGGCCAGCATGCCGGTGTTGGTCATCCGGGGCATGGGCATGTGGGCGTAGGACTGGCGGCGGCCGTTGCCGGTCGGCGCCATGCCCATCAGCCGGGCGCTCATCCGGTCGTGCATGTAGCCCACCAATATGCCGTCCTCGATCAGCACGGTGCGCTCGGTCGGGGTGCCCTCGTCGTCGATGGTCAGCGAGCCGCGGCGGCCGGGGATCGCCCCGTCGTCGAACACCGTGACGCCCTTGGCCGCCACCCGCTCGCCGATGCGGCCGGAGAAGGCGCTGATGCCCTTGCGGTTGAAGTCGCCCTCCAGGCCGTGGCCGACCGCCTCGTGCAGCAGCACGCCGTTCCAGCCGGGGCCCAGGACCACGTCCATCTCGCCGGCCGGGCAGGCCACGGCGTCGAGATTGACCAAGGCCATGCGCAGGGCCTCGTCGACCTGGGCCCGCCACTTGTCGGGGCTGATCCAGGCGGAAAAGCCCGCGCGCCCGCCGGCCCCGGACGTGCCCGCCTCGCGGCGGCCGTCCTTCTCGACCGTGACCTGGACATTGACCCGGACCAGCGGCCGCACGTCGCGCAGCAGCCGGCCGTCGGCCCGCAGGATCTCGACCACCCGGCGCTCGCCGGCCATCGAGGCCATCACCTGGACGACGCGCGGGTCGCGGGCCCGGGCGAAGGCGTCGATCTCCTGCAGCAGGCTGACCTTGTCGGAGAAGGCGGGGGACGAGACCGGGTCGTCCTCGCCATAGAGGCGCTCGTTGGTGGCGCGCGGGGCCTCGGCGCTGACGCCGGCATAGCCGCGGCGGGCCAGCCGGGCCGAGTCGGCGGCGCGGCCGATGGCGGCTTCGGAAATCTCGGCCGAATAGGCGTAGCCGGCGGTCTCGCCGGCCACCACCCGCAGGCCGAAGCCCTCGCCCGAGTCGTAGGAGGCGCTCTTCAGCCGGCCGTCGTCGAACACGAAGGACTCGCTCTCGGAGCGTTCGACGAACAGCTCCCCGTCGTCGGCGCCAGCCAGGGCCTCGCCCAGCATGGCGCGGGCGCGTTCGGGATCGACATTGGCCGAGGCCAGCAGGGAGGGGGCGGTGATGGGAGCGGTCATGGGCCTACAGGTAGGCGTTTCGCCCGCCCTCGTCATCACCCTGGCGACGATTCGACGCCGTTTGGGACCAGGGCGCGAAAAACCGTCACGAAACCGCGATAGATCCGTCACCGGACGATTGGGGCGAACGACGGTGGACCAGGCCAGGACCTGTGGCGATTGCGGGATGTGCTGCAAGGTCCTGCACATCGGCGAGCTGGACAAGCCCGCGGGCCAGTGGTGCGGCGTGTTCCGCAAGGGTTCGGGCTGCGGCGACTACGCGGCCCGGCCCCAGGCCTGCCGGGGTTTCCACTGCCTGTGGCTGACGTCGGAGAAGCTGGACGCCGCCTGGCGGCCCGACAAGGCCGGCTTCCTGATGTACCCCGACCGCGACGGCAAGCGGCTGAACGTCGTGGTCGATCCGGGCAAGCCGGCCGCCTGGCGGCGCGAGCCCTACTATTCGCGGCTGAAGGCCATGTCGCAGCGGGCCCTCGACGGCTACGAGCTGCTGATCTGCATCGGCGACCGCCGGGTGGTGATGTTCCCCACCGAGGACGTCGACCTGGGCGTGCTGAACCCCGACCACAAGCTGGTCAGCGGCTATGTCGACCAAGACGGCGGCAGGGTCCCGTTCGCCATGGTGCTGAGCGACGCGTAGGGCGGCTGCTGGTCCCTGAACTTCCTCGGTTGTCATCCCGGAAGCCTCGCAGAGGCTGTCCGGGACCCAGGGGACTGGGCGAAGGCGGTGCGGTTGTCCTGGGTCCCGGGCAAGCGCTACGCGCTTTCCGGGATGACAACGATGAGGGGGTCTCGCCTCTAGCCTCCTCAGAACCGCGGCCGGAAGTCCCGCGGCGCCCAGCCGAAATCCCGCCGCGCCGGGGCGTCGTCGAAGGTCAGGTCCTGGGCCATGCGGTCGGCCATGGTCGCCGTGGCGCCCGGATAGAACGGCTTGGCCAGGGTCAGCAGCAGGCGGAACAGCCACGGCGGCAGGGGCAGGATCGCCGGGCGGCGGCCCAGGCCCGCGAAGATCCGCTCGGCCATGGCGCGATAGGTCAGGGTCTCGCCGCCGACCAGGTCATAGGCCTTGTTCCAGGCGGCCGGCGTCTTGGCGGCGGCGATCGCGCCTTGCGCCAGGTCGTCGGCGTGCACCGGTTGGCGCAGGCCCTCGCCCCGACCCGACAGCGGCAGCACCTTGAACCGCCGGATCAGGCCGGCCAGGCGGCTGACATTGCCGTCGCGGCCTTCGACATAGATCAGGGTCGGCCGCAGGATCGTCCAGGCCACGCCGTGCTCGGCGCAGAACGCCTCGACCCCCGCCTCGGCCTCGGCCAGCGACCGGGCCACGGCCCGCTCGGAGGGCTCGGTCGAGTCCTGCTTGGTGAAGCGGCTGGTCGAGGAGAACGCCACCAGCCGGGTCATGCCACGGGCCTTCAGGGCCGGCAGGGCGCCGGGCAGCAGCCAGAGCGGCGACAGCGACAGCACCGTGGCCAGCGGCGGCAGCTCGTCGGCCAGGTCCGGATCGGACAGGTCGCCGTCCACCCAGCAGACGTCGTCGGTGGGCGGACGCCGGCTCAGCGAGATCGGCGTGATCCCCAGGGCGTTCAGCCGCGCCAGCATGAAGCCGCCGATCAGGCTGGTGGCGCCCAGCACCAGGACCGGCGAGGCCATGCTCGACGGAGTCTGGCCCGACGGCGCCTGGACCGAAGGGGAGGGGGTGTTTTCAGCGTCCATCTTCCTCCTATAGTCGGGCCATGAGCGACGACCCAGGATTTTGGTCATGACCTTCGAGGACGTTCGCGCCTTCGCCTTCAAACTGCCCGGCGTCGCCGACGGAACGGCCTATGGCCATCCGTGCCTGAAGGCGCACGGAAAGTTCCTGACCCGCGTGTGGGACGACGGCGACACCCTGGTCTGCCCCGGCGTCGGTTTCGACGAGCGCGAGCTGCTGATCGAGGCCGAGCCGGAGACCTTCTTCGTCACCGATCACTACAAGGGCTATCCCTATGTCCTGATCCGCCTGTCGCGGGTCGGGGCCGGCACGGTGGAGCGGCTGATCGAGCGCCGGTGGCGGGCGACGGCGCCGCGCAAGCTGCTCAAGGCCCATGACGCGGAGACGGCATGAAGATCCTGTGGCGAAGCGGGGCGGCGGCGGTCGTCTGGTCGGGCGTGCTCCTGCAGTTCTGGCTGATGCTCCACGGCCGCCCGCCGGCCGAGGCCGCCCACGCGGCCGTCAAGTTCCTGAGCTTCTTCACGGTGCTCAGCAACATCGCGGTGGGGACCCTGCTGGCGGCCCCGGTTCTGGCCGCCGATCGGCCGCTGGGGCGATGGGCCGAGCGGGCCGGGACCCGCGTGGCGGTCGGCGTCTATATCGCCGTGACGGCCGCGATCTACCACACGCTGCTGGCGGGGCTGTGGCGGCCGACCGGCCTGCAGCTGCTCGCCGACACCCTGCTGCACACCGTGGTCCCGGCCCTGTTCCTGGCCGACTTCCTGGCCTTTCCGCCGGGCGAGGCGGCCAAGTGGCGCTCGGCCTGGAAGGCGCTGGTGTTCCCGCTGGCCTACGGCGCCTGGTCGCTGGTCCATGGAGCGGCGACGGGTTTCTATCCCTATCCGTTCCTCGACGTGGGCAAGCGCGGCTACGGGGCGGTGCTGGTCACCATGCTGCTGATGGGCGCGGGCTTCTACGCCGTGACCCTGGCCCTGACCGGCCTGCAGCATCTGCAACGGCGGCTGGCGCGTCGGCCCCGAGCGCCTATATCGGCCTGAGCCCTTCCCGGAGACCCGCCATGCCTCATCTGATCCCCGACCTTCGCGCGGGCGACGTGGCCATGCCGGTCGTCGGCCTGGGCACCTGGCAGCTGGAGGGCGCGGCCGCCCAGGCCATGGTCGAGAAGGCCCTGGAGCTTGGATACCGTCACATCGACACCGCCCAGGCCTATCGCAACGAGCAGGACGTCGGGGCGGCGCTGGCCGCGACGGGCGTGCCGCGCGACCAGATCTTCCTGACCACGAAGGTCTGGGTCGACCAGTTCGCCCAGGGCGACCTGCAGCGCTCGGTCGAGGCCAGTCTCAAGCGCCTGAGGGTCCCGCGGGTCGACCTGCTGCTGCTGCACTGGCCCAAGCCGAAACCGGCCCTGGCCGAGACCCTGGCGGCGCTGAACGACGTCCACGCCCGCGGCCTGACCCGCGCCATCGGCCTGTCGAACTTTCCTTCGGCCCTGATGGCCAAGGCCCAGACGGCGTCCGAGGCGCCGATCGCCACCAACCAGGTCGAGTACCATCCCTACCTGTCGCAGAAGACCCTGATCGCTAAGGCCCGGGCGATGGGCTCGACGATCACCGCCTGGTCGCCCCTGGCCCAGGGCAAGGTGGCGACCGACCCGGTGCTGGTCGAGATCGGCGAGGCGCACGGCAAGACCCCGGGCCAGGTGACCCTGCGCTGGCAGGTCCAGCAGGGCGTGGCCACCATTCCGCGGACCAGCAACCCGGCGCGGCTGGCCGAGAACTTCGACATCTTCGACTTCGCCCTGTCGGACGCCGAGATGGCGCGGATCTTCGCCCTGGCGCGGCCGAACGGGCGGCTGGGGGAGTGGCTGGATCCGGCGTTCGAATGGGACGTGGATTAGGACCCTCCCCCTCTGGGGGAGGCGATCGCGCAGCGATCGGTGGGGGGAGTCTTTGGGCCGTCGATCCTGGCGGCGGCGAGCTCCCGATCGCTCCCCCCTCCGTCGGCTACGCCGACACCTCCCCCACAGGGGGAGGATCTACCGCGCCAGCCGTCCGTCCGTCAGCGCCGCCGGCTCGAACCTGAAGATCACCTCCGGGTCCGGCTGGGGAATCCCCTTCAGCAGCTTCTTCGGCGCCGAGACGTGCAGCAGCCAGCGCAGGATGTTCAGCCGCGCGGCCTTCTTGTGGTTGGCGCGGACGCAGACCCACGGGGCGGGCGTGGAGTGGGTGCGGATCAGCATCTCGTCGCGGGCCACCGAATAGTCGTCCCACTTGGCCTGGGCCACGGCGTCCAGGTCGCTGACCTTGAAGGCCTTCAGCGGCTCGTCGCGGCGGGCCTTCAGGCGCTCGGCCTGGGTGTCCTGGTCGATGTCGAGCCAGAACTTGGTCAGCTTGATGCCGTTGTCGACCAGCATCAGCTCGAAGGCCGGCACGTCGCGCAGGAACTGCTCCTGCGCCTGCGGGGTGGAAAAGCCCATCACCCGCTCGACCCCGGCCCGGTTGTACCAGGAGCGGTTGAAGACCACGGCCTCGCCGGCCCCGGGCAGATAGCGGACGTAGCGCTGGAAATACCACTCGCTGCGTTCGCGCTCGTTGGGGGCGGGCAGCGAGATCACCTGGGTGGCGCGGCGGTGGGCGTGCTCGGTCAGGCGGGCGATGGCCCCGTCCTTGCCGGCGGCGTCGCGGCCCTCGAACAGGGTGACCGTCTTCCAGCCGTCCTTGATCGCCTGTTTCTGCAGCGCGATCATCGCCAGCTGCAGGTCGCGAAGTTCGGCTTCGTAGTCTTCGAGCTTGCTCATCGCTCGAGCCTACCCCCGGAACGTCCAGTTGCGCTAGAAGGACGCCATGATCCGTCTCTTCGTTCCGCATCCGCTCAAGGCCGGCGCCGGCGTCGCGCCCACCATCGACCAGTCGCGCTACCTGACCGCGGTGATGCGGCTCGATGTCGGCGACGAGATCCTGGTGTTCAACGGCCAGGACGGCGAGTGGCGCGCCAGCCTGACCGAGGCCGGCAAGCGCGGCTGCCTGCTGAGGGCCGAGGAACAGACGCGGCCCCAGGCCTACGGCCCCGACCTCGACCTGGTGATCGCCATGGTCAAGCGCGGCCGGGTCGAGACCATCGTCGAGAAGGCCGCCGAGCTGGGCGCCCGGCGGGTGCGCCTGACCCAGACGCGGCGGACCAATGTCGACTTCCTCAAGCTGGGGCGCCTGGACGCCATCGCCATCGAGGCCGCCGAGCAGACCGGCCGCCTGGACGTCCCGGCCGTCGACGACCCGCAGAAGCTGGACAAGATCCTCGACGCCTGGGATCCGGCCCGTCGCCTGGTGTTCTGCGACGAGGGCGGCGACGCCCGGCCGATGATCCAGGCCCTCGCGGAGACCGGCCCGCCGGCCGCCATCCTGATCGGCCCCGAAGGCGGCTTCGCCCCGGAAGAGCGCGAGCGCCTGCGGTCGCTGCCCTTCGTCATCCCAGTGTCGCTCGGCCCCCGCATCCTGCGCGCCGACACGGCGGCCATCGCGGCGATGACCCTGTGGCAGGCGGCGGCGGGAGATTGGCGGTAGGGCGCGCCCTACCCCTTTGAACCGTCATTCCGGGCCTTGTGCCCGGAACCCCTGGTTCAGCCCGCATGTGAAGCGCCTTGGCGTGCTGGCGCGCCACGTCTCCGCACCTGCGACGGACAAAGGGGTTCCGGGCACAAGGCCCGGAATGACGGAGCTATTTGAAGTTACCTTCCCGCGAGCGGAACCTTCCCATCGCGAAACCCTGTCCGCGCCCCTTGAGGTTCGCTAAGAAAACGCCCAACTGCGCAGCACGACAGTTCGCGGGCGGGTCGGAGGAGCGTTCCTCCCTCTGGAAGCGTGTTTTGGGGAGGGGCCGATGGCCGAAGCCGTGAGCCAGGAGCGTCCGCTGACGCTGGACGATCTGACCGCCTATTTCGCCCAGGGCTCCAAGCCCAGGGACCAGTTCCGGGTCGGCGCCGAGCACGAGAAGTTCGGCTTCTATCTGGGCTCCAACACGCCGGTTCCCTACGAGGGCGACAAGGGCGTCCACGCCCTGCTGACCGGCCTGCAGCGCTTCGGCTGGAAGCCGGTGATGGAAGGCCCGACCATCATCGGGCTCGAGCGCAACGGCGCCAATGTCAGCCTGGAGCCGGGCGGCCAGTTCGAGCTTTCCGGCGCGCCCCTCAAGACCATGCACGACATCTGCGAGGAGACCGGCCAGCACCTGGACGAGGTCAAGGCCGTGGCCGACGAGCTGGGGCTGGGCTTCCTGGGGCTGGGCTTCTCCCCGCTGTGGCGGCGGGAGGAGGTGCCGGTGATGCCCAAGGGCCGGTATGTCATCATGCGCGAGTACATGCCCAAGGTTGGCGGCCTGGGCCTGGACATGATGCTGCGCACCTGCACGGTGCAGGCCAATCTCGACTTCTCCAGCGAAGCCGACATGGTCGCCAAGTTCCGCATGAGCCTGGCCCTGCAGCCGATCGCCACCGCCCTGTTCGCCAATTCGCCGTTCACCGAGGGCAAGCCCAACGGCTTCCTGTCGGCCCGCGCCAACGTCTGGACCGACACCGACGCCGACCGCACCGGCCTGCTGGACTTCGTGTTCGAGGACGGCTTCGACTTCGAGCGCTACGCCCGCTACGCCCTGGACGTGCCGATGTACTTCGCCAAGCGCGGCGACCGCTATATCGACCTGGCCGGCCGCAGCTTCCGCGACTTCATCGACGGCAAGATCGATGAGCTGCCGGGCGAGCGCGCCTCGATCAAGGACTGGGCCGACCACACCACGACCCTGTTCCCCGAGGTGCGGCTCAAGACCTACCTGGAGATGCGCGGCGCCGACGCCGGGCCGTGGAGCCGTCTCTGCGCCCTGCCAGCCTTGTGGACGGGGGTGTTCTATGACGACGCGGCCCTGGCCGCGGCGTGGGACCTCTGCAAGGACTGGACGGCCGAGGATCGCGCCGGCCTGCGCCGCGACGTGCCCAGGCTGGGCCTGAAGGCCATGGTCGCCGGGCGCTCGGCCCAGGACGTGGCCAAGGACTTCGTGGCCATCGCCAAGCAGGGCCTCAAGGCCCGCGCCCACCTGAACGGCGGCTTCCTGGACGAGACGATCTATCTGGGCGACCTGGAAGAGATCGCAGCCACCGGCATCACCCCGGCCGAACGGCTGCTGGCGCTCTATGACGGCGCGTGGAAGGGCGACATCAGCCGGGTGTTCGAGGACTTCGCCTACTGAGGTCCACGCTCGGCCGAGACCGGCCGCGGCTCTAGCTAGAAGATCGCGCGGATCGCGGCGATGATCCCGAACCAGGCCAGGGTGCTGACGGCCAGCAGCGCCAGGCGTTCCCAGGCGACCCGGGCGCCGGCGGGGCGCGGTCGCGTCCGGCCGGACGAGGGACGCAGACCGGGATCATAACCGATGTAAGCCACGACGTTTCTCCCAGGAGGCCTCTCTGCGGGAGGCTTCACGCTTGAGCGTTGCCGTCATTGCAGCGCTTCAAAGGTTAACGAACGTTGTATGGTCCAGGTTCCTTGAACAGGGCCTAGATGGATCCGGTTCCTTCATAGGGCTTGGCCACCGGCGACGGGCCGTCCTCGCGGATGTCGTCGCCTTCCCAGGCTTCGTCGTCGGGCATGGAGACGTTGGCGTCCCAGTGCTCGGCCTGGCTGGCGCCCGAGCCGCTGTCGGTGTGCCGGACCACCTCGTCCACGCCATGCGGATCGGCCGGGTCGAAGGAGCGGGCGGCGTCGACGCCGCGGGCCGGCGCGTTGGCCGCCTCGGGCCGGCCGTGGTCGGCGGCCTCGGTGTCCGACGCCGACTGCGCGCCGACCTGGAAGTCGAAATGCTCGGGATAGAAGGCCAGCCGGCCGGCGATCCGGCTCATGCCGGGCAGCGGGTCCTCGTACGACCAGACGGCGTTCTCGACGATCTGCCGGTCGCGCATGATCGTGTAGTACGAGGCCTGGCCCTTGTAGGGGCAATGGGTGACCTTGTCGGTCTTCCTCAGGAAAGCCATGGCCACGTGTTCGCGCGGGAAGTAGCGGACCGGCTCGTGCCCCGCCTCGCGCAGCACCAGCACGTCGTCGCTGGTGGCGATGCTGTGGCCCTCGAACAGCACCTGGACCCGGCCGGGCTCCTTGGCGCAGGTGATCGGGTGGTCCTGATGGGTGGCGTCCATGGCTGAATTCTCCCGCGAGACGAGGTGACGCCTATCAAACGCATGGGACGGGAACGGGGCTCCGAAGCGGCAAGCCATTGCTTGTGAAACGCAAAGCGCCGTGATCTTCTCCCCGCCGATTGGGGAGGGGAGGGCGAAACCACCTGCTGGTCGCCCGCTCGCTTGTACGTTTCAAGGTTCGTGAATGAATATCGTTGTCGCCGCCGGCATCCTGGTCACCCTGGTGACCGGCGTCCCCGTGCTTATCCAGCTGCTGCGCGGCCATCCGCGCGGCCTGATCATCTGCTTCCTGGCCGAGATGTGGGAGCGGTTCTCCTACTACGGCATGCGCGGGCTGCTGATCTTCTACCTGACCCAGCACTTCCTGTTCGACCCCAAGGTCGCCAGCGGCCACTACGGCTCCTACACCTCGCTGGTCTATATCGTGCCGCTGCTGGGCGGCTTCCTGGCCGACCGCTATCTGGGCACCCGCAAGGCCGTGGCCTTCGGCGCCATCCTGCTGGTGGCGGGACACCTGGCCATGGCGGTCGAGGGGCGTCCGGCCACCCAGACCCTGACCTACGCCAGCCAGACCTACGAATTCCAGGTCGAGGGCCGCGGCGAGGCGCGGGTCGCCAGGATCGTCGTGGGCGACAAGCCCTATGAGGTCGCCGCCAACGAGAAGGGCGACTTCGAGATCAAGAACCTGCCGGCCCAGTCCGCCCTGCCGGGCGTCCTGCCCAAGGGCCAGTACAAGCTGGGCGTGAAGGACCGCGATCCGCTGTACCTGAACATCTTCTGGCTGGCGCTGTCGCTGATCATCGTCGGCGTGGGCTTCATGAAGGCCAATGTCGCCACCCTGGTGGGCCAGCTCTATCCGCAGGGCGATCCGCGCCGCGACCCCGGCTTCACCCTCTACTATTACGGCATCAACCTGGGTTCGTTCTGGGCGGCCATCCTCTGCGGCCTACTGGGCGTCAACCTCGGCTGGGCGGCGGGCTTCGGCATGGCCGGCATCGGCATGCTGGCCGGCTTCATCGTCTTCGTGCTGGGCAAGCCCTGGCTGCTGGGCAAGGGCGAGCCGCCGGAACTGGGCAAGCTGAAGGCCCCGGTGCTGGGCCCGATCAACCGCGAGGGCGTGATCTACGCCGCCTCGCTGGGCGTGGTCGGGCTGGTCTTCTTCCTGGTGCAGTTCACCCCGGTGGTGAACGTCACCCTGATCGCCGGCATGTTCGGCTCGCTGGGCTACATCCTGTGGTTCGCCTTCGCCAAGTGCGAGAAGGTCGAGCGCGAGCGGCTGCTGCTGGCCACGGTGCTGGTGCTGGGCGCGGTGGTGTTCTGGACTCTGTTCGAGCAGGCCGGCTCGTCCCTGAACCTGTTCGCGGCCACCAACGTCAACCTGACCCTGCTGTCCCACCCGGTGAAGTGGTTCGGCGGCGCGGTCGTGTTGGGCTCGCCCGAGCAGCTGGCGGCGGCGGGCTGGAGCACGGCCGGCAAGCTGTGGGTCAACACCGCGTTCAACGCCGCCCAGACCCAGGCGATCAACGCCGGCTGGATCCTGATCTTCGCCCCCGTCTTTGCAGCCCTCTGGACTGTCCTGGGCAAGCGCGGCCGCAACCCGGGCCCGATGGTCAAGTTCGGCCTGTCGCTGATCCAGGTCGGCGCGGGCTTCCTGATCCTGCTGATCGGCGCTCATTTCGCCGACGGCGCGTTCCGCATGCCGCTGGTCTTCCTGGTCGTCATGTACATGCTGCACACCTCGGGCGAGATGTTCATGTCGCCGGTCGGCCTGTCGCAGATGACCAAGCTGTCGCCGCTGTCGATCGTCTCGTTCGTGATGGCCGTCTGGTACATGGCCCTGGCCATGGCCAACCTGTTCGGCGGCTGGATCGCGGCCATCGCGTCCAGCGAGACCATCGGCGGCCAGGTGCTGGATCCGGCCGCGGCCATGGTTCAGTCGCTGCTGGTGTTCAAGGTGATCGGCCTGATCTCGATCGGCATCGGGGTGCTGTTCCTGGCCCTGTCGCCGGTCCTCAGGAAGTGGTCGCACGGCTCGGACGACACCACTCCCGAGCCGGCCGCCGAGCCGGCGTCCATCGCGCCTTGACGAACCGCTCCGCGAGGCTTTCGGCCGAGGACGCCCCCTCCGTCGGCTTCGCCGCCACCTCCCCCGTTTCACGGGGGAGGAGAACAGGCCTGCTTCCTCCTCACCCGCATCGCGGGGGAGGTGGCGCGATGCGGATACGCATCGTGACGGAGGGGGCGTCCGGCTCGGCCTATGCCGTCGGCCGCCATCCCTCCGGCGCCAGTTCGAAGCCCTCGAACCGGAAGCCCGGCGCGACGGTGCAGCCGACCAGGGTCCAGGCGCCCAGGCTGACGGCGGTCTGCCACCAGCCGGTCGGCACGATCAGCTGCGGCCGGCAGCCGGCGCGCAGGTCCGGGCCCAGGGTGTGGGCGGTCATGCCGACGCCGTCGGGCGGCGCCAGGGTCAGGGAGATCGGCGCGCCGGCGTACCAGTGCCAGGTCTCGACCGCGTCGATCCGGTGCCAGGCCGACATTTCCTCGGCCTGCAGCAGGTAGTAGATCGCCGTCGAGGCCGGGCGGCCGTCGACCAGCGCCTCGTCCTCGAAGGTCCGGCGATACCAGCCGCCCTCAGGGTGCGGCTGCAGGTCGAGCAGGCGGATGATCTCCTTGCCGCCCAGATCCCCGGAAAGGCCCTGGAGGCCAGAACCCATAAAGCTCATCCCTTGAAGCCGTCCTTGGCGGCGCGAATCTCGCCGAACGCTTCGGCCGGGGGCAGATGGGGGCGCAGCAGCGGGGCGCGCAAGAACGGATTGGTCGCCTTCTCCAGGCCGATGGTCGTGGGTACGGTCGGCTCGCCGCGCTGGCGGGCGGCGAACACCGTCTCGGCCCGGTCCTTCAGCGCCGGGGCGTCGTCCACCGACAGGGCGAAGCGGGCGTTCGAGGCGGTGTATTCATGGGCGCAATAGACCGTGGTGTCGTCGGGCAGGGCGGCCAGCTTGGACAGCGAGCCCCACATCTGCTCGGCCGTGCCCTCGAACAGGCGGCCGCAGCCCAGGGCGAACAGGGTGTCGCCGACGAAGGCGATGCGGTCGGCGGCGTCGTGATAGGCGATGTGCCCCAGGGTGTGGCCGCCGGTGTCGATCACCGACAGCGAGGTCTCGCCCAGCATCACCGTGTCGCCCTGGCCGACCGGACGGTCGAGCGGGGCGATGCGGGTCACCTCCTGGGGGCCGACCACCGTCGCCCCGGTCGCCGCCTGGATCGCCGCGTTGCCGCCGGCGTGGTCGGGATGCCAGTGGGTGTTGAGGATCAGGTCCAGGGTCCAGCCCAGCTTGGCAAGTTCGGCGAGGATGGCGTCGGCGTCGGGCGTGTCGATGGTCGCCGTCGTCCCGGTGGCGTCGTCGCGCACGAGAAAGCCGTAATTGTCCGACAGGCAGGGAAACTGGTGAACGGTCAGCGACATGGTTTCGACTCCGGACAGGGCCAAGTCCTTTTGGTGGACGGGGACGTGACGCCAGGGGCCCGCCCGCCTACATAGATGATGTGATCGATCGGGAGACTCAATGCGCCGCGACGTGCTCGATCTCAGAGCGTTCTACGCCAGTCCGCTCGGGCGCGCGGCCCGCGAGATGCTGGGCCGCAAGGTCGAGGAGGCGTGGGGCGACGCGCGCGGGCTGGACGTTTTGGGCCTGGGCTACGCCACGCCGTTTCTCGACAAGGCCCGCACCCAGGCCCGCCGGGTGGTGGCCGCCATGCCGGCCGCCCAGGGCGTTGAGGTCTGGCCGAGCGGCGGCGCCAACGCCGCCACCCTGGTCGAGGAGACGGCCCTGCCGTTCCCCAACGCCATGTTCGACCGCATCCTGGCGGTCCATGCGCTGGAGGAGGCCGACGATCCGGGCGCGGTATTGCGCGAGATCTGGCGGGTGATGGCGCCGTCCGGCCGGCTGATCGTCGCCGTGGCCTCGCGCGACGGCCTGTGGGCGGGGGCCGAGGGCACGCCCTTCGGCCATGGCCGTCCGTTCAGCCGCCATCAGCTGGAGGCCCTGCTGCGCGAGGCGGACCTGGAGCCCGCCGGCTGGACCCGCGCCCTCTACGCCCCGCCCCTGGGGGTGGCCGCGCGCTGGGCCGAGGGGTTCGAGCAGGTCGGGGCCCGCCTGTGGCCGCGCTTCGCGGGCCTGATCCTGATGGAGGCGGTCAAGCAGACCTTCGCGGTCAAGCCGCGCGGCAGCCGCGCCCGCGTGCGGGTGTTCGCGCCGGGCGTGCTCGCGCCCTCGCCGGGCGGCCCCGCTCCGGTCAGGACGGCGCCTGTTCGAAAGGCGCCAGGTACTCTAAATGCCGCTAGGCCCTTGGAGCCATCGATTCCCGGGCCTAGCTTCAAGCCGTAGAACAAGCCGTCGTCAGCGGGAGCCGCGCCATGAAGATGATCGTCGCCGTTATCAAGCCCAGTCGCCTGGACGCCGTGCTTGAGGCGGTCACCGAGGCGGGCGCCTCGGGCCTGACGGTCACCGAGGTTCGCGGCTACGGCCGGCAGAAGGGCAAGACCGAGGTCTATCGCGGCGCCGAATACGAGGTGAAGCTGCTGCCCAAGGTCAAGCTGGAGATCGCCGTGGCCAACGACGTGGTCGAGCCGGTGGTCGAGGCTCTGCAGCGCACCGCCAACACCGGTAAGATCGGCGACGGGAAGGTGTTCGTGCTGGACCTGGAGCAGGCCCTGCGCATCCGCACCGGCGAACGCGACGCGGCAGCGATCGCGGGCTGATCAAGCCGGGGCTCTCAAAGCCTCTATTGTTGTCCTCCCGGAAGCCTCGCAGAGGCTGTCCGGGACCCAGAGGACTGGGCGAAGGCGGTGCGACCGCCCTGGATCCCGGCTCTCCGCTTCGCTGCGGCCGGGATGACAACCTTTTGGGGACGAGGGGCCTGGATCGATCAGGAGGCGGCCTTCCTTACCCCTCCAGCTCCCGCAGGTCCCGGCCGCGCGTCTCGGTGCCGAACCACGCCACCAGGACCAGGGCTAGGGCCAGCGGGGCGATGATCATCAGGGCGGCGACCTTCAGCGGCGGCACGGCCGCCAGGATGCCCAGCAGCTGGGCGATCAGCCCGCCCGACTTGCTGCACGCCGCCACCCAGCCGGTGGCCCGGCCGCGGATCCGTAAGGGAAAGCTTTCGGCCGTATAGGGCAGCAGGATGGCCAGCAGGCCGTTGGTGCCGATGATCATCAGCGCCACCGGCAGCACCGGGCTGACGCCGGGGCCGATGGTCAGCACGCCGGCCACGCCCAAAGCGCTAACGGCAATCGTCGCCGCCATCGACCACTTGGTGCTCCAGCGGCTATAGAGGAAGGCGCAGACGAACACGGTCGGGAAGGCGATCAGGGCCGACTTGGCCAGCAGCTGGCTGGAGACGCCGACGCTGTGGCCCTCGGCGACCAGCTCGGCCGGCAGCCACAGCAGGAGGCCGAAATTGACCAGGCCCCAGGCCACCGCCGCGATGCTCAGGGCGGCGGTCTTGCCGATGAAGCGCCGCTCGACCGGCGGCGGGGTCAGGACGTGATGGTGATCCTCGGGCCGGTCCTCCTTCTCGCGAACCACCGAGCCGAACCGCTTCATCACCGCGTGGGCGGCGTCGAGGCGGCCGATGGCCATCAGGAACTTGGCCGATTCGGGAATGAGGCCGGACAAGGCGATCAGGATCAGCCCCGTCGGCAGGTTCAGGAACCACATGATCCGCCAGCCGAACACCGGCTGCAGCCAGGCCGAGCAGCCGGACGAGGCCAGGTAGCCGCCGACCGCGCCCAGGCCGCCGACCAGCACCAGGGCCCAGCCGCGGTGCCTGGACGGCATGGTCTCGGCCAGCAGGGCGTAGACCACGGGCAGCAGCCCGCCGGCCGCCGCGCCCATCATGAAGCACATGATCACGTTCCACCAGAAATCGGGCATGGCCCCGCAGATCGAGGTGCCGACGAACATCACCGCCGACAGCAGGATCGAGGCCCGCCGCCCGAACACGTCGGCCAGGGCGCCCCAGATGATCGAGCCGGCGACGGTGCCGGTCAGGGCTGCGAACGGCAGCCAGGCGACCATGGCCTTGGTCACCCCGTACTCCTTGATCATGCCGGGCACCACGAAGCCCAGGCTGGCCGGCTTCATGATGTCGATGACCAGGGCCACCACCAACACCAGCATCAGACCCCAGTGGGCCAAGGACAGCGGGGCGTCCTCGGGCGGCGTGACCTCGATCGTGTGCTCCAGGTGATGGTCGACGCCGCGCCGGGGCAGCAGGCCCCAGCCGGCCAGGGCGCAGCCGGGCGGGATGATCAGCATGCCCACGGTCATGCCCAGGTCCATCTTCATGCCGGCCAGCTGGTAGCCGATGTCGGCCCCCATCAGGTACATCGGCAGGTGCAGGACCACGCCGGCGGTGACCACCAGGCAGCCCAGCCAGAAGGCCCACAGGCGCTTGCGGTCGGCGAGGACGTGATGGGCGGGGGTCTGGGCTGTCATGGGCGTCCAACAAACATGCGTCAGCGTTCTATCCAAGCGGAGCCATAACATGGGTCCGTGCGTTGACGAATTTCCATGGCACAAGGGGCGATATGGCCGACGACGCATCCTCGCTGACTTCCGCTTCGCTGCTTCGACCGGGCGCCACCTGCTGGCGCGTGGAGCAGGCCGACCGGCTGGCGCTGTTCATCGACAACGACGAGGCGTTCGACGCGCTGAAGTCCATCCTGCTGTCGGCCAAGACGTCGATCTGGATCTTGGCCTGGGTGTTCGACCCGCTGACGCGCCTGGATCCCGACCGGGTGCGCAAGAGCCGCGACCCCCGGCACGTGGACCGCATCGGCCTGCTGCTGCGCCGCCAGGCGGCGTTGAACCCCGGCCTCGACGTGCGGATCCTGGTCTGGGACATGCCGTTCCCTATCGCCGCCTCGCAGCTGTTCGGACCCCATCGCGGCCAGGTGTTCTTCACCGGTTCGCGGGTGAAGTACCACCTGGACAACACCCTGCCGGCCAGCGCCAGCCATCACCAGAAGGTGGTCGTGGTCGACGGCTCGGTGGCCCTGGTCAGCGGCGGCGACATCGGCGTCGACCGCTGGGACACCACCCAGCACCTGGACAACGATCCCCGCCGCCGCCTGCCCACCGGCCGCCACTACCCCGCTCGCCACGAGGTCGCGGCGATGGTCGACGGCAAGGCCGCCGAGGCCCTGGGCGACCTGTTCATCGCCCGCTGGCGAAGATCGACCGGCGAGGCGCTGGAGCGGTCGGAAAAGCCGGAGGAAGCGCCCTGGCCGGACCATCTGGTTCCCGACCTGCGCAACCTGCCGGTCGGCGTCTGCCGCACCCAACCGGCCTGGAAGGACGATCCCGAGATCAACGAGACGATGCTGATGCACCTGGCCAGCATCAAGGCGGCCAAGCGGCTGGTCTATCTGGAGAACCAGTACCTGACCTCGCCGATCATCGTCGAAGCCCTGGCCGACCGCCTGGCCGAGCCGGACGGGCCCGAGGTGGTGACAGTGGGCCCGGCCCACAGTCCCAGCTATTTCGACCAGATGACCATGGACAGCGCCCGCACCTCGGCCATCAACCGGCTGCGCGAGATCGACATCCATGGCCGCTTCTCGGCGTTCAGCGCCCGCACGCCCAAGGGGGCGGCGATCATCGTCCATTCCAAGGTGGCGATCATGGACGACCGGGTGCTGCGGCTGGGTTCGGCCAACCTCAACAACCGCTCGATCGGGCTGGACACCGAGTGCGACATCGCCTTCGAGGGGACCGACGAGGCCGGCCGCGCCGCGATCCGCGCGTTCCTGGGCCGGCTGATCGGCCACTTCCTCGACCATGAGACCGAGTACGTGCTGGAGACCTACGACCGCCTGGGCGGCCTGGCCGCGACGATCAACGCGCTGGATCGCAAGGACGGCCAGCCCCGCCGCCTGGCACCGGTGCCGATCAAGCCGCTGACCGGCGTCCAGCAGTTCATCGCCGACTGGAGCCTGGGCGACGCCATCTCGCCCACCGACGCCTGGCGCCCCTGGGGCCGCCGCAAGCGCCTCAAGCGCGAGCTGCACCGTCTGATGGACGATCATCAGACGCCGATCCTGCCGGATCACCTGCAGGACTGATCTCCAGGTCGACCACCAACGGCAGGTGGTCCGAGGCCGCTCTGGCCAACGATCCGTACGGCGAGCGCACCGCCACAGTCTCCAGCCCCTTGGTCAGGAAGACGTGGTCGATGCGCATGAACGGGAAGCTGGAAGGGAAGGTCGCGGTCGGCGTCCTGGTCCACGAGGCGCTGCGGCCCTGGGCGTCGCGCAGGACCGTCCTCAGCAGGCGGTAGGTCGCCGAATAGGGACTGGCGTTGAAGTCGCCCAGCAGGATGCCCGGAGCCTTCCAGTCCTCGTGCGCCATCCACTGTTCGCCCAGCAGGGCGGCGGCCTGGCGCTTCTGTTCCTGGGGCACCAGGCCCAGGTGGGTGTTGATGACCTGCACCGGCGTTCCACCGACCTCGACCGTGATCCAGATGGCCCCGCGCGGCTCCAGGCCCGGAATGCGCGGATACAGCGGCAGGCCGTCGGCCTTGACCTTCTTCTCGGGCAGGGCGGTCAGGATGGCGTCGCCGTAGAGCTCTTCCTCCACCGCCATGGCGGGGTGGAAATGCGAGCGCATCTTCAGCAGTTCGGCCAGGCGGTGGGCCTGGTCCACGCCCTTGGTGCGGGCCCGGCGGACGTCCAGTTCCTGCAGCGCCACCACGTCGGCGTTTTCCGCAGCGATGACCTCGGCCACACGCTCGACGTCGAGCTTGCGGTCCGTGCCCACGCAGCGGTGGACATTGTAGGTCATGAGACGAAGCTTCATCCGTCGAAGAGATCGCCTGAGGGGGCTGGAGGTTCCGTCGAAGCGGGCGGGGGATTGCGGCTGAGCAGGAACAGGCAGCTTTCGGCCCGCCAGTTCTCGATGGCCCTGGTCGGGTCGATCTGCCGGGCCGGGCCGGCGCCCGCGAAGGCGGCGCAGGCGTCGATGCGCACGTCCAGGTCTTCGGTCAGGGCCAGGAAATCGGCCAGGGTGCACAGGTGGATGTTGGGCGTCGCCCACCAGGGCAGGGGCAGGGCCTCGGTCTCCGGCATCCGCCCCCGGTGCAGCAGCGACCAGCGCACGCGCCAGTGGCCGAAGTTCGGGAACGACACCACGGCCCGGTCGGCGATGCGCAGCAGCTCGTCCAGCACGTGCCGCGGCCGGCGCGTGGCCTGCAGGGTCTGGGACAGCACCGCGTAGTCGAAGGTGCGGTCGGGGAAGTGGTCGAGGTCCTGGTCGGCGTCGCCCTGCACCACGGACAGGCCGCGCGACATGCAGGCGGCGACGCCGGCGGCGCTGATCTCCAGCCCCCGGCCGTCGACCTGCTTTTCCCGGGTCAGCAGGTCCAGCAGCACCCCCTCGCCGCAGCCGACGTCCAGCACGCGGGCGCCTGGGCGGACGAGGCGCAGGATCTCCTTGAAGTCCTCGCGGATCATCCCGCAGTCCCTCCCCCTTTGGGGGAGGTGTCGGCGAAGCCGACGGAGGGGGGAGTGATACGGCTTCGATCACGTCCCGAACGCGCCGCCCTAAAACTCCCCCCACCGGCCTTCGGCCGCCTTCCCCACAGGGGGAGGGTCTGGTTCATACGTGTCATTTGGACAGCCCCCGCTCCCGTTCCACCGAACCGAGGAAGCCCTGCAGCGCCGCGTCCATCACCGGTTCGTCCAGCAGGAAGGCGTCGTGGCCCTTGTCGCTCTCGATCTCGACGAAGGCGGCCCGGCAGCCGGCGGCGGTCAGGGCGCGGACGATGTGGCGGTTCTCGGCGGTCGGGTAGAGCCAGTCGCTGGTGAACGACAGCACGCAGAAGCGCACATGGCGCGCCCCGGCGAAGGCCTGGGCCAGCACCCCGCCATGACTGGCGGCCAGGTCGAAATAGTCCATGGCCCGGGTGATGTAGAGGTAGGAGTTGGCGTCGAAGCGGTCGACGAAGCTGGCCCCCTGGTGGCGCAGATAGCTCTCCACCTGGAAGTCGGCGTCGAAGCCCCACGACAGGCCGTCGCGCTGCAGTTCGCGGCCGAACTTCCGCTGCAGGGCCGGTTCGGACAGATAGGTGATGTGGGCGGCCATCCGCGCGACGGCCAGGCCCTTTTCCGGCCGCGACTTGCCCTCCGCGTAGGCGCCGGCCTTCCAGTCGGGATCGGCCATGATCGCCTGGCGGCCCACCTCGTGGAAGGCGATGTTCTGGGCGGAATGGCGCGAGGCCGAGGCGACGATCACCGCGCTGAACAGCTTGTCCGGATAGTCGGCCGCCCATTGCTGGACCTGCATGCCGCCCATTGAGCCGCCGACCACGGCCAGCAGAGTATCGACCCCGAGGGCCTCGACCAGCATGGCCTGGGCGCGCACCATGTCGGCGATGGTGATTACCGGGAACGTCAGGCCATAAGCCTTGCCCGTCTTGGGATTGATCGAGGCAGGACCGGTCGAGCCCGCGCAGCCGCCGATCACGTTGGAGCAGATGACGAAATGCCGGGCCGGATCGACCGGCTTGCCGGGACCGACCAGTCGCGTCCACCAGCCGGGCTTGCCGTTGACCGGATGAACGCCGGCCACGTGCTGGTCCAGGCTCAGGGCGTGGCAGATCAGGATGGCGTTGGTGCCGTCCGCGTTCAGCTCGCCCCAGGTGCGGTAGGCGATCTCCAGGTTTTCCAACTGGGCGCCGGAGTCCAGCCGCAGCGGTTGATGGGGCGGGAACCGCCAGGTTCCGCCTTCCGACAGCACAGGTCCGGCGAAGTCGAGTTCAGCCATGCCCGCCTTGGACCGCTTGGCGCCTTCCGTGTCAACCGCGCGCTTCCTGAGCGCCGCGGCGGAGGCTATGGAGGATCATGGACCGACTGATCCTCATGCGCCACGGCAAGGCCGAGCCACACGCCGCTTCGGGCGGCGATTTCGAACGCGCCCTGGCGCCGCGCGGCCAGAACGACGCGGCCCTGATGGGCCAGGTCCTGGCCAAGGCCGGCCTGTCGCCGGACCTGGCCCTGGTCTCCTCGGCCCGCCGCACCCGCGAGACCTGGGACGCGGTCGCGCCGGCCTTTCCCAAGGCGCGCGCCACGACCCGCCGCGACCTCTACCACGCCGAGGCCCAGGACGTGCTGGCGGCGATTCGCGAGGAAGCGCCCGATACCGGAACGGTGATGGTGGTGGGCCACAATCCGGGCCTGCACGAACTGGCCCTGCGCCTGGCCCTGGGCGGTCCGGTCGACCCCGCCAAGCTGGCCCAGCTGCGCGGCAAGTTTCCTACCGCGACGGTCGCGGTGTTCTCGATCGACCCCGATGGAGCCCCCACCTTGAGCCACCTGTTCTATGCTTCGGAAAACGGCGGACACGGCGGCGAATGAGCAAGATCTACAAGATCCTTCCCAAGGCCGAATGGGACGCGGCCCAGGCGGCCGGCGTCTTCGCCGGCTCGGCGGTCGACCTGGCCGACGGCTTCATCCACTTCTCCGGCCCCGACACCGCCCAGCGCACCGTCGAACTGTACTTCAAGGGCCAGGCCGGGCTGACGCTGCTGACTGTCGAGGCCGACGCCCTGGGCGAGGCCCTGAAGTGGGAGGCCTCGCGCGGCGGGGCCCTGTTCCCGCACCTGTTCCGGCCTCTGAAGGTGGACGAGGTTCTGGCCGAACGGACGCTCGCGCTCGACGCCGACGGCGTGCCGGTGCTGGGCGACCTGAGCGCATGAGCCTGACCCGATGACCTTGCACGACATCGCCGCCCGCGCCCTGCACGCCCTCGATCCCGAGAACGCCCACGGTTGGGCGATCAAGGGCCTGAAGATGGGCCTGGGCCCGCGCCAGTCCGACGTCGACGATCCCATTCTGGCCTGCAACATCGCCGGCCTGCCGCTGTCTAACTGCGTGGGCCTGGCCGCCGGCTTCGACAAGAACGCCGAGGTCCCCGCCGCCATGTCCCGGGCCGGCTTCGGCTTCGTGGAGTGCGGCACGGTCACGCCCCTGGCCCAGGCCGGCAATCCGCGGCCGCGCCTGTTCCGGCTGACCCGGGACCAGGCGGTGATCAACCGCATGGGCTTCAACAACGAGGGGCTGGAGCCGTTCGCCGCGCGGCTGTCGGCCCTGAAGGCCCGGCGCGCCGCCGGCGGCCCCGCGCCCGTCGTCGGCGCGAATATCGGCGCCAACAAGGACGCGACCGACCGCATCGCCGACTATGTCGCCGGCCTGACGCGGCTGTGGGGCCTGTCGGACTATTTCACCGTCAACATCTCCTCGCCCAACACCCCCGGCCTGCGCGCCCTGCAGACCCGCGCGGCGCTGGAGGAGCTGCTGGGCCGGATCGCCGAGGCGCGGGGCCTGCTGAAGGCGGCTGGAACGGTCGACTATCCGATCTTCCTGAAGGTCGCGCCCGACCTGGAGGACGGCGAGGTCGAGGCCATCGTCGAGACCGTGGCCGCCAATGGCCTGGACGGGATCATCGTCAGCAACACCACCATCGCTCGTCCTGCCGACCTGGCCTCGCCGGACAAGGGCGAGGGCGGCGGGCTGTCGGGCCGGCCGCTGCTGACCGCCTCCACCGCCATGCTGGCCCGTTTCCGCGCGGCCGACGGCGGCGGCCTGGCCCTGATCGGGGCGGGCGGGATCGCCAGCGGCGCCGACGCCCTGGCCAAGATCCGCGCCGGGGCCAGCGCCGTGCAGCTCTATTCGGCCCTGGTCTATGGCGGGCCGGGCCTGGTCCAGCGCATCAAGCGCGAACTGGCCGCCAGGCTTCGCGCCGAGGGCTTCGCCTCGGTCACCGACGCGGTCGGCGCGGGATGACGCCGGACACCACCCTGGCCTGGCTGCGGCGGTTCGGGCCGCTGGGCGCGTTGCTGATCCTGCTGGTCGTCGCCCTGGCCAGCGGCCTGGCGGGCAAGCTCGATCTGGCGACCCTGCAGGCCCACGGACAGGCCCTGCAAACCTACGCCGCGGCCAACCCGCTGAAGTGCGCGGCCATCTATATCCTGATCTACATCGCCACGGTGTCGATCTCGCTGCCGGGCGCCCTGATCCTGTCCCTGACCGGCGGCTTCCTGTTCGGGCCGATCGGCGGCGGGGCGGCGGCGGTGACCGGCGCGACCGGCGGCTCGACCGTGGTCTATCTCGTCTGCCGCTCGGCGTTCGGGAATTTCCTGCGCCAGAAACCCGGCGCCCTGCTGACCCGGATCGAAGAGGGCTTCAAGGCCGACGCCTTCTCCTATCTGCTCACCCTGCGACTGATCCCGGCCTTCCCGCTGCTGCTGGTCAATGTGGCGTCGGGGCTGATGAACATTCCGGTGCGCACCTATCTGCTGGCCTCGTTCCTGGGCATGATCCCCAGTTCGTTCGTCTATGCCGGGATCGGCGCGGGCCTGGGCCACATCTTCGCCAGCGGCGAGCCGGTGACGATGCACACCCTGTTCTCGCCGCGCATCTACCTGCCGATCGCGGCGATGGGCGCCCTGGCCTTGCTGCCGCCCCTGTGGCGCTATTGGCGAAACCGCCGCGTTGCCCAAGCCCCAGACGTGAAGTAACCCAGACGAATGACCGAGCCGGTCGCGCCCGCAGTTTCCGACCCTCCCAAGCCAGGGCGTCGCTTTCCCTGGCCCGGCGGCCTGTCGGCGCGGCTGCTGCTGCTGACCGCCCTGTTCGTGGCCATCGCTGGCGCCGTCATCCTGCCGCCCGCCCTGGCCGACTTCGAGAAGCAGTGGCTGCTGGATCGCGTGCGGGCCGCCGAACTGGCCTCGACCATCGCCGACGCCGATCCCGAGCGCCGGGTGACCGACAAGGTCTCCCAGCAATTGCTCGATCAGGCCGGGGTGGTGATCGTGGCCCTGGAGGTCGACGGCGCCCGTCGCCTGGTCCTGCCCGCCGAGCCGCGCGGCCTGAAGATCAAGCCGCCCTATCTGGTCGACCTGCGCCGGCAGAACTCCGGCTCCTGGCTGGCCGCCCCGTTCTTCACCCTAAAGAGCGCGCCGGGCAGCATGGTGCGGGTGATGGCCGAACCGCGCTTCCGCCAGGAGGCCGAGTTCGTCGAAATCGTGCTGCCCGACGCCCCGCTGAAAGCGCAGTTGGTCGCCACCCTAGGGCGGCTGGCCGGTGTGACCCTGTTCGTCGCGGGGCTGGCCGGCGGGCTGATCTACCTGTCGCTGAACTTCCTGCTGGTGCGGCCCATGCAGCGCCTGACCCTGGCCATGGAGCGGTTCCGGGCCAATCCCGAGGATCCCGCCGCCCGGGTGGTGGTCTCGCGCCGCCGCGACGAGATCGGCCGCGCCGAGCGCGAGCTGGACATGATGCAGACCGACCTGATCACCGCCCTGCAGGCCAAGGCCCGCCTGGCGGCGCTGGGCGAGGCGGTGGCCAAGATCAATCACGACCTGCGCAACATGCTGACCAGCGCCCAGATGGCGTCCGACCGCCTGGCCGCCCTGGGCGACCCCAAGGTGGCCCAGGCCCTGCCGCGCCTGGAACGGGCCTTGGACCGGGCCATCACCCTGGCCAGCGACGTGATGGCCTATGGCAAGTCCAAGGAGCCGGCCCCGGCCCTGCGCGCCACGCCGCTGCGCGCCGCGCTGGACATGGCCGCCGAGGACGCCGGCCTGCAGCCGTCCGGCGTGGCCCTGGAGACCGTGATCGACGGCCGTGAGCAGGTGCTGGCCGATCCGGACCAGCTGCACCGCATCCTCACCAACCTGCTGCGCAACGCCCGCGAGGCCATCGAGGGCGCGCCCGACCGCGGCGGAAAGGGCCGGGTGTTCGTCGAGCTGCGCCGCGCCGAGGGCGCGAGCATCCTGCGCCTGTCCGACGACGGGCCCGGCGTGCCGGAAAGGGCCCGCAACAACCTGTTTCAGCCGTTCGTCGGCTCGGTGCGGCGTGGCGGCACGGGCCTGGGCCTGGCCATCGCCCGCGAGCTGGCCCAGGGCCATGGCGGCGACCTGGCCCTGGTCGAGACCGGGCCCGGCGGCTCGGTGTTCGACCTGACCCTGGCGGGAACGCCCGAGCCCCTGCCGGAAACGCCGCCGGAGCCTGCGAAGCCCAAGGCGCGGTCCAAGCCCTGAGCGTTTCAGGAAACCCGCTCATCCCGGCGAATGCCGGGACCCAGATCCCATAGCGGTGTGGCGGATTGGAAAGGCTCAGCGCTCTTGGCGTCAGCCTCAAAGCCATTCCATCTGGGTCCCGGCATTCGCCGGGATGGGCGGATATAAAACTAAAGCCCCTTGGCCACGCCCTCGCGCCGGGGGTCGGCCCCGCCTTCCAGCACGCCGCCGGGCCGCACGATCACGCCGTGCAGGCCCGAGGTCTCGTTCTGGCCGGTCCTGATCGCCACGCCCCGCGCCTGCAGGGCGGCGGTCATCTCCGGTCCGAACTTCTCGACATCGGCCGAGAAGCTGTCGCCGCGCGCCACCAGGTTGGGCAGGCTGATCGCCTGCTGCATGGTCAGGCCCCAGTCGAACACCCCGACCATGGCCTTCAGATTGTAGGACAGGATCGCCGAGCCGCCCGGCGAGCCCACGGCGGCCAGGAACTTGCCGTCCTTGTCCAGCACCACGATCGGAACCATCGACGAGCGCGGCCGCTTGCCGCCCGCCACGGCGTTGGCCCCCGGCGCGCCGTCGCCGTCCTGCGGGTCGAAGTTGAAGTCGGTCAGCTGGTTGTTGAGGAAGAACCCGCCGACCATGCGGCCCGAGCCGAACACGCTCTCGACCGTGGTGGTCATCGACACCACGTTGCCCATCGGGTCGACGATGACCATGTGGGTCGTCCCGGCCGGCTCCTGGGTCTTGTCCGGTCCGACCGCGGGCGCGCCCTTGGGCAGGCCAAAGCTCGGGGC
Source organism: Caulobacter sp. BE254 (assembly GCF_031457295.1). Lineage (NCBI taxonomy): Bacteria > Pseudomonadati > Pseudomonadota > Alphaproteobacteria > Caulobacterales > Caulobacteraceae > Caulobacter > Caulobacter sp. BE254. The sequence goes on along the minus strand of NZ_JAVDWJ010000003.1, from coordinate 392,851 downwards.
CGGGCCGGCGGTCTCGCCGATCAGCTTGGCCCGCTCGGCGACATAGGCCGGATCGAGCAGGCCTTCGATCGGAACCTTCACGAACGACGGGTCGCCGACATAGCGGTCGCGGTCGGCGTACATGACCCGCTCGGCTTCCGCCAACTGCGTCCAGGCCGCAGGGTCGGTCGGCCCGCGCTTGGCGATGTCGGTGTGCTCCAGCATCATCAGCGCCTGGAGCACCGAGACGCCGCTCGACGACGGATTGGGCACGCAGACGGTGTAGACCTTCCACGGCCGGCACAGGGCGTCGGCCGAGCGCGGCCTGTAGGCCTTCAGGTCGGCCAGGGTCATGCTGGAGGCCAAGTCCCCCTGGTGCAGACGATCGACGATCTGCTGGGCCAACGGGCCTTCGTAGAGGGCGCTGGCGCCCTTGCTGGCCAGGTCGCGCAGGGTGGCGGCGTAGGCGGGGTTCTTCAGGGTGTCGCCGGCCTGGTAGCGCTGGCCGCCCGGCTTGGTGAAATAGGCGATCACGTCCGGCGCCACGTTCTGCGGCACGCGCGGGCTGTTGATCATGCCGGCCAGGCGCGGGCTGACCGTGAAGCCGTCGTCGGCCAGGCGCTCGGCGTCCTTGAACAGCGTGTTCCAGGCGGCCTTGCCGTGATCCTTCTGGGCCTGGGCCAGCATGCCCACCGCCCCCGGCACGCCCGTCGAACGACCTGAAAGGACCGCGGTCACGAAGTTCAGCGGCTTGCCGTCCGGACCCATGAACAGCTGCGGCGTCGCCGCCTGGGGCGCCTTTTCGCGACCGTCATAGGCGGTCACCTTGCCGGTCTTGGCGTCGTAGAACACCATGAACGACCCGCCGCCCAGGCCCGAACTCTGCGGCTCGACCAGGCCCAGCACCGCCTGGACCGCCACCGCGGCGTCCACCGCCGTCCCACCGTCGCGCAATACCCTGAGGCCGGCCTCCACCGCCAGCGGATTGGCCGCCGCCACCATGCCGCGCGGCGTGTAGGCGGGCGAGGACGCCGCTTGGGTCGCGGCGGGCGGCGAGGCGTCCGCCACGAACGGCGCGCAGCCGGCGAGCAGAACAGCGAGCAGGGGGGCGATCAGACGCATGGCGAACTTTCTCGAGGACCCCGGTCACGGAAACGAGGAGCGCGCCGTTGCGGTCCCCGCGCGGCCAAGGTCGTTCCTCCCAAGAAGGGAGCCGAGCCTCGCGGGTCAAGGCCCGCAAGCCCTTCTCCACAAACTTCGCGCGGTCTGCATCAAAAGGCGCTTGCGTCCCCGGATCGTCCGGGCTATCTCCCCCGCCTCGCCGAAAGGCAATGCGCGCCCGTAGCTCAGCTGGATAGAGCATCAGACTACGAATCTGAGGGTCGGACGTTCGAATCGTTCCGGGCGCGCCATTTTCTCAAATTATTTCAGTTGCTTGTGAGTCCTATGCACGGGCTGCGAGCTGCTTGTTCGGTTGCTCGGAAGCAGGCCGGAAGCAACTCGCGCGGACGTTCTCGCTGGTAGCGCGTCGGCAAATTCGCTGTGGATTGTTGAAGGTGCGTTAGCCGGGGTGTTGGTGCCGCTGGGTGCGAATGGGGGGCGAAGTCCTACAGATTCGCGGCCAGGACCAATCCCCGTCGTGTCATTGGACGACGATCGATAACCGACTTCTTATAGGGCTATCGCATCACGAGGAGGGCTTGGACCGTCCTTAGAAGTAGAGACCGCTCAAGGGCGTCGATGGCGTGGGGATTTCCACATTAGTCTAGGTTTTCTCCAGGTTTTTTCCATATCGGGATTAATATCTGGAGTGAATTTGCGGCCCTAAATGCGCTTCCGAAATGTCCAAATGAATGAGCGCGCTCAAAGATGCGCGCCCATGTCATGGATATAAGTCTCTAGTGCCTATACAACCGCGTGAACGGACGCAAGTCCTGCGACAGCGACTGGCTGCTCAACAAGGTGCTCAAGCAAGACTGGGCTTACAAGGGCTTCGTCATGTCCGACTGGGGCAAGGCCGTGCCTGGCGTGGAGGCCGCGCTCAATGGCCTGGATCAGCAATCGGGCTCACAGCTCGACAAGGCCGTGTTTTTCGGTGATCCCCTCAAGCAGAAGGCGGCTTCCGACCGGCGCTACGCGGTAAAGCTCGACGACATGAACACGCGCGTCCTGACGGCCATCTACGCCGCCGGACTGGACAAGCATCCGGCCTCGCCCGGCGGCAAGATCGACTTCGCCAAGAACGCGGCGGTCGCCGAAGAGGTGGCGCGAGCGGGAATCGTGCTGCTGCGCAACGAACGATCGGTCCTGCCGCTGGCCGCGTCGGCCAAGAGCATCGCGGTGATCGGCGGCTATGCCGACCGAGGCGTGATGTCGGGCGGCGGGTCCAGCCAGGTTCAAGGCGAAGCCGGGCCGGCGGTCACCATTCCGGTCGCCGTGGGGCCATCGGGCAGTTCGGCGTCACAACAGTACCATCGCTCAAGCCCGCTCGAGGCCATCAAGGCGCTGGCCCCGAGCGCTGTGATCACCTTCCGTGATGGTCGCTACATCGCCGACGCGGTGGAGCAGGCCAGGCACGCGGAGGTCGCGATCGTCTTCGCCACCGAATGGCGCACCGAAGGGTTCGATCAGCCGGACCTTTCCTTGCCCGATGGGCAAGATGAACTGATCGCCGCCGTCGCCGCCGCCAATCCCAACACGATCGTCGTTCTCGAGACCGGCGGGCCGGTGAAGATGCCTTGGCTGGGCAAGACCGCCGCGGTGATCGAGGCTTGGTATCCGGGCGCGCGTGGCGGTCAGGCGATCGCCTCGGTCCTGTTCGGCCAGACCAATCCGGCAGGACGCCTGCCAATCACCTTCCCGGCGAGCGAAGAGCAACTCCCGCGCCCCAAGCTCGACGGCAGCGACTGGGTCGAGCCCTATACGGCTGACGACATCCCGCCGGGTGGCGACAAGCTCCATGCCGACTACGATATCGAAGGCGCCGACGTCGGCTATCGCTGGTTCGCGCGCAAGGCCGCCAAGCCGCTGTTCCCCTTTGGCTTCGGGCTCAGCTACACGCGCTTCTCGGCCGGCGGCCTGGCCGTGAAGGGCAGAACCGCGACCTTCACGGTCACCAATACCGGCCAGCGCGCCGGCGACGAGGTCGCCCAACTCTATCTGGTCAGCCGCGCCGGGCAGCCCACGCGGCGGCTGGTCGGCTTCCAGCGCGTCACCCTGGAGCCTGGCGCGAGCCAGCAGGTGACGGTGACGATCGATCCTCGTTTGCTGGCGGACTGGAAGGACAACGGCTGGTCGATGCCGGCCGGCGACTACGGCCTTGCGCTCGGCCGCGACGCCGAAGACCTCGGCTCGGTCGTCAATGTGCGGATGGCCGCCAAGACGTGGTCCGACTGAGCCGAACGGCGCGCGGCTTCAACAAGGTTCAAGACAGCAAGGTTTTCTCTAATGGCGTCTCCTCTCATCATCGGCGGTATCGAGGCTGGAGGAACCAAGTTCCTGTGCGGCGTCGCCCGCGAGGACGGCGCGATCCTCGAGGAAATCCGCATCCCGACCACAACGCCGGTCCAGACATTGACGGCCGCCAGCGACTTCTTCACCCAGGCCGCCGAACGCCATGGTCCTATGGCCGCGCTCGGCATCGGCAGCTTCGGGCCGCTGTCGCTGCGAGCGACCGCCAGCGACTATGGCCGCATCACCTCCACGCCCAAGCCCGGCTGGCCCGGCGCCGACCTGCTCGGCCACTTCCGGCGGACCTTGGGCGTGCCGATGGTGCTGGACACCGACGTCAACGCCGCCGCGGTAGGCGAGCTCTTGTTCGGCGGCGGGCGCGGCCTGGACACCTTCTGCTATGTCACCGTGGGGACCGGGATCGGCGTGGGCCTGCTGATCAACGGCGCGCCGCATAACGGCGCCAATCATCCCGAAGCCGGACACATCCGCGTGGTGCGCGCCGATGGCGACACCGATTTCCCGGGCTCGTGCCCCTATCACGGCGATTGCCTGGAAGGCATGGCGCGCGGGCCGGCGATGCGCGTGCGATGGGGCGTGCCCGCCGAGGATCTCTCCGACGCCCATCCCGCCTGGCCGATGGCGGCCCACTATGTCGCCGAGCTCTGCGCGAGCCTGACCTACACGCTCCGGCCCGACCGGATCATCGTCGGGGGCGGGGTGATGCGGCCGCACATGTACGGCTTGGTTCGCGAGGCGCTTGTGCGCAAGCTGGCGGGCTATGACGCCAGTCTTCGAGAGCTTGACCCAACCGACTACATCGCCCGGCCGAGCGCCGGCTCCTCGGCCGGTTTCACCGGCGCGCTCGCGCTCGCCTACCGCCACGTCGCCGGCCGATGGCCGATGCACTGGGCGGTCGGCGCGCTGGACTCATCCAAGACAGAAAGCCTGATCTCATGAGCGACAAGCATCTGCCCACGGCGGGGCGCGCGCATAAGCGCGTGACCCTCATCACGATCCTGAGCGCGGCCGGGGCCGCCCTGGGCGGCCTGCTGTTCGGGCTCGACACCGCGGTGATTTCCGGCGCCACCTCCGCGCTCCAAGAACGCTTCGCGCTCAGCGACGCCCATCTTGGCTTCACCGTCGCCTCGGCGTTGATCGGCACGATCGTGGGGGCGCTGGTCGCCGGCTCGCCCTCGGACCGCTTTGGCCGCAAGCCTGTGCTGCTCACAGTCGCCATCGCCTATGTCGTGTCGTCGTTGGGCACCGCGCTGGCCGAGACCTGGCCAGTGTTCCTGGCCTTCCGCTTCCTGGGCGGTCTGGCGATCGGCGCAGCCTCGGTCATCGCCCCCATCTACATCGCCGAGGTCTCGCCGCCCCACGTCCGCGGTCGACTGGTGGCGCTGAACCAGCTCAACATCGTGTTCGGGATCCTGCTGGCCTTCATCTCCAACTATGTCGTCGCCGGCCTGGTTTCGCCGGACATGGCGTGGCGGTGGATGTTCGGCATCGTCACCATCCCCTCGGCGCTGTTCCTGGCCGTTACCCTGGTCCTGCCGGAGAGCCCGCGCTGGCTGGTGTCGGCCGATCGTGACGCCCAGGCCCTGACGGTCATGGATCGACTGGGCTTCCCCGATCCGGCCGAAGACATGCGCCACATGCGCGAGGCCACGGCCCGCGACGTCGCCGCCAGTCATGCCACGGGCAAGCTGTTCACCGGGGCGCACTCGTTCCCCGTCGCCTGCGCGATCGCGATCGCCATGTTCAACCAGCTCTCGGGCATCAATGCGCTGCTCTACTACGCGCCGCACATCTTCGAGCTGAGCGGCGCGGCCGCCGACAGCGCGATGCTGCAGTCGATCGCGATCGGCGGCACCAACCTGGTCTTCACCATCGCCGCGATGTTCCTGATCGACCGCTTCGGCCGGCGGCCCTTGCTGTTCTTCGGATCGATCGCCACCGCCGCGGCGCTGTTCCTCGTCGCCTGGCAGTTCGAAAGCAAGACGCCCAATGGCACGCTGGTGCTGGTCGGCCTGCTGGGCTTCATCGCCGCCTTCGCCATCTCGCAGGGTGCGGTGATCTGGGTCTTCATCTCCGAGATCTTTCCCAACACCGTGCGCGGCAAGGGCCAGGCGCTGGGCAGCACCACTCACTGGATCATGGCGGCCGCGATCACCTGGGCCTTCCCGGTGTTCGCGACCCACGTCGGCGGATGGGTGTTCGCCTTCTTCGGCGCGATGATGCTGCTGCAGTTCTTCTGGGTGTGGAAGGTGATGCCCGAGACCAATGGCATCTCGCTCGAGGATATGAACCTGGAAAGGGCCGGCCGATGATCGTGCCAATGCTGATGGCCGCCTCGACGATGCTTTCGCCGGTCGCCGCCGAGCCCGTGGCCAACCCGCGCCCCACCTATCACTTCGCGCCGGCGCGCAACTGGATGAACGATCCCAACGGCCTGGTCCATTACGACGGCGAATATCACCTGTTCTTCCAGTACAATCCCCATGGCGACCGTTGGGGTCACATGAGCTGGGGTCATGCGGTGAGCCGCGACCTGACGACCTGGAAGGAACTTCCGGTCGCCATCCCCGAGACGGACGTGATGGCGTTCTCGGGAAACGCGGTGATCGATTGGAACAACACCAGCGGCCTGGGCCAAAACGGCCGGCCGCCGATGATCGCGATCTATACGGGGTTCAATCCCGAGACAAAGAACCAGTCGCAATTCCTAGCCTACAGCAACGATCGCGGACGCACCTTCACGGTCCACGGCAAGGTGCTCGACATCGGCTCGACCGAGTTCCGCGACCCCAAGGTCTTCTGGCACGCGGCGACCAAGCGCTGGGTCATGGCCGTGGTGCTGGCGGCGGAGAATAGGGTCTCCTTCTACACCTCCACAAACCTGAAGGACTGGACCCACGCCAGCGACTTTGGCCCGATGGGCGCGCGCGGCAAGAACTGGGAATGCCCCGACCTGTTCGAGCTTCCGGTCGAAGGCGGCCGGCCAGGCGAGAAGCGCTGGGTGCTGAGCGTCAATCTCGGCGACAGCGGGGTCGCGGGCGGTTCGGGCGGGCAGTATTTCGTCGGCGATTTCGACGGCGCCAGGTTCACCCCGGTCACGAACTGGGGCGAGGCCCCGCGCTGGATGGACTGGGGCGCTGACTTCTACGCGGCGGTCTCATGGAACGACATGCCGGCCAAGGATCCTCGCCGCATCTGGATCGGCTGGGCCAACAACTGGGACTATGCGCAGGATATCCCGGCGGATCCGGCGCGCGGCCTGATGTCGGTTCCGCGGACGGTGCGGCTGCTCAAGACGGCAGACGGCTACCGCATCGCCCAGGCTCCCGTGAGCGAGCTTGAGCGGTGGCGCACCGGTCACAAGACGGCGCAGCGTATCCGTCTAGGCGAAAAGCCGGTCGCCCTGCCGGTGACGGGCGGCGCCGTCGAACTGCAGGTCGAGATGGATGTCGGCGCCGCAGAACACGCGGACCTCGTGCTCACCGACGCCAAGGGCTACCAGACAGTGATCGGTGTAGCGCCGGCCGCCAACGAGGTCTTTATCGACCGTTCGCGTTCGGGGCCGCACTTCCACGACAGCTTCACCGGCCGCCATGCCGCGCCCGTCGATCTCAAGAGCGGCAAGGTCAAGCTGCGGGTGCTCGTCGACCAGTCGATCATCGAGCTCTACGTCAACGATGGTACGGCGACGATCACCGACCGGTTCTTCCCCGGCGGCGGCGACTTGAAATGGTCGGCGAGCGTGCGGGGCGGGGCGGCGACGATCCGGAAGTTGGACGCATGGACGCTGGCCAAGCCCAAGGCCCGCTGAGCTGATGCAGGTCTAGTGCTTTGACCTCGATTTGGTTCGGGAAGGTGGCGAACTTCGGGAGTCCAGTCTGATGTGCTCGGTGATGGAACAAGGGCCTCTTACCGATTCTGGCCGGGCCGAGACCAGACCGTGCGCGACTGGGAGGGATTGGGCGCTGCCTGGCGGGACGGCGCCGCGCTATCGCCAGCTGTACGCCTTGATCCGCCAGCGGCTGTCCGAGGGGAAGCTTCGGCCGGGTGCTCGCTTGCCGGAGGAGCGGCACCTGGCCCGGCTCTGCGGCGTTTCGCGAACGACGGTGCGTGGAGCCTTGGCCCTGCTGGACGCCGAGGGGCTTGTTCGACGGCGGACGCGGGTCGGAACGGTCATTTGCGGCGGATAGTCAGGCAGTCGCGGAAAGCCAAGCTTCGACCTCAAGCTGCTCGACGGAGCGGGGGCCGCTAGAGGTGTTCAAAGGTGTTTTCTTCAGAGCCGAGCGAGCCGGAGGCTCGCTCGGTAGAAGATGAAAGACAGCAGCTGGACCGACGTGCGACGACGACGGCCGATCCGCTGCGTGTCGGAAGTCTCCGCGCATCGGCCGTCTCACGTGTCAACGCGGCCGAGGAGAAGGGGAAGATTGGCGTAAACGCGCCTTGTCCGTGCGGTAGTGGGCGAAAATACAAACGCTGCCATGGAGCCTAGCGGCCCAAGACTTCGCAGTCACTCAGACTCACTGCACCGTGCGATGCACGAAATCGGTAGGATCGATCAGACATGAGCGAGACCGCAGAGATCGAGGTTCATGACTACCTCTGCGAGCGCTTGGCGTTCCTGGGTTTGATATCTATGACCGCGAACATTGACCCAGAGAAGTTCGGCGCGAACTTGAAACGCCTCTAACTCCATGTCGAGGTTAGGATCTTCCTTCCGCCGGAAGGCGGTGCGCGTCACAGGGTATTCGTGTACCAAGAAGCGGAAGAGTTTTCCGACATCCGAGGATAGCGCGGCCCAGTCGTCGTCATTGACCTCTTCTGCATAGGGCAATCGGGGTGGCGTGGCGGCGATGACACTCTGCACATAGTCAACCAACCTGAGCGCCGTGGCGTCGTCTTCCGTCGCGTTCGCGCCAGTGCCGGACCCCTCAATGTCCATCATTTGCCGCGTGGCAAACCCCCACCAAGCTCGCTGTAGCAACTTGGCGGGAGGCAGGCCCGCAACGCGGTTTGATATGCGATCGACGAGGATTTGGATTTCCAAAGTTACCGCCGGGAAGCGAGCGGCCATCTTCTCTTGGACTTTGGCGTGGTCGGCGACGGTCATATTGTTGCGGCCGAGCACCAAACGGCCGAACCGGGCAAATTCAAACGGGCCAGCGCTGAACATCTCGTCAGGCTGCGTGCCTCGGCGGCCACTCTTTCGCTTCCTGCCCACGTCGCCCCCCGGATTTCGCCCCTAAGCTTGGGGTTGATTAGGCATTGGTTGCGAAGTTGGAGCTAAGGCAAGATAAAAGGACCAGGACCTTTCAGGTCCAGGTCATTGATGGTGCTCAGCTTTTTTAGGGACCACCGCAGGGGGCGGGGCCCTGTTTTTCGGACTTCCCCATACGCTTCAACGGCTTGGCCGGGACCAATCGCGCCGGCGCGTTCCGTTGGTCCCGGATAAGTCGTTATTTCTGCTCAGGAAATCTTGGAATCCGGGACCTCGGCTCAAAACGAGGTCCCGGAAATTTCTCAACACCACCAGCGACATAGACCTGAAAGGTCCCGGCGCTTTTATCTCGCCATCGAACTTTTGAGGGAATTTCCGCCTCCCTGCCTCCTCCCAATCACCCCAATCGCCGGCCACCACCAAGGGCGTTAGACCTTCGCTCGGAGACAATTCGCCCTGGTGCGCTTGGTGGAACGAGGGCCGGACGGGCTGGCGCGCGTCAAGGGTGCGCGCCTTCGGCGCGCATCGCGGAGCGACGGCGAAGCCGCCCTTGACCCGCACCATCCCGCCCGGCAGAGGCTCTCCAAGCGCTCCAGGGCGAGCACCGACCTTTCAGGTCCTGGCTCCCTGGAGCGGTTGGGGTGATGCCGGCGCCTATTTCGCCAGGCGGACACCTGGTCCGCCGCTGGCGTCTGCGCTGATGAAGACCACCCCACCTTCTTCCAAAGTCGTCTGAACCTTGTCGAGGTTGGCGGCCAGAATGCCACCACGGCCCGTTTCGAAACGAAGGATCGTAGATTCCGCGACGCCTGATCGTTCTGCGAGCTCGCGAACGCTGATGCCCAAGGCGGCTCGGGCCATTCGAACTTGCGGCGGGGCGAGAAGAGTCAACGTTATTCTCCACAAGTGAATGAATTTCGTTGACTCGGTCACCGTAATTCGTTTGAGTGTAGCTTCAATCCATTCAAACTCCACCGATTAGCGTGCTGATCGGGCCGAGCGCCTACGCCGGGAGCCCCCGCATGTCTGAAGACAAGGCCGATCTCACCTCCATCTCTCGCCGCACGCTCCTCGGCGCGACGTCCGCCGCGCCTCTGGTTTGCAGCGCCCCGAACGCAGCGGCGCCGCCAGCGGCGGAGAGCCTTATTGGCCAATGCGCGCTCTGGCTGGCGAACGACTTCGAGCACGATGGGCTGGCCCGGCGCTGGTCCGCATTGGAGACTCTTGCGGCCTCTGGGTACGATTATTTCCGCATGAGCGGCCATCAGCGCAGCAGCCTTCCCATGGCGCCCGAAATGGCCGCCATAGAGGTTCAGCTCGCTGAACTCTGGAAAGAGCGCAACCGCCGCCTCAAGGAGATCACCAAGCTCGCGCCGCGCAACCTCCATGAGGTCGCAAGCCTCCTGGTGATCGCCGCCCGTATCGACGTCTATGAGCCGGGCGAGACGACCCCGTTCGTGAGCAAGGCCATTGCGTTCCTGGCGTCGGCCAGATGCCCCGGCTGCGGAGAGCCCTATGTGCCGCCGAGCTTGCCTGCTGGCTGATAGCGCCGGGGCTCCTGGTCGTCGGCGTGCCTATATTCAAAGCTCGCAGGACATGCCTAAGGTCGTGCCTCCAATACCCTCCAAGTCAAACTCTCGATGCTTCCCACTCCAAGCCCAGGCGTCATAGCGGTCGCGAGCTTGAGGCAAGCGTGGCGCCACAAACGGCGATTTGACGCTGTAATCACCCTAGAAGATCCCGCGTGCCGCTCGGCCGATCAGCTGCGGTTTCATCGCGCGCCAAAACCTCCCCACCTCATTTTGCCGTTCGAGGACGTCGATGAACGTATCGGCCGAACACCTGACGATCGAGGTCACCGAGAACGTCTATATGGGCTGGGGCGGCGACGTGGTCAGCCAGGCCGTTCGCCGGTTGCACGACGCCGGCGTGCTGATCGCCCTGGACGACTTCGGCACCGGCTACGCCTCTCTGGCCAATCTGCGCCAATTCCCGATCGATCGGCTGAAGATCGACAAGTCCTTCGTCCAGAACAGTGAAGACGACGCCATCGTTCGGGCGGTCATCGGCCTGGGTGCCAGCATGGGCATGAAGGTGGTGGCCGAGGGTGTGGAGTGCGCCGATCAATTGGCGACGCTGACCAGTTACGGCTGCGATCAGGTGCAGGGCTACCATTTCGCTAAGCCGATGCCGGCGACCGAAGTGGCGGAATTCATGCGCAACTTCGCGCGCCGAGCCGAAAGCGCCCGAAAACAGAGGGGCCCCACACCAGAGTCCGACGACGCGAACCTCCGCGTCCTGGGCTGGCGTTAACGGCAAGGTCGGTTCGCCGGAACACGCATTGAAGTAGACGCGCGATTCCCATGTCGCGCGGCTTGCTCCAGCTTCGTCGCGACGGCTCACCGTTGCCGTCGGCCCGCATCCCGCCGATGACCTCGCGCGACCGCGCGACCGCTCGCTCGTCGCCTGTTCGGGCGATCTGGGACTTCCGCGGACGACGGCGGCGGAAGTGCGCGCCGGGCCTATTGCAGCGCGTAGCGCAGCGTCACCATCGCCGAGCGGGGCGCGCCGGGCAGGTTGAGGTTGGGACTCGTGCCGTGGCCGGAGACGAAATAGCCCTCGTCGAAGAGGTTGCTGACATTGAGTTGCGCCACCAGCGGTCCGAACCGCTTCCAGGCCATGGCGTCGACCGTGGCGTAGGCCGGCAGGGTGACCGTGTTGCCCGGATTGGCGAAGCGGTCCCCGACATAGTTGGCGCCGGCGCCGAAGCCGTAGCGTCCGCCGACATCCCGGGTCAGCCAGAGATTGGCGCTTTGCCTGGGGGTGATGGTGGCGCGCTTGCCCGCGATCGGCAGGCCGGCGTCGAAGGCGATCGACCGGGTGACCTTGGCGTCGAGATAGGCATAGCCGGCGATCGCCCGCCAGCCGCTGGAAAGGTCGAGGTTGCCGGTCAGCTCTACCCCGTCCGTGCGCTGCACGCCGATCGGGATGATCCGCAGGGTCGCCGGATCGGTGGCTTTTATATCGGTGCGCTCGAGGCGGAAGACCGAGACCGTGGCGCTGGCCCGGCCGTCCAGGAAGTCGAACTTCCCGCCGATCTCGCGGTTGGTGGTCTCTTCCGGGGCGATGTCGGCGTTGCTGGCGGCCAGGGCGAAGGTCTCGCCCGACGGCTGGAACGAGCGGCTCCAGGAAGCGTAGTAGGATTGGGTCTTCGTCGGCTGCCAGACCAGGCCCAGCCGGGGACTCCAGGTCTTGTCGGTCCGTGACAGGTCATCCAGCTTCGGCAGGCGCTGGTCGGTCGCCTGCTCAAAGCGATCGTAGCGAACCCCGACCAGCGCCTTCCAGTGCTCGCCCAGCGACACCAGGTCCTGGGTGTAGACGCCGACGGTCTTGAAGATCGTGCGGTTGTCGGCGGTCGGAGAGCCGGGAACCTCGCGGTCCAGGATCGGCAGCACCGGGTTGAACAGCGACACCGTCGCCACGCCGTTTCGCGAATAGGTCAGGGCGTCCTTGGCCTGACGGCCGATCTCAAGGCCGTAGAGGAGTTGATGGCGAGTGGCGCCCAGTGTCAGGTCCTGGGTCAGTTCGGCCTGGTTGAACCAGCCGTCCTCATCGCGCTCGACGTGCGAACGGTTGAGGGTGACGGTTTGGGCTGGCTCGACGACCGAGCCGGGCAGGGTGTTGAAGCGCGACAGGCTGTAGTTGTAGTAGCGGAAGGCGTTGCGGAACTTCAGACCCTCGCTGAACTGGTGGGACAGGGTCGCCGTGCCCGAGGCCACCTTGCTCTGGCTGGTGTCGACGTCGCGGGCGTTGGCCGCCCCGTAATAGGCCCCGGCGTCCACATCCACCGGCCGGCCGCGATAGGCCGGCACGCCGAAGTCAGTGACGCGCTTGTCGCGCAGATAGTCGGCCTGGATCAGCAGCGAGGTGTCCTCGCCCAGCGCCACGGTGGCGGACGGAGCGATGGCTTCACGCTTGAGGAACTGGGGATCGCGATAGCTGTCGGCCCGCTCGACCGCGCCGGCGACGCGCAACGCGGCGCCGGGCAGCGCCTTGCCCAGGTCGAACTCGATCCGCCCGTCGTCCCAGGCCCCGTAACTGGCGGTGACGGCGGCGATGTCCACGCCCGGCTTGCGGGTGACGCGATTGATTAGGCCGCCGGAAGAACCGCGGCCGTAGAGCACCGAGGCGGGCCCCTTGACCACCTCCACCCGCTCGATGTTCGACAGGTCGCGGAAGTACAGCGCGTCGTCGCGCACCCCGTCGACGAACTGGTCGGCGATCGCCGTGAAGCCCCGGATCGACACCTGGTCGCGCTGGCCGTCGCCGTGGGAGAAGCCGACGCCCGGCACGTTCTTCAGCACGTCCTGCAGCGACAGGGCGCGCTGGTCCTGCATGACCTTCAGCCCGACCACGTCGATGGTCTGGGGGATGTCGCGCAGCGGGGCGTCGATCTTGGTCGCCGTCGTCGCCTTGCCCGGATTGTAGTCGCCCTTGCGGCCGGTCACAGTGACCCCCGACACGTCGTTGGCCGTCTCCTCCGCCCACGCGGGCGCGGCGGCGAGCAGCGGCGCGAGCGTGCAGGCGAACAGCAGGTGACGGGCGGCGGGCGACATGGGCGATCCTCGACGGGAAGAGGCTGCGCCTAATAATCATTTGCAACAATGTGTCAACGCCGCAACCTCCACCCCGCCCGGACGGCCGACAATCCTCCGGCGCTGGATCGAGCAGGATCTTTGCCGGCGGGTCCAGTTTCCGACCGCGCCGTAAAGTTCGCCCAAGAGCATTCCGCCGTCCGATCGGTGTCCGCTCTCCCCGTTAACTTGTCAGACAAGTCACACAAAACAGAGGTTGTCTTGGCTGGGCGTGCGCGCCCCGGAAGCGGCAGGTGTCCAGGGTAATCTCCCTAAGCCGCCTCGTTTTCCCGAGGCCGGAAGGGCGAGAAGTGTGGCAAAATTCCCACCAGTTCGCACAATCGGTACCGCTACCATTGTCGTGTCGACGGGTTTTCTTGGCCTTTTTTGGTCGTGCTCCGCCGCTACAGCACAGAAAAATAAGGGCGTTTCGAACCTTGATATTGGTCAGGCCAATAGAATTCTGGCCTGGCCAGGAAATACGCCGACTTCATTGACTGCGGCGTGAGCCTGGCCAAAGGTCTGACGTCGTCGGCGTCGCCGCCGCACTAAGAGCAAGAAGTCGGGCCGCGCCCTTGGCGGCGGCCGTGTAGGAGGGGAAATCAATATGCGAACGCTGGCCATTGGTGCGCGTCTGGGGCGCGCGGCGCTTCTCGGCGCGACGATGCTTTCCGGATTTGTCGCGGTCCAGGCGCAGGCGCAGACCGCGCCGACGGTCCAGGCGCCCAACAATGACGTCGTCGAGGAAGTCGTCGTCACCGGCTATCGCAAGAGCCTGGCGCAATCGACCGTCGCCAAGCGCGAGACGACCGGCTTCGCCGACGCCATCTTCGCCGAGGACATCGGCAAGTTCCCCGACTCCAACATCGCCGAGTCGTTCAACCGCATTCCCGGCATCACCATCACCCGCGACATTACGGGTGAAGGCACCAACGTCGCCATCCGCGGCCTGGGCAGCAACTTCACCAACGTCACGCTGAACGGCGCCTCGATCGCCGTGGCCTCGTCGGGCGCCACCGACGCCCAAGGCACCGACCGCTCGGTCGACCTCAGCTTCTTCCCGACCGACCTGTTCACCAAGCTGACGGTCAACAAGAGCTATTCGGCCAGCCTGCTGGAAGGCGGCGCGGCCGGCAATATCGACATGCGCTCGGCCCGTCCGTTCGACCGCCCCGGCCAGCACCTGACGATGAACGTCCAGGGCGTGAAGCCGGACGGCGCCGACTGGGGCGGCAAGGGCTCGCTGATCGCCAGCAAGACCTGGGACAATTTCGGCGTCCTGTTCGGGATGTCCGGCCAGCGGCTCAAGACCGACACCCGCGGCTACGAGACGATCGGCTTCACCAACCCGAACCTGTCGGCGGCCCAGTGCGGCGCGACGTCGGGCTGCAACCCCACGGGCGGCGGCAACTGGACGATCCCGGGCACGGTGCCGGTCGGCGCGGGCGGCGGCCTGGTGGCCGGCCAGACCATCGACCAGGCCTTCCTGCTGGCGCACAATCCCGGCGCCTCGATCCAGCAGATCGACAACGGCCTGCTGCCGCGCCTGGGTCGCCCCTCGGCGGAATATGGCCGCCGCGACCGCTTCAACGCCGTGGCCAGCCTGGAATGGAAGCCGAACGACAACCTGAACTTCTATGTCGACGGCATGTACGGCTACAAGAACAACGACCTGATCCGCGAGGACATAGCGTGGATCGTGCGCAACGGCGCGATCATCCCGACCAACACCAAGTACGACAAGACCGACTGCTCGACCGGCTGCACGGTCACCCAGGGCACCTACGCCAACTCGCAGTTCTTCCTGGAATTCCGTCCCTACATGGAGAAGACCGAGCTCTGGGGGATCAATCCAGGCGGCGAGTGGCGCATCACCGACAATCTGAAGGTCGAGGCCCAGGCCAACTACACCAAGAGCACCTTCCATCGCGAAAGTCCGACCTTCGGTCCGGTGACCGCGCTGGGGGCCGGCACGACCGTCGACTACACCTACAACCCGAACGGCATTCCGACGATCAAGAGCAGCGTCGACCTGAACAACCCGGCCAATTTCGTCTGGACCGGCGGCCGGTTGAACATGCAGGACGAGCGGCGCTGGTATGAGACCAAGGGTGCTCGGGCGGCGATCACCTGGGGCGACGAGGCGCTGAACCTGAAGTTCGGCGGCAATTACGACGACGTCTCGCGCACCATCCGCGGTTACGACAACACCACGCCGTGGCAGAACGCGACCTGCGGCAACAACCCGAGCATCAACCTGCCGTCGCCCAACGGTCAGCCGCCCTGCCAGGGCCTGAACCAGCCCGGCGCCGCGCCCGCGGGCTATCCGACCTATCCGGGCTACGGCACGGGCTCCACGGCCGGCCAGACCGGGACGCTCACCTATGGCGGCTCGCTGATCCCGACCACCAGCTTGGCCAGCTACCTCAAGCCCGGCCCGGCCGGCTTCGTCACCGTCGACTGGGACGCGGTCAAGAAGGCCACCAACTACGACCAGCTCCATGCCAACACGCCGGAGACGGGCGGCTCCAACACCGGCGCCAGCGGCGGCTCCATCAACGAGAAGAACAGCGCGGCCTATACCGAGCTGAACGGCGTCACCCAGGTGATGGACAGCGACCTGCGCTTCAATGTCGGCGTCCGCTACGTCCACACCAAGCAGACGATCGGCGGCCGTGTCTCGGTCGCGGATCCGCGCAACAACCCGGCCGGCGGCCAGCTTCCCGACGGCTCGCGCTATCCGAACATCACCAACTTCGTCTACACCGAGAACACCTATTCCAAGTGGCTGCCGGCCGCCAACATCGCCTATGACGTCGGCGAGCACGCCGTCGCCCGCGCGGCGGTGTCGGAGACCATGACCCGTCCGGATCCGGCCGCCCAGCTGCCCGGCGTCAGCTTCGGCGCGCCGTCGGCCGACCAGGCCACCATCGGCAACTCGGCCCTGAAGCCGTATTTCTCCAAGAACATCGACCTGGGCTTCGAGTTCTACACCGGCCAGGAAGGCGTGATCGCGGTCAACGCCTTCCGCAAGTCGCTGACCGGCTTCACGACCAACAACGTCGTGACCCAGCCGTTCTCGTACCTGGCCCAGTACGGCATCACCTACGACACCCTGAACGACACCCAGAAGACGGCGATCAATTCGCGCGGCGGCCCGACCGCGGCGCAGGTCCAGATCCAGTCGCAGATCAACGTGCCCAACAAGCTGACGATCAACGGCCTGGAATTCCAGTGGGTGCAGCCGCTCGACTTCCTGACCAGCCGGTTCGGCGTCGAGGGGCTGGGCTTCAACGCCAACGCCACCATCGTCGACCAGACCAGCAACGGCGCGGCCGTCGCCTACGGCGTGGCCAAGTACACCTACAACCTGACGGGCTATTACGAGCACGACGGCGTCAGCCTGCGCCTGAGCCACGTCTACCGGAAGGGCTCGCAGTCCAGCGGCGCCAACCAGAACGGCGTCACCGCCGCGGCGCTGTTCGCGGACGACTACAAGCAGACCGACTTCTCCTCCAGCTTCGACCTGGAGAAGATGTTCGGCCTCGAGCACGTGCCGCAGCTGACCTTCAACGTGACCAACATCACCAACGAAAAGCTGCGCTCGCACTTCCAGTACGACAACGCGACGTTCACCTACTACAAGCCCGGCCGCCAGTTCCTGGTCGGCATGCGGGCGACCTTCTAGGCGCTGGGCGGACGGATGGCGGCGACGCCGTCCGTCCGCCTCGGACGCTTCACATGAGGGCTGGTGCGGCGCGCTGCTTTCGCGGCGGCGCCGCGCGCCAATTCGAGGACAGCACGCCTGCCTTCGTCGGCCGGCGGCCGATTTGTCGAACGAAGCGCCATTTGAAAAGCGGTCGCCCTTCGGTTATGTAGCCCCTGTCGGAAAAGGCAGACTTGGTCTGGTAAGCCCAAGTCCTTTCGGTGACGAAAGCTCTGGTCTTTGGCTTCGCGCCGGGGATCCCCGCGACGAACCCTGGACGCTCTCGCGAGCGCCCGTTGTTCGTCCGCGCGGTCTCCAGTTCGAGGAACGCTCCGGTCGAACCTCATCGACCAAGGAGCGCCCATGCCTATCCATCATCCCTTCACCCACGACGTCGTCGTCGCCGGCGCCGGCCCGGTTGGCCTCTTCCTCGCCTGCGAACTCAGGCTGGCCGGGGTCTCCGTCGTGGTCCTCGAACAGGCCGCCGATCCCAGTTCACCGCTGAAGCGCCTGCCGTTCGGCATGCGCGGCCTCTCGGCGCCGACCCTCGAAGCCTTCGATCGCCGCGACCTCCTGAATGCGGTCGAAGCCGTGCAACGCTTCAACCCGTCCACCGGCGCCGCCAAGGCCGCCTCCCACTGGGCGCAGCAGCCGCGCCGTCCCGCCGGCCATTTCGCCGGCATCTCGTTCTTCCACGAGGACATCGACACCACGCGTTGGCCCTACCGGCTGCCGAGCCCCGCGGGCGTCAACCTGGCCGTCGACATGCAGGCCCTCGAAACCATCCTCGCCGAACGGGCGACGGCCCTGGGCGCGGAGATCCGGCGCGGCTGGGGCGTCGAGGGCTTCGAGCAATCGGACGACGGCGTCGCTGTCCAGACCCGCGGCGAGCGCCTCCACGGCCGCTGGTTGGTCGGATGCGACGGCGGCCGCAGCCTGGTGCGCAAGGCCGGCGGCTTCGCCTTCGTCGGCACTGATCCGGAGTTCACGGGCTATTCGGTCGAGGCCGAGCTGGCCGATCCGGACGCGCTCGGCCCCGGGCGAACCTACACCGCGACCGGCATGTACACCTATGCGAGGCCCGGCGTGATCGCCATGGTCGATTTCGATGGCGGCGCCGCTCACCGCGCGCAACCGCTCACGCTGGACCATGTGCAGGCGGTGCTGCGCCGGGTGTCGGGCGTCGAGGTCCGTCTGACCGCCCTCAAGCTCGCCACCACCTGGACCGACCGCGCCTTCCAGGCGACGGAATACCGTCGGGGCCACGTCCTGCTCGCCGGTGACGCGGCGCACATCCATTCGCCGCTCGGCGGTCAGGGGCTGAACCTGGGCCTCGGCGACGCCCTGAACCTGGGCTGGAAACTGGCCGCCGCGGTCCGCGGGGACGCGCCCGTGGGGCTGCTTGACAGCTATGGCGCCGAACGCCGTCCCGAAGGCGCCCGCATCCTCGACTGGTCGCGCGCCCAGGTCGCGCTGATGCGGCCGACCCCGAGCACGCGCGCGCTGGTGACCGTCATCCGCGATCTCATCGCCACGGGCGACGGCGCCAGCTATTTCGCCGAGAAGGTCTGGAACGTGGCGCTGCGCTACGACCTCGACGCGGACCATCCGCTGGTCGGCCGCAGCGTTCCCGACTTCGCCTTCCCGGATGGCCCGAGCACGGGCGAACGCTTGCGCGACGGCAAGGCCCTGCTGCTCGACTTCGCTCCCGGCGGGCCGCTTCGGTCGGTCGCGCAGCGCTGGGGAGGGCGCATGTCCTACGCGGCCGGCCAGCCGCGGGATCGGCTGGGGCTGAGCGCCGTGCTCGTCCGTCCGGACGGCGTCGTCGCCTGGCTCAGCGAGATCGCCGGCGACGACGTCGGCCTGTCCCAGGCCGCCTTGCGATGGATCGGCGAACCGTGAGGCGAACATGCTTGCGCCCGCGCGGTCCAAGGTCTCGGAAGCCGATGAAGGCCGTCGAGGGGGATCAGCCCCGGGTGTCCAGCCTGGCTAGGTCGTCACGCGCAGCGTCCTGAACGAGTTGGGCCGCAGTACGGGTTCGCCGGCGCGGCAGAACTCAAGTCGAGGTCGGAAGATCGGCAAGCCATGGCGGCCTTCGGGAGATTGCGTCATCGTCGGCCTTTCCGCGGGGTCTTCGACGAGGCGCGCCATGCAAAGCCCATATGCTTCCCGCGTCCGCGTCAGGCGGTATGCGCCTGGGGCGATGGCCGTGCACAGCCATGACGCGCCGAGCCTGACCCTGGTGCTGGGCGGCCGTTACCAGGAGACGATCCGAGGGCGGGCCGATTGGCACGGTCCCGGAGCGCTGCTGTTTTGCCCACCGGGCGAACCGCACGCCCAGCTGTTCCCGCAGACCGGGGCGACGAAGCTGAGCCTGTCGCCCGCGCCCGCCATGTTGGACTACCTGGGCGATCGCCTGCCGCTGGCCGAGGCGCCGTCCGCCGCCGCGACCGCGCTGGTGCGGCTTGGTCGGCGCATGGTCGAGGAACTGCGCCTGGCCGACGAGCATTCGGGCGCGGCCTTGGAAGGGCTTTCCTGGGAGCTGGTCGCCCTGTTCGGCCGGCATGGCGGCGGAACGGAGGCGCAGAGCCCGGCCAGGGTGGCCGAGGCGCGCGACCATATCGCCGCCCATCTGCATCAACCGTTGTCGGTGGCGCGCCTGGCCGCCCTTTGCGAGGTCCATCCGGCGCGGCTGACCCGCGCCTTCCGTCGCGCGTTCGGCGTGGGGCCGGGCGAATATCAGCGCGCCTTGCGCCTGAAGCAGGCGCTTGCCCTGGTCGGCGAGACCGATACGCCGCTCAGCGAGGTGGCCCTCGCCTGCGGCTTCTGCGACCAGTCGCATTTCTCGCGGGCCTTCAAGGCCGCGTACGGCTGCACGCCGACGACCTTCCGCCGGCGTTCGTGAAATCCCAAACGTCGCGCCCGTCCAAGACACGCCGCCATACGGCGCCTAAGGCTTGGGCTCGCAGCCCTACGAGACCTCCCGATGATCCAGATCCTGGGCGCGGCCCTGGCCGCCGCCGTCCTGACGGCTCCCCCGGCCTATGACGCCGCCGCCTGGCGCGGCGACCTTGTCCGGCTGGAGACGGAGCTGGAGGCGCGCTACGCCAACCTCGCCTGGATGGGGTCCGTGGAAAGCGGCGTCGACGTCCCGTCCCTGGTCCGGCGGGCCGAGGTCGCCCTGCGCGCGGCCCGCAGCGACACCGAGGCGGGCGAGGCGCTGCGCGCCTTTGTCGCGGGTTTCCACGATGGCCATCTCTCGGAATTGACCACCCTCGCGCCGGCGCCGGCCGGCGGGTTCGAGCCGGAGCAGCCAGCCCTGGACCCGCTCGATCCGGTCACCGGCTGCGCCTCGATCGGGCACGCCTCGACCGCCAGCGTCGCCTTCAGCCTTCCGTTCGAAAGCTTGCCGGGCGTGCGGTTGCTGGGCGACGGCCAGGACAGCGTGTTTCGCGTCGGCCTGGCCGAGGTGGACGGCCGACGCCTGGGTCTTGTCCGCATCCAGGCCTTCCGCGCCCGGGCCTTTCCGCAAGCCTGCCGCCGCGCCTGGGCGCAGGCGCGCGAGGCCGGGAGGCCGATTACCCGCGCCGAGCTCGGCGAGGCGGCGGGCCGCCTGTGGCTGAAGGCGCTGGCCGATCAGCTCAAGACCTTGCGCGGCGCCGGCGCCGAAGGGGTGGTCGTCGATGTGGGCAATAATTCAGGCGGCGACGACAGCGGCGACTGGATCGCGCGCCTGTTCGGGTCTCGTCCGATCGCCTCGGCGCGCCTGCTGGTCGTCGACGCCCCGGCCGGCCGCGCCTATCTGGACGAGGAGATCGCCGACCTGACCGACGCGCTCGCCGCCAAGCCGAACGTGGAGGCCAGGCGCGCCCTGGAAAAGGCCCTGGCTCAGTTCGAGGCCCGCAAGGCTGTCCTCGGGACCAGGCCATGCGATCTCTCCTGGGTCTGGCGTGAGCGGCGGGCATGGCGCGACGTCGCCTGTCGCCGGATGGTCGAGGCGGGCTATGCGGACGGGCCGCTGCCCGGCCTGCCGGCGCACGCCTACGGTGACGTGCGCAGCGAGCAGGCCCTGGCCTGGTCGACCGCGGTCCAGGACCTCCAGGGCGCATGGCCCGGCCCCGCCTACGTGCTGATCGACCGCAAGACCTTCTCTTCCGCCGAGATGTTCTCGGCGACGATGCGCGACAACGGCGCGGCCAAGATCGTCGGCGGCCGCAGCGGCGGCGACGGCTGCGGCTTCATGGGTGACGCGCCGCCGCTGACGCTGCCGCACTCCCGCCTGCGCTTTCGGATCCCCAACTGCATGCGCTTGCGGGCCGACGGGACCGACGAGGTCGCCGGCGTGGCGCCGGACCTGCCGGTGGTTCCCGCCGAGGCGGAATCCGACCGCGCTCGCGCCGCGCGGGTTCTGAGAACGATCTCGGCCGACCTCGGGCGGTGAACGGTCGATCCGCTCGCGCTTGGAACGCTGTTCGCGGCGGTCCCGACATGCCCATACATTCCGGAAGCGCGGGCGTGAACCGCGTGTTTCCCGCGACGGCAGGGAGCGTGCGGCGGTCCGGGAGGGTCCTGGCGCGCTCCTGAGCCTAATCTATCCAGAGTCGCATTGGGACTTGTTAAGGTTGAGAAGTTCACCGTGTAGGAGACTTTTAAATAATCGTCCCGATTTCACTCATATGAATTACCTATATTCTCCCGATTTCCATATATAATGTTTGTTACTAACCTCGATGTATTTACTTAATGATCCTTTAAGATCTTAAATGTCTCGGAAGGGGTTTGTCCCTTTCTTTCAATCTCGGTCGACTAAAACGGCGCGGGGCAGATCTGGAGGAGATGTAAGTCAAATGAATATTCTGCATGACTTTATCCGGGAAGAAGACGGCGCGGCCGCGGCCGAGTACGCCTTGATCCTGGCGATCATCGGCAGCGCCATTGCGGTGGCCGCCTTGCTGCTGGGCACCAACATCGGCGTGGCGATCACCGGCGCCGCCACCTGCGTGGCCAATCCGTCCGCCGGCAATTGCTGACGGTCGGCCGCTGATCTTCGGCGGCGCGGCCTCAACGCCGCGCCGCCGGTTCTGGACGACGGGCCGAACAAGAGCCTGTCGCCGTCCCGGGGAGGGGTTGCCCCCATGCAGACGAGAACCGTCATTTCCCTGGCGGGCGCCGTGGCGCTCGGCCTGGGCGCGGTGCTGGCCGCGCGAGTCTATATGAGCGCGGGCCGAGACACCGGTCCCGCCATGCGCGAAAGCGCCTCGGCGCCCGTCGTGGTCGCCGCCCAGCCGCTGACGCGCGGCTTCAAGCTTCAGCCGGCCGTCCTGAAGGTGGTCCGCTACCCGGCCGACTCCGTGCCGCCGGGCGCGTTCGCCACCGTCGCCGCCGCCGCGGCCGCCCAGGGCGGGTCGCGCATCGTGCTCAAGGACATCGCCGCCAACGAGCCGATCCTGCCCGACAGGATCTCCGGTCCGGGCGGTCGCGCCAATCTCTCCGGCGCCCTGACCGAGGGCATGCGGGCGGTGTCGCTGCGCGCCAATGACGTAGCCGGCGTCGGCGGCTTCGTGCTGCCGGGCGACCGGGTCGACGTGCTGCTGACCCGCAGCCAGGACAACAATCAGCCTGAAACCAGCCTGACCCAGGTGCTGGCCGAGAACGTCCGCGTCGTCGGCGTCGACCAGTCCGACAACCAGTCCGCCGACAAGCCGGTGGTGGTCAAGGCCATCACGGTGGAGGTCACGCCCGACCAGGCCCAGGCCATCACCCTGGCCCAGGCGGTCGGCGCGGTCTCGCTGGTCCTGCGGCAGATCTCCGACCAGGCGCCGCTGACCCGCCAGTTCACCACCCTGGCCGACCTGTCGCGGGGCGGCGCGCCGCGCGCCGTGGCGTCCGCCGCTCCGGTCCGGACCAGCGTCCGGGCCAGGGCGCCCGTTCGCACCGCCGCGCCCGCCGCGCCGCGCACCACCGAGGTGCGGGTCACGCGCGGCGTTGTCACCACCGGCTACGAGGTGGGGTCATGACCTTGGTCCCGCTCGCGCCCTTTCCCCTTCGTCCGCGCCGGCCTGCGCCGCGCCCCATCGGACCTTCGTCGATGAACCGCAAGATCGTGCTGCTGCGCGGGGTCGCCGCCGCCGTCGCCCTGCTTACCGTCGCCGCCGCCGTGGCGGTCCCGCCTTCGGCCCAGGCCCAATCGGCCGCCCAGCCCGCCGCCCTGTCGGCGTCGGCCCTGCGCAAGGTCGAGGTCACGGTGCCGGTCGGCAAGGCCCAGGTGCTGGAGCTGCCCGCCCCCTATGTCGACCTGATGATCTCCAACCCGGAGACCGCCGACGTCCTGCCCCTGACCCGCACCTCGGTCTATGTGGTGGGCAAGAAGCTGGGTTCGGCCACGCTCACCGCCTACGGCCCGGGCCGCCAGCTGGTGGCCGCCGCCAACATCGTGATCTCGGCCGACGTCGACAGCCTGCGCCAGCGGTTGCACGACACCATGCCCGACGAGGACGGCCTGGTGGTCGGCGCCAGCAACCAGTCGGTGGTGCTGTCCGGTCCGATCAGCAGCGGGGCCGCCGCCGGCCGCGCCGCCGCCCTGGCCGAGAGTTTCGCCCCCGGCCAGGTGGTCAACATGATGTCGGTGCAGGGCACCCAGCAGGTCACCCTGTCGGTGCGCATCGTCGAGATGGAGCGGTCCACGGCCAAGGCCCTGCGCCTGAACGTCGCCACCGCCGACCCGACCGCGCCCGGCTACCACAACTTCGAGATCGGCACCGGCGACACCGGCGTGCTCAGCAGCGTGCTCGACAGCTTCGGCCTGCTGAAATTCCCCCTGCGCGCTGGCGACGTGGACCTGAACGTGCTGTTCGACGCCCTGGAGACCAAGGGCCTGGTCAAGACCCTGGCCGAGCCGAACCTGACGGCGCTGTCGGGCGACACGGCCAGCTTCCTGGCCGGCGGCGAGTTCCCGGTCCCCGTGGCCCAGAACCAGAGCGGCGGCCTGACGACGATCACCGTCGAGTTCAAGCAGTTCGGCATCGGCCTGGCCTTCACGCCGACGGTGCTGCAGGACGGCATGATCAACCTGGTGGTCAATCCCGAGGTCTCCAGCATCGACCCCAACAGCTCGTTCGTCAGCAACGGCCTGCGCATTCCGGGCATCAAGGTCCGGCGCGCCAAGACCACGGTCGAGCTGCGCGACGCGGAGTCGTTCACGATCGCCGGCCTGATCCGCGACGACTACCAGAACCAGGTCCGCCAGTTCCCAATGCTGGGCGACCTGCCGGTGCTGGGCGCGCTGTTCCGCTCGACCAGCTACCAGCGCAACCAGACCGAACTGGTGATCGTCGTCACGCCGCACCTGGTCAAGCCGACCCGCGCGCGGATGGCGACCCCGGCGGACCGCTTCACGCCGCCGTCCGACACCGAACTTTTCCTGCTGGGCCGCGGCCAGGCGGGCCAGGGCGCCATGTCGCCCGAGGACCGCGTGCTGCTGACCGGCGCCGCCACTAAGGGAGGGGTCGATGGACCCTATGGCCATGTGCTGCACTAGGATCATCCCTCTGGCGGCCCTGGCCGCCGTCGCCGCCCTGTCCGGCTGCGCCGATGCGCGTCGCGACCTCTCGCCGGACTTCGGCGCGGCGGTCCGCACCAACCTCGCCGCCCAGATCGCCGATCCCGAGGCGCACTACGAGGGCGTCCGGCAGCCCGGCGGCGACGGCGTCCGCGCCGTCCTGGCGGCCGGCCGCTACGGCAAGGACCAAGTCATTCAGCCGGCCCAGGCCTCCACCTCCAGCATCGACTCCAAGGGAGGGGCGAAGGGCCCAGGCTCCGCCAACTGACATGTCCCTTGTTCGACGTTTCCTTGATGACCAATCCGGCGCGGTGGCGGCCCTCACGGGCGTGGCCCTGATCGGCCTGGTGACCATCGGCGGCCTGGCCTACGACGTCAGTCGCGCCTATGCGCTGCGGGCCGAACTGGAGAGCGCGGTCGACGCGGCCGCCCTGGCCGGGGCCAGCCAGCTGGACGGAAGCGCCGGGGCCATGGGCCGCGCCCAGACCGCGGCCACGGGCAGCCTGGTCAGCAACCGCGCGGCCCTGGCCGACGCCTTCGAGGGCAATGTCGCGATCAGCGCCGGCGACATCGCCTTCCTCAGCGCCCACGATCCCGACGTCGCGGCGACCAGCGACGCCACCGCCAGCTTCATCCGCATCAGCCTGACACCGCGGTCCCTGGGCCTGGTGTTCGGGGCGATGACCGGCGTCGGCGGCTTCAACGCCACGGCCCGCGCGGTGGCCGGCTACGGCACGGCGATCTGCAAGGTGCCGCCGCTGCTGCTGTGCAATCCCAACGAGGCCACCAGCCTGACCTTCGACGGCGACGCCTATATCGGCAAGAGCGTCCAGCTGACTCCGCCGCCCGGCGGCAATACCCCCTGGGGTCCCGGCAACTTCGGCTTCCTCGACGTCGGCTCCGGCGCGGCCGACGTCAAGAATGCGATGGGCCGCAATCCGCCTCTGACCCAGTGTTTCGGGGCGACGGCGGTGACCAAACCCGGCAACGTCGCTTCCGCTGACGCCTATTTCAACACTCGATTTGATATCTACCAGCCGCCAGCAAACGGCCTGAAGAACGATCCGCTGTTCCTGCCGGCCATGAACACCATGATCGGCGCCAAGACAGGGGCCGGCGCCAGCGCCTGCTCGGCCCCGGTCTCCGTGCCGAGCAATTCCTGCGCCAGCGCCGCGGCCCTCGCCAGCGGCACGGGCTTCCCGCGGGATTGCGGCCAGACCGGCGTGCTGGGCAGCGGCGTGTGGAACGCGGCCCAGTACTTCGCCACCAACCATTCGGGGATCAATCCCACCACCTACACGCCCCAGGTCCCGGCCGGTTCGAGCGGGACAGGCTGGGCGGCCTATGGCCCCGCGCCGGCCGCCGGCGGAACCAGCCCGACCCGCTACCAGGTCTACAAGTGGGAGCTGGCCATGCTGAGCGGCTCGATCGCCAAGCCGGCCGGCGCCTTCTCCGACGGCCAGACATCGACCAGCGGGTCGCACGACTACGCCGCGCCCCAGTGCAACAAGACCGGCGCCCAGGTCGCGCCCGATCGCCGGACGATCTCGGCGGTGATCGCCAACTGCCACGCCGACAACGTCCATGGCAGCTCGACCGTGCACATCATCGCCTATGTCGACCTGTTCCTGACCGCCCCGGCCGTCAGCAACTCGATCTATGGCGAGGTCATCGGGGCCACCACCGACGTCTCGGCGGTCGGCGCGGAGACCAAGCTCTATTCGGTGCGGCTCTATGACTAGGCGCCTGATCCTTCAGCTTCGCCGGCTGCTGGCCGGCCAACGCGGCTCGGCGGCGGTGGAGTTCGCGCTGGTCCTGCCGTTCATGACGCTGCTGTGCTTCGCCTTCGTCGGCGCGGGACGCCTGTTCTGGAACTACCACATCGCCGTCTCGGCGGTGCGCGACGCGGCCCGCTACGCCGCCCGCCTGCCGATGACCTGCGCGGGCCTGACCGTCGCCGGCGACCCGGCCAAGGTCCAGTCCCTGGCGCGGACCGGTACGAGCGACGGTTCGGGCTCGCCCCTGATCGCCAACTGGACCAGCAACGCCAGCGTCGTCGTCACGGTCTCCTGCGTCGGCAACACGGGCGGCGCCTACAGCGGTCGCTACGAGGACATGGCCGGCGTGCCGATCGTCCAGGTCAGCGCCTCGCCGCCCTATATCGACTCCTTCGGCCCCCTGACCGGAGTGACGCTGACCGGGTTCACGGTCAGCGCCCAGCAGGCGTGGACCGAATGAGCATCCCGGCCCCCCATCTCCTTCATCGACTGGTCCGCGAGCAGCGCGGCGCGGCGGCGGTCGAGTTCGGCCTGGTCTGCCTGGTCTTCGTCTCGATGCTGCTGGCCGTCATCGACATGGGCCGCCTGGCCTGGACCATCAACGCCGCCAAGGCCGCCACCCGCGAAGGCGTGCGCCTGGCCGTGGTCAGTCCGATGGTCTCCAGCGCCATGGCCGGTTACGACGGTCTGAGCCAAGGCATCGCCGGCGGCGGTTCGGTGCCCTCGAGCCCCCCCGTGGTCCTCAGCTGCTCGGGGGCGAGTTCCTCCTGCACCCAGACATCCGGATCCACGATCCCGGGCAGCGGCTTCGACGCCACGACCTTCGCGGCGGTGCTGGCCAAGATGCAGGCCTACGATCCCGACATCACCGCCGCCAACGTCGTGATCACCTATCGTCATGTCGGCCTGGGCAAGGTGGGCAACCCCTACGCCCCGGACATGGAGCCCTTGGTGACGGTCAGCCTCACCGGCATGACCTTCCAGAGCGCCGCCCTCCAGGTGGTGGGGGTGACGCCCTTCGCCCTGCCGGACATGGCCTCGACCCTCAGCGGAGAAAGCCTGTCATGAGCCTGCTCCCCTTCAACCGGATCAAGCTCCCTCCGGCGCCGCCGGCGCCGTCGCAAAGGCCTTGCGCGTGGCGGGTGGGACTGTGCCTGCCGGGGCTGGGCGCGGATCCGCCGCTGGCGATGCTGTCGGCCATGTTCCCGGCCGTCACCTTCCGCGGGCTGGACACGCCCTGGCCGGAGCGGGCCGCCCAGACCTTCGACCTGCTGATCGTCGGGCTGGACGCGGCCGACCCGGCCGGGATCGATCGCCTGACCACGCGCCTGTCGACCTGCGTCGGACGGGTCGAGGTTCTGGTCGTGATGCGCGACGCCGACGTCGAGCTGACCCGCCGCCTGATCCACCAGGGCGCGGCCGACGTGCTGCCCGCGCCCGTCACCGACACCGCCCTGGCCATCGCCCTGGAGCGGATCTTCTGCCGGCTCGACACGGGCCGGGCCCAGCGCCGCAGCGGCGAGATCGTCACCCTGCTCAAGGCCGGCGGCGGCGTCGGGGCCACCTCGCTGGCGGTGCAGACCGCCGTGCGGCTGGCCGCCAACCCGGCCGCGGCGGGGGTCTGCGTGGCGGACCTGGACCTGCAGATGGGGGCGGCGGCGCTCTATCTCGACATCCCCGATCCCGTCACCGTGGCCCAGGTGCTGGCGACGGGCGGGGCCGTCGAGGAAATGGCCTTCGCCTCGGTCCTGACCGCGCACCGCAGCGGGGTCAGCGTGCTGGCCGCGCCGAGCGAACTGATGCCGGTCGAGAGCCTGAACCCGGCGCTGATCGACGGACTGACGGCGGCCCTGCGCCGCGACTTCGAGATCACCCTGGTCGATCCGCCCACCGTCTGGACCGCCTGGACCAACCGCCTGCTGCGCCAGTCGCAGCGCATCGTGCTGGTCACCCGGCTGTCGGTGCCGCACGTGCACATGGTCCGCCGGCAACTGCACATGCTGTCGGCCCAGCGGCTGGACGACGTGCCGGTCACGCTGGTCTGCAACCAGGTCGAGCCCGACGGCGCCGGCGGCCTGTCACTGAAGGCGGCCCAACAGGCGATCGGCCGGCCGTTCGACCTGGTCATCCCCGAGGATCGCCGCCTGATGCACCAGGCCATCGACCAGGGCGTCTCGCTGGCCGCCGTGCGGCGCGGCAGCAAGATCGAGGCGGCGATCGACCGCCTGGCGGAAATGGTGGCGCCGACGCGTGTCGCGGCGGCCGTCGGAACGGAGAGATAGGGCCATGCTCTGGGGTGACGAAACTCGACACATCGAGGCGACGGCCGTGGCCGCCGACTATCCACAGGGAGGCGCGCCCATCGACGACGCCCTGGGGCTGAAGGTGCGGCTGCACCAGCGGCTGATCGACCTGCTCAATCTGAGCCTGCTGGACCGCACCCCGCGCGACGCGCTGCGCCAGGACATCCGCGGCGCGGTCATCGGCCTGCTGGTCGAGGAAAAGCGCCTGCTGACCCCCAGCCAGACCGACCAGCTGGTGGAGGAGATCCTCGACGAACTGCTGGGCCTGGGCCCGCTGGAGCCGCTGCTCAAGGATGACAGCATCACCGACATCCTGATCAACACCCACGAGATGGTCTATGTGGAGCGGGCCGGCCGCCTGCAGCGCACCAATGTCCGCTTCCAGGACACCCGTCACCTGGTGCGGATCATCAACAAGATCGTCGCCGCCGTGGGCCGCCGGGTCGACGAGAGCCAGCCGATGGTCGACGCCCGCCTGGCCGACGGCTCGCGGGTCAACGCCATCATCCCGCCGCTGGCGGTGGACGGACCCCTGGTCTCGATCCGCAAGTTCGCCCGCGCGCCCCTGGCCATGGACCGCCTGGTCGAGCTGGGCAGCATCTCGCGCGAGATGGCGCTGGTGCTCGAGGCGGTGGTCCAGGCGCGCCGCAACGTGCTGATCTCCGGCGGCACCGGCTCGGGCAAGACCACCCTGCTCAACGCCCTGTCGGCCTATATCGATGACCACGAGCGGATCATCACCATCGAGGACTCGGCCGAACTGCAACTGCAGCAATCGCATGTGGGGCGGCTGGAGACCCGGCCCGCCAACATCGAGGGCCAGGGCGAGGTGCAGCAGCGCGAGCTGGTCCGCAACGCCCTGCGCATGCGCCCCGACCGGATCATCGTCGGCGAGGTCCGCTCCGGCGAGGCCTTCGACATGCTGCAGGCGATGAACACCGGCCACGACGGCTCGATGACCACCGTCCACGCCAACACCGCGCGCGACGCCCTGTCGCGGGTCGAGCAGATGATCGGCATGGCCGGCCTCGACATCCCGGCCCGCTCGATCCGCGGCCAGATCGCCTCGGCGATCCACGTCGTGATCCAGGCCGAGCGGATGGAGGACGGGATGCGCCGCATCGTGTCCGTGGCCGAGATCTCGGGCATGGAAGAGGACGTGATCTGCATGCAGGAGATCTTCCGCTTCCGCCGTATCGGGCGCGGGAGCGACGGGCGGGTGCTGGGCCAGTACGAGGCCGCCGGCGTGCGGCCCCGGTTCATGGAGGCGCTGGCGGCGCGGGGCATCAGCCTGCCCAACGACCTGTTCGCCGTCGGCCGGGTCTCGGCGTGACGCGATGGACACGCTCTTCTTCCCCATGGCGCTGGTTCTGGCCTTCGTGGCCGTGGCGATGGCCGGCCAGACGCTGATCGGCCTGTTCCTTGGCGCGCGCGAACAGACCCAGCGGGTCAATCGCCGCCTGACGCTGATGGCGACGGGCATGTCGCAGGAGGCGGTCTACCAGACCCTGGTGCGCAAGCCCCGCGACAGCTGGGTCGGTCGCACGCCCTACGCCGCCCTGCACGCGCGGGCCCTGCTCTATTGCCGGCAGGCCGGCCTGTCGGCGGGACCCATGCAGGTGCTGGGCGTGGCCGCCGGGGCGGCCGCCACCCTCTGGCTGCTGGCGATGATCTTCCTGCGCGGGGTGTCGGTTTCCTCGCCCTTTCCGCAGGTCCTGATGGCCGGGTTCGGTGCGAGCGGCCTGTGCTTCGCGGTCGCGGCGATGTGGATCGCCCGGCGCCGCGCCGCGCGCCTGACCAAGCTGGAGGAGCAACTGCCACAGGCGCTGGACGTCATGATCCGCGCCCTGCGCGCCGGACATCCGGTGATCTCGGCGGTCAACCTGGTGACCCAGGAGATGCCCGACCCGATCGGCAGCGAGTTCGGCCTGGTGATGGACGAGACCACCTATGGCGGCGAGTTCCGGGACGCCCTGCGCAACCTGGCCCGTCGCACGGGCTCGGCCGACATCGCCTTCTTCGCCGTCAGCATCGCCATCCAGACCGAGACCGGCGGCAACCTGGCCGAGATCCTGTCCGGCCTGGCCACCGTGATCCGCGGCCGGGCCTCGTTGAACAAGCGCATCCGCGCCCTGTCCAGCGAGGGGCGGATGTCGGCGCTAATCCTGTCGCTGCTGCCCATGGTCTGCGTCTCGGCGGTCAGCCTGTTCCACCCGGAGTTCTACACCAGCAAGTTTTCCGATCCCGCCTTCTGGCCGATCGTCGCCGGCATCGTGCTGCTCTACGGCCTGGGCCAGCTGGTGATCCACCGGATCGTCACCTTCAAATATTGAGGACGCCATGGACGCCGTGCTGAACATCGGACTGCAGGTTGGGGTTTTCCTGGCGGTCGTCACCGGCGCCCTGGCGGTGGTCTGGCGCCTGGAGCAGGGCGCCCTGATCCGTCGGCGGATGAAGGGCGGGACGGCCGCCGCGTCGGGCCCGATCGAAGAGACGCTGCTCAAGCCCGTCCGTTCGGCCAGTCCCCTGCTGTCCTGGGTGCAGAAGCGTATGCCCGCGCCCGGCAAGGATCGGCCCTCGCGGCTGGCCCGCACCCTGGCCGAGGCCGGCTTTTCGGCCCCGTCCGCCCCCGCCTGGTACGCCCTGGCCCGCATCGGCTCGGCCGTGGGCCTGCCGCTGATGCTGCTCATTTCGCAGAAGCTGTCCTCGGCGCCGATCACCGGCCTCAAACTGGTCGTCGCAGCCCTGGTGCTGTGCGGGCTTGGCCTGGTGGTGCCGGCGATGGTCGTGGACCTGCGCGCCGCCGGCCGGCGCGAGCGGCTGGAGAACCAGTTTCCCGACGCCCTGGACCTGATGGTGGTCTGCATCGAGGCGGGCCTGGGCTTCGACGCGGCCTTCGTGCGGGTGTCGCAGGAAATCGCCGCCTCGCACCGCGACATCGCCTTCGAGTTCGGCCGGGTCTCGCAGGAGCTGCGCGCGGGGCGGTCCCGCCCCGACGCCCTGCGGCGGATGAGCGAACGGGTCAATGTGGACGCGCTGCGCGCCTTCGCCGCCCTGATGATCCAGACCGACAGCCTGGGCGCCAGCGTCGGCCAGACCCTGCGCACCTATTCGGCCGAGATGCGTGAGCGGCGGTTCCTGCGCGGCGAGGAGAAGGCCATGCGCATCCCCGTGCTGCTGACCCTGCCGCTGGTGGCCTGCATCCTGCCGGTGATCGTCACCGCCCTGCTGCTGCCGGCCGGCCTGGACGTGGCCCACAACCTGCTTCCCGCCCTCAAGAGGCATTGACCATGCGCCGTCTGCTGCTGACCGCCGTCTGTTGCGCGCTGCTCCCCGGGCTCTGCGGCTGCGCCGTCTGGCGCGGGATGGCCAGCCTGGTCCGGCCGTCGCCCCAGACCGCCGAGATTCGGCCGGCCCCCGCGCCCGGCCTGGTCCCGCCCGATCCGGCCGCCGTGGTCGATCGGCTGTACGCCCGCGCCGCCGACGCCATCCGTGTCCGCGACTACGCCCTGGCGCTGGAGGTGCTGCAGGTGGCGGCGGCCCGCGCGCCGGCTGATGTGCGGGTGCTCAACGCCCAGGCGGTGATCTACGACAAGCTGGGCCGGTTCGATCTCAGCGCCCGCTACTACGCCCGCGCCCTGGCCGTCGATCCCGGCTCGACGATCGTCGCGCACAACATGGCCTATTCGGCCCGGCTGAGCGGGCAGGCGGGCGCCGACCACGGGGCGCTGCTGGCCGGCGGTCCGCCCGACGGCGTCGTCGCCGCGATTGGCGGGGCCTCGGGAGGGACGCGCTGATGGCCGGGTCGCCGATCGCCGTCGCCGCGGGCTGCGTCCTCCTGCTGGCCGCCACGCCGGCCGCCGCCGCCAGCGGCTGGGGTCGCGCCAAGCCCGCCGCGCCGCTCGCCGTCGCGCCGGTCATGGATGCGGCGACGCGCGACGCCGCCGCGGCCGCGGTCGAGACGGCCCTGGCCGAGGACCGTCTTGTCGACGCCTCCAGCCTGCTGGGCCAGGCCCTGGCCGCCGACGGCCGGGATCCCCGCCTGCTGACCCTGCTGGGCGAGACGATCCTGGCGCGGGGCGACGCCCCCGCCGCCCTGGCGACCTTCGCCCAGGTTCCTCCTGGCGACCTCTCGAGTCCGCGGGCGCGGCAGGGCGAGGGGCTGGCCTTGTCGACCCTGGGACGCTCCGACGCCGCCCTCCAGGCCCTGCGCCTGGCCGTGGCGAGCGATCCCCGCCTCTGGCGCGCCTGGAGCGGCCTGGGCTGCGAGTACGATCGCCGCCACGACTGGCCGGCGGCCGAGGACGCCTATGCGCGCGCCCTGGACGCCTCCGGCCGCAATGCCCTGGTGCTGAACAACCGAGGCTATTCGCGGCTGCTGCAGGGGCGACTGGCGGAGGCGTCGGCCGACCTGGTCGCGGCGCTGGAGAAGAAGCCCGACCTGGTGGCCGCCCGCAACAACCTGCGGCTGGCGCTGGCGCTGCGGGGCGACTACGCCAAGGCCTCGTCGCGCGGCTCGGGCGGCGACGATCCCGCCGCCCTGCTCAACAACGCCGGCTTCGCGGCCCTGCTGCGGGGCGACTACGACACCTCCGTCACCCTGCTCGACCAGGCCAGCAAGGCGCGCAGCACCTACTATCCCAAGGCCGGCGAGAACCGTCGCCTGGCCCTGAGCCTCAAGGCCCAGGATCAGCGCCAGGACGGGGCCATGCCCGGCGCGTCGACCCTGGGCGCGGAGACGGGCCATGGAAACTGACTACGGACGCCTGGTCTGGGCGGGCGCCTATGCGGCCCTGCTGCTGGTCGCGGCCGGCAGCGACGCCTGGCGCCGCACGATCCCGAACTGGTCGGTGCTGGCCATGGTCGGCCTGTTCCTGGTCGGCCTGCCGTTCGGCTGGCCGGTCGCGTCCTGGGCCTCATGCCTGGGGGCCATGGTCCTGGCCCTGGCCGTCGGGTTTCCGATGTTCGCGACCAAGCTGGTGGGGGCGGGTGACGCCAAGCTGCTGGCCGCCGTGGCCCTGTTCACGGGGCTGGAGCACATGCCGCTGCTGCTGGTGTCGACCGCCCTGGCGGGCGGCGCCCTGGCGCTGCTGGCCGTGACGGCGCGCGCCCATGCGACGGCGCTGACCGCCGCCGGCTGGCCGCGGTTACGCCCCGGGGTGCCCTACGGCGTGGCCATCGCCGCCGGCGCTCTCCATGCCGGCTGGAACGCGGGCCTATTCGCCGTCACCCAGCACCTGGTCCATATCGATCTGAATCACCTGAACTGAATATACGGCTTTCGCGTAGATGTACTTTATTGGGCGAATTTCTCCCGTCGGATGGAGTGACTGGCATCTGTATTACAAATTTTGACTACCCAATCCGGGGTAGGATTACGGTTTCGAAATAATGTCCAATGCTGATCAGGAGCGATCAAAGCATGTCGGATGTTTAACTACGAAAAGATGCAAATTGATTTCTACAACTAGCGATTTGTACCTGGAAGTACTTGGATATCCGGCGAGCCGCGAACGCACAGGACAACGTGGGGCGTCGCAGATGGGATTGATCAAGATGATCGAGGTCGTGGATTCAGAAGTTGAACGAGGCGTCTTCGAGGCGCACGTGGCCAACGCCATCCTCAACCTGGTGAACTTCGGCGTGATCGTCGCCGACAGCGAGGGCTGCGTCTACGCCGCCAACGACCTGGCCTGGAGCTACGTCCAGCGCGGCGACGGGCTGGGCGAGCAGGGCGGCTTGTTGACCGCCGAGAACGACTTCGAGGCCGAAGGGCTTCGCGGCCGGATCGCCGCCGCCGTTCGCCAGGGGCGACCGGGCGCCATGCTGGTCCACCGCTCGTGCAGCCAGAAGCCGCTGGTGCTGTTGATCGAGCCCTTCTCCACCGACGACAGCAATTTCCGTTGCGCCCTGATCACCGTGCGCGAGGTGGGCCGGTCCTCGTCCCACGCGGTGGAGCGGGCCCGGATGATGTTCAATTTCTCGCCGGCCGAGGCCGAGATCGTCTCCCGGGTAGTCCAGGGGTGTGAACCGTCCGAGATCGCCGCCGAGCGCGGTGTCAGCATCAATACTCTGCGGGTCCAGATGGCTTCGGCCATGGTCAAAGTCGGCGTCCATCGCCAGGCCGAGCTTGTCTCTGTGCTGTCCTCGGCCGACGTCTTGGAGTGACGAAATAATTTCCGGGATTTATTTCACGAACTAACCAAGTCGCATTATTGGCCGTGGTTCAAGAGGTGATAATATTACTACGTCGCCGGACGAAGACCCTCCCGGTATAGTCTAGCGACAAGACCGGCTCGCCGATGTGGTCCGCAACATCGTCGGCGAACTCCAGCGGCGCGCTCCGCCCGCCGAGCGTCGGATCGAGGTTCAGCACCCCCACCGCCTCGATCCGACGCCGGTCGATCCGCCCACGGCGATGAAATTGCCATACGGGCCCGATCCTCGTTGTCGCGGAAATCCTCGATATTTATAGTAAGAATGTATTACGCCAATTTTATTATTCAGTCGTATTTACGCAATATTGAGTTTCGACGATCTATCGTCCTTATTAGGAAATCTGTTTACCATGCTTTATGGCGTGCTGCTTAACCCTCGCGTCGGATGATCCTCCCATCATCTCTCCAAAGGGGTTCGCAATGCGCACGAAGATTCTCCTGGCCGCCGCGGCCTTCCTCGGTCTGGCCTCCAGCGCGGTCGCCGCGCCCAACAGCTACGAGCTTCACCTCGAGGGCCATGTGCCGGTCATCTGCCGGGTCGACCTGCAGGCCGGCAGCGCCTCGCCCGACCAGGCCACCGACCTGGGCAGGATGACCGAGTTCTGCAACAGCGCCGCCGGCTACGACGTCTGGCTGTCGCACGCCCAGGGCCTGAGCGGCGCGGCGGTCTATGTCGATGGCCAGAAGATCCTTCTGTCGGCCTCGGGCCAGACCCTGATCAGCCATTCGTCGACCGCGGCCTCGCGGTCGCACGTCGTGCGCCTGGATCCGGGCGCCGACGCGGGCCAGGTCGGCAACCTGTCGCTGCGCATCACCGCCCTCTGAGCCGTCGCTCCCGCCTACCGTCCGTGGACGGAAAGAGCCCCGCCGGACCAGGTCCGGCGGGGTTTCAGTTTGGCGATCGTCGCCGCGGGAACGAACTACATGCAAGCCACGGGCGTCGTCGCGGGCGGCACGGCGAGAGGGGTCACCGTGACGGTCAGGATGTCCTGGTAGTTGGGCGCGGGGGCCTTGCCCGCGCCGCCTTCCAGCAGGGTGGGGGTTATGGCCAGGTACTGGCCGCTGAGGCCCGCCCGCTGGCACGTCACCGTGCTGAAGGTCGGCGAAGCGTTGGACCGGGTCTGGCCCAGGAAGTCCAGCTGGTAGGGGATCCGCTGGTTGGCCGTGGCCAGGTTGCCGCCGGGATAGGTCATCCGGAACTGGTTGGCCGAAGTCAGGGCCACCGAATAGGGGCCCGAGCTGGCCACCCGCACATTGCCCGTCCGCTGCTTGACCGAGTTGGGGGTCGAGGGCAGGGCGGCCGTGGTCAATGCGCCGATCTCGCCGAAGTCGAGGGCGGGGCCGACGAAACTGGCCTGCAGGGCGCTGAGCACGTTGATCCGGATGTCCAGCGAGTTGGGCACCACGCCGGATTCGTCGGCCGCCCCGCCCGTGCGCTTGCAGAAGTATTTCTGGTCCACGAACAGATCGGTGCTCCCCGCCGCCAGGTCCGCGCCGCTGGGCACGGTGATCGTCACGGCGAAGGTCTGGACGTCGGGCTGGCCGACGCCGCCGAAGTTCAGCTCGACCTCGTTGGGATTGGTGTTGTTGGGGTCCAGCACGTGGCCGGGCGGGTTTTCCAGGATCTGGCCGCCGGTCGAGGTCTGGACGACGGCCAGGCTGGCGGGCGTGTCGGGACGGCGCAGGTAGATGAAGTCGACCTCCTGGGTCTTCTTGCCGCCCACGGCCGGCGGTCGCCGGGCCGTGATGGTCAGGGTCTGGACCGTCGTCCCGCTGGGATTGAACGGGTCGAAACTGCCCGACAACACCACCGGGTCGAAGATCACGCACTGGGCCTGGACGGCGTGGGCCGTCAGCGAGGCCGCGCCGGCGGCGAGCCCCAGGATCAGCATGCTGATGCCGCGTTTCATGTCAGCCTCCCGAGGCGCTGGGCTTGAGGTCGCCGGCCTTGACGAAACCCTCCGCGCTGGCGGGGACGTCGAGGAAATAGACGGTGGGGGGCGTGGTCCCCATCTCGATCCGCCAGCGGCCCGGGCGCAGGCCCGAGGCGCCGAAGCGGCCGGTTCGGTTGGTGAACAGCACCACCGGCGGCTGGCCGGGCTTGGCCACCTCCGTGGCGCCGCCGGCGATCAGGGCCAGGGGCTGGCCGTCGCCGTCCAGCAGCCGGCCGATCGCGGTGATCGAATAGTCCGACCCCACCACCAGCCGATAGCCCGACCGGTAGGGCGGGAACATCCGGAACGAGCCCGAGCCGAGATCGTAGCCGGCCGGCGCGTTGGGCGCGTCCACCGTGATCGTCCGCTCGGCATAGGCGCTGAGGTTGGTCTCCAGCGCCGTGCCCAGGGCTCCGGTGTTGGCGGTGTAGCCGAACGGGGTCGGGTTCACCGTGATGTCGGCGCCCTTCAGGCTCTTGTGGCCCTGGACGATGGCGAAGCTGTCGTAGATCGGGCGGCCGATCGAGGCCGCGCCGTCGGCGAAGCCCAGGGAGGTGCCGACCCGCAGCGAGGTGCGGCCGTTGTCCGGGCCGTCGAACGCGGTGAAGTGCGACAGTCCCAGCTCGGCGCGGTTGGCGATGTAGTTTAGGCTGCCGTTGAACGCCGCGTCGGTCGGCGAGCGCGAAACCTCGCCATAGGCGTTGTACGAACCCACCCCCTGGCCGTGCAGGGTCTGGTAGACGAGCCGCGCGCGATCGTCGCGACCGTCATATTCCGCCCTGAGGCTGGAATTGTTCGAGAACTGCCAGGACAGCGAGATGAACGCGGTGGTCTCGCGCCGCCCGGGCACGTCGTCGTACATCAGGTTGGCGGTCAGGGCGAGGTTGGAGGCCAGGCGATAGCCCATGCCGGCCCGGTACGAGCTGGAGTCGGCGAAGTTGTCGCGGCCATGCGAATAGCGGCCGTCGAAGCTGGCGTAGATCGCGTCGCTGAAGGCGTGCGAATAGCCGACCCCCAGCTCGTAGCCGTAGCGGTTGTCGGGGATGAAGGTCCCCACCGGTCCGAATTCGCGGCTGCGGCTCTCGAACGACAGGTTCAGGGAGTCGGCGCGGCCGCCGGCGAACTGGAACAGGCGCTGCAGGGAGACAATCGTCGCGTAGCCCGAGCCGAAGCCGTCGATATGCGACAGGGCGAAGTCGACGCCCAGCGTGCCCACCGGCAGGCCGAACAGGCCCTCGAAACCGGCCATGACGGTGTCCTCGTCGCCCTGGCCGTTGACGCCCAGGGTCACCCGGTCGGTGATGCCGCGCCGGTAGAAGCCGCTGAAGGTGAAGTTCTGGGTGTAGTCGGGGCCGTCGGCCACCAGCGGCGCCTTGACGCCGGCATAGGCGCCGAACTCCGACAGGCCCGGATCCAGC
This sequence comes from Caulobacter sp. BE254, assembly GCF_031457295.1. NCBI lineage: Bacteria > Pseudomonadati > Pseudomonadota > Alphaproteobacteria > Caulobacterales > Caulobacteraceae > Caulobacter > Caulobacter sp. BE254. Next base: position 354,637 of record NZ_JAVDWJ010000003.1, on the reverse strand, counting down.
TGGGCGCGGTCGAAGAAGACGTTGAACTGCAGGGTCTCGCGCCGTCCGGTGTCGTCCTCGACCACCAGGCGCACGTCGTTGGAGCCCTGGGCGAACGGGAAATCGTGCACGTTGTAGCGGCCCGGATCCAGGTGCAGCCGACGGGTCAGCTGGTTGTTGAGGATCACGCTGACGTCCGAAGGCCGCGCCAGGGTGAAGCTCTCGCGGCCGCGGGGCCGGGCGATCGTCTGCGGGGCCAGCACGCTGTAGGAGCGGAAGACCGAGATCCCCGCGACGTCCGGCGCGGACTGGAAGCCGCGGCTGGTGGCCTGCAGGTCGCCGAAGGTCCAGCGGGCGGTGTGCTTGAGGTCGTCATAGACCACGCGGGTGCCCAGGCGCTGGTAGTCGTTGCGCCCGCCCGGCTGCCAGACCGCCTCGTTCTCCAGCACCAGGCCGCTGACGCGGATGGCGCTGTCGAGCAGGAAGGTCGGATCGCCCAGCCCGTTGTCGAGCCCCTGCTCCACATAGTCGACCGAGCCGCGGATGTTCAGATAGCCGCTGACGCCGGCCGGCGGGGTGAAGCTGCCCATGCCCACATGGTCCATGGGCGTGACCTGCAGGCTGCGCACGGCCTTCAGCTCGGGCGGGATGTTGATCCGCAGCTCCAGGGCCTTGGGGTCGTAGGTCATCTGCAGCTGGGCGTGGGTGACCGCGTCGGGGCCGACCAGGGCGCGGCCGTTGAAGGCCGAGCGCAGGGCCGCCACCGAGGCGGCGTCCAGCAGCGGGGCCAGCAGGCCCAGCAGGCGCTCGGACGGCATCGACAACTGGCCGTCGGCCGAGATCGTCAGCGGCATGTCGCCCAGATAGAAGTCGCCGTCCTTCAGCGGAACCGTCAGGTTGACGTCGCGGCCCGTGGGGTTCAGCCGGCGCAGGGCGTCGGCCGAGGCGGCCGCGTTGCTCGACGGCGCGCCGGTGGGTTCCTGGACGAGCGCCATGTAGGGAATCGGGTCGGCCAGCGCCGCGGCCGGAGCCGCGGCGACGACCAGGCAGCCGGCGAGCAGCCAGCGCCGGTAGGCGCGCGTCCTAGCGCCCTTCGTCGGATGAGAATTGAGCCTCAAGGGAGCCTCCTGCTGCCGCCGTGAGGGGCAGTTCGATGGGAACGGCGATCCGCCGCGTTTGACCGGGAGCGATCAGGCCAAAGCCGATCGTCTGCTGGATCTCGGGACCGGGGAGGGTGCGCTGGAAGACGACCTTCCCCGCCGCGTCCTTCTCGGTGATCTTCAGCCGTCCGCGGGACAGGTAGCCGTGGGTGTTGGAGGAGTCGGCGACATAGACGATCGGGATCGGCTTGCCGTCGGCGTCCGCGCCGATCTCCGCCTTCGACAACGCCAGGCTGGGCTTGCCGCCGCTGGGGGCGACGCTGGCCAGGACCTGGAAGTTGTACAGGATCTGGATCGCCGACTGGCCCTCGGGCAGCTTCACCGGCATCTGGGCGACGGTGACGTAGTAGTGCTTGCTCTGGGCCAGGGCCGGGTCGCCGACCCACTGGATCCGGAACGACTGGGTCTCGCCCGGCTGGATCACCGCCTGGGGCGGGAAGATCAGCAGGTCGTTGGTCTGGGTGTCGCCCGGATGGGCGCCCTTGTCGTCGAAGGTCAGCTCCTCGGCGCGCAGCTCCACCGGCAACGGGTTGGCGAAGGTGTTCTGCACGGTCACGATCTGCGACATGCCGCGCCCGGTGGGCTTGAGGTCGATGACGACCGGCTGGACGGTCATGGCCAGGGCGGCGCCGCCCAGCAAGGGCGTCCCCGTTCCGGCCGTCCCGGCCAGCGCCAGGCTGGCGGCGGCGACCGCTCCCAGCCAACGCTTGCGATGATTGTTCGAACGCAACATGAGGGGTCCGCTCCTTGGTTTCGGTTCGAGTTCAGTTCGAGGCTTCGATCTCGACGACCAGCGTTCCCGCGTAGTCGCCGGCGACCATCGGCGCGCCCCCGCCGGTGATGTTGACGATCAGGTTCATCAGCCCGGCCGCGCCGTTGGCGGTCTGCAGGCTGATCGGGGTGAGAGACGTGCTGGACCCGGTGGCGGTCAGGCCCGCCCAGTCGGCCGACAACTGGAAGCCCAGGCTGTCGCGGAAACCGGGGGCCGGGGCAGGACCGGCGGTGCGGGCCAGGCCGGCCCCGTCGGTGCGCACCACCAGGCGATGGGCCGAGTTGCAGACCACCGGAAAGCCCAGGCTGATCACCGCGTCGCGCGGCTGGGCGGTCTGCGGATCGATGAACTGGGTCAGGCGAACGACGCCTTGGGCGCCCTGGGCGGTGAAGCTGGCGTTGGTCCCGGCGGCGCTTGAGGGTGGCGACAGGACGCAGGCGCTGGGCGCGACGCCGAACAGGTCCAGCCGGTTGCTGGCCCGCTCTCCGGTCGAGACGGTCTGGGCCTGGGCCGAGGCGGCCGCGACGAGCACGGCGCCGAGGGCGAGGGGGACGAGGGCGGCTTTCATTGGGGTTCCACCGTCAGCCTGAGGGTGTCGCGATAGACGCCCGACACCAGCGGCGCATTGGTCTGCAGGTTCGTGGCCCCCGGCTGGATATCCAGCCGCAGGACCATGTCGCCGACCACCGGCTGGTCGACCGCCTGGGCGCTGTCGCGCATTCGGCGGGCGCTGGCGTCGGCCTGGAAGGTGTTGCTGACCGGTCCCCAGACCAGGGTGGCTGTATAGGGGACCGCATCGCTGAAACCGGTCGGGGCGGGGGTCAGCCCCAGCTCCGAGCGCCACAGGCCGTTGTTCTGGCTCTCCAGCACGATCTGGTGGGCGTAGTTGCAGACGGCCGCGAAGGTCACCTGGGCCGAGGCCGCGCGGGTCGACAGGGTGACCGGATCGGTCAGGGCGTCGACCTCGAGGCTGGAGCCGTTCAGGGTCTTGAAGTTGACCAGGCTGCCGGAGCTTAGCGTCGGCGTGGCCAGGGTGCAGACCTTCGGAACCTGGCCGCGCACCACCATGTCGCGGGTGTTGTCGTCGGTCTGGGCCTTGGCCAGCTGTCCGACCAGCAGCAGGGTGACGGCCGAGGCGGTGGCCAGGGTCGCGGCGGCGAGGGATCGGGTGTCGCGCATGGTCATCCTCCTTCAGCTGGCCGCGGCCAGGGTGACGACGACGGCGCCCTGGTAGGTGTCGTCGGCGACCGGGCGCAGGGCCGGACCGCCGGCGGTGGCGAAGCCAGACAGGCTGATCGTGATGTCGGCGGCGCCGGCCGTTTCGCGGACCTGCGAGGCGGCGGCGTTGGCGGCCGTTCCGGTCGAATAGCGGGCGTCGATCGGCGTCCAGCCCGAGGCGGTGGCCGTGTAGTCGACCCCGCGCGAGAAGCCGGTCGGCGGCGTGGTGACGAAGGCCTGGGCCGTCATCGGGGTGGCGGCGATGGTCAGCTGGCTGCGCGAGCTGCACTGGGTTCCGGTCAGCACCTTGGGCGGCGCGGCCAGGTCGGGGCGCAGCAGGCCGGTGGCCGTGTCGATCAGCACGCCGACGTCGAACAGGTTGTCGCCGTCGCTGAGCGCGCCGAGGGTGCAGATGTTGTTGGGCACGTTGCCGGTGATCTGGATCGGTCCGGCGGAGTCCGAGGGGCCCACGGTCTGGGCGTGGGCGGCGGCGGCCAGGACCAGCAGGACCGGCGGCGCGATCAGAAGGGACAGGGTGCGATGGGACAAGGCGGGATGCATGGGCTCAGCTCCCCGAGGCGTTCAGGCCCGCGTCGGGCCCGAGGGTGATGGTGACCAGGGCCAGGTAGGCGCCCGGCTGCAGCAGGTCGTCGGCGGCGGTGGCGAAGTCGGAGACCACCAGGGTCAGGTCGGTCGCCTTCGGCGCGGCGCTGGTCGCGCTGGTCCTGTCGCCGGCGGCGTTGGTGGCGCTGGTGCGCACGGTGGCGGCGGTCGCGCCCCAGGCGCTGATCGAGCAGGTGTAGTCCACCGCGCCGGTGAAGCCGGCCTGGGCGGCGCCGCTGGTCACCGCCAGCGGCGAGGCGCTGATGGCCAGGGCCGCGCCGCCGTAGTTGCAGAAGGTCCCGGGCAGCAGGATCGTCTGGGCGGCGATCGTCGCCAGCCGTCCGGCCCGGGTTCCCGAGGCTTCGGAGATCTGGCCGAGCGCCAGGCCGGCCGGGCTGGGCTCGCCCAGCACGCAGACCTGGCTGACTCGGGCGTCCAGCCCGACATTTCCTCGGGCCGGGTCCTGGGCGTTGGCCGGCGCGGCGGCCACGGACGTGGCCAGGGCCAGGGCGGTCGCCGCGAGTCCGATGGTTCGATGCTGGATCATGACGACCTCCTTCTGGCGCGGGTTCAGGTGGCGGGTGACAGCGTGACGATCACCGAGCCGGCGTAGGATCCCGCCACCAGCCGTCCGCTGGTCGGGGTGGCCGGATCGGCGAAGCTGACGACGATGTCGCTGCTGAAGACGCCGGTCGTGCTGCCCGCGCCGCCGCCGGCGGCCAGGGTGCTGTCGCTGGCCGAGACCGCGCCGCCGGCCGGCGAGGCCGTGGCCGTGGCCGTGTAGTCGACACGGCGGTCGAAGCCGGTGGGGGCCGCGTCGGTGAAGCTGGTGTTGAGGATCGGCAGGGCTTCGACGGCCATGCTGGCCGAGACCCCGTTGCACCAGCCGTTCAGGGTGGCGGTGCGGCTGGTCAGCTTGGCGCCGTCCAGCCGGCCGATGGCGGCGGTGTCCCCGGACAGCAGGGACAGTTCGCCCAGGTCCAGCACCACGTCGCCGGTCACGAACAGGCAGCGGTTGGCCACCGTGCCGTTGACCTGCACCGTGCCCGTCGCCGTCTGGGCCAGGGCCGCGCCCGCTCCGCAGGCGAGCACGAGGCTCGCCGCGGCGGCGGACAGGATGATCGGATGTCGCATGATCGTGCTCCTGTCGCCTTGCGGGTCAGACCGGTTCGATGGTGATGGAGATGACGCTCGAATAGTTGCCGGCCATCAGCAGCGCGCCGGAGGCGGTGTTCAGGGCGTAGGCCTTGACCGTCAGGTTGTTGGCGCTGTTGGCCAGGCTGTCGGACAGCGCCTGGACGGTGGCGGCGGGCAGGGCCGCGGCGGTGACGTAGCTGACCGTCTGGGTCGAACCCGAGGCCAGGGCCGCGTCCAGGGCGGCGGTGTAGTCGATGACGTTGGCGTAGCCGGCCGGGGCGGTGGCGGTCGGGGCCAGGGCCAGGCGGGTCGAGCTCAGCGTCACCTTGGGCGCGGCGCTGTTGCAGTTGACCCGGAACTGGGTCGAGCCGGCCGGGGCGGCGTTGGTCGAGCCGGCCAGGGTGGGCGACAGCGCGCCGTCCGTGCCGGCCAGTTCGCCCAGCGGGATCGAGCCGCTGAAGCTGGAGCCGGCGCCGCCGGTGATCACGACGCACTTGGCCGCGACGCTGCCGGTGACATTGACCGTGCCGGTGACCGTCTGGGCCATGGCGGCCGGGGCGGCGGCGAGGCCCAGCAGGGCGGCGCCGATCAGGATGGTCTTGTTCATGTCGTTTCACTCCCAAATGTTGCGCCGGCGAACCGGCCTGGTTTTGCGGGGCGAGCCCCAATTCCCCCGGAAAGACGATCGGATCCGCTGGGGGAGCGGGTCCGAAAGAGCGTCACGGCGAGACGCTGAGGGTCACCGTTAGCGAGTCCGCGTAGACATTGGCGGCGGCCAAGATCTGGGGGCCGGCGTAGGCGGCGCGGCTGACCCGCAGGTACGAGCCGGAGACGTCGTAGGACGAGCCGTTCAGGCGCAGCCCCTGGCTGGCGGTGGCTGGTCCCTTGAAGGTGCAGGTGGCGCCCGAGCTGGTCTTCAGGTCGCCCGTGTCGCAGGCGCCGCTGACCGGGGTGACCCCGACGTCGCCGACCAGGTTCAGGTCGACTTGATAGGGCGCGAGGTTGGTGTAGCCGGTCGGCGGCGTGACGCTGGAGGCCAGCAGGCCGCCGTTCTGCGAGATCACCGCCGCCCGGAACGGCACGGTGCATTCCAGCGTGAACGGAAAGTCGGCCGAGAAGGCGTTGTTGACCTCGCCCACATTGGTCGAGCCGTTGGGGGCCATGCCCGGAGCGAAGCCGCAGCGGCCGCCGACCGAGGCTGTGACCGGGATGGACAGCACGATATTGGAGGGCGATCCGCCGGCGTAGGCCGTGACTTGGGCCTGGGCCAGGTCAGCTCCGGCGGCGAACACCGCCAGCACGACCACGCCGCCGCCGACCAGCCAGTCCAGCGGCCGAAGCCCGCGTTCCGAGCGTCGAGCCCGGGAGATCATTATGCATTTGCCTATCATCGCCCAGCCCTTGTTTAATTAACAAGTTCTTAATGCTTGGCTGACGATTGCAGAGAACTAGTGGTGTGAAATCCCCCAGCTTGGGTATGCGTAATAGTTTCGCCTGAATGGGGAATTCAGATCTGTCTCTATTAGCTATAATGGCTTTAATAATACAAATAGTCTAAGAAATAGCGGCGTTGAGAGGCATATGCATTTGGCGTGCGTCAAACCGACGCTATTATGTATCCATTAATCTTAGGTTGTGGAAATTATTGCCCAATATGCCTCTAGATGAGGAGACTGCGGACCAGAAAAGAATGGTTCAGCTAGATGCCGGCGCCAAGACCGGTCAACAGGGAGAAGGGGCAGGGGCATGGACGGCACGCATTCGCTCGCCGGGGTACGTGATTTCGAGGCCATCAGGTTCTGTCTTGAAGAGGACGAAGTCGCCCGCATCGTGGTCGATCGACAGGGCCTGCTTCTCTGGCGTTCCAGGGCGGCGGCGCTGCTGCTGCACGGCGACTGTCCACTGGTCGATCGAGCCGGCAAGCTGGGCGGCGTCGACCGCCGCGCCCAGCAGTTCCTGAACGAGCGGCTGGACGAAGCCTTCGCGGGCGAGGAGATCTGCCAGTTCATGGAGGCCGAGCAGGGAACCCGTTTCCTGCTGCGCATGCGCCCGGTCGACGAGGACGGCGAGCGGGCGGTGGTGATCACGCTGAAGGACTTCGAGGCGCCGGTGCACATTCCGCGGCTCGAGCGGTTGTTCGGGCTCAGCGCCATGGAGGCGCGGATCCTGCAGCTGATCATCGAGGGCGCCAGCGCCGAGCGAATCGCCGACAGCAAGGCCATCTCGATCCTGACCGTGCGGACCCACATCAAGCACATCCACAGCAAGATGGACGTCCGTTCCAAGGAGGAGATCCTGGCGATGATCGTCAAGATCTTCGCCTGACCCCGCCTCGTGTCGATGCGAGTTGCCGATCCGGCCGCGAACGGCCAAATGATGGCGCACGACATCTTGGGCCGGAACCATGACCACGCCGATCGACGACCGTCTCGCCGCCGCCGCCTTCCATAGGCTGGTCGAGCACCTGCGCCTGCGGACCGACGTCCAGAACGTCGACCTGATGGGCGCGGCCGGCTTCTGCCGCAACTGCCTGGGCGACTGGGTGAGCGAGGCCTCGGAGGGCGCCCTGAGCCGGGACCAGGCCCGCGAGGCGGTCTACGGCATGCCGCAATCGGAATGGAAGGCGCGCCACCAGGGCCCGGCGACTCCCGAGCAGTTGGCGCGCATGGAGGCCAGCGTGGCGCTCACCGCGCGGCTGCGCGCCGAGCGGGACGCCCGGCTGGACGCGGCGCTGGAGGACAGCTTTCCGGCCAGCGATCCGCCGGCCATGACCGAGCCGGGCCGCTAAACGGCCAGCTTCCGGGCCTTGACCCTCACCCGGATCACGCGGTGGTTGGACGACATGTAGAGATGGCCGTCGGCGGCCAGCTCGCAGTTGGAGATCACGTCGTCGGCCCGGATGATCCCGATCCGCTGGCCGGCCGGCGTGAAGATCGAGATCCCGTCCTTGCTCGAGGCCCACAGGTTGCCGGCCCGGTCGACCTTCAGGCCGTCGCCGCCGTCGATGCCGCTGGCGGCGCGGTCGACAAATTGCCGGCGGGCGGTCGGCGCGCCCTTGGCGTCCAGGTCCCAGGCCACCCAGCCGGACTTGCGGTCGGTGGCGTACAGCGTCCGGCCGTCGGGCGACAGGCCGATGCCGTTGGGCTCCACGGTCCTGTCGATGATCGTCAGGCTGTTGTCGGTTCCCAGGCGATAGACGCCGGCATAGTCGGTCTGGCGATAGGGCGAGCGCCAGTCGCCCTTCAGGCCCCACGGCGGATCGGTGAAATAGATCGCCCCGTCGCGGGCCAGGACCAGATCGTTGGGGCTGTTGAGGCGCTTGCCCTCGAAGCTGGCGGCCAGCACGGTCTTCTTTTTGGTCTTCAGGTCGATGCGCGAGACGCAGCGATTGCCGCTGTCGCCGACCACCAGGCCGCCGCGCGCCAGGATCAGGCCGTTCGAGCCGGCCTCGCGCAGGCTGTTGGTCTCGGGCCCCGCATAGCCGGAGGGCGACAGCCAGACCGATCCGCCCGTCGCCGGCGACCAGCGCAGGATCTTGTTGGCCGGCACGTCCGAGACCAGCAGGAAGCCGTCCTTGCCGCCGACCCAGACCGGTCCCTCGCTCCAGGTGAAGCCGTCCAGCACCTGCTCGACCGGCGCGTCGGCGTCGACCAGGGCGTCCAGGGCCGGGTCCAGGCGCTCGACCTTGCCGACCACGGGGTAGGTCTCGGCCCGGGCAAGGGCGGGCGCGGCGGCCAGGGCCAGGAGCGAGGCGGCCGCGGCGCGGCGGGACATCGGCAAGGTTGAGGTCATGGGGGCGAGGCTCCTGGCTGTTCGACTCGTCGGCCACGCTCTTTTGCCTCGCGTTTGGTCTCAGCGCCACTGGTCACGGACGGCTCGCCCGCATCGTCCATGAACTTCGTGTAACGGAGTTCTCGCGTCCGTGATCCGATGTGATCGCCTCATGATTGCGCGGCGCCGCGGCGTGCATACTTGAAGCGTGGCCGCTGATCCATGGAGCGATCATCGCTTCCCAGGCGGCCGCATGGGGCTACCTAAATGTCTAACCTCTTGGCGTTTGGACCGCTGGTCGGTTCGGCGCTTTTCGTCGTGCTCGCGGCGGCGTTCGTCGCCGTTTCGGGCATGGTCCGCTACATCGGCAACAACCGCGTCGCGGTGGTCGAGAAGCTGTGGAGCCGGCGCGGCTCGATCGCCGGCGGCCTGATCGCGCTGAAGGAGGAGGCCGGCTTTCAGCCCGACGTCCTGCGCGGCGGCCTGCACTTCTTCTTTCCGTTCCAGTACCGCCTGCACGTCCAGTCGCTGGTGACCATTCCCCAGGGCCGGATCGGCTATGTCTTCGCCCGCGACGGCGCGCCGCTGGAGGCCGACCAGACCCTGGCGACCCATCCGGCCGGCGTCGACTTCCAGGACGCCCGCGCCTTCCTGGCCGCCGGCGGCCAGAAGGGCCCGCAGCGCAAGATCCTGCGCGAGGGCGCCTACGCCATCAACCTGGCCCAGTTCGTGGTGGTGACCAAGGACCGCACCTTCGCGCTCAGCCTGGAGCGCAGCGAGGCCGACCTGCTGGCGCAGATGGCCGAGATCATTGAGGAACGCGGCGGCTTCGAGCCGGTGGTGATCAAGGACGCCGACGACCAGATCGGGGTGATCACCGTCCATGACGGCCCCGGCCTGCCGTCGGGCGAGCTGATCGCGCCGCTGGTCGGCGTCGACCCCGAGGACACGGCGACTTACCACAACAGCTTCCAGGAGGCCGGCAAGTTCCTGGCCGCCGGCGGCCGCAAGGGTCGCCAGCTGCAGGTGCTGGTCGAGGGCACCTATTACATCAACCGGCTGTTCGCGACCGTCGAGCGGATCGACAAGACCGTGGTCGAGGTCGGCCAGGTCGGCGTGGTGGTGTCCTATACCGGCGCGCTGGGCGCCGACACCTCGGGCGAGGGTTATCGCCACGGCGAGCTGGTCGCCAATGGCGAGCGCGGCGTGTGGCGCGACCCGCTGCTGCCGGGCAAGTACGCCTTCAACACCTATGCCGGCCGCGTGACCATGGTGCCGACCACCAACTTCATCCTGAAGTGGGAGACGATGGCCGTGGGCTCGCACAAGTTCGACGAGAACCTGGCCGAGGTGTCGCTGATCACCCGCGACGCGTTCGAGCCGACCCTGCCGGTCTCGGTCGTGGTCCACATCGACTACCGCAAGGCGCCGCTGGTCATCCAAAGGTTCGGCGACATCAAGAAGCTGGTCGAGCAGACCCTGGACCCGATGGTCAGCGCCTACTTCAAGAACATCGGCCAGACCCGCACCCTGATCGAGCTGCTGCAGGACCGCAGCGCCATCCAGAGCCAGTCGAGCGAGGAGATGAAGGCCAAGTTCGGTCTCTACAACCTGGAACTGCAGGAGGTGCTGATCGGCACGCCGCGCCCGGCCGCCAGCGGCGACGACCAGATCGAGAAGATCCTGACCCAGCTTCGCCAACGGCAGATCGCCGACGAGCAGATCGGCACCTATGAGCGGCAGAAGTTCGCCGCCCAGAAGGAGCGCGAGCTGCGCGAGGCCGAGGCCCTGGCCAAGCAGCAGACGGCGATCACCGAAAGCCAGCTGTCGATCCAGGTGCAGCAGAACGCCGGCAAGGCCAGCCTGGCCCGCTCGGAACAGGAAGCCCAGCAGCGCCGGACCCTGGCCAAGGCCGACGCCGACGCCACCCGCCTGCTCGGCGAGGGCGAGGCCGGCAAGGTCGTGGCCCTGGCCCGCGCCGAGGCCGAACGGGTCAGCAAGGTCGGCCTGGCCACCGCCGAGGCCATCGCCAGCCAGGTCGAGGCCTCGGGCGGCGCCCGCTACCAGCTGGCCCGCCAGGTGGCCGAGCGCTTCGCCGAGGCCCTGGAGACCAGCGGCGTCGACGTGGTGCCCAAGGTCTCGATCACCGGGGCCGGCGGCGAGGGCGGCGCCAATGGCGGGGTCATGCAGGCTCTGCTGACCCTGCTGATGTCCGAGAAGCTGGGCCTGGCCGTCGACGCCAGCGACCAGCGGGTGACGGAGGAGGTCGAGTAGGCGCTTCAGCCCGAAAGGGCTGAACCCGCCGTCGTCATCCCGGACAGCCTCCACGAGGCGTCCGGGATGACGATCCTTTTGGGGCGTCCACCCGTTTCGCCGTGCTTGTCTCGGCCGGGCGATGTGCGTAGGCAGGCCGCGTCACCGCCAGTTTCCGAGGCTTTCCCATGACCGTCGTCGTCCTGCAGACCGCCCGCGCCCGCCTCGAGCTGCTGCCCGCCCTGGGCGGTTCGGTGGGCCGCTTCACCTGGGACGGCCGCGACGTGCTGCGGCCGGCGCCGGCCGGGACCGCCGAGGTGCTCGACACCGGCAACTTCGCCCTGGTCCCGTTCTGCAACCGCATCCGCGACGGGCGCTTCGGCTTCGGCGGCCGCGAGGTGGCCCTGTCGCCGAACCTGGGGGACCATCCGCACACCCTGCACGGCCAGGCCTGGCGCGGGACCTGGAGCGTGGTCTCGGCCGACGAGACCCAGGCGGTGCTGGCCTTTGACCATCCGCCCGGCGAATGGCCCTGGGCCTATCGCGCGCAGCAGCGCTTCACCCTGGGCGAGACGGGCCTGCGCCAGGACCTGTCGGTGACCAACACCGGCGACGAGCCGATGCCCGTCGGCCTGGGTTTCCACCCCTATTTCCCGGCCCGCGACGGCGAGCGGCTGCAGGCCGGCGTGACCGGCGTCTGGCTGACCGACGAGGATTGCCTGCCCGTCCGCCACCTCGACGGCGTCTGGCGCTCGGACTGGGCGGCGGGCGCGCCGACCGCGGTCAGCGAATTGATCGACAACTGCTACACGGGCTGGACCGGCGTCGCGACCCTGTCGGCGCCGGGCGGGGCGAGCACCACCCTGACGGCCTCGCCCGAGTGCCGCTGGCTGCACGTCTATTCCCCGCCGGGCGCCGACTTCGTCTGCGCCGAACCGGTGGCCAACCGTCCGGACCCGTTCAACGGCGAGGACAGCGGGATCAAGGTCCTGGCGCCGGGCGAGACGGCGTCGGTGTGGATGAACGTCGCGTCGAGCTAGGGCGTTCGCCGACGTCCGGCTTCGGATGCGAAAACCTCGTCCTTCGACAAGCTCAGGATGAGGTTTTCTACTGCTCAGGCCTCTACATGGTCCTCATCCTGAGCTTGTCGAAGGACGAGGACCACGCACAGCGTTTGCAGCCCTAATCCACCATCGCCTCCAGCGCCCGCCGGTCCCGCAGCAGCACCTTGCGCGTCGTCGGCAGGGCGATCAGGCCGTCGTGCTGGAACTGGGTGAAGGTGCGCGAGACGGTCTCGATGGTCAGGCCCAGATAGTCGGCCATGTCCTGGCGGGTCATCGGCACGTCGAGCAGGGCCTCCGCGCCCGTCCGCTCAGCCAGGTCCAGCAGCAGGGCCGCGACCCGCTCGCAGGCGGTGCGGCGGCCCAGCATCAGCACGTGGTCCTGGCAGCGGCGCAGGCTGTCGGTGGTCAGCTCCAGCAGCCGGTGCGCCACGTCGCCGCGCTCGCTGGCCAGGGCCTCCAACGCCAGGCGCGGCATGACCCGCACCTGGGCCGGGCCCAGGGTCTGGGCGGCCGCGCGGTAGGTCTCGCCGCTCTCCAGGCCGAACACGTCGCCGGCGAAGTGGAAGGCCTCGATCTGCCGCCGGCCGTCGCGCAGGATCCGGCAGGTGCGCAGGGCGCCGGAGATCAGCTGGTAGATCCGGTCGGCCGGCCGGCCCTCGTCGAAGATCGTCTCGCCCGGGCCGTAGGTCTGGCGCTGGCCGTCCAGCACGATCGTCGCGGGCTGGCGAACGATGGTGACGGCGGGGGTCTGGATCACGGACAGCATGGCGATCTCCCGATCTCTTGGCCCGGCCAATCTCCGTCGCCGGAGCCTGGCGGTACAGTCGGGACCTACGCCTAAGGGGGATTACCTAGCCCGGCTTGAACGTATCGACCCCCGCGCGCTCATCCCCGCCGGACCGACAGGGTCATGCGCACCAGGGCGGCCAGGTTGTCGGCGTGCATCTTGGCCATCAGCTTGGCGCGATAGATCTCGACCGTGCGCGGGCTGATGCCCAATTCGCGGGCGATCACCTTGTTGGGTTGGCCGTCGACCACGCCGTCCAGCACCTGGCGTTCGCGCTCCGACAGGGTCTCCAGCCGCTGGCGCACCAGCGTCGCCTCGTCCGAGACGGCGCTCGCGGCGCCGTTCTGGGCGAGGGGCGGCGGTCCGGCTTCCAGGGCGCGGTTGAGAGCGTCGATCATCCGGCTTTCGCCGAACGGCTTTTCGATGAAGTCGGCCACTCCGGCCCGCATGGCCTCGACCGCCAGGGGGATGTCGCCATGGCCGGTGATCATGATGATCGGCACGCGGCAGCCGCGGGCGTTCAGCTCGCGCACCAGCTCCAGGCCGGTCATGTCGGGCATGCGCATGTCGGTGATCACGCAGCCGGCGCCGTCCAGCGGCAGGGCGTCCAGCAGGGCCAGGGCCGAGGCGTGGCTGACCACCTCGAAGTCGGCCGCCTCCAGCAGGAAGGCCAGGGATTCGCGGGCGCTCTCGTCGTCGTCGACCACGTGGACCACGGCTTCACTCATCGATCACGTCCCTGACCTGTTGTCTTCGTCGCCATCCCTACGCGGCGGCAGGATGAAGTGGAACACCGTGCCGCCCTTCGGGTTCGGGTCGGCCCAGATACGCCCGCCGTGCGCCTCGATGATCGAGCGCGAGATCGACAGGCCCACCCCCATGCCCTCGGCCTTGGTGGTCATGAACGGCTGGAACAGGCGCTCGCGGAAGTCGTCGCCGATGCCCGAGCCGGTGTCGGTCACGCTCACCTGGACGGAACCGTTGTCCAGCCGCTGGCTGGCGATCGTCAGTTCACGGCGCGGCGCCTCGGCCATGGCGTCGACCGCGTTGCGGATCAGGTTGACCAGCACCTGCTGGATCTGCACTCGGTCGGCATAGACGGCGTCGGCGGCGGGGTCGAGTTGCAGGCGGGTGGTCACCAGGTGCTCGCGCGCCCCGATCAGCGCCAGGGCGGCGGCGTCCTCGACCACCTTGGACAGGCTCTCAGGCGCCCGCTCGCTGGCCCCGCGCCGCACGAACTCGCGCATGCGGTGGATCACGTCGCCGGCCCGCAGGGCCTGGGCCGAGGCCTTGTCGACCGCGTCGCGGACCTTGGCCTGGTCCTCGGGCCGGCCGCGGTCGATCAGCCGGCGCGAGCCGGTCAGCAGGTTGGCGATCGCCGACAGCGGCTGGTTCAGCTCGTGGGCCAGGGTCGAGGCCATCTCGCCCATGGCGGTCAGGCGGGAGACGTGGACCAGCTCGGTCTGCAGGTCGCGCAGCCGGGCCTCGGTCTGCTGGCGTTCGGTCAGGTCACGGATGAAGCCGGTGTAGAACGGCTGCAGCCCCCGGGTCTCGCCGACCGCCAGCTCCATCGGGAAGGTCGTGGCGTCCTTGCGCTGGCCCACCACCACCCGGCCGACGCCGATGATCCGCTTCTCGCGGGTCTGGGCGTAGCGCGCCAGGAAGCCGTCGTGGGCGCCGCGGTCGGGCTCGGGCATCAGCAGGCTGACATTGCGGCCGATCGCCTCGGCCGAGGTCCAGCCGAACAGGCGCTCGGCGGCGGGGCTGAACGAGGTCATCACCCCGGCGGGGTCGATGACGATCACCGCGTCGGGGGCCGAATCGAGGATCGACTGCAGGTGATGGGTCATGGCCGCGGCGCGCGAGCGGGCGGCGTGGAACCAGCCGCCGCCGACCGACATGCCAAAGCCGATCATCACGAACACCAGGCTGGACAGGGCCGTGGCCTGGTCGGGCCGGCCCTGCACCTTCAACAGCCAGACCGCGCCCGCCGCCAGGACCGTGGCGAACAGGCCCGGCGCCAGGCCGCCGACCGCCGCGCTGATCAGCACGGCCGGCACGAACAGCAGGAAGGCCGAGGGGGCCGTGAAGCCGGGGGGCAGGGCCAGCTGGATCAGGCAGCAGGCCAGGACCGTGGCCATGGCGGCCAGATAGGCGCGGGGCCGCATGTCGCTGTGCAGCGTCCCGGCCGAAACCATGGTCATCACGTGATAGCGGCCTCCGCTGCGCAAGGTCGGCTATCCTATAGCCGCTGGCGGAGCGATTGGCAGTTCCCGATCGCACAAGGCGCGCGGCGCGGGGCGGTGGCTGACCAGCACCAGCCCCTGGCCGGTGCGCTTCAGCCGCGCGTCCAGGCGCGCGACGACCAGGGCCTCGGCGGCGGCGTCCAGGCCTTCGGTCGGCTCGTCCAGCAGCAGCCAGGGCGCGTCGCGCAGCAGGGCGCGAGCCAGGGACAGCCGCCGCCGCTCGCCGCCCGACAGCCGCTCGCCGTTCTCGCCGATCCAGGTGTCCAGGCCCTGGGGCAGGGCGCGGACCCGGGCTTCCAGCGCGGCGTCGGCCAGGGCGTCCCACAGGGCCTCGTCGGGATGGACACCCGCCAGGGCGAGGTTGGCGCGCACCGTGCCGGCGATCATCGCCGCGTCCTGCGGGGCGTGGGCGAAAGCGGCGCGGAGGGTGTGGGGGGAAAGGGCTTCGATATCTTGCCCCCCACATCTCAACCGCTCATCTCGGCGAAGGCCGGGACCCCTTAGCGATGCGGATGATTGGAGGACCTCATCGCGCCTTGGCGTCATCCCCCCAGCCATTCCATCTGGGTCCCGGCATTCGCCGGGATGAGCGGCGTCTAAGGTGCGCAAACCTAAAAGGCGCTCCAACACGGTGGTCTTGCCGCAGCCCGAAGGTCCGGTCAGGACCAGCCGCGAGCCCGGTTCGAGGGTGAGTTCACCGAAGGTCAGGTTAGGGCATATCGTGGAGGCTGACATGCGCGCCGGTTCCGGCTCATGCCCCAGCACCGCGTCCAGCCGTTCGGCCGCCGCGTCCGCCCCGGCTTCCTGCTCGAACGCCTTGCCGACGCCGACCAAGCCCTCCAGCGCCATGGCGCAGGCCAGACCAGCCATGGCCGCCAGGGGCGTGGCGGCGTCGTGGGCGAAGGCCAGCACACCGGCGACGGCCAGGCCCAGGATCGCGCCCTGTAGCGCTATCAGCCAACCACCGGCCGCCACGGCCTCGCGCTTCAGGGCGTCGAGTCGCGCGCCCTTGCCGGCGATCTCGGCGGCCGCGCGATCCTGGACGCCATAAACCCGCAATTCGGGCGCGGCGGCGGCGTAGGCGGCCAGGGCGTCCTTCAGGTCGCCGGCGGCCCGCTGGATCGCCGGGCCGGTGCGGGCGGTCAGGCGAGCGGCCAGGGCCCGGACGCCGAGCACGGTGGCGGCGACGGCCAGGGCGACGACCAGGGCGCTCGCCCAGCCGGCGGGGGCGGCCATGGCTAGGCCGGCGGCGACGGCGGCCCCGGCGCCCCAGGGGGCGGAGAGGCGGATCAGCCGGGTCTCGACCGCGTCGACGTCCTGCACCAACCGGGCCGAGGCCTCACCGCGCGACAGGGCCAGGGCCTGGGCCGGCGGGGCAACCGCCAGCGACGCGTAGAGGGTGGGGCGGATGGCGGCCAGAGCCTTCAGGGCGGCGGCGTGGCTCGACAGGCGCTCCAGATAGCGAAAGGCGGTGCGCAGGATGGCCAGCAGGCGGATGCCGGCGCTGGGCAGCAGCACGTTGAAGGCCTGGGCCGCCGCCAGCCCGGCGACGCCGGCGATCGCGGCTCCGGTCAGGAACCAGCCCGACAGGCCCAGCAGCAGCACCGACCCCGCCCCGACGATCGCCGCCGAGAGCGCGGCCAGGCGCAGGCCGTCGGCGTGGCGCCGGCGCTGCTGGCGGATCAGGGCGGCGAGGGGACCCTCATTCGATCGAAGGCCGCTCACAGCCGCACCACCCGGTCGGCCAGAGCGGCGACGGCCTCGGAATGGGTGGCGATCAGGGTTGTGCGGCCGCGCGCCGCCTGGCGCAGGATCGGCAGCAGGGCCTGTTCCGAGGCCGCGTCGAGGTCGGCGGTCGGCTCGTCCAGCAACAGGATCGGGGCGGGCTTGAGCAGGGCGCGGGCCAGGCCCAGCCGCCGCCGCTCGCCGCCGGACAGCCCCGCGCCCCGTTCGTCGAGGCGTGTGTCGAGGCCGCCCCGGCCGTCCAGCACGGCGTCCAGGCCGACGGCGCGGGCCGCTCGCGCCAGGTCTTCGCGGGCGGCGCCGGGATGGGCCAGGGCCAGGTTGTCGGCCAGGGTCCCCGGCAGGATCACCGGCGACTGGCCGGCCCAGGCGACCGACGCGGCGATCGAGCCCAGGTGCGACAGGCGCTGGTCGCCGACCGCCACCTCGCCACCGCTCAGGGGCGCCAGGCCCAGCAGCAGGTTCAGCAGGGTGGTCTTGCCGCTGCCGCTGGGGCCCAGCAGAGCGACGACCTCGCCGGGCGCGACATCGAGGTCGAAGCCGTCGAACACCGAAGCCTCGCCGGCCGCGTAGGTCACGGTCACGGCCTGGAAGCGAATGGCGGGCGGGGCGTCGAACGCCGGGGTAGGGGGAGCGGGCGGCGGAGCAGGCAGGGCGGCCAGGGTCAGGGCGGCGGCCTCGGCGGCCTGGCGGTCGTGATAGGCGGCGGCCAGCCGGCGCAGCGGGGCGTAGACCTCCGGGGCCAGGGCCAGGGCGAAGAAGGCGCGTTTCAGGTCCAGCTGCTCGGGAACCGGGAAGGGCAGCAGCCGCAGCAGGTTGAAGCCGCAATAGACCGCCACTAGGGCCACCGACAGGGCGGCGAAGAACTCCAGCGCCCCTGACGACAGGAAGGCGACCCTCAGCACACGGATCGTCCGCCGGGCCAGGTCGTCGGCGGCCACTGAAAGGTCGCGGGTCACCGCCCCCTCGGCCTGGAAGGCCAGGACCAGCGGCAGGGCACGGATCCGGTCGAGGAACAGGCCCGACAGCCGCTCCAGGGCCAGGAACTGCCGCCGCGACTCCTCGGCCGCCGCGCCGCCGGCCAGGGCCATGACCAGGCCGAACGGGACCAGGGTCGCCAGCAGGACCCCCGCCGCCACGGGGCTGGCGACGGCGATGGCGGCGATGACCAGCAGCGGCGCGACGGCGGCGGCCAGCCTGGCCGGTGCGAATCGCGAGACGTGGCCGTCCAGGGCCTCGACCCCTTCGACCACGGCCGACAGGGCCTCGCCGCCGGTGACGCGGCCGCCCAGCACCGAAGCCACCGCGTCCTGGCGGGCCCGGGCCTTGACCCCGGCGGCGGCGAGGGCCCCGGCCTCGGCGGCGCGCTTGGCCAGCAGGCCCCGGGCGGCGGCGGCGAGGGCGAGCAGGACCAGCCAGGGCGCGGCGGCGGCCAGACCGCGCGGCAGGGTGTCGACCGCCAGGGCCAGGCCGGCGGCGAAGGCGACCGCGGCGGGGACGTCGGCCAGCAGCCACAGCGGCGCGGTCCGCGCGGCGCGACCGCCGGCCGGGCTCAACGCCTTCAGCCAGGGTCGCGCGACGGCGTCGAGCTGGGCGGTGAAACTGGCGGTCATCGGCCGTTGTTGGGGTCTGGGGACGGGCGCGTCCTTGATCCGGATCAAAGCGCCCTGGCCTTGATGCGTCTAGGGGTAGAAGGTCCTTGGCGCGATCGCCAACGACCACCGGAGCGCTGCATGGACCCCGCCGTCGTCGACCTCTCCCGCCTGCAGTTCGCCCTGACGGCGCTGTACCACTTCCTGTTCGTGCCCCTGACGCTGGGCCTGTCCTTCATGCTGGTGATCATGGAGAGCGTCTATGTGATGACCAAGCGGCCGATCTGGCGCACCACGACGCGGTTCTGGGGCACGCTGTTCGGCATCAATTTCGTGCTCGGCGTCGCCACCGGCCTGACGATGGAGTTCCAGTTCGGCATGAACTGGTCCTACTACTCGCACTATGTCGGCGACATCTTCGGCGCGCCGCTGGCCATCGAGGGGCTGATGGCCTTCTTCCTCGAGGCCACCTTCGTGGGCCTGATGTTCTTCGGCTGGGACAAGCTGCGGCCGGTCACCCACCTGCTGGTCACCTTCCTGGTCGCCCTGGGCACCAACCTGTCGGCCCTGTGGATCCTGGTCGCCAACGGTTGGATGCAGAACCCGGTCGGCGCGGCCTTCAATCCCGACACCCTGCGCATGGAGGTGACCGATTTTCGGGCGGTGCTGTTCAACCCGGTGGCCCAGGCCAAGTTCGTGCACACGGTCAGCGCCGGCTACACCATCGCCGCGGTCCTCGTGCTGGGGGTCAGCGCCTTCTACCTGCTGAAGGGCCGGTATGTCAGCGTCGCCAAGCGCTCGCTGACCGTGGCCGCCGCCTTTGGCCTGGCCTCGTCCCTGTCGGTGGTCGTGCTGGGCGACGAGAGCGGCTACGCCCTGACCGACAACCAGAAAATGAAGCTGGCCGCCCTGGAGGCCATGTGGGAAACCGAGCCCGCCCCGGCCGGCCTGACCGCCTTCGGCATCCCCGACCTCAAGGCCCGCAAGACCCATGACGAGATCAAGATCCCCTATGTCCTGGGCCTGATCGCCACCCGCAGCCTGGACCGGCCCGTCGCCGGCATCTTCGAGCTGGTGGCCCAGGCCGAGACCCGGATCGAGAGCGGCGTGGTCGCCTATGACGCCCTGGAGACCTTGAAGGCCGATCCGAAGAACCTGGCGGCGCGCGGCGTCTTCGAGATGCACCGCCGCGACCTCGGCTACGCCCTGCTGCTCAAGCGCCACGTCGCCGACCCGCGCACGGCCGACAAGGCGCTGATCCAGAAGACCGCCTGGGACACCGTGCCTAACGTGCCGGTGATGTTCTGGTCGTTCCGGATCATGGCCGGCATCGGTTTCCTGATGATCGCGATGTTCGCCACGGCCTTCGTGCTGGTCACGCTGCGCAGGCACGACACCCGCTGGTTCCTGATGCTCGCCGTTGCGGCCATTCCGTTGCCGTGGATCTCGACCGAGCTGGGCTGGGTGCTGGCCGAGGTGGGGCGCCAGCCCTGGGCGGTGGAGGGCGTGCTGCCCACCTTCCTGGCCCCTTCGTCGCTGAGCGTGGGCCAGATCCTGACCAGCATCGTGGTCTTCACCCTGCTCTACGGCGCCCTGGCGGTGGTCGAGGTCGGGCTGATCCTCAAGACGATCAAGAAGGGCCCCTTCGCCGAGCAGGAAGCCTTCCCGTCCGGCGCGCCGGGGCGTCCCGGAGCCGGCCCCGCCGGCGAAGCCGTCGCTTAAAGGAGATCGGATCCATGGACCTTCCCCTCGACTATCCGACCCTGCGCATCATCTGGTGGGGCCTGCTGGGCGTGCTGCTGATCGGTTTCGCCCTGACCGACGGCTACGACATGGGCGTGGGCGCCCTGCTGCCCTTCGTCGCCCGCACCGACGAGGAGCGGCGCATGGTGATCAACACCGTCGGCGCCACCTGGGAGGGCAGCCAGGTGTGGTTCATCACCGGCGGGGCCTCGATCTTCGCGGCCTGGCCGCTGGTCTACGGGGTCAGCTTCTCGGGCTTCTACCTGGCGGTCTTCGCCGTGTTGGTGGCGATGATCCTGCGGCCGGTCGGCTTCAAGTACCGGTCCAAGCGGCCGGACGCGCGCTGGCGGACGTTCTGGGACTGGGCGCTTTTCGCCGGCGGCCTGGTGCCGGTGCTGGTGTTCGGCGTGGCGGTGGGCAACGTGCTGCAGGGCGCGCCGTTCAAGCTGGATGGCGACCTGCGCGCCACCTATCACGGCGTCTTCTTCGGCCTGTTCACCCCCTTCACCCTGGTCTGCGGCTTGCTGTCGGTGGCCATGCTGGTGCTGCACGGCGCGGCCTGGCTGGGGATCAAGGCCGAGGCGGGCGGCGCGGTCCAGGACCGGGCGCGCAGGTTCGGCACGGCGGCGGGGATCGCTACCTTGGCGCTGTTCCTGGCCGGCGGCCTGCTGGCCACGCGCCTGGGCTTCCGCATCGAAGGCGCGTTCGACCCTGCGGCACCGTCCAATCCGCTGCGGACGGCGACCGTCGTCGCGCCGGGCGCCTGGTTCGACAACTTCGGCCGCCATCCCTGGATGCTGGTCGCGCCAGTGATGGGCTTTGGCGGCGCTCTGCTGGCCCTGCTGGGCCTGTGGCGGCGTTCGGCGGTCCTGGCGTTCGGCGGCTCGTCGGCCTCGGCGGCCGGGATCGTGGCCACGGTCGGCCTGTCGATGTTCCCGTTCATCCTGCCCAGCACGATCGACCCGCGCTCGAGCCTGACGGTGTGGAACGCCTCGTCCAGCCACCTGACCCTGTTCATCATGCTGATCGTCACGGTCGTGCTGATGCCGGTCGTGCTGCTCTACACCGCCTGGGTGTTCAAGGTCCTGTGGGGCCGGACCAGCACGGCGGCGCTGAAGACCGACCCGGCCCTGTACTGAGGAGTTGAGCCATGTGGTATTTCACCTGGGTGCTGGGCCTGGGCCTGGCGGTCGCTTTCGGCGTGCTGAACGGCGTCTGGTACGAGTTCAACCTGACCGACGAGGGCGACGTGGGGGCGTCGGAGCCTTGATCCTCCCCCTGTGGGGGGAGGCGGCCGAAGGCCGGTGGGGGGAGTTGTCGGATCGTCGATCCAGGGTGAAGCCGCCTGCCGATCACTCCCCCCTCCGTCGGCTTCGCCGACACCTCCCCCACAGGGGGCGTCACCAGCCCACGCGACAATTCGACGCCGTGCCGTAAGCGCCGCATTAACCGTTATTAAACGGCGGTCGGGCTCTTGTGGCGGACGACGCGAAAGCCGGTTTTCGGCCTTCGCCGCGAAGACTTTCGACCCTCGGGACCCGATCATGACCGACCACGCCGAACCCGCCCTGGAGCTGATCTCGTTCTGCATCGGCGAGCAGGAGTTCTGCATCGACGTCAAGACGGTCCGCGAGATCCGCGGCTGGACCCCGGCGACCCCGATCCCGCACGCCCCGACCTATCTGAAGGGCGTGATCAACCTGCGGGGCGCGATCATGCCGGTCATCGACCTGCGCAACCGCCTGGGCCTGGGCGTCACCGTCCCCGAGACCCGCCACGTCATCGTCGTGGTCGAGTGCCAGGACCGCCTGGCCGGCATCCTGGTCGACGCGGTCAGCGAGACCTTCACCGTGTCGCGCGACCACCTGCAGCCGACCCCGGACCTGGGGACCGATGAGCTGCGCTTCATCCAGGCGATCATCTCGCTGGACAGCCGCCTGATCACCTATCTGCGCATGGACGACGTCTTCCCGGCCCAGGTCAGCCAGGCGGCGTAAGGCCTCACCTCATCGCGAAACGAAAAAGGGCGGGTCTCAAGACCCGCCCTTTTTGATTCCAGCGTCTGAGGGTCGCTTACTTGCCCCGCACGATCTTCGCGGCCGCGGCGTGGAAGGCGGCCTCGGCCTCGGCGGCGGCGGCCACGGCGCTGTGGCGGTCGGCGGCGACCGGCATGGCGGCGCGGCCGGTGGTCGGGGCGGCGTAGCTCTGGGCCACCTTGCGGGCGTCCTGGGCGCGCAGGGCGGCGTTGTTGGAGGTCGTCTCGTGCCAGTGGGCCAGCTGCGCCGCCGTCAGGGCGCCGTCGGCCGGCATGTCGCCGTGGTGGACCACCTCGCCGAAGCCGATGGCCACGAAGCCGTGGATGACGCCGTAGTCCTCCTCCGACAGCAGAAAGGTGATCTGCCGCTCCTCGACCTGGCCGGTATAGGCGTCCTGGTCCGGATCGAACTCGCGCAGCACCAGCACGTCGCCCACCGCGAACTCGCGGTCGTTGCGGCGGATCTCGAAGCGCTTCTTGCCCGAGCGCACGGCGGCGAAATACTGCGGCCAGGTCTTCAGTTCGTGACGGGTCATGAGAGGACTTCTTCGAAAAACGGGAGGCGTGGCCTTAGCCGACGGATCTGGCCGGAAGGTTAAGGCGTGGGAACGATCTTGTGGAGGTCTTGCGTCCTTCGAGGCTTCGCTTCGCTGCGCACCTCAGGATGAGGGATTCAGCAACAACGCTCCTCATCCTGAGGCGCCCGCGAAGCGGGCCTCGAAGGACACACAGCGGTACAGTTACGAAAGACACGTCCGGGCGATCTCGGCGCGCAGCTCGGGCAGGCCGTAGCCCTTCTCCGACGAGGTCGCCAGGACCTTCGGGAAGGCGGCAGGCCGCTTGGCGATGGCCTTGAGGGTCCTGTCGACCGTGGCGTCCAGCTCGGACTGCTTGATCTTGTCGGCCTTGGTCAGGACGATCTGGTAGGAGACCGCCGCGATGTCCAAGGCGTCCAGGGCCTCGGCGTCCACCGACTTCAGGCCGTGGCGGGCGTCGATCAGCAGGTAGACGCGCTTGAGGTTCACCCGGCCGCGCAGATAGGCGCGGCCCAGGTCCTGGAACTTGTCGGCGATGCTCTTGGACACCCGCGCGAAGCCGTAGCCCGGCAGGTCGACCAGGCGCAGCTTCTCGGCCAGCACGAAGAAGTTGACCTCCCGCGTGCGGCCCGGCGAGTTGGAGGCGCGCGCCAGGTGGTTCTGCCCGACCAGCCCGTTGATCAGGCTGGACTTGCCGACGTTGGAGCGGCCGGCGAAGGCCACTTCCGGCAGGGTCGGGGCGGGCATGCCGTCCATCTTGACCGCGCCCATCATGAAGGTCGCCGGCTGGGCGAACAGCACGCGGGCGGCCTCGATCTCCTCTTCGCCGTAACCCAGCTCGTCCATACCCAGCTCGTTCATCAGGTAGCCCCGACGGACTTGCCGCTGAAGCGGGCGATCAGCTTGTCGATCGGGTTCTCGACCTTGTAGCGGTGCATGATGATGTACTGCTGGATGATGGTCAGCACGTTGCTCCAGCACCAGTAGATCACCAGGCCCACGGCGAACTGCGACAGGGTGAAGGTGAAGACGATCGGGAACAGCTGGAAGATCTTCTGCTGCAGCGGATCGCCGGCCGGCGGGTTCATCGCCGTGGTCAGCCACATGGTGAAGCCGTACAGCAGCGGCCAGACGCCGATGTGCAGGGGCCCCGACAGGAAGGCGCCGATCATCGGGGCGGTCGCCGGATCCCAGTGGATCAGGCCGAACAGGTTCATGAAGGTCGACGGGTCGCGGGCCGAGAGGTCGGTGATCCAGCCGAAGAACGGCGCGTGCCGCATCTCGATGGTCACCGTCAACACCTTGTACAGCGAGTAGAAGATCGGGATCTGGATCAGCATGGGCACGCAGCCCATCATCGGGTTGATCTTCTCCTTGGCGTACAGGCCCATCATCTCCTGCTGCTGCTTGGCCGGATCGTCCTTGAACTTGGCCTTCAGCTTCTCGACCTCGGGGGCGATCTTCTTCATCTTCGCCATCGACTCGTAGCTCTTGTCGGCCAGCGGGAAGAGGATCAGCTTCAGGGTCACGGTCAGCAGCATGATGGCCACGCCGAAGTTGCCGACCAGCTTGTAGAAGATCTCCAGCACGTTGAAGATCGGCCGGGTGATGACCTCGAACATCCCCCAGTCGACGGCCTTGTCGAAGCTGGGGATGGCGGCGGTCGGGCGGTTCCAGAACTGCCACCAGACCACCGGCTTGCCGCCGTATTCGTAGCGGGTCAGCAGCGGCACGGTCTTGGCGCCGGCGAACAGGCGGGTGGTGTTGGTAATCGTGGCGCCGGCCGCCAGCGACCGCGGCGAACCGGTGAAGGCCGACTCGTAGACGTCGACGCCGCTGACCGGCTTCACCTGGAAGCGGCCCTTGATCATCTCCGACTGCTGGGGAACTAGGGCCGCCAGCCAGTACTTGTCGGTCATGCCGATCCAGCCGCCCTTGGATTCCAGGTTGTCCTGGAGCGGCTTGTCCTTCTTCCACTTGGGGTACTTGGCCTGGTTCTGCAGCAGGTACTTGCCGTCCTTGACGCCGTCGATGCCGCCCAGCACGCCGATGCCGCCCTCGTAGACGATCTGGGTCTTGCCCAGGCCGTGCGGGCCTTCGGTCGGGATGCCCTGGCGCTGGACCGAGGCGTAGGGGGCCAGGGCCACGGCCGCGCCGCCCTGGTTGCGGACGGTGTCGGCGACCGTGAACATGGCGTCGGCGTCGACCGAGATGGTGCGGGTGAACACCAGGCCCTGGCCGTTGTCATAGGTCAGGACGACCGGGGTGGTCGGGCGCAGCACTTGGCCGGGCGCGGCCGTCCACACGGTCTGGGGTGTGGGCAGGCCGCTCATGCCGGCGATCCCGGCCCAGCCGAAGTCGGCGAACCAGGCGTGCTCGGCGCCCTCGGGGCGGAACAGCTCGACCGGCGGCGAGTTCTTGTCGGCCGTCTGGGTGAAGCGCTTGAGCCACAGGTCGTCGATGCGCGCGCCCTTCAGGGCGATCGAGCCCGACAGGGCCGGGGTGTCGACGGCGATGCGCGGGCTCTGGGCCTTGGCCTCGTCGCGCGACAGCTTCAGCGGCTGGGGCGTGCCGTCCGCGCCGAGGGTCATGCCCGGCTGGGCGGCGACCTGGGCCTCGGCGGCCCTCTTGGCGCGAAGCTCGGCCTCGCGCTGCTTCTGCTGCGGACCCAGCACCAGGAACTGGTAGCCGATCAGGATCGCAAACGCGCAGACGAGGAACATCAGCGTGTTTTTGTTGGAGTCGTTCTGCATGGGTTGGACTTAACCAGAAACGGAGGAATCGGACGCGGCGGGGGCGTGCGGTACGGGCGTCGCGCCCGGGCCCGCGCGATCGAGGTCGGCGGCGAGGCTTATCAGCGCGGTTTTGACATCGTCAAGCAAACGCCCCCAGTCCCGCTGGCCAGTTCCGCCGCGGGCGATGAACACATAGTCGCAACAGGGGCGGCCATGAAGGGGGAGAAGCAGCCTGGCGGCCTCGCGCAGGCGTCTTTTGGCGCGATTTCGTTCGACCGAGCCGCCGATCTTCTTGGTGGCGGTGAATCCGACCCGGATCAGCGGGTCGTCGTCGTGGCGCGGGCGCATCTGCATGAACACCGCCCCGCGCGCCAGGTTGGGCGCCTTGGCGGCCTTCAGGAAGTCGGGACGCTTCTTCAGGCGCTCGATCTTCATGGGCGCAACCGGGGTCTCGGTCATGAAAAAAGCCGCCCTTTCCGGCGCGGGCGCTGGGCCCGGTTCGAGGAAAGGACGGCTTCCATCATGGTCTTGTTCCCGCAACAAGCGGGAGAAAGGCTGTTAGGCCGTCAGGCGCTTACGGCCCTTGGCGCGGCGACGCGCGACGATCTTCTGGCCGTTCTTGGTGGCCATACGCGCGCGGTAGCCGTGACGGCGGGCTCGCACGAGCTTCGACGGCTGGAATGTCCGCTTCACGAGGTGGCTCCGATAATAATGGGACGCGGAAGCCGGAGGGCCGCCGCGAGTGAGGGGCGGTGGATAAGGGAAGGGGCGGGCGCTGTCAACATGAGTCACGGCAATGGGTTGCGCGAACTTGCCCCCACCTGGCGGCTTCGCCGCCTGTCCGCCCCCATAGGGGGCGGAGCTCATCGCGCGAAGCTCTTCCCCCTTTGGGGGAGGAGGGCCGCAGGCCCGGAGGGGGCAAGTGCTAGCCGCTAAAGGTCCGGCCGAAGGACCGCCTTGCCCACCACCTTGCGTCCAGCCAACAGCTCGAACGCCTCGCGCCAGCGGTCCAGCGGCAATTCCGCATGGACGTGCGGCGAGATCACGCCCTCGTCGGCCATCCGCCACACCGCCTGCGCATTCTCGCGGCCCTTCTCCGGAAACTGCCGCCCGTACTCGCCGGCCCGTACGCCCATCACCGAGAAGCCCTTGATCAGCGGCAGGTTGACCGAGACGGTCGGGATGCGGCCCGAGGTGAAGCCGACCACCAGCAGCCGGCCGTCGAAGGCGATGCAGCGGACGCTCTCGTCGAACACGTCGCCGCCGACTGGGTCATAGATCACGTCGGCCCCGCGGCCGCCGGTGATCGCCTTGACCCGCTCGCGGAAGCCGCCGGTGACGTTGACCACGGCGTCGGGGGCGTAGAGGCGCTGCACCTCCGCCAGCTTGGCGTCCGAAGCCGAGGCGGCGATCACCCGCGCGCCCAGGGCCTTGGCCAGGTCGACCGCCGCCAGGCCGACGCCGCCGGCGGCGCCGTGCACCAGCACCCATTCGCCGGGCTCCAGCCGCGCCCGCCGGACCAGGGCGACATAGGCTGTCAGATAGGCCGCGCCATAGGCGGCGGCCTCGCCGAACGACAGCCGCGCGGGCTTGGGCTTGAGGGCCTCGGCCGCCAGCACCGCATACTCCGCGAACCCGCCCAGCCGCGCCCCGCCGACCACGGCCTCGCCGACGCTCCAACCCGTGGCGCCCTCGCCCAGCGCCGCGACCTCGCCGGACACGTCCAGGCCCGGGGTGAAGGGCAGGGGCGGCTTGAACTGGTATTCGCCCCGGGTCATCAGCAGGTCGGGGAAGTTGACGCTGGCGGCCCGCACGCGGACCAGCACCTGGCCGGGGCCCGGCTGCGGCGTGGGGACCTCGCGGACGGCGCAGCCGGCGAAGTCGGGGGCCAGGGTCTCGACGACGAGGGCGCGCATCAATCCATCCGCACGATGGTTGTCATCCCGGAAGCCTCGCAGAGGCTGTCCGGGACCCAGGGGACTGGGCGAAGGCGGTGCGGTTCACCTTGATCCCCGGCCTTCGCTTCGCTACGCCCGGGATGACAACGGAGAAGAAGTCTCCAAGGCCGCTCGCACCAGCCGCGCGATCTCCCGGCAGGCCGCGTCGGCCGCCGGCACGGCTCCGGTGAACGCCGTGAACCCATGGGCCAGACTGTCGTAGCAACGGTAGGTGGTCGCCACGCCCGCCGCGATCAGGCGCTTGGCGTAGGCCTCGCCCTGGTCGACCAGTGGGTCGAAGCCGGCGGTGACCACCACGGCGGGCGCCAGGTCCGACAGGTCGGCGGTCCGGTCGGGCGACAGGCGCGGATCGGCCGGGTCGGCGTCGGCGCCGATATAGTGGCCCATGAACCAGTCCATGATCGGCCGGCTCAGCGGATAGGCGTCGGCGTAGGTCGTCATCGACGGCGTCTCGCTGGCCACGTCGACGGCGGGATAGATCAGCAGCTGCAGGGCCGGCTGGGCCTCGCCCGTCCGCTTCATCTCCTGGGCGACGACGGCGGCGAAGTTGCCGCCCATCGAGTCGCCGCCGATCGCCGCCGTCCCGGGCAAGGCCCCGAAGCGGGCGGCGTTGTCGCGGCCCCAGCGGAAGGCGGCCAGAACGTCGTCCAGCCCGGCCGGGAAGCGATGGTCGGGGGCCAGGCGGTAGTCGACCGACAGCACCGCCGTGCGGGCGATGCGGGCCAGGATGCCGCAGAAGGCGTGGCAGGTCTCCAGGTCGCCGATCACCCCGCCGCCGAAGTGGGCGAAGACGATCAGCGGGGCGGCGCCGTCCTGGTCGGCGGGACGGTAGGCGCGCAGTCGGATCGGGCCGTCCTGGCCGTCGATCGACAGGCTCTCGTTGCGCACGCCGGGCTCGGCCGGACCGCTCATGGCCGCCAGGCCCTTGGCGCTGGCGGCGCGGGCCTCGTCCGGCGACAGGGTGGTCATCGACGGCATCTTGGCCGCCGCCGCCGCCAGGAACTGGAAGCGCGGATCCAGGGTCCGGCCGCCGCGATAGACCGTCCCGCCGCCCGACATCGCCCGCAGCACCGGACTGGGCAGCGACATCAGCGCCTTGAGGATGAACTTCTGGACGGCGGGGTCGGCCATTCGGGGGCTCTCTTCTTGAAGATTGGCGGGCCGCCCTCGTCCTTCGACAGGCTCAGGATGAGGGCTACTGATCGGGCGCTTCGGTAGAAATCCTCATCCTGAGCCTGTCGAAGGACGAGGATTTCGGACCAGGAAAGGCTTCAGGGACGCGGCAGGGCGGGCAGGCCGCCCAGGATCATCCGGACGGCGAAATCGGCGGCGCCGTCGACGTCGACCGGCCGACGCTCCAGCATCTTGTCGCCGATCTCGCGGGCCACGGCGATGCAGGCGGCGGTGAAATAGTCGAGGTCCACGGCGGGGGCGTGGTCGTGCGCCAGCACCTTGGCGAAGGCCGCGCGAACCTCGTCGAACACCGCGACGATCTCGGGCGTGGCGCGGGCGTGGGGAAAGACCTCGCCGGCCGGCCGGTTGATCCGCCAGCTCTCGTGCTCGGCCGCCAGGAAGTCGAAATAGGCCCGGATCGCGCCGCGCAGGAAGCTCTCGAAGTCGACCGCCCTGTCGGACTCGGCGCGCAGGATCGGCCGGAAGCGCCGCGCGCCGTCGTCGGCCAGGGCGTCGAACACCTCTTCCTTGGACTTGTAGTAGTTGTAGAAGGTGCCCGAGGCCAAGCCGGTACGGCGGATGATGTCGCGCACCGTGGCGGCCTCGTAGCCCAGCTCGCCGAACACCGCCCGCGCCGCGTCGAGGATCGCCTGGCGGTTGGCCACCTTGGTACGCTCGCGCTTGCCGGGGCGGTTGTCCTCCGCAGACGGACGGACCGGGAAATAGGCGATGTTCGACATCGGACGCGACTCGTGGCGAGGCGCGGATGACGCCCCGTCATGATTTCAGCCTCATTCCGCCGCCAGTGGCAAGGCGTGCGGCGCGCGGGCCGGCACGGGCAGGGCCCCGCCCGCCGCTCGCGCCCGCTTCTCGCCGGCGGCGATCTCCTTGTTCAGGTCGGCGCAATAGACCCCGAAGTCGACCTGGATGGTGTGGCGGGCCGAGGCGTAATAGTGGCCGGTGTGGCGCTCCTCGTCCTTGGCGGTGATGCGCCGCATTTCGGCGACGGGCGGCGGGGCGTAGCGGCCGGTCAGGTAGGCGGCGACCAGCTTGGACTGCTGCTCGGCGAAATTGACCAGGGTCGGCAGGGCTTGGGCCAAGCCCATGTAGAAGAGGTCGGGTACGCCGGGCTTCATCATCCGCTTGAACAGCGGCAGGCGGTGGTCGGCGTCGGGAACCAGGCTGGGATCGTCCAGGAACGGGAAGCTGATCCTGTAGCCGGTGGCGAACACGATCACGTCGACGGCCTCGACGCTGTCGTCGGCGAAGCGGACCTCGCGCCCCTCCAGCGCCTTGATCGCCGGCTTGAAGGCGATGTCGCCGCAGCCGGCCCGGGTCAGGAACTCGCCGCTGACCGAGGGGTGGGCCTCCAGCGGCTGGTGGTCGGGCCTGGGCAGGCCGTAGTCCTCCATCCGGCCCAGGTGCTTGCGGACCAGCGCGCGGACGATCTTCAGGCCCAGCCGGCGCGGCATCCACGGCGGCATGGCGGATTTGTCCAGCGGCTTGCCGTTCAGGTATTTGGGGAAGACCCAGACCCCGCGCCGGGCCGAGACGATCAGCTTGCCGGCGATCGGGCGCTGAGCCAGCTCGCTGGCGATGTCCATGGCCGAATTGCCCATGCCGACCACCACCACCGTCTTGCCGCGCATGTCGACCGGGTCGAACGGGTCACTATAGGCGTGGGCGTGGAAGGCGACGCCGTCGAAGGTTCCGGGGTACTCGGGAACGCGCGGGTCCCAGTGGTGGCCGTTGGCGACGATCAGCACGTCATAGAGCCGGGTCTCGCCGGTCGACAGGGTCACCGACCACAGGCCGTCGGTCGCGCGTTCGGCGCGCAGCACCTTGGTGTTGAAGGTGATGGTCTCGCGCAGGCCGAAATGGGCGACATAGGCCTTGAAGTAGGCCAGGACCTGGCTGTGGTGCGGGAAGTCGGGCCAGTCGGGCGGGACCGGGAAGTCCTCGAAGGCCAGCCGCCACTTGGAGGTGTCGATGTGCAGGCTCTCGTAGCAGGCCGACAGCCCGTTGGGGTTCTTGTAGTACCAGTTGCCGCCGATGTCGTCGGAGGCCTCGAAGCAGTCATAGGGGACGCCGGCGTCCTTCAGCCGCTTGGCGGTGGTGAAGCCGCTGCAGCCCGCGCCGATGATGCAGGCCTTGGGAAGCCGTGCGGATGGCGTAGCGGAGGTCATCGCCTCCTCCCTGACTTATCGTTGTTCAGGTGAACGTATCAGCGTTATGCCTGCCGTCAAACCGTCTGAGCCGGCGCGTTCAGTTGCCGAGCGGCCGCGGTGAATAGGTGGCCGTGCAGCGCGACTTGCACTGCATCCACTGGGTTGGGCAGCTGTCGTCGTCGCCGTTGGCCCGGCAGAAGAAGTAGGTGCGGTTGCAGGACGATCGGCACTGGTCCGGGTCGCGGGCCTGGGCGGCGCCGGTCAGCGGGATCAGCGGCGGCGGCAGGGCCGGGGTGTCGTCCGGGGCCGGGGCGCGGCTCGCCGTCGAGGGGACGACCCGCGTCGGCTTGGCCGTCTGGGCCGTGGCCGAGCCGGCCAGGGCGGCGAGGATCAGCAGGCAGGCGAAGACGCGGCGCATGGGGAGGGGTTCTAGCAGGACCGCGTTGAGGTTCGGTTAACCACGTTTTTGGGGCCGCGCTCCCAATAGGGACAGGGGCATGCGCCTGTCCCCAGCCGCGCTCACGGCTGCGACGTCGCCAGGAAGGCGTCCAGCCCGTCGGCCAGGTGGTCGAACATCGCCCGCATCCGCAACGTCGCGCGCAGGTCCTCGTGCATGACCAGCCAGACCGGCAGCTCGAAACCGATCTGGCCGGGACAGACCGGGACCAGGTCGGGATCGCGGCGAGCCACCCCGTGCTGAATGAAGCCGATCCCGAAGCCCGCTCGCACGGCGGCCAGCTGGGCCAGGTCGCTGTCGGCCCGGAAGGCGAAGCCCTGGGGCGGCAGCGGCACGCGCTGGACCAGGCCGCGCAGGAACGGCGTGCCCTTGTCGAAGCCGATCACCGCATGGTCGGGCAGGGCGTCGAGGGTGGCGGGCGCCCCCTCGGCTTCCACATAGCGGCGGTGGGCGTAGAGCCCCAGGTGGGT
Source organism: Caulobacter sp. BE254 (assembly GCF_031457295.1). Lineage (NCBI taxonomy): Bacteria > Pseudomonadati > Pseudomonadota > Alphaproteobacteria > Caulobacterales > Caulobacteraceae > Caulobacter > Caulobacter sp. BE254. The sequence continues at coordinate 323,037 of NZ_JAVDWJ010000003.1, read as the reverse complement.
GTCGGCCAGCCGCCGGGCGACCAGGGCGTCCTGGGTGGGGCGGACCATGCGCACGGCGATGTCGGCCGCGCCGCGCAGCAGGTCCTGCTGCTGGTTGTCCAGCGACAGCTCGACGGCCACGCCAGGATGTTTGGGACGGAAGTCGGCCAGAATAGTGGGCAGCACCTCGGCGCCGATGATCTCGCTGGCGGTCAGGCGCACCACGCCGCGGGCGGTGTCGCCGGCGCCGGACGCGGCGCGAACCAGGGCGCTGGCCGCCCCGGCCATGGCCTGGGCGTGCGGCCGCAGGTCCAGCGCGGCGTCGGTGGGCTTCAGGCCCTGGGGCGAGCGGGTGAACAGGGCCACACCCAGGGCGCGCTCCAGTTCGGCCACCTGCCGGCCCAGGGTCGGCTGGGTCAGGCCCAGGGCCCGGGCGGCGGCCGACAGGCTGCCCTCAGTCATCACCGCCAGGAAGGCGCGGTACAGGCTCCAGTCCGGATCGCTCATGCATTCATGCATGGCAGATCAAGACGGTTCGTCAATTCTCGTTTGGCTGGCGACCGGCCATCTTGCCGTCATCAAGCCCCTCGCGGGATCGACGGAGACCGACATGACCTCGACCACACAACGTATCGCCCTGGTGATCGGCGCGACCGGCGGCATCGGCGGCGAAGCCGCCTCGGCCCTGGTCCGCCATGGCTGGACCGTCCGCGCCCTGACCCGCCGCGCCCAGCCGGCTCCAAAAACCGCAAAGGGGGCGGGGATCGACTGGATCGAGGGCGACGCCATGGTCGCCGCCGACGTGGCCCGCGCCGCCCGGGGCGTCCAGTTGATCGTCCACGCCGCCAACCCGCCCGGCTACCGCAACTGGGGCAAGCTGGTCCTGCCGATGCTGGACAGCACCATCGCCGCCGCCAAGGCCGAGGGCGCGCGGATCCTGCTGCCGGGCACGGTCTACAATTTCGGCCTGGAGACCCTCCCGCGGATCGACGAGACCGCGCCGCAGGCCCCGACTACCCGCAAGGGCAAGATTCGGGTGGAGATGGAGCGCCGGCTGAAGGCGGCCTCGGCCGAGGGGGCGCCAGTGCTGATCGTTCGAGCCGGTGACTTCTTCGGCCCGCACGCCGGCAACACCTGGTTCGGCCAGGCTGTGATCAAGCCGGGCGCGGCGCTGAAGTCGGTGACCGAGCCCTCCACCCGGGGCGTCGCCCACGCCTGGGCCTATCTGCCGGATCTGGCCGAGACCATGGCCCGGCTGCTGGACCAGGCCGATCGCCTCTCGGCCTTCGAGGTCTTCCACTTCGGGGGGCATCACCTGGCCTGGGGCGAGATGGCGGCTTCGGTGCGGCGCGTGACGGACCAGCCCCGGCTGCCGGTCGTGGGCTTTCCCTGGTGGCTCGTCATGGCGCTGTCGCCGGTCGTGCCGCTGTTCCGCGAGATGGCCGAGATGCGCTACCTGTGGCGCGAGCCCCTGGCCCTGGACGACCGCAAGCTCCGGACGTTCCTGGGCGAGGTTCCGCACACCCCGCTGGACGCGGCGGTGGCGGCCAGCCTGCGGGGGCTGGGGTGTCTGCCGGTTTCGCACCCTCTCCCAGCGGGAGAGGGCGGGGCCCGCCGCGAAGCGGTGGGAGGGTGAGGGGTTTAGACGTCAGACGGCGTGCCGGCAGGGCGTCGTGAGAAAACGGTGAGGGCGTGACCCCTCACCCTCCCACGCTTTCAGCGTGGGCCCCTCCCTCTCCCCTCCGGGAGAGGGTCTCGGCGGGGGCTATTTCTTCAGCTTCTCGATCAGCGCCATGGCGGCGGCGGGATTGCGCACCTTCGCCCCGGCGATGAAGTAGGCGAAGACGTCGCCGCGTTTAGCCCAGTCCCGCGTCTGCTTGGCGATGGCGTCCAGTTCGTCCGAGGTCATGCCGGTGGGCTCGTCGGGCTTGCTGGACATCAGGCGGGCATAGGTGAAGTCGGCGGTCGGCGCGTCGATGCAGGGCCACGTCGGCTCCTCGTCGTCGACCGCGTAGACGATGGCCGCGCCGTACTGGGCGGCCAGGTCGTAGAACTGCTGGGTGGCGAAGGTCGGGCTGCGGACCTCCAGCGCGTGGCGGGCCGGCCGGCCGCCGATCTCCCTGGGCAGCAACTTGAGGAAGCCCTCGAAGTCGACGGGGTCGAACTTCTTGGTGGCCATGAACTGCCAGTTGATGGGGCCCAGCTTCGGGCCGAGCTCCTCCAGCCCCTGAGCCAGGAATTTCTCCATCGAGTCGTTGTTCTCGGACAACACGCGGCGGTTGGTGCAGAACCGGCTGGCCTTGACCGAGAACACGAAGTCGTCGGGCGTCTCATCGCGCCACTTCTGCCAGCTGTTGGGCTTGAAGGTGGAATAGTAGGTGCCGTTGATCTCGATGCTGGTGACGTGCCGGCTGGCGTACTTCAGCTCGTCCTTCTGCTTGAGATCGTCGGGATAGAAAGGCCCGCCCCGCCAGGGCTCGTACGTCCAGCCGCCGATGCCGGCGCGAATGGTCCCGGGCATGCAAGTGTTCCCTTCCTGTTCTTGTGGCGCACCCTAGGTCAGGGTTTGGATCTTCGGCAAGAGGGATTTCAGATCCTCCCCCTGTGGGGGAGGTGGCGGCGCAGCCGACGGTGGGGGGAGTGATCGGCAGATGGCGGGGTCCTGGATCGTCGACCCTAAAACTCCCCCACCGGCCTTCGGCCGCCTCCCCCACAGGGGGAGGGCCTGGCTGTGTCCAACCCCTCAGCACTCCACCCGGTTCACCGACAGCCCCACCGCCAATCCGCCCAGCGAGGTCTCCTTGTAGATCTCGCTCATGTCCTCGCCGGTGCGCTTCATGGTGGCGATCACCTTGTCCAGCGACACCGAGTGCTGGCCGTCGCCCAGCAGGGCCAGGCGGGCGGCGTCGATGGCCTTGATCGCGCCCATGGCGTTGCGCTCGATGCAGGGGATCTGGACCAGGCCGCCGATCGGGTCGCAGGTCAGGCCCAGATTGTGCTCCATGCCGATCTCGGCGGCGTTCTCGATCTGGTCGTTGGTCCCGCCCAGCGCCGCGCACAGGCCCGCCGCCGCCATCGAGCAGGCCACGCCCACCTCGCCCTGGCAGCCAACCTCGGCCCCGCTGATCGAGGCGTTGCGCTTGTAGAGCGCGCCGATCGCCGCCGCCGTCAGCAGGAACACTCGCACCCCCTGCGGCGTGCCCTGGTGAAAGCGGTGGTAGAAGCGCAGCACCGCCGGGATCAGGCCGGCCGCGCCGTTGGTCGGGGCGGTGACCACCCGGCCGCCGGCCGCGTTCTCCTCGTTGACCGCCATGGCCCACAGGTTGACATAGTCCATGGCCGCCAGCGGGTCGCTGATCTGGCGCTCCATCCGGCCCTGGATGGTCTGGTGGATCTGCCGGGCCCGGCGCTTGACCGCCAGGCCGCCGGGCAGGGTGCCGGTCTCGCGCATGCCGCGGTCGATGCAGGCTTCCATGGCCGCGAAGATCCGGTCGAGGCCGGCGTCGAGTTCGGCCGCGTCCATCCGCGCCAGCTCGTTGGCGCCCATTACCCCGGCGATCGACAGGCCGGCGTCGGCGGCGCGTTGCAGCAGGTCGGCGCCGCTCTCGAACGGGTGGGGGACCTGAGGGCCCTCGTCCGGCGGGGTGTTGCGGCCCATCTCGCTCTCGTCGCGCACGAAGCCGCCGCCGATCGAGAAATAGGTGCGCTCGGCCAGCACGGCGCCGGCGGCGTCATAGGCGGTGAAGGTCAGCCCGTTAGGGTGCTGGGGCAGGCGCTCATGGCCGGCCCAGACGATGTCGCGCGCCTCGTCGAAGACGATGTCGACCTCGCCGCCCAGCTTCAGCGACTGCGTAGCCTTGGTCTCCAGCAGGGCCGCCTCTCCGGTGTCGGGGTCGAGCTCCGCCGGCAGAAAGCCCATCAGGCCCAGGATGACCGCCCGGTCGGTGGCGTGGCCGCGCCCGGTCAGGGCCAGGGAGGCGTAGAGCCGCGTCTCGACCCGGGCGACCTGCGCCAACCCGCCGGCGTCGCGCAGCCGACCGACGAACAGCCCCGCGGCCGTCATCGGCCCCATGGTGTGGCTGCTCGACGGGCCGACGCCCAGCTTGAACAGGTCGAAGACGGAGGCTGTCATTCAGATACCTCGCTCAACCCGGCGAGGAGTGAGCGCTCTTGGATAAGCATAAATCGTTGTCATCCCGGAAGCCTCGCAGAGGCTGTCCGGGACCCAGGGGACTGGGCTGATGCCTTGCGGTTCCCCTGGGTCCCGGACAGCGCTACGCGCTTCCGGGATGACAACGATAGGAATTGGCTACTTCCGGTCGCCCTTGGTCTGGTCGCGCAGCGCCTTGAACTCCGAGCCCGCCTGCCATTGCGGCCAGGTGTTCGAATTGGCGAGGTCGGCGCCGATCTCGTAGAACAGCCCGATGTCCTGGGCCTGGCCGCTCAGGTCCCAGTCGGCGCGCCACTCGTCGGCTGGCTGGTGGTAGCGGTTGGCGGTGTAGTCCTCCTCCGCCTTCTGGCCGGCTTCCTTGCCGCCGTTGACCAGGTCCTCGCCCGAGCCGACCGAGATGGCCGGCACGCCGCGCTTGGCGAACGGGAAGTGGTCCGAGCGGTAGAAGTGGCCGGCCTGGGGCGACGGGTCGGGCGTGAAGTAGCGGCCGTGGGCCTTGGCCTTGGCGACCAGCAGGTCCTGCAGGTCGACCTTTCCGTCGCCCGAGGTGGTGATGTCCTTGGCCGGGCCGGCGGCCGACAAGGCGTCGATGTTCAGGTCGCCCACGGTCTTGGACAGCGGGAACAGCGGGTTGGCCGCGTAGTATTCCGAGCCCAGCAGGCCGCGTTCCTCGGCGGTGACGGCCAGGAACAGGATCGAGCGCTGCGGGGCCGGCTGGCTCTTGAAGGCTCGGGCCAGTTCCAGGATGGCGGCGACGCCGTCGGCGTTGTCGATCGCGCCGTTGTAGATCCTGTCGCCCCTGGCGTCCGGCTGGCCGACGCCCAGGTGGTCCCAGTGGGCGCTGTAGATCACCGTCTCGTCCGGGCGGGCCATCCCCTTGATCCGGCCGGCGATGTTCTTGGAGACGATCACCGCGTGGTCGACGGCGTAGTGGGCCGAGAAGGTCGCGCCCTTCAGCTCCACCGGTTTGAAGTCGCGGCTCTGGGCCTGGGTCTTCAGCGCGTCGAAGTCCAGGCCGGCCGACTTGAACAGCTCGACGGCCACGTCGCGCTGGATCCAGGATTCCAGGCTGGGATGGCTCTTGGCCGGATCCTTGCGGACGATGTCGAACATGGTGTTGGTGTTGGAGTTCTTGACCGTGGCCCAGCCGTACGAGGCCGGGGCGGTCTCGTGGACGATCAGCACGCCCGCCGCCCCCTGGCGGGCGGCCTCCTCGAACTTGTAGGTCCAGCGGCCGTAATAGGTCATGGCCTTGCCGCCGAAGTCGCCGGACCCCGTCTCGAAGTCGGGATCGTTGATCAGCACGACCAGCACCTTGCCCTTCAGGTCCAGGCCCTTGAAGTCGTCCCAGTTTCGTTCCGGCGCCTTGACGCCGTAGCCGACGAAGACGATCGGGGCGTCCTTGATGGCGACTTGGTCGACATTGGTCATGGCCGCGCGGATGGCGATCTGCTCGCCCTGGGCCAGGGGGACGGCCTTGCCGCCGACCGTGAACTGGGCCGCGACCGGGCCCTTGATGTCGAACTTGGCCAAGGGCACGTCCTGGGTCCAGGCGCGGCTTCCGTCCGCCTTCGGATCGCCCGCCGGCTCCAGGCCGATGGCCTTCATCTGGCCGACGATATAGTCGACCGACTTGGTCTCGCCGGCCGTGGCCGGGCCGCGGCCCTCGAAGTCGTCGGACGACAGAACCTTGATGTGGGCGGACAATCGGGCGGGGTCGATCTTGGGCGCGTCCGCCGCGTGAGCCAGCATGGGAGCGGCGATCAGGGCGGTCGCGAGCAGCAGGCGTTTCATCGTTGTCACTCTTTGGAGCAGATCTTTGTCGTTGGGGCGGGACCCTAGCGGGAGTGCGGAGCGGCGGCTAGCCATACCCATCACCGTCATCCCGGGCCTTGTGCCCGGGACCCCTCTGTCCGCCGCAGGTGCAGAGGTGTGGCGCGCCGGCGCGCCATTTGGTTTCACCGTCAGCTGAACCAGGGGTTCCGGGCACAAGGCCCGGAATGACGGCAGTGAATTTGAACGGGCTCGGTCTAAATCTCCCCGCCCAGCACCCGCGCATACAGCGCCGGGTCCACATTGCCGCCCGAGCAGACGATGGCCGCCGTCTTGCCCTTCAAATCGACCTTTCCGGCCAGGGCCGCGGCCAGGGCCACGCAGCCGCCGGGTTCGACCACCAGCTTCAGCACCGAGAAGGCGTAGCGCATGGCCTGCGCCACCTCGGCGTCGGTGACCGCGACGATCCCCGATAGGGTCTTGCTGTTGATCGGCCAGGTCAGCTCGCCGGGGATCGGGGTCAGCAGGGCGTCGCAGATCGAGCGGGCGTCCGGATCGATGGTCTCGCGCTGGCCGGAGGCCAGGGAGCGGCGGGTCTCGTCGAAGCCGGCCGGCTCGGCGCCCCAGACCTGCGTGGCCGGCGACAGCGCCTTGACCGCCGTCGAGACCCCGGCGATCAGCCCGCCGCCGCCGACGGGGCTGAGCACCTTGTCCAACGTCACGCCCCGCTCGCGGGCCTGTTCGACGATCTCGAGCCCCACCGTGCCCTGGCCGGCGATGATGTGCGGGTCGTCATAGGACGGCACGACCACGCAACCCCGCTCGGCGGCGATCTGGTCGGCGATGGCGACGCGGTCCTCGGTGAAGCGATCGTAGAAGCGGATCTCGGCCCCGAAGCCGCGCGTGCCCTCGACCTTCACCGCCGGGGAGTCGTTCGGCATGACGATCAGGGCCGGGCAGCCCAGCAGCTGGGCCGCCAGGGCCACGCCCTGGGCGTGGTTGCCCGACGAGAAGGCCACGACGCCGCGCCGCCGCTCGTCGTCGTTCAGCTGGGACAGGCGGTTGTAGGCGCCGCGGAACTTGAAGGCCCCGGCCCGCTGCAGGGTTTCGGGCTTGATCAGCACCCGGCCGCCGAGCCGCCGGTTCAACGCCGGGCTCTCGATCAGCTGGGTGCGAACGGCCTGGCCTTCGAGGCGGGCGGCGGCGGCTTTGATGTCGGAAAAGGCGATGGTCATGGCGCCTAGGTCTATCGTCCGGCAAGCGTCGCCGAAACCCTTTGCGAGCGGCGCCGTTCAAGCCATAAGAGGACCGTCAAGACCGCTGGGGAATACACCGTGAAGAAAGCTCTGTTCGCCGCCGCGGCCTGCGCCGCCGTGGCCGTCGCCGCGCCGGCCCTGGCCGGCGAAGCCTTCGTCGGCGTCTACAAGCACGACGTGACTTTCATCGGCGACGCCGTCGGCCTGGGCGCCGCCGGCCGCGAGGACGGGGTCGACGTCCACCTCGGCTACCGCACCAACCGCCTTGAGAACCTGCGCTGGCTGGGCAAGCCCCAGGTCCACGCCATGGTCTCGATCAACAGCGAGAACACTTCCAACTTCGTGGCCGCCGGCTTCGACTGGCGGATCGAGCTGGGCCAGCCGGGCGGCTTCTACCTGCGTCCGGGCATGGGCCTGGCCTATACAGATGGCGAAACCCAGCTGCCGCCGGCCAACGCCCCGAACATCAGCGACGAGGAACGCGCTCGCCGCACCTATCTCTACTACCACCGCATCGACTTCGGCTCGAAGGTGCTGTTCGAGCCGGAACTGGCCCTGGGCTACGATCTCAGCGACAGCTGGTCGGCCGAGCTCAGCTACACCCACCTGTCGAACGGCCAGATCTTCCACCAGGGCAAGAACCAGGGGCTTGACGACGCCGGGGTCCGGCTGGTCTACAAGTTCTGAACCGGGCGGCCCCCTTCTGGCGGGCCGTCACGCCGATCACAACAGATGAAACGTCCGCCGCCGAGTCCTGTCGAAGGGCCGCGGGCGCTTTTCGGCAGGTGATAAGGCATATCTGAACATGGCCAATGTGACCGTTGTCGGCGCCCAGTGGGGCGACGAGGGCAAGGGCAAGATCGTCGACTGGCTCAGCAACCGGGCCGACGTCGTCGTTCGCTTCCAGGGCGGCCACAACGCCGGTCACACCCTGGTGGTTGACGGCAAGGTCTACAAGCTGGCCCTGCTGCCGTCGGGCGTCGTGCAAGGCAAGCTCTCCGTCATCGGCAACGGCGTGGTCGTCGATCCCTGGCACCTGCTGTCCGAGATCGACAAGATCGCCGAGCAGGGCGTGGCCATCACGCCCGAACTGCTGGTGCTGGCCGACAACGCCTGCCTGATCCTGCCGCTGCACAAGGACCTGGACCAGGCCCGCGAGGCCGCCTCGACCCAGAAGATCGGCACCACCGGCCGCGGCATCGGCCCGGCCTACGAGGACAAGGTCGGCCGCCGGGCCATCCGCGTCGCCGACCTGGCCGATCCTGAAGCCCTGAAGCCGAAGATCGAGCGCCTGCTGGCCCACCATGGCGCCCTGCGTCGCGGCCTGAACCTGCCGGAAGCCGACGCGACCGAGCTGTTCGACGCCTTGATGGAACTCGCGCCCCGGGTGCTGGCCTACGCCCAGCCGGCCTGGCGGCTGCTGGACAAGGCCTACAAGGACGGCCGCAGGATCCTGTTCGAGGGGGCCCAAGGCGCCCTGCTCGACGTCGACCACGGCACCTATCCGTTCGTCACCTCGTCCAACACGGTGGCCGGCCAGGCCTCGGCGGGCTCGGGCATGGGCCCCTCGGCGACCGGCTACGTGCTGGGCATCGTCAAGGCCTACACCACCCGGGTGGGCGAAGGGCCGTTCGCGGCCGAACTCGATGATGAGGTCGGCAAGCACCTGTCGACCGTGGGCCGCGAGGTCGGGGTCAATACCGGCCGGGCCCGTCGCTGCGGCTGGTTCGACGCGGTGCTGGTGCGCCAGTCGGTGGCCATCAACGGCATCCACGGCGTGGCCCTGACCAAGCTGGACGTGCTGGATGGCCTGAAGACCCTGAAGATCTGCGTCGGCTATCGCATCGGCGACAAGGTGGTCGACTACCTGCCGGCCGGCATGCGCGACCAGAAGGCCGCCCAGCCGATCTACGAGGAACTGGAAGGCTGGAGTGAAAGCACCGCCGGCGCCCGCTCGTTCAAGGACCTCAACGCCAACGCCATCAAGTACGTGCGCCGCGTCGAGGAGCTGATCGGCGCCCCGGTGGCCCTGCTGTCGACCAGCCCCGAGCGCGACGACACCATCCTGATGCGCGATCCGTTCCAGGGCTGAAGCGCTATCTCCACAACGGATTTACGGTCCAGTTAGCGATTGCTTAGCAGGCCAAGGCCTATGACGGCGGCTTCCCCGGGGAGGTTCGCCGTCATTGGCCGTTGCGCGTCGCCTGATGAAGTCCGCCAACAAGGCCGATCGCCTGACGCGCAGCCTGCGGGCGCTTGACCGCGAGGCCTCGACCAGCCGCGTCCTGAACCTGCTGGCCATCGAGGCCCGCAGCGGTCACCGGCCCGAACACGGCGAGGCGCCGCTGTTCCGCAACCGCATCCTCAACACCGCCCTGGTGGTCAAGCACCGCCTGCGGGTCGACGACGTCTTCCTGTTCGACGAGATCCGCCCTAACGCCACCAAGATCATCATCCCGTTCGAGCGCAGCGACCTGGGCCTGGGCGGCCAGTCGTTCTTCGTCGGCCAGCGCGGCTGGGTGGACCTGCTGCGCGAGGCCTGCAACGAACACAGCGACATGGCGCGCGACCTGGCGACCCTGCGCCTGATCGACCAGCTGCCATCCCTGGACCCGTTCCTGCTGCGCGAGCACCTGCGCCGCCACGGCCTGTCGGTGGCCTCCAGCTATTTCGCCTTGTCGACCGCCGACATGGAGCAGATGCAGAGCTTCGTCTCGACCCAGATCTCGCTGCTGATCGACCTGGCCTATCGCGACGCCGGCCGCGCCGTGCCGGGCGCCTACGCCGCCCGCCTGGTCGAGGCCTTGCTGTCGACCGACGTCGACGAGCGGCTGGAGCCGCTGCGCGAGACCCTGGTCATGGACGGCGAGAGCTTCAAGGAGGGCGTCTTCAGCTGGAAGGGCTTCCTCTACTACAAGTGGATGCTGACCCGGCTGTGGGCCGAGCTGGACACCGTGGGCGGCGAGATCATGCGGCTGACGATCACCGGCAATCGCGACGTGGCCACCCAGCGCTTCCTGGACGACACCCGCAAGCGCCTGCGCCGCGGCATACTGGTCGAACGCCAGGCGATCATGCGGGCCCTGGATGTGTACGACCGAGCGTTCGACGACCTGATCGACAACGGCCGACCCCAGGCGTTCCGCGAATTCCTGCTGCGCGCCCCGGACATGTTCCTGTCGCTGGGCGAGAAGGTCGGGGTGGTCGCCCACATCGCCAGCTTCTGGCGCTACCGCTTTCCGGCCAGCGCGCCCCTGGTCGCCGACATCGAGGACGCGATCGACCTGCTGCAGGACTTCGACGCGGGCCTGAGCGCCAGCCTGGCGGCCTGAATCCGGGACTTTCTGTCGCAACGGGCGCAAACTAAGCTGATTTTTACCATCGCTCGGCTAGTCTGCGGGCGAGTCATTGTTGGAGCTTCCGGGTCACGTGTTCGACGGCAACATCCGCACCTTGCAGCGTATCGCGGCGAAGATGCAGCGCGTGCTGATCGTCGACCCGAACACCGCGGCCGTGCGCCTGCTCGCCGACCAGTTGCGCCATGTCGGCAATGTCCAGATCTTCCACGCCCCTTCGATCGAGGCCGGCTGGGGCATGGCCCGCACGGTGGACCCGATGCTGGTGTTCGTCGAGCACGCCTCCAGCGGCTGCGACGGCCAGGCCCTGGCCCGCAAGATCCGCCGCAGCGACCTGGCCTGCCGCGAGAACCCGATCATCATGTGCACCGCCGAGGCCACGGCCGAGGCGATCTTCGGGGCCCGCGACGCGGGCATCCACGAGTTCATGCGCAAGCCGTTCACGATCAAGGACCTGGAGCGCCGGCTCGAGGCGGTGACCCTGAAGCCGCGCGACTGGGTCGAGGCCGTGCAATATGTCGGGCCCGATCGCCGCCGCTTCAACTCGGCCGAATACAAGGGCCCGCGCAAGCGCAAGGCCGACGCCAGCGGCGCGCCCGCCGCCCGCCTGTCCCAGGCCCTGCGGATCGTCAGGTCGGCCGCCCAGGCCCTGGACAGCGACCCGGCCCAGGCCCGGCGCGCCCTGACCGCCCAGGCGGTCGAGCTGAAGAAGGTCGGCGAAGCGATCAAGGACGCCCGCCTGGTCGAGGCCGCCACCGCCCTGGAGGCCTGCACGGCCGGCGGCATGGCCCGCACCGAGCTGGTCAAGCGCATCGACGGCCTGATGGGCTTCCTGGTCGAGGACGACAACGGCGGCCGCGGCGCGGCCTGACCGGTCGCTGGTCGGCCGGCCACGAAAAGGGCGGCGTCCGCGGACGCTGCCCTTCGTCGTTCTGGATCGCCGCCGCGCGCCTAGAAGGCCAGGCGGGCGATCAGCTGGAACACCGGACCGGCGTTCTCGCGCTCCAGTTCGTACTCATCGAAATTGCGGTCGTTCTGGTCCTCGATGGTGTTGAACTTGTTGAAGCTTTCCTTCTTGTTGGCGTCCAGCAGGTTGGAGCCGGTCAGGCGGATCGTCAGGTCCTTGCCGATCCGCTTTTCGAGGAAGATCTCCAGGTCGCCGCCATAGGTGGTGGTGACCTCTTCGCCGACCACGCGGCTGTAGGCCTCGCCCTGCTTGCGGTAGGTGGCGCCGAACGAGGCGCCCCAGGTCGGCAGGTCCTGGATGAAGCCGATGTTGAGCACATAGTCCGACTGGCTGTTGAACTTGCGCGAGCCGAACTCGTCGTTCACGTCGCTGTCCAGCCACGAGTAGTTCAGGAACACGCCGGTGTTCTCCAGCCCGATCACCGTCAGCGGCGTCGACAGGTCGAACTCGATCCCCCAGACCTTGCCGTCGCCGGTGTTGCGGGCGGAATAGACGAACGTCCCGGGGCCCTCGTCACCCTCGTCGCCGGTGTTGGTCAGCTCGATCAGGTCCTTGACCTTGCGGTAGAAGACATTGACCCCGGCCACGCCCTGCTTGCCCATCCGCCGCTCGTAGCCGGCGTCCAGACCCCAGGCGGTTTCAGGCTTCAGCCGCGGATTGCCGATGAAGTCGTTGTCGCCCAGCTCGGCGGTCAGCAGGGCCGGCGACAGGTAGTCGAAACTGGGGCGGCGGATGGTGCGCGCGCCCGAGACGTAGACCTGATCTTCGGTGGTCAGGTTGTAGCGCAGCGAGGCTGAGGGCAGCAGGACCTTGTAGTCGGTGTCGGTGGTCGAAGGGACCGTGCGGTCCCGCAGGGTGACGTCGGTAGTCTCGTAGCGCAGGCCGGCTTCCCACTTCAGCGCGCCCGCCTTGCCGTCCAGCATCACATAGGGGTCAAGGCGGGTCTGTTCGAACGAAGCGTCGCCGCCGTCGATCACCGCATAGGGTTTGAAGGCCGGCGGGTTGGCGCTGGGCAGGCTGTAGCGGTTGCGCGGGACCTCGGTGACCAACAGGTCGCGCTGCTTCTTCTCGTACTGCAGGCCGAACTGCAGCTGCACGCCGTCGCTCAGGTCGCGCTTGTGTTCCAGCTTGGCCGAGAACTCGGTGTCTTCCAGGTCGGTCCTCGACTTGTCACGGGTGATGCGGTCGCCGTCCGGATAGGGGGTGGCGTCGCGCAGGTATTCGGTCTCGTCCTCGAACTCGGCTTCCTTGTCCTTGAACGAGGCGTAGCCCAGCTTCACGCTGGTCCTGCCGCCGAACATGTCGTGGCTGTACTTGCCGTTGACCGAGTAGCTGTCCTGCTCGATGTCGACGTCGTTGTCGTTCAGGGTCGACAGGTTGGCGTTGTCGCGGACGTCCTTGTTGTACTCGATCGAGTCCTCGTTCTGGTAGCGGTCGGTGTGGACATAGAAGCCGCTGAGATCCAGGTCGCCGCCGGCCAGCGGAACCTGGTAGCTGGCGTTGAACGAATAGTCGGTGCCGTTGCGCACGTCCGTCTGGAGTTCGCTGTTGTCGATCGGCGCGCCCGGCTCGCCATAGCGCAAGCTGAGCTTGTTCTTGGGGTTGCGGCGACCCTGCAGGTTGGCGCCGACCAGCAGTCGGCCCGGTCCGACCTGGCCGCCCCAGACGCCGCCGACGGTCTCGCGGATGCGCTTGTCGTCGAACATCAGGGCGCCGGCCCGGACGAAGCCGCCGTCCAGGGCGTAGGCGTCGCGCAGCACGATGTTGATCGCGCCGGCCACGGCGTCGCCGCTGCGGTTGGCCGAGGCGCTGCGGACGATCTCGATGCGCTCGATCAGCTCGGCTGGGATGCGGTCGACGAAGAAGGCGGAGTCGGCGCCCGAGCCGAACGCGCCGGAGCCCGAGCCGGAGCCTGGAACCTTCTCGCCGTTGATCAGGATCTGGGTGTAGGCCGGATCGAGGCCCCGCAGGCGCACGCCGTCCGATTCCAGCACGTCCGACAGGAAGGCGACGCTGGGCACGCGCTTGAGCGCGTCGCCTGCGGTCAGCGGCTCGAAGCGCTGGAAGTAGTCGAGGTCGTAGTTCAGGACGGGCGCGGCCTGGTCGGTGCGGTTGCGGTAGGCGATCTGGGCCTGGACGACCAGTTCGGACGCGGTGGCCGGGGCTTCGGCGGCCGTGGCGATCGGGGCGTCGGCCTCGACGGCCCAGGCGGCGCTCGAGGCCGCGGCGGCCAAGGTCATGGGCGCCAAGGCGGCCAAGGCGAACAGTGCGGTCTTCTTCATCGTCAGTATCCCCGATCGCCGGCGCGGCCGTTGACGCGGCCGTTCGCACGTGATTTCACGCGGCGGGGCATAAATTCGCCAAGATCTTGGGGCCAGTGATGTTTCTTCGACGGTTTCGTTTCAGTTTCGTGACATCAGTGGGAATATCTCTCCTGCTGGCGGGCTGCGCGGCGTTCGATCCGGAGGCCCGCTCGGACTCCGGCAAGATCCTGGTCGGCGTCGGAACGCCGGTCCCGGTGGCCGGCGAGACCCAATCGGTGGCGACACAACGTGCGGATGCGGCCGACGACCCCGAGATCTGGGTCGACCCCAAGGATCCGTCGCGGGTCGTGATCTTCGGCACCGACAAGCAGGCCGGTCTGTACACCTACGACCTGAGCGGGGCGGTCACCGGCTTCATCCCGGACGGCAGGCTGAACAATGTCGACCTGCGTGGCGGATTGGCCACGGCCAACGGCGAGCGTGTGCTGGTCGCGGCCAGCGATCGCGGCCGAATCGGCGCGGCGCTCTACCTGATGGATCCGGCCACCCTGAAGGTCGAGCCCTGGGGCCTGGCGCCGCTGGACCTGGCCGAGCCCTACGGCCTGTGCATGGGCCGGCGCGGCGACGGCTTCATCGTCATCGTCAACGGCACGGACGGCCAGGTGCGGCAGCTGCGCGTCGCCGTCGGCCCCGATGGCAAGCCGGCGGCGACCGAAGAGCAGCGCTTCGCGGTCGGCAGCCAGACCGAAGGCTGCGTCGTCGACGACGCCAAGGGCGTGCTCTACATCGGCGAGGAGGCCAAGGGGATCTGGCGCTACGACCTGGACCCCGCCAAGGGCGCCGCGCGCGTCCTGGTGGCCGGCGCGCCCTCGACCATGCTGAAACCCGACGTCGAGGGCCTGACCTTGCTGCGCGAGGGCGAGAAGACCTGGCTGATCGCCTCCAGCCAGGGCGACAGCGCCTTCGCGGTCTGGCGCGTGGACGGCGCCCAGCCGGCCTATGCCGGACGCTTCTCGGTGGTGGCCGCCAAGGGCGTCGATGGCGTGACGGGCACCGACGGCGTCGCGGCGCTGGGCGGGGCCGTCGGGCCCTATGCCGAAGGACTGGTGGTCATGCAGGACGATATCGACGTCGACGGCGAGGCTCCGTCCACGGCGCGCGTGCGGCAGAACTTCAAGCTGGTCGACTGGCGGACGGTGAAGACGGCGCTGGGGCTCTGAGCCTCAGCGCCCCTCGCGCGCCAGCCAGCGGCGCAGGGCGGCGTTGACCGTCTCGGGCGCCTCCATCGGCGTCATGTGGCCGGCGTTGGGGATGATCACCATGTGCGAACAGCCGATGGCGTGGGCCATCTCGTGCTGGCCGGCCAGCGGGGTGATCGCGTCGTGCTCGCCGCAGATGATGACGATCGGACAGCGCAGGGCCCGCAGGGCGGCCGCGCCGTCCTCGCGCGCCAGGCCGTTCTGGCGCAGGAAGACCTCGCGGCCCAGGCGCTGGGTCATGGCCTGGATGCGGCCGGTCAGGTCCTTGTCGTCCAGGCGCGAGGCGTCGACATAGCTGGCCATCAGCCGGTCGGCGACGCCGAGGAAGGCGCCCTCATGGCTGGCCGCGGCGTTGACGGCGCGGCGCTGGGCGGCCCGTTCGGGCGTGTCGGCGCGGATGGCGGTGTCGATCAGGGCCAGCCGCGCGATGCGCTCGGGCGCGATCCGGGCGATCTCCTGGGCCACGTAGCCGCCCATCGAGAAGCCAGCCAGGGCGAAGGTCGGCTCGGCGTCGGCCAGCACCTGCTCGGCCAGCTGGCGCAGGCTCTCGCCATGCGTCAGGTCGGCCACCTGGCAGCGGGCGACGTCGGCCAGGCCGTCGACCTGGTCGCGCCAGAGCTCGGCGTCGTTCAGCAGGCCGGGCAGCAGGATCAGTTGGGGCAGGGCGTCTGTCATCGAAAAACGCCCCGGACCTTGCGATCCGGGGCGCTCCGTTCTTTCAGGTCTGGGCCTTCTTAGGCTTCGACCATGTTCTTGGCGATGGCGGCTTCGCGCATCGACTTCTGCAGCTTCTCGAACGCCCGGACCTCGATCTGGCGGACCCGCTCGCGGCTGACGCCGTATTGCGAGGCCAGGTCTTCCAGGGTGGTCGGCTCATCCTTCAGGCGCCGTTCGGTCAGGATGTGACGCTCGCGGTCGGTGAGCTCGACCATCGCCTCCTCGAGCAGGCTCATCCGCATGGACTTTTCCTGGCTCTCCGCGACGGCGGTCTCTTGCGAGATCTGGTCGTCGTCGGCCAGCCAGTCCTGCCACTCGCTTTCGCCGTCGGCGCGCAGCGGCGCGTTCAGCGAGGCGTCGGGACCGCCCAGACGGCGGTTCATCGAGATGACCTCGCTGTCCAGCACGCCCAGCTTGGTGGCGATGGCGCTGACCTGCTCGGGACGCAGGTCGCCGTCCTGGAAGGCCTCGATCTGGCTCTTGGCCTTGCGCAGGTTGAAGAACAGCTTCTTCTGCGCGGCGGTCGTGCCCATCTTCACCAGCGACCACGAGCGCAGGATGTATTCCTGGATCGAGGCGCGGATCCACCACATGGCGTAGGTGGCCAGGCGGAAGCCCTTGTCGGGCTCGAACTTCTTGACGGCCTGCATCAGGCCCACATTGCCCTCGGAGATCACCTCGCCGATCGGCAGGCCGTAGCCGCGATAGCCCATGGCGATCTTGGCCACGAGACGCAGGTGGCTGGTGACCATCTTGTGGGCGGCTTCGCTGTCCTGATGCTCTTTCCAGCGCTGGGCGAGCATGAACTCCTCGTCCTTGGCCAGCATCGGGAACTTGCGGATTTCGGTGAGGTAACGCGACAGGCCGCCGTCCGGCGACATCACCGATAGTGAATTCACGGCCATAGAAACTATCCCCTTGGTGCGGATCCGCCCGTCAACCGCGCGCCATCATCCCCACCAGAATGGGTCAGATAGGAAGGCGTTGCGGCTTAGGTAAGGTCGATAACGTATTTGTAATGTCCGACACCCGGACTCGGGTATTGGCGCTTCGAAAGTGAGAATGAACGTTCATTCTCAAAACTTCAAGCCAAAAATGTCAGACCGACGCGACGAAAGGTCCGGGCCGGACGGACGGGGCGTTTTGGCGATCTCGGCGGAGCAAGACCTTGCCGGGACGGGATCCCTGCGCCTCTAATGGCGGCGCCCTACGCCTGGGAGGCCTCTCGTGACGCGCTTCATCGTCCGCGCCCTGATCGCCGCCCTGGGCCTGTGGCTGGCGTCGAGGATCGTGCCGGGCATCGCCGTGCCGGGCGGCTGGACCAGCCTGCTGGTCGCCGCGGTGCTGCTGGGCGTGGTCAACGCCATCGTCAGGCCGGTGGTCGTCGTGCTGACCCTACCGCTGACCGTGGTGTCGCTGGGGCTGTTCCTGCTGGTGGTGAACGCCGCGATGCTGGGTCTGGTCGGCCTGATGCTGAAGGGCTTCGTCGTCGACGGTCTATGGGCCGGAATCTTCGGCTCGGTGGTGATCGGCGTCGTCAGCTGGCTGGGCCACCTGCTGGTCGGGGATGGGCGCGAGCGCGCTTAGCGGTCACGCCCGTTCATCCCACCGCCGTCGCCGCCAGGTCGCGCCAGCCGCGGGCTTCCTTGCGGAAGTGCGAGTGGGTCTTGGCCAGGCGCTTGTCGATCTCGGCCAAGGCCTCGCGGGCCTCGTCCTTGCGCCCGGTCTGCGCCAGGAACACCGCATAGCGGGCCATGCCCTCGAAGCCGGGCAGATGGGCGGCGGCCCAGCGCAGGGCGGTGTCGGCTTCCGTCGGACGGCCCAGGGCGTGATAGGCGCGGCCCATGGCCAGGGCGACGTTCGGCGTGCGGGCGGCCGGCGACTGGGCGCTCAGGCCCTCCAGCAGCGGCAGGGCCTCGGCGGCGCGGTCCAGCTCGATCAGGGCGTTGGCGCGGCCCAGCAGCAGCTGTGGGTCGTCGGCGTACATGCCCTGCAGGGCCTCGGCGTAGAGGCGCTCGGCCTCGGCGTGCTTGCCCAGCCCCGAGGCGGCCGCGGCCAGGCGGGCGCGGTTGGCGACGGTCGGCGTGTCGTCGACGGCCTGGCCGGCCTCGCGATACTCGCGCAGCGGGTCGAGGACCTGCCGCGCGGCCTGCCGGGCCTTCTGGGCCTTGGCGCCGCCCAGGAACTCCGGCGCGACGATGGCGATCAGATAGACCAGCCCGCCCAGTGGCTGGAACAGCAGGATGATCATCAGCCAGTACATCTGCTGGCCCGTGCGGACCACATGGACGCACAGGGCGATCGAGAACAGCAGCGACAGGCCGAGCAGGATCATCGAGGGTAAGGGCTCCAAGCTTGGCGTTGGCCAGGTCAAGGCTGGTTATGTGTGGGCTGGAGCCGACGACGTCAATCGGCGGGACCTTACTCGGCCTGGCGTGCGGCCTTCTTGGGGTCGGCCTTGGGGGCGGGGGCCAGGCGCAGCACCTCGGCCTGGTAGCGCTCGTCGTCGCCGGCCGCGGCGAACGGCAGGGCGTCGGCCAGGGCGTCCAGCATCGGGTCCAGCCACTGGTGCTCGACCTTGTGGAAGTCGCCCAGCACATAGTGCATGACCGCGTCCTTGTGGCCCGGATGGCCCACGCCGATGCGGCCCCGCCGGAACGTGTCGCCGATCTGGCTGGTGATCGAGCGCACGCCGTTGTTGCCCGCCGCCCCGCCGCCGGCCTTCATCCGGAAGCGGCCCGGCGCCATGTCGATCTCGTCGTGGAAGACGATGACGTCGGTCGGGGCCAGCTTGAAGAACTTCATCGCCTCGCCCACGGCGCGGCCGCTCTCGTTGTAGAAGGTCTTGGGCTTGAGCAGCAGAAGCTTGACCGGGCCGCCCGGCGTCGAGACCTGGCCGTCGCAGGCCAGGCCCTGGAAGCGCGAGCGCCACGGCCCCGTGCCCCATTTGCGGGCCAGGGCGTCGACGGCCATGAACCCGACATTGTGCCGGTTCTTCTCGTATTTCGGCTCGGGATTGCCGAGGCCGGCGAGGATCAGCATGGACATCGGCTCGCTTCCACTTCGACGGCCAGCGTGTAGGGACGTCCTCGTCCTTCGACAAGCTCAGGATGAGGACGACGGAAGGGCCGCGTTCAAAACCTCGTCCTGGACCTGTCGAAGGACGAGGTTTCGTGGCTCGGCCCAGGCCGGAACGAAAAACGGGCGGGCCGCGAAGCCCGCCCGTTCTGGATATCGGATCGAAGACCCGACCGAAAAGCTCTTAGGCTTCGGCGGTCGTCGTGTCGCCTTCGCCCGATTGCGAAGCGGCCGAGGCCTTCAGGTTGGCGATCACGAAATCGCGGTCCTGGGCCGGGCGCACGCCTTCCGGCAGCTTCACTTCCGAGATGCGGATGGTGTCGCCGATGTCGTGCGAGGCCAGGTCGATGACCAGCTCTTCAGGGATCTTGTCGGCCGGGCAGGCCAGCTCGACGGTGTGACGGATGACTTCCAGCGTGCCGCCCTTCTTCAGGCCGACCGAGATGTCGTGGTTCTTGAAGTGCACCGGCACTTCGATCTTGATCAGTTGGTGCTCGCCGACGCGGTACAGGTCGAAGTGCATCGGCTCGTCGGTGACGGGGTGGAACTGCACGGCCTTGGCGATGACCGACTGCTTGTCGTCGCCGTGTTGCAGGGTCACCAGGTGGCCCAGCAGCTTGCCGGTATAGAGCGCCTTGCGGAATTCGTTGCCCTTCACGGCGATGTTCACCGGGGCCTTGTTGCCGCCGTACAGCACGCCGGGGACCTTGCCCTGGCGGCGGGTTTCGCGCGAGCCGCCGGTGCCGGCGCGGTCGCGGAGTTCGACGTTGAGAATGATCTCGGCCATGTCTTGTCTCTCTGGAGAGCCCCATGCTCTCGGAATGCGAAGCCGCCGCACAAGACTGGATTGCCTCGCCCGGTCGACGTTTTTGGGTCGCGCTCCATACACGCGGCGGCCGCCCGATGCAACGGGCGGCCGCCTGGAGTGCGTCGAAATGGAAAGGTGTTGAGCCGCTTAGCTCTTCTTCTTTGCCGACGTCTTCTTCTTGGCGACGGGCTTCTTCTTGGTCACGACCGGCTCGGGCTTTGGCGGGGGCGGCGGCTCGTAGGGCAGGGCGGCGCCCGAAGCCTTGAGCACGCACATGCCGGTATCGATCATGATGTGCTGGCCCAGGCAGAACACGTCCTCATAGTGCGGCTTGGCGACCGCCAGGCACTGGTAGAGGTTCAGCTTGGCCATGTTCAGGCACATGGCGCTGGCCGGCTCGGCCATCACGGCCTCGATCAGGGACAGCTTGTCGTCGCCGGCGTAGCCCAGCGCCGCCAGGGCGGCCACGGCCAGGCCGCGGATCACCAGCGGCTTGTAGGGCGGCGGGGCCGAACGGGGGCCGGAGACCGTAACGGTGGCGGCGGCGGGATCGGCGGGCGGGGCGGGCACCAGGGGCACGCCGCCCATCGAGGCCTGCTGCAGGGCCGCGACGTCGGCGCTGTCGGCCAGACCGGGCGTCGCCGACATGGTCTTGGCGTAGGCCAGGCGGCCGTCGCGGTCGAGGACCGGCAGGGTCGACCATTTCGAGCGCTGGACGTCGTAGGCGGCCTGCTTAACCGCCTTGCCGGCGGTGTAGAGCTGCAGGCCGCTGGCCCCGAGGGTGTCGATGATCCGGCCGGCGGCGGTGTCGCTGCCCTTGAAGCCGACGGCGTAGGCGGGATCGGCGACAAGCTGGTTGATGATCGACTGGCGCTGAGTGGGATCGGTGGCGAACGCGCGCACCGACGCCACGTAGGTCGGGTCCTGCAGGGCCAGGACGGCGGCGTAGGCCGTGGCGCCCGACAGGAACTGCTTGGGCTCGTAGCCGACGCCGACCTTCAGCGAGGCCTGGATCTGGTCGCCGTTGTCGAAGGTGGCGCCGATCGCGCCGGCCCGCTGCATGTAGCCGCGGAAGGCGCTGGCCTTCTCGACGATGCTGGAGGACAGGGTGATCGGCGGCGGGGCGGGCGGGGCGGCGACCAGGGGCGGCGGCGGCGGGGGCGGCGTCTCGCAGCTGGCCAGCAAGGTGGCGGCGACCACGGCGATGGCCGTCAGCGCGGCGCGCGTACGCGTGGTGGAAAGCATGCCGAGAACATCCCCAATGACATAAGGCGCCCGCCTTATCACTGGCGCGCGGGCGATATTGTGACAGTCAGTCCGTTAACCACGTCTTGACAAGCTGAACCGTCAAGGTTGCGTTTCCGCCCCCTGCGAGGCCGGTCCGTGGAGCGTCCTCAGTCGAATAGCTTGGAGACCGATTCCTCGTTGGCGATCCGACGGATGGCCTCGCCGATCAGCGGCGCGCAGGACACGTAGCGGATCTTGGGGCAGGCCTTGACCGTGTCCGAAGCCTCGATCGAGTCGGTGACCACCAGCTCGGTCAGCACAGAATTGGCCACCCGCTCGGCGGCCGCGCCCGACAGCACCCCGTGGGTGACATAGGCCGAGACCGACGTGGCGCCGTGGGCCATCAGGGCGGCGGCGGCGTTGCACAGGGTGCCGGCCGAGTCGACGATGTCGTCGAACAGGATGCAGCGACGGCCGGCCACGTCGCCGATGATGTTCATCACCTCGCTCTCGCCCGGGGCCGAGCGGCGCTTGTCGACGATGGCCAGGTCGGCGTCGTTCAGGCGCTTGGCCAGGGCGCGGGCCCGCACCACCCCGCCGACGTCCGGCGAGACGACCATCAGGTCGTCGCCCATCTTGTAGCGCTTGTGGATGTCGTCGGCGAGCAGGCGCGAGGGCAGCAGGTTGTCGGTCGGGATGTCGAAGAAGCCCTGGATCTGGCCGGCGTGCAGATCCATCGTCAGCACGCGGTCGGCGCCCGAGCGGGTGATCAGGTTGGCCACCAGCTTGGCCGAGATCGGGGTGCGGCCGCCGGTCTTGCGGTCCTGGCGGGCGTAGCCGAAATAGGGCAGCACGGCCGTGATCCGCTTGCCCGACGCGCGCTTGAGGGCGTCGATGCAGATCAGCAGCTCCATCAGGTTGTCGTTGGCCGGGTAGCTGGTCGACTGGATGACGAACACGTCCTCGCCCCGCACGTTCTCGTCGATGGTGACGAAGACTTCGAGGTCGGCGAACCGGCGCACCTGGGCGCGGGTCAGCGGCATGTCGAGATATTCCGCGATGGACTGGGCCAGGGTGCGGTTCGAATTGCCGGACAGCAGCTTCATGGTTTGGTCTCGGGAGGGGGTGTCGCCGTTGCGGGGGCTTCTAGCAGTCTCGGGCGCGGGAACAACCCCGAGTCTCGATTGATTCGGGTTATTCGACATACTCAGGCTTCGAGCGCGATCGCCGAGAGAAGCCGTCCGTAGTCGGACTCCCCGGCCAGGAAGGCCCTGCGGTTCGAAAAGAACAGCCCCGGCTCGGCCCGGGTGTCGCGGCCGATCCATTCGCTTTGGCCCACGCCGGCCGTGGCCAGGCGGTCCAGGACGAAGGCCGGCAGGTCGAACAGGCGCTTGTCGTCGGCCGCGCCGGGCGAAAAGAATCGGCCCGATCCGGGGCTGTCGGCCTCGAAGCGGTGCAGGAACTCCAGGCCCACCTCGTAGGACTGGGGGCCGATGCAGGGTCCGACCGCGGCGACCATGCGGGACGGCCGGGCGCCCAGGGCGGTCATCTGGTCGACCGCGGCCTGGACGACGCCGTCCAGGGCCCCGCGCCAGCCGGCGTGGGCGGCGGCGACAACGCGAGCGACGGGATCGGCGATCAGCACCGGCGCGCAATCGGCGTGCAGGGCGCCGCAGACCACGCCGGGGGTTTTCGTCACCACTGCGTCGCCTTGCGGCCGCACGTCGCCCCACGAGCCGTCGGCGACGATGGCGATGGTCGAGTGGATCTGGAAGCAGGTGTTGAGGTCTTCGGGCGCGGCCCCGAACCAGGCGGCGGCCCGGGCGCGGTTCTCGGCGACGTCGGCCGGCTCGTCCTGGCTGCCGCGCCCGACATTGAGGCTGGCATAGAGCCCGGTCGACACCCCGCCCTGGCGCGTGAAGAAGGCGTGCCTGACCCCGGCGGCGGCGGCCAGCAGCGGCGACTGGACGATGGGCAGGTCGGTCATGGTCGGGAGCCCTCGAAAAGCGGGGGGGAAAGGCCGGGGGCGGACAGGCAGACCACCTTGAACAGGTCACCCATCTGCGCCGCGCCGGTCAGGCGATCAAGCTGCCTGGCCAGCTTGTCGGCCTGGTCGGGCTGCGCTGAGGCCAGAGCCTGGGCGCGTTGCTCGACGCCCAGGCTCTGGAGAAACGCACCCTGGGACAGGATGGGTCCCGTCGCGGCGCCGGCCTCGGCGGCGGCGGCCAGCACGGCGGGAAAGTCGGCCCAGACGGTCAGGTCGGCCTGGCCGGGCTCGGCCAGCGGCGAGACCTTGGTGTGCGCCTTCAGCGCCTGCAGGGTGTCGCCCGTTCCGGCGACGTCGCGGCCGTAGTCGATCAGCAGCGCCGCCCCGCCGTCGCGCGCGACCCGGTGGCCGATCTCGGAACCGAGGGCGGCCTGAGCGGGTGAGGATTCGACGACGGTTCCAGGTTCCAGATCCTCCCCCTGTGGGGGAGGTGTCGCCGAAGGCGACGGAGGGGGGCGTTGGCTGAGGTGGGTCTGCTCCCCCCACCGGCCCTTTCGGGCCGCCTCCCCCACAGGGGGAGGACCTAAGGGTTTCAACCCGAACGCCAGGTTCCCCGCCTCGTCCAACCCGACCATCCGCTCGGCCCAGCCGTCCTCCGTCCGCACGAACTGGCGGGCGGGCAGGCAGTCCAGCACCTCGTTGGCCACCAGCAGCAGCGGCGCGCCGGCCGGCACGGCTTCCAGGCGATCGGCCCAACGCGGCGCCACGGGCGCGTCGGCCAGCTTGGCGGCCTGCGCGGCGCGCAACGGCGGCGACACCTCGACCAGCCACAGGTCGGCGGCGGCCAGGAACTCGGGCAGCAGCCGCGCGGCGCGCAGGATGTCGGAAATAAGCGTCCCGTCGCCCGGCCCGATCTCCACCAGCCGCACCGGCGCCGGCCGGCCCATAAGGGTCCAGGTTTCCAGGATCCACAGGCCGATCAGCTCGCCGAACATCTGGCTGACGCCCGGCGCGGTCAGGAAGTCGCCGCCTTCACCCAGCGCCGGCCGCGTCGCGTAATAGCCGTCGCGCGGGTCGTGCAGGCAGCGGGTGAAGTACTCGGCGACGCTGATCGGGCCGTCCTGGGCGATCTGGGCCCGCAGGCGGTCAAGCAGGCTCATGGTCTTCCGCGACGGGCGCGGGGAGCGGCGCGCGCAGGGCTCGCCACAGCAGCGCCGCGCCGACCAGCAGCATCGGGATCGACAGGATCATCCCCATGGTCAGGCCGAACGGGAAGGCGGGCATGCCGTGGTCGGGATTGCGGACGTTCTCCAGCAGGGCCCGGAACAGGCCGTAGCAGATCAGGAAGGTCGCCACGAGCGCGCCGCGGCGCTGCAGCCACTTCAGGCGATAGACCGCGAAGTTCAGGATCAGGAACAGCAGCACGCCTTCCAGCGCCGCCTCGTACAGCTGGCTGGGGTGGCGCGGCAGCTCGCCAGCCGGGCAGACGCCGCGGTTGGCGGCGCGGATGGTGTCGTTGCAGAACACCATGCCGAACGGATGGTCGGTGACCCGGCCCCACAGCTCGCCATTGATGAAGTTGGCGCAGCGGCCGAAGAACAGCCCGATAGGCGCGACCGGCGCGACCAGGTCGCCCAGCCTGAGCATGTCGATCCGGTTCTGGCGGGCGAACAGGGCGATCGCCGCGCACACGCCCAGGAAACCGCCATGGAAGGACATGCCGCCCTCCCAGATCTTGAACACCGCCAGCGGATTCTCGGCCAGGCCGGCCCGCTGATCGGCGTTGACCAGCATGTAGAACAGGATGTAGCCGATCCGGCCGCCCAGGATGATGCCCAGGGTGATCCACAGCACCAGGTCGTCGATCTGCACCGAGGTGGCGGTGGGCTTCTGCCCGCCCCACAGCCTGGCGTCGCGGACCAGCCGGATCGCGTACTGCCAGCCCAGCAGGATGCCGGCGACATAGGCCAGGGCGTACCAGCGCAGGGCCAGTGGCCCCCATTGCAGGGCCCAAGGGCCGATATGGATGATGGGATCGATGTCGGGGAAGATCACGCCGCGAGCGCTCCGGACGGACAAGTGGTCGCAGGCGTAGAGCGCGATAGCCGAAAGTGGAAGCCGGTTTCGGCGGCCATCGCGCTCTAATCGTTAGAAAACAGCCCTTTCGCGGAGCGAAAGGGTTGGACCGCGTTCCCACTTCGCTTTCATCCTTCCTTTCCCATATAAGATCCGCGACGAACCGCGCCGCGCCCCCGCCGGGCTCTGGGAATTTCGATGCACAGCCAAAACCCCTTCCTCGACGAATTCGCCAAGCTGACCCAGGCGGCCATGGGCATCGCCCAGACGGCCGGCGAGGAGGCCAAGACCGCGATGCGGGCCCAGGCCGACCGCCTGGCCGCCGAGTTCGACCTGATCCGGCGCGACGATTTCGAAGCCTTGAAGGCCGAGGTGGCGGCGCTTCGCGAGGAAGTCGCGGCGCTGAAGGCCAAGAAAACCCCGGCCAGGAAGGCCAATCCTGGTAGCGATAACGCGGCCGAATAGGCGAGTTTCGTTCCCGTTCGACGTGAAGGCGGTTGTGACGCCGCCCGCGAAGCAGATTAGAGTCCTCGCAGTGGGTGATTTGGTCGGGTCCCACGACCCGTCTCTCCCCGGGGGTCAAAGGGTCTAATGGACACCCAACCGGAAGAAGACGACGTCCTGCTGGCGATGGATCCGCTGGAAGTGGTGGAGCACGTGCTGGCGGCGGAGAACCTGACGTTCGACCGCACCGAGGACGGCGACCTGGCCTTCGCCCTGACCGGCGACTGGAAGGACTACGAGCTGTGGTTCGCCTGGCGGCCCGAGGCCGACTGCCTGCAGCTGTGCCTGTCGCTGGATCTGCGCGCCGCCAAGACCAAGCGCCCCAGCGCCTACGAACTGCTGTCGATGATCAACCAGCGCGTCTGGCTGGGCCATTTCGAGGTCTGGACCGACGACGGCGAGGTGGTGTTCCGCCACGCCCTGGCCTTGCCGGCCGGCGAGCGCCCGACCATGGCCCAGGCCGCCTCGATGATCGACGCCGCCGTGGAGGCCGCCGACCGCTTCTACCCCGCCTTCGACTTTCTGCTGCACGGCGCCAAGACCCCGGACGAGGCCATGGCCGCCTGCATGTTCGAAACCGTCGGCCAGGCTTAGGATCGGGGACATGCCCTTGCGGCGTGTCCCCACCCGACGCGCCGATCTGGAATGGGGACACGCCGCGAGGGCATGTCCCCGGCTCGCTCCCTGGCGCATGACCTGCTAGGCAGACCGCTCCCAGTTTAGCGGAGCTGACCATGACCCCCATCCTTCTTCTCGGCGCCGGACGCATGGGCGGGGCCCTGGTCGCGGGTTGGGCCAAGGCCGGGGCGTTCGCCGTCGGCGACCTGATCATCCGCGACCCCAACGCCGACCCCGCCGCCTTTCCGGGCGCGAGCGTCAACCCTCCGCTCGAAGCGCTGGCCGCCGCCAAGACCGTGCTGCTGGCCGTCAAACCGCAGATCTGGCGCGAGGCGGTGGCCGACGTCGTCCCGCACCTGGCGTCCGACGCGGTGATCGTCTCGATCGCCGCCGGGGTGGGCGCCGCCGACATCTCCGCCGCGTTCGGCGGCCGCGCGGTGGCCCGGGTGATGCCGACCACGGCCGTCGCCATCGGCCTGGGCACGGCCTCGATCCATGCCGCCACCGACGAGGCCAGGGCCCGGGCCCACGCCCTGCTGGACCCGGTCGCCACCACGGTGGATCTCGACGACGAGGACCTGATGCACGCCGCCACCGCCGTGTCCGGCTCGGCCCCGGCCTATCTCTACGCCTTCATCGAGGCGTTGGAGGCGGCGGGCGCCGGCCAGGGCCTGGATCCAGCCGCCTCGGCCCAACTGGCGCGGGCCACCATCGTCGGGGCCGCGGCCCTGCTGGGCCAGGGCGGCGAGGATCCCGCCGAGCTGCGCCGGCAGGTCACCTCGCCCGGCGGCACCACGGCGGCGGCCCTGGCCGTGCTGATGGGCGAGGGCGGTTTCGGGGACCTGCTGCCGCGCGCGCTGGCGGCGGCGGTGAAACGGTCGGTGGAACTGGGCGGCTGACGCCCTCCCCTGACGGGAGAGGGTTCTTGCAAGCATCGCCTCAACCCGCCATCTCAACAGCCATGACCGCCGCCGAAGACATCCTCGACCACGCCGCCGCCGCCGCGCTCGCCCTGGCGGCCGACCGGCCGTGGACGCAGATCAGCCTGCGCGACATCGCCCTGAAGGCCGAGGTGCCGTTCGCCGAGCTCTACGCCCGCGCCGACGGCAAGGGCGCGGTGCTGGACCACCTGGCCGCCCGCTTCGACCGCGCCGCCCTGGCCACCGCCTCCGCGGAGGACGCCACGTCCCACGACCGCCTGTTCGATGCCGCCATGGCCCGGATCGAGGCGATGGAGCCGCACCGCGCCGCCCTGATCGCCATCAGCCGGTCCGAGAGCGTGGTGGTCTCGGCCCTGCGCTTTCCCAAGACCGCCCGGGCCATCCTGGAAGCGGCCGGCGTCGACGCCACGTCGGCCCGACTGGCCGCGATGTCGGCGGTCTGGGGCCGCACCCTGCAGGTCTGGCGCGACGACGAAGGCGCCCTGAACCGCACGATGGCCGAGCTGGACAAGCGCCTGAAGCAGATGGCCGCGGGCCTGGAGAAGGTCGGTGCGGGCTTTTAGCGTCCTTCGGCCCAGCTCGAACCTCGAAACCGTACACGGATATCAAACAGCCGTTTGCTCCGGCCGCCCATCCGCGCCACTCTGCGCCCAACGATAAAGCCTCGGGAGGCGCGCCATGAACCCGTCAGCGGAATTCGACGTCGTCGTCCACGGCGCGACGGGCTTCACCGGGCGGCTGGTCGCCGAGCATTTCGCCAAGCATCATCCTGAAGCCAAGTGGGCGATGTCGGGCCGCGGCGCCGACAAGCTGGCCGCCGTGCGTGACGAGATCGGCGCGGCCCCTGGCACGCCGCTGATCGTCGCCGACGCCGACGATCCGGCCTCGCTGCGGGCGATGGTGGCGCGGACCAAGGCGGTGCTGACCACCGTCGGCCCCTACCAGCTCTACGGCTCCGACCTGGTGGCCGCCTGCGCCGAGGCCGGGACCGACTATCTGGACCTGTGCGGCGAGCCGGCCTGGATGCGCCAGATGATCGACGCCCACGAGGCGGCGGCCAAGGCCAGCGGGGCGCGGATCGTGTTCTCCTGCGGCTTCGACTCCATCCCGTTCGAGCTGGGCGTCTGGTTCGCGCAGCAGGAGGCGGCCCGGCGGTTCGGCGCGCCCGTCGCCCGCGTCAAGGGCCGGGTGCGGGCCATGCGCGGCGGCTTCTCGGGCGGCACGGCAGCCAGTCTGAAGGCCACGATGGCCGCGGCGGCCCGCGACCCAAGGGTGCTGGAGCACTTGAAGGATCCCTTCGCCCTGACCCCCGACTTCGCCGGCCCCAAGCAGCCGCACGGCGCGGCCGTGGCCCACGACGACGACCTGGACGCCTGGACCGCCCCGTTCGTGATGGCGGCCATCAACACCCGCAACGTCCACCGCTCCAACTGGCTGATGGGCCAGCCCTACGGCGCCGACTTTGTCTATGACGAGATGGTGCTGACCGGCTCCGGCGAGGCGGGCGAGTCCGCGGCCAGAATCGTCGCCGCCGCCAACGCCGCGATGGGCGCCGAGGGCGGTCCCAAGCCCGGCGAGGGCCCCAGCAAGGCCGAGCGCGAGGCCGGCTTCTACGACCTGCTGTTCGTCGCCATCGCCGAAGACGGCCGCCAGGTCCGCGCCAGCGTCAAAGGCGACAAGGACCCGGGCTACGGCTCGACCAGCAAGATGATCGCCGAGACCGCCCTGTGCCTGGTCGACACGCCGGAGGTGGCCGGCGGCATCTGGACGCCCGGCGCGGCGTTGCGGGGCAAGCTGGTGGAGCGGCTGCAGGCGGCGGCGGGGCTGAAGTTCGCGGTGGAGTAGGGGCGCCAGGCGACCTTCTCGGCGTCGATTCATGGGCCGCCCCAAGGCTGCTTCCGACCCGTTCCAGAACTTCGCCAGGTCTGTTCTAGGCGCCGGCCGCCCCCTACCAGCGCTGCTCGTTGCACACGATCGTCCCCGTGGCCTGGATGCGGTTCTTCTTCAGGCGGGCCATGCGGTCGGGGGTCATCTGGGTCTTCAACCAAGCGTCGTAGGCGTCGACGTCGAGCCACGGCAGGCAACTGCGCAGCAGCGGCGCCTCGGCCAGGTAGTACAGAGGGTCCGGATCGGGCCAGCGGAAGGCGCCGTCCAAACCGTCGATGCGGCGCGGCGCCTCGGCGGTACGGTAGAGCAGCCAACCGGGCGGGATCTGGCGCGCCCGGGCGAAGGCTGTCTGCCGCTCGGCCAGCGCTTGGACCGCCGCGCGTTCGTCGGGCGTCGCCTTGGCGACGAAGGCGCCGTCAAAGCCGCCGTGCAGCATGATGATCGCCTGCCGGCCCACCGCCAGCCGCCGTCCCAGCGGCAGGACATAGTTGGCGCAGGAAGAAGAGCACTGGCCGTCGATCCGGATCGTGAGATCGCGCAAGGTCGAGAGCTTCTCGGCGATGTCGAGGGCGGCGTCGACCGGTCCTCCCTGGCTGTCGACCACGAGTTCGGTGGTGGTTGGCCTCAGCCTGGCGGCCACGCAGTCGGCCATGGCCCGGTCGGTCGCGCCCCGGATGAGGAACACCGTTGGCGAGCGCTGCTCGCACGCGGCGGCGCGCGCGGTGGCGCCCAGCGACAGCAAGGCCAGCGCCGCCAGCGCTGACAGGATGATCCGCGACCCACGCATCGACGCCCCCCAGGGAAGGCCAACGTTACCGAGGCGGGCGAAAATCGTCCAGAGGTTGATCAAGGACTGCCCGGGGAAAAAGGGCTATGCGCCGTTCGCGCTCAGCCGCGACCAGACGAAACAATTGTACAAGTACGACAAGGGTTCGCCGGCCCTTGCATTACCTTCGTCAGATCTCCAGCGACCCTGAAATATTGAACGAGCAGAAGCTGGATATTGCCGAGGAATAAGGGCCGCCCCCGCCCCGGCTTCGCCCGTCAAGCGCGGAAAGACTCCGGCGGGGAACGGCGCGCTTAGCGTTTGCCAAGTCGCGCGCCAGCGGCGACCCTGGCCCCATGCTGATCTTCGAATGGATCCTGGCCCTGCTGCTGGGCGCGGTGCTGCTGGCAGGTCTGGCCCGACGGATCGGGGTTCCGTATCCGGCCCTGCTGGCCCTGGGCGGGGCGGCGGTGGCCCTGGTTCCCGGCGCGCCCCGGCTGGACCTGGAGCCGGAACTGATCCTGGCCCTGTTCATCGCCCCGGTCCTGCTGGACGCGGCCTACGACTCCTCGCTGCGCGACCTGAAGGACAACTGGCGGCCGGTCTCGTCGCTGGTGCTGGTGGCCGTGGGCCTGACCACCCTGGGCGTGGCCTGGGTGGCGCGGCTGCTGTTTCCGGACATGCCCTGGCCGGCGGCCATCGCCCTGGGGGCCATCGTCGCGCCGCCGGACGCCGTGGCGGCCCTGGCCGTGCTGCGCCAGGTCCAGCCGCCGCACCGAATCCTCAAGATCCTGGAGGGCGAGAGCCTGCTGAACGACGCCTCGGCCCTGCTGATCTACCGCTTGGCGGTGGGAGCGGTCGGCGGCGGCTTCAGCCTGGCTCACGCGGCTCCGACCCTGGCCCTGGTCGCGGTGGGCAGCGTGGTGGCCGGCTATGGCCTGGCGCGGCTGACCGGCCTGTTCTTCCACCGCATCACCGACGTGCCCAGTTCGGTGATCGTCCAGTTCGTCTCGACCTTCGGGATTTGGATCCTGGCCGAGCGGCTGGGCCTGTCGGGGGTGGTGACCATCGTCGTCTACGGCGTGACCATCGCCTGGCGCCCGGGCGCGCAGATGTCGGCGCGATTGCGCATCCCGTCCTTCGCGGTCTGGGAGTCGGTGACCGTGGTGCTGAACGTCCTGGCCTTCACCCTGATCGGCCTGCAGCTTCGCCCGATCCTGGAGGGGCTGTCGCCGCGCGAGCGGGTCGACTATTTGCGCGCCGCCCTGGTGATCCTGGCCGCGGTGATTGTCGTGCGGCTGGCCTGGGTGATGACCTACAACGGCGCCGTGCGGCTGAAGAACCGGCTGTTCGGCGTCCATGTCGCCCGGTCCAGCATGGCCCCGCCCACGGCGCGCGGCGGGCTGGCGGTTGCGTGGTGCGGCATGCGCGGCATGGTCACCCTGGCCGCCGCCCTGGCCTTGCCCGAGGGCTTTCCCTATCGCGACTTCATCCTGCTGGCCGCCTTCGCGGTGGTGCTGGGCACGCTGGTCGTCCAGGGCCTGACCCTGAAGCCGCTGCTGCGTGTCCTGCGCCTGCCCGACGACGATCCCGTGCGCAAGGAGCTGAAACTGGCCCGCGCCAAGGCGCTGAAGGCCGCCCTGGCCGAGCTGGACGGCGACAGGTCCGACGCCGCGGAGGCGCTGCGGCGGGAGCTGGGCGAGGCCCTCGACCAGACCCGCAAGGGCGCCGACGCCCGCGACTCCGCCGAGAACGCCCTGCGCCGGCGGGTGGTGGCGGTGTCGCGCGAGGCCATCGCCGACCTGCGCCGGCGCGGCGAGATCGGCGACGACGCCTATCGGGCGCTGGAGGAGGAGTTCGACTGGCTGGAGCTGGCGGCGCGGGAGTAGAAACTCCTCCCCCTGTGGGGGAGGTGTCGGCGAAGCCGACGGTGGGGGGGAGTGATGCGACCTCGGCCGCGCCAGGACCAATGACCCTAAAGCTCCCCCCACCGGCCTTCGGCCACCTCCCCCACAGGGGGAGGACTTACCACCACCGGCAGCACCGCGGCCGCGTGGGCGAAGACGCCGGCGGTGCGCCAGGCCTCGTGGCGGCCGACGACGTAGAGCGCCTTCTTGGCCCGCGTCACCGCCACGTTGAGGATGTTGGGCGCGCCGCCCGCCCAGTTGCGCGAGCCGCGGCTGGCGTCGGCGCTGGCCCCCAGCACCAGGATCACGGCCTCGGCCTCCTTGCCCTGGAAGGTGTGGACCGTGCCGACCCGCGTCTCGCCCCAGCGCCTGTGCTGCTTGGCGGGCACGCCCAGTTGATCGAGCACGCCGCTGCGCACGACCAGGGCCCGCAGCGTGTCGGCCACCTCGCGGAACGGGGCGATCAGGTAGAGGTCGGGATCGCGCACGCCCTGTTCGGCCAGCCGCCGCAGCAGGTCCAGCACGACCTGGCCTTCGCGCGGGCTCCACTTGGCCGAGCTGGACGCGACGTCGAGCCAGCAACTGCCCGGCGCGATCTCGGCCAGGGCCTGGCGGATCGGCGAGGGCGATGAGCCGGTCGCGTGGACCATCAGGCCGTCATAGGCGATCGTGTTGGAGATCGAGAACATCGGCTCCTGGCACCGGCGGTGCACCAGCAGCGGCATGCCGATCCGCCGCGCGTCGACGCCCCAGCCGACGGCGGCGGTCAGCGGGCTGGCGGCGTCGGCCAAGGTCTGGACCGAGGCGCGCGGCGCGGCCCAGACGTCCGGATGGGCGCCCCGGCTGGAGAAGATCGATCGCACCAGGCCGGCGGGAACGGTCGAGACCGGCTCGATCTGCAAGGGATCGCCGATGACCAGCGCCCGTCGCGCCCGCCACAGGGCGCCGGCGGCGGCCTGGGGCGTGGCCTGGCCGGCCTCGTCGACGATCAACCACCCCACCGAGGCCTCGCCCAGGCCGTCCATCAGCCGATCGAACGAGGCGAAGGTGGTCGAGACCACGGGCACGACCAGGAAGAAGCTGTCCCACAGGGCGTCGAGGTGGACCGTGGCCCCGGACGGCAGGCGCTTGCCCTTCAGGTGGTCCATCATCAGGGCCAGGTTGGACTTCATCGGCCGGGCGGCGGCGTCGAGGAAGGCGCGGTGCAGGGCCATGGCCGCGGCGAACAGCTGGTCGCGGGCCCCGGTCAGGGCCGCGTCGGCCCAGGGGCTGGCCGTATGGATCGCCGCGTGGCCGCTCTCCCAGAACGCGGGGCCGATCTGGTCGCCATAGAGCGCCCGACCCTCGGCCTCCAGCCGCAGCAGGGCCTCGCGCCGGGCCATGGCCTCGGCCCGGGCGGTCTGGGCCAGGGTCAGCCGGGTCGTGGCGTCGCGCGCCCGCTGGTCGGCGGCGTCCTGCTCGGCCCGCGCCGCCGCCTGGTCAGCCATCGCCTGTTCGAGCACGGCCAGGGTGCGGGCCTGGGACTGCCGCCAGGCGGCGTCCTGGCCGACCAGCCGCGCCACCCATCCGGGACGCAGGGCCGCGCCGCCGTCGTGCAGCCGGCGGGCGTCGGCCAGCGCCGTCTCGGCGCGCGCCAAGGCCAGGGCCGCCGCCTCCTGGGTCTCCGAGGCCGCCTGTCCGTCAGCCTGGGCGGCGGCCTCGGCGGCCAGGGCGTCCTCCAGGGCCTGCTGGACGGCCGCGGCGTCGGCCAGCGCCAGGCGCATCTGCTCGCGTCCGGCCAGCAGCCGGGCGACGGCGGACTTGCGCTCGCGATAGTCCATCTGGGCCCGCCGCCAGCGCTCGCGCGCTTCGCCGCGCGTGCGGGGCGGGGCTTCGGCGGTGACAATGGCCGGCGGTTCGACCTCGGGGCGGCCGTTGACGGCGGCCAGGTACTTCTCCAGGCCCCAGTCGGGGTCCCACCAGACGCTTTCGACGAACTCCGAGCGGTTCTTGCGATTGCCCAACACCGCCGCGACTAGGCCCCAGCAGTCGGCGTCTCCGCCCTGGGCGACGCGGGCGGTGTCGGGGAAATAGCGGACGGCGGCCGGATCATCGACCGCGCCGGCCAGGGGCAGTTCGGCGCTGACATTGCGGACGGCGGCGTTGTTGGACGATGCCACGACGACGCCGCGGCCGGCCAGGGTTGTCGGCGGGCGATACAGCACCCGCTTGTGGCCGCTCTCGGCCACCAGCTCGACCGGCGAAAAGGCCGAGGTCGGATCGTCCAGCGCGACCAGGGCGTCGGCGCGGGCTTCCAGCACCGCGGCGATCACATCGCGCAACAGGGTGGTCTTGCCGGTGCCCGGCGGCCCGTTGATCGACAGCAGGCCGCCGTCGGCCAGGTCGCGAACCGCGGCGTTGACCGCCGCCTGCTGCAAGGTGACCAGCTTGGCCGGACTGGGCGCGGGCCAGCGCGCGCCGGGCGTCAGGGCCGGCGCCACCAGGCTCTCCAGCTCCGCCTTGTCGGCCAGCACGTCCACTTGCCGGGCCGGCCGCGCCTGGCCCAGATAGGCCGCCAGAGTCGCGCCGCCCGCCCCGGCATCAAGCGCCGTGCGCACGCGGTGAAGGTCGCGCAGATAGAAGCTGTTGATGATGTCGACCGGATCGCCGTCGGCCTCGCCGACCACGCGGATGGCCACGCGCGGCCGTTCCAGCAGGTCGGCCGGCAGCTCCAGCGCGGCCATGATCGCCGCCATGCCTTCGAGGAACCGCTGTCGCGAGGTGGCGACCTTGCGGCCGTCCAGGTCCAGCTGGACCAGCGCCTGTCCCAGCTGGTGGCGCAGCTCGCCCTCCAGGTCGACGAACGCGTGCAGGCGGTCGATGTCGCCGGCCAGCACGCGTCCGCAGGCCCAGCCGAAACTGGACAGCAGCAGGCTCGAGGGCAGGGCCCGGCCCGCCTCGTCGAAGGCGGCCAGGGCCAGCACCGCCACGCCGGCGCCTCGCTCACGCTCGGGCCCCTCCGGCTGGACCTCGGTCACCAGCCGCTCGACCGCCGGCTCCATCTTCACGAAGCCCAGCGGCACGTACCAGACAAGGCGGTCATCCTCGGACATCGCCAACCGCCGGCGATCACCCTCCGGGCCTTCCCAGGGCATCTGGCCGCTGGCCAGGTCGAACGGGAACCAGGCGCGGGGCAGCGGAGCGTCCCGCTGGCCTTTTGGCTTTCGCTTGGCCGGCGGCGGCTCGCGTCCCAGCAGGTCTTCCTGGGTGGCGAAGGTCTGGGGCTGGAGCGCTTCGACGGCCAGCCAGGCGTTGAGCAAGGCGACCGGATCGGGATTGTCCGCCGGAGAGGCTTGGGCGGACGCGGCCCGGGCGGGCGCGGACTGAGGGGACGCAACAATCATGACGCACTCGGCAAGCCTGGGCGGAAAACAACGCCGTCCCAGGATTGCACTGTTGCTGTCACACGCCTGGGAAGTAAATGGCGTCGCCGCGTTTTCTCAACTCTTGCGGAAGAAGGCGTGGATCCGCTCGGCCAGGGGCTGACTGACGCCGTCGACCTTCATCAGGTCCTCGACCCCGGCCCGGGCCACGCCCTTGGCCGAGCCGAAGGCGTGCAGCAGGGCCTTCTTGCGGCCGGGGCCGACGCCCTCGATCTCGTCGAGCGGGTTCTTCTTCAGGTCCATCGAGCGGCGCGTGCGGTGGGCGCCGATCGCGAAGCGGTGGGCCTCGTCGCGCAGCCGCTGCAGGTAGTAGAGCACCGGCGACTTGGGCTCGAGCATGAACGGCGTCTTGTCGGGCATGAAGAACCGCTCCAGGCCCGCATCGCGGTCCGGGCCCTTGGCCACGCCGACCACGGCGATGTCGTCGACGCCGAGGTCGGCCATGACCTCCAGGGCCGCGTCCAACTGGCCCTTGCCGCCGTCGACCAGCACCAGGTCGGGGCGGGCCGAGCTATCGCCCTCCTCCTCTTCCTTGACCAGGCGGGCGAAGCGGCGCTTGAGCACCTCCTTCATCATCCCGTAGTCGTCGCCGGGGGTCAGCTCGGTGCTCCTGATGTTGAACTTGCGGTACTGGCCCTTCATGAAGCCCTCGGGCCCGGCCACGATCATGCCGCCGACCGCGTTGGTGCCCTGGATGTGGCTGTTGTCATAGACCTCGATCCGCTCGGGCGGGGCGTCCAGGCCGAAGGCCTCGCAGACCCCGGCCAGCAGCTTGGTCTGGGCGCTGCCCTCCGCCATCTTGCGACCCAGGGCTTCGCGGGCGTTGGTCAGGGCGTGATCCACCAGGTCGGCCTTCTCGCCGCGCTTGGGGGTGGCGATCTCGACCTTGCGGCCGCTCTTCAGGCAGAAGGCCTCGGCCAGAAGTTCGCGATCGGCCGGCTCCAGGTTAGTCAGGATCAGGCGCGGGATGGGCTTGTCGTCGTAGAACTGGCCCAGGAACGCGGTCAGGATCCGCTGCTCCTCGGTGGCCGTCTCGTCCTCTTCCTCGGCGTTGCCGGTGACGCGCGGGAAGTAGGCGCGGTTGCCCCAGTTCTGGCCGGCCCGGAAGAAGAACACCTGCACGCAGGCCTGGCCGCCCTCGACGTGCAGGGCGACGACGTCGGCCTCCTCCACGGTCTCGGGATTGATCTGGCTTTCCTGGGCCACCGAGGCCAGGGCGCGGATGCGGTCGCGCAGGCGGGCGGCGCGCTCGAACTCCAGGTCCTCGGCCGCCGCTTCCATCTGTTGGGCGATCAACGCCATCACCGCGCGGGACTTGCCGCGGAGGAAGGCCTCGGCCTGGTCGACCAGGGCCCGGTAGTCGTCCTTGCCGATCAGGCCGGTGCACGGGGCGGCGCAGCGCTTGATCTGATGCAGCATGCAGGGTCGCGAGCGGGTCTCGTAGACGCTGTCGCTGCACGAGCGCAGCAGGAAGGCCTTCTGCAGGGTGTTGAGCGTGCGGTTGACCGCCCCGGCGCTGGCGAACGGCCCGAAATAGTCGCCCTTGATGGTATGGGCCCCGCGATGCTTGCGCAGCTGCGGCGCGTCGTGATCGCGGCGGATCATGATCTCGGGAAAGCTCTTGTCGTCGCGCAGCAGCACGTTGAAGCGCGGCTTCAGCGACTTGATCAGGTTGATCTCGAGCAGCAGGGCGTCGGCTTCGGTGCGGGTGGTGACGAACTCCATCGACCGCGTGGCGTCGACCATGTGGGCGATGCGGTTGGTGTGGAAGCGGCCCTGGGCGTACTGGACCACGCGCTTCTTCAGGCTCTTGGCCTTGCCGACGTAGAGGACTTCCTCGTTGTCGCCGATCATCCGGTAGACGCCGGGCGCGTCGGGCAGGCGCGAGACCTCGTCCTTGATCAGGGCGGCGCCCTTCAGGGCGTTGGCGGGCGGGGGAGGGGCGGTGTCTTGGTCCACGGGGGACATATAGGCGAGTCTGGCGCGGTCAGCGATCTTCGAGGCCGTGATGGATGCGAGCGATGATCACACTACTGACAGTTACGCGATAGGTGATCACGTAACTCCATGTTCTGAAGGGCACGATGAGCTCTCTTAGGGCGCCCCCGCCGGAGTGACGGCCCCGTTCTGAAAAGTCCTGCAGGCTCCTCATTGCATCCCGAAGGGTGACGCCGAGATCCCCTGCGTAGGGAGCTTCATTTTCGATAAGCCAGTCTTCAAGCCGATCGATATCTATCCAAGCACTTTTGGAAACATTGATCTGCCGCACGGATCAGCGCTTTTGCCCGAAATTCGACAGCCGCGCCTGAACCTCCTCCCAAGGTACGCCGCCATCGCGCTCCGTTTCATTGCAGATGCGTTCAAGCTCGTCCCAGTAGGCTTGGTCATGCTTGTGTGGATCAAGGCCGGTGTAGGCGTCGAGCAGTTGACGAGCATATTCGTCCAAGCTCTTGCCTAGACCGTCCGAGACGGCCTTCAATCGCATGGCGAGCGCTGCATCTATCGTTAGAGTGATGTCACCATCGGCCATACCGAGATGATCCTCCCAACCCCGTTTGTCGTCAACCGCGCGGGGCTGTATGACGCGCCTCATGACCACGCGCCCGCTCTTCGTCACGCCGCTCTATGAGGCCAGCCTGGCTGGGGAGAAGGGTTTCGAAACTTTCATCGACGACCTGCACGACGCCTGCATCGCCGTAGCGGAGGACGACGAGGCTGGTCAGGCCTGGGCCGAGAAGAAGGGCTATCTGGGTTACACCTCGTACGCCTCGCTGGATGACCTGGCCCAGCGCGACAGCCTGTTCGCCGACCTGAAGAAGAAGCTCGACAGGCACGCGGCCGCTTTCGCCAAGAACCTGCGCTTCGACCTTGCCGGCGGCAAGCTGGTGATGGACAGCTTCTGGATCAACATCCTCGATCCGGGCGGTCAACACTCCGGCCACATCCATCCCCACAGCGTGATTTCCGGCACGGTCTATGTGACCATCCCGCCGGACGCTTCGGCCCTGAAGTTCGAGGACCCTCGCCTGCCGATGATGATGGCCGCGCCCATGCGCCTGGCCGACGCGCCCGAGACGCTGCAGCCATTCGTCTATGTCCAGCCCGAGCCGGGGACGATCCTGATGTGGGAAAGCTGGCTGCGCCACGAGGTGACGCCCAACCAGGCCGAGGAACAGCGGATCAGCATCAGCTTCAACTACGCCTGGCGCTAGGCGGCGATCAGCGGTGAGGCGCTGTCAAGGTCCCGCCATACCTGGGCCGTGAACCTTGCGGACGGCGGGCGGGTTTAGCTCCCACAGCCAGGAGCCGCCCATGCCCCAAGCCCACACCCCCGACCATTCCGGCGCGGCGATCACCATGCTCAAGGTCCAGCCCTTCGGTGAGAGCAGCCTGATCCTGACCACCTCCGCGACCGACCCCAACGGCCGCTTGGCCGACCGCCACAGCGCCTATCACGACAACCTCTCGCCGCCCCTGATCTGGACCTCGGTCGCCGGGGCGGGGGCCTATGCGATCATCGTCGAGGATCCGGACGCGCCCCGCGAGCGGCCGTTCGTGCACTGGCTGATCTGGAACATTCCCGGCGAGGCGACCAGCCTGCCCGAAGGGCTGCCGAACGAGGCCAGCCTGGGCCTGATCGGCGGCGCGACCCAGGGCGTCAACGACAACGGCACGGTTGGCTGGTTCGGCCCGCGCCCGCCGGTCGGCCACGGCGTGCACCACTATCATTTCCAGATCTTCGCCCTGGTCGAGCGCCTGCCATTCGACGAGAAGACGCCGCTGGCCGACCTGGTCAACGCGCTGAAGGGCGACGCCCTGGCCTCCGACGACCTGATCGTCACCTACGAGGCGGCGGGGGCGTAGTCCGGTTCGGCGGTCGGTTCGCTATCGACCGGAGCGGCCGGCAGGTCGCGGGCCCGCCAGTGGCGGTCCAGGCAGAAGGCGGCGATCGCCAGCCATAGCAGGCCCAGGAACGCGTGGCCGCGCTGCCAGAAGCCGACGTCGTTGCCGGTCCGCACGTTCCACACGCCCGTCAGCAGGGCCAGGACCAGCAGCAGGAAGAAGAACCAGCTCAGCGAGAAGCGCGCCAGCCGCCGGTGCGCCGGCCTACCCCACAGGGCCCAGGCGGTGAACAGCGGGGCGAACTGGATCGCCAGGCCCACGCCGCAGGCGCGGTGCATCGGGTCGGGCCAGTGGAACAGGCCGGCGAACAGCGCCCCCAGGCCGGTCATTGCCACCCACAGTCCCGCGAAGGCCGAGACCTGGCGGCGTCCGCCGGCGTGCTCCAGGGCCTGGGCGAAGCCGGCCCCGGCCGCGATCCCGGCCAGGCCGGCCAGGATCATGCCGACATTGAAGATCGCCGGATTGGGCGCGGCCGGGCCGCCGAGCTCGCTGATGAACTGTGCGCCGGGCCGGAAGCCGGGGAACAGGTGCTGGGCCAGCAGGACGTCGGCCACCATGACCGCCGGAACGACCAGGCCGATCCTCAGCAGGTTTCCCACGCTTATCACTCGTCCCGTCTCCGGCTGATTGGGCCCGTCTAGATCGCGCCGGGCGGGCGCGCGGTCAAGGTGCGGTGACGCCCCCTCCGGCCGCTTCGCGGCCACCTCCCCCGTTTCACGGGGGAGGAGAAGCTGGTCGCGCTTCACTCCTCCCCCGCAACGCGGGGGAGGTGGCGCGATGCGGATACGCATCGTGACGGAGGGGGCGTCCAGCCCAACGCGGTCCTACTTCTTCCCGAACAGGGTCCCGAAGAAGTCGCCCTTGTTCCAGGACGGACGAGCCGGGGCGTCGGCCAGTTCGCGGGCGATCTCGTAGTTGACCAGGGCGAAGCGAGCCCCCGCCTGGTAGTCGATCGGCTGGTTCAGGTCGTCATTGGGCTTGTGGTAGTGGGTGGCCAGGAAGTCCTTGAAGCCCTTCTCGCCGCCGTTCTTGAAGCCGGTCATCAGGAACACCGACGGCACGCCCTGCTCGACGAAGCGATAGTGGTCCGAGCGGGTGAACAGGCCCTCCTCCGGCAGCGGGTCAGGCGACAGGCCGATGCCGACGCGGCCGGCGGCGCGGGCCACGGCCGGGCCGATCGACGAGCGGTCGGCCCCGAAGGCCACCACGTCCTGGAAGTCGTACAGCAGGATCGGCATGTCCAGATTGACGTCGGCGGCGATGCCGGCCATCGGCACAGTCGGGTTGTGGGCGAAATATTCCGAGCCGATCAGGCCCTTCTCCTCGGCGGTGACCACCAGCAGCACGATCGAGCGCCGGGGCTTGGTCCGGGCTTCCTTGAAGCCGCGCGCCACCTCCAGCAGGGTGGCCACGCCCGAGGCGTTGTCCAGGGCGCCGTTGTTGATCTTGTCGGCGTCCTTGCCGTGGATCCCCAGGTGGTCGAGGTGGGCCGACAGGATGACGGTCTGGGCCTTCAGCGTTGGGTCCGAGCCCTCGATCAGCCCGACCACGTTGCTGCTCTGGCGCTTCTCGATCTCGGTCTTCAGCTGGACGGTGACGTTGGAGGGCAGGGCGAAGCCCTTGACCACGCCGTCCGGCGCCTCGGCCGCGACCAGCACCTCGTCCAGGCTGGTCGGCGCGCCGGCGAACAGCTTGGCGCCGCCCTTCAGGCTCAGGCTGGCCAGGCCCGGCGCCTCGGCCCCGCGCACATAGGCCGCGCCCTGGGCGTCGTTCCAGGTCATCTTCCATTCCTGGTAGCTGCCGACGTTGCGCGCGAACGGGCGGCGCTTTTCGTAGCTGGTGGTCGGCAGGGTCAGCACCCCGACCGCGCCGCGCCGGGCGGCCTCGGCGCGCTTGACGTTGGTGTTGCTGTAGTGGGCGCGGATCTCGGTCTGCAGGCCCGAGGGGGCGCCGTTCAGGACAACGACGATCTTGCCCTTCACGTCCAGGCCCGCATAGTCATCGCGGCCGCGTTCCGGGGCGACGATCCCGTAGCCCACGAAGACCAGCGGCGCGGTGATCCTGGTCTCGGCCTGGCGGGCCTGGGCCGAGGGCAGGTAGTCTTCGCCGAACACCAGGGCGCCGGACTTGCCGCCGGCCCCGGTGTAGGACACCCCGCCCTCGTTGGCGGCCCGGTACGCCGTCAGGGGCACCTGCTGCAGGTAGGAACCGTCGTCGCCGGCCGGCTTGACGTGCATCAGCGCGTATTGCGAGGCCACGTACTTGGCGGCGATGTCGTAGCCGCGCGTGCCGGCCTCGCGGCCCTCCAGCAGGTCGTCGGCCAGGAAGCCCATGTGCGCCTTGATGGCGTCCGCCGACGGCGTGAAGCCGGCCGCCTTCGCGGCGGCGGGCTTGGCCTTGGCGGCGGGCGCGGCGAGGACGGGCTGGACGGCCAGCAGCAGGGCGACGCCGGCGAGGGCGGCGCGACGGGAAAACGGCATCAAGGCAGGCTCCAAGAACGGGGCGAGCCCGCGAGAGCGCGAACCTTGGCCAGACCAAGGCGGCTTGTCGAGATTTGGTGACCTGAACGTTTTGTAATCTTCACGAAAAAGCCGAGCCGGAAGAACGTGTTATCCGACCGCTTGCCTGCGTTTACCCTCCTTGGTCAGCCGGACTTAAGGGTTCGGGACCAGGCTGACGGCGACCTCGAAGGAAGACTCCGTGCAGATCGCCACCCGTCCCGCCGCCAGCCTCCCGCAGCCGATCCGCCCAGGGACGGCCCAGGCCCAGAGCGCGCCGCCGGTCGACCTCACGGCGCTGGCGGTGGCCCAGACCAACGCCCAGATGACGGCCTCGGCCGGCGCGGCCCTGGCCCAGGTCACCGGCGAGCTGACGGGTACGCTGGTCAATATCAGCGTCTAGACGCGGTCTTCCGCGTTCGTAGCCCCGAAGGCCGTTAACCGCATAACTTGACCATCTTTGCTTAAGGCCGATTAACCGGCGCGCCCGACATTGGCCTGGCAACCAGGGAGACGTCGTGCAGGTTCTCGACACCGCCGCCGCCGGCATGTTCGCCGCCGCCGACCGCCTCAGCGCCAGCGCCCAGCGCACCGCCGCCTGGGGCCTGGAGCAGAGCCAGGCCGGGCAGAAGGTCGACCTGGCCCACGAGGCCGTCGAACAGGTCTCGGCCAAGACCGACTTCAAGGCCAACGTCGTCGTCGCCAAGACCGCCGACGAGATGATGGGCGCCCTCCTGGACATGAAGGTCTAGGGCGCGAACCCTCGTCCCGTCGGCGCGAGTCGGTCCGGGCCCACCCCGCATTCCCCCCTGCGCGGGTCCGGACCCGCCGCCCTCCGGTCCTACCGGGGGGCGGCTCCTCCCTTTACGGCGTCGACCGGCTTCCATCGCGCGGCCCGGGCCTTGGCCTCGCCGGCCGCGTCGAGCGGCGGACCGGCGATCATCGCGTCGACCGCGGCCAGGATGGCGGCCGGCGTTTCCGAGCCGGCCATGCGGTAGTCGCCGGCCGGGCCGGGGCCGGCCGGGCTGACAGCCCGCACGCGCCAGGTGTCCGGGTCGCGGCAGGCCACGCCGGCGATGGGCGCGCGGCCCGCGGCCTGGAACGTCCGGCAATAGGTTCCCGATGCGGTCTTGAACGACAGGTTGACGCGCACCGGGCCGGCGGCCTGGCCGGAGG
This sequence comes from Caulobacter sp. BE254, assembly GCF_031457295.1. NCBI lineage: Bacteria > Pseudomonadati > Pseudomonadota > Alphaproteobacteria > Caulobacterales > Caulobacteraceae > Caulobacter > Caulobacter sp. BE254. The sequence goes on along the minus strand of NZ_JAVDWJ010000003.1, from coordinate 280,497 downwards.
TCTGGGTGTTGAGGGCCTGGGCCAGCGGGCCGGCGGCGATCGGGGCCGGGTCGTTCGCCCCGCTCAGGGTCGCGGGCGGCGGCGCGGCCATGCGGCCGATCACCAGGCCGGCGACCAGGCAGGCGGCCAGGCCGATCCAGGCGGGAAAGCCCCGTCCGGCCGCGCCGGGCGGCTTGGGCAGCCTGGGCTCGCGCGGCTTGGCCTTGTCCTTGCTCCTGGCCTTGCCCTTGGCCTGGGCGCCGGGGAAGGCGATCACCTCGGCCGGCCGGGGCGCGGGGGCCGGCTTGGCGGCGACCGCCGCGCCCAGGGCCTGCGGCGGCGTCTCGCGCATGACCCCGGCATGGGCGCCCGACAGCAGCCGGCGCAACGCCCGCTGGGTCTCGACCCGCAAGGCCAGCTGCGGATCGGTCGCCATGGCGGCCTCGATCCGGGCCATGTCCTCGGCGGGCAGTTCGCCGTCGACAAAGGCGAACACCTCTTCGTCCGGAACGGTCATGGCTGGGCTCCTTGGTCGATCAACGCAGTCTGCAACGTGGCGCGGCCGCGGGCCAGACGGCTGGTCAGGGTGCCCATCGGCACCTCCAGGCTTTCGGCGGCCTCCTGGTAGGATAGTCCCTCGATCAGCACCAGGGCGACCGCGATGCGCTGGTCCTCGGGCAGGGCCTCCAGGGCGCGCTCCACCGCCGAGGCCTGCAGCCGCGCCTCCAGCGACGGCGCGCTGGGGTCGGCGGCCAGGGCGCCCGCCTCGGGCGGGGCCAGCACGCGGCCGCGGCGCTGGCGGGCGCGGGCTTCGTCGATCCAGGCGTTGCGCATGATCCGGAACATCCAACTGTCCAATCGCGTACCGGGACGCCACTGGTCGCGGCGCAGCAAGGCGCGCTCGACGGTCAGTTGCGTCAGGTCGTCGGCGTCCGCCGGTTCCCAGGCCAGCACCCGCGCCATTCGGCGCAAGCGCGGCAGCAGGGCCAGCATCTCCGTCTGGAAGGAATCCAAGGTTCGCCTTCGTCCTGTGGAAGAAACGTTTGGCCGGGGACGTTCAATCCCTGAGCCTAAACTTATTTCACGCGCGTCGCGATGCGGCCATTGTCACGTCTCGTCCGTCTGGGAAACCCTGGATCGCCATGAGCTTTCGCGTCCCCCTGATCACGATCCTGGCCGGCCTGGCGGTTCTGGGCGCCGCGCCGGCCGGCGCCCAGCTGCTGCCCTCGCCGTCATCGGTGGTCGAGCGGACGGGGCTGCCGCTGCCGCGACTGCCCTTGGCCGACCGTCTGGCCAGCGACGTCGACGGCCTGGCCGATCGCTTGACGCCCGACGCCCTGGCCGCCGCGCGGCTGGACCGCCTGGCCGCCCTGGTCCGGGCCCATCCCCGGGCGCTGGAACGGGACGACCAGGGCCAGCCGGTGGTGCGGGGCGAGGTGCTGGCCGTCTCGCCCACGCCCGAGGCCCTGGCCAAGGTCACGGCGGCCGGTTTCGCCGTCGCCCGCCAGACGCGGTCCGACGACCTGGGCCTTTCCCTGGTGACCCTGACCCCGCCCAAGGGCCTGAGCGCCCGGGCGGCGATCAAGCGGCTGCGCGACCTGGACCCGGACGGCGACTATGACTTCAACCACGTCTATGCCGACGCCGGGCTGGAGACGGTGGTCGCGGCCTCCGCCGCCGCGCCGGCCTCCGCCCAAGACGGTGGAGGACGGGCGGGCCTGCTGGATGGCGGCGTCGCGGCCGACCAGCCGGTGTTCACCCATGTCCGGCTGGAGCAGCGCGGTTTCGCCGACGGCGGCGCGCGGCCCAGCGCCCACGGCACGGCGACGGCCTCGCTGCTGGCCGCGGCTGGCGCCGACCAGATCCTGGTCGCCGACGTCTATGGCAAGGGGCCGGCCGGCGGTTCGGCCTCGGCGATCGTCGGGGCCCTGGCCTGGATGGCCCAGGCCAGGGCCCCGGTGGTCAATATCAGCCTGGTGGGGCCGCCGAACGGCGCGCTGGGGGCGGCGGTCAAGGCGCTGCTCGCCCGGGGCTGCCTGATCGTGGCGGCGGTGGGCAACGACGGCCCGGCCGCCCCGGCCCTCTATCCGGCCTCCTATCCGGGGGTGATCGCCGTGACCGGCGTCGACCGCCGTCGCCGATTGCTGCCCGAGGCCGGCCGCGCGGCCCATGTCGACTTCGCGGCCTACGGGGCCGAGGTCAAGGTCGCCGCCCCCGGTGGCCGTCCGGCCAGCGTGCGGGGCACCTCCTACGCCGCGCCGGTGGTGGCCGGCCGGCTGGCCCGGCTGCTCGACGCCCCCGACCCGGCGGCGGCCCAGCGCGCGGTGGCCCGCCTGGCGGCCGAGGCGGTGGACCTGGGCGCGCCGGGCGTCGATCCGGTGTTCGGCAAGGGTTTGGTCGAGGCCGCGGCGAAATAGGTCGCCCAATAGGCCTGGGCCGCGAAAAAATGTCGCGGGGTTCGGAAGAAAGCGCGCGGCCGGGTCGTTGGACGGTTCGGAAGGCGGACGAAGCGCCGCCTCGAGCCATTCTTCAGGAGAAGACCATGCGCAAGATCTCGTTCTTCATGACCGCCACGGCCGCCGCCATGCTGATGACCGCGCCGATGGCCCAGGCCCAGATCCTCGGCGGAGGCGGCGGGCTCGGCGGCGGCCTTGGTGGAGGCCTGGGCGGCGGGCTTGGCGGGGGTCTGGGCGGCGGCCTCGGCGGTCTGACCGGCCAGGGCGCCGGCGGGCTGACCGGCTCGGGCCAGTTCGGGACCCCTGACATCGGTGGCGTCGCCTCGCGCGCCACCGAGGCGACCGGCCGGGTGCGGGACCGCGCCACCGACGCCACGGGCCGGGTCCGCGACCACGCTGATCGCGCGAGCCGGCGGGCCCGCGACACCGCCGGCGGCGTCCAGGGCCTGGCGCAGGGCGCCACGAGCAACGCCGCCGCTAGCGGTTCGGCCGCGGGTTCCGGCTCCGCCTCGGCGACCGGCCAGTCCCTGACCGGCGCCCTTTCGGGCAACGGCTCGGCCAATGGCTCTGGAGGCGGTTCGCTGACGGCGCCTGACACCAGCGGCCTGACCTCGCGAGCGGTCGGAACCGGCCGCGACGCGGTGGGCGCGGCGCGCGACCGGGCCACCTCGGTCGCCTCACGAGGGACCGGCGCGGCTCGCAACGCCGCGGGCTCGGCGCGGGACGCGGCGGGCTCGGCGAGCGCCAGCGGTTCGGGCGACGCCGACGCGGCGGGCGGCCTGACGGGCGACGGCCTCTCCGGTTCGCTGACCGGCTCGGGCGCGAGCAACGCCTCGACCAACCACGGTTCGACCGGCAACAGCGGCTCGCTGGGCCTGTCGGGCTCGGCCTCGCGCAGCGGCGCCAATGCTTCGGCCAACGGCGCGGGCTCGGGCGATCTCAAGGTCGGCAACTAGCCCGGACCGTTCCATCGACCTGCCAGGCGGCTCCGGAAGGGGCCGCCTTTTTCTTGATGTCCAAGCCGACAAGCAAAACGCCCGCCCCGGTTTCCCGGGACGGGCGTTCGATCTTCGAACTTCGCGGGACCCCTACGAGTCCAGGAAGCTGCGCAGCTTGCGCGACCGCGAGGGGTGCTTGAGCTTGCGCAGGGCCTTGGCTTCGATCTGGCGGATGCGTTCGCGGGTGACCGAGAACTGCTGGCCGACCTCTTCCAGGGTGTGGTCGGTGTTCATGCCGATGCCGAAGCGCATGCGCAGCACGCGCTCTTCGCGCGGCGTCAGCGAGGCCAGCACGCGGGTGGTGGTTTCCCGCAGGTTGGACTGGATGGCCGCGTCGATCGGCAGGATGGCGTTCTTGTCCTCGATGAAGTCGCCCAGGTGGCTGTCTTCCTCGTCGCCGATTGGCGTTTCGAGGCTGATCGGCTCTTTGGCGATCTTCAGGACCTTGCGCACCTTCTCCAGCGGCATGGCCAGCTTTTCGGCCAGCTCTTCGGGGGTCGGCTCGCGGCCGATCTCGTGCAGCATCTGGCGGCTGGTGCGGACGATCTTGTTGATCGTCTCGATCATGTGCACCGGGATGCGGATGGTGCGGGCCTGGTCGGCGATCGAGCGGGTGATCGCCTGGCGGATCCACCAGGTGGCGTAGGTCGAGAACTTGTAGCCGCGGCGGTATTCGAACTTATCGACCGCCTTCATCAGGCCGATATTGCCTTCCTGGATCAGGTCCAGGAACTGCAGGCCGCGGTTGGTGTATTTCTTGGCGATCGAGATCACGAGACGGAGGTTGGCCTCGACCATCTCCTTCTTGGCCTGGCGGGCCTCGCGCTCGCCCTTCTGCACGGTCTGGACGATGCGGCGGTAGTCGTCGATCGGCACGCCGGTCTCGGTGGCCAGAGCGGCGATTTCCTGGCGGATGTCGGCGACCGAGTTGACGTCGTTCTCGACGAACTTGGTCCAGCGCACGCCCATGGCCTTGACCTGGTCGATCCAGTTCGGGTTCAGCTCCGAACCGAAATAGGCCTTGAGGAACTCGGTGCGGCTGATGCCGTAGCTGTCGGCCAGGCGCAGCAGCCGGCCTTCCAGCCCGATCAGGCGCTTGTTGATCGCATACAGCTGCTCGACCAGCGCCTCGATGCGGTTGTTGTTCAGCTTCAGCGTCTTGAGGTGCTGGATGATGGTGTTCGACAGGCCCTCATAGGCCTTGCGGTCGGCGTCCGAGAGGTCGGCGCCCTTCAGGCGGCTGCCGACCAGCTTGTCCTGCAGCTTGCGGAAGGTCTCGAACTCGCCGGCGATCGCGTCGAGGATGGCCATCACGCCTTCGCGCAGCTCGCCTTCCATGGCGCTGACCGTCGGGCCGGCGCCGTCGTCGAAATCGTCGTCGTCCTCGCCTTCGCCCTCGGCCTTGGCCTCGCCGCCGGCTTCCTCGTCGACCGGCTCGGCCGGCTCCTCGTCGGCGGCCGGGGCGGCGGCCACGCCGTTGATCGCGGCGTAGGTGCCTTCCAGGTCGATCACTTCGCGCAGCAGGATGCGGCCGGTGCCCAGCTCCTCGCGCCAGACCATGATCGCCTCGAAGGTCAGGGCGCTTTCGCACAGGCCCCGGATCATGGTGTCGCGGCCGGCCTCGATGCGCTTGGCGATGGCGATTTCGCCCTCGCGCGACAGCAGCTCGACGCTGCCCATTTCGCGGAGGTACATGCGCACCGGGTCGTCGGTGCGGTCATAGGCCGCAGGCTTCTCGCTGGTGATGACCTGCTGGTTGTCCTCGCGGGCGACGACCTCGCCGCCTTCCGAGCCTTCGGCGTCCTCTTCGGCCTCGACCACGTTGACGCCCATCTCGCTCAGCATGGCGAGGGTGTCTTCGATGGCCTCGGAGGTCACTTCTTCCGACGGCAGCACCTTGTTCAGCTCGTCCATCGTGACGTAGCCGCGGGCCTTGGCCTGCTTGATGAACTTCTTGACGCCGGCGTCGGTCAGGTCGAGCAGGGGGCCGTCGCCGCCGGTGGCTTCGGGCGCTTCCGTCTCGGCCGAGGAATTGGTGCTCATTCAGGTCTCCGAAACGACGCGGCGCCTAAACCTGGCGCGCGCCGATAATGTGTCCGTGATGGGTCGCCTGCGCATCGCGCCCTGTCGTCCGTGCAAGCTGTCCAGTGAACCGCTGAAAAAATTCTCAAGATAAACGCCCGACACGCGTCGAAGAGCCATAGGCTAACGCTCCGCGAGCAGGGCTCTTTGCGGAGGCGTTGTCTTCGCGCGCGATCAGCGTCGACCCTTGAGGGGTTTCGGCAGCCACTGGGACCTGGCGGCGGCGAGGGTGACATCCTGTTTCAAGGAGGGCGCGCGCATGAAAATGGCGGCCCGAGCGATGTCAATCAGCAGCGTGGCAAATCCTTGAGTCGCCAGATGGCGTTGCGTGACGCGTGAGTCAAGATGGGAAGGAGGCCAAGGCCGCCTTAATGCGCACGGACTATGGCGGAAAGCGCGCGGTGAAGCTCTGGTCGCCGTCGAACGGGGTCGCGTACCAGCTGGCGCGGTCGCCGTCGTCGTCAGGCCGCCCGAAGCGCACATGGCAATGGCTGTAGGGGGTTTGCCGCCGCACGGGCCGGGTCGGCGCCAGCAGGGCCGCGACGCGCGGATGGGCCAGGCCCAGGCGGACGCGCGCCGCGCCCAGCGGCCGGGCCAGGCCGATCGACGCCGTGACCAGGGCGGGCAGGGCGACGGCCTCGACCCGGGGCAGGGCGATCAGGTCGATGATCTCAAGCGCAGTCGCCTCGATCTCGGAGCCCTTGGCCAGGATGGCCAGCAGGTAGCCCGCCAGGCGACCCTCGGCCTCGTAGGCCAGCAGGATCGGCGGTCGCGTGGACATCGGGTCGGCGACCCGCCAGCGCAGGGCCGCGGCGTCGCGGCGCGCCAGGCTGGCGCCGGTCGCCGCGAGGTCGCGCCACAGGTCGTCGAAGCGCGCGTCGATGTCGGTCGCCGGATCAAGGGCTCGGACCGAGGGGGTCTTGCGCGTCGTCGCGACGGCGGCGGCGGCGCGGCGCGGGGCCAGCCACTCGCGGCCGCCCTGGACGCCGGCGAACGCGCGGGCCTGCGACCAACGCCGTAGCAGGCGCTCGACGCCCAGGGTCACGGGCGCGACCGGCCAGACCAGCTTGATGTCGGCTCCGGCCTCGGGCCAGGTCTCGAAACCGAAGTGCTTGAAGAAGCCGGCCGAGCGGCCGTTGGCGTTGAAGGTGTAGGTGGCGGCGACCTCGCCCTGGTCCAGGATGCGGCGCATCAGCATCCGCGCCTTGCCCATGGCCTTGGGGTGGACCAGGAAGGTGTGGCCGCAGACGGCGGCGGCGGTGTCGGCGCCCCGTCGCCGCTCCTGGACGAAATTGCCCATGAAGCCGACGATCTCGTCGTCGGCGGCGCACACCCAGCCCAGAGGTCGTCCGGCCATGCCCGGCGCCTGGGCCAGCCAGGTCCAGCCGGCCAGGTCGCGCGCCGGCCACCAGGCCCAGCGGCACAGGGCGGCGACGCCGTCCAGGTCGCTGGCTGGGACGAACTCACGAACGGTGGTGGTCATCGGCTCCGCCCCTGACCCTGACGCGTGACAGGCGCAACATCGCTCCCGCCCCGCGCGACAGGCCGCTGGCGTAGTCGCCGCAAGCCTCGATGACGGCCCAGCGCCGCCGCAGCTTGCCGCCCACCCGGTCGCCGGCCATCAGCCGCGAAGCCGCGGTCTCCGCGCGATAGGCGAAGCCGGTGAGCACCGGCCGGGCGGCGTTGCCGAAATAGGCCTTGTAGCGCTCGGGGCCCGAACCGAGGTCGAACAGGACCGCGCCCTGGGCCCGCCGCGTCCGCAGGGTGTCGAGGCTGAGCAGCATGCCCGGCGAATGGGCGGCGAACCGCGGTTCGTAGGCGGGGATCCAGAAATGCTGCATGGCGTCGGAGACCAGGGACAGCTCGTACGCCGCCGCCTCGTCGTCCAGCCGCAGGGTGGCGATGCGGGCGTGCAGGCCCGAGCGCGGCCGCGCCAGCAGGGCGGCCAGGATGTCTCGCGTCCAGCCGCAGCGAAAGATGTCGTGCTGTCCCGTGCGGTGCAGCTGCCCCCGCTTGAGGCGGACCAGCTCGGCCAGGCAGGTGGCGTCGCGGTCGTCGTCGATCACGGCGTAGCGCGCGAACGTCGCGCCGATGCGGCGGCGGACGCGGCCCTTGTCGCGGAAGAACTTCGGATGGGCCAGGGACTGCCGGGCCAGATAGTCGTCCCAGCCGGCCGACAGGTCCACGAGGGCGGCCGAGGCCGGGCTGAGGCCGGTGACCGAACCCGCCGGACCGATCCAGCCGGTCACCCACGCGCCGCTGGCCCCCAGCTGTCGCAGCAGGACGTCCAGGCCCGGACGGCGGTCGGGCGCGGCGACGACGCCTTGGTAGTCGTTCAGGGGCGCGGCCAGCGGCTGCAGGGTGGCGCCGCGGCGCTGGAAGGGCAGGAAGCCCTGGATCTCGCCGCGACGATGCAGCACGGCGATCCGGGTGTTGGGCGCGATCTGGCCGGCGATCCGGGTGAATTCGGGGTCGAGAAACGGCGAGCCCAGATCGGGGGCGGCGGCCAGGAAGCCGCGCCAGCGGGCCAGGTCCGACGCGGTCAGGGCCTCGGGTCGGATTTCCTCCAGCTGCAGGGCGCCGGGCCCGACCGAGGATTTCGCGACCGGTGACGACATGGCTCAGGTTCGCTCCGCTCGACGCGACGTGTTCGGGTCCGCTCTTCGACGATCGCAGGTCCGAAACAGCAAAAGGTAAACACCACGTCAGATTGAGAAGGCGAATTCGGGAAAGGGGCTCGGCGCCTGGGTCCGCCTCAGGAAATGGCCTGGACGGCGTTGGAGGTGTCCCAAAATTCCAGCCCGCTGATCTGGCGCTCCAGCACCGCGATCCGCGTGCGCAGGTCGCGGGTGGCGGCCAGGGCGCCGGCGGTGACCGCCTCGCGGCGCAGGGCTTCCAGCGCGCGGTGCGCGTCGGCGATCTCGACCAGGGCCTCGTAGCAGGCGGACCACAGGGCGCGGGCCTGGTGGACGTCCATTTTCGGGTCGAGGAACGGGGCGCTGATCGCCGCGGCCACGCGCTCGGCCTCGGCCAGTTGCGGGCCCAGGCCCTTGCGCTGGAGGATGTCGCGGAACGGCACGTCGTCGCTGATCTCGTCGGCCAGGGCCTCGAACAGCTCGACCGCCAGCGGGGCCAGGCGCGGGTCGCCGAAGCCGATGCGCTCGATCGCCTCGTCGTAGGGGCGGGCCCAGGCGGGATGGCGCAGGGCGGCGACAGCCACGGCGGCGTGGAACGGGTTCAGCCGCGTGGTGATCTGCGCCCGGGCCACGCCGCGGATGCCGGGATCGGGCGGACCGCGATCACGGCCGCCCTTCCACTGGCCGCGCGGAACGAACGGCCGGCCGCCGCCGTCGCCGAACCCGCCGGATCCCCCGAACGCGGGCTTGGGAAACAGCGCGTCCAGCCGGGCGTAGAGGTCGTCGCGATAGGCGGCCGACAGGTCCTTGTCGGCGATGGTCCCGGCGGCGGCGCGCAGACGCTGCTTGAGGCCGGCCTTGCGCTCGGGGGTGTCCAGCGGCTCCAGGTCGCGCTCGCGGGCGAACAGCGCCTCGACGAACGAGGTGGTCTGGGTCAGCTGGCTCCTCAGCGCCGCCGCGCCCTGCTCGCGCAGCACGTCGTCGGGGTCCTTGCCGCCGACCACGATCGAGAACTTGAACGAGCGGCCGGGCTTGAGCAGCGGCAGGGCGCGGTCGATGGCCCGGCTGGCCGCGCGCTGGCCGGCCTTGTCGCCGTCGAAGCTCAGCGTGGGCTCGGGATGCAGGCGCCACAGCACCTCCATCTGCTCCTCGGTCATCGCCGTGCCCATCGGCGCCACGGCCGGCAGGCCCGCCCGCTGGCAAGCGACGACGTCCATATAGCCCTCGACCACCAGCATCGGCGTCTGCTCTGTCGGCGCGGCCGCCTGGGCGGCGTGCAGCAGCTTGCGGGCCTCGTACAGGCCGTACAGCAGCCGGCCCTTGTGGAAGAGCGTGGTCTCCGGTCCGTTCAGGTACTTGGCGCGGGCCTGCGGATCCATGGCCCGGCCGCCGAACGACACCACCCGGCCCCGGGTGTCGGTGATCGGGAAGATGATGCGGTCGCGGAAGCGGTCATAGGGCTGGCCGCCGTCCTCCGGGGCGATCAGCAGGCCCGCCTCGACCAGTTCGGCCGGTTTGGCGCCCTTGGCGACCAGATAGTCCTTCAGGGCCGTGCGGCCGTTCGGCGAGAAGCCGATGCGGAAGCGGCTCCACTGGTCCTCGGGCAGGGCGCGGCGGGCCAGGTAGTCGCGAGCCGCCTGGCCGACCGGGCGGCGCAGCTCGCTCTCGAACCAGGCGGCGGCCAGCTCCATCCAGTCGGTCAGGGTGGCGCGCTTCTTGTCGTCCTGGGCGGCGCGGGCGTCGGGCTCGGGCAGGGCCATGCCCGCTTCGGCCGCCAGCCGCTCGACGGCTTCCGTGAAGGTCAGCCGCTCGGTCTCCTGCAGGTAGGAGATGATGTCGCCGTGCTTGCCGCTGGAGAAGCAGTGATAGAAACCCTTGTCGTCATTGACGAAGAACGACGGGCTCTTCTCCTTGGTGAACGGCGACAGCCCCGCATATTCGCGCCCCTGCCGCCGCAGCTTCACCGACTTTCCGATCACGTCGGAAGGGCGAAGACGGGTCTTCAGTTCGTCGAGGAAGTGGTCGTCGAAACGCATGGCGGATTAGGGGATCAAACATAGGCCGAGCCGGCGGATTTCGCACGCCGGATGATCAGTTCGTCCCAAGCTGGATCGAGTTTGTGGATAACCGCCCTCGGTGAGGCGATCGCCGTTCATGGCAGTTGAATATGCACCGCTCGGGCGAGCGGCTGGACTTCACCGTTTCTGAACCACGCGAACTCGCCGTCATACCGGGGCGCGGTGGAGATCTGGGCCGGATTGACGCCTCGCTCCACGAGGGCTTTCCTGACCGCCTCGACACGCCGGGCCATTAGGTCCTGGAGGTGTCCGCCGGCCTCGGCTCCGTCAATCGATCCGGAGAGGAGAAAGCGGGCGGGCTGCTTGGATTCGGCGGCCCAGCTGTCGAACATGGGTTTCGTTTCATCGATCACCCGGAGCGCTGTGGGAGGCAACACATCCGAGGTATGCTCGAAATAGACATAGTAATCTGGCCGCATGTAGGTGGTCGCCCGTGCGGCGCCGGCGCTTCCGAGCGCCAGCAGGGCGCCAAATCCCAGGACGCTGCGTCGATCGATGTTCATGATCACAGGCTCCCCACCTCAAACCGGCGCCAGAAACCGCATCCGCACCTTCGGCCAGAACATGTTCACCGCCAGCCCGGCCAGCACCAGCGCCGCGGCCAGAAGCTTCCAGCCGGGCAGGCTCTCGTGCAGCAGGATCGCCGAGGCGCCCATGCCGAACACCGGCACCAGCAGGGCCATGGGCGTGACGGTGGCGGCCGGGTGGCGGGCCAGGAGCCAGCCCCAGGCCGCATAGCCGAACATGGTGTTGCCCACCGCCTGCCAGGCCACCGCGCCCCAGGTCAGGGCGTCGGCGTTTCTCACGCCGGCCACCATGGCCGGCCAGCCCTCCAGCCACAGCGACATCAAAAACAGCGGCGGGATCGAGAACAGGCTGGCCCAGACCACATAGGCCAGCATGTTCACCGTGCCGGCCTGGCGGGCGACGATGTTGCCGCCGGCCCAGCTGGCGGCGGCCAGCAGGATCAGCAGCACGCCCAGCGGCGTGGCGGCCCCGCCGCCATGGGCGGCGATCAGCACGATGCCCGAGGCGGCCAGCAGCAGGGCCGCGACCTGGAACGGCTGCACCTTCTCGCCGCTGATCTTCATGGCCATGCCGATGGTGAAGAACACCTGGGTCTGCACCACCAGCGAGGCCAGGCCCGGCGAGATGTGGCCCTTCATGGCCACGAACAGCAGGCCGAACTGCCCGGCCCCGATCAGCACGCCATAGGCCGCCAGATTGGCCCAGGACACCTTCGGGCGCTTGACCAGGAACACCATCGGCAGCAGCACCAGGGTGAAGCGCAGGGTGGCGAACAGCAGCGGCGGCAGGTGGTCCAGCGCCACGCGGATGACCACGAAGTTCGTCCCCCACACCGCCACCACGGCCAGGGCCAGCAGGAAGTGGCGCAAGGGCAGGGGCGTGTCGGTCATGGCGGGGTCCCGGGCGCGAGGAGAGGCAAGACTGGGCTGGCCCCGACTTGGACCGCTTCCCCCCGCGCCGCAAGCCTTGGCGGCCGATCGTGCTTCATACAAATGTTTGACGTTCTGTCATGGGGCGGCGCTAAGTTGGCCGCCAGCAGAGGAGCAACGACGATGGCGGACTGGGATTTCTTGGTCGACAAGACCGACCTGCGCCAGGCCAAGGTCTTGAGCCTGGATCCGCCCCCGCTGGCCGAAGGCCAGGCGCGGCTGGCGATCGAGCGCTTCGCCCTGACGGCCAACAACATCACCTACGCGGTGTTCGGCGACCAGATGCGCTACTGGGACTTCTTTCCCGGGCCGGAGGGCTGGGGGCGGATCCCGGTTTGGGGCCACGCCCGGGTCGAGGCCTCGGCCCATCCGGACCTGACCGTCGGCCAACGGTTCTACGGCTATTATCCGATGTCGACCCACCTGACGGTGACGCCGCGCAAGACCCGGACGGGCTTCGCCGACACCGCCCCGCATCGCGCCGACCTGCCGCCGGTCTACAACCAGTATCAGGCGGTGGGCGCGGCCAGCCCGGCCGAGGACTACCAGGCCCTGCTGCGGCCGCTGTTCGTCACCGGCTTCCTGATCGAGGATTTCCTGGACGAGAACGCCCTGTTCGGGGCGCGGTCGGTGCTGCTGACCAGCGCCTCGTCGAAGACCGCGATCAGCCTGGCCTTCCAGCTCAAGCAGCGGGGCCAGGCGCGCGTGGTCGGCCTGACCTCGGCGCGCAACGCCGCCTTCGTCGAGGGCCTGGGCTATTACGATCAGGTCGTGACCTACGACGCGGTTATCGACGCGCCGATCGAGGAACCGGCGGTGCTGGTCGATTTCGCGGGGGACGCGCCGTTGCGGCGGGCCGTGCACGAGCGGTTCGGCGACGCCCTGGCCTATTCCTGCGTGGTCGGCGGCACCCATTGGCAGGCCGGACCCAGCGGCGGTCGCCTGCCCGGGCCTAAGCCGATCTTCTTCTTCGCCCCCGACCGCATCCGCAAGCGCGCCGCCGACTGGGGGCCGGGCGGGCTGGACCAGCGCCACGACGCCGCCTGGGCCCCCTTCGCCGCCGACGCGCCGCGCTGGCTGCGGGTGATCGAGGGCGTGGGACCCGAGGCGATGGCGCGGGCCTATGCGGCCGTGGTCGCCGGCGAGGCGGGGCCGGACGAGGGGCACGTGCTGGCGCCCCGGGCCTAGCCGGCCTACTTCGCCAGATCCGCCGGCGTGGTCGGTTGCGAGATCACCGCCTCCATCCGCTTCCATCGCGCGTCCTGCGACGGGCCGGCGCGTTCGACATGGGCGCGGACCATGTCCTGGCCGAGGTTGTAGTTGATCACGTAGCTCCGGTAGGCCTCGATGAAGCTCAGCGACTTCTCGGCCTTGGCGCGCGAGGTCAGGGCGTACTTGGCCAGGGCGGCGACGGCGGCGTCCTTGTCCAGCTTTCCCGACAGGTAGAGGTCGGCGATGGTGTTCTGGACGCTGGCCAGGTCGGCGGTGGCGGTGGTCAGGGCGTCGTAGGTGGCGGCCGTGGCCGGGTCCAGGCCGGCCAGCGGGTAGAGCGTGCGGCGCTCGAAGGCCAGTTTCTCCTTGCCCGGGAAGGCCAGGCGGATGCCGTAGTTGGCCGAGCCCTCGGCAATCAGCGATTGCGGCGAGAACAGCGGATAGACGCTGAACTCGACCCAGCCCTTGGCCTTGGTCAGCTTTTCTTCCAGCAGGGCGTTGAGCACATGGTGGCCGGGATAGCCCTCGTGGCAGCCCAGGTCGACGGCGCGGCTGATCGGAGTGGGCAGGTCGGTATTGACCTCGATCAGGCTGTGGGCGCCGCCCTTGTACCAGTTGTAGCCGCTCCAGGGCTTCTTGGTGACGAAGGCGAGATCGAAGCGCTCGCCCTGGGGCAGGGCGATGTGGGCCTCCGTCCGCGCCTTGCACTCGGCGATCGCCGCCTTCATCACCGGCTCCAGCCGGTCCCTGGGAATGGTGTAGCGGGCTTGGAAGGCCGAGACGCGGGTCGCCAGGTCGCCCTGGCCGGGGACCAGCTTGTCGATCCTGGCCAGGATCGGGTCGTAGGCGGCCAGCGGCTTGATCGGCGGGCGCACCCCGAACAGGCCCTCGGCCTCGTCCTGGAAGCTGAACTTGACGCCCGCCAGCATGGCCAGGCGGGTCTGGGCGGCCTTGACCTGGCCGGCCAGGAAGGCCTTGCGGCGGAGCTCGTCGGGGCCCAGGGCCTTGCCGTCGACCGCCTTCAGGGCGGCGGCCAGGCGGTCGGCCTCGGCGCGCAGGGCGGGGACCTCGCGCGGCTTGGCCTTGGCCGCGGTCGCCCATTCGGCGGGCCCGTAATAGGCGTCGACATAGCCCGGCTCGCGCTCGCCGGCTTCCAGAGTCAGCCGCACGAAGTCCTTGGCGATGACGTCCAGCTTGGCGCCCTCGGGAGCGGCCAACGCCGGAGCGGCGAACAAGGCGAAGGCGGCGGTCGCGGCGGCGAGGCGAAGGATCATGGAAGCGCGTCCAGTCGAAACGGGCGTGCACGCTGCCTTGCGCCGCTGATCGCCGCAAGAGCGCCCCTAGCCCCGCGCCGCCACCGCCAGGCCCGGGAAGTCGCTGAACAGGCCATCGACGCCCGCCGCGTACAGGGCCTTGAACACCGCGGCGACCTCGCCCGGCTGGGCCAGGTAGTCGGCGGCGGCCGCGTCGCCGCGGCGCAGGGACGACGGCAGGAAGTAGTTCTCGGCCCGCACGGTCCAGGGGTGGACGACCAGGCCGGCGGCATGGGCGTCCTTCACCAGCGTAGTGGCCGGCAGCAGGCTGGTCGCGTCCTGCGGCACGATCTGGGTCTTCTCCGGCCCCAGGCCGTCGGCGTAGAGCGCCACGTCCTTCAGGCCGGACGGGCTGCACAGCTGGGCGTAGGTGACGTTCGGCAGGTCGGCCGGGCCGCCCTCGCTGGCGGTCAGCAGCACCAGCCGCGCCTTGGTCCGGGCGCGGATCCTCTTCAGCGGCGTGACCTCGAAGCACTGGACGAAGACCGGGGCGGTGGCGGAGTCCAGGTCGTTCTTCTTCAGCAGGGCGACCAGGCGGTCCTCGAGCGGCAGGCCGATCCCGGCGAAGTAGCTGGGGTGCTTCATCTCGGGATAGACGCCGATCGTCCGGCCGGTGCGCCGGCTGCCCGCCTTGGCGATGGCCACCACCTCGTCGAACGTCAGCAGTTGGGCCTGGCCGTCGTATTTGGCGTTACCGGGACGCAGCTGCGGCAGCCGTTCGCGGGCCCGCAGGGTCTTGATCTCGGCCAGGGTGAAGTCCTCGGTGAACCAGCCGGTCACTTGCTGGCCGTCGATGGTCTTGGTCGCCTTGCGGTCGGCGAATTCGGGACGCGAGGCGACGTCGGTCGTGCCGCCGATCTCGTTCTCGTGCCGGGCCACCAGGTGGCCGTCCTTGGTCGGGACGAGGTCGGGCTCGATGAAATCGCAGCCCTGGTCGATGGCCAGGTCGTAGGCCAGCCCCGTGTGCTCGGGCCGCAGCCCTGAGGCGCCGCGGTGGGCGATGACGATCGGCCGTCTCGGGGCGGCCGCGAAGCTCAGGCCGGAGGTCAAGGTGCCCGCCAAGGCGGCGGTGGCCATGGTGTGAGTGGCGAGGGCGCGTCGGGTCAGCAGGGTCATGGCGGCCATCTAGCGCGCCGATGTGACGGTTTGACCAGCCTCGCCGGACCCGCCCCGCCGCTTCGCCTAGTCCTTGCCCGAACGGCTGAGGATGGCCAGCAGGCTCTGCGACTTCTGAGGCAGGTCGGTCGCCAGGCGCGAGGCCATTTCGCGCACCCCGACCGCGTAGGCGTCGCCGCCGTCGGCGATCTCCAGGGCCCGCTGGCCCAGGCCCTCCAGGTCGCGGGCCAGGGCCTCGATCTGCTCGCGGGCCAGCAGCCGCGCCTCGCGTTGCAGGCGCCGGATGCGCTGGGTGGCGGTCTCGGGGCCGCGGCCGAGATCGTAGACCTCGACGGCGTCGGCCAGTTGGGGGGCCTGTTCGGGGACGAGGGTCAATAGCGGACCGGTCATGGCGTCGTCACTCCTCGGGCGGCCTCCGGACGCGGCGCCGGCCCTCCCAACTAGAAGGCGGGGCCGCGGCCGACCGTTCCCCCGGGTCGGGTCGTTTCGTGCGATCGTCGGCCGCCGTGGCCGCCATGCCACAGCTTCGCGCTGAGGTGGTTTCGCCCCTTATGAAGCGGGGGGTTTCGCCGCGTCCTGCCCCGCGATCGGGGCGCCCGGCTCGCAGGGGCCCCGATAGGTGCTGACCGCCTTCATGCGCAGGGTCTGCTTGCGGCCGAAGGCCGAGACGACCAGTTCCAGGTCGGTGGTGGCGGTGGTCGTGAAGTCGCCGCTGACCCGGCCCGTCAGGGCGTAGTCGATGTGGTCCTTCTGGCAGGCGTGGTCCAGGCGGAAGCCGTCAGCCGTGCGGGTGACCGTGGGGCTGCCGCAGGGCGAGACCTTGCGGGCCGCCTCCGCCCCGGGATCGAAGCCCTGGCCCACGCACTGGGTCGAAGTCTCGGGACCGGCCGGGGTCTGGGTGACCGTCTTCCACAGGCCGGGCTTGAGGGTGGTGGGGGCGCCGGCGACGGGGGCGGCGTCCTGCTGGGCGATCGGCGTCTGGCTGTCGCCGGCCGCCGGGTCGTGGGCCCGGTCGTCGGTGCGGGAGCAGGCCATCAGGCCCAAGGGGACGACCAGCAGGGGGGCGACCAGCAGGATCGGGACCAGGCGGCGGGAGCTCGGGACCAGGTGACGCATTCGGCGACCCTAGCGCGTTCCGCGACCGCCCGAAAAGGCCCCACCCTTCAGGCGCGTCCCCACGGACCCCGACTCGCCCCATGCTCGTGGCCAAGCGGAGTTCCCCATGGCCGAAACCCTCGAACAGCTGATCGATCGCCTGCGCGCCGTGGAGGCGCAGGTCGAGGCCGCCTTCGCCGCCCGCGACGCCGAGCGGGCGGCCGCCGCCGGCCTGGTGATCGAGGCCGGCAAGCCCTGTTTCAAGGCCGACGCCCTGCGCCGCCAGAAGGCGCACCGCAAGGGCCTGCACCTGGCCCGCACCCCGTGGCCGACCCTGCTGACCATGCCGCTGATCTACGGCATGGCCCTGCCGCTGATGGTCCTGGACCTCAGCGTCAGCCTCTACCAGCTGGGCTGCTTCACCGCCTGGGGCGTCGTGCGGGTGCGCAGACGAGACTATGTTGTCATCGACCGCCATCGGCTGGGCTATCTGAACCTGGTGCAGAAGCTCAACTGCGTGTTCTGCGGCTACGGCAACGGCGTCATCGCCTACGCCCGCGAGATCACCGCCCGGACCGAGCAGTACTGGTGCCCGATCAAGCACGCCCTGAAGGTCAAGGGCAGCCACGACCGCTACCGCGACTTCCAGGCCTATGGCGACGCCGAGGGCTATGTGGCGAGCTCGGGGGCGTATCGCGAGCGGTTGCGGCGAGGAGGGTAGGGTCGCCCCGGTTCTTCTGGCCCCGCCCCCGCCAGTAGAAGGCCCACATGTCCGGCTCGGGCGGCTCGACGCCGTCCAGCGCCATCTGGCGCACCCAGCGGGGCAGCCAGAGGACGGCCTGATCGGCGTCACGGGGGTGGTCGCGCTGGACCTGGGCCATCTTGGCGATCGCCGCCCGGATGAAGCCGACCTTGAACCGGGCGCGGATGTAGGCGCGCCTCGCGCGCTGGAGCCGGACCGGGCGGATGCGTTTGGAGCGGGGCTGGACCATGGGGGTTTCCTTTTCCAAGATCCTCCCCCCGTGGGGGAGGCGGCCGAAGGCCGGTGGGGGGAGTTTTGGGGTCGAAGATCGTAGAACGGGCCATCGGCCGATCACTCCCCCCTCCGTCGGCTTCGCCGACACCTCCCCCACAGGGGGAGGATCTGACTGGCGCGGCTTGGCCGCCTCACGCGACTGGCCGCTGAAGGTATGGAAAGGGACGCGGAGCGCCGGACATCGTCCGGAGTGTTTGAAGTAGTAACCGTTTTCGACGAAGCCCGATCGCTCCGCGCGACCGTTATCCGGAAGCCCGCGGCGCTGAGCCCTGTTCGGACCTCGCCGCCTTGAAGCCTCCGACGGGCGGGCCAGGTCAACGAACCCCGGTCCCGGACCGCGAGCGCGTCACCGCCCGCCTGTTGCTCCGCCAGCCCTCGCGCCACGTCGTTTTTGTGTTCCAGGCCCGACCGGCTCCAGAGACGCGAGGTTTGGTCCATAAGGACCGCCGACGGAGCTTCCCGCTCGATCGCCCCCCGCCGCCGCATCGGTCGCTGGCCATGCGCCCTTTCCCTGCGACGAGGTGGGTACAGGATACGGGCGGTCTGGGAGGGGGAGGATCAAATCGGGTCGAGAAAGTTCAGGGCGTTGAAATCCTGAGGGTTTGTCCGCTGAACGCCGAGCGCAAGCCGGGGACGTGCACTCACGGCAAGGCCTTGCGGATCGATCCACGGCCGTCGGGTGAGTGCATGTCCCCAACGCCACCCACGGCGTCATGGGACTTCAGCACCGGACTCAGCGGGTCCGGTGGGGACACGCACGCACAGTCGGCGCCCTGCGCGCCGGCCAACGCCTTGCCGTGCGTGCGCGTCCCCGCCGAGGGCTATTTCTTGCCGTCGACGACGTGGGTGACCGGACGGTCATCCCCCGCCGACAGCTCGTCGCGCCATTGGCCGCGGTCGTCCTCGTAGGAGATGCCGGTGTCGTCGCCGGCCACCCGCTGCTCGCCGGCCGCGCGCTGGGCGGCGTGCAGGGCCGCGTCGTGCGTCCTGAAGGTCTCGGAGAACACATCGCCCACCTTGTAGGCCCAGCCGCCGTCGTGTTCGACGATGGTGTAGGTGATGTCGGTCATGGGACGGCTCCGTTCAGTGTGGCTCAAGGAAACTGCGCCTCGAAGGCCACGGTTCCAAGCGGGAAGTCTTGAACGGAGCGGTCGTGTCTTTCTCCTCCCCCGTGAAACGGGGGAGGTGGCGGCGAAGCCGACGGAGGGGGCGTCGTCGCGGACGAGGCGGCCAGCGCCTGACGCCCCCTCCGTCACGTCGCGTATCCGCGCCGCGCCACCTCCCCCGCGTTGCGGGGGAGGAGAGCGTCCCTAAGCCACCTTCACCCGCGCCGCGCTCTCCGGCAGGTCGGTCCCGAACGCGCGCTGGAAGAACTCGGCCACGGTCGGCCGCTCCAGCTCGTCGCACTTGTTCAGGAAGGTCAGGCGGAAGGCCAGGCCGATGTCCTTGTCGAAGATCTCGGCGTTCTGGGCCCAGGTGATCACCGTGCGTGGGCTCATGACCGTCGAGATGTCGCCGTTCATGAAGGCGTTGCGGGTCATGTCGGCGACGCGGACCATGGCGGCCAGGGTGCGCTTGCCTTCCGGGGTGTCGTAGGACGGGTTCTTGGCCAGGACGATGCCGGCCTCGACGTCGTGGTCGAGGTAGTTCAGCGTCGTGACGATGCTCCAGCGGTCCATCTGGCCCTGGTTGATCTGCTGGGTGCCGTGATAGAGCCCCGTCGTGTCGCCCAGACCGATGGTGTTGGTCGTCGAGAACAGCCGGAAATAGGGGTTGGCTCGGATCACCCGGTTCTGGTCGAGCAGGGTCAGCTTGCCGCCGGCCTCCAGCACGCGCTGGATGACGAACATCACGTCGGGGCGGCCGGCGTCGTATTCGTCGAACACCAGGGCGATCGGGCGCTGCAGGGCCCAGGGCAGGATGCCTTCGCGGAACTCGGTGACCTGCTTGCCGTCCTTCAGGACGATGGCGTCCTTGCCGACCAGGTCGATCCGCGACACGTGGCTGTCCAGGTTCACCCGCACCAGCGGCCAGTTCAGCCGGGCGGCGATCTGCTCGATGTGGGTCGACTTGCCGGTGCCGTGATAGCCCTGGACCATCACCCGGCGGTCGTTGGCGAAGCCGGCGCAGATGGCCTTGGTCGTCTGCGGGTCGAACCTGTAGGCGCCGTCGATCTCCGGCACGTGGGCGTCGCGATGGCTGAAGGCCGGGACCTTCATGTCGCTGTCGACGCCGAACGCGTCGCGAAGCGTGACCCACTTGTCGGGGGCCAGGGTGATCAGGGGATCGGCGGCGTGGCTGTCGGTCAGGTCGGGCATGATGCCTCCCGCTTACCGCTTTGACGTGGGGGAGGGGAAGGGCGAAGGCCAGTCCCGCGTGGAAAAAACACGACGCCCCGGGCGGCGTGAGCCGTCCGGGGCGCGTGGTGCGGTCCTCCCGGGGGGAGAACCTAGTGGTTGGCGATGATCACCGAGGCGATCAGGCCGGTGGCCACGGCGGCCAGGATGTAGTTGTCGTCCACGCGCTGCCAGCGATAGCCGCGGGGCGGGGCGCGCAGGCCGTGGCGGCGCCAGTCGCTGACATAGTAGCGGTTGTCGCGATAGCGGGCGTCCAGGCGCTGGCCGCGTTCCCAGCGACGATAGTCGCGGCGCTCGTGGGCGGCTTCCCGGCGGCTGTGGCCGTAGTCGCGGCGGTCATGGCGATCGTAGCGGTCGTCGTGGCGGTCGTCGCGGCGGTCGTCGTGACGCTGGTCGTAGCGGCCGCGGTCGTGGTCGTCATAGCGCTGTCCGGCGGCCATGGCCGTACCCGACAGGGCCGTGCCGGCCAGCAGGGTCGCGGCCAGGGTGGTGATGATCAGACGCTTCATGATGAGGTCCTTTCCTATTGGTGGCGGTCCGACACCGCCGAACCTCTTCGATAGTCCGACACTAGCGAATGGGGTTTGGACTGGACATGAACGGCGCTGGTCAGGAATGGTTCATCGTATTTCCGGGGTGCAACATTTGGCCCAGCTCTGGAATACTGGCGTGGCGCGGAATCGAAGTTTGTGCGTTCACTTGCCATGATGCGTTTTTCCGCCTTTCAACCTCGCCGGGATTTGCCGCGACTGCTGGCCGCGGCGCGAATGGAGCTGGGCGCGGTGGCGGCCCTGCTGGTGCTGGCGGGCGGGGCCCTGGCCTTCCTGGCGCTGTCCGACGAGGTGGCCGAGGGCGACACCGCCGCCTTCGACCTGGCCGTGCTCAAGGCCCTGCGGCTGCCCGGCGACCCCAACGGCCTGATCGGCCCCAAGTGGCTGCACGTGGCGGCGGCCGACGTCACCGCCCTGGGCTCGATCACCGTGCTGGGCCTGGTGGTGGTCCTGGCCCTGGCCCTGATGCTGAGCCTGCGGCGCTGGAGCGAGGCCCTGGTGGTGCTGGTCGGGGCCGGGGGCGGGGTGGCGATCAGCCAGGGCCTGAAGCACCTGTTCGGGCGCGAGCGGCCCGAGCTGGTCTATCGCGCGGTCGAGGCGGCCAATCCCAGCTTCCCGTCCGGCCACGCCATGCTGTCGGCCGTGGTGTTCCTGACCCTGGGCGCCCTGGCGGCCCGGTTCGCGCCGCGCCGACGGGTCAAGGCCCTGGCCCTGGGCGCGGCGGTGCTGCTCAGCCTGCTGGTCGGGGCGTCGCGGATCTATCTGGGCGTCCACTGGACCAGCGACGTCCTGGCCGGCTGGAGCCTGGGCGCGGCCTGGGCCATGGCCTGCTGGGTGGCGGCCTGGGCGTGGGAGCGGCGGGGCGGAAGACCAACGGCCCCGTCGGCATGACCAAGCCACCATTCCTTCCCGTTTATGGGGAGGGTGGCCCGCGTAGCGGGTCGGGTGGGGTTCGGTGCAGAGCGTTTTTGGCGGTGGTGAAGCCCCACCCACCAGCTTCGCTGGTCCCCCCTCCCCATAAAGGGGAGGGAAGGTCGGATTTCGACCCCTACTTCGCCAGCCCCGACTTCTGCAGGGTCTTGTAGGCCTTGATCACCCGCTGCAGCTTGTGCTCGGCGCTGCGGTCGCCGCCGTTCATGTCGGGGTGGCAGCGCTTGAGCAGGTCCTTGTAGCGGGCGCGGATCGCCGGGCCGTCGGCGCCGGCCTCCAGGTCTAGGTCGGCCAGGGCCTGGCGTTCCAGCTTGCCCAGGCTGCGGCCGGCGGCGGCCTGGGCCGACTCGGCCCTGCGCTTCTCGGCGCGGAACAGCCCGAACGGGTCGTTCAGGTGGCGGGCGTCGCGGGCGGCGGCGGCGGCGGCTTCGCGCGAGCGGCTGTCGGCCTTCATCGACCAGGTCGGCCGGCCGCCGGTCATCTTCTCCTGCTCCTGCTGCGAGCGGATCTGGCCCTCGCTCATGCCGGCGTAGAAGTTCCAGTTCTTGTTGTACTCGGCCGCGTGGCGCTGGCAGAAATTGTAGTAGACGCCCGGCATGTCGCGCGACTTGGGCGCCTTGGCCGTGGCGGCCGAGCGGCACTCGGGGTGGTCGCAACGCACCTCGCCCGGTTTCAGGGCGTAGACGTCGTTCTCCCGAGCCGCCTCCTCGGCCGTTTTCGGGGGGCGGACACGGATGTCGAAAAACTTGGGGCGATATTCGAAGTCGGCGCTCATGGCGCTTAGAGTAAGCCGCAGCTATTTCCGTTCAAGGATTGACAAGCAAGGAACCCGCCATGGGCGCTATCGCCGACGCCATCGCCGCCAAATTGACCGCCGCTTTCTCGCCCACGCGGCTGGAGATCGTCGACGACAGCGACCGCCACCACGGTCACGCCGGACACCGCGAGGGCGGGGAGAGCCACTTCAACCTGCTGATCGAGGCCCAGGCCTTTGCCGGCAAGGCCCGGGTGGCCCGCCAGCGGCTGATCTTCCAGGCCCTGGCGGAGGAGATGGCGGGTCCGGTCCACGCCCTGTCGATCGTCGCCAAGGCGCCGGGCGAGGCGTGATCCGGCCCGCGAAAACGGGCTTGCCAGGGCGGCCCGCGACTGATTGCCTCTCCGCCCGGCGCGATCCCGCAACGACGCGGATTCCGCCGGCGAAGAGGCCGGCATGAGCGCAACCGAGACATCTCCCCCCATCCCGATCTTCCTGGACGAGGACAGCGAGGCCGCCCTGGCCGCCGCCTTGCCGGCCCTGCTGGCGCGGTCCTACGCCCGCTATTCGAACTTCACCGTGGCCGCCGCGGTGATCGACGCGGACGGCCGCGCCCACCTGGGGGTCAATGTCGAGAACGCCGCCTATCCGTCCGGCACCTGCGCTGAGCAGACGGCGATCGGGGCCATGGTCACGGCCGGCGGGCGCGGCATCGCCAAGGTGCTGATCGCCGCCGGTTCCAACGCCGTGGTCCAGCCCTGCGGCGCCTGCCGCCAGCGCATCGCCGAGTTCGCCACCGACGCCTGCGAGGTCGTTTCCGTCCAGGACGGCAAGGCCACCCGCCGCACGCCGTTCTGGAGCCTGCTGCCCGACTCGTTCGGCCCGCGGGACCTGGGGTAGGGCGCAGCGAAGCCGCGCAAGAAAAGGGCGGCCGAAGCCGCCCCTGTCAGGTCATGAAGCGACGGTTCACATGCCGCATTTGGTCTTCAGGAAATCCCCGATGACGGTCAGTTCCCGAACCTGCAGGGCCGGCGTGTCGCCCGAGCTGTGCGACAGATCGGGGATCTTCACGAAGGTCACGTCCTTGCCGGCCGACCTGAGAGCCGCCGCGAACCGCTCCGAATGATTGATCGGCACCGTAAGGTCGCGGTCGCCGTGATAGAGCAGGATCGGGATCGACACCTTGTCGGCGTTCTTGATGGGGCTGAGACCATCAATGGTGGGCTCCTGGTATTCCTTGCCCCAGCGGCTGTTGGTCAGCATGCCCTGCTTGATCAGCGCCAGGTCCGAGACGCCCGCTCCGGCGATAGCGCACCGGTACAGGCCTTCGGGGCGGACCGCGGCGGCCATGGCGGCGTAACCGCCATAGGAGAAGCCGTGCATGGCGATCCGGGACGGATCGGCGATCTTCTGCTGGATCATCCACTTGGCGCCGTCGTCCTTGTCGTCCTGCATCTTCTGGCCCCATTCACCGTCGCCCGAGCGCCAGAGCTTCTGGCCCCAGCCTTCGGAGCCGCGGAATTGCGGCTGCAGGATCGCGTAGCCGTGGGCGGCGAAATACTGCACCCAGCCGGAGGAATCCCAGGCCAGCTGGTCGCGGCCCCATGGCCCGCCGTGGGGCAGGATGATGGTCGGGTACGGCCCTTCGCCATAGAGCGCCTTGGACGGCGTGGTCATGAAGGCGGGGATCAGCAGGCCGTCGCGCGCGGGGTATTCCACGACCCGCATGTCGCCCAGCGCGTCGGCGTTGATCCACGGACGCGAGCGCGCCAGGAGTTTGATCTGGCCATTGGCGATCAGATAGTACTCGGTCGCCACCTTCGGCCCGCTGCGGACGACCACGAAGCGCGTGCGGTCGTCGGACCAGTCGGCCAGGCGCACGTCGGCGCCGTCGGCATAGGTGACGTTCGCCTTCTCGCCGCTGGCGATGTCGGTCCATGCGGTCTTGACGGAGGTGTATTCCAGAGCTTTCCGGGCCTGGTCTTCCGCCGCCTTGAGCGCGGGGTCCAGCCAGTAGGTCTGGCGACCGGGACCGCCGAACGTGAAGCCCAGAAGCTCGCCATAGCCGGCGCCCGACGCGTGCGACTGCACGATCCCCGTGGCGTCGAACAGCTTGTGGGAGAACGCTTCGTCCAGAACCTTGCGCGCCCTGATGTCGTATTCGACGATCGCCGCCTTGTCGCGATCCTTGCTGGTCAGGAGGTAGGCGACGTTCTTGTCCTGGGAGAAGCCGATGACGACCTGGAGCCCGCGGTCCTTCGCGTAGGACCGAAAATGCTCTTCCCAGGCGCCGCTGTCCGGGTTTCGCATCCACTGGGCGATATAGACGCGGCCGCCGTCGAAGCCGACAGAGTTGCGCGCCCGCACGTCGCCGGCCAGATCGGTCTGGACGTTGGAGAACTTGTCGGACTCCTGAAGCACCTTCTGGGTGGAGCCGGTATAGATGTCGAGCTTGTAGGTCGCGCCGCCCGCGTCGCTGGCGTTCTGGGCCATGCTGATCAGGATGTTCTTGGGGTCCAGCGGCAGGTTGTCGAGCACCTCCGCCCCGCCCCGGGAAAACTGATCTCGACTGCCGGTGGTGGTCATCACGTTGCCGCCGTCCAGTCCGACGATCAACGCCCGGCCGATGTAGCGCTTTTCCTCTCCGGATTCGTAGGGTTGGACGACGGACACCATCAGGCGGTCGTTCTTGAGGAAGCTCACGCCCGTGAACCAGGAGCGCGGCGGCGCGCCGATCGTCTTCGGCGGCTCGGACATGTTGCCCATGTTCCAGACCGAAATGATCGTCTTCTCGCCGTCCGGCGATGAGACGCCCGCCAAATGTTTGCCGTCCGGCGAGATGCTCACCGAGGTCAGGGCCGGACGCTTGGCCCACTCCGCCGACGTGGGCGGTTTGGGTTGAGCGGAAGCCGGCGAGAGAACAAAGGTCGCCAACGCTCCGGCAGCGAAGGTCGCCGCCAGCAAAGTTCTCAACATCTGAAGAAGCCCCCAAGGTTCGTGGTTCGCCGACCACCCTAGCTTCGTTCCAAGAGGGGTAAAGGAGGATGATCGGGCGGCCTCGCCGGGCGCAGCAGCCGCTTAGCTATAGTTCTAGCCAACGCTTAACTATAGGCGTATTTCGCCAAGCACAACCTAAGAAAGTGGCGGAATGTGGCGAAGCGCCTAGAATTTAGGCCGGAAAAACTTCCCATTCTTTGAGCGTAGACCGTGGAAACAAATTCGTTATCTCTTGGAAAGAGGGGGTTGGTCGTCGATCTAACTGGCGAAGGGGTGGTGCTCATTCCCTGAAAAACGCCGATACATAGAAAAACTTGCCGCGAGACATTGCGCAAAAAAATAGCTGCCGTGGCCGGTCGTTGTGTGAACTGTGACCAGATTGTTACGCCCCCGCGGGGAAATGCGGCCAAAACGCGTCGCGCGTTGAGGTCGGCAGTGAACCTGTTACCAATCATGACCAAACGGTAATGGCATGGCCTGGCCTGCCCATCGTTTCGAAATCGGGACAGGGGATCCAACAACAAAATGCAACAACGTAAGCTCTTGCTTTGCACGTCCATGATCGCGGGTTTCGCGGCTATGACCGCTTCGACCGCCTGGGCTCAAAGCCAGCCTGCGCCGACCAGCTCGACCACCGCTTCGAAGGAAGAGGCCGAGGTTGAAGCCGTCGTCGTCACCGGCTCGCGCATCAAGCGCAACGCCTTCACCAGCCCGTCGCCGATCCAGGTGATCACGAGCGAGCAATCGGCCCTGAAGGGGCTGACCGACACCACCGAAATCCTTCAGCAGTCCGCGGTCACGGGCGGCGCTTCGCAGACCAACAACGAACTGACCGGCTACGTCGCCACCGGTGGTCCGGGCGTCAACACCGTCTCGCTGCGCGGCCTGGGCGACAACCGCACCCTGGTCCTGTTCAACGGTCACCGCCTGCCGCCGTCGGGCGTGCGCGGCACCGTCGGCCCGATCGACCTGAACACCGTTCCGGCCTCGCTGATCGATCACGTCGAAATCCTCAAGGACGGCGCGTCGTCGATCTACGGCTCCGACGCCGTGGCCGGCGTGGTCAACTTCATCAGCAAGACCAATCTCGATGGCGGCAAGGTGACCGTCAACGCCAACGTCCCGTTCAAGACCGGCGGCCAGACCTACACCGTCGACGGCGCCTGGGGTAAGACGTTCGACCGCGGCTACATCAGCGTCGCGGCCAACTATTACGAAGCCAAGGCGCTGCGCCGCTCCGACCGCAAGAACACCTCTTGCGCCGAAGACTATCTGTTCAATCCCGAAACCGGCGACCGGATCGACTACAAGGGCCTGAACGGCGACTACAAGTGCTACAACATGTCCAACGCCTACGCGACCGTGGTCAACGCCGCGGGTTCGTCGCTGGGCAACTTCATGTACCTGCCGTCGGGGCTGACTCCTCCGACCTTCGCCCAGGGCAACGCCCTCAACGGCGGCGCAGTCCCGGCCGACCTGGTCCGCATGGCCCGCGCCGGCTATCCGCTGACCTATCCCTACGCCAGCTACGATACGCCGTACTATGACCGTTCCACCGTCGTCAGCCCGGTCAAGCGCTACAGCTTCTTCACCACCGGCGGTTTCGACCTGACCGCGCACACCCAGTTCTACGGCGAAGCGCTGTACAACAAGCGCAAGTCGGAACAGGACGCCTCGCGCCAATTGTTCCCGACCGTGTCCGCCAGCAACCCCAACAACCGCTTCGGCGCGAACGGCTGGCGGGCCCAGCCGGTCATCGCCCTGCCCTACGACAGCAAACAGGACATCGACTACTATCGCGTCCTGGGCGGCCTTAAGGGCGACTTCAGCGGCCTGGGCTCGTTCTGGAGTTCGTGGGACTGGGACATCTACGGCCAGTACGGGAAGTCGAGCGGGGACTATACGGTCGATTCCGTCTACAACGACCGCGTCGCCGCCACGATCGGCTCGTCCGCCTGTAACCAGGCTCTGATCACCATCTCCGGCGGTCAGTGCAGCAGCGTGCCGGGCGGCATCGGCTGGACCAGCCAGCGCGTCCTGGCCGGCCAGTGGACCGACGCCGAACGCGCCTTCCTGTTCGGCGTCGACAAGGGTCACACCGATTACGAACAGTATCTGGTCGAAGGATCGGTCAGCGGCGAACTCTTCACCTTGCCGGCCGGCAAGGTCGGGATCGCCCTGGGCGCGACCCTCCGCCACGACAAGCTGGACGACCAGCCGGGCCGCGAGTCGGTGACCAACAACAACTGGGGCCTCACGGCCGCCGGTCATACCTTCGGCTCGGACGAAACCAAGGAAGCCTTCGGCGAACTGGACGTTCCGCTGCTCAAGGGTCTGCCGGGCGTCGAGAGCCTGGATCTGTCGCTCTCGGGCCGCTACACCGACGTGCGCAGCTACGGCAGCGACAAGACCTACAAGGTTGGCTTGAACTGGCAGACGCTGCCGTGGCTGCGTCTGCGCGGCAGCGTGGGCACCTCGTTCCGCGCCCCGGCGTTGTATGAGCTGTACCTGGCCAACCAGACCAGCTTCCTGGCCCAGACCTCGATCGATCCCTGCATCAACTACAGCACCAGCTCCAACCCGCGCATCCAGGCCAACTGCGCCGCCGCGGGCATCGCCCCCGACTACGCCGGGGCCGGTTCGTCGGCTCTGATCGTCGCGGGCGGCGGGGCCGGCGTCCTGAAGGCCGAGACCTCGAAGGCCAAGACGTTCGGCGTCATCTTCTCGCCGAGCTTCGCCGACCTTCGCATCGCGCTCGACTATGCCGATATCGTGGTCAAGAACGAAGTCGATCGCTTCGGCGCCTCGAACCTGCTGTACGAGTGCTACAACGCCCCGACCCCGGGCGGCAGCGGTTTCTGCGGCCAGTTCGATCGGGATCCGACGACCCACCAGGTCACGGAAGTGCGCGACAGCTACGTCAACGTGGCCGAGCAGACCAACCGCGCCCTGGACCTGACCATCGAGTACAACCACGAAAACAGCCTGGGGCAGTTCAGCTTCACGTCGAACCTGACCTGGCAGCTGAAGGACGTCCGTACGGTCTTTGGTTCGAACACCGATGACTACAACGGCACGACCTATGGCTATCGTGGTCCCGACTTCATCGGCGACGTGACCCTGCGCTTCGAGCGTGGCGACTATACCGCCGCCTGGACGGTCAATGCGATCGGCAAGGGTTCGGATACCGAAGTCGAGGGCGACGACGTGTTCGTCAACTCCAGGTACGCCAACCTGGCGGCCGGCATCTCGTCACAGCCGGTGTACTACAAGCAGTACACCGAGTTCACCGCCTATCACTCCATGTCGCTGCGCAAGAAGATGGATACGATCACCATCACGGCGGGTATCCAGAACGTGTTCGACGAACTGGCTCCGGCGGCTTCCACGGGGCAGTTCCGCGTCGGCGCCGCCGCGCTGAACGGCTATGACTACCGCGGACGCCGCGGCTTCATCACCATCGAGAAGACCTGGTAAGGTCTGCCTCGATCAACGATGGAAGGGCGGCGAAGGTGACTTCGCCGCCCTTTTTTCTTGCCGAAATGGGCCGCCGTCGGATCACGGCGCAGCGCGCCTGTCGCGACAGGCGGCCTGAGTGTTTCCGATGCGGAGGTGAGCCGGGTCCCGTAGGCCCTCAGACCGCCTGCGCCGCCAGCCCTTCCAGCACCTTGCGCAGGTCGGCTTCGCGGAATGGCTTCTGCAGCACGGTCGCGCCCCTGTGGCCCTCGGACAGTCCGGCCTCGCCATAGCCGCTGGCGAAGGCGAACGGCACGCCGCGTTCCTTCAGGGCGTCGGCGACCGGGAAGATCGGGCGACCGCCCAGGTTGACGTCCAGCAGGGCGGCGTCGATGTCGGCGCTGCCGGCCAGGCGCAAGGCCTCGTCCAGCTCGGCGGCGGGGCCGACGACGACGCAGCCGAGGTCGCTGAGCATGTCTTCCACCAGCATGGAGACCAGCGCCTCGTCTTCGACCACCAGGACCTTAAGGGCGGCGAGGGTCTTCATTGTTCAGGGCTCCAGGGCACGGATCGGCAACCTCATGGTGCATACGAGGCCAAGGCTATCATAGGCCAGCGCGACTTGTGCGGACAGTTCTCCCGCCAGGCCCTTTTCGAGCAGGCGCGCGCCGAACCCCTGGCGGCGGGGCGGGACGACCGGCGGGCCGCCGCGCTCGGTCCAGGTCAGGCGCAGGCTGTCTGGCGCGTCGGGTTCCGGTCCCCAGGCCACGCGCACCGCGCCGCCGGGAACCGACAGCGCGCCGTATTTCAGGGCGTTGGTCGCCAGTTCATGGATAGCCATGCCCAGGGCGACCGTCGCCTTGGGGCTCAGCTGGACGTCGCGGGCATAGTCGAAGGCGATGCGGTCGCGGGCGGCGAAGGCCTCCAGCTCGAAGTCGAAGATCTCGCGCAGGCTGGCGCCGGCCCAGTTCTGCTGGGTCAGCAGGTCGTGGGTGTGGGACAGGGCCATGATCCGGCCCTCGAAGGCGTCGCGGAACGCCGCCGGCGTGTCGGTGGTGCGCAGGGTCTGGCTGGCGATCGACTGCACCGAGACCAGGGTGTTCTTCACCCGGTGGTTCAGCTCGTTGACCAGCAGCTTCTGGCGTTCCTCGGCCCGCTTGCGCTCGGTGACGTCCAGCGACACGCCGGCCATGCGCCGGGCCCCGCCGTGGTCGGCGGTCTGGGCGGCGCGGCCCCGGGCGTGCACCCAGCGGACCTCGCCGCCGGGCGTGCAGACGCGGTACTCGATGTCGTAGTCGGCCCCGTGCCGGATGGCGTCCTCGATGGCGGCGGTCATCCGCTGGCGATCGTCCGGATGGACCGAGGCGACCAGGTCGGCGAAGCCGAAGTCCTCGTCGGGGCCGCGGCCGTAATTGGCCTTGCAGATGTCGGAGGCCAGGTAGGCGCGGGTCTCCACGTCCAGCTCCCACGAGCCCAGGCGGCCGGAATCCAGCGCGAACTTCAGGCGCTCCTCGGCGTCGCGGCGCTGGGCCAGCTCGGCGTGGGCGGCCTCGTGGGTGCGCACGGACTCGATCGCGACCGCCGCCTGGGCGGCCAGGCCGACCATCAGGCTCTCGGCGCGAGAGCCGAAGCGCGCCGGCTGGGAATGGCCGAAGAACAGGCCGCCGAGGACCGCGCCCTGGCGGGTGATAACCGGCACCGCCAGGTAGCTGCGCACCGGCAGGTGGCCCTCCGGCATGCCGCCGTGGGGCGGGTTGCGGCCGTAGCGCGGGTCGCGGGTGATGTCGTCCGACCGCACCACGCCCTCGCCCTCGAAGGTGGGGGCGAACACGGCGGTGCTGCGGGGCATCGGGAAGGTTTCGAACGCCGAGCGCGGCGCGCCCGACAGGCTGTAGAGCATGAAGCTTTCGCCGGCCCAGTCGACGACCTTGTAGAAGAAGGCTCCGAACTGGGCGCCGGTCAGTTCGACCCCGCCGTCGACCACGGTCTGGACCAGGGTCTCGGCGTCGTCGCCGGCGCCGATCGCCTCAGCGATGCGGTTTAGGGCGCGGGACCGGCGGACCTCCTCGGCCAGGGCGGTTTCGGTCGCGGCGAGGCGCGCGGCAAGGTCCTGGACCTCGTCCTCCTCGGCGCGACTGGTCGCCTTGGCCAAGCTGTTCACCCCCACTCGCCCATTCGTCCGGGCGCGGTCACAAACGCGTCGCCATGGTGATGGTTCCGCTCGACGCCATAGTGCGTCGGGATCGGGCCGGGCTCAACCGGTCGTCGCACCAATTCGCAGGCTAAGGCGGTCGAAATCAGCAGGTCGTGTCGGCTTGTCGACACAGTGGCGTCACCGGGCGCTCTCGTCCAGCCGCCCGCTGATCCGCAGGCCGGTGATCTGGTTGCGCTGGCGGCGCAGCACCTGGAAGCGGTGGTGGTGGAAGATGAAGATCTGGCCGGGCTCGGGGATGGTCTGGGCCTCGTGGATCACCAGACCGGCGATGGTCACCGCCTCGCCCTCCGGCAATCGCCAGTCCATGGCCCGGTTGAGGTCGCGCACGGTGACGTGGCCGTCGACGTGAACCGAGCCGTCCGCCTGCGGACGAAGGCCCTCGACCTTGGTGTCGTGCTCGTCCTCGATCTCGCCGACGATCTCCTCGAGGATGTCCTCCAGGGTCACCAGCCCCTGCAGCGCTCCGTACTCGTCGACCACCAGGGCGAAGTGACTGCGCCGCTTGAGGAAGGCGTTCAGCTGGTCCTTCAGGTTGGTGGTGTCGGGGATGAACCACGGCTCGCGCTGGATCGAGGCCACGTCGATGTCGTCGATCGCGCCGTTGGCGGCGGCCAGGGCCCGCAGCAGGTCGCGGGCGTGCAGCACGCCGACGATGTTGTCGGCGTTGTCGCGATAGAGGGGGATGCGGGTGTGCTGGGCCTCCAGCGCCTCGGCCACCAGCTCGCGGATCGGCAGGTCGGCGTCGATCAGGGTGATCGACTTGCGGTGGACCATGATCTCGGAAACGTCCATGTCCGACAGGTCCAGCACCCCGCCCAGCATCCGCCGGTCGCCGCTTTCGACCCCGCCTTCGGAGTGGTGGTACTCGACCGCGCCGCGGATCTCCTCGTGGGCGGCCAGGACGTCGACCTCCATGGTCAGCTTGACGCCGAACAGTCGCAGCGTGCGCCGCACCACCCACTGGATGGCGTAGATGATCGGCCCGAACAGCCGCACCACCAGCAGGGTGGGTCCCGACAGGAAGCGGGCCACGTCGTCGGACTTCAGGATCGCCAGGGTCTTGGGCAGCACCTCGGCGAACACCAGGACCAGCACGGTCATCGCCCCGGTCGCCGCCGCCACGCCCCACGGGCCGGGGATGGCGGCGGTCAGCACCTGCGTGGTCAAAGCCGAGGCCAGGATGTTGATCAGGTTGTTGCCCAGCAGCACCGCCCCGATCATCGTCTCCTGGTCGGCCAGCAGCGTGTTGACCCGCTTGGCCGGCCGGTCGCCCTCGCGCTCCAGCTGGTGCATGCGGGCCCGGGAGGCGGCGGTCAGCGAGGTCTCGGCGGCCGAGAACAGCGCCGACAGGGCCAGCAGGACGATGACGATCGGCGCAAGGCCGAGGATGGCGGTCAGGATCATGGCGTGGTTGTACGCCGGGGCGGCGGCGAGGGGGAGATGGCATGGGCGGCGGGCCAGATACCTGGCTCGCGCGCTCGGAACTGCCCCCGAGAGCGGCTTCCATCGCAAGTTGAGGCTATTTTGTGGATATTTTGCCAATTTGGCGGAGATCATTCAAATCTAAGCAATAACTTTGTGGATTTACGAGAAAAATGTCACATAGCCGTGTCATGGCCTCCCCGGATTTCATTCGCAGGAGGGGCTATTGCACCGGATCATCGACACAGGCGCTGCGTCGAAGCGCACGCGCCGGGCTGGAACGCGCAGACGCGCGCTGATGGCCGGGGCCATGGCCACGGCGGCCTTCATGGCGGGCCAGGCCTGGGCGGCCGAGCCGACGGCCGAACCCTCGGCCGACGCCGCCGACGCGACCACGGTCGACTCGCTGGTCATCGTCGCCAAGCGCAACGACGCGGCCAAGGCCCAGATGAACGCCCTGACGCCGGTGGCGATCCTGTCGGCCGAGGACCTGGAGCACACCGCGGTCCACAACGTCGCCGAGGCCCTGGGCATGATGCCCAGCGTCAACGTGATGAACACCGGCTCGTCCTTCTTCGGCGGCATCGACGGCGCCTCGCGCGGCGAGGGCATGTTCGTGTCGATCCGCGGCCTGAACGCCGAGTTCAACGTCAACATGATCAACGGCGTGACCGTGGCCCAGGGCATGCCCTACAGCCGCCAGGTCCAGCTGAGCCTGCTGCCGCCCTCGGGCCTGCACACCATCCTGCTGAACAAGACCTCGACCGCCGACATGGACGGCGACGCGATCGGCGGCACGGTCGATTTCCGCACGCCCTCGGCCTTCGACTACGGCGACGACTTCCAGGGCTCGATCACGGCCTCGGGCCGGGTCGAGAGCCGGGCCCGCGACTATGGCGACAAGGGCCTGGGCGGCGGCCTGTCGGGCGAATGGGCCCGGAAGTTCGGGGCCGACCAGACCTTCGGCGTCTATGCCAGCGCCTTCTACGACAAGCGCAACTACGCCAACAGCGAGATGGCCGGCGTCATGGCCGCCCGCAACGACGGCGGCTGGGGCTTCCTCGTCAAGGACAAGGATGGCGCCAGCTATCCCGGCCTGGATCCGGAGCAGAACATCACCCAGACCGGCGCCAATTTCGGGGTCTCCAACGGCTACACCGCCCGCTGGGGCGGCAACTTCACCGTCGACTGGCGTCCGGACGACACGCTGGCGGTCTATCTGCGCGGTTCCTACGCTTCGGCCAAGACCCAGCAGAACTCGACGCTCAGCCAGTATGTCAGCGCCGCCAAGAGCTACAAGGAGGCCGTCGCCGGCTCCGGGCGCTACGCCCTCAGCGTCGATGCGATCTCGACCCGGGTCTGGTACGAAACCAATCCCGAGAAGGCTGATCTCGGCACGCTGCAGTTCGGCGCGGACAAGACGGTCGGCGCCTGGACCCTGTCGCCGCAGCTGTTCTACAGCGAGGGCGACAACGACCGCCCCAACCATATCGAGGCCTCGGCCCGCATCAACCAGAGCGACCGCTTCAACAACGGCTCGAACCGGCCGCTGGGCGGCCTGTCGATGGGCTATACCGACGACCTGCCCCGACCGCTGCTCACCCCGGCGATCTTCGACGACCTGAACAACGCCGGCTCGGCCCTGCTGGCGCGCCGCGCCGGCCAGCTGACCGAGCAGTACAGCGGCCAGCAGAAGTACGGCTTCAAGTTCGACGCCAAGCGGGTGTTCGAGGACGGCGCGCTGCAGTGGGTGAAGCTGGGCGGCAAATATGTCGACAGCCACCGCCGGGTCACCAACCGCGACTGGACCAACGACCACTTCGCCAACCTGATCGGCCAGGGCGGCCTGACCTGGGACAGCCTGGGCCTGACCACCGGCTACTACGACCACATCTATCCGGGCGAATACGGCTGGCGGGTCCCGAAGGTCAGCCAGGACAAGCTGTTCGAGTATTTCAACAAGTACAAGACCGACGCCAGCTTCGACACCTGCGGCTCGAACGCGGTCAACAACTTCAACTGCAACACCCAGAAGGGCGACGAGGCGGTAGCCTCGCTCTACGCCATGGCCGACTACAAGTTCGGCGACGTCGAGGTCATCCCGGGCCTGCGCTACGAGCACACCAAAATCGACAACACCTACTGGGCGATCCCGACCACCAGCGCCGGCCAGCAGACGGGCGACTGGGCGCACAGCGACACCACCTATGACGAAGTCCTGCCCAGCCTGTTCCTGACCTGGCGGCCCAGCGACGCGGCGGTCTATCGCGGTTCGGTCTGGACCTCCTACACCCGTCCGGCCTTCATCCAGCTGGCTGGCGGCGAGCGTCGCCAGGTCAGCGACGACGGCAATGTCACGATCACCAAGGGCAATCCCGACCTGAAGCCGATCAGGGCGATCAACCTGGACCTGTCGGGCGAGTGGAGCAACGCCAAGGGCGGCTACGCCATGGTCGGCGGCTTCTACAAGCACCTGTCGGACTATCTGTACGACAACGGCTCCAGCCCGGTGAACTCCGACACCCTGACCGAGGGCAAGGTCACCACCAACCAGCCCACCAACGGCGGCGACGGCGACGTCTATGGCGTCGAGCTTCAGCTGCGGCAGAAGTTCTCGGACCTGCCGGGCCTGCTGAGCGGCCTGGGGGCGGGGCTGAACGTCACGCGTCAGTGGACCAGCGTCGACCTGGGCGACGGGATCGACAACCGCATCCAGAACGCGCCGGACTGGCTGGCCGACGCCCAGCTGTTCTACCAGAAGGGCGGCTTCAGCTTCGACGTGATCTACCACTACACCGGCGCCTACGTGGCCGACTACGACGTGCTGGACCAGCCGGGCGAGTGGGACAACCTCTGGGTCCGGCCCCTGCGCAGCGTCGACCTGCATGTCGGCTACGCCTTCGACAACGGCGTGAAGCTGGACCTGTCGGTGGCCAACCTGCTGAAGGGCGAAAGCTACTGGTCGCACATCGGCGAGCACAGCCTGGCGCTTTCCGACGTGGTGGACTCGGGCCGGACCAGCCTGCTGACCCTCAAATACGCCTACTGATCCCACCGATCCCGGCCGTCCGCGGCCGGGATCCCTCGCTCCGGCGCGGGCGTCGCGCCGATCTCACCGACAGGCGCGCCTGATGAAGCCCTTCCTTTCGATCCTCGCCTTCGTGGCGCTGCTGGCGCTCGGCGGCGGCGCGGCGGCCCAGGACCCCGGTCCGTCCGGTCCGCTCAAGGTCGAGCGCACCGTGATGCTGTACCGCCACGGCATCCGCGCCCCGCTGCCGGGCGAGGCGGCGGTCGACGCCTACGCCCACCCGCCCTGGCCGGTCTGGAGCACCCCGCCCAGCCTGCTGACGCCGCACGGCCGCGAGGCGGCGCGGCTGATGGGCGCCTATGATCGCCAACGCCTGTCCCATCTGGGGCTGACGGCGCTGGACGGCTGTCCTGCGCCCGGCGCCGTCGCCATCTGGACCAACACCGCCCAGCGCACCATCGCCAGCGGCGAGGCGTTCGCCGAGGGCTTCGCGCCCGGCTGCGGCCTGGCCGTGGGCCACCAGCCGCCCGACACCGAGGACCCGCTGTTCCACCCGGTCGAGGCCAGGGCGGTGGACTTCAGCGGGGCCAAGGCCGCCGTCGCGATCACCGCCGAGAACGGCGGTCCCGCCGCCCTGGTCGCCCCCTACGCGGCCAAGATCCGCGAGATGGAGCGCGTGCTGGGCTGCGACCGCGCCCAGCCGCCCTGCGACATCGCCTCGGCCCCGACGCGCCTGACGCCCAGCGCCGACGACGGCCTGACGCTGGACGGGCCGATCGCCATCCTGTCCGGCACGGCCCAGGTGTTCATGCTGCAATATGCCGAAGGCCTGCCGCTGGATCAGGTGGGCTGGGGCCGCGCCACGCCGCGGACGCTGGAGGAGGTCTCGCGCCTCCACGCCCTGCTGTTCGATATCCATGCCCGGCCGCGCTACATGGCCCGGCGGATCGGCGGGCCGATGGCCCGGCGGATCTCCGGGATCCTGGCGGCCAGGGACGCGCCCGCCGTCAACGTCTTCGTCGGCCACGACAACAACGTCGCCGCCCTGGCCAGCCTGATCGGCGCGCACTTCAAGATGGACGGCTACGGCCAGGACGACCCGCCGATCGGCGGCGCCCTGGAGCTGCAGGTGCTCGTCGACGGCCAGGGCCGCCGGTTCGTCGACGCCTTCTACGAGGCCCAGACCCCCGACCAGCTCCGGAGCTTGGCGCCCCTGTCGCTGACCAGCCCGCCGGTCCGGCGCGCGCTGGATCTGGCGTGCCAGGCGCCGGGCGAGCGGCTCTGCCGGCTGGAGGACTTCCTGGCCGCGCTGAATCGCCGCCTGAGCGCCGACTAGACCGCGCCTTCCTCCAGCAGGAACGCCCGCAGGGCCGCGCGGTCGACGTCCTTGGCCACGAAGGCGTCGCCGATGCCGCGCACCAGGATGAAAGTCAGCAGCCCGCCCTCGGCCTTCTTGTCCTGGGCGCTGTGAGCGATCAGGGCGTCGGCGCTGAACGGCTCGGGGCGGATGTCGGACAGGCGGGTCGGCAGGCCGGCGGCCTTGATCGCGGCCTCGGCGCGGACCGCGTCCTGGGCCGAGCACAGCCCCTGGCGGACCGAGAAGCGGAAGGCCTGGGCCATGCCCAGCCCGACGGCCTCGCCGTGCTTGAGCGCGTCGCCGAAGCCCATCTCGCCCTCGACCGCGTGGCCGAAGGTGTGGCCCAGGTTCAGCAGGGCCCGCCGACCGGTCTCCTTCTCGTCCTCGGCGACGATCTGCGCCTTCATCTCCACCGAGCGCCCGACGGCGCGGACCAGGGCGGCGGTGTCGCGCTCCAGCACGGCCTTCACATGGGCTTCCAGCCACTCGAAGAAGGCGAAGTCGCCCAGCAGGCCGTACTTGATGATCTCGGCATAGCCGCAGGCCAGCTCGCGGGCGGGCAGGGTGGCCAGGATGTCCAGGTCGGCCAGCACCAGGCGCGGCTGATGGAAGGCGCCGATCAGGTTCTTGCCCCGCGGGGTGTCGATGGCCGTCTTTCCGCCCACGGACGAATCCACCTGGGCCAGCAGGGTGGTCGGGATCTGGATGAAGTCGATGCCGCGCTTGTAGATCGCCGCCGCGAAGCCGGTCAGGTCGCCGACGACCCCGCCGCCGAACGCGATGACCATGTCGCCGCGCTCCAGGTTCAGGGCCAGCAGCCGGTCGCTCAGGTCGGCCAGGCCCTCGAAGCTCTTGGTCTCCTCGCCGGGCGGGACCAGGATCACGTCGGTGGCGATCCCCGCGTGCTCCAGGGCGTTGGCCAGGCGCTCGCCGTGATGCTCGCCGACATTGGTGTCGGTGACGACCGCCACCCGCTTGCGCTTCAGCAGCGGGGCGATGTGCTCGCCCGCCCGGTCGATCAGGCCCGTGCCGACGACCACGTCATAGGCGCGCGCGCCCAGGCCCACGGGGATGGTGGTGATCACTTGGACTCGCTTTCGGATGGGGGCGGGCCTTCGGACGGGGCCAGGTAGCCCCTCAGGCCCTGGATCACGGCCTCGACCGCCACGCCATGGGGGGTGTCGCCGGTCTCGACGGTCAGGTGGGCCTCGCCATAGGCGGGGTAGCGGAGGCTGGCGTGCTCGCGCAGCACGTCCATCGGGTCGCGGCCCTTCAGCAGCGGCCGGCCTTCCTTGCGGCTGACGCGGCGCGCCAAGAGCTCCAGGTCGGCCTTCAGCCAGACGGCGACGGCCTTGGACTTGATCAGGGCGCGGGTCTCGGCGTTGACGAAGGCCCCGCCGCCGGTGGCCAGCACGTGCGGCGGCTCGTCCAGCAGCCGGGCGATCACCCGCCGCTCGCCGTCGCGGAAGGCCGGCTCGCCCATCTCGGCGAAGATCTCGGGGATCGAGCGGCCGGCGGCGGCCTCGACCTCGTTGTCGGCGTCGCGGAACGGCAGGTCCAGGGCCGCGGCCAGGCGGCGGCCGACGCTGGACTTGCCCACGCCCATCAGTCCCACCAGGACGATGGTCCTGTGGCGCAGGATCGCCCTGGGGTCGGAACCCTGGTCGTCGGGGCGGGAAGGGGCGGGATCGTCGGTCATGGCCTGCTGGCGGTTTACACGAGGGCGGGGCGTCCCGCCAAGGTTTGGACCAAAGCCGCGTCCAGGGTGTTCGGCAGGGCGAAAAGTTTCGCCAACCCCCGTCCTGCGGCATAGTTGATCCATGGCTCCTTCCAAGCGACTCACGACCTGTTCGACCTTCGTCCTGGCGGCGGCCCTGCTGTCGGCCGCCCCCGCCCTGGCCCAGGTGCAGGTCCAGTCCCTGGCCGCGCCGGACCTGTTCTCGCCACCGGCCGCCCAGACGGGCCTGTCGGGCGACCTGTGGAAGGACGCCTCGCCCGGTGTCGTCAAGGAGGCCCTGCCCAAGCTGGCGGCCAAGCCGCTGTCACCGGCCACGGCCGGCCTGGCGCGGCGGGTGCTGGCCACCGGCGCCAACGCCCCGGCCGGGATCGGCGACGACCCGGAGCTGGGCGCGACCCGGGCCATGGCCCTGATCGCCCTGGGCGAGGCCAAGGGCGCCGACGCCGTGCTCGACCGCGTCCCCGGCGTGGCCGGCAGCGCCCAGCTGTCGATGGCGGCGGCCGAGGCGGCTCTGATCACCGGCGCCGACGACAAGGCCTGCAAGGTCGGCGAGGCGCTGAGCGTCGAGCGCGGCGGGCCCTACTGGCTGCGGCTGCGGGCGTTCTGCCAGGCGATCGGCGACCAGCACGACGCGGCCCAGCTGACCTTCACCCTGGCCGCCCAGCAGACCAAGGACGCCGACTACGCCCGGCTGATGAACGCCCTGCTGTCGGGCACGCCGGCCGGGGCGGCCAACCTGAAGAACGGGATCAACTACGCCCTGTCGCGCAAGCTGGGCCTGGACGTCTCGGCGCCCGCCGTCGTCGCCGCCGCCTCGCCGGCCCTGAAGGCGGCG
Source organism: Caulobacter sp. BE254 (assembly GCF_031457295.1). NCBI lineage: Bacteria > Pseudomonadati > Pseudomonadota > Alphaproteobacteria > Caulobacterales > Caulobacteraceae > Caulobacter > Caulobacter sp. BE254. Next base: position 241,399 of record NZ_JAVDWJ010000003.1, on the reverse strand, counting down.
CTCAAGCCGGCCGATGCGGCGCCGCCCACCGACCTGACCGCCGCCCAGGCCGCGGCCGTCGCCGCCCTGCGCGGCGCCAAGGGGCTGACCGCCTTCACCGAGGCCGCCAAGGCCGCCCTGCCGGCCATCGCCGCCCTGGCCCGGGCCGACGCCCCGCTGGAGGACCCGATGCTGCTGGCCCGCGCCGCCCTGGCCGCGGGCGACCCGGCCACGGCCCAGGCCATCCGGGGCAAGCTGACCGGCGACGCCCTGCCCGCCGGCGCTACGACCACCGACCTCGCCCTGCTGGACGCGACCCTGGCCGCGGCCGAGGGCAAGAAGGACGGCCAGGTCCTCGACGGCCTGGTCGAGCGCGGCGTCCAGGGCGGGGCCAAGTCGCCCGCCCAGCCGGCCGGCCTGATCCTGGCCGCGCTCGGCGGCGTCGTCAGCCCGGAGGCCCGGGCCCCGTTCGCGACCTTCGATCCCGGCAAGTCCGCCGCCCCGGCCGGACGGCTGATCGTGCTGGACGAGGCGGCCGCCGCCGGCCGCCAGGGCGAGGCGGCGATGCTGGCCCTGTCGATCGCCGCCGACGCCGGTCCCGCCGGTCCCGGTCCGGTCGACCGCGCCCGGTTGGTCCGCGCCCTGCTGAAGGCCGGCCTGGAAGCCGACGCCCGCGCCTTCGCCGTGGAGGGGCTGCTGGCGCTGCAGGTGAAATGAGCGCCGCCGCCGCTCCGGGAAAGAGCGCGGGCTGGATCGACGCCTTCCTCGAGATGATGGCCGTCGAGCGCGCCGCCGCCCGCAACACCCTGACCGCCTACGAGAAGGACCTGATCGACGCGCGACTGTTCCTGGCTTCGCGCGGCGACCTGGACGGCGCCTCGGCCGAGGCGGTCGAGGCCTATTTCGCCGACCTGGGGGCGCGCGGCCTGTCGCCGGCCACCGCCGCCCGCCGCCGCTCGGCCCTGCGCCAGTTCTACCGGTTCGTGCTGGGCGAGGGCTGGCGGGGCGACGACCCGTCGCGCCGGGTCGAGGCCCCCAAGGCCGGGCGGCCCCTGCCCAAGGTGCTGTCGCGCGACGCCGTCCTGCGGCTGATCGCGGCGGCGGCCGCCAAGGACGGAGCCCAGGGCCTGCGCCTGGCCTGCATGATCGAGCTGCTCTACGCCTCGGGCCTGCGGATCTCCGAACTGCTGAACCTGTCCCTGGCGGCCCTGGCCCGCGACCCGGCCTTCCTGATGGTCAAGGGCAAGGGCGGCAAGGAGCGGCTGGCCCCGCTGAACGACGCGGCCCGCACGGCGGTGAAGGCCTATCTGGAGGTAAGGCCTCAATTCCTGCCAAAGGGCGTCAAGGAAAGCCCCTGGCTGTTCCCGTCGCGCGGCAAGGGCGGAAAGCTGACCGGCCGGCGGGTGTCGCAACTGCTGGAGGAGGCCGCCATCGCCGCCGGCATCGACCGCGAGACGGTCAGCCCCCACGTGCTGCGCCACGCCTTCGCCACCCACCTGCTGGAGGGCGGCGCCGACCTGCGCGTCATCCAGACCTTGCTGGGCCACGCCGACATCGCCACCACCCAGATCTACACCCACGTGGCCGGCGACCACCTGGCGGAGGTGGTGAAGACCAAGCACCCGCTGGGGCGAAAGGGTTAGGTTCTGTGGGCAGTAGACGTTGAAGGACGCGATGCGGTGCGTCCTTCGAGGCTTCGCTTCGCTACGCACCTCAGGATGAGGAGCATTGTTGCTGAATTCCTCATCCTGAGGCGCCCTCCGACGGAGGGTCTCGAAGGACGCACGGCGCTTCCCGATCCAAACAGCTCAACCAGCCACAACGCCTAGCCGTCCGCCCCGTCCACGTGCAGCGCGAAGCCGGTCGCGCCGGGGGGCTCCAGGCCTGGCTTGAGCGTCATGCTCGGGATCAGGTAGTCGCCGCCGTTCTGCCGCCGATAGGGGATGGGCGGGGTGGTCGCCAGCGTCCGCATCCGCTCGCGCAGGCGCTCGGCGACAGGCTCGAAGCCGGCCCCGTCGAGGCGGTCGACCCTGCAGGCCACGAACGGCGGCAGCACGTCGTAGCCGGGATAGTAGAGGATCCCGTGGTTGATCGGAAACAGCAGGTCGTCGATCGGGCCATTCACTCCGCGGGCGGAATAGTGCTCCTCCCAGCCGCCGGCGGTGACGATCAACATGGCGCGTTTCCCCGCCAGGGTTCCCTCGCCGTAGCGGTCGCCCCATCGTGTGTCGCTGTGCTCGCCGACGCCATAGGCGAAGCCGTAGGCGTAGACCCGGTCGACCCAGCCCTTGAGGATCGCCGGCATGGCGAACCACCACAGGGGGAACTGGAGGATCAGGACGTCGGCCCACAGCAGCTTCTCCTGCTCGGCCCTGACGTCCGCGGTCAGACCGCCGGCGGCGAAGGCCTCGCTGGAGGCCGCGGCGGGCTTGAAGCGCGCGTCCGGCGCCAGGACGGGGAAGTCGGCGCGGTCGACCTGCGACTTCCAGCCGTCGGCATAGAGGTCGGTCACCCGCACCTCGTGGCCCTGGGCCTTCAGCTCCTGAACGGCGACGTCGCGGAGCGCGCCGTTGAGCGAGCGGGGTTCGGGATGGGCGAAGACGAGCAGGACTTTCATGGGGCAGCGATCCTTGGGGTGGAAATCGACCCTCCAGGTAGGCGGTGTCGTCATGATCCGGTATGTGTCGGGAATGCATAGGATCATGCCGAAAAATGGATAGGTCCGACGTCACGCTGGAGCGCATGCGCACCTTCGTCCGGGTGGCCGAGCGGGGAAGCCTGTCCGCCGTCGCCCGGGAGCAGGGCGTCGGTCAGTCGACGGTCACCCGGCACCTGCGGGAACTGGAGGAGGCCGTCGGCGCGCCCCTGCTCAGCAGGACCACCCGGCGGGTCGCCATGACCGAAGAAGGCGCGCGCTATTACGCCCACTGCGTCCAGATCCTGCGGCTGGTCGAGCAGGCGGCGGACGAGGCGCGCGGCGCGCGCGGCGCGCCGGCCGGCACGATCCGGATCTCGTGCACGGCCGCCCTCGGGGTGTTGCACGTCAGCCGGCTGATCTTCGCGTTCCAGGACCTGTATCCCGACATCGGGATCGACCTTGGGCTCACCGACGAGCGCATCGACCTGGTGCGGGAGGGCGTCGACGTCGCGCTGCGCCTGGGGCCGCTCGCCGACAGTTCCATGAAGCTGCGGGCGCTGGGCCAGTCTCGGCGCCTGCTGGCGGCGTCGCCGGACTACCTGGCGGCGCGGGGCCGGCCGGCCGTGCCGGCGGACCTGTCCGGCCACGAGGGCGTGCGGATGTCGAACGTGGCGGGCAGCGAGACGCTGGTCCTGCGGGGACCGAACGGCCAGCACCATGCGACGCCGTTCGGGGGGCGTCTGCGGGTCGACCACGGGCTGGCCGCGCGCGAGGCCCTTGTCGCCGGACGCGGCGTGGCGCCCGCCCATCGGTGGCTGGTCGACGACCTGCTGGCGGCGGGCCGGCTGGAGGCGGTGCTGCCGGACTACGCGCCGCCGCCGGTCCCGCTAAACATGCTGATCGTCCCCGAACGGGCGGGCGTCGCCCGGGTCCGGCTGCTGGTCGACTTCCTCGCCGCGCGGATCGGCGAGGTCCCGGGGATCGAGAAGACCCGGCCGGAGCGCTAGGCGGCGCCGCGCGGTTTTGATTTGGCCGCGCGCCCTGCTAAGCACCCCCACCTTTCAGGAGAAGAACGACATGTCGGACGAAACCCGCGACAGCAACGGTGCGATCCTGGCCGACGGCGACAACGTCACCCTGATCAAGGACCTCAAGGTCAAGGGCTCGGGCGGCGTGACGCTGAAGCGCGGGACCCTGATCAAGAACATCCGCCTGACCGGCGACACCGACGAGATCGAGGCCAATGTCGAAAAGGTGCGCGGCCTGGTGCTGCGGACCGAGTTCGTGAAGAAGGCCTAGGGGCGAAAGCCCCCTCAGTCGCTCCGCGACAGCTCCCCCGGAGGGGAGCATCTGAGCGCGGATAGATCCTCCCCTTTTGGGGCAGGGCTATCGACTATGGCCAAAAGCGACTGTCATCGCGGACGAGCGGCAGCGCGAAGATCCGGGATCTGGGCGTGAGCTCAGAGCTTGCGGCGGTCCCGGATCGGCGCTCGGCGTCGCCGGGCTTGTCCAGGACGACAGGTTTTTTAGAGCCAATCCATAGGCGACAGCCTTGCGGCCGGTGGGGAGGGGGCGCCAATCCGGCGGGTGGCCTCGCTTCAGAGCTTCGGCGGCGCCGTCACGTCCGGTCCGGTCGGGGCCGGGACGCGGCGGGCCGAGGTGATGGGCACGGGCGGGTCGAGGATCTGGCCTTTCATCACCGGATTGATCGCCTTGCCGGGCGTCGGCAGGGCCAGGATCTTCTTGGCCACGTCCATGCCCTGGACCACGCGGCCGAAGGCGGCGAAGCCGAGGTTGTCGCCGGTGGCGGCCGGATTGGCGTCCAGATACGGCGCGTCGCCGATGCAGATGAAGAAGTCCGAGGTGGCCGTGCCCGGCGCGGTGCGGGCGATCGAGACCGTCCCGTCGACGTGCTTGAGGCCGGTCTGGCTGGTCGGCTCGTGGGCGACCGGCGGCAGGGCGCCGACGTTCTGCAGCCCGCCCTGGATCAGGCCGTAGTCCACCGCCCCCGGGGCCCGCGAGGCCCGGAAGAAGGTCGCTTTGTCGTAGAGCTTCCTGTCGACATAGCGCAGGAAGTTGGCGGTGGTGATCGGCGCCTGGGCCACGGCCAGCTGGATGACGATCCGGCCCTGCGGGGTGTCGAGGGCGACATAGACGGGAGGCTTGGGGGCGGGGGCCGGGGTCACCTGGGCGGCGGCCGGGAAGGCGGCCAGCAGGCCGGCGCCGACCAGGATCTCGCGGCGGAGGAGGGGGCGTTGGGTCATGGGGGTGAGACTAGCGTAGTCCCGCATCGTTCTTCCACCGTCATCCCGGGCCTTGTGCCCGGGACCCCTCTGTCAGCCGCAAGGGCAGGGGTGTGGCGCGGCTAGCGCGCCAAGGCGTTTCACCGTCAGCTGAACCAGGGGTCCCGGGCACAAGGCCCGGGATGGCGGCTGAAAGAGGGATGAGCGATCTCTCTAAAACCTAAACCAGCATCCCGTGCCCGCGCAGCACCACCAGCCGGCCGGCGTTGAAGAACGGCAGGGACAGGGTGACGGCGATCATAATCTCGAAGACCAGGCTGCCCAGGTTAAAGCGGCCGCGCGCCTTGTCGACCAGGGCCGAGACCGCCCGGCCCAGGGCCGCGCCGGCCCAGGCCATGGCCAGGGCGAAGGCCATGGCCGCCCCGACATGCGACTGGTAGCCCAGGAACAGGGCCGCGGCGGCGTGCGACAGGATCAGCAGGCCGCCCAGGGCCCGGCCCTCGGTCTTGCCCGCGATCCGGGCGCTCGCGGCGGGCTCGTCGCCTTCGCCGGCGTCGTCGTCCAGGGCGGTCAGGCCGAGGACCGCGCCGGGCCGGACCAGGGTCAGGCCGCCCAGCACCCCGCCGATCACGCAGGCGATCATCGCCAGGACGAGGGCAAGGCCGTAGCTCGAAATCGTCACGCCGATCTGGTCTCCAACCGCTGGGTCCTGGGGCGCCTAGGCAGGCGCATGGCAGACGGCCTCGACATTGCGGCCGTCCGGGTCGAGCACGAAGGCTCCATAGTAGTTGGGGTGATAATGCGGCCGAACCCCGGGAGGCCCATTGTCCGTGCCCCCGGCCGCCAGGGCCGCGGCGTGGAAGGCGTCGACCTGGGCCCGGGTCGCGGCGACGAAGGCGATGTGCATGGGGCCGGTCAGGGTCTCGCCGCCGCCGATCCAGAAGCTGGGCTTGCCCGCCTGGATGTCCCGGCCGTCGGCGCGAGGGCCATAGCCGAGATAGGCGTGGGCGCCGGTCTCCTCGGCGCTGACGCTCATCACCACGTCGACGCCCAGCGGCGCGAAGGCGGCGTCGTAGAAGGCCTTGGAGGCGTCCAGGTCGCGCACGGTCAGTCCGACATGGTCGATCATCAGCGCACCCTGACCTTGAACACCACCTTGCGGTCGCCGGGCTTGTCCGGCTCCCACGGGCGCTTGAACGTGAAGGCCAGGTCGGTCCGGCCGCGTCCGGCGGCCTGGTAGCTGTAGACGGTGGTCAGCCGCCCGCCGGGCAGGCCGGGGGAGGCGGCGACGTCCTGGCTGGAGCCGCCGCTCAGCACCAGGGGCGAGGCCTCGCGGTCCAGCCGCCACGCGTAGCCGGTCCCGGCGTTCGACGACAGCCGCACTTCCAGGGCCTGGCCGCGCGCCAGCTCGACCGGGCCGGCGTCGGCCTCGGTGACGACCCGCGGCGCGGGCGGCGCGGCAGTGGCGCAGGCGGCCAGCCCGGCCGAAAGGGTCAGAAGGCCGATCACGGCCAGGGCCGGGGCCAGGTTCGAGGAGTTCATCGTCTTCATGCCGCCGTCTTCCTCCCTATCTATGTCCGTCGCCGGATCGCCGCCGCCCCTCGGGCGGGTTTCGCCCACAGGAAATCGGCGACCGTCGTCCTTGACTCCCCCCGCCGCCGGTCCTAACTCCAGCCCGGCGTTGGCACTCGATGGGAGCGACTGCTAACAGCGACGCTCCCCGCTTGCCGACGGACCTTAAATGAAACCGTCCCGACGGAGAACGAGTCATGAAATTTCGCCCTCTCGGCGACCGCGTCCTGGTGAAGCGTGTCGAAGAAGAAACCAAGACCAAGGGCGGGATCATCATCCCCGACACCGCCAAGGAAAAGCCGCAGGAAGGCGAAGTCGTCGCCGTCGGCCCCGGCGCCCGCAACGACAAGGGTGACATCGTCGCTCTCGACGTGAAGGCCGGCGACCGCATCCTGTTCGGCAAGTGGTCCGGCACCGAAGTGAAGGTGGACGGCCAGGATCTGCTGATCATGAAGGAAAGCGACGTCCTGGGCATCGTCGAGGCCTAAGGCCCGACCGCTCGACCGCTTTCGACCCCAAGTTTCTCTTTTAGAAGGGCTCTCAAATGGCCGCTAAAGACGTCTATTTCTCCTCCGACGCGCGCGACAAGATGCTGCGCGGCGTCAACATCCTCGCCAACGCGGTGAAGGTGACCCTGGGCCCCAAGGGCCGCAACGTCGTGATCGAAAAGTCGTTCGGCGCCCCGCGCTCGACCAAGGACGGCGTCTCGGTCGCCAAGGAAATCGAACTGGCTGACAAGTTCGAGAACCTCGGCGCGCAGATGATCCGCGAAGTCGCGTCCAAGACCAACGACAAGGCCGGCGACGGCACCACCACCGCCACCGTGCTGGCCCAGGCCATCGTCCAGGAAGGCCTCAAGTCGGTCGCCGCCGGCATGAACCCGATGGACCTGAAGCGCGGCATCGACAAGGCCGTCCACGTCGTCGTCGACTCCATCAAGGCGTCGTCGAAGAAGGTCACCACCAACAACGAGATCGCCCAGGTCGGCACCATCTCGGCCAATGGTGACAAGGACGTCGGCGAGATGATCGCCAAGGCCATGGACAAGGTCGGCAACGAAGGCGTCATCACCGTCGAGGAAGCCAAGACCGCCGAGACCGAACTCGACGTCGTCGAAGGCATGCAGTTCGACCGCGGCTACCTGTCGCCGTACTTCATCACCAACGCCGACAAGATGGAAGTCCAGCTCGAAGAGCCGCTCATCCTGCTGTTCGAAAAGAAGCTGTCGTCGCTGCAGCCGCTGCTGCCGGTGCTGGAAGCCGTTGTCCAGTCGGGCCGTCCGCTGGTGATCATCGCCGAGGACGTCGAGGGCGAAGCCCTGGCCACCCTGGTGGTCAACAAGCTGCGTGGCGGCCTGCGCGTCGCCGCCGTCAAGGCTCCGGGCTTCGGCGATCGCCGCAAGGCCATGCTGGAAGATATCGCCATCCTGACCGGCGCCCAGGTCGTCAGCGAAGACCTCGGCATCAAGCTCGAGAACGTCTCGCTCGACATGCTGGGCAAGGCCAAGAAGGTCTCGATCACCAAGGACGACACCACCATCGTGGACGGCGTCGGTGAGAAGTCGGCCATCGAGGCCCGCATCTCGCAGATCAAGAAGCAGATCGAGGACACCACCTCGGACTACGACAAGGAAAAGCTGCAAGAGCGTCTGGCCAAGCTGGCCGGCGGCGTCGCGGTCATCCGCGTCGGCGGCTCGACCGAAGTCGAGGTGAAGGAAAAGAAGGACCGCGTCGACGACGCCCTGAACGCGACCCGCGCGGCCGTGGAAGAAGGCATCGTCCCGGGCGGCGGCGTGGCTCTGCTGAAGGCTTCCAAGGCCCTGGCGACCCTGGTCGGCGACAATGACGACCAGACCGCCGGCATCGCCATCGTCCGTCGCGCCCTGCAGGCTCCGATCCGCCAGATCGCCGAGAACGCCGGCGTCGAAGGCTCGATCGTGGTCGGCAAGGTCCTCGAAAGCGACTCGGCCACCTTCGGCTTCAACGCCCAGACCGAGCAGTATGTCGACCTGATCACCGACGGCGTCATCGACCCCGCCAAGGTGGTCCGCACCGCCCTGCAGGACGCCGCCTCGGTGGCCGGCCTGCTGATCACCACCGAAGCCGCCATCGTCGAGGCGCCCAAGAAGGGCGGCGGCGCCGGGGGCCCTCCCGGCGGCGGCATGGGCGGCATGGGCGACATGGACTTCTAAGGAAGTCCGGTCAGCTCAGCTGAACGAAATGAGAGGGGCGGGGCCGCAAGGTCCCGCCCTTTTTCTTTTGGCGGCGACCTTGGCTATCGCCCCAGCGCCCGACGGCGCTCCCAGGCGACCAGGATATCGAGGAAGGCCGTGACCCGGGCGCGGCGAAAGCGGGTGGCGGGCGTGACGGCGTAGATCCCGCCGCTCTCGAGGCTCCAGGCCGGCAGCACGCGCGCCAGGCGGCCGCTGGCCAGATCGGCCTGGACCGCATAGTCCGGCAGGACCGAGAGGCCGACGCCGGCCCGCACCGCTTCCAGGACCCCCAGGGTGGCGTCGATGGCCAGCGCCGCCGATGCCCGCACCGACCGCTGCTGGCCTTCGCCGTTGGAAAAGGTCCAGCCCAGCGGGTCGCGCAGGACGCTGTTGGCGACGAAGGGCAGGTCAGCGACCTGGCCGGGCTCGGCGTCGTCGTCTAGGCGGGCCGCGAGGGCCGGGCTGGCGACCAGGATCTGCTGGAACGATCCGATCCGCCGGGCCCGCAAGGCGCTGTCGGTCAGCCAGCCGACCCGGATCGCCAGTTCCATGTCCTTCTCGACCGGGTCCAGGGTCCGGTCGCTGATCACCAGGTCGGCGGTGCAGGCGGGAAACCGCCGGTGGAACTCGGCGATCGCCGGAACGACGACGGCGACGCCGTAGTCGAAGGGCGCGGTCAGCCGCAGCATGCCGGTCGGCGCGCGGTCGTCGGCCTCGAGACCGTCGAAGGCCTCCTGGGCCTCGGACAGCACGCGGGCGCAACGTTCGTAGAAGGCGCGGCCCTCCTCGGTCGGCCGCACGCTGCGGGTGGTGCGGACCAGCAAGGTGGTCTCGAACGCGCGCTCGAGCTTGGCGACCTGTTGGCTGACCACCGCCTTGGTGATGCCCAGCCGATCGGCCGCCGCCGTGAACGAGCCGGTTTCGACCACCTCGGCGAAATAGGCCATGCGCTTGAGATTGTTGAGGCCGCGATCGGCGCCGTCCCGGTGATTGTATGTCTGTGACATACGATCAGTGTATTTTCCCGACCTTCGCAGCGCAATCGGCCGGGCGCATCCTGCGGGCGGATCAGGAGCCCCCTCATGCCCACCCGGAGACTGATGATGACGATGATCACAGGCGGCGCCGCCGCAACCCTCGCCGGCCAAGGCGACGCCTTGGCCGCCGGCGTCACGCTCGACTGGAAGGCCTTCCCCGCCGGGGAGACCGGCTTCTTCCGCGCGCCGGTCCTGGTCTGGGGCCCCAAGGAGGCCGTGCTGATCGACGGCGGCTTCACCCTGCCCGACGGCCAGGCGCTGGCCGACGCCGTCAAGGCCACCGGCCGCCAGCTGACGACCGTCTATGTCAGCCAGAGCGACCCGGACTATTATTTCAGCCTGGGTCCGATCAAGGCCGCTTTCCCCGACGCCAAGGTGATCGCGGCTTCGGACACCATCGCGGCGATCCAGGCCAGCGTCGAGAAGAAGCTGGCCACCTGGGGTCCACAACTGGGCGACAACGGTCCCAAGACCCTGGCCGACATCGTCATGCCGACCGCCTTCGACGGCGACCACCTGACGGTCGACGGCCAGGCCCTCCAGATCGTCCCGGCCCAGGGCCTGGCCAATCGCCGCTACCTCTGGGCGCCGTCACTTTCGGCGATCTTCGGCGGCGTGCTGGTGTTCTCCGGCGTCCATGTCTGGACCGCCGACACCGCCGGCGCCGAGGCCCGCGCCGCCTGGGTCGCGCAGCTGGACGCCATGCTGGCCCGCAAGCCGGCCGTGGTCGTGCCGGGCCACATGACGCCCGCGGCGCCGACCGGCCCGGCGGCGCTGATCTACACCCGCGACTATCTGCTGGCCTTCGAGCAGGAACTGGCCAAGGCCAAGGACTCCGCGGCCCTGATCGCGGCGATGACCGCCCGCTATCCCGACGCCGGCATGGGCGTGGCCCTGCAGATCGGCGCCAAGGTCGCCACCGGCGAAATGAAGTGGGGCTGAGATGGCCGCCAACAAGGACGTCATACGCGGCACCTACGAGGCCTCGCCGGCCCAGAAAGGCGAGCGACTGCGGGCGGCGCTCGCGCCCGACGCGTCCTGGACCGAAGCGGCCGGCTTTCCCAATGCCGGGACCTATGTCGGCTTCGACGCCATCGCGGCCGGCGTCTTCGAGCGCCTGGCTGCCGAGTGGATCGACTACCGCGCCGAGGCGCACACCTATCTCGAGGACGGCGACCACGTCGCCGCCTTCGGGGTCTATTCGGGAACCTACCGCGCCACCAGCAAGGCCATGACCGCGACCTTCGCCCACCTCTATACGTTCAAGGACGGCCAGATCGTCCGCATGGAGCAGGTGGTGGACAGCGCCATGGCCCTGCGGGCGATGGACCCCCGCGTCTGAGCCTCGGTCCTGGCGAGGCGAGCCTGTTCACCGGTTCCCGCCCCGCTTGTGGATAACCGATCACGGTCGCGTTAACCCGTGCAGCGAAAGCGCGGCGAAGCTCGTTTCTGACTCCGCGGACGCAGGAGGCGTCCAGGAGGCTGGTCATGGCGAGACACGAGATCCACCATTTCCGTAACCGGCGTACCCCCAAGGCCGTCTACATCGTTCTGGGCCTGGCCCTGTGGCTGACCCTGGGCCTGGTCAGCCAGGCGGCGTTCCAGGTGCTGGGCTAGCGCAAGGCGACGCTTGAGCCGTCGCGGGAAATCGCTACACCCGTCCCATGTTCCGCCAGCGCCCCGACGCCGATCTGATTGTTCAAGGCTGGGTGGTCGGCGTGATGGTCGAGGTGGCCGGCGAACGGCTGCCCGTCCGCCACTACTTCGCCGTCGGCAAGCCCGACCGCGCCCAGGCCGAATGGGCGGCGGTCGACCTGGCCATGCAGGCCGGCCCCGTCGCCTCCAGCCCGTCGGGCGGCCGCGAGCCCGTCGAGGCCCTGCGCGAGGTCGTCGCCTTCAAGATGCGCGAGCTGGGCCTGAGGCCTGGCGAGGCGCGGGCCCTGGGCGACAAGTTCCCGCGCCGGTGGTTGCCGGCTTAGCGGCGGATCAAGATCCAGGCCCACGGGGACCGAAAACCTCGTCCTTCGACAGGCTCAGGATGAGGTTTTCTACCGCCGGGCTCCGTGAATGGTCCTCATCCTGAGCTTGTCGAAGGACGAGGACCACGCACGGCGTTGAATGTCGATCGGTCCTGGCGCACGCGTTCGGGATGACAACTTGGAGGCGGTGCGCCATCCTCCGCCCCGAACAAGCGTTGGAGGGGTGAATGTCACGCAAGCTGTGGGCCGCGCTGGGCCTGGTCTCCATGCTGGGCCTGGGCGCGGCCGCCTGCGCCCAGCCAGCCCCCGCCGGTCCGGTCGCGCCGAACGACTACGCCCAGGACGAAAACTGGCTGTGCCGGCCCGGCCGCGACGACGCCTGCGCCGCCGACCAGACCGCCACGGTGGTCCAGGCCGACGGCTCGACCCGCGTCGAGCCGTTCAAGGCCGATCCCGACGCCCCAATCGACTGCTTCTACGTCTATCCCACGGTCTCCAGCGACCCCGGCGGCAACAGCGACATGACGCCGGACTTGCCGGAAAAGGCGGTGGCCGACCAGCAGTTCGCCCGCTTCGGCCAGGTCTGCAGGCTGTACGCTCCCAGCTACCGCCAGGTGACCATCGCGGCCCTGCGCAAGGTGATGATGGGCCAGGCCTCGAACGGCGATGGCGAGCTGGCCTATGCCGACGTGCTGGCCGCCTGGAAGGATTACCTGGCCCGGGACAACCACGGCCGAGGCGTGGTGCTCATCGGCCATTCGCAGGGTTCGCGCATCCTGCTGCGGCTGATCAAGGAGGAGATCGACGGCAAGCCGGCGCAGAAGCAGCTGGTCTCGGCCCTGATCCTGGGCATGAACACCCCGGTCGACCCGGCCACGGACGCCTATGGCTCGCTGCCCTTGTGCCGCAAGGCCGGCCAGACCGGCTGCGTGATCTCCTATGTCTCATTCCGCGCCGACAGCCCGCCGCCGGCCAGCAGCAAGTTCTTCGGCAAGGTCGCCGAGCCGGGGATGAAGGCCGCCTGCGTCAACCCCGCGGCCCTGGCCGGCGGCTCGGCGCCGCTGCGCAGCTATTTCGCCGACCACACGATCATGGGCACGGCCATGCGCCCGGCCACGGTCTGGACCAAGGACGCGACGGTCTCGACGCCGTTCGTCGAACTGCCGGGCCTGGTCTCGGCCGAGTGCGTCAGCCAGGGCGCCTTCGACTACCTGGCCGTCACGGTCCACCCCGACAAGGCCGACCCCCGCGCCGACAACATCCCCGGCGACCTGCTGGTGCTGGGCCAGCCGCTGAAGGACTGGGGGCTGCACCTGGTGGACGTCAACCTGACCATGGGCGACCTGGTGGCGGTGGTGGGGGAGCAGGCTAAGGCCTACGCGGCGAAATAGGTTGCGCTGGATCCCAAATCTTTGTCATCCCGGAAGCCTCGCAGAGGCTGTCCGGGACCCAGGGGACTGGGCGGATGCGGTGCGGTTCACCTGGGTCCCGGACAGCGCTGCGCGCTTCCGGGATGACAACCCTTGTTGAGCGTTGAAGAGGCTCGCAGTCCCTTCCCCTACTTCGCCACGCTCTTGAACACCGTCACCCCCAGGACGGCGAAGACGATGAAGCCGATCAGGAACAGGAAGAACAGGATCTTGGCGATCCCCGCCGCCGCGCCGGCGATGCCGGTGAAGCCCAGGGCGCCGGCGATCAGGGCGACGATCGCCAGGATGATGGCCCATTTCAGCATGGTGGTTTCCTCGACGGTTGCGCCCGTCCGGTCGCGGGCTTGCCAAGGCAACGCGGCCTCGGCGCGCCCTGTTCCCGTCCGCGCCCTTCCGCGTCTTGTGTTAAGGGCGCTGGCTGGGTAACCCATTCCCCATGGCCTCCAAGCCCGAAAGCCCGACCGAACCGTTCAAGCGCGCCCTGGCCCACGCGGCGCGTTCGCTTGCCGAGACCCCCGACCTGGAGGTGGTGTTCTCCGGCGAGGGCCCCAGCCTGGTCGGCAACCGGGCGGTGCTGCCGCATCCGCCCCGCGACCTGAACCCCAAGGAGGCCGCCCGCATCCGCGGCCTGGCCGACCAGATGGCCCTGCGCCTGGCCCACCACGACGCCGTCGCCCACGCCCGGGCCCGCCCCGGCTCGCCCGACGGCCAGGCGGCCTTCGAGGCCATCGAGCAGGCGCGGCTGGAAGCGATCGGTTCGAACGCCCTGGGCGGGGTCCGCGCCAACCTGACCGCCGCCCTTGAGGCCCGGCTGGAAAAGCAGGGCCTGACCCGCAACATCGCCACCGACCGCCAGTCCGCGCCCATGGCCGAGATCCTGTCGCTGATGGTCCGCGAGCGCCTGACCGGCGACGCGCCGCCCGATGGCGCCAAGGCCCTGGTCGACATCCTGCGCGCCGACATCGAGGCCCGGGCCGGCAAGGACCTGGACCGCCTGGCCGCGGCCATCGACGACCAGGCCGCCTTCGCCCGGGTCACCCGCGAGATCCTGCGCGACCTGGACCTGGGCGAGGACATGTCCGACGCCACCGAACAGTCCGACGAGGACGAGGGCGACGAGGATCAGAACACCGAGGCCTCCGAGGACGATTCCGGCGAAGGCGAGGGCGAACAGTCCGACGGCGCCCAGCCCGAACAGGCCGAGACCTCCGACCGCGAGTCCGAGGCCGGCGACGAGGAGATGGTCCAGTCCGAGCAGGACGGCGACCCGGAGGACACCGACGAGGCCCCGGAGATGGGCGACGGCGCCAAGCCCGCCCGACCGGACCAGGGCCAGGGCGGTTCCAACGAGCCGGTCTACAAGGTGTTCACCACGGCCTATGACGAGGTGGTTCCGGCCGAGGACCTGTGCGACGCCGACGAACTGACCCGCCTGCGGGCCTATCTGGACCAGCAGCTGGCGGCCTTCTCCAGCGTCGTCTCGCGCCTGGCCAACAAGCTGCAGCGCCGCCTGCTGGCCCAGCAGAACCGCGCCTGGACCTTCGACCTGGAGGAGGGGATGCTGGACGTCGCCCGCCTGACCCGGGTGATCATCGACCCCACCGCCCCCCTGTCGTTCAAGCAGGAGGAGGACGTCGAGTTCCGGGACACCGTCGTGACCCTGCTGATCGACAATTCCGGTTCGATGCGCGGCCGGCCGATCATGGTGGCGGCGGTCTGCGCCGACATCCTGGCGCGCACCCTGGAGCGCTGCGCGGTCAAGGTCGAGGTGCTGGGCTTCACCACCCGCGCCTGGAAGGGCGGCAGCGCCCGCGACGAGTGGATCAAGGCCGGCAAGCCGCCCGCGCCCGGCCGGCTGAACGACCTGCGCCACATCATCTACAAGAGCGCCGACGCGCCCTGGCGGCGAGCCCGCAAGAACCTGGGCCTGATGATGCGCGAGGGCCTGCTGAAGGAAAACATCGACGGCGAGGCCCTGATGTGGGCCCACCAGCGCCTGATCGGCCGGCCCGAAGCCCGCCGCATTCTGATGGTGATCTCGGACGGCGCGCCGGTGGACGACTCCACCCTCAGCGTCAATTCGGGCCACTATCTGGAGCGCCACTTGCGGCAGGTGATCGCCGAGATCGAGACCAGGAGCCCCGTCGAGCTGATCGCCGTCGGCATCGGCCACGACGTGACGCGCTACTACCGCCGGGCGGTGACCATCGTCGACGTCGAGCAGCTGGGCGGCGCCCTGGTCGACCAGCTGGCCGGGCTGTTCGACGAGGAGCCCAAGGCGGTCAAGCGGGCCCGGGGCCTGCTGGCCGCCCCGCCGACCGTGCAGCCCCCAATCTCCAAGGGGCCGCCCAAGACCTCGCGCAAGGTTCCCGCGTGATCGGACTGCGCGGCTTTCTCGTCCTGGGCCTGGCGTCGGTGGCGCTGGGCCAGTGCGCCAAGACCCCGCCGCAGCCGGCGGTGCTGCCGGTGGCGCCGGTCAAGGCCGGGCCGGAGATTAGCGTGGTCGCCACGCCCGTGCCGCTGAGCGCGGCCAATCCGCCGACCACGGCGATCGGACGCTTCGTCTATGCCGGCGGCGTGGCGATCAGCAGTCCCGACACCCAGCGCCTGCACGGCCTGTCGGACCTGAAGTTCGGCCCCGACGGCGGACTGGTGGCGATCGGCGACGAGGGCGACCTGTTCGAGGCCCGGCTGAAGCTGGACGAGGCCGGTCGCCTGGTTGGCCTGACCGACGGCAAGCTGTCGCCGCTGAAGGGCCTGGACGGCCAGCCGCTGCAGGGCAAGGAGAAGGCCGACGCCGAGGGCCTGGCGATCCTGCCCAACGGCGATCGCCTGGTCAGCTTCGAGCGCGACCATCGGATCTGGCTCTATCCGCGCCAGCCGGACGGGACCTACGGCCTGCCGCGGGCCGTCAACAAGCCCAGCACCACCTTCCCCGACAACGAGGGCATGGAGGCCCTGACCGCCTATCCGATCGCCGGCCCCGACGCCTATCTGGTGGGCGGCGAGGAGGGCGAGGTGTGGCTGTGCCGGCTGTCGGCCCCTTGCGTCGGCCAGACGCCGCAGTCGCCGCCCGACTTCACCTGGGGCCTGACCAGCTTCGCGGCCTTCGAGGGCCAGTCGGTCGCCGCCCTGTTCCGGGCCTATGACCCGATCCGCGGCTGGCGGGGCCAGGTGCGGTTCGTGATCGACCCCCGCGCCCCGGCCGCCCGGCAGTACCTGGCCGCGACCCTGACCCTGGACGGGGCGATCACCCGCGACAATTTCGAGGGGATCGCGCTCAGCAGGAGCCCGTCCGGCGCGACGCGGATCTACATCCTGTCGGACGACAACGACGCCCCGCAGGAGCGGACCCTGCTGATGGCCTTCGACTGGACCGCCCCGCCGCCGCCGCCGCCCGCGCCACCGAAGCCGGCCAAGCCGGTGCGGCGGCGGTAGGGACAGCCCTTACATCTCGTCATTCCGGGCCTTGTGCCCGGAACCTCTCTATCCGCCGCAGGTGCGCGAGGGGCGGTTCGCTGGCGAACCGCTTGCGTCTCACGGTTCAGCTGAACCAGGGGTCCCGGGCACAAGTGTTCAGTCCGGGGACATAGCTGACACTTGTTCGGGGACATAGCTGACACCTCTCTGCGAGCAAACCATTGCTCCAACAGGCGTCGCACATTGGTGACCCTAGCTGTATGTCTATGGATTTTCGGGCGATATGGCGAGGTCGTCCACGAATGTGTATGCCCCACGTCACCAGCCCAAGGGCTGGCTAGACTTAGCGAAGCAGGGGCCGAGGTGTCAGCTATGTCCCCGGACTGAACAACAAGGCCCGGGATGACGAGATTTAAGGGAGGCGAGAAAGAGCGACCCGGCTCTATCGCCCCTTATGCCATCCCGATCCCCTCCAGGTCCGCCATGACATCGTCCGGCAGGACCAGCGTCGCCGCCGCCAGGTTCTCGCGCAGGTGGGCGACCGACGAGGTGCCGGGGATCAGCAGGATGTTGGGCGCGCGCCGCAGCAGCCAGGCCAGGGCGACCTGCATCGGGGTGGCGTCCAGCCGCGCGGCGACGTCGGACAAGGCGGTCGACTGCAGCGGGCTGAAGCCGCCCAGCGGGAAGAACGGCACATAGGCGATCCCGTCCTTCGCCAGGGCGTCGATCAGCGCGTCGTCGTCGCGATGGGCCAGGTTGTACTGGTTCTGCACGCAGACGATCTGCGCGATCCCGCGGCCCTCGGCCACCTGGGTCGCGGTCACGTTGCTGAGGCCGATGTGGCGCACCAGGCCCTGGCGCTGGAGGCCGGCCAGCACCTGGAGCGGCGCGGCGATCGAGCCCTCGGCTGGACCGTGGACGTCGAACATGATCCGCAGATTGACGACGTCCAGCGCCTCCAGGCCCAGATTGCGCAGGTTGTCGTGCACGGCGCGTTCCAGCTGGTCGGCGCCGTAGGCCGGGTTCCAGGAGGCGTCGTCGCCGCGCACCGCGCCGATCTTGGTGACGATCACCAGGTCGTCGGGATAGGGCGCCAGCGCCTCGCGGATGATCTGGTTGGTGACGTGGGGGCCGTAGAAGTCGCTGGTGTCGATGTGGTTGACCCCGGCCGCCACCGCCTCGCGCAGGACCGCCAGCGCCGCGTCGCGGTCGCGCGGCGGGCCGAAGACGCCGGGTCCGGCCAACTGCATGGCGCCATAGCCCAGCCGCCGCACCGTCCGGCCGCCGAGGGTGAAAGTTCCCGCCTGATCGATCGCGTGCATGGTCATTTCCCTTGTTCGATGGCTGCAAGCTAGTGATCGGCGCGAGCTTCGATAACCCGACGCAATCGGCACGGGCTGTGCGGATTTTCGTACAATACGGCGAGCCGATGATGTCGAAGAGGGTTCGGGCAGACGGGGCGACGGATGCCCAAGGAACTGGCGTCTCGGGGTAGTTTCTTTTGAAACTCAACATTCTACTTCAATAGACAACGTTGTCATGTTACCGCTACCTTCGATGGATTGAGCGGGCGAGATCCCGACGGCCATCAGAGGAACGCGTCGGGAGGTGGTTGAACCCCAACCCCCTTTCGGAAGTAAACATCATGAAGACTCTGTTTGTTCTGGCCGCTTGCGCCATGGCCCTGACCACCGCTTCGTCGGCCGTCGCCGCCGACCAGCACGTCAAGGTCCGCGGTCGCACCGTCTCCGCCATCCATGCCGACATCGTCGCCGCCGCCTCGTCGATCTGCCGCGAGGACGTGGGCGACCGTCCCAACGATCTCTACGCCTACTGCGTCCGCGAAGTGACCCGCGACGCCGTCGAGAAGGTGGGCAGCCCCAACCTGAAGGCCTACGACCGCCAGGCGTTCCGCGCCGGCGGCCTGCTGAAGGCCAGCTACTAGGATCCTGGACCCCGGTCCCGCGCGGCTTCGGCGGCGCGGGACCGGGGTCCACCCCCGTTTCCCACGACGCTTCGTGTCAATGGGGCTTTGTGACCGCACTGCAATATAACCGTTGATAAGTAACGATGGGCAAGCTATGGCTTGGCCAAGGCGGCAGAGCGGGCGAGATCCTGGACCAGCCGCCGCGGGGAAACGCATTTCGGACGGGTTGAAAATCAACGCTGTCCTGGAATCCGTCCCATGATCCGCTCCATCGTCCTGGCCGCCTCGGCCGTCGCCCTGTTCGCCGCCGCGCCCGCCGGCGCCGCCGAAATCCGCGTCAAGACCGCCGGCAAGGCTCCCGCCGAGCTGCGCGCCGAGATCGTCAAGGCCGCCTCGAACGTCTGCTGGCAGAGCGTCCGCGGCGAAAGCCTGGCCACCTACCTCTATCCCTCGTGCGTGCGCGCCTCGGTCAACGACGCCGTCAGCAAGCTGAACAACCCGGAACTGCTGTCCTACAACGAAGCCAACCCGGCCATCCGCGCCCGCTAGAGCATCGCGCGGAAAAGTGGACGCCGGTTTTCCGCAAAGCGATGCGAAAACAAAAGCCTAGAGCAAACCGTGCGATCTCTATATCGCGCGGTTTGCTCTAGGGTTCGGCGTTCAAAGACGTTTGTACGGGGCGGCGTATCGGCCCCTTTTCAGTGGCGTCGAAGAGCCCTCCCCGGCGACGGGGAGGGCTTTTTCGTGGGGCGGGACCGCGACACCGTCCGCGGCCTCTAGGCGGGCCGTAGGTCCGGGGCGCGCCGCGAGCCGGCGAGCCGGGCCCCCAGCCAGACGCAGGGAAGCGCTTCCAGGGGAATGGCCAGCGCGTACCAGGCCGGCCCCAGCCGGCCGCCGCCCGCGGCGTAGTAGGCGGCCACGCCGGCCAGACCAGCCGCCAGGCCGATCCCGGCCAGGATCCACGCGTGGCGCATGGGCCGGTCGGGCGCCAGGCGGGCGGTGGCGTAGCCGCCGGCGACGGTGAAGACCGCGCGATAGGCCGCGGCCAGGACGAACAGCGGGTCGGACATCGCCTGGGGCGCGCTGGGGAAGACGCCGGCGGCGTGCATCGCCATGTCCACGAGGGTGGCGGTCAGCGCCGTGACGGCGATCCCCGCCACGATCGCGCCGAGGCTGGCGAGCGGGGCCCTCACGACGCCGCCCCCTTGCCCTGGGCCGCCAGCAGGGCGTCCAGCTTGCGCATCTGGCTCTCGTGGCCAGCCCGGGCCCGTTCGGTCCAGGCGTCGTCGTGCATGGTGTCGAAGGTGATGGTCAGGGTGGTCCGGCCGCCGGCCGCCGTCAGCTCGACCACGGTGGCGACCTCGTAGGGTTCCACCCCCGGCACGAAGTCGGTCAGGGTCTTGTAGGCCAGCCGGTTCGGGGCGGAGACCTCAGTATAGGTGACCTTGCACGGGGTTGAGAGCGGCATGCCCGACGTTTGCATGAACGCCACCATCTCGGGGGCGACGGCGGTCATCAGATAGGTCAGCTCGCCGCCGGGACGCAGGTCCAGGGCGGTGACGGTCACCTCGAAGCCTTCGGGCCCCCACCACGACTCGATGCCGGCCTTGGTGGTCCACAGGGCCCAGGCCTCGTCGAGCGAGGCGGCATAGGTGCGCTGGATCGAGAACTGGGCGCGCGCGGCGCGGGTGGCGGTGGTGTCGTTCACTGGGCGTCCTCCTTGTCGGCGGTTTTTTCCGCCGCCCGGTTGCGTTCGAGGGCGGCGCCGAACCGGTCCAGCCGGGCCTCCCAATGGCGGCGATAGTCGGCCACCCAGGCTTCGAGCTGGTCGAAGGCCTCCTGGCGTAGCGAATAGAGCCGTTTCTGGCCGTCCGGGCGCATGCGCACGACCCCGGCTTCCGTCAGGATGCGGAGGTGGCGGGAGACGCCGGACTGATGGATGTCCATGCGCTCGACGATGTCGCCGACCGCGCATTCGCCCGACTTCATCGCCTCGACGATGCGGAGCCGGGTGGGGTCGCCGAGCGCATGGAAGATGTTTATCTGCGTTTCCATGCATATACATTTACATGCATATATATAGGCGTCAACACCCGTCTCGCCGGCGGCGGGCAAGGCCGGTCGACGGCCTGGGTCCAGACGCGAAAAGGCCCGCGAGGCGAACCTCGCGGGCCTTCCGTCGGTCGAAACCGAAGATGCTTAGGCGGCGACTGCGGTCGCGGCGGCCTTGGCCTTGACCTGGCGCTTGATCTTCAGGGCGCGCGGCGACAGCTGCTCGTCCTTGGCGCTCAGCAGGAACACGTCCAGGCCGCCCCGGAAGTCCAGGGTGCGCAGGGCCGCGTTGCTGATGCGCAGCTTGAAGGTCTGACCCAGCGAGTCCGACTGCAGCGACGCGGGCGACAGGGCCGGCAGGAAGCGGCGCTTGGTCTTGATGTTCGAGTGGCTCACATTGTGGCCGACCATCGGACCGATCCCGGTGAGTTCGCAACGGCGCGACATGGCGGATACCTTGGGCTTGGGCGAAGCCGACGGCTCCGCAACATGAATTCGGCGCGCGAAGGCGGACCGCCGCGCGAGAGCGGGCGATATAGGCGAAGGGGGCTCGCCGAGTCAAGCCGCGCCTGACGATCCGCGCCGCAACATCGCCTTCAAGCGCGGTTCATCTGCCGCTTCCTATATAGAGTGTCGTCCACGAGGAGATTGATGCATGCGCCTGCTTGCCCCCGCCATGATCGCCGGAACCCTGGTCCTGGGCGTCGTGGCGGCCGTCGCGGCCCCCCAGATGGCTGATGCGGCCGGCGCGCACACGACGATTCTGCCCGGCCAGTGGGAGTACAGCTACCGCATCGGCCCAATCCCGGCCGGCGGCGAGGATCGCTGCCTCAAGCCGGCCGACGTCGAGCAGTTCTCCAAGGGCATCTGCACCCGCAAATACACCTGCGACTACGAGACTCGCGTGGTGCAGGACGGCAAGGTGGCCTTGAAGGGAACCTGGACCGACAAGAAGGGCCGGGTCGCCCCGGTGACCGCCAACGGGACCTACACCCCCGAAAGCTTCCGCCTGAACGTCCGCATGAAAACGATCAACGGCCTCCCCCTGGCCGGGGTGATGGACGCCAAGCGCGTCAGCGCCGAGTGCAAGGCGGGCTGACGGGGCGGCGGGACGCCTGTTTGTGGTTAATGCGAATTAAGCTACAATGGGTGGTAGGGAACAAACACTGAATCGGGCCAAGTCGCTGATTCGGTCATGATTCGTTTCGCTCGTGTTCGGGCGAAGGTTAGCCGGCGTTAACCGGTCGAGCTTCCCAGGCCTGGCGACATCATCGGACGGGCGGCCGCAGGGCCGTCGCGACCAGTTGGGTGTCCATATATTCGGTCAGCGAGACGATCTTGCCGTCCGCCAGCCGGCAGACCCAGCAATAGGTGTTGTCGTAGCGCTGGCCCGCCCTGGTGGCGACCTTGCCCCGGCATTCGACCACCACCGTATCGCCCTCGGCGACGATCGCGTCGGCGACGTTCAGATATTGGTCGGCGAACTGGGCGAACAGCGGGGCCAGCAGGTCGCGGCGGATGGCGGCTTTACCGGCATAGACGCCCGACCAGGCCGTGGTTCCGATCATCCGCCAGACGGCGGCCTCGTCCAGGCTGTCGAGGAACAGGCGGGCGTCGCCGCGCGCCAGGCCCTCGAAGATCGCCTGCATCAGTCGCTTGTTGTCGTCGGTCGCGCTCATGGCGGCTCTCCGGGCTGGGGTGGAGCCTGATGATCGGACGATGGAGATCATTCATCCAATCAATGCTGATGATGATCTATATTCGCCGAATGAACCTCGCCCGGCTCGACCTGAACCTCCTGGTGGCCCTGGACGCCCTGTTGGCCGAGGGCGGCGTCGGGCGGGCGGCGCAACGGCTGAACCTGTCGCAGCCGGCGGTCAGCCACGCCTTGCGCCGCCTGCGCGAGGCGACCGGCGACCCGCTGCTGGTGCGGGTCGGGCCGCGGATGGAGCTGACGCCGCACGCCCAGGCCCTGCGCGCGCCCCTGGCCCAGGCCCTGGATCAGGTGCGCGGCCTTTTCCAGGCCCAGGGCTTCGACC
Source organism: Caulobacter sp. BE254 (assembly GCF_031457295.1). Lineage (NCBI taxonomy): Bacteria > Pseudomonadati > Pseudomonadota > Alphaproteobacteria > Caulobacterales > Caulobacteraceae > Caulobacter > Caulobacter sp. BE254. The sequence continues at coordinate 218,871 of NZ_JAVDWJ010000003.1, read as the reverse complement.
CGGCGACCAGCACGCGGCGCTTCCGCCTGATGATGCCCGACCTGTGCGTCGACCTGCTGATGCCGGCCGTGCTGGCCCAGGTCGCCGCCGCCGCGCCTGGCGTGCGGTTGGATGTCGTGCCCTGGCGCGGCCCGGCGGTGCTGACCCCGGACTTCGCCCGCACCATCGACCTGGTGGTCGCCTGGACCGGCGAGGCCTATCCCGGCTTCCATCGCCAGACGCTCTATACGGATCGCGACGCCCTGGCCGTGCGGCGCGGTCATCCGGGCATCGACCGGCTCTCGACCGTCGAAGGCTTCGCCGCCGCCCGCCACGTGGCCGTGGTCGGGGCCGGCGAGCGCGACGACGCCATCGAGCCCTTCCTGCGCCAGAACGGCCTGGAACGTCGCATCGCCCTGACCGTGCCCAGCTACCTGCAGGCCCTGCGGATGACCGCCCGCTCCGACCTGGTGGCCTTCGTGCCGGGCCGGCTGATCGCGGCCCTGGCCGGGCCCCTGGACCTGGTCCGGGTCGAGCCGCCGATCGATCCGGGCGAGGACGCGCAGTACCTGTTCCACCCGGTGGTGGCGCACAGGGATCCAGGGTCGGTGTGGATCCGCGAGTTGGTGCTGCGGGTGGGCCGGGGGCTGTAAAAACCCCCTCAGTCGCTCCGCGACAGCTCCCCCAGAGGGGGAGCATCTCGGCGCCGCGCAGATCCTCCCCCTCTGGGGGAGGTGGCCCGAAGGGCCGGAGGGGGCCTACCGCCCCCGCTGCGGCGCCACCGAGAACTCCAGGTCGAACAGCGTCGGCGCGGCGCTGGTCCTGGCCCGCTCGATGGTCAGCATCCGCGCCTTGGTCTCGACGCCGCCGGGAGCCGAGAAGCCGCCGCTCTTGCCGTCGGCGCCCAGCACGCGGTGACAGGGGACGATGATCGGCCAGGGGTTCTCGCCCAGGGCCTTGCCGATGGCCCGGGCCGCGCCCGGCTCGTTCATGGCCTTGGCGATCTGGCCGTAGGTCGAGGTCTCGCCGGGCGGGATGGCGCGGGCGATCTCGTAGACCCGGCGGTTGAACGGGGCGACGATGCTGAAGTCCAGCTCGACGTCGGTCAGGTCGTCGCGGCCGCCGGCCAGCAGGTCGTTGATCCGCTCGATCGTCCGCTGGACGGCGGGCGGCGGCGGAGAAGTCTCGACCGCGTCCGGATAGCGGCGGCGCAGGCGGGCCCAGGCGGCGCCCGGCGCGGCCTCGGGCAGCTGAGCGCCCATCAGCCCCTGCCCGCCCCAGGCCAGGCCGCACAGTCCGATCGGCGTCTCGAAGAGGGCGAAGCCTTGGGTCATGCGAGGAATATAGCAGCGGGCGAGGGGGAGTGGAGTCGCCGATCGGTGCTTCTCTCTCCCGTTGTCATCCCGGAAAGCGCGCAGCGCTTGTCCGGGACCCAGGCGAACCGCACCGCATCAGCCCAGTCCCCTGGGTCCCGGACAGCCTCTGCGAGGCTTCCGGGATGACAACGGTTGACGCGCGGGTTGTTTCCAACTGCGCCGTTCCTCCCTACGATTTCCGTTTCTTGCTGTCCCGGAGAGCCTCGTGCGCCGCATCCTCACCCTCGCCGCCTTGATGGCCAGCGCCAGCCTGGCGCCCGCCTTCGCCGGCGACCTGCTGATCCACGGCGGTCCGATCCATACCGGCGTCGCCGCCGCCCCGACGGCCCAGGCCGTGCTGGTCCGCGACGACCGCATCGCCTTCGTCGGCGACCTGGCCGCCGCCCGGGCCAAGGCGGCCAAGGGCGCGCGCGACATCGACCTGAAGGGCGCGGCGGCCTTCCCCGGCTTCGTCGACGCCCACGCCCACCTGACCGGCGTCGGCCTGCGCGAGCTGACCCTGAACCTGGACCGCACCGACTCGGTCGAGAGCCTGGTCGCCGCCGTAAAGGTCTACGCCACGGCCCATCCCGACGGCCCGATCTTCGGGCGGGGCTGGATCGAGACCCATTGGCCCGAGAAGCGCTTCCCCAACCGCGCCGACCTCGACCGCGCCGCGCCCGGCCGGATCGTCGTGCTGGAGCGGGCCGACGGTCACGCGGTGGTCGCCTCCAGCGCCGCCCTGGCGGCCGCGAAGGTCACGCGGGACACCCCCACCCCGGCCGGCGGCCAGATCCTCAAGGGCCCCGACGGCGCGCCCGACGGCCTGCTGGTCGACCACGCCCAGGGTCTGGTCGCCGGCGTGATCCCGCCGCCGTCCGAGGCCCTCAAGCGCCAGGCCCTGGAAAAGGCCGGCGCCCTCTACGCCTCGCGCGGCTGGACGGGCCTGGGCAATATGAGCGTCGAGGGGCCCGACCTGGCGATCCTCACAGCCCTGGCGGCGGACAAGAAGTTCGGCCTGCGGGTCGACAACTACATGGATCCCAGCGGCGCGGCCCAGGTGCTGGCCAAGGGGCCGTCCACCGACGCCACCGGCCTGATCCGGGTGCGCGGGATCAAACTCTACATGGACGGCGCCCTGGGCTCGCGCGGCGCGGCGCTGCTGGAGCCCTACAGCGACGCCGAGGGGTTGGGCCTGCAGCTGACCCCGCGCGACAAGGGCCTGGCGCTGATGAAGCAGGCCAAGGCCGTCGGCGCCCAGGTGGCCATGCACGCCATCGGCGACCGCGGCAACCGCATGGCGCTGGACTGGTTCCAGGAGGCCCTGGCCGGCGACACCACGGCCCGCTGGCGCATCGAGCACGCCCAGATCGTCGCCGACACCGACCTGCCGCGCTTCGCCAAGCTCGGCGTCGTCGCCTCGATGCAGCCCAGCCACGCCATCGGCGACCTCTATTTCGCCCCCGCGCGCCTGGGCAAGGACCGGCTGCACGAGGGCTATCGCTGGAAGGACTTCCTGGACAGCGGGGCGGTGATCGCCGCCGGCTCGGACGCGCCGGTCGAGGTCGGCGACCCGCGCATCGAGTTCTACGCCGCCGTCTATCGCCATAGCCTGGACGGCTTCGCCAACGCCGACTGGCATCTGGACGAGGCGGTCAGCCGCGACCAGGCCCTGCGCATGCTGACCTGGGCCCCGGCCTACGCCGCCTTCGCGGAGACGGACCGCGGCACGCTGGAGGCGGGCAAGAAGGCCGACGTCACGGTGTTCAGCAAGGACCTGATGACCGTGGCCCCGGCCGAGATTCTGAAGGCCGAGACGGTCCTGACGGTGGTCGACGGCAAGGTGGTGTTCGAGAAGTAGGGCAGGGCCAGTCCTGTCTTTTTCTGTCCACTCTCCCTCTCCGTTGTCATCCCGGAAAGCGCGCAGCGCTTGTCCGGGATCCAGGTGAACCGCAAGGCCTTCGCCCAGTCTCCTGGGTCCCGGACAGCCTCTGCGAGGCTTCCGGGATGACAACGGTTTGGAGCGGGCTCTACTTCCGCGTCCGCTCCACCACCTCGCGCACCGCGTCGATGACGGCTTGAGGTTGGTCGAGCTGGATCTGGTGGCCGGTGTTGGCCACGGTCACGATCCGGCCGCTCGGCGCCGGCGCCAGTGCGGCGAACTCGGCGACCGCGTCGGCCACGATCCCGTCATAGGCCGCCTGACTGACCGAAGCCGGCTTGCCGTAGACGCGCCTGAGCAGGATCACCGGCGGGGCGTCGGCCAAGGGTGGCGCGACGCTCCATTGGGCCTGGTCCGACGTTGGGCCGCCGGGCGCTTCGCCGTAAAAGGCGAGATATTCCGAGAGCGTGGCCGCCTGGGTCTGGGCGCGGGCCAGCTGGCGGTCCGTCTCGGCGTGCAGGACGGGATCCTCCAGCGGCGGGTCGTCCAGGCAGACGGCGTCGCCAGGCCGTCCAGGAACCAGCTGGCCGGCCCTGGCCAGGTCCAGGCAACGCCGGTAGCGCGCGACCTGCTCCAGGCGGTTTGCGTCCAGCTTGGCGACGGCGTCCGGACCCAGGAACTTCAGATAACTCTCGCGCTGACCGAAAGTCGAGGGATCGACCAGCACCAGGCCGGCCACCTGCCGGGGATGGGTGCGGGCGTAGTAGGCGACATAGCGCCCGCCCAGCGAATGGCCGACCAGGACGGGTTTTCCGAGCCCGGCGGCCTTGATCAGCCGTTCCAGGTCGGCGGCGTTGTGGACCAGGTCGGACGGATGGTCGCTGGAGTCGCTGAAGCCCAGGCCGGCCCGGTCGTAGGAACAGGCGGTGGCGAAGGCGGCGATTCGGGCCTGGACCTTGCGCCAGGTCATGGTGGTGTCGCTGAAGCCCGTCTCCATCAGCACGACGGGCCCGTGGCCTTGGCAGAACAGGTTCAGCTTGCGACCGCCGCCGATGTCGACCAGTCGGGCCGGGGCGGTGTAGACGGCCGAAGGAATGGCCTCGGGGACCTGGGCCGTCGCCACGCTGGACACAGCCCAAGCCGCCAGAACCGCCGACCCGACAAGATGCTTCATGCTCGCCCCCGTTTCAGGGGAGAGAGGAAAGCGCGAATGGGGTCCGATCATGGCGCGCGGTAAAAGCCCGGCGGCTCCCTACCGCACGATCGTCGCCTGCCGCGCCGTCAGCAGCCAGCGCTCGCCATCGGGCCGCCACAGCTCGGTGAAGCGGCGGCGCACCGTCTGGCCGGCCAGCGGGTTCTGGCCCTTGGGCACGACGGTCTCCTCGCCCATCAGCAGCACCATGTCGCCGCGCAGCGAGGCGTGCTCGATCAGCCGTCCGTACTGGCTGTAGCTGATCTTGCCGTCGGCGTTCAGCTGGCGGACCATCGTGCTGGGCGCGACGATGTTGACCGGATTGTTGACCACCAGCTCGGGCGCCAGGGCGGCGGCGAACACCGCATATTCGTCGGCGACCAGGGCGGCGTCGACCTTCTCGATCGCCTGCATCACGGCGGCGATCCTGTCGTCGAGCACCGCCGCCTGGACCTCGGGATTGGCGGCCTTCCATCGGGAATTCTGCACGGCTCGAGCCTCCGTTCGGTGACGTAAGGACAGCCAGGAAAGCATAGGCTTCGCGGGGGCGACGGCAAGCCGCCCCGGCTCGGTGCGTCAGTTCACCACGCGACCAGGACCAGTCCCGGAATGTCCTGGAAATCGGCGGCGTTGCGGGTAACCAGGGCGGCGCGGTGCACCAGGGCCTGGGCGGCGATCATGCGGTCCAGGATCTTGCGGCGCGAATAACCTGCGGCCTCGACGATCGCGCGATAGGCGTTGGCGGCTTCGCGGTCGAAGTCCAGGACGGGGAGGGCGTCCAGGATGACGTCGAGGCGCGCTCTGCGGACGCCGGCTTCTGAAGGTTCGCGATGGACGCCGCCTTCGAGCTCGACCTGGGTGATGATCGACAGCAGCACGGCGCCCTCGAGCGCGGCGATCTTGCCGGTGACCAGCGGATCGCCGTCCCGCAGGTGGATCGCGATGTTGGTATCGAGGAGGTAGGGCGCCATTGCGGCTCTCAGAGCCCGGGCCGTTCCGGCAGCGGCTCCTCGTCGCGCACTTCGATGTTCGTCGGGCGGGGCAGGGCGGTCAGGCGTTCGACCATGTCGCTGAGCGGCGGTCGAGCGGGATAGAGGGTCAGCACGTCGCCGGAGCGCACCAGGGTGAGCTCGACGTCAGCCCCGAACGCTACGCCGCGCGGCAGGCGGACCGCTTCGCTGTTGCCGCTCTTGAAGGTGCGACAGGTCACGATGGTCATTTTTCGATCCTTCGTCATCACACGTATATACCTTTCGGCACGATCCGGAGCAAGGCGTCCGGATGGCTGCCTGGACGAAGATGATGTTCCCAGTCATGGCCTGGGCGTGGCGAGCTGGATCCATGCGGCTTGGGTCGCCAACCTATGGTCTTCGTTCCATGGCGGGCCGAGCGCGGCGCCCATGGCCTTCAGGCGCGCCTCCAGCGTTGGGCCGTCGATCCGCAGCGCCTCGCCGAGCAAGCCCGGAAGGTCGTGCTCGCCCACGCGGCGAACCTCCAGCTCCAGTCCGGCGCAGGCCGAGGCGACGACGTCGCGATAGAAGTCGCCTTCCGCGGCGTGGATGCGGGCATGCGCCCGCAGGATGTCCTCCAGGCTTCGCGAAGGCCGCGCCGGCCCGCCCGGGACGACGGCCACGCGGACCTCGACACCGTCGCGCCGCAGGTCGGCGATGAAGCGGTCGACCTCACGCGCCGCGTTGGCTTGCGTCGCCGCGCGGACCTCGGCGATCAGGGCGTGGGCCTTGGCCGGCTCCAAGGCGGCGGCCTGATGATAGACGAAGCGTTCCCGGCCGGCGGCGAAGACGATCCGGCGCCGCGCGACGACTCGCGGCGCATCCGGATGGCCCGCGAGCGCGACCGCGGCGGTCCAGTAGGTGTGGGGCCGAAATCCCAGGACGGCCATCGAGGGGCTGTCGTCCATGGCGTCCTCCGCGTGGGTCGACGCTACGCCTCGGGCCTTCAAGAGTCCTCTCTCATCGGAGGGCTATACGGTCACACCCCGCTTGCCCCGCCGCGATTCCCATCCCACCTTTGAGTCATGAGCGACCGTTCGACAGGCCTGGCCCCTTCCAAGCTCACGGCGGTTCTCGGCCCCACCAATACCGGCAAGACCCACCTGGCCGTCGAGCGGATGCTGGGCCATGCCTCGGGCATGATCGGCCTGCCGCTGCGGCTGCTGGCCCGCGAGATCTACGACCGCATCGTCAAGCTGCGCGGCAAGGCCTCGGTGGCCCTGATCACTGGCGAGGAGAAGATCGTCCCGCCGCGCGCGGCCTATTTCGTCTGCACGGTCGAGGCCATGCCACTGGGCCGCGAGGTCGAGTTCGTGGCCGTCGACGAGATCCAGCTGTGCGCCGATCCCGAGCGCGGCCACATCTTCACCCATCGGCTGCTGCACGCCCGGGGCCGGTTCGAGACCATGCTGCTGGGGGCCGGGACCATGGCCCCGCTGGTCCGCCGCCTGCTGCCCGACGCGGAGATCGTGACGCGGGAGCGGTTCTCCAATCTCACCTATTCCGGCTCCAAGAAGCTGACCCGCCTGCCGCGCCGCTCGGCGGTGGTGGCCTTCTCGACCGACGCCGTCTACGCGATCGCCGAGCTGATCCGCCGCCAGCGGGGCGGGGCGGCCGTGGTCATGGGGTCCTTGAGCCCCCGCACCCGCAACGCCCAGGTGGCGCTCTACCAGAGCGGCGAGGTCGACTTCCTGGTGGCCACCGACGCCATCGGCATGGGCCTGAACATGGACGTCGACCACGTGGCCTTCGCGGGCCTGCGCAAGTTCGACGGCAAGCGCACCCGCTGGCTGCACCCGCAGGAGGTGGGCCAGATCGCCGGCCGCGCCGGGCGCTACACCCGCGATGGCACGTTCGGGGTGACCGGCGACTGCGAGGAGATGGACGAGGACCTGGTCGAGAGCGTCGTCGAGCACCGGTTCGAGCCGGTGATGGGCGCGGAATGGCGCAACGCCCGGCTGGACTTCGGCAGTTTGCAGGGCCTGCTGCGCTCGCTGGCCGAGCCGCCGCATCGCGCGGGCCTGTCGTTGTCGGAAGAGGCGCTGGATGAGCGCACCCTGCGCAAGCTGGCCCAGCAGGAAGACGTGGTCGCCCGCTGCAAGGCCGACCGCTCGGCCCTGATCCGGCTGTGGGACGTGTGCCAGACGCCGGACTTCCGCAAGACCACCGACGACGACCACCAGCGCATGGTCCGCACCCTGTTCGACGACCTGACCACGGGCCGCAAGCGGCTGCCGGAAGACTGGATCGCCGGCCAGTTCAAGGCCCTGGACCGCACCGACGGCGAGATCGACAGCCTGGCCGCGCGGCTGTCGGGGGTGCGCACGCTGAGCTACATCGCCAACCGCGGCGACTGGCTGCACAACCCGGTTCAGTGGCAGGGCATGACCCGGCAACTGGAGGACCGGTTGTCCGACACCCTGCACGAGAAGCTGATGGCCCGGTTCATCGACCGGCGCACCAGCGTCCTGATGCGCCAGTTGGGCGACCGCGAGACGATGCTGGCCGGGGTGGGGGCCGATGGGGCGGTGACGGTCGAGGGCCACGTGGTCGGCCGGCTGACCGGGGTCACCTTCGTCCAGGAAAAGGGCGGCAGCGCGCTGGAGGAGAAGGCGCTGCGCAACACCGCCCAGCGGGCCGTCACCCCCGAGATCGCTCGTCGCCTGGGCAAGCTGGCGGCCGAGCCCGACGGCGCCTTCACCCTGACGCCGGACGGCGTGGTGCTGTGGAACGGCGAGGCGGCCGGGGCGGTGCGCGCCTCCTCTGCAGGAGCGGGCGTGAACCTCCTGGCGCCCCGCGCCCGGCTGCTGGGCGACCTGGGCGACGCTGCGGCGCGGGAGCGGGCCGAGCGGCGGCTGGACGCCTTCCTGGCCGGCGAGGTCGACCGCAAGCTGCCTGGCCTGCGCAAGCTGGAGCGGGCCTTGGCCGGCGGCGAGCTGAAGGGCCTGCCGCGCGGCCTGGCCCATCGGCTGTTGGAGGCCGGCGGCGTGCTGGACAAGCGTGCGGTCGACACCGACCTGAAGGCCATGAGCCAGGCCGAGCGGCGCAACCTCAAGGCCCTGGGCGTGCGGATCGGGGCGTTCAGCCTGTTCCTGCCGTCGGTGCTGCGACCCGAGGCCCTGGCCACCGCCCGCGCCCTGACCCCCGGCGGCTGGCGCGGCGAGAGCGAGCGCCTGGCCGCCGCGCCCAGCCCGGCGCCAGACGCCCGCGCCCTGGCCGCCAACGGCCTGCGGCTGGTCGGCAAGGCGGTGGCCCCGGTCGAGATGCTGGAGCGGCTGGACGCCCTGCTGCGCGAGGGCCAGCGGCCTGGCGGGGTGGTGCTGACCGACGCGGCCCGCGACACCCTGGGCTGGACCCAGGCCGAGGCCGCCGCCGTGCTGCGGGCCCTGGACTACACCCCGGCCATCCGACCCAAGGAAGGCGACCCGATCCTGTGGAAGCGGCGCGGCGCCCAGCGGCCCGAGCCCAAGGTCACGGCCCGCCCGGACTCGCCGTTCGCGGCCCTGGCCCGGTTGACCGAGCCGCCGCCGAGACGGAAGAAGCCGCGCCGCCGCAAGCCGGCCGCCGCCAAGGCCGCCTCATGAACGACGAGGACCCCGGCCACTGCCGCGCCGACGTCTGGCTGTGGCGCGCGCGGTTCTTCAAGACCCGCTCCCTGGCCGGCCGCTTCGTCGAGGAAGGCCGCATCCGCCTGACCCGGACGGGCGTCGAGAGCCGCGTCGACAAGCCTTCGCGCGGCCTGCGCGTCGGCGACGCCCTGATGTTCGCCATCGGCGGCCGCATCGTCTCGGTGCGCGTGCTGGGCTTCGGCGAACGGCGCGGCCCGGCGACGGAAGCGCGGGAGCTGTACGAGGCGGTGGAGGGGTGACGGTCCTCCCCTGTGGGGGAAGCGATCGGTGGGGGGAGTATTTGGATCGGCGATCCGGGATGTGATCACCAGCCGACCACTCCCCCCTCCGTCGGCGTCGCCGACACCTCCCCCAAAGGGGGAGGATCTTTGAATCTTGGCCACCACTTCCGCGAGCATTTCGGGTGGACGTTCCCCATGAAAGCCCTAGCTTGGACACCGGAATGGGAGCGCCTCGCATGATCCGTCGTTTTGTCTTGGCCTTGGGTTTGGCTCTTGCCCTGACCGGGCCGGCTTTCGCCGCCGACAAGCCGCCGCCGATCCGCGTCTTCGACATCCCGACGCTGGAGCGCCTGGGCGGGGCGATCTACCGCCAGGACCGCGCCGCCTGGTTGGCCACCGACGCCCTGACGGCCAAGGTTCCCGATCTGAACGGAGCGGGCTTCAAGGGCTGGATCGTCGAAGGCCAGGGCGACGAGGAGAAGGTGCGGTTCCTGCGCGACACCGGTTCAGGCCTGGAAGCGGGCTACGACGTGGTGGTCGGCCGCAAGGGCGCGGGGGCGGTGGTCCAGCCGGCCGACCGATCGCTGACCGCCGAAGAGCGCGCTGCCTTCGCGGCTCGCCAGACGGCGATCAAGAAGCTGCCGGACGTCTGCCGCCAAGGCTACAACAGCGTCGTGATCAGGGATGTCGAGGGCGACGGCTGGCTGGTCTGGCTGCTGGCCCCCAGTCCGGCGCGCGACGTGATCCCGATGGGCGGCCATTATCGCTTCTCGGTCAGCGCCGACGGCCGGACGGTCAATCGGGTCGATGCTCTGTCCGCCAGTTGCCTGACGATGAACGCCAAGCCGGATCTGCCGCCCGGCGCCAAGTCGCCGATGCTCTACGTCAACCATATCGTCTCGCCGACGCCGCTTGAGACCCATGTCTTCCTGGGGCTGACGTACCGCCTGCCGATCGTGGTCGGGACCGGCAAGGACACGCTGTGGATCGTCGAGGGCGGCAAGATCTCGCGGATGAAATAGCGATCACGTGCAGCTGGCCGGGGCGCCAAAGAGGTCCTCCCCCTGTGGGGGAGGCGATTGCGTAGCGATCGGTGGGGGGAGTTTTAGGACGCTCGATCCGGGTTGTGGCCGTCTGCCGATCACTCCCCCCTCCGTCGGCTTCGCCGACACCTCCCCCACAGGGGGAGGACTTCTAGATCCCGAACCCCTTCAAATACCCTGGCACCAACGCCGCCGGCATCGGCCGGCTGAAGTGGTAGCCCTGGATCTGGTCGCAACCGTAGTCGGCCAGGGCGTCCAGCTGGGCCTGGTCCTCGACGCCCTCGGCGATGACCTTCATACCCATCGACGAGCCCAGGGTGACCACCGCCTTGACGATGGCCGCGTCCTCGGCGTTCTGGACGAAGGACTTGTCGATCTTCAGCCGGTCGATCGGGAACTGGCGCAGGTTGGCCAGGCTGGCGTAGCCGGTGCCGAAGTCGTCGAGCGCGATCATCACCCCGGCCTGGTGCAACTGGCGGACGGTGTCGCTGACCATGTCCGAGCCCCAGCCCATGTAGACGTTCTCGGTGACCTCGATGGTCAGCCGGTCGCAGGGCACGTTCCAGCGCTTGAGCCGATCCTGGACCTCTTCGGCCAGGCGCCCGCTGCGGAACTGGGCGGCCGAGATGTTGACGGCCACGCGGCCGAACTCGACGCCGGCGTCCAGCCAGTCGCGCATCTGCTTCAGGGCGGTCTCGAAAGCCAGGTCGCCCAGCTTCAGCGACAGGTCCTGGTCCTCGAAGGCGGCCATGAAGCGGTCGGGGGTCAGCACGCCCTGCTCGGGATGGTCCCAGCGCATCAGGGCCTCGAAGCCGCTGACGCTGTTGGACGCCAGGTCGACGACGGGCTGGTAGTAAAGCACGAACTCCTTGGCGGTGATCGCCGCGCGCACGTCGCGCAGCAGCTCGATCCGCCGTTCCAGGGCCGAGCGCATCGACGGGTCGAACACGACGCTGCGGTTGCGGCCCTCGTCCTTGGCCCGATAGAGGGCGATGTCGGCGTTCTTGATCATGTGGCTGGGATCGGCGTCGGGGTCGCCGTGCAGGGCCGCCCCGATGCTGGCGCTGACCGAGAAGCTGCGGCCGCCGTGCTCGATCGGCCGGCGCAGCAGGTCCTGCAGGGCGTTGACCGGCCGCATCATGTCGGCCTCGGAATGCAGGCCGCGCAGGATCACCGCGAACTCGTCGCCGCCCAGCCGGGCCACGGTGTCGCCGGACCGGAACGCCGCATGCAGCATCTCGGCCAGACGTTTCAGCAGGGCGTCGCCGGCGTCGTGGCCCAGGGTGTCGTTGATGTCCTTGAAGTGATCGACGTCGATCATGATCAGGCCGAACAGCTCGCCCATGATCTCGGAAGCGTCGACGGCCTCCTGGAACTTGCGATTGAAATACGCTCTGTTCGGCAGGCCGGTCAGGCTGTCCTTGAAGGCCAGGTTCTCGACGGCCTCGGTCTGGCGGCGGCGGTCGGTGATGTCCTTGAACAGGTTGACCAGCCGTTCCGGCTTGCCGTCGGCGCCCAGGAACTTCTTTCCGACCGAGCGCACCCAGGTCTCGACCCCGTCGTCGCGATTGAGGCGAAACTCGAAGACCTGGGCCTCGCCGTCCTTGCGGGCCCGGACCATTTCGGCGATCCGCTCATGGTCGTCGGGGTGGACGATCTCCATCGGGTCGTTCTTGAACAGGCACCACTTCTCCAGTTCGGGCGAGGTGCCCGAGCAGTAGATCTCGCCGGTCCGCAGGTCGTATTCGCGGACCATCAGTTCGTCGAGCTCCAGCGCCATCCTCAGCCGCTGTTGGTCGCGCTCGGCCTTCAGGGCGGTCTCGGCGTAGCCGCTGACGTCGCGGGCGGTGACGATGACCGCCAGGGTGCGGCCTGTCTCCGTCAGGGTGGCTGCGAATTCGGTGCGCCAGATGCGGGGCTCGGCGCCGCCCACCGAGATCGAGCGGTAGCGCGAGAACGGCTCGCCGAACGCCACGCAGCGCTCCAGGCTGTCGACGTCCTCGGGGCTGACCAGGGCGCGGCGGAAGTCGTCGCCGACGGAGACGCCGGGCGACAGGCCGTGGCTGGCCCAGTCGGGGCTGACGGCGGTCAGGCGGAAGCCGGCGTCGACCAGCGCCGCCGCGAACGGGGCGTGGCGCACGAACGTCTCGAAGGCGTCCATCTGGGCCCCTGGGGCCTTGGTCTCTTGCGGCGTGATCGAGACCTGGGTGCGCACGGCGGCTCTCGTCATGGGTCGGGTTGTCGACTTCTTGTTTGTTTTCCTCGGCTTGGTTGTGACCGAGCTTCGATAAGAAAGGGTAACGTAACGGCGGTATCCGAAGATCCGCGCCTATTTAAGGTGGCGTCCGGCGTCCAGGGCTAGGCCGGTGTGAGAAATCCTGGGCCTGCGCGCAGCCAAGCCGCATTGACAAGCGGCCCCATGGCTTCGAAAACGCGGCCTCTCTCGCGCTAGTCCCGGAATACACCGAGCCTTCGATGACCTACATCGTTACCGACGCCTGCATCAAATGTAAGTTCATGGACTGCGTCGAGGTGTGCCCGGTCGACTGCTTCTATGAGGGCGAGAACTTCCTGGCCATCAATCCGGACGAATGCATCGACTGCGGCGTCTGCGAGCCCGAGTGCCCGATCGACGCCATCAAGCCCGACACCGAGGACGAGCCGGACGGCAAGTGGCTGCGGATCAATTCCGAATACGCCAAGATCTGGCCGAACATCACGGTCAAGGGCACGCCCCCCGCCGACCGCGAAGAGTTCGAACGCGAAACCGGCAAGTTCGAGAAATATTTCAGCGAAAAGCCCGGCAAGGGCAGCTGAGCCGGCCCCTCCGAGCTTCGGCTCAGGGAACGCCGGCCGGCGCATGGCTGGCGATGCCGCCGCCCCGGGCCAGACGGCGATCGAAATCCCGGAATTTCGCCGGAAATGGCCGGAAAGATCGGTCAAATCAGCTTGGCTGGGCGGCTAAACAGGTCGCAAGCCTTTCATCAAGCTGAATTTTATGATATTGTCGCTCTCGACGTAACGGTCGCGATTGCTCGCGCCTGCCGTCATGTGGACGATGTCAGCCGGGAAACCGGCGCGCCCGATCGAAGGCGAAGGGTGACTTAAGCACTATTCCAAATCCTGACCGGTACTGGCCCCGCAACGTTTCGCGGACGGGTCCTTGTCGCCGTTTGGGACGCCCTTTGGATGGTTTCGAGACGCGGTGTTTTGGGCTTGGCCCGAACTTATTGAGGACGAACGAATGAGCAAGAGCGGTCTGGAATTCTCGGTCGGCGATCACGTCGTTTATCCCGCGCATGGCGTGGGCAGCATCCAGGGCGTCGAAACCCAGGAAGTGGCCGGGATGTCGCTCGAGGTCTACATCATCACCTTCGACCACGAGAAGATGACCCTGCGCGTGCCGACCAAGAAGGCCAAGACCGCGGGCCTGCGCCCGCTGGCCGAAGGCAATGTCGTCAGCCAGGCCCTGACCACCCTGAAGGGCCGCGCCCGCGTCAAGCGCACCATGTGGTCGCGTCGCGCCCAGGAATACGAAGCCAAGATCAACTCGGGCGACCTGATCTCGATCGCCGAGGTGGTCCGCGACCTGCACCGCGCCGAAAACCAGCCGGAACAGTCCTATTCGGAGCGGCAGCTCTATGAATCGGCCCTGGACCGCATGGCCCGGGAAGTCGCCGCCATCGAGCGGATCGACCGCGAAGCCGCCATCGGCATCCTGACCAAGTCGCTGATCAAGAACGCCGCCTAAGGCGATCCGACAGCAATAGTCAGAGTTAAGCCAAGCGCCCCCGGATTTCGGTCCGGGGGCGTTTTGCGTTTTGAATTCTCGGAAACGCTTCCGCAAGAGAATGGGCGCGCCCGGCACGAGGTCGATTGATACCGCTACCTTGCTGAATTAGTCTGACTAATAAGAGCGACCTGGACGAAGATCCGGGTCGGCGAGGAAGCGCGAGAAGGATCCCGATGACCCCTGTACAGTTCGGCGCCAAGCGGCCTTGGCGGCTCCTGCTCGTGGGCCTGGCGCTGGCCGTAGGGCCAATGGCTGGGACGGCGCATGCTCAGGCTCAGCCGCCGGCGCCCGCCGTCCAGCCTGGCGAGGACGGCCTGACCGTCCGCACGGCCCAGGGCGCGGTCAACGTCCAGGTCTGGGGCGACAGGATCGTCCGGGTCCGGCGCTACCGCGGCGCCGTGGCGCCGGACCGGACCAGCCTGGCGGTGGTCCTGCCCCGGCCGGCCCAGAGGTTCAGCGTCGCCAACACCCCGACCGGCGTCGAGATCACCACGCCCGCGCTGAAGGTCGCCGTCGCCCGCGACAGCGGCGCGGTCTCGTTCAGCGACGCGGCCGGGACCCTCTACACCCAGGAGGTCCTCGACGGCGGAAACGACGGCCTGGCGCCTGCCCCCGGCGGCGGGGCCGGCCTGTTCTCGGTCCGCCAGGCGTTCGAGATCGCCGGTTCGCAGGAATTCCTCGGCCTGGGCCAGCACTCCGATGGCGGCATCGGTCGCAACGGCCGGCGCGTGCTGCTGCAGCAGGTCAACACCGACGTCGCCGTGCCGATGATCTGGTCGACCAAGGGCTACGGAATCCTGTGGGACAACGCCTCGGTGACGGCGGTCGAGGTCGGCGTTCCCCAGGCCTCCAGCCGCCTGACGTTCCAGTCCGAGGCCGCGCGCGACATCGACTACTATTTCATCGCCGGTCCCGAGCCGGACGCGGTGATCGCCGGCTATCGCCGCCTGACCGGCGCGGCGCCGATGATGGCCCGCTGGACCTGGGGCTTCTGGCAATCGCGCGAGCGCTACGCCTCGCAGGACGAGCTGGTCGGGATCGCCCGCCGCTATCGCCAGATGAACATCCCGATCGATGCCGTGATCCAGGACTGGCAGTACTGGGCGCCGGGCCAGTGGGGCTCGCACCAGTTCGACCCCGCCCGCTATCCCGACCCCAAGAAGATGCTGGCCGACCTGCGGGCCATGGACGTGCACGCCATCGTCTCGGTCTGGCCGCGGCTGGACGCCGACCTGGCCAACACCAAGGCGCTGGACGCGGCCGGCGTGCTGTTCCCGCCGACCTACCGCAACGTCTATCCGGAAGGCTCCGGCCGCTGGTACGACCCCTACGGCAAGGCCGGCCGCGACCTCTACTGGTCGCAGATCTCCAAATCGATGACCCCGATCGGCTTCGACGGCTATTGGCTGGACGCCAGCGAGGCCGAGCTGGGCGGACACTGGGGCGAGATGCGCGCCCTGACCACCGCCGCCGGGCCGGGGGCGGAAGTCTACAACGCCTATCCGCTGATGCACACGACGGGAGTCTATGACGGCCAGCTGAGGGACGCGCCCGGCAAGCGGCCGTTCGTGCTGACCCGCTCGGCGTGGCTGGGCCAGCAGCGCAACGCCGCGGTGACCTGGTCGGGCGACATCCACGGCGACTGGGAGGTGTTCCGCAAGCAGATCCCGGCCGGGCTGAACTTCGTGGCCAGCGGCATCCCCTACTGGAACACCGACATCGGCGGCTTCTTCGGCGGCGAGCCGGGCGACGCCAACTATCGCGACCTGTTCGTGCGCTGGTTCCAGTACGGCGCCTTCACCCCGATGTTCCGGGTGCACGGCACCGGGCCGTCCAAGGAGATCTGGCGCTTCGACGAACCGGCGCAAGCGATCCTGCGGCGCTATGTCGAGCTGCGCTACCGCCTGCTGCCCTACATCTACGCCACGTCCTGGCGGGTCACCGACCAGGGCTACACGATGATGCGGCCGCTGGAGATGGACTTCGCCGCCGACCCGCTGGCCCACGGGATTCCCGACCAGTACCTGTTCGGACAGAACCTGCTGGTCAGTCCGGTGGTCCAGCCCAAGGCCGAGACCCGGACCGTCTACCTGCCCGGCAAGGCCGATTGGTACGACTTCTGGACCGGCCGCCGTTACGCCGGCGGCTCGACGGTGACGGTGGCGACGCCGCTCGACGTGCTGCCGCTCCACGTGCGGGCCGGCGCCATCCTGCCGCTGGGACCGGTGGTCCCGCACGCGGCGGCGGGCGCCGACGCGCCGCTGGAGCTGCGGGTCTATCGCGGGGCCGACGGGGCCTTCACCCTCTATGACGACGAGGGCGACGGCCAGGGCTACCGCCAAGGGCGGCGGGCGACCGTCGACCTGCGCTGGGACGAGGCGCGCAAGACGCTGACGATCGGGGCGCGCAAGGGCGCCTATCCGGACATGCCGCGCGAGCGGACCTTCAACATCGTCTGGGTCGGCGACCAGAGCGGCCTCGGCCTGGCCGTGACGCCGCCGGCCCGGACGGTGCGCTACACCGGCCAGGAAACGGTGGTGGCCGCTCCGTAGGGGGATGCTCGGCGCCGTGAGTGGTCCTCGTCCTTCGACAAGCTCAGGATGAGGACCACTCACAAGCCCGGCAGTAAGAGAACCTCATCCTGAGCTTGTCGAAGGACGAGGTTTTCGGCCCCACAGCCGAGCGCCGTCCGCCTTGACCCCTGCTCAGCCTGTATTAAATTTCCGGTCGTGCCGAACGCCTGATGGGTTCGGCTCTGGGGCGCCGAGCGCTTCGGGCGTCCCTCATGTCCAACTTGCTTGCGAGGAGATGGAAATGAGCACCGCTTTCGATTTTTCCCCCCTTTATCGGTCGATGATCGGCGTCGACCGCATGGCCGACCTCGCCGAGGCGGCGCTGCGCGGCGACGCCGACGCCAGCTACCCGCCGTTCGACGTCGAGAAGACCGGCCAGGACAGCTATCGCGTGACGGTCGCCGCCGCGGGCTTTTCGCCGGCCGAGCTGGAGGTCGTCGCCCAGCCGAACCTGCTGGTGATCTCCGGCAAGAAGGCCCGGGCCGAGGAGGGCCAGCGCGACTTCCTGCACCGGGGCGTGGCCATGCGCGGTTTCGAGCGGCGGTTCGAACTGGCCGACCATGTCGTCGTCCGGTCGGCCAGCCATGCCGACGGCCTGCTCACGGTCGAGCTCGAGCGCGAGACCCCCGAGGCGCTCAAGCCGCGCCGGATCGAGATCGGCCAGGCCCCGCAACAGCGGCTGAGCGGGCCCGAAAAGACCCGCAAGGCGGCCTGAGGCGGGAGGTGACCATGCTCGCCAACCAAGAGACGGCCAAGCGCGGCCCAGCCTGGCCCTGCCGACCGGCGGTCGGCTTTCTGCACCCGCTGGAGGTGGTCAAGGACGACGACCTGGACCCGCGCGCCAAGCGCGAGATCCTGGCGGCCTGGGCGTCCGACGCCAGCGCCGTCGAGGACCGGCCCACCCACCGCTGGCTCCTGGGGACCAGCGCCCCGGTGCCGGTCAGCGAGGTGCTGGCCGCGCTCCGGCGTCTCGACGCCGCGAGCGCGTCCTGAGACCCGGCGGTCCGGCCGCTCGCCGGCCGGCCGCTTCTTTGAGTTAGTTTTTTGGAGAAAGGTCGTGCCGACCGTGATTTCCGTCGCCCCCGAGGGCGAGGCCTGGGCCGTGCGTTGCCCGGAGTTCGAAAACGCCATGATCTTCAAGAGCGGCGCGCGGGCCGAAGCGGCCGCGCGCTGGCTGACCCAGCGGTTCAACCGGGCGGGCCGGACGTGCGTGCTGGAGCTGCGGCTCCGCAACGGCGACCTGGCGGGCCGCTTCCTCTGCCCGGCCGAACCAGGCCGGGATCCCGCCCAGTCCCGGGCGGCCTGAGGCCGGGCTGTTGACAGCAGGCTGTCAGCAGCGATGCGTCACTATGCCGGCGTTGATCCAAGGATGGAGAGCGCCATGACCGACCTGCCCCTGAAGGCCCGCTGCCACTGCGGCGCCACCCAGTTCGAGGTGACCGATGCGCCGACCGAACTGACCGACTGCAACTGCTCGTTCTGTTCGCGGCGCGGCGCGCTGTACGCCTATTACCGGCCGGCCCAGTTCCGGCTGACCACGGCCCGCGATCGGGTCTCGACCTACCAGTGGGGCCACTATCTGGGCCAGCACCACCACTGCGCCATCTGCGGCTGCCCGACCTATTCGGAATTTCCCAGCTTCGACAGCGGTCAGCCCGACTTCGACGACCCGCGCATCAGCATCAACGCCCGGCTGCTGGTGGATTTCGCCTGGGACCAGCTGCCGGTGCGCAAGAACGACGGCCAGGCCTATTAGGGGCAGGCGCCGGAGCCGGCCAAGGCTTCCCTGGGCTGTAAAAAGATTTTGACAGAGCGGCGCGTTGTGTCAAAACTCTTTTACAGGTAGCGAGGAGGCCGGCATGGCTGTCGAACGACGTCAGAAGAGAATCTGGATGGCCGGGGGCGCGGCGCTGTTGGCTGCACTGGCTGTGGGGCTGGTCAGCGGCGTGGTCATCATCGCCGGCCAGGGCCGCGTGCCCCTGGCCGTGATCGTGCTGGCCTGCGCCGCCCTGACGGGGGCGGCCCTGCTGGCCACGATCCCCTGGTGGCGACGGCTGGACCACATGGCGCGCGACGCCCACCTGATCGCCTGGTACTGGGGTGCGTCGTTCGGCGGCGGCGTGGCGCTGCTGGCGACCATCGCCGCGAGCGGCGTCCGAGCCCCCTTGTTCCAGGGCGCGGCCCTGGTCTTCCTGGCCCAGGTCGCGGCCTATGGCGTCTGCTGGCTGGGCTGGTGGGCGATGCGCCGGTCGAAGGCCGCGTGAGGAACCGGTTGCGCGAGGAGCGCCTGGCGCGCGGCTGGAGCCAGGGCGACCTGGCCGAGCGGGCGGACGCGTCCCGCCAGACGATCAACGCGATCGAGGCCGACAAGTACGACCCGTCGCTGCCGCTGGCCTACCGCCTGGCGGCCCTGTTCGAGCTGCCGGTCGAGCGGCTGTTCTTCAATCCGTTCGTGACCGGAAGCGGGGACTGACAGCTCTGCTTCCGCGGGCGCGCTCACGCCGCCTTGCCGAACCCCCTCACGGCGTCCTCCAGCAGGACCGGATCGATCGGCTTGTTCAGCACCATGACGTCCTCGAAGCCCTTGCGGGGCAGGGCGCCGTAGCCGGTGGCGAACACGAAGGGGATGCCGGCCGCCCGCAGGCGCTCGGCGACCGGAAAGACCATCGTGCCGCCGATGTTGACGTCCAGCACCGCCCCGTCCAGGGCCGGCGGCGGGGTCGCGGCCTTGCTCAGATAGGCCAGGGCCTCGTCGACCGCCCCGAACGAACCGGAGATCTGGCAGCCGAAATCGGTCAGCAGGTCCTCGACCATCAGGGCCACCAGGGCCTCGTCCTCGACGATCATGATGCGCGGGGCGTTGGCGGGCGTGGTCATGTCGACGCCCTCGGCGCCGCTTGCGCCGCGATCCGGTCCGACAGCGGCGCGCGCAGGGCGTAGCTCAGGCCCCTGGGCTGGTAGGTCAGCCTGGCCTCGCCGCCCAGGTCGCGGGCCACGCCGCGTTCCAGCAGCTTGGTGCCGAATCCCTGGCGCTTGGGCACGAAGACCGGCGGACCGCCGCGCTCGACCCATTCGAGGACCAGGCTGGGCACGCGGCCGCCCTCGCCGTCGATGTCCTCGACCCGCCAGGCCACGGTGACCTGGCCGCTGGCCGAGGTCAGCGCCCCGTGCTTGGCGGCGTTGACCATCAGTTCGTGCAGGCTCATGTGCAGGGCCACCGCCGTCTCGGCCGTCAGGGCGATGGCCGGGCCGCGGGCGGTGAAGCGCGGGTCGGCCAGGCCGCCGAACGGCTGCAACGCCGCCTCTAGCACGTCGCGCAGGTCGGTGCGGCCCCAGGCCTGGCGGGTCAGCAGTTCATGGGCCCGCGACAGGCCCATCAGCCGCGACTCGAACGACTCGGTGAAGTCGGCGGGCGAGGGGGCGGCGCGCAGGGTCTGGCGGGCGATCGACTGCACCGAGGCCAGGGTGTTCTTCACCCGATGGTCCAGCTCGCGCAGCAGGAAGGTGCGCCGCTCCAGCGCCTCGTTCAGCGAGGCGTAGAGCCGGGCGTTCTCGATGGCCGCCGCCGTGGCCCGGGCCATCGCCTCCAGCCGGATCACGGTGTCTGGCGACGGGGTCTGGCCGGTCGCCCAATAGGCGCCGATCGCGGCGATCGGGTCCTTGGGGCGCACCGGGGTCATCACCAGGCTCTTGACGAAGGTCGGGCGGTAGGCGTCGTGCGGGACGCGGTCGTCGGCGTAGATGTCGGGGATCACCACCGTCTGGCCGTGCAGCATGGCCCAGCCAGAGACGCAGGCGGTCATCGGAAAGCGCTGGCCCTTCCACATCGGGCCGATGGCGTCCTCGTCCAGGTACCAGCACTGGTCGCCGTCGCGCAGCACGAAGCAGACGCCGTCGGCCCCGGACATCCGCCGGGCGGCCGAGCGCACCACCGCGGCGACCTCCTCGATCGTGCGCGTGGCCGACAGCGCCTCGATGGTCTCGACCAGCGTGATCAGGGCGGCGTGGTCCGCCTGTTCGGAACGCTCGGCGTTCGCGACGTTTAGCACTCTTGGTTGTCCCGCATGCGCATGTCCCCGGGGCGACCCTAGCAGCCGCCAGGGTCGCGGCAAGGTGGAGCCTATGCTTAATGCTCGTCGCATGCGACCTGGCGGGCGCATCCCCGGGGTCGGTCGGCGCGGGGATTCTCAACGACTTCAAGGCGCGCGGCGTCGGGACTTGGCTCAACTCCCGCGACAATCGGTCGCGATCCAGCGGGCCCTCCCAGCGGGGCCACCATTAGGGGGCGGCCACGCCGTCGCCGGTGAAGTTGGTCAAGGCCCGGCGCTCGCTCACGAACCGCTCGACCCGACCAGCACCGCCAGGACGGCGACGCGGATGCCGGGGACCCACCCCGACCTCGGGCTACGGCGCCCTGACCAGCCTGTCCATGGCGACGCCGATTGGCGCCTGGACACAGAGCGTCTTCGGCGCGCGCGGCAAAGGCCATCGCCATCCCTTCCGCAGCGCTTTGTCCGCCCGGGGTTCGCATGCCCGGAAACTTGCGCTATGGACCCTGGCGCGCGCGAAGCGGCCCGGTAGCTCAGCAGGATAGAGCAGCGCTTTCCTAAAGCGAAGGTCAGGGGTTCGAGTCCCTTCCGGGCCGCCATGCGGTTGTTGGCGCAAGTTAGAGCTGCTCCGATTCCAACTTAAGCCTGCTCAATTTGCGAGTCACTCGCAATAAATTGCTTCCACTCTGCCCGAATCCGGTTTGGCGAAAATGCGCGCCTCGCAAATCGGGCCATAGAGTTTAGTCTCCGTTTTAGGTGACTCGAAAGGCGGGCCATGGCGGCGACCGGTCCTGTAATGATGCTGGCTGCAGCCAAGGTCGACTTGGAGCTCGCGAGCGCCCGACGCTCCACCCAGGCCTTCTATGAGGATCATGCCGAGCGTTATGCGCAGGCGACTTTGTCGCAGTCCATGCAGCCCCAGCTGGATCGATTCCTGGACATTGCGCCGGTTGGTCCAATCCTTGATCTTGGTTGCGGGGCCGGTCGAGACCTGAAGGTTCTCACCCAAGCTGGCCGGCCCGCGATTGGTTTGGATCTATCCTGGGCTCTTGCGCGTATGGCCCGCTCCTTTGCTGCATCGCCCGTCGTGGTCGGCGATATGCGCTGCCCCCCGGTCGCCTCGGCCAGTCTGGCGGGCGTACGAGCACCAGATCATACATCCGCGCCAGGAGCTGGCGCGTTTCATCAAGGTTTCCAAATCCGGTCTTGTCTTTGCATTCGATCGCCAAGATCGGCAGGCCGTGGGGATACCCGCCCCCGTTATTTCTGATTGCCTCGCCAATCTCGGCCGGCATAACCGAGATGTCACATTCGTGTCGAGCGTGGCTTCTCCCTCTCCACTGCAGACTTCCGCGGATCTCCAGCCGCCGGTCTGGGTATCTCCGGTGCTCGAGAAGAACGTAGCCCGGTGCATCTGGGCTTGAGGGTTGAAGCCGGGATGGACCACTGGGCAGCATGAAAGGCGCCCCGACTGGCAAAGGGGAGCCGTCACCCCGGCGCAGAGATACGTTCCAGACGCGGGTTTGATGGGCCGTCTGAGCAAGCTTCATAAGCACCCAGGCTTCAAGTGCCTTGCCCTGGCCAGCCGGCACGGCCACGCCAGAATGGGCGGCTTGGAATGCGCGTAGTATGGTGCGGAGCTCAAGCTCAGCGTCAGGCGAAAGTGGCATTAGATCGTCAGGCCAGACGAGCGCATTTGGGGCAGCCGTTCCAGCAGCTCATCCAGTGCGTAGACTAACTGGTCGTCTCCTGCTGAGCGGCTCAAGGGTGCAGTTTCGAACCGCTCCTCTGGATCAACGAAGCCAATACGAACGTTCTTGCCTTTCATCAGGCCGCCAGCGATCTGTTCGGCCTCGGCGAAGGCCCTGACGGGCTCAACCAAGCGAATGCGCAGAATCCGCATTGCTTCAAAAAACTGCTCATCTTCTTCGAATGGCTGACGCACCAGTACCGAGTCGACGTCTTCCGCCTCGATTGATGCAGTATCGCGCGCTGGAACGGGGCGCTTTTCGATTTCCCGGCCCAAGCTGATTTCGGTCAGCAATTCGCCCGCGAGCACGCCGAAGCCCTCATGTTGAAGGATGTCGATGAGCTGCAAAACGTCATCACTGATTGCCATGCCAGGATGGTAGAGCTTCCCGCGGGGGTTGCAACGCTGCGCAGATGCTATTGTTTGGCGGTCAGTAGCGGTCCCCGCCCATCGCGCCAAATCAATCGCGGCATTTGAACGCGTCGCTTAGGCCTCCTTTGGGGCGCTCAGCGGCCCTCAGTATCTTTCGTGTGATCGCCAACATGCTTGTCGGCGCAACGAAGCAAAAGCGCCTTCGCCACGTATACGACTAGATGCAGCCACCAGACTGGTCACCTGTCGCCAGATGAACTGGGCACTCGCCGCCACGCCGATGGTCACGCCGCGCCAACCCGCTGGACGCCGGCGCGGCATGACCTGCTGGCGTTAAGTTGACGGCGCCGGCTCGAGCCTGCGCATGGACTCGCCGGCCAGCTGGACGCGGTGGCTGGTGTTGGCCATCCGGTCGAGGATGGCGTCGGCGACCATGGGGTTGTCAATGTAGGCGTGCCAATCCTTGAACGGCAACTGACCAGCCAGCAGGATCGAGGACGTCTTGACCCGGGCGTCGACGATGTCGAGCAGGTCCTGCTTGCCCAGCTCGGTCATCGGCGCGAGGCCGAAGTCGTCAAGAACCAGAAGGTCGAACCGGGCGAGTGCGGCGCGCACCTTGCCGACTGAGCCGTCCTGATGGGCCATGGCCATGTCTTCCAGCAGTTGGTTGGTGCGAACATAACGGACCGTCAGGCCATGCCGAGCGGCCTGGCCACCGAACGCGCAGGCCAGATGGGTCTTTCCAGTGCCGGTGGCCCCAGTCAGGATCAGGTTCTCGCGTTTCAGGACCCAGGCGCAGGTCAGGAGTTCGGCGATCTGCGAGCGGTCGAGGTTGCGGCCGGACCGATAGTCGATGTCCTCCGCGGCGGCCGGGATCTTCAGGCGGGCCGAGCGCAGGATGCGCTTGAGCCGCCTCTCGTCGCGCCAGGTCGCCTCGGCCTGCAGCATGTGCATCAGCCGCTCCAGGAACGGCAGATCGGCGAAGGCCGGCGACGTGGCGTGGTGTTCGACGGCGGAGACCATGCCCTGAAGGCCAAGCTCGCGCAGCTTGTCGATGACGTTGCTCGTGTTCATCGCGATCATTCTCCAGCGAAGTAGTCGGGGCCGCGGACGTTTTCGTTGGTCGCGGCTGCGGTGTTGGGCGGAACGAAGGCGGCGGGATCGGAGAACTCCAACCCGCGGTCCAGGACATTGCGCACGTGGTGCAGGCGAGGATCCCCGCTTCGAATAGCCCGCGCGCAGGCGGCCTCCAGTCGATCGCGTCCGACCAGGCGCGCTAGCGTCCTGAATGAGCGGAAGACGCCGGACTTGGCCGCGCCCGATAGTCGGCGATCGGCTTCATGGCGGGCGACCTCCTGCACGGCCGGCCCATGCAGCCGCGCCCAGAGCACGAGGTTTTCGTCCTCCGAAGCTCGCCGAGCCAGGTGATGAGGTGGCATGTGGTCGGGATCGGTTGAAGTCTCGCCGGCGACCTCAAGGCGTGGGTGCACCGCGATCATCCGATTGTCGCACCAGATTTCGATGGCGCTGGGTCCGGCCCGCAGATCCATCCTTCGGCCGATCAGCCAGTGCGGAACCGAATAATGACAATGGTCGTGCATCAAGTGGTAGTCGGGCCCGACCAGCAACTGGCGACGAACCTCGAAGATCTCGAACCGCTCGGCCGGCAGGGCGCGAAGCGCCGAGCGATCCAGCGCCTCGAACAGCGTCTTGCGGGTTTCGCCAGGCGCCCGGCGCAGCGGCCGGTTGTTCAGGCGGGCGATGATCCCGCGCAGCAGATCATTCATCTCATCCAGGCTCGCCAGCGGTCGGTCGCGCAGCGCCAGGCGCAACAGCCGCTGGACCAGCTTCACGCCGATCTCGACCTTGGCCTTATGGGTTGGGCTGTGGACCTGGGCCGGCCGCGCCACCGTTCCATGATGGTCGCAGAAGGCCTGGAAGGCCGGGTTGATCACCGGCGGCTTGCCGCGCGGGTGCGACAGGATCGCGGCTTTCAGATTGTCGCTGACGATGGTCAGCGGCGCCCCGCCAAAGAACCGCAGCGCCTGCTCGTTGGCCCAGGTCCAGTCCGCAATTCTTTGCGAGCGGGTCACGCAGGCGAAGGTGTAGTCGGAGGCCGGCATTACCGCGACGAACAGTTCGAAGACGGTGACGCCGTCTCCACCACTCTGGCGGCCGATCGGTCGATAGCCGGCGAAATCGACCATCATCGCCTCGCCCGGCCGATGACGCTGGCGCATGATCGGGTGGGCGGCGGCCACATGACGGCGGTAGCCGCGCAGGAAGCCGCGATAGGACATTACCGGCGCCTGGCCGGCTTCGGCGACGTAGACCTCATGAAGTTCGTTGAGGTGATGGCCTTCCTTGGCCTTCAAGGCCACCTGCGTCCAATCGGGTTGAGCGACGGACGGCTTTGGGAACACCCGGCCCGGATTGAAGGTCCGCGCCAGGTCGCTGTCGGTCATCGCCTCCAGGGCTTCCAGGGTCAGACCATTTTCATGAGCCAGCCGGCGATAGCGGCCGACCGTGGTGGAGGAACAGGCGCGCAGGCGGCCGATTTGCCGGTCGCCATGGGCGGTCGTCAGGATAAGGCGCAGCACGCCTCGTGGGTCGAACATCGGTTCTCCCTTCGGTCTCTTTCAGGATGGATCGGAGCGGAAAGACCGGCGCGCGTCGTCAACACCGCGCGCCACAGGACACGCGGATTTCTTGACGACAAAGGCGCTTTAGGGGAGAGTGACGGGGTCGGTTCCAATCGACCTATCTGATCTCCGAAAGGGCCTGCGCTTTTGCCGAGCGCGGGCCTTTTCTCTTTCCGGCGGCTTTTCGAGTAGCTCTATCTGTTGCGGGATCCTAGCCGTGCGGCATGACGACCTCCTTATTCTGACGCCGTCGCCCATTCGGGCGGCCATAGCGATCGGGCCATAGCTCCTCGGGCGTGAAGCCCAAGGCTGTGGCGATGGCCGATTCGATGCGGCGCGACCGGCGAAAACCGCGACTGACGATCGACACCGTGCCCGGCGTCACGTCGAGCGACCGGGCGATGTCCGACAGCGTCAGATGTTTGAGACGCAGAGCCGACTTGATGTTGGCGTGGCGTTTGTCATCTATCATCATCCGACTCCGCGATTTGCGACAGGCGAACATATCTTGCGACATATCGCAACTTCAACAGCTGAAAACCCTCTCGTCCCCATTGCGGCCCGTCTGGCGCGAGTGCGTGCCGGCAGTGGTCTCAACCAGGGCCAGTTCGCCGAGCGGCTAGGCTTTCCCAAGCGCACCTATCTGGGCTGGGAGCGGGCTGAGACCGAGCCGCCGATCGGCATGCTCAGCGCCGTGCGTCGCGAGTTCGGGATCGATCCAGACTGGATCCTGCATGGCCCTGGCGACATCCCACGGCGGCATGCCTCGGAGATCGACTGGGAGCGGCTACAACGGCTGCAGGAAGAGATTCGCCGGTACGCCTACCAGATCGGCCTGGAGCCCAACGGCGCGCAATTGCTGGACTTGGCGCGGGCGGTGTTCGACGAGGCGCCGGAAGTCGAGGAAGCAGCCCTTAGCAAGATGAAGCAAACACTCAAGGCCTTGGCGAAGGGGAAGGTTTAATGGACGACAACGACAACATCGTGGTCCTGCCGACCCGGGCCGAAAATCAGCCCCCCATGGACGATCCCATCCTGGCTGCCGTCCGGAAGCTAAAGGAAGAGCCGCTGCGGCAGGTCAATTGGCCGGCGGTCATCACCTTCGTGGTGATCTCGATGGTCGCCATGATCGGTTCGATCCTCGTGCCCAGCACCGCCGACGCCGGCATCAAGTGGGCGGCGGCCATGGGACTGGTGATTGGGGCGATGGCTAGTGGCGTGGCGGTGCTCTACCGGCACGCGCCGAGCTTCTGGATTGTGCGGCGGCCGAAAACACGTAGCGCCAAGACTCGTCAGTAAGCCGCCGGCCAAGGGCTTGGACTCCCCCGGATGACGATGTCGGCGACTGCGGCGCCAGCCGCTATCTAGGCGCGCGTCACTTCAATCACGGTAACCGGTAATCCGCGATCCGACGGCGGCACGGTCAGATTGAGGCTATTGCCATCGGTGCGCCAGCGCACGGTGTCGCCTGACAGGTTCCTGACATGTGCGATCTTCCCGCCCAGGGGCGGCAAGACCAGTTCGTTTTCCGGCCAGCTGAGAACATGGATGAAGATGCGGTCGGCGCGCTGGGTCGATCCGTAAACCCCATCGGCAGGCTGGTAAGGTCCGGCCCGCGTCCCATAGACCGCCGCGCCGTAGCGCTTGAGCCACTGGCCGACGCCCCGCAGAGTTGCGGCCTGTTTCGGCGGGATGACCCCATCCTTATCCGGGCCGACATTGGCGAGGACGTTGCCATTGCGGACAACCGCGTCAACCAGGAGGCGGACAACCTGCTCCCAGCTCATAACCTGGACCTCGGGCGTGTATCCCCAAGCCGCGTTCAGCGAGAAGGTCTTCTCCCAGGGTCTTGCGCGGATAGGACCCGTGATGACGCCGCCCCCTTCGGCGGTGTCAAAATCGCCTTGCCAGCCCGAGCGAGGATTGATCACGATGCTCGGCTGATGTGAACGGACCATGCGATTTAGCTTGTCCGGTTCCCAGAACCACGCGGCATCGGCGTCGGTGCCCTTGTGGGCCAGCCAACCGCCGTCCCACCACAGAATGTCGATCCGACCATAGTCACGCATCAGCTCTTCGACCTGGCCATAGGTCTGCTGCTTCAGCAGTCTTGCATTTTCGGGCAGCTCCTTCGGTTGGAAATAGCCCGGAAACCGCCAATCCAGCGGCGAATAGTAAAGCCCGACCCGCAGCCCCGCGCGCCTGACGGCCTCGACGAACGGTCTCACGAGATCGCGGCCGGCCGCGGAATGCATCGAGTCAAAATGACCGTAGCTCGAAGGGCTGTCCCATAGGGAGAAGCCATCATGGTGCCGCGCCGTCATCACCATGTAGCGCGCGCCGGCGTCCCGGGCCAATCTGGCCCAGGCGTTAGGGTCATAGTGACGAGGGGCGAACTGTTGCGCCAGCTTGGCGTAGTCTTCTGGAGACACCTTGTCGTTGAACATGTGCCATTCGCCTTTGGCGGGGATGGCGTAGAGCCCCCAGTGGACAAAGACTCCGAACTTCGCATCGCGCCACCAGGCCATCTGGTTTTCGGGCAGCAGCAGGTCCGGCGCCAGGGTGCTATCGGCGTTGGCCAGCTTGCGCGCCGACCGCTCCTCGTCCGTGAGATTCTGGGCTCTGGCGAGCACGGGCGTCAGAGAGGCGGCCAGTGTTGCGATCAGAAAACTGCGGCGATCTCTCATGGCGAACCGTTCTATACCTAGTGTTGTCGTTCTCGTGAGAAACACAATCTTACGCCGGACCCGAGCGTTAGCGTATTTCCACAGCGAAGGGCGAAGCGGGAAGGTCGGCCGCGTCGAAGAGGTTGAGAATCGGCGCGTCCGCCCATCCGAAACGCACCGATTTCGCGTTCGGGCCGCCTTCGCCCGGAAGGATGATCGAATCGCCCTCGATGTGCGCGCTGGCGAAATGGCACGATGCCGCGCACACCTCAAAGCCTAGCACGTCCTTACCGCCATAGGCCCGGAGGGCGCCGTTGACGTCCAGGAAATCCACGACCAGATCGTCGCCACGACGATGCACGCGCTCCGGTCGCGGCCCCAGCTTCAGTGCTTCGCCATAGGCCACCTTGCGCGCGGCGAGCGCCAATCTCAGACCGACCTGACGTTTCTGTGTCGGATGAATATCAAAGCGATCGCCAATGTCGTTGCTGATCGCCATGCCGACGTTCTTGTCATCTCGCTCGAGGCGGCGTTGGACATCCCGAACCTCGGCCCAGTTCGACGTCCCGGGGGCGTCTTGGGGTGCGCCGAAAGCGCTTAGCTGCACGACGAGGAACGGCAGATTCGGCGCATGAAATTGGGCGCGCCAGTCCTTCACCAGAGCGGGCAGGAGCTTGGCGTATAGCTTTGGGTCGCCCGCATTCGCCTCGCCTTGATACCAAGCAACGCCCTTCAAAGTGTAGGGCGTCAGTGGAGCGATCATCCCGTTGTAAAGCAC
The DNA here is from genome assembly GCF_031457295.1 of Caulobacter sp. BE254. NCBI lineage: Bacteria > Pseudomonadati > Pseudomonadota > Alphaproteobacteria > Caulobacterales > Caulobacteraceae > Caulobacter > Caulobacter sp. BE254. The sequence goes on along the minus strand of NZ_JAVDWJ010000003.1, from coordinate 189,937 downwards.
GATCGGCCCTCCGGCGTCCGCCCACGGGGCGGTGGGAGCCGGGCCAAGGGTTTTGATGTCCGCGCCGATACGGTATCGCCATTCCGACGGTAGGGTGATACGCGCTCCGGTGTCGAGCGTCAGTGCGCGCTCGGCCGGCGCTCCATGCAGGCCGCCGCCTCCGCCGCTATCAAGAACGCGCACGGCGATGACATTCGCGCCGGCCTTCAGCACGCCTTTGGGCAGGGTATAATGCCGTGGTCGGTCCCAACCGTCCGTCGCACCGACCCATCTGCCGTTCACCCAGGTCGTGTCGGAATCATCCACCGGACCCAAATCGATCACCACGGCGTGCGCTGCCTGATCGGCAGTCAACATAACCGTCTGACGATACCAGGCGACGCCATCGAACGTCTTGAGAGCTGCAACGCCGCTGTTTTCCCAAACGTCGGCGGCGACAAGGGTGGGCCAATCCGCGTCGGCAAATTCTCGCCCCGACCACCGTTCGATTTGCGAAAAATCGGGATCATGACCGCGCCACCAGGCGTCCGTATACTTCTTCCTATATGCCAACGCGCTTTGAGGATCGGTTCGGTACAGATCCATCACCTTCAAGGTTTCGCTCATCTCACCGATGGAGGTCAGGCCCTCTCGGCTGATCTACAGCTGCGCCGCCGTGCCGCCCCACGAAGCATGGATCATGCCCTGCGGTACATGCAGCGTGTCGGCGAGTTGCCGCGCCATGAAGTAGCATACCGCGGACGTGTCGGCCGCTGCGGCTGGTGACGATACCTGCCAGCGCGTCGCCTTGGCGAAGCCGGTTACCGGCGTCGGCTGCGAGTTGCGCGGCACATCGAAGATGCGCAGTTGCGGCGCGGTCGCGCTGGCTACCTCCGAACTTCCGTTTGTCGCAGCCTTGAGCGGAAACTCCATGTTCGACTGGCCAGAGCACAGCCAGACGTCACCGACGAGAATATCGTCGAGAGTCTGCGTGTGACCGTCCGAATCCTTGAACGTCAGGACATAGGGGCCGCCTGCGGCCTGCTGCGGGAGAGCCAGCGAGAACACGCCCGATGCGTCTGCTTGTCCGTCGGCGTTTGCGACGATTTGACTGCCGGCGGATAGTGTCAGGTTCACCATCGAATTGGGGCCTGCGTGACCCCAGACGGCGACGGGCTTGTCCCGCTGCACTACGGCGTGGTCGGTGAATATCGGCGCAAGCCCGAAAGCGTCCCGTGCATGAGCTCCCGACACGCCGGACAACCCAAGCAAGATGGCAAATATTCCATGGCCGGCCCCGTGTTTCACTGCATGAATTCCTTTCACGTGTCAGAGTTAAAATTGTATTTTTTGCATGCACGCAATCAAATTTTGACTCGCCTCAAGGTTTGTCGCCAAAGCACTCTTTAAAGACCGCGCCATGAATGTGAATGTGCGCATCCCTTCGCCCGACATCAGCCTCATTCAACATCCAATGGCAAAATAAAGACCTCAAGCTCTTCGGCTGGACCAAGTCCGCCGACCACATGCTCGTCTCTCACTTGAACCTGACGACCTTGGGCCTGCCGTCGTAAAGGATCTGGCGGTCGACCGGAGCCTTCCGGGCGCCCGCGCCCTTGCCGGGTGCGACCAGGACCAGGTTCAGCTGGCGCTGCTTGATCATGCCCGGAAACAATCCCTGTCGCGCACCGATGCTCAGCGTACCGGCCTGGTCATTCCACACCAGGTCATAGGTGGCGCGCTGGCCCTTTTCGTAGGCGTAGGTCTCGTTGTCGTCCTCGTAGATCGTGAACCGGGCGTCGGCGCCGGGATAGATGCGGATCTCGTAGGGCGCCTCGGGTCGTTCGGTGGCGAACTGCACCGCGGGCCCCATCGGCACGATAGAGCCGGCCCGGACATAGAGCGGCAGGATCTCCAGGGGGGCCTGGCGTGACACAGTCTGACCGCCGGCGTGGCGCTCGTTGGTCCAGAAGTCGTACCAGTCCGCGCCCTTGGGCAGGTAGGTGCCGACGGTCAGATCCCGTTGCGCCTGGGCGAGCTTGGCGGCGGCCTGCAACTCGGCGGGACGGCGCCAGGTGAGGCGCAGGCTGCGCTCGCCGCCGCCCTGGTAGTAGTCGATGCGCACCGACAGGCGGTCGCCCTGCTTCAGCCTGCGCTTGACGCCATGGTAGCGCTCGGCGCCGCTCGTCCAGTCGTCGACCACCTTTTCGCCGTCGAGGAAAAGGCGCATGCCATCGTCGCCGGCCACGCCGATCTCATATTCACCGTCCTCGGGCGCGAGGATCGACCCTTCCCAGCGGGCGGAGAAATCGTCGAGCTTGGCGAGCCCGCCGGGGATTTCGGCCAGCGGCGGATCGGGCCAGGTGTGATCGATCTTCTCATCGACCAGCGTGCCTTTCGGGGTCTCGAAATTCACGCCCTCGAAATACTGCACCGCCAGGCCGGTCTTGCCGTCGGGCGTGCGCAGATACGGGCTGGGGATCGTCGCCGCCGGGGGCGGGCTGACATTGTACATCGCGCGGGTGACGGGATGGACCAGGAACGACGGCCCGAACATGAAGCTGTCGTCGATGCCGTCGGTGGCCCGATCATCCGGGAAATCCATCATCAGCGGCCGCATCAGGGTGTAGTGGTCTGAGGTGACCTTCCAGCTCAGGCCGTAGGTATAGGGCAGCAGGCGATAGCGCAGGCGCGCACTGTCCAATAGCGAGGCGTACACCGCCGGATCCAGCGTCTTGAACAGGTAGGGCTCGCGCTCGACGCTGGTGCCGTGGATGCGCATGATCGGGTTGAAGGCCGCGAACTGCGCCCAGCGCGCGTAGAGTTCGCGCCATTCCGCGTTCTGCTCGCCGCCGGGGAACTCCGTCACGAAGAAGCCGCCGGTGTCCTGGGTCCAATAGGGGTTGCCGGTGACCGTGACGTCGACGCCGCCGGCGATCTGCTGCTTGAACGTCTTCCAGCTGGAGAAGATGTCGCCGCTCCACGAGGCCGCCGCCGTGCGCTGCGCCCCGGCCCAGGCCGAACGCGTCAGCGTGAAGACCCGCTTGTCGCTGGTCGCCCGCTGGCCGTCATAGGTTCCCTGGGTGGTCACCAGCGAATAGGGATTGAGATAGCGGGTGAAGTCGCCCAGGGCGTTCGAGCCGAGCGCCTTGGTGTCACGGATGTTGTCGGCGGCGTTCCACATGGCGCTGCTGACCTCGATCTCGGTGCCGTCCATCCAGAGCGCGTCCACGCCCTTGTCGAGCAGGCCGGACTTGATGTGCTTGAAGTAGATCTGCCGGCCGATCGGGCTATAGGCGTCGTAGACACGAGCGTGTTTCGAGATCCAGTGCAGCGGCTTGAAGCGCAAACCCTGGGCGTCGAGCTCGTGGGCGAGCGCGGTGTCGTCGCCGATGGACGGCCAGATCGACACCATCAGCTTGAGATGCATGTCGTGAAGCTGGCGGGCCATGCCCGCCGGATCGGGATAGCGGACCGGGTCCCAGGTCATGCCGCTCCAGCTGCCGTCCTTGTCCGATCCCCAGTATTGCCAATCCTGGACGATGTAATCGAGCGGGAACTTATCCTCGCGGAACCTGCGCGCGACCTCCAGCAGCTGATCCTGGGTCTTGTAGCGCTCCTTGCTCATGAACAGGCCGAACGCCTGCTTGGGATACATCGGCGCCGCGCCAGTGAGGGCGCGGTAGGCGCCGACCACCGCGTCGGGGGTGTCGCCGGCCATGAAATAGTAGTCGACGCCGCCCGGGGCGCTCTCGGTCCAGAGCGAGGCGTCGCCCGCCTCGTCCTTGAAACGCATCTGCGAATAGGTGTCCCACAGCACGCCGTAGCGTCGCGAGGACATCATCACCGGGATGATGATGCCGACATTGGTCTGGACCAGCAGCAGGTCCTTGCCGCGCCGATTGCTGGCGTCGTCGCCCGTGAAGCCGAAGCCGTAGATGGCCTCGTCGGGGCGGAGCACGAAACTGTTGGTGGCCTCATAGCTCGGCGCGCCCGAGATGGTCACCGGCTTGAGGCGTTGCGGGCTTTCGGCGTTCTCTTCGGTGTAGAGCTTGCCCTTGGGATCCAGGAAGCGGAGCGCGCCGGTCGTCTTGCTGATTTCGACGCGCAGCTTCGCGCTCGTCAGGACGAGCGCCGCCGCCGTGTCCTCCACCGCGAAGCTCACCGGGCCGGGTGCCTTGGGCACGACCAGACTGGGTGCAGTCCAGTAGTTTTTGCCGAGATTGGCGTTCACCCGCAGAGTGTCCGGCGCATAGAACACGAGGTTCTTCGTCACGCCATCGAGCTGGATCTGAACGCCGTTGCGTAGCTTGGCGTAAGTGAAGCCGGCGGCCCTGGCGACGGGAACGGCTTGCAGGTGACCGTTCGCGTCGAGCCCGGCGGGGACGACTGGCTTGTCTCGCTGCACTACGGCATGGTCTGTGAGCTTCGGCACCAGCTCGAAAGCGTCCTGCGCATGAGCTCCCGACACACCGGCCAGCGCAAGCAAGCTCACAAATATCCCGCTGGCGGGTCCATGTTTCACTGTACGAATTCCTTTTCCGTATGAGACTTCAGGGCGCATTCTGAATGTGTACGGCGCGAATTTTTGGCACTTTCCTGCTGAAAGCCTTGAGCTATTATTCAAGGCTTTCAGCACATTTCGGACGATGAACTCTAAACGAACAACTTTTCCTGGCGTGCGAAGTTGATGAACAGCGGCAACCACGGGCCGTCCGGACTGCCCGGCTGCGGGCGTGCGCCGAAGCCATGACCGCCATGGGCGAACAGGTGGGTTTCGACCGGGATCTTGGCCGCGACCATGGCGTCACGTAGCCGCACCGTATTGGCCACGGGCACAAGATCGTCGTCCTCGGCGTGCACCAGGAAGGTCGGGGCCGCCGCCGGGGTGACGTTGAGATCGGGCGACCACTCGCGGATCTGGGCCGCCGTGGGCGGGCCGCCAAACAGTGACGGCGCCACGCCGCCGTAGGCATAGGCGGGATCGACGCTTTGCACCGGATAGATCGGCGCCGCCAGCAGAGGCCTGGCGCTGAGCTGGTCTGTGGCGTCGACAGGCTTGTAGAAAGGCGTCGAATGCCGCGTCGCGAGCGTCGTCGTCAGGAAACCGCCGGCGCTGAAGCCCATGACGCCAACCCGCTCGGGGTCAAGCTGGAAGCGTGGGGCGTTAGCGCGAATGAGGCGCATCGCCCGCTGGGCGTCTGCCGGCCCGACAGCGGCCGGATCGGCCCAGCCGTCCCTCGCCAACCGGTAGATCAGCACGAAACAGGTGATGCCCGCCCGATTGAGGACGTCGGCGATGTGGTAGCCCTCGTGATCGAAATAGTTCCACTCGAAGCCCCCGCCTGGAATGATCAGCATGGCCGAGCCATTGGGCTGGGCCGCCGGCAACGCGATCATGTGCGGCTTGGAGACGCCCTTCGTGCGCCGGCTGCTATAGCCGGGGCTGGACGAGGTCTGCTCGACGACCTCGGTCATGCCGGGATGCAGGGCGCCGGCCGGCGGATGGGGCCACAGTCCGATGATCTCGCCCGCGCCCGCGCCTACGGAAGCGGACTGGGCGAGGGCCTTGGTCGCCGCGCCCATGCCGATCGCCGACGCGCCGGCCAGGACCAGGGGCGATTTCACCAGATCGCGTCGTGAGAGGCTCATCGAAACTCCTGTATTGCGTCAAAACCGGCGACCCTGGGGAGGGCCGCAGTCCTAGTCGCTCAGCAACGCCGCGTCGCCCCACGTGACGACCGTGGGCGCCTTGTTCCTGGCGGATTTGCCGCGCGCCACCAGCTCGACGATCTTCACGCCGGCGATGTCGGCGCTCAGGGTCTGCGCCGTCTGGCCAAAACGGGTCGGCCTGGACGTCGCCAGGAGCCTGCCGTCGCCATAGACGGAGAAGGTCACGGCATCGTCGGTGTCGAAGGTCGAGTCATCGACTCCGACCTCGGCGGTGAAGCGGCGGAACTGGCCGTCGGCCCGAACCTCGAACCGCGAGTTGGCGAGCACGCCCAAGCCCGTCCCGTACGCTCTACCCTCGACGCGCAAGGTCTGCCGGTAGGGTGTGGCGTCGGCCTGCGCGCCGCCCCATCCGGTGTAGGCCGGCGGCTCGCCGTCGTCGGTCGTGGCGCCCCAGGGATTGCGCATCCGGTGGATCGTCGGATCGGGCTGGGGAATGACCACGCCGTCGACGGCCGGATTTACGCGTCCGGGCATTTCCGACAGATAGAGGCCCTTGGAGAGCGTACGTGCGCCGGCGGCGTCGAAGACAAGCGTCTGGCGCGGGTCGAGATGCAGCTTCGTCTCGCCGGAGAACGCGGGCAGGCTCGCGCCGGTCCACAGGTCCTTGAGCGTCACCGGGGCCGTCGCGGCGAACTTCATGTGGCCCGCCGTCAGCGTCACGTCGGTCGGCGCAAGTCCGCGGTTGAAGATCGCCACCGCCTTGTGGCCGTTGCTCAGCGTCTTGACCAGGATCTGAACGTCGTCGCTGTCGTAGGCAAGGACCGCCTGGTTGCCCGCCGCGTCCTGGTTGACGGCGATGATGTCGGCGTTGCCGAGGATGTCCATCAGCGGTTGCGGCGCGTTCCTCAGGTCGTAGCCGATCAGCAGCGGCGCCGACAGCATCGACCACAGGGCGAAGTGCGACCTGGCCTCCGTCAGATGGCGCTCGTCGAAGTCTCCGTGACCGACGAACAGCATGTCCGGATCGTTCCAGGAGCCGGGGTGGGCGTAGAGCGCACGGTTGGCCGCGCTGTCGAAATTGGCCAGCATCCGCGTCCAGCTGGGCGTGATGTCGTCGCTGGTGCGCGACAGATTGCCGACGTCCTTGGCCCAGGCGCGGACATCGGCCGAGCCCCACGCACAGATCGAAAAGACATAATCGCCATCGGGATTTGTGCGGGCCAGGGCGTCGGCGACCTGTTGGTAGAGCGCGCGGACGGCCGCGATGTCGGTGCGGCGAATTTCCTTCACGTCGACCAGGGGCCCGAGCGCGCGGTACTGGCCGGATTTGACGCCCTGGTTGTCCGGACCGAAGGCGCGGATGCCGCAGGCGTCGACCTTGATATAGTCGAACGCCCAGTCCTTGAAGTAGAGCGCGATGTCCTGCTCGACATGGCCGTGGAGTCCGACCTCACGCTCGGCGACCGTGCCCTCGGGGAGGTTGGGCGCATTCGGCGCGAAGGCCTGCGAACAGTTATTGGCGCCGATGTCCGAATAGATGCCGGCCTTCAGGCCCATGGCATGGATACGGTCGGTGAACGGCTTGAAGCTGGTCTGTTCGGCGCCGCCGACCGCGGCGGACGGAAAGATCGAAGTGCGCACGATCATGCGGCCGTCGGTGGCCCGTCGCTTCAGCCACCAGCCGTCATCGATGTTGATGTAGCGGTAGCCTTTCGCGGCCAGGCCGCTGTCAACGATCGCCTTGGCGGAATCCAGGACCTTGGCTTCAGTGACGTCGGTGTGGAAGGCGTTCCACGAGTTCCACCCCATGGGCGGCTTGGCCGCCTGTCCCGTCGTCACCGCGGTCCAGTGACCCGTTGGCGCCAGCGGATCGGTCGCGGCATAGGCTCCGCCGCCATGACATAGCGCCAAGGCGAGACAGCCGATGATCCCTTGAACAGAACGCCTCATTATCCCCTCGATATACTTAAAGCCATGAATTCCACCGTACACATGGCCTCTCCGGAAACCAGACTTTTACTTCAGGCTATGGCAAAGCCTGGTTGATCTGGTCAATCGAACTCTAACCGAACGGCTCTTTGCTCGCGTGCGAAGTTGAGGAAAACTGTAACCCCAAGCCATCACTGCTAGCCCGCCATTGGTGAATCAGGAGTCGCCCGTCAGGCCACGCGGCCGTGGCGCTCGCCAACGCGCGATATGGCGGACATTCGATCCGCTAGCGATGAACCGCCGACCAATAACTCCCGGACGGCGCCGGCTGCCGCACTGATGTGCCGATGTTTCCTCCCCATCGCCGTTTGTTAGCAGGCGTAACCTTATCGCCTGACCGTTCCCTTCGAGGGGCGATCGTGACCTTTGATTTGTCGTACAATAGCGCATCGGCTTGCCGCCACACGTTCTTGATAAAAATGTTTTTATATATGAGAATGTGACATTTGCGACACAGTGCGCTCTTGGCGCGCCAAGCGCCAGGTAGGCAGGCTGGCCACGCGAGCGGATCGGGTTGCCGCGCGTTTGCCCCTAGTCTTCGCTCATCAAAGGTCGCGTGGGGTCAAGCCGTCCCTTCGCCGCTCGGTTGGCGCCCCGCTAAACTGCAGCCATGATATGCGCCGTCTAACTCGCATTGAGAGCTTGCAGGTCGCTTTGCACCTCGAGACCGGCGGTAAGGTGGCCCGATGAGCGGTTGGGGTCGCGATCTTGATGCGCGCTCAAGGCAGTCCTCAGCCTCAAGGTCGATTTCGACGCAGCTTGGGCGCGAGGGTCAACCCAGCCTGACGGAATGTCGATCACGGGCTCTGGCATGTCCGCCGAGGGCAAGGCGAGGACCTGGCTTCCTGAACCGCCCTCGGAGCGGTGAGCGGTTCGTTCGCGACTGCCTGCTATTGTTGCGGGTCCGGGTGCGCCCTGGCCCAGTCCAGCGCGCCCTGCAGGGTGGTCACCCAGACCTCGCCGCGATGGGCGGCCAGCCAGGCGATCAGCGCACGGTGCGCGGGGTCGGACACCTGTTGGTAGTCGCCGGCGACGCCGTGAAACAGGTAGACCGCCATGCCGCCGCCCGCTTGGGCCTGCTTGGCGAAATCGATCAGCTGCGCGCCCGTGACCTTCTCGTCGAACCCGCGCGCGGGGACGTGCATCGGATCCATCCGGCCGACGTCGGCGCGGAGGTCGTCGGGCGAGGTGTAGACGCCGCGCACATAGGTCACCAGGTTCGCGGCCCTGAGGGCCTCCAGATAGTCGACGCCGCCAGCCATGGTCTGGCCGCATGGCGACGCGAACCCGTGGGTCGGCTTGCCGTCCAGCGCGGTCAGGAGCGTGTTCTGCTGCTCGATCTCCCTGAGAATGCTCGCCGGCGTATAGGCCTCGGACGTGTAGCGGGGATCGGTGGGAAATACAGCGGCGGGGCAGGGGTGGAAGACGGTGTGGTTGGCGAGTTCATGGCCCGCCGCGCCCACGGCGCGCCAACGCGGAACAGCCGCCGGCTTCAGATTCGCGAGGAAGAAGGTCGCCTTCAATCCCGCCTCGTCCAGCACCGGCACCGCGTGATCGAGCTGGGAGCCCAGCCCGTCGTCGTAAGTCAGCACCACTGCCGCCTTGGCCCCCTCCGGCCATTTCGTCGCCGATGCGGCCGACACGCCGCAGACCAGGCTCAGCGCGAGCGCCAGAAGCATCTTCATCGTCATCCCCCCTCACGTCGAACACCGCGTGATTTTGATGCTGCTACCGCTCGCACGACGGACGCGCAACAAGCTCGCTGCCCACGCACCAGGCGGTCAGCCGCCGGCGCCGGCGACGTTTGAGCGCGATCGCCTCGCGCGAAGATTAGGAGATCGACGGCCGCGTCTTCAAGGAAATCGACGCCATCGGCCAGAGCGAGACCGAGCCGACGTAGAGCGCCACCTCGAAAAGGGCGGGCGCTTTCGTTTGAGCAGGCCATGCGGTCGAAAATTCGCTCAGAGCCGAGCGGGCCTTCAGCCCGCTCGGTTGAAAGGTTTGGAAGAAAGCAGCTGGACCGCTGTGCGGCGACGACGGCCGATCCGCTGCGCGATGTGGAACCTACGCGGCTCGGCCGCCGCACTCACGAATTGCACCGAAGCGACGACCTCGGCTGGATGATTAGCTGGCCACTGGTGGAGTCTCGGGTTGGCTACGCATGGCCGTTTCATTGGCTGCGTGCAACCCGCGAGGGTCTGGAGACCCTGCCGTTGGGCGTGGCGATCTGGGCCAATCTGTCCGAGGCCGCCGAGGCCAAGCTTGAGGCCGGCGAGCACCTGGCGGCCGAGGACTGGACCTCTGGCGACCGCACCTGGCTGGTCGAACTGATCTCGCCGTTCGCCACGCCCGAGAACAAGCTCGCCCAGATCATGCCGCTGGACCTGATCAACGGACCGTTCAAGGGCAAGACCTTCTCCCTGCACAGGACCGATGCGCGGGTAAGCGGGAAAAGGTCACCTTGGGCGGCGAAGAGGCGGTTTCGGCCGTGTGATCGCCAGGTCGGGCTTCGACGCTACTCACCCAATAAAGTCGCTCAGAGCCGAGAGAGCTTTCAGCTCGCTCGGTAAAAAGGCGCGGTTGAACCTCTGTGCGGCGACGACGGCCGATCCGCTGCGTGTCGGAAGCCTCCGCGCATCGGCCGCCTTACGCATGACCAGTGGCGTGGCGACGGGCGCCCAGGCCATCTGGCGGCAGGTGCCCAGGTTGCTGGCGTTGTGCATACGACCACCAGCGTGATGGTCGCACCGCCTATCACCTGCGCTGCATTTACAAGAAAAGCGGCATCCACGGTTCACGCTCCCGGCTCGCATTCAGCCAGAGGCGGTTCGGGCCTTGGCGCTCAGCATCTTGTATCCCCGCGAAGTATTTCGCAAGTGTGTGTGCCTATTGGTCTGCGGCCAAGAATATACCCTATAGGGTATCAGCGGGTTGAAACGCCGACTTTCAATCGTTAGCGGGGCGGAGATATTTCTGGTTGCGAATCCAAAGATTTCGTTACTTCAATTGAAACTGGATGGAGTCGTGACGACTCATCTGCGCGCATAAGTGCGCGCCAATCCCGAAGTTTTCAATTTTGGAGGGCTTCACGATGCCGCCGGATTGATCGACACGCTTTCCTGAAACCGGAAAATGAATAAGCCCGGGCGCTTCCAACACCCAGGCTTATGCATTTGGAGAGCATTTTCTTCGTGTCGTTTAGCTCGCGACCTGAGAACTCTCCCCCGTTATTGCGATTCCGTCAAGCGCCCTGAGAGGGCGGTCGCTGTCGCATGCGGTGTCCATCGCCAAGAAAATCACTTCTGGAGATGTTCAATGGGACCTTCCAACCGAGGGCTTAGCGCCCCCATGCCCAACGCAGACCGTTGGGGCAGTCCGATAAGGCGGCCATCGGGGCTTCTTTCGATCGAAGACAGCATCAAGTCGCGGCTCGTTGATCCGAACTCTACGGGCCGCAACCTGCTCAACTGCAGCTGCCGTATAGTAATGACGCTAGATGGTCGACCGCTCCGCACGGTCATCACCGGCCGCCGCCATATCGTGACGGGAAGCTACCCGAGCCGAAAAGCGCGCAGGGCCTTTCCGCACGAGGGCATGAACGAGCTCGCGTTCTTCATGCACAGCGAAGTCGATACGACCGTCGTTGACTATCGAGCTCAGCCGTTCCGTTTCGAGTTCACGCTCGACGGCCGCCCGCGCATCTACATCGCCGACTGCGTTCGGCAATTGGATACCGGCGCGCTCGAAGTCGTCGAGGTCAAGAACGACTGGCGGGCGCTTCGTGATGCCGACTACGCGGCTAAGTTGGCGCGCGTAGGAGAAGTCTGCCGGTCCCTGGGCTGGAACTTTAGGGTCGTAACTAGGTCCGCGCTCACACAGCCGCCGATCTTCCACGCCAACGTCAAGGAGGTGCAGTCGCGGCGGACGGTTCGTCACGACGCCTCCCATATCTATCGGGCCAGCGCGCTCATCGCGCGAGAAGGTGGGGTCGCACCGCTTGGCGTCGTCGCCGACGCCCTCGGGGAGCGGCTACAGGGACGGGCGATCGTGAAGGCGTTGATGGTCGGGCGTGTGGCCGACATCGTGCTGAATCGCCGCCTCACCGACGACAGCGAAGTCCGCTTGGTTCGCGACGCGGACGCGCACCTCCAGTTTTCGGAGGTCCGCTGATGTCGATGATCTTCAAACCAGGCCAGCGGTGGACGTATGACGGCCTCGCGCTGGGCTTCGAACGTGAACTGGGCGACGATCTGCTCGTCTTCAGGATCGAGCTAACGCTCGCGCCCCTTCAATTGGAGGACAGTGAAGGGCGAAAATGGGCGCCGAGCCGCGCCTGGGCTTTGGAGGCCTTCGAAAGCGGAAGGCTCAAGCGAGTACCAGACGTCCCCAGTTCAAGGCCGAGGCGCCAGGCCGCGGCGATCGACGTCGACGCCGAATTCGTCGACCAGCGGGACAGGAAGGCGCGATTGCGAGCCTTCGTGGTCAAGTGGTTCGACGACCAGGGAGAAATGGGCCGCGGCCTAAAGGCAATCGAGCGAGCTCTTGTCCGACTCTGGCGGGAGTTGCCTGAGAAGGCTGCGCAGTTCGAGAAAATGCCCTCTGTTTGGTCGGTACGCCGTTGGCTCGACAACCGAGGAACGCCTGGTGAGCGTCCGATCAGGCAGATGATCTCGATGACGGGGCGCGTGGAAAGGCAGCGGAAATTTCCGCCCGAGACTCTCGAATTGTTGCGGCGCTTCGTCGCGGAATATTGGGCGCGCGAGAAGCTCAGCATCAGTGATGCCTATTCGCTCTTTCATCGCCTGATTAGCTACATCAACAAACGCCGGCGGAGGGGCAGGCTGGTTCTGGCCCCGCTCAGAATCCCCAGCTTCGAGACCTTCCGGCTGGACGTGCGGTTACATGAGCACTTCGAGACCTATGCGGCCAAGTATGGCCCCCTCAAAGCAAAGGCCCGCTTTAAGGCACACGGCGCGGGCTTGACGTCCACGCGGGCCCTCCAACTGGGGTGCATGGATCACAACCTTCTAGACGCGGTCGTCTGTCTGGACACCGATTGGATGATCCCGATCGGGCGGCCATGGGTCACTGTGCTTATCGATGTGCGAACGCGCTGCATCGTGGGTTTCGTCATCAGCTTCGAACCGCCGTCCCTCTATTCGGTCACCGAGTGCATAAAGAGGGCAAACCGACCAAAACTACATCTCAGGCAGCGCGAACCTCGGTTCAAAATACTGGCGGAGATATTCGGCCGTTTCGACGAAATCGTCGTCGACAACGGCTGGGAATTTGCGGGCAACTCCCTCGAAGACGTTATGAATGATGCGGGGACTGCCATCCGCTGGGCCCCCGTGCGGTCGCCCACCTATAAGGCGGTCGTCGAGCGGTTCTTCAGGACACTGAATAACCTGTTGGCCCACAAGGTGACGGGTGCCGTCTACAAGCCCGAAATCCTGCGGGAGATGGGATACGACCCCTACAAGGACGCGGTTCTCACCTTGAGTGAAATCGAAGATCTCATGTGGGAGGCCATCTGTTACTACCATAAGTGCGAGCATCGCGGGATCGGGATGGCTCCCGCCGATCTTTGGCAACGCGACGTCCTCGCCAACGGCATCGACGTCATCGGCGACGACAGTCTGCTCGATAAAATCGCCGGCAAAACCGAGTACCCATGCAAGGTCACGCGGGGTGGTGTTCGGCTCTTTGGGCTGCAGTATCACGACCAAGGCGCCGTCGCCGGGTTGCTCGATGACCTGATCGGCATTGAACCGGTCCGGCAGCAGCAGCGCGGCTCAAGAGCAGCGACGGCCACAGTTAAAGTCCACTACAACCCTGCCAATATATCGGAAATCCATGTCTGGAACCGGCGGCGGAAGGTTTACGTCACGCTACCCTGCGTCGATGTAGACTACGTCGCGGGGATGTCGCTTTGGCACCATAGGCAGGTTCAGGCCTGGGCCAAAGATCGCAGTCTGGAATTCATTACGGAAGCCGATCGTCTGGCTGCGCGCGCGCGGCTGGTTGATCGTACCCAGAGTGCTGTCCCCGGCGCCAAAATCCGAGACCGTCGGGCTAAGGCCAGATTGCTATCGCCGCCGACCATCCACCCGGTCAGTGGCGACAGGGTCTCCATCGCCTACGCGCCGCCACGGCATGACGGGCTGGCCCCGATCATCGACCATGAACCCTTGGCTTCAAGCCGCAATGATGGCGGCCTTCCGTCATCACGCCCCGCCAAGGGGGGGCGCAAACGCGCAGTCCAGCAGCGCAAGCCCGCACCAGCCAAGGCCACTCCCGCCAAGGCCCCCGCGCGCCGCAAGCCACCGCGCACCGGCTGGCAGGATCCTTGGGACGCGTTCGAGTGAGCCGGCCTTCGGGCGCTTAACAAACATCAACGCGGCCGGGCGCGTGCCCGGCCGCCCCAATCTGGAAAATTCTCATGACTCCCTCTGAATTCAACTCAGAAGCGGCCCGCTTTGTCGCGATCTATGATCAAATCTACATTCCCTACACCAAGCACATCGAATTCCACGCGCGGTGCGATTTTCTCCAGAAGCTCGGGCAATACTCCAAGGGTAGTCCCCAAAAGGGGTTCCGCGTCTTGGCTCCCAGCGGCTCTGGCAAGACTTCCGCCGCCCAGGCCTACATCCGATTGGCGGAGAAACGAACTCCGAGAACGGCCGACTTTATTCCCGTTCTCTATGTTGCGCTCGACGCGAACATGACCAGCAAGAAGCTGATGATCGCGATCCTTGAGCAGTATGGGGATGGGTTTGCGACCCATGGAACCGAACAACTGCTGATTATGCGAACTCGCGAATACATAAAACGGTTCGGGACGCAGCTCCTAATCATCGACGAGGTACAACATCTCAATTCGCGCGTCCGCGGCCGGAGCGACGTCACCGACAGCTTGAAGCGTTTGCTCGATGGGGGCGTCGTCCCTGTTGTCTTCCTCGGCACGGAGGAAGCCACGGACATGTTCCAGCGCAACCTCCAGCTCAACGGGCGCCTGCTTGAGCCTTGCGATTTCGATCCGCTTCAAGCCGACGATCCCGGAGATCAAGCGCTGCTGGCGGGCTATGTCGAGCGCTTGGATCGAGCAATGGTCGATGTTGGCGTGGTGCGACATCCCGCAAATTTCCACGTTGATGCCTGGGTGCTTGGCGGCCTCCACGCAGTCAGCAACGGCGTCGTTGGTCGCGTCTCCCGCCTATTCCATTCGGCGCTGGAAATGAGCCTCAGGCGAGATGGCGATCGCCTTGAGGTCGAAGATCTCGCCGAGGCTGTCGACCGCTGGGCGATTCCGCAGGCCTTCATCAAATTTAACCCCTTTCACGGGGAGCGCGGCCAATGACTCCGTTTTCAACCGCGGTGCGGCCCCACGGCGTGGAGGGCAGCGTCCTCTTTCCACTTCAACCGATCGTAGGCGAGAGTTTGCCGGGCTATGTCCTGCGCGTGTGCGCCTGGAATTACTTGTCCTCACCACAGCTTATCCTTCGCGAGGCCGGCCTGGACGGCTTTGGCGAGCTGCACCGATACATCGAGCCACGGCTAGGCGGTCTGTCAAAATGCCTTGGCGTGGATGAACAGGCTCTTCGACCCCTGACCTTTCCTCGCCCCGCACACAACTCGCCCTTGAAGTTGGTGAACGGCGTGCCGGTGGCGGAGCGATCAATCATCCACCAAAGACGGCGCGTGTCACCAACGGCCCTTTCGATTTCCGGTCATCACCGTGTGGTCTGGATGGTTCGGCCGTTTGGATATTGCGCCGAAACCTGGGACGTTCTGATCGGCCAATGTCCGGATGAGGAGTGTGGCCAGGGCCTTGGTTGGAATGGCCATGCTGGCGTAGATCGCTGCGAACACTGCAACTTCGATCTGAAGACGGCTCAGGTCGAAAAGGTGCCCGTCGAACTGCGCGACGGGCTCGCGTTCTTGTCCGGGTTACTCGATGCTGATCCGCTTCAGCGCGAGGCGGCTATCGGACGAGTTCCGCGGCAACTCGGCCAGCTTGATCCCTGGGCGGTTGTCGAGTTGGCCATGATTTTCGGCCGGGCCGCGACGGATCCGATCGGGAACGACGCGCTTCCCGACGAACTTACCCTGCGTTCCATCACTAGCCTCGCTACCGGAGCTAGGATCCTGCTCGACTATCCAAGCTCCATGGACGCCATCTGGAGGGGCGATCGAGACGCCAACGCTACGGCGCCTGCGTTTTTCAGCCGTATCAGAAAGATGGTCGCTACCTACGCCCGTCAAAGCACCCTGAGATTGGCGAAGACGATCGTCGCTTTCCACGCCGGCGAGAAGCGCGGCGTGGAGCGCCTCAAGCAGGTCCGCCAGGCTTCGCAGTTTCTGAGTGTCGCGGAAGCCGCCCGAAGAGCCCGCATCGACAATGGGGCCATTTTGAAATTGGTGAAAACTGGCGCGCTAACGCCGCATTCCAGGCGTGGGAAGGAGAGAACCCACGCCTGGTTTGCGCCGGCCGATATCGACGCCCTTGTCGCCGAGCTTTCCAGTCGCACTTCGGCGCATGAGTTCTGCAAGGGGCATGCATTTCCCGTCTATGCCGCCGAGCAGGTCGTCGCCTACGGGCTGGTCCGACCTAACCGGTCGCCGGCGGTCCGCTCGCTCCACGAGGGGCTTCAGCTCGACCGTGAGGATGTGTTGGCCCTGACGGAAAACCTTGGTCGCGTGATCGTACGGCACGCACCAGGCGAGCCAGGGCGCGTGGCGCTGGAGCATGCCTTCACCGCGCTGGGCGAGCAGGAAAAGCCCTGGGCGCCTATTCTGAAATCCGCACTTGCCGGCGCACTGCCAGGCGGGTTGGGGAGCGACGATGCGGCCGGCGTAGGGTTACGGTCACTAACGCTCTCAGACGAAGCCTTTCATCTGCTGATCTCAGCCGATGGCGAACGGTTTCGGGTGGACCCGTCGATTTACGGGGACATGCCCCGAGCCGACCTCAAGCGTGTCGACGCCCAGAACTATCTCAACGCCCTACCAAACGACGTGTCGTGGCTGATCGAAAACCGAGAACTGTTCGTTGTCGAAGGCGTGGGCGTCCGTGTCCGGCGCGCCGAGGTCGTTCGACTGGCGTCCAAGTATATCAGCGCGCAGGAGATCGGCGCTCGTTACGGCATCAAGCCCAACAGCGTCAGGTATCTCCTCGAAAAGCTCGAAATCGAGCGCCAGGAGGGCTGTCCGTTCTGGCTCCGCGCTGAAGTCGAGGAGGTCCTAGAGTGGACGTAGGTTAGGGCCGGCGCGGTTCACGCGCCGGCCTCGACCAACCTTATGGCGGCGGGCCTGGCGGGCTCCGAACGGGTTCGCCGCCATTCCCGCCGCCATCCTTGATCCGCCCCACACGGCGGCTTCTCCGATGGTCCCGGCGCTTATGGGTCCCGGTCCCCTTGCATGTTCTCGGGCGCTACGCCGCGATGGCCGGCGCTTGATCTAGCGACGTGGCCGCAACGATCGATCGCATGTTCTCCAAAATCTCGGCGTGGTGCCCCGCGAGGAACCGCTCGATCTCGGAACGAGAAAGCAGCCGCTCCAAGAACCCGGCCGCGATGACCAGCAGGAGCATGTCGTCCCCGTAGGAGGCTTCGAGTTCCTTGTAGTCGTGGCTGACGGAGGCCATTTCGCGCTCTAGCCGCGCCATCTGCTCCGATGTCAAGCCGGTCGCCTTCTTCAATTCCTCTGGGTGGTGAAGGTCGACCGGTTTGGTCGTGGCCAGCAGGGCCTTGGCGTAGTTGGCGCTGTAGTTGTTGGCCGACACCATCAACTCGGCCACTTCAAGCTGTCTGATGGCCTTCATTTTTCGAAGTTTCTGGAAGGCATGGATCCCCACGGGTTTGTCCTTGAGGACCTCGGCGACGTCGGCGCTGATGCCGTTGAGCAAATGCCGGCGGGCGCGGATGGCGCCCACATCGACGTTGAGCGCGCGGGCCAACTTTTCTTCCGACACGCCGCGGTCGAGCGCGCGGACGATCATATAGTGCTCCTGGATGGTGGCCAGGCGGTTGACGCGTTTGTTGTAGGTCAGGCCCTCATCATCGTCGGCGACCAAGCATCGCGCCTCGGCGGAGCCCTGTTCGCGCAAGGCGCAAAAGCGGACATGTCCATCCAGCAGCATGTAGGGGCCGCCGGCCGCAGGCCGATAGACCATCAAGGGTTCGACCAAACCGAGCTGGGCCACCGAATTGGCGATCCGCTTATATTTTGCGGAATCCTTCACCGCGGCCGGGAGCATTTTCGACGGCAGAATGTCGTTGAGAGCCAAAATGCGCACCTGCCGCTCGAAGGCGATTTTGACTCCATCGACCATGGTCAAATCCGATCCTGGCCTATCCGGGCGGCCAATGCTGACGGCACCGTGTGAAAGCCCTCCGCCCGCATCAGCGCCACGAAGTGTTCGTCGGCCAGGAGCATCTTCAGCGCGTTCGACACAAACATCAGGCGGCTGCGAGTGAGCGAGGCGCGCTTGACGAGCTGCTGCTGACGTTCGGTTTCGCGTTGATAGGCTCGGATGAGGGATTCTGAGGTGACCGTCCCCCGGCCTCGTCCCTTGCCCCCTCGATCGCGCAGGCCTTTGCCGCTGCTGTTGCGCTGGTCGATGATCTGGCGAATGGCCAGGACCTGGTTTCCCGGAATGGCCTTCTCTTCATAGGCCTTGGCCAGGGCTTGCTGGACCTCGCCATCCTTGGCCTTGGCGATCTCCATGGCCACGGTGTGAGGGATGATCCCGCGCTCGACGGCCGCGATCAGCTTCTCTTCGCCGTTCTCCAGCAGGTACGAGATCGCGTAGACATACTCGGGGCTGAAATCGACCTTGGCGGCGATTTCCTGGTAGCTGTAGCCGCGCTCGCGCAACGATCCGATCGCTCGCACCAGCTCTAATGGCGTGTGCTGTCGCCGTGCCAGGTTCTCCACCAAGCTCATGACGAAACAGTCGTCTTCGCTGGCGTCGATGATGATGGCGGGGATTTCGGGCTGGCCAAGTGCGATGAAGGCTTCGAGCCGGCCCTGGCCGCAGACCAAATCATAGCGCGACTTGCTCGATCTGGGGCTCACGGTGATCGGCTTCTTCAGACCAAGATGGGCGATGCTGGTCACCAGCTCCTGGAAGATGCGCTTGTTACGGACCCGCGGATTGAGGACGGTGATCGCCTCCACCGGGATCATCCTGACTTCCGGCGCGACCTGGGTCATGCGGCACGCACGCCGTGCGGCGCGTGAGGTCGAGGAAGGTTTCGAGGTTGTCGAAGCGATAGGCGTCGAGCCGGACGCCGTTCTCGGGCGCCAGTCTGACATTGGGCGCGGCGCCCATGTCGATCCAGGGCAGCAAGTAATAATCGCGGAGGGTCTCATTGTCGGCGCACATGCGCGCGGCGATGGTGATGTCAGGTCGTAGGCCTTGGTCGAGCCGGATCTTCCAACGAAGCCCTCCGGCTGGCGTTTGATGGCATCGAGCCACAACGACGGAGGCCGTGAACTCGTGATTGACGTGCAGGAGGTCGGTGGCCTCGTCGCGCTCGATAATTGCCCCGGCGCCCCGGACCTCGCCGACGATCTGAGAAACGATGTCGGGATGGAGCGCGCGCAGTGCGCGATTGGTCTCGATGTAGCGATAGTCTCGTGCCGGCGAGTAGCCCACCATCTGGTAGGCGCGCACCAGGCTGCCAAACCGGCTCCGAAACGCTGAACTGGAAGGCATGTCTTCGAACTCGTCGATGACCAGGCCTGATAGCCAGCCCTTCTGCGCGAGAAGGCTGGATAGGCGTTCGAGCATCTCCTCGTCGGTATAACGACGGCAACGGTCCTGGATGATGCGCTGGGCGGCTTCAAAGAAGTCGGGCTCGACGATGGCCTCGAAGACGCCGTTGGCCCGCACCCACGCCTCGGGATCATTGGTCACGCGCTTGGCCTTCAGCTTGAAGGACACCCGATTATAGACGTTGTTGCCGATGTACTTTTCGTTGGTCAGGAGCTGGTGGACCACGCCGCGCGTCCACGGGCGCCCAAGGTCGGTCAGCACGCCCTCGGCGTTCAAGAGGTTGGCGATGTCGCGCTCGGTGCGCCGCTGCACGACGAACATTCGATAGACCCGCCGGACGATCTCAACCTCTTCTGGCGGGCCCGGGCGCAGCACGACACGATCGGTCTGCAGGCTCTTATGTTCTCCCCGGCGCAGCTCCGCCTTCGGTGTCAGGTGCTCGTCTACCAGCTGCCGCCGCAGTCCGAACCCGGCCGGCCCGCCTTGCCGAAAGCCCAGGGTGATGAGGCGGCATTGGCCGGCGAAGACCTTCACCGACAGCTCGCGGCTGTACTCGCCGGCCATCGCCCGTTTGACGCTCTTTATGATGGTGGCGCCGATGCTGCCGTCGTTCTCGAATTGCTCGGCGCAGTAGTGGACGGTCATTCCCGCCATGCTGCACAGGAACTCGTAATGGGCGGGCTCGTCGGTGTTCTGGAAGCGGCCCCAGCGGCTCACGTCGTAGACCAGGATCTCCGTGAAGTCGGCCGTGCCTGAGTTGATGTCATGGAACAGGCGCTGCATCGCACCGCGACCGCTCAGGACCACGCCGCTCTTTCCGTCGTCAGCATAGGTGCGGACAATTTCAAATCCACGCTTCGCGGCATAGCTTGCGATGACGTCGGCCTGGTTTTCGGTCGAGTATTTTTGATGCTCGGTCGACATGCGCACGTATTGCGCCGCGCGGATACTTTTCCGCACAGAACCGACACCTGCATTGGGAACCGCTGTGTTCATCGCACGCGCCAATTGCCTCTGGCTCGCAGCCAGGAAGTCTCGTCTGAGGCGAGGTTAGGTGAAGGATCGCGGAATGTCTTTTCATAAAAAGGACCGAAATTTTCAGTCCAAAAAAGGAAAATCTTTTCACGTCGAGAGCGGGCATGATGCCCGATCGTTCGCCCCGGCGATCGCTACGGCCATGCTTTCCCAGTGGGGCGAGACGCCGTCGGCGCGCAAGGAAGTAGGGCGGGTCACACGGGCCAACGAGCGCACGGTCCGCAATTGGTTTGAGGGTAAGAACGGGCCAAGTGGCGAGAACCTGGTGGCGCTGATACGCCATTCGGACGCCGTGCTCGCCGCGGTCCTGGAATTATCGGGCCGCCGGGATCTCGTTCCGGCGTCCAGCTTCCTGGGCCTCAGGCAATCGTTGGAGCGCGTGCTGACCGCTCTGGACGAGCTCGGCGACGGATCGAGGCTCGCCTAACGGGTCGGCTGATGCCTGCCACTGAGCTACATTCTCTAAGTCACTATTGTGCGCGTCTGCCGCTGGCGAATTTTTGGCGAGTTCGACTTTCTCAAGCGCTCTAAGGCGAAGGCCATGACGGCGCCAGCCACGATGTACCTTGGTTGGCACCTCGGCTTTCACTGTATTTATATAAAAGACCGGTTCGTCGTGATGCTCGCCGTAACCATGCCTGCCGCCCACAAGAAGGCCGCTTCCTGTCGATGGAAAATAGTCCTGCGACCAGAACGCATCGGTGACACCAGTTTCAAACCAGGTGATGTAACCTTTGGTGCCGTTCCGAGCCGTTTGGCGGATGGATGTCACAATGCCAAGCCGCTCATCAGAATATTCTGAGGCGACCTGCCGGAGTTTCTCCCATCGCTGCCAGTGTCCAGCGTCTCCTGCCCTGGCCCGTTCGGTGAAAAACCGTAGAAATCTGAAAAACACGTCCCTCTCCAGCGCCCCTGCAACTTGAAGGGAGAACTGTTAGGTGGGGAGTATTTCCAGAGGTTGAATCCGCTCGCACATGCGCGTGGCCTGCGCGCGTTTCGCGCCAAGTAGCAGCCTTAACTTGCGAGCATGCCATAAAGTAGCAGCCTTAATTGGTGAGATGATATTTGTGAAATGTGCTATTTCTCAATGTATTCATTTATTTAAGCCTAGCAGTTCTAAATTGCGCGCACAGCGGTTGTCGAGTGTCGTTGCAACTTAACGCGTACCCATTTGCAACTTAAGACCGTCAATAATGCGAGGCGGTCGCAGATGGCTAGGCTGGTGGCCGTCATAACTCCAAGTCGCGATTCAAATTTTGGCGTACCCTTGGCTCGGGGCGCGTCCGTTGAAGGGACGTGCTGGCTATAGCCCGGCTCAACTAACGTGGACGCTATGAATGTCCTCTTCGGACTTGGGAAGGTGCAGCCGGAAAGCACGTAGGAAATTGCTAAAGACCGGAATGCCGGTCAGGAATAGATTTGAGTTGTGATCGACGCGGAGGTGATGGTGGCAGGTAGTCAACGGCGCCAAATAGGGACGGCGTTAGGTTGGAAATGCGTCTCCAGGGACGGTGTTAAGTTGTATGGCCTAAGTTGCCTGGAAGGGCCGATTGAGTGATATCAATCGCTTGGCGGGGCGGCTCAAGAATGCTGCGACACTTAGTCGGTCGCGCCTTTCGCGCACCGACATGCAACTTAAGACCGTCAATAATGCGAGGCGGTCGCAGGGGGCTATCACCGCCAGGGCAGGCGCGATTCGGGCGCACCGCCGCAAGGTCGTTCGCTCAAACCGTTCCTGGAGGCCGTCTCGTCAGTAGGTGACGGTGGCGACGACCGTGTCGGCATAGGCGCCGGGGGAAGGCGTCGTCTGGGCCGGCGCGCGGCCATAGACGGTGAAGGGTTGGGATCCGCCCGTGCCGCTGCCGCTCCACACGAAGCCCGCCCCCTGGGCGAGGTCGCCCCATGGCTGATCGCGGGCGGCGTTCTTGTAGAGGCCGTAGGTCACGGTCTCCGACCCCTTCTTCATCTTGCGCTGGGTAGGGCCGGTTCCGGTCAGGCCGTTGTTCAGGCCGACACTATAGGGGGAGCCGGACGTGCAGGTGACGCCCAACGACCCTTGGGCGTCCTTGGCCGCGCTGAGCACGCCCGAGGTTCCGAAATCCACGTTGCCGGCGGTGACCTGGCAGTCGGGGACCAGGGTCGCGCTGAAGGTGAACAGGGCCGGCGTCACGGTCGAGCCCACCGTTATGCCCGCGCAGCTCACCAGGTTCAGGCCCCAAAGGAAGGTCTCGCCCACGAAGGCGCTGGAATAGGTCCCGGGCGCGGTGGTCGACTGGACCCAG
Source organism: Caulobacter sp. BE254 (assembly GCF_031457295.1). Taxonomy (NCBI): domain Bacteria; kingdom Pseudomonadati; phylum Pseudomonadota; class Alphaproteobacteria; order Caulobacterales; family Caulobacteraceae; genus Caulobacter; species Caulobacter sp. BE254. Next base: position 167,197 of record NZ_JAVDWJ010000003.1, on the reverse strand, counting down.
ATGCGTCCATAGAGCGTGCGCGAGACGTTGATCGTGCCGCCGAGCCCCGGGGTGGCGGTGATGGTCGGGGGCGTGCCGAACACCGGCTGCACGGTCGATCCCCAGGGCTGGGCGCGGCCGCTGTCCTGATAGATCTGGAACGGCAGGGTGACGCCGGGCGACAGTTTCAGCAGTCGCCCGCCCGAACCGTCGCCGCCCCCGGAACCGCCGTCCAGGTTCGGGCAAAGCGTGACCGGGACAGCGGGGGTCAGGCCTGAACAGCTGAAGTTCAGGGTGGCGGTGGTGTCGACCGTTCCGGCGGTGAGGGGGCTGATGCTCGTGCCGAAGGCGCCGTTGCCGACGCTCACGCTGCAACTGGCGGCCCGGGCCGACGTGGGAACGGCCAGCCAGCCGGACGCGCCGATCCCCAGGCCGAGGACCAGCAGGATCAGAACCCTAGCGACAGAGCGCTTCCACGACACCGGGACCTCCCTTCGGACCGGGAGAAAAGGCGAAACGGGCGGCGCAGGTGACGCCGTCCTCGAGATAGACCGTCAGGTCATTGGTGGTGCGAAGGTCGGTCAGGAAGACCTGGCCGTCATAGCCGACGATGATCCGCTCGCTCGCGCCGGCTCGGACCGCCTCGCCGCCGGCCGGAACATAGCCGCCGTCGGCCAGGCGCAGGGTCACCAGGGCGGAGGGGGGGCTCTTGGCCACGCCGAAGCGGACCAGAACGCCGCCGCCATCGATCGGCACGACCAGCATTTCGGTATCGGCGGCTTCCAGATCCAGGGCCAGCATCCGCGGGTCGATGGCGATCTTGTTGTCGTCGAAGGCCGAGAGGTTACGCACCACTAGCCGGCCGTCGCGGCCGCTCTGGCCGATCTTCTGGTTCTGGAACAGCACCGGCACGCCCGGCGCGCCGACATCGACCATGGCGAACGACCCGTCCAGGCGGTTGGCGAGGGCGGGGGCTCCGCCTAGCCAGGCTATGGCGCCGTCGATCTGGACCTGGGCCCGCGTGGCGCCGTCGATGTTCTGGGCCGCGCCCGCCACGCGGAACGTGCGACCGCGATAGGCGCCCTGGGCCTCGACCCGGGAATGCGCGCCCTGCTCCATCCGCAGGCGCCAGGCGCTGGAGCCCTGGCTCTGGTTCTCGGCCTTGCTGGCCTCGACGAAGCCGGCGGTGTCGCCCCCCTGGGTCTCGGCCCCGATCGTCGCCGAGGTCGCCCCGCCCAGCGGGATGGCCAGGCCGAAGAAGGTTCCGGTGTCACGGCGTTCGCCGCGCGAGGCGTAGCCCGAGGCGTAGAGGGTCAGGCCGCGACCCAGGGTCTTGCGCAGAGAGCCGGTCCAGACGGCGCGGGTCATGCCGGTCTGGGTCTCCTGATCCGAATAGCTCAGGCTGAATGTCGCCGGATCGCCACCGCGCCGATGGGGCGTCAGGTCGATGGGCGCGGAGAAGGTGACCTGGTTGATCTCACGCGGCGGCGTGTCGGCGTCCCCCCAGGCGTCGCGCCAGGACCTGATCGCGGTGGCGGAGGCCAGGTCGCGATAACCCGACGTCGCTCGCATCGCCATGGCCGAGACGTAGAGGCCCGCGAACCGGCTGTCGAAGACGACCGAGGTCAGGGCGCCCTGGCGATCCTTCCCCCGGCTGGCCGAGGTCGAGACGCCGGCCACGCCGAGACCGCCCATCTGCACGGCGAGGCCCGCGCCCAGATTGGCCAGGCCCGCGCCGCCCTCGGCGTGGCCCTCCAGCGTCAGGCTGTCCAGCAGGCCGTAGCGCACGCTGCCGGTGGCCAGCAGCGGGGTGGCATAGGCGTTGGAGCGCAGGCCGAAATAGCGGCGGGCGAACCCCGCCTCGGCGGCGTAGTCCACGAAGCCCCGGCGCAGCAGCAACGGCGTGGTGAAGAATGGCGCGGTCACCGTGGTCTGGCGTCCCGCCGCGTCGCGCAGCACCAGGCGCGCCTCGCTGAAGCCCCGGGTCGGCGGCAGGCCGTCGATCTCGATCGGTCCGGCCCCGACCCGGCGCGACAACACCGGGACATCATTGACATAGAGGTCGAGGATCGAGGGCGCGGCGGCGCTGGCCGACAGGCGCGGCGAGGGCATGGTGATCAGGTCGGGACGGGTGGAAAAGTCGCGCCGGACCTGCAGTCCGGCCATGCGGATGGGACGGGTCCAGGAAAAACCCGCATTGATGAAGTCGCCGGCCCGGATATCGAGAGCGTGGCGGGGGGAGTACCAGTTCCAGACGGTGTCGAGGCGGACCAGGTCGCTGTGACCCGAGACACGGACTCCCGAGAAGGCGGAGGCGACGGCGCCGAAGCGGCCGAAGATCCTGGCGTCCAGCGCGACGCCCAGCGAGCCCAACTCCGCCGCGCCGCCGGCCTCGCCCTGTCCGCCGTCGGCCGAGACCGCGTAGTTCAACACCACGCCGAAGTCTTGGCGGGCGTTCAGGCCGTCCAGCCCCGGCGGCCCGAGGTCAAAGCGCTGGGCCCGCAGCGCATCGACCGCGGCTTCGACCAGCAGCCGCTGGCCGTCCTCGTCGTACATGGCGTGAAGGCCCGGCAAGGCCGACAGGTCGACGGGGCCAGAACGCCCCTGGGGTGGGGAGGGCGGCGACAGGCCGACGGCTCGCATCTCGTCGGCGCTCATCGACAACCGACCGTCGGCGTCGCGGGTGACGGCCGCCACCAGGCCGGTGCCGCGTCCGTTGATCCAGACCTCCAGCTGTAGATCCTGGGCGATCGCCATCGGAGCCGAGCGCGAGGGTGGTGGAACCTCTTGGGCGAGGGCGGAAGATCGGGGGGCGGCGGCGGCCATGATCAACACCGCCGCCTCAATCGCCAGGGAGCGGCGCATCGATCGGACCCGCGTCCGTGTCGGCGGTGAGGCGCAGGCCCGGCGCGGCCTGGAAGGCGCCGGTGGGCCAGGTCATCTTCGAACCGGGCAGGGCGTAGCCGACCAAGCCCTTGCGTTCGGCCAGCACGCCGCCGGCCGCGTCGCGGATGCGCAGGTTCGCGATCCGCAGATGCCTGCCGCCCGTATTGCTGGCCAGCAGGGCCGGGCCGCCTTCGGACTGGATCAGGCGCCATTCGACCTTGGCGCGCTCGCCGGACGCGGCGAAGAACAACGGAATGGAGTGGCGCATCAGCAGGGTGATCGACCGACCGCCTTCGCCCAGCGGCGGCGGCAGTTCATCGACGATCAGGCGATAGGCTTCCTGCCGTTCGGGTAGTTTGGTGTCCAGCCGGACGACACGCACGGTGCGCGCCGCGCCGGGCGCCAACTTGGCGATGGGCGGACTGACGACCACGCCGGTGGCGGGCTCCAGCACGTCCTTGCCGTCTCGCTGGCTCCAGCGAAACACCCGCACCTGCACGTTCAGCAGCGCGGAGTCGTCGTTGAACAGGTTGAGCGTGGCGGCGTTCTGGCCGGGGGGCAGGTCCAGGCCGACCGGGCTGACGCGCAGGGTGGAGGCGTGGGCCGCATGGGGGAGCAGGGCCGAGGCGAGCGTCGCGGCCAGCAGGATGGCGAGGGCGACCCCGCCACGCATCAGTAGGTGATCGTCACCGACACGAGGTCGCTGTATGCGCCCATGGCGGGGGTGGATTGGGCGCCGACGCGACCATAGGCGGTGTAGGTCTGCACGGCCCCGTTGCCGGTGGCGGCCTCGGTGTCGACGTTCTGGGTGACGCCCCAGATCTGGGACCGGCTGGCGTCGCGATAGAGCGTGTAGGTTACGGTGTCGTTGGCGGCGCTGGTCATCTTGCGGCTGCCGACCGTGGCGCCCGAGCCCGCGCCCGCGCTCAACGCCACCGTATAGGGCGTGGAGTTGGTGCACTGGACGCCGATCGCGTTGGTGGTGTCGATGTTGCTATCGATAACACCGTGCAAGCCGAAATCCACGTTCGAGGCCGACTGAACCTTGCATTCGCCTTGAATTGTCAAATTGACTTGAAATGAACCGGTGGCCGTAGCGGCGTTGGCGGCCGAGAAAATATTCAAGCCAGCAAGAGCTGTGAGAGCGAAAACTGATAGGTATACCGTTTTCATAACCGATCCACCATTTTTACCACGCGGAATACGCGAAGGTTACATTCAATGGGTGTGCCTCCACCCTTACCAAGTGATTAACGGTGTCCGGGGCTGCGGTGCGACGCCTCGCCGCACGGTTGAGGCTAATCGTGTGTGTTCACCTTCTGGTTTGCGCCAGGGCGAGGGCAGGGGGTCGGTGAGCTGACGTCTACGGAACGTTGTTGTGGAGGGGAAAATGCCAGGATCTCGGCGCGCGATCCTGAGGGATGGGACGGGGATCGAAAGACGGCGAAAACTCGGGCCTTGCTCCGGGGCCAGGGTGTTATGTCGCGGCCCTTCGCGCATCTGTGCAGCCTAAGCCCCGCCCCGCCTGGCCGGCGAAAGAGGTTCTTTCGAGAGTCATCAAGCAGCCATGTCCGGTGCAATTGCCTTGCGGCTGATTTCCCTGGAGAAAGTGGAAGGGGTTAAGTCGCTCTGCGTTCCATCTCGGCGGAACGGATAGACCTCGATCTGAAGGTCTGCTTGCTGGTGCAAGTCTAGAGTCCGCTGCTGGCGCGGCTCGGAAACACCGTAGGCCGACGCTCGCAGGCATAGGTCAGACAAGATGAACCGTCGCGCCCTCCATGACGTAGCGCGCGTACAGGAAATCCTGAATGCCGCGCACCTGGCCGTCCTCGAAATCGAGCACGACGACATAGGCCGGCGTGACCAGCGAGACGGCGCGTTCGTAGACCAGCATCGCGGCGCGGCCATCGATCGTCGCGGGAGCGAACGCCCATTTCGCGCCGGCCGCCTCGTAGGCCCCGTAGTACTGACCGACCTCTCCCTTGCCGCGCCTTTGGAACGACGTGGTCACGAGGTCGAGCCTCACGTCGTCGGCGAGCATCGCGCGCACGGCCTCGAAATCGCCTGCCTTGAAGCCATCAACATAAGCCACCAGCCGCGCGCGCATCGCCTCCGACAACACCGGCGGATCGACGTCCTCGGGTTCGCGGGCCAGTTCGCGCAGGCGGACCCGGCCGCGCTGCAAGGCCGATTTCGCGGCGGCTTCGGTCGCGCCCGTGATGGCCGAGATCTCTTCCAGGGAGTGGCCGAGCACGTCCTTCAGGATCACCGTGCTGCGCTGAAGCGCGGGCAGCCGAAGGAAGGTGCGCAGGCTGGCGGCGGCGATATCGGGATCGGGCCTGTCGGGGGCGGCGACCATGGCCAAGTCCTCCTCCGTCCCCATCGGGGCGGTCCGCTGGCGCCGACGCAGAAAGTCCAGCGCCGTGTTATGGGCGATGCGGAAGAGCCAGCCCTCGGGATTGGCGAGCGGTCCCACCGTTTCGCGCGCCATCAACGCCTTGAGCAGGGCGTCCTGGACAACGTCCTCGCCGTCGACCACCGAGCCGGTCATGCGCGCGCAGTAGCGATGCAGCGTCGGACGCATCGCCGACAGCATCGCTTCGAAATCGCGCGGTTGATCGGTCATGGGCGAGGTTCCTACAGGTCGAGCACGAAGGGATCTGTATCGGCGCGGAACCCGTACGCCACGCCCGTTTCATAGCTTGGGTCGCTCAGCAACTCGGCGACCTGCCGGCCGATCTGCGACGGGTGCAGGGTCGGGCCATAGCGCTTGGCCATGTAGTTGTCGACGGTGAGACCCTCTTGGCGCGCGTGGACAGTGGCGACAGCATAGCCAAGCTCGGTCCCAGCGATCGCCTGGGTGGGGACCAGGACCTGGAAGCGGATCCCCAGCGTGCGATCGTCCGAGGCGGTTTGCGCCTGGTGCGCCATGTACCAGACCATCCGCTTGGCGCCGACATAGCCGCCCGATAGGCGCAGGTTGCGGGGTTCGATCGCCGGATGGCTCATCACCATCGCCGCGCCGCTCGACATGATCAGGACCCGCGAGCCCGGCCGCATCGGCGTATTGAGCGCCGCCTGCACGCCCGCGAGCGTCGCCTTCACGTCGGTGTTCCAGATCGCCGAGAAACCTTCCCAGTCCTCCTTGTCGATCGTCTTCAGGGGAAGACGCGCGCCAGCGTTGAGCACCAGCACGTCTGGGCCGATGTCGGCCACGGCGCGATGGATCAGCGCCGCGTCCGTCGCATCGCCAGCGATAATCCCGGCGCCGACGTCGCGCGCCGAGCCGAGCCTTTCGGGATCGCGAGCGATCGCGGTGACATCGGCGCCCCGCGCCGCCAACGCCTTGACGATCTCAAGGCCCAGTCCGGCGCTGCCGCCGGTCACGATCGCGCGGCAGTCAGCTAGATTGGTCATGCGCTCGTCTCCCGATCAGGCCCGACGCGCATAGGCGATGGGGCCCATGGCCGAGTCGAAGCTGGCGAGCGCCGCGATGCGCGGGAAATAGGCCTGCATGCGCGCGTCCCCCTGCATGGCGCCAACTGCGGCGGCGTCACGCCACTGCGAGATGATCGTGACGCGCGCGCCGTCCTGGGCCGCCACGAAGCTGGTCGAGCGCCAGCCGTCGAGGGTCGTGATCACCTCGTCGGTGTTCTGGCGCAGAAGGTTGAGAAGCACCGCCTGGTTGGCGGGATCGCAGGTCAGCACATTGACTAAGGTCGTCGCGCTTGGATCAAGGGTGATAGCGTTCATTTTGACGTCTCCAGAGCGAGCGTCGAAATGACCTCGCTGTCCAGGAGACGACGCGCCGTATCAAAACGGATCGGCGCCGTGAACTTTTTTCGAGACTTTCCTGAAGATACGCTCGGCGCCCACCCGTTGACGGCCGCAGGTTCACCGGGACCGCCCGAATGGCTTGTTTCCGGCGCGGTCCCAGAGGCCGCAAGCGGCGCTTCCGGCCGGAAACCAGACAGGCCGTCGGGCAGAGCAGGGTGGGATTGGTCGCGGACCTTTGACGGCTTCAGACAGCGGAATCAAAACGTCAGGGATAGCGACGGTCTAGGTTAAATGCGTGAGTTCGCGTAGCGCCGGGCCCGGGCCTTGGCGGGATAGTCTCGTTCGCCGACCCGCAGATTGGCGCCGCGGAAATCGCTGAAGGCGACCATGACGTCGGTCCGCCCGCCGTCCGGCGTGAAGCCGATCCGCCCGTCCACCCGCTTGGTCGCAGCATCGAAGCGGGGCGTGTCGCCGTAGGTGACCGCCAGGGTGCGAGGGATGTCGCTGTTCCGAGAGCGGGCCGTGACTAGCAGTTCGGGCAGGGACACCGGATTGTCCGGCTCGGACGGCGCCAGAGGCGGGGCGGGATAGATGATATAGGCGCCGTCCGCAGTGCGCCGGTAGGCGAGGCCAGATCCCGCCAGCAGCAACTGAAGGGCCTGCTCGGGGGTGTAGCGGCCTTTCAGACGTGGGGCGGCGCCGGAAGCCTGAGCGACGTCCGCCATAACCAGTTCGCGTCCCGAGCGCCGGGCGACGTCGGTGAGCGCCGTGACAAGCGACTGGCCCGCCGTGTCCGCCGACGGAGCGCGAGGTGCCTCGGCCTGTGAGGACGTCGAAGCCATCATTGTCGCGCAGAGCAAGAGCACCGCGCCTGCATCGACTTTGCGCATGAGAGCCCCCCCCACAGGGTCAGTTAACAGGTCCGCATGAGGGCAATCAATCTGGGAGACAAGCAACGGTGGAAAAGGAAAAAGGAGGAGGACGGAGACGGTCTCGATCTCGGGCGCAATCACTCAGGCAATACGCCCAACCGCACCATGGCCCGGGCGTCGGGAGCACCGCGGGGACTGGAAACCTCGCGCGCCTCCAGGCGGTCACCAACGCGGATCCATTCGGGGCCGGCCGCCCAGGCCACGCCCCAGGGACCCTCCGGCTGGCTCGGAGCGATCGTGTTCCCCCAAGGCAGCAGGCGGCCATCCGGTCCGTGCAGCGCCGAGCTCCAGGCGGCGGCGTCGACGATGGCCAGTCTGGCGCCGGATTCGGCCGACGCCCGCCGGGCGACGGCGGCCGCGGTCTCGGCGTCGACGCGTCCGTCGCCGTCCCAGCCAGGCGCGCTCAAGCGCTCGAGCATTCCTGGCGACAGGGGTTCACGCGCGACGAAGAGGCCGGAAGGCGGCGTTTCACGGCGAAGTCGGACATCGTCGCGGTCGGCGGGTCGTAGGCCGCCGCGCCAGTGCGGCAAGTCAGGAACCCAGCATAGCTCGATCTCCAGGTTCGCCAGCCGCACGCTGGAGCCGTCGAACACCAGGCCAGACGGAAGATCGCGAGGCGGCTGGACGTCGGGAAGCGGTCGACAAAGCGCATCGAGCAGCAGGGCTTCCGGATGCTCCAGCGGCGTATCGTGCGCAGTCGCGAACAGGCGCTCGGCGCGATGCGTCTCTCGCCCGGATAGGGCCTGGACAATCAACGCCTGGAGCCTGACGTACAGTCGACGATCGCCGGGGAACGCCCCCCGCGTCGTCGAGTCCGGAATGTCGGCGGCCCTGACATCCTCGGCCAGCGAGAAGGCCCGGAGCCGCAGCGCCGCCAGCAGGGCGGTGACGCGGGTCTCGGGGTCGGGATCGCCAAGCGCGCGGCGCAACACCGCCTCGATGCGCGGGTTCAGCGACGGCCGATCCTCGATCCATCGACGCAGCACCTGGCGTCTCGTCTCGACCGCTGACGACGCGAAGGCGGCGGCTTCGGAGCTGCCCCCGGCGACATCGCCTTCCAGCGAGGTTTCGCCGGTCAACAGGTCGCGGATATAGCGCATCCGCCGGCCGTCGCGATGGATGAAGCGGGCGAACGCCGGCTCGTTGGAGAATGGCGCCTGGGTGACCGCGTCCAGCCGCCATCCCGCGGCGGCAAGGTCCCGCCGAAGACCGGCGAAGGCCATCGCCGTCGCCGACGATCCAGGCGGTTCAGAGCGTTCGGACATAGTCGAACATCCGGTCGGCCACCTCGCCCAGCGGCGCGTCGCCCAGCTCGTGAAAGCGGATTCGGCCCAGCCAGCCCAGGTCGCCCCAGCCCAACTGGTCGTCCTGCAGCTTGTAGGGAAAGACCAGGAGCGCGTCGCGGATCGCCGCATCGACATCCTCGCCCGAGGCCCCCGCCTCGACGGCCTGGACGAGGTAGTGAACCAGGGCTTGCAGGTTTGGCCCGAAGGCTTCGCCGGGCTTGAACGCGCCCGTGCGCGGCTTGCCGTAGGCGAAGGCCGCCGCCTGGTCGCCCAGCCCGTGCGCCGCGGCCGCGAAGGCGGCGCGGAACCGGGCGCGATCGGGAAACCGGTCCAACTCCCGGGCGGCCGTCTTTAGCAGAGCGGCGGTCTGGTCGATCGGGGGGGCGAAAGCCTCGCGCCCGCAGGCCGCGCCGGCGTTGGCGGCGGTGAGCGCGCCGACGATGGTCAGGGCGGTGGAGGGCGCGGCCCGTTCCACGAGGTTCGCCAGGCCCCTGCCGACCAGATCGCTGGCCGTCATCGCGTCGAGCGCGGGGGCGGAGGCGCCGGGGCCCAGCAGCAGGGCGACGGCCATGAGGCCGTCGGCGCCATCGGGCAGCAAGACCTCGGGCGGGTGCGTCGATGCGCTGGCGTCCTGCTCCAGATAGCCCAGCTCTTCGAGATACCGGTCAATGGTGTCGCGATCGTCGAGCAAGGCCGGCCAGGACAGCGGCGGCTGGGGTGGAGTCATGGTTGTCGGCCCTCGCTGGTCTTCGTCATGGCTGCCCCACGATAACGCTGTGTTTGAAGCTCAGATACCGGCTCAAATTACGATTGCGGGCCGCGATCGTGGCGAACATGGCTCCCCAGGCCTTGGGGGTCATTGTCGCCGGCGGGGCGATCAACCTGATCTGGCCGAGCAGGCTGGGGTTGCCGCCAGCCGCGGTCACCAGTTCGACGGTCAGACTCTCGATCTGGGCCGGAGTCAGGTGGGACACATCGACCAGGGGCGACAAGGGCTGGTTCACGGCCTGCTTGCCGACCGAGGTGGGCTGGTGTCTGGCCTGGCGGATCAGTCGCTGCGCCTCGATCCTTGGATCGAAGACGGCGCTGCCCGGCCGGCCCGGCTGGTTCATCACGACCGGCTTTCCGGTGCTGTCGGCGATGATGTGCAGGCCGTCGCCGAAGGTCGTCGGCGCCGCTTCGGCGTGGTAGCGCCCCGGTGTGAGAATCCCCTGGCGCTCGGCCAGACGCAGGGGGTGGACGTCGAAATTCTGGCCGATGACCCGCCCCGCCGGCGAGGCTAGCTTGGCGGCGTCGATCAGCGGCTGGGGCACATGGGCGACTCTCAGGTCGAAGGTCGCCATCGGGTCGAAGGCCGCCTTGGGGGCCGGGTTCAGACCCGGCGCGAATCGCCACTCGCCGACCTCCACGCCCATGGGGGCGGCCAGCCTGCTGACCTTGCCCTCGGCGACCTTCATGGCCCGGAGAATGGACACCTCCGAGCGTTGGTTGTCGGGATGGATGGCCCGAAGCAGGTTGTCCCGAATGGCGGTGACCTCGCTGCCGCGCCGCGCCGGCAGGGCGGCCCCGATCCGCTCCAGGTCGAACAGAATTCGCTGCACGCGCTCGATTTTGGCCAGCACGCCGCGCTGCGAGGTCATGGCGGTTCCAAGGGTGGTGGTGGGACCGGTATGGACCTCGATGCCGAAGCGACGCGCTCTCAAGGCCTCGGTCGCGGCGCGGCGGTGCGCCGGGCTGGGGAAGGACTGGACCTTCAGGACCTCGCCCAGGGATTCGATGCTGCTGGGCAGGTTGACCGCGTTGGCGGTGAAGGCGCTGAACCCGACGTGCCCGCTGTAGTCCTTGACCTCGACCTGGATGATCCGCGCCCTCAGCGCGCGGCCCTCCCTGTAGAACTCGATCTTGACGTTGTCGAAGCCGGCGTTGCCGCGATGCTTGGCGTCGATCTGAATGACTTCGCGCCCGTGCTTCGCGTGTTCGGCGATCTGCTGCTTGATGAATTCGGCCGAGGCTACCTCCATGATGCCGCCGGCCAGGGCCGATTCGCTGCCCCGCTGGCGCCATCGGCCCGACCCCGCAGGACTTTCGATCTCTTCGCGGGTGTGGATCACCCGCCCTTGGGCGTCCACAAGTTCGGCGCGGCGATACCGTCGCTTGTCGCCGGTGGAGTCCTCTTCGAACCAGGGTCGGCCGACCTGTTGCAGTTCGGCGTCGGGATGAGCGTCGATCAGGGTGTGGCCGTCGTAAGAACTACGCGAGCGCTTGACCTTCTGGCGGGTCTCCACGCCGTAGGTCGGGCTCGCCGGATTGGGCCGGTGGCCTATGACGCTCTTCTTCTGTTGCAGCACCGGCGCCTCGCGCAGCAGGGGCGGCAGGCTGCTGGGATCGCGCGCCATTTCCGCCAGTCGCTCCGGCGTCAGACGGCCAAGGGTCTCCAATTGCCGGCGATAGAGCTCGGCCTTCTCCTCGAAATGGGCGGCGGCCTCCTGGGCCCGGGCGCGCACGGTGGGGTCGGCGGAATGCAGATCGGCCTCGACCGCCGCCCGCAAGCGCTCCTGGGCGTTCAGCTCGACCTCGAGATAGTTTCGCACGGCCTCGACCCGGGCCTCGACCGACAGGGCGTGAAACGTCTCGGGGGTAAGCCGCTCGAATGACGCGATGCGCTCCTTGTGGCCAGCCTCGGTCCGTTGGAGGAGGTGGAGTCCTTCTTCCTGCAGCGCGTGGGCCGGAGTATCGGGCTGGACCACGATGCGGGGCCGGCCATCTCCGTCGAAGACCACCGCCGCGTGGCTGGCGTCCGGATCGCGGCCGGTCTTGCTGCGATATTCGTTGGGGCCGACCACGTCGATCGGCACACCGGCGAACTCGGCGTGGCGCTCCGGGGGCAGGGCCGACAGCAGTTCGGCCCTGCGGCGAGGGCCCTGGGCCAGGGCATCGGCGCGCACCGCGTCTGTCGCCGCCTCCAGGTGGGCGCGAAACTCGTTCAGCGTGCCTTTCGGGTGCTCCGCTCTGAACTCCACCCAGGCGCGGACCCGCTCCCGGCCGTTCGGGCCATGAAAATCCGGAACGGCGTCGGGATGGCTGGGCGGCACGCGGGGGCCGCCGTGCACTGAGGGAACCGTCGGCCGGGAACGCATCGACACGTGCGCCTCGCCCATGGCCGTGCCCAGGCGGCCCATCGGTCCGCCGATCACCTTGCCCATGACGCCCGCGACGACCAGCGACTGGGCCGTGCCCATCAGGGTGCCCGTCAGCAGGTTGAGCAGCGGGTTGCCTTCGTAGGTCGAGGAGTCCAGCAATACGCCGGTGAAGGTGCTCGGTAGGGTGCCCAGGGTGTTCTCGATGCCCTCCGACAACGCCGCCGCCAGCCAGCGCGAGGCGCCGCCCCGACCGGCGAGGCCCTTCAGAACCGTCATGTTCTTGAGCAGCTTGTCTCCGATGCCGGCCGTCGCATAGGAGACGATCGCATCGACCACCGCCGTGGCCAGGTCGACCCCGACCTCCTCCCAGCCGTAGGCGGCGCCCTTGTAGTAGGCCTTCGCGCCCATCGACAGCGCCGACCCCACCAACGAGGCGGTCAGCGCGATCAGGGCGATGGCGGCCCCCGACAGCGTGCCGCCCGACAGCACCGAGGCCACCGCTCCGGCGATGGCCGCCGCCGCGATCACCACCCCGCCGATGATCTGGCCAGCGACGTCGGCCACCACGTCGACCGAGCGGCGATGCAGGGACACCGCCGCATCCACTGCTCGTGCATTGGCCTCGACCGAGGCCAGGCGCCGCTCGTAGGTCTGCCAGGCCTCGAAGTCGTTCTCGTGTCCCGGCTGCCGCGCCGCCTTGTCGGCTGCGTTGAACGAGGCGATGTCGGCGTGCAACGCCGCGACGTCCTCGCGCAGATAGCCCAGTTCGTCCGACGACCAGCTGTTGGTGGAAGCGGCCTCGAAGGCCAGCTGGCGCTTTGCGCGGGCCGCCCGGTCGGTGGGGGTGACCGGCTCGCCGAACACGAACAGCTCGCGCATGTCCTCCCAGTCGCGGCCGCTGAACTCGCCGCCGAAGGCCGAACCGCGGTTGCGCTCCGGGTCGTTGGTCCCGAACAGCAGGTCGTTGAAACTCTCCCCCGGATGCTCGCGCTCCCAGTTGGCGGCCAGGACCTGCATTTCCTCGCGGCTGCGGCCGGCCGCGACGCGGCGCAGGACGTTCATGTCGGTGCCCATGCCGCGCGCCGCGAAGGTCACTTCCTGCGTGTCGCTCAGCACCCCGCCCTGGCGCAGCAGGGCCGCGGTCTTGTCTTCCAGGATCACGCGGCCGGTCGCCGGATCCACCCGCCGATCCACGCCGGTGCTGCTGGTCATGGCCCGGACGTCGGCGTCGAAATCGCCGCCCTGATCCTGGAGTTCGAACATCGCGGCGGCTGGGCGATTGGCGTAGTGCGCGTTGTAGTAGTCGCGCATGGCGTTGAATTCGGCGGGTGCGCGTTCGGCGGCGTAGCTGGCGGCCTGGGTTCGGGCTTCCGCCCGCCGGCGCATGGTGGCCTCTGGCGACCAGGAGTCGTGATAGGCCAGCTCGGTCGTGGTGGGTCGGCCGCGCTCAGGCGTCACCCACCGGGCGCGGAAGCGGTCGAGGGCCCTCTGGACGGCCGCAGGGCTGGCGTTCGGGTCGCCCATCACCATGGAGACCGCGCCCCACCCTTCGCTCGCCCCCAGGCTGCCGCTTCGGCCGAGCGCGCCGTTGAAGGCGCGGAACGCCGCTTCGGTGCGCGTCCTGCGCTCCTCGGGCGTGCCGGAGGTGTTGTTCATGGCCGCCCGCAGCGAGTCCCAGGCGGTGGTGAAGTGCCCCCGGTCGACCGCCTCCCGGTCGATCTGCTGCTGCAGGCCGATGTCGAGATTCAGGTCCCTCAGCCGCTCGGCGGTCAGCCGCTGCTGCGGCTCCTGCATCGCGTCCTGGATCACCTTGTCGTCGTGATAGAAGATCGCCTGCCGCTCGAGGGCGATGCGCGAGGCGTTGATGCTGGCGTAGTCCAGCCCCTCGCGGGTCAGGTCGCGGTTCGAGCCGGAAACCCCGCGGAACAGCGCCAGGTCGGCGTCCGAAGAGTCGTCCTCAAAGGCCGCGTCCAGGGCCGACCGGCCGTCCGCGCGCCGCGTTCCTCCGCCGTAGCGCGTCTCGTAGCTGCCGCTGACCGCCAGGCGGCGGCGGCGACGCTCGGTCTCCACCCGGGCGCTGCTCCAGTTGTTACGCGTGGCCTCCTCGTCGATCTCGCGGTCGATCTGGCTGTAGACCCCGTCGATCGCCGCCCGGTCGGTGCCTATGCCCAGGCCCATGGCGCCGCCATGCATGGCCTGGTCGACGGCCACGGCGTCGGCCGCGGCGGTGTCGCTGGCCATCAGGGCGTTGAACCGGTCGACATCGTGGGTTCCGGCCACGAACCAGTCGTTCAGCTCACCCGCGACCTCGGTCTGCAGGTCGCGGCCGTAGCGCGTGCGATAGGCCCGGCGGATGTCGGCGATCTCGGACGGCGACTTGCCGCGCAGGGCCCGCATGATCGTGTCGTTGTCGGTGCCGACGCCCAGGCCGTTCCAGGTGCCGTGCATGGCCTGGTCCAGCTCGACGGCGATGGCGTCGGCGTTGTGGCCGTCCAGCATCGCGTTGGCGCGGTCGATATCGTGCGACGACCACGTTGCCCAATCGTCAAGCTCCGAGCGCAACCGCTCACGCAGCGACTCCCCGTTGTGCAGCGCCGCGTACTTGCGTTCGACCAGCTTGCCCTCGAGCGCGCTCAGCCCGCGCAGGGCGGCGAAGACGTCGGGTTCCTCGGTGCCGGGCCCGGTGAAGGCGCTCCGAAGTTGGCGGCAGAGTTCTCGCTCGCGGGGCTCGTCGAAGCTCGGGTTCACCGCCGTCGCCGCCGCCAGCATCTTTTCGTCGTCGTTGCTGGCCAGGACGGCGGCCTCTATCCGGCTGAGGATCTCGGGCCGGCGCTGGGCCGAGATCCGCGACATCAGGCCCGCCGCCACTGCCTCGATGCGATCCCCCCCACTCTGGAAATAGGCCATGACGATGGCCTGCTGCTCGGCGGTCAGGTTGCTGAACTCGGCGGTGCGCTCGGCCTCGCTCATGCCGCGCAGGCGGACGACCTCGGCGTCGATGAAGCTCACCCCCTCCAGGGTGGCCCGCAGGGTCTCCTGGGTCTGCTGCTCCTGCCAGGCGGCGCTTTCGCGGTCCGCCTGGTGTCGCCAGTCGCTGATCCAGTCGAACAATCGCTGCAGCCAGCTGCGCTCGTAGCCGATGCGATGGGCGGCCCAGTCCCGGACGCTCTCGCGCGCTTCCCGCGCGCGGTCACGGACGGTGTCGGTGAAGCCCGACGACTGGGTGTCGGCGGCCGTCTTGCCGAACTCCAGCTGGCGCTGCAGTTCGCGCAACTGGTCGTCGCGCCAGATCCGCACGGGCTGGAAGCCGCGCTCGGCCTCCAGCAGTTCCTCGGTGGTGGTCTTGCCCGCTCTCAGCCCCTCGCGGTCGGCGTCGGCGGCCCGCTGGTAGGCCTGGCGCTGGCGTCCGGCCTCCGCGTCAAGCGCGTCCTTGAAGCGCTGGACCGCCCCGCGATAGCCCGACGCCGCCTGGGTCTCCAGGGTGTCGACGCGGCGCAGCAACCTGTCACGCTCGGCGTTCACCTGGGTGACATCGACGTCGCCTCGCGCCGCCGCGACCCGATCGGCGGCCGCGCGATCCAGCGACGCCCGCGCCGAATCCACCTCGGCGGTAAGGCTGGCGCCGGCGGTGCGCACCTCGGCCGCGGCCCCGGCGGCGGCTTCGGTGCGCTCGGCCGAAAGCTCGGTATGGCGGGCGGTCAGCTCGCGGCGCTGATCGGCGAGATGGGTTTCGAGCTGGGTGTCGGAGATCTGGGCGGCGGCCGCGACGCGCCTCAACTCGGCCGCGACCCCCGTCCGTTCGTCGGGCTTGATCGGGTCGGCCAGCGCCGTCCAGGTCGCGACTCCGCCCCGGTAGGCGGTGGCGAGCACGCCGCCGACCAGGTCGTTGGTCTTCTCGTTCACCTGCAGCAGCAGGCGGGCGATGGCCTGGCCGGTCGTGCGCTGTGACCCCACCGTCAGGGCGGGCGCCTCCGGCGGCGTGTCGCTGACCGTGGTCCCCAAGGGCGGCGCCGTTGTGGCTCCGCCGGATATGGTCGGAACGGGTGCGCCCAGCGCCGCGCCGAGGCGGTCGGCGCCGCGGGCCGCGGCCGGCGCGCCGGTCGTCGGCGGGGCGGCGTCGCCGGTGGGTGACGGCGCCGTCGTGGAAGGCGTCGGCGCTCCCGGTCCGGCGGTGACCAGGGCCACGGCCCGGCCCAGCGGCGTGGCGCTGGGCAACACAGGCAGAGTGAAGGCGCTGAGCGGATGTCCGCCGGCGGCCTGCACCGCGCTAAGCGCCGCGCCGGTGGCCTGGTCGGGCGGCTCCGGCAGGTCGGTCGGCCGGTCGGGCGGGGTCACCACCCGCGAGGCGTCGGCGGGCACGCGGGCCGCCGCCCTGTCCAGCGAGCTCGACGCCGCGCCGCCGGTCCGCCGGATCACACCGCCTCCGCCTGGGGTCGGCGGACGGGCGTGGACCGCGGTGGTGGCCGCCGCCACCCGACTGCTCCAGGCCGGCAATGGGTCCGGACCGACCCGGACGGCGGCGGCGGCGGCCGGTGTGGGGGCGATCGGCTCGACGGACTCCGGGGCCTCCGAGGGCGACGGCGGCGCGGCGGCTTCGGCCGCGACGGGCGGCGGCTCGACGGCGCCTTCGCCCGCGCCGGCGATCGGCGGCATGGCCGGCGGCGTCGCCAGCGTGTCCGGCAGTTGCAAGGTCTCGGCGGCGGGACCACCCGCGCCCTCGATCTCAACCTCGGAGGGGGCCGTGACGGCGGGATCGGCGGATGGCTCGACCTCGGCCGAGGCTTCCGCCGGGACCGGGTCGGGATGGGGCGAGACTTCGATATCGGGCCGTTCGCCGGCCGCGTCGGGATCCGCCGGCGCCGGGCCCTGCTGCACGGCGTGCGCCACCTCGTGGGCCAGCAGGTTCAGGCCGTCGGGGTCACCAGGTCGATAGGCGCCGGGCGCGAAGGCGATGTCGCGACCGACCGTCGTGGCCTCCGCCCCGGCCGCATCCACCACCGTCGCCGCGTCGCCGCCCGGGTGGACACGCACGTCGCCCAAGTCGGCGCCGAACAGCGCCTCCAGCAGGCGTCGCTCATCGCCGGGCAGCGGTTCGCCCTGGGCCGGCGCGCCCAGGATCTCGTCGAGCATGGCCCACAGCCCGCCCTCCCCGCCGCTCCCCGTTGATGGTCCCTCCAGATCGGAGAACAGCGCCTCGCGGGTTGGATCGAAGCGAGCCGCCGCGTGGATCGGCCGGCCGGTGAGCAGGCTGGGCGGCGGTTCGCGCTCGGCGCTGGAAGCGTCCAGCCTTTCGCGATGCGGCGTGCGGCCGGTGCGCTCGGCGACGCCTTCGTCGGCCGCCTTGGCCTTGGGCGGCGCGGACCGCCGCCTTTGCAGTTGCTCGGCCGCCGCCCCGGCCCAGTCGGCTTCACCCTCTTCGCGTGGCCGATCCACGCCCTCCGCTGGCGGCATGGCGACGGGGGGCGCCGGGGCCGCCGGCTCAGGCGGCGTCGCCATGGGCGTCTCGGCGCCCGACGGCGTGTGCGTCGAGCTCAGGGCCATGGCCCTCCAGCTCTCGCCCGCGGCGCCGGGACCAGGGCCGACGATCGGCTTCGCGGCCGCTGGCGGGGCCCGCGCCCGGGCGGCGGCGACCGCCCGCGGCGCGGAACCCGGCGGCTGGCGCTCCCGCCGCCTCGGGATCGAGGTTCCGTCCGCCATGGCTTCGCCTCAGCGGAAGATGACCAGCAGGTCGTAGCCGTCGGTGTCGAAGCCGGCGTTCTGGATCAGGTTCCGTATGTCGGTCTGGATCACATCGGCCGGCGGCAGAACCACGACCCCGCTGCTGATGCTGGTGATCCTGTTCCCGATGGGCAACGCCAACGTCATGGCCTTGGCCAGCCGGTCGGTCGACGGCGCGAAGGGCTCGGCCCGCTGGTACGGTCGCTGCAGCACGCTCTGCACGCTGGTGACGAACCCGCCCTCGTCGGTCAGCGCCGAACCGTCGAAGAGGAAGTCCTGCACCTCGATCGTCAGCGCTCCGGTGGTCGCGTTCGGGAGGGCCGCGACCAGCGCGATCTTCTGGTAGCGCTGGTTGGCGTAGACCACGGTGATCGCATCGCATTCCGTCAGCTCGGTGACGTCGGGCGATATTGCGAGCTTGGCGTCGGTCGGTTCGCCGTCGAGGCCTTCGATGATCGCCTGGGCCTGAGCCAGCAGGAGGGTGCGGCGCGCGGCGTCGTTCGGTCCCGCCTGGTAGACGGCGGCGAAGGGCGGTTCGCCATAGTCGTTCTTCGCCCAGTACTCGCGCAGTTTCTGGAGGCTGGCGGCGGTCGGAGTCGCGCCATTCTCGAAGACCACCTTGAGCACCGGCGACAGGCCCTCCTTCTCGATCTCCCCGGCCAGGCCATTGTGCATCACCAGGTTGGGGAAGTTGTCGTCGTGGGTCACGTAGATCGTGTGGCACATCGACTTCTGCGCCTGGGTGATCAGGAACAGCGCCCCGTCCATGCCGTTCAGGCCCAGGGCCGGCAGCAGCGGCAGGACGTGGTTGTCGGCCATCGGCGGCAGGCCGTCGCGGCTGACCGTCAGTTCCAGGCTGGACAGCCGTGCGCGGGCCAGGGCCTCGCCTTCGGCCTGGGCCGGCCCCAGCGAACCGATCGCGCCGAACACCAGCTTCTCGCCGGGATCCGCCGCCTGCCAATCGGCGATCACGTCCGCCTCCGGGGTGACCAGGGAGGAACGGCCGATGCCGAACTCGATCGCGGCGCTGGGCTTGAAACCCGCCTTGGTGATCGCCGCCGCATCGGCCGCCATCACCGCGGCGCTGGCGGTCCGGGCCTGGGCCTCGGTCTTCGCGCGCACATGATAGAGCTGATAGCGCCGCACGCCGGTCTCGGCCCCCGGTCCGTCCTGCCCGCACCGCTTGTCGCGGCGACGATGGAACATCACCCAGTCCCGCGTGGCGCGCACCACCAGCGGATCGCCGCCCACCGCGGGACGGCCGAACAGGTCGTCCTGGGCGTCCGCCACGAAGCCCGATCCGCCATCGCGGGCGCCCAGCACCTCGATCGCCGTCTCCGACGCCGCGCGCAGGGCGTTGCCCGGCTTGATCGCCGCGTCGTTACGACGAAGCGCGCCCAGCAGCTTCAGAGGTTCACGCTCCCGCGCGCTTTTCTCGATCTCGCCGCGCACGACGAGCGACAGCTCCACCTCGCGGCCGTCGGACGTCACGTCCACCTGGGCCTCGAGGTCGAGCACGCCCAGCAGGCCGCGATCGTCGGACCCGACGCCCTGCAGGTCGGCGTTCAGCGTCACCCGCACCCCCTCGGAATCCGCGCGGCGCGTCAGTATGACCGGCACGTTGACCTTGATGACGCGGCTGGCCTCGGAGATGTCGGCGAAGTCGAGCCGCACCACCGCGTCGCCCAGGAACGTCCCCTGGACGATCTGGCGCGAACCCGTGACGCGGCTGCCCTCGATGACCAGGCGGCCGGTCAGGGCCAGGTCGATTAGCCTGGAGCCACCCTTGCGGGGCATCAGATAGGTCAGGTCCAGCGATCCGGCCACGCGCGCCTGTTCGGGCGCCGTGAACGGATCGCGATCCAGACGGAGGCCGACCCACACGGCCGCGTGGTCGACCGGCTCGTCGTCCAGGCCGCCGAACTGCCGCTGGCCGCGCACGCCCGCCTTCTTGGCCATCCGGGCGCCCAGGTCGGCGCGATAGCGGATCGCCTCGTCCTTCAGCCGCGCATAGCCCGCGCCGATGGCCATGGCGTCGTCGGCCGGGGCCGACGCGGCCTCCTTCTTGGCCACCTTTTCGGTCTTGGCCCCGCTCGCCTCGCTGACGGCCTCGGCCTTCGGTTCGGCGACGTCGTGGATCGACCGCCACAGCGTGGCCTCGGCGGGCTGCTTGGTCTCCTTGGCCCACTCGCGGAGACGCTCGGTCGCGTCGCCCTGGTCGGGCAGTTCGGCCAAGCCGGCGAAGAAGAACGACAGCTCGCCGCCGGGCTTGGTCTCGCTGCGCGCCGCCCCGCCCAGGACTTCGCGCTGATAGGCGCCTTCCAGTTTGCCGATCGCGTCGGCGGGCCGCTTGGCGGCCGCCTTGTAGGAGGTGATCTTTTCAGATCCGACCTCGACATAGGTGTCATCACCGTCCGTGTCGTCGGTGGACGGCACGCGCCGCACGCGCCCTTCCCAAGCCGCGCCCTTGCTGGCCGCGTCCTGGCCGATCTGGCCATCGGGCACCAGGATGTCGACCGCCTCCTTGGCGCTCGGGTCGTCCAGCCCCTTGAGCAGCGAAATGCGATCCATGTGCTGCACGCTTTCCAGCGCGTGGGCCACGTAGTCGGGCCGCACGACGCAGAACCGCAGGTCCACCCCCTCGCCCATCAGCCGCCGGACCTGTTCGTTAACTGTCAGGTTCGAGGCCGGCGTCACCGGCAGGTAGCCGCCGCTGGGCAGTTCGACGATGCCCTTGGAGATCAGCACCCGCGACGTCGGCGTCAGGGTGAAGGTCTCCTTGGCCTTGCGCAACTTGCCCAGCAGCGCGCCGAAGCGCGAGGCCCCGCCGCCGGGCTTGTCCTGCGTCTCGCCGCCCAGGACCTTTTGGACCAGCATCTCGCTGGACGCCTTGTAGTAGCTCTCCAGCTCGCCCATCACCTCGCTGGCCTCGGCGATCAGGGCGCGTTCGTCGGCGCAAGGATCGGGCGCTTCGCCGACCTCGCTCCAGGAGTCGCGCAGCTGGCACTGGAACTGTAGCACCTGGGCCAGGAACACGTCCCAGGGCCGCATGGCCAGGCGGTTGCGCCAGTAGCGCATCGGGTGGGGATCGCCGCGCTCGCGCCGCGCCGTCCACAGGTCGAGGAACCGCACGGCCTGGCCGCTGCGGCCCAGGACGGCCAGCGGCACGAAGCCGCCGGCCGAGGCCGCGGCCCCCGCGCACCAGATCGACGAGGCCAGCCCGGCCTGCGAGATCAGCGAGGCGGGCCGGCCGCGCTCGTCGGCGAAATAGGCCGAGGCGACCCGCGAGCGCAGGTGGATGGCGTCCAGCACCACGGCGGTCGAGGTCGGCAGCGGCGAGGCCAGGACCAGCGGACGGGCCTGCAGCGCCACGCCCTCCACCCGGAACGGCCGGGCGCTTTCGGTGATGCAGGCCTGCTGGCAGGCCTGGCCATAGACGTCTTCGTGGCCGCACAGCGCCTCGGCCTGGGAGATGCCGATGACATAGATCGCCGCGTCGGCGATCGGGGCCGTCGCGGGTTCGGCCGCCAATGGCGCGCACGCCCCGAAGGCCGCGTCGCCTCCCAAAGCAGCCGCCTGAGCAGCCTGGGCCAGCAGGGCCGCCAGCGAGACCTCGGCGGTCTCGCTGAGGAACAGGACCCGACCCTCGTTGTCGATCGCCAAGCCCGGCGCCAGGCGAAGCTTGTCGCCCGAGGCGCGGGTGACCTCGAAGCCGTGGACCACCCCAGCCCCGTGCGCCTGGTTGGACATCTGCACCAGGCGGCGCAGATAGTTCTGCTCGGCCTGGAGGTCTTCGGCCCGCAGGAACTTGCCGTCGAAATAGTTCAGCCGGGTCAGTGGCGAGCCGTCGGAGATCAGCGTCACGCCGGTCGTGGAATTCAGCAGCACCAGCGTCTCGGAACCATTGCCGTCCATCTCAATGTCCTTTCCTCAGCCGTGCCAAACGAAGTCGACGCCGCGCTGGGCGGCCGCGGACGAGGACGGCTGTTCCGTCGCGTCGCCGAACAGGGGAAGCTTGTTGTCGCCGAGCAGCGGCGCGCCGCCGGACCCCAGGGCGCGAAGACGCAGCAGGGCCGCTCCAGGGTCGGAAGCCAGGGTCACCGTGACGTCCAGGCCGTCGGCGGAGACCTCGGCGCCGCCCACTGCCAGGTCGGTCCAGGCCGAGCCGTCGAAGGTCGAGGCGACAAACGCCGCCGGGACCACCGTGGGTTCGAGCAGCGCCCGGTCCACCGTGAAGGTCACCACCTCGGCGGTTCGGCCCACCGTGCCTGCCAGGACGCGCGGCCCGGTCTCGACGGCCGCCGCGGGCGGCGCGACGGCGCCCGCCGCGACGCTCAGCAGGTCCTGAAGGGTCGCGGTCGAAAGCAGGACCGCCCGAACGTCGTTGTCGACCGAGGCGGCCGTCAGGGTCCAGCGCGGCGCGGCCGTGTCCGGGCCGGGACCGGTCAGGTCCAGCCCCGTCACCGTGGCCAAAACCAGATCCTCGGGCGCGCCGTCCGGAAACAGCCCGACCTCGACGCTCTCGGTGTCGCCGCCGGCCTGCCCCGCCAGCACGTCGAGCACCGAAATCCGATGGTAGACCGCCGCCGCCGCGGCCAGCCGGTCGGCCGGCGCGGCGGCGGCGATCTCGGCCGCGCCGTCCAAAGCCGCCTGGTCGTCGGGCTTGACGCCGGTTTCGTCGCTGGCCGGCGGCTCCAGGCCAGCCAATACCCGCAACAGGCGGCCACGGCGCGGCGCGGCGGGCGGTGGGCCGGGCACGATCGCGATCTCGACCGTCTCCAGGATCCGCGAGAAGGCGGTATCGGAGGTGGCCCCGGCGCAGGTGTCCAGCATGGCCGGCACCGGCCGGGCCAGGCAGGCGCGGTGGCGGATCACCACATGGGCGTCGAAGCTGACGCCAGCGCTGGTTTCGGTGAAATCGAAGTCGGCGTCGTCACGGTGGGCCGTGAACCAGGCGCCGATATTGACGCACTGGAGCACGTCGTTGTGCAGCTCGCGCCCCGCCCCGTCCAGGGCCAGGCCGGGGTCGACCCGCAGCTCTCCGCGCTCCAGGTCCGCCGACACGGCCAGTCCCCAGACCGTGCCGAACCCGTGCAGCCAGGCATTGTGCAGCCGGATCTTGCCGCGATGGCTGGACTGGTCGGTGTTGAAGTCGTCGACGCCCAGCAGCATGCCGTAGTGGTAGGCGACCGCCTGGTAGGGCCGGTTGGGCAGGAGGGCCTCGCCGTCCTCTCGATCACAGGTCAGGGTGTCGGCCATCATGCTCTCCTCTGTTCAGGGTGCGCGGCGGTCTCGCGGATCATGGCGCCACCCCCCGCAGCGCCAGGGCCCGGAGCGCATCGACGCTGCGCACATAGTCCTCGTCGGCGGCCCGCCGGGCCGCTTCGGCAGCGGTGACGATCGCGACCCGACGGTCGCGCCCGTCGCGGCTCAGCAGCGCCGCCAGCACGGCGGCCTCCGCGCCGGTCACGGCTGTCTTCAGGGGCGTGGGATTGGTCTTCAGCCGGTCGAGGGCGGCCTTGGCGCCGACGAAGGCGGCCAGCTTGGCCCAGGCGGCGTCGGGCGCGTCGGCTCGCCAGTTCGCCAGTAACGCCTTCTTGGCCGCAGTGAAGGCCGCCTCGGGCGCGACGAGATCCGCGTCGGCCTGGGCGGCGGCCGCCTTGGCCGCTCCCACGGCCGTGAGGGAGTCGGCCTCGGCGGCGGCCAGGTCGCCGGCCGGGTTGGCGGCGACGAAGCGTTCACGCTCGATGGTCAGGGTCGTGATCGCGTCGCGTACGACCGCCCGGGCGGCGTCGCGGTCCTTCTCGGCGGTCGCGGCCGCCTGCCGGTCGACCTGCTGGGCGGGATCGAACAGGGCGGCGTGTTCGTCGCCGCTGAGGGCGCTGTCGCCCTCGGCCAGGCGGCTCAGGACACTGCGGGCCGTGGCCAGGTCGGCGACGGCTCGGCCGACATGACGCTGCAGCGCCGCCTCGGCCTGGGCCAGCTTGGCCCGCAGGCGCGGCAGGGTGTCGCCCGCCAGTCCACCTTCCTCCAGCGCGGCGTCCAGGGAGGCGCGCGCAGCGTTTCGGATCTCGGTCCGGCGGGCGGCTTCCTTGTCGGCTTCGGCGGCCTGCGCGACGGCGCGGTCGCGCAGGGCCGCCGGCAGGTCCGCCTCGACCTTGGCCTTGGCGGCGGCGAACAGAGGGTCGGCAAGCAGGGTGGCGGCCTCGACCTTTACGTCGCTGACTGGCGACGCGCCCAGGGCGGTGATCGCCGCGCCGCGCCGGACCGCGCCGGCCTTTTCCAGGGCGGCGAGGCCCTTGGTCTCGGCCGCGCGCTCGGTCAGCGCCCGCACGGCCTCGACCGCCAGGGCGCTGTCGCCCGAGGCCTCGGCTAGAGCCAGCTGGGCCTTGCCCAACTGTCCGGCCGCCGCCCGCTGGGCGAGGATGGCGACGCCGAGATCCGCGGCCAGGGCGTCGGCGTCGGCCGGAGTCTTGGCCGCCGCCAGCTGCTTGCGGAGGGCGGAGATGTCGGCTCCAGCCTCGGCGAGCGCCAGGGTCGTCGCCGCCACGGCGTTCTTGGCTGCGGTCTCGCTGGCGCGGGCGGCGTTGGCCCGGGCTCGCCCGGTCGCCAAGGCCGCGTTCGATGCGGTGATCGACTGGTCGGCGTACTGAGTTAGCGAAGTGGGATCGGGCATGGCGTTCTTCCTGATCAAGTCGGATGGGGCCGGCCGGCCTTGTCGAATTCCAGGCGGACGGCGGCGTGCAGATGGCGAAGGGCGATGCGAGGGTCGGCGGCGGTCTCGCCGGCCGCGGCGAAGGCCGCGGCGATGGCGGCGTTGCGGATCATCGCGCCCGACATCGGGTAGCGATCGGCCAGGACCGCCAGGTCGACGTCGGCGGCTAGGGGCGCGCGGGCCGGCATGTGCCGGCGCCAAATGGCCTCGCGCTCCACCGGACCGGGTTCGGGGAAATCGATGATCGCGTCGAACCGGCGCACGAAGGCCTTGTCGAGGTTCTGGCGCAGGTTGGTGGCCAGCACCGCGACGCCGTCGAAGCGATCCAGTCTGGCCAGGAGGAACGAGGTCTCGATATTGGCGTAGCGGTCGTGGGCGTCGGACACCTCGGTGCGCTTGCCGAAAAGGGCGTCGGCCTCGTCGAAGAACAGCACCGCCCGAGTGGCCTCGGCCTGGTCGAACAGGATCGACAGGTTCTTCTCGGTCTCCCCGATCCATTTGGAGACAACGCCAGCCAGATCGACGACCAGCATGTCGGCGCCCAGCGCGCCGGCCAGGACCTCGGCGGCCAGGGTCTTGCCGGTGCCCGGCAGGCCCGCGAATAGCAGCCGCACGCCGCGCTGGCCGTGAGCCGAGGCCTCGAAACCCCAGTCGTCCAGCACGCGCAGTTCCAGCCGCATGCGATCGGCGGCGCCACGCAGCACGCGCAATCGTTCGGGCGCCAGCACCAAGTCGTCCCAGGCGGCGACTGGCATTACCCGTCGCGCCGCGCCGCCGTCGCTCGCGCCCAGCCGCGCCTTGACGGCCTCGGCCAGGTCGTCGGGCGTCACGGCGCGCTCGCGCAGGAATGTCGCGTCGCGGCCGGCCCGCATCACCGTCGCCGGCGGCGCTGGGAAGCGCGCGGCCAGATCGTCGGCCGCCCGGGCCAGTCCGGGTGCGGCCGCCAGCCAGGCGCCGCGCGCCGCGGTCCGGGGCAGGGCCCGTCCCGGGATCGCGATGATCGGGCGGTTCAACAGCGAAACCAGGCCCGTGTCGGCGTCGAGCAGCGCCAGGGGCCCCGGATGACGGTCGATCGCCAGGGCGATCTCCCGTCGCGGGCCGCTGGCCCCTCCGCCCGGCGAGGCCGCCAGGCGCAGCACGGGGGTCTCGTCGCGGATCAATGCGCGGGCGAGCAGCAGTTGCAAGGAGTCGAGCGCAAGCCCGGCGTCCACCGTCGCCACGAGGGCTGGACGGCCCGAGGCGGCGGCCAGCCATCGCGCGCGGATCTCGGCGGCGGACCCTTGCAGCAGGACGGCGCAGGGGCGATCGGCGCTGAGGGCCGCGATGGCCCGGACGGGCCCGGCCTCGCCCAGCCAGGCCGCATCAGCCGGACCGTCGGGGCCGTCCCCCTGATCGGCGTCCGACGGACGGACATCCAGGTCCTGCAGCAGCGACCACGCTTCCGGCGCCAGCGACAGGTCGCGGCGCGGCCAGGGTTCGACGCCGCCCACCCGCACCAGCCCTGACCGGACCACCACACTCTCGTGCAACAGCCGCAGGCAGGCCCGCCGGCTGGCGTCCGGCCAGTGCAGCTGGGCGAACAGCCCGATCGTCGGCCGCGCCTCGCCCTTGGGATGCAGGTCGCAGAACACCGCGCAGTAGCCCTCGTGCTCTTCGGCCATACCGGCCAGCACGACCAGACCGCGCTCCTGCGGCGACAACGACAGGCGCTTGCTCAGCCGGTCCAGCGGCTGGATCGTCAATGGCGACCAGGCTTTCCGGGCCAGCCGCGCCTGGTGCGACAGGAACTCGGTGGCGTCCGACGCGACGGGGCTCAGCCTTTCGGCCAGGCGCTCGCCCATCAACGCCGCCTCGACCCACAACGGCGATCCCGCCGCCGACGGGGCGGTCTGGTCCCCGGCGGCCGGGGCGATCCAGGCGGCGCGGGCGCTACACATAGCGGTACTTCAGGACCAGTCCGAGCCAGGGCAGGTAGCCGGGATCCAGGTCGAGCCCCGCGCGCCGGATGGCGGGATCGACGTCCGCCAGCGCGAATTCGACCTCCACCCAGCCCGGCTCGGACAGGATCATCGCCTCCCGCCCGATGACGCGCGTCACCCGGCCCGTCGCCTTCCAGTCCGGTAAGCGTTGGGCCAGCCAGGCGCCGACCCGCTCGGCGGCCGCCTCGATCTCGGTCCGCTCGGCCGGATCGCCCGCTGGCGGGTCCGCGTCCGGATCGAGACCGGCGAAGGCCAGGGCGGCCGGATCGTCCGGCTCGGCGCCTTCCGCCAATCTCAGCGATAGGGCATGCAGACGCGCGCGCAGGCGCTGGTCGTCGTCCACGTCGAACAGTCGCTCGCCCGCTCCGCTCTCGGCCACGACGGGCGCCAGCAGCATCAGGCCGCCGAACCGCGTCCAGAGCGGCGTGCGGGACCTGGCCCCGGGGCGCGGCGCGGGCGGGGCGTCGGGCGACGCGGTGGAGTCCGGCCGACCTTCGCGCCCGGTCCGACCGCCGACGGGCGAGGGGCGGGGGCGAGGATCGGTGGTCTGGGAACGCCGATCGCCGGAAGGGTCTTCCGCCGGGCGTGGCTGGGCGAACCCTCCCTCAGGAGACGTCTCGGGGTGGTCCGACGCGGACGTCGCCGGTCCGCCGTGCGCGGTGTCCTCGGCCAGAGCCAGCCAGCGGGCCGCCAAGTCGTTCAACTCGGCCCGTCCCACGAACAGGCGATGCGGTTCGAGCGTCAGGGCCGCCAGCCTGGCCCAGGCCGCGCGGTCGGCCCGGGTCGCCAGGACGGCCCGCAGGAACGACCGGCCGGCGACCGTGGCGCGCATCGCGGGGGGCGAGGCCAGCCTGGCCCGCGCGATCGCTTCGGACGGGACCGCGCCCGCTGGCGCGGCGACGCCGATCGCCTGCGCCATGGCCCAGACCAGGGCATCGACCGCTCCGGCCTCGGAGGCGACCGCCAGGTCGGCGACCCGGCCGTGGCGGGCCAGGAGGCGCAGCAGGGCCGGCAGATGGTCCGGCTCGGCGACCATCGCGTCCGGGACGGCCGCAAGCCGCTCGGCCGCCGAGGCGGGTTCGACGGAGGGCGGCAGGAAGTCCAACTGGCGCCAGGCCCAGTCGCGGTCGGACCGTTCCTCCAGCGCGCAATCGACGAACGCGGCCAGGGCGTCGAGCCGGCGACGGAATCGCAGCACCTCGCCCGGGTCCGGTTCGCGCAGTCGCTGCTCCAGGGCCGCGACGATGGCCTCGCTCCAGCCGACGCCGGCCTGCCAGGCCGTGACGCCGCGGCCCAACCGGATCGAGGTCCGTAGCGACTTGACCAGCACGATCTCGTCGTCCAGCGCCAGGCGCGCCAGGGCGGCGTCCAGGTGCTGGTCGAGCATGCTCCGCAGCGGGGTTTCGACGGCCGCCCGCCGGACCATCGACGCGGCGGGGTCCGCCGGGAGGCGGAAGCGGGTCTCGAAACGTTCGATCACGGCGTCGACCATGGCGTCACCCGATCCTCAGGTTCGGCGCGCCGAGCCGGCCGGTCCCGGCTCTCAGGCCCGCCCGGGGACGACCCACGACCGCGTCGCGGCCCAGCCGCCCGCCGGTCTGCAGGGTTTTCCAACCCTCGCCGGCGCCGATGATCGAACTGAGCCCCAGGTGCAGGCCGCGGCCCAGGCGCATGCCCGCCGCGCCGGTGCACACCTCGACCAGGGTGTGGGCCGGGCGGTGGACCTCCAGCAGGTCGCCGATCGCGGCCAGGCGTTCGGAGTCCAGCGCCGCCTGGATCAGGATTGAGAAGCGGTGCGCCGTTCCCTCGAAGATCGAGGCGACCTCGGCGGGCGTTCCGGTGACGGTGACGCTGGCCTCGCCCACCGGACCGCCGACCCGGAAACCGCCGCCCAGCACGGACGGCGCGTTCCAGCCCGGTTCCGCCCCCGCGCCGCGTCGGAACCCGCGCAGCCGGAAGTCCTCGAGGATGACGGCGGGGGCTTCGGCGACGATCTCGACCATCCGCCGCAGCGCCGCTGGGGTGCCCCGGGCCCGGAACAGGGCCGGCGCCTCGCGGATCATCGTGCGGCGGGCGGTCTCCGACCAGCGCTCGTCGAGCACCAGACCCAACCATCCGGCCAGCCAGGGCAGGACGGAGACCGGCGCCGATTCCGCCTTGAGCAGGGCGTTACGGCTGTCGCTCTGCGCGGCGGTGTCCTCGATCAGCCCGGCCTCGGGCGCCAGATAGCGCTGCAGGAACACCCGCATCCGCTCGTCGCGCCCATATAGCGCCGGCAGGCGGGCCAGCCAGTCGTGGCCCGGCCGCTCGACCCGGACGTCGCGCAGCTTGGGGGTAGCCGTCGACGTCCCGGTCAGGTCGAAGACCAGCCACAGGTAGCGACCCCGCGCGGCGGGGGGCTGGGCTTCGTAGGTCGCGAAGTCGTCGCTCGTCGTGATCCACGGCTGTTCACCGCCGTCGACCCGCCGGAAGACCGGCGGACCCCTCTCGTCGTCGGCGGGCGCGAGGATCTTCGGCGGCAGCGGCGTCGTCTCGGCCTCGGCGATCGGGGCCAGGTTGCTGAAGGCCGGCGGCGTGCGGGGCAGGCGGTCGCTGGCGTACTGGAAGGGCGCGTCGTCGTCGTCGCTGACGATGCTGGCCACCCGGATGGCCGCGCCCGAGGGAATGCAGGCGTCGAGCAGGACACGTCCCCACAGGGTGCGGTAGGCGCCCCCGTCCAGCCGGAACGAGACGACTCGGCCGGACGGGCGATAGCGTGTGCGCGCCCGGACCGCGTGGCGCACGCCCTTGGCGGTCCAGAACGCCACCCGACCGTCCGGCGTGGCGGCGATCCCCTGACCGTCATAGGCGCGCGCGGTCAGGGGCTCGGACAGGCTGTAGGGAGCCTGGGCGATATCGACCCGGGCGAAGGTCTCGCCGGGCCGACGGGCGACCACCAGGCCTTCTTCGTCGCCCTGGCCGACGCAGGCCAGGTCGGTGGCCCGGGCGAAGGCGTTCGCTGCGCCGCCCACCGTGAGCGGGACGGGCGTCGCCCGCCACCGGCCGGGGCGTCCCAGTTCGAACACCCGGGCAGCAGGGTCGTGGGCGGCGTCGAGCACGAAGCAGCGGCCGTCCTCGGCGAAGGCCAGGCGAGACGGATCTGCCAGCGCCTCCAGGCCGCGACCGACCAGGCGCAGGGTCTGGAGCGCCGACATCCGCCACAGCCGGGACGGATGGGCCGAGAGGCCGTAGAGATGGCCGTCGTGCCAGGCGATGTCGACGGGCCTGGCCGGAACGGGAACCGAGCGCAGCAGTCGCCGGTCCGGCAGGTCGAACACCCGGACCATGGCCGCCAGGGTGTCGAGCACGTACAACCGGTCGTCCGGATCGCAGGCCAGCGCGCGCGGGCGGAAGGCGGCGGGAAGCGGCGAGAGGGGCGCGAAGTCGCCCGAGGGCGCGGGTTCGGCCGCGCCGATCACCGGAACCGCCTCCAACCCTCGGCCGGGGTGCAGCGGATCGAAGGCGCCCCACAGGACGCGTTCGATCTGGCCGTGGTCCGGCAGGGAATGCAGCAGGCGGCAACCGCTGTCGAAGGCCAGGCCCGCCCCGGCCGGGTCGTCCGGCGGCGCCCCCGAGGCGGCGTCGGGCTGGTCGTTCCAGGCCAGCTGGACCGTCTCGCCCACCAGCGCCAGGTCGCGGAAGGCGCAACGGCGCCAGGCTCCGGTCCCGGTCACCGCCAGGAACCGCGCCTCGCCGACGCCTCCGCTCCGGTCGGCGAGCGCCAGCATCAGCAGACCTCCCTGAGCACCGGCACGGGCAGGGGGACCTTGCCGTCGGAGCTGGGGTCGATCCCGGCGCCCGGCGCCGGCAGCGGCAGGCCGGCCGTCACCACCACCGAGGTCACCTCGGGGACCTCGTAGGCCGCCAGTTCGACGGTCCCGGGGATCCAGCGATGCTGGTCCTCGCTCCAGAAGGCGACGGCCAAGCCCTCGAGATAATCGACGCCCTCGACCTGCAGGGCGGCCGCCTCCAGTTCGGGCCCATGCACGCGCCGGCCCAGCGGCCAGCCCTCGCCGGCCGGGCCATAGGGCGGCAGCGGCGCCAGGTATTGCCGCAGCACCAGTTCGACCCAACGCTGGATAGCCTCGATCCCGTAACCGGGCTTGACCTGCAGCGAGACCGACACGGCGATGCGGCGGTAGGTGGGCGGAATGACGTAGAGTTCGGTCGTCACCAGCCGCTTGGCGTCCAGGTTCTCGCAGACGGCCCGCAGCAGCCCGGCGTCGGGCAGGGGGGCGTTGGGCGACCGGGGATCCGCCTTGGGCCAGACCACCACGCTGACGACGCCAGCGGCCCCGGTGCTGCGGCTAGGCGGATGGAAGCGGGGCAGGCATTCGGCCCGGCCGACGGAGACGCCGGGTGTCGCCTGGGCCAGTTCGCGGAAGTCGCCCGCCGTGACCGCGCGGCCGCGCCGCCGCAGCTCGCCCGGGATTCGCAGCAGCGCCGCCTCCAGCGCCTCGGCGTCCTCGCCCCCCGCGGCGGCCAGCGGATTGGAAACCTTGACGCCGGGCAGGTCGATCTTGGATATCGCGCCGGCCGGCGCGTTGCCCTCGCCGCCGCCGCCGTAGCGATAGCCGCGCGCCCGCACCCGTTCGCCCCACTGCGGCATGCGCCCGCGCTGGCCGTCGCCGAAGCGCAGGCGGCCGGACTCCGGATCCAGCACCACGTGGCGCGATCCGCGGTCGCTGGCCAGGAAGTCGTCGACCCGCCGGTAGGGCGTCCAGGCGCCGACCTCCTCGACCTCGACCGTGAGCTGGGCGCGCTCGCTGTCGGGCAGGACGGGGTGGTTGGCCAGGACGAAGACCTGGGCCGGCTGACCGTTGCCCGACCCCAGATATTCCGGCGCCGCCGTCTGGGCGTTCTCGCTGGTCGCGGCGTTGAGGACGACCGACCGGAAGGCGCCGAACCGCGCCCCGTCGCGCCGGAAGACCCGCAGCCAGCAGACCAGCTTGGCGGCCCGCTCGTCGTCGAGGCGCGGCGGGTGGTCGCCGGTCCCGGCCAGGTCTTCGTCGACCACCGGCAGTCCGATGTCGTCGGGCGACTTGGGCAGGCGCAGCCGGACGACCCCGCCCTGCGAGAGGCCGCGCGTCGTGTCGCTCTCGACCGTCAGGGCCGCATAGCGCGGCTGGCCGTCGACCACCGGCCGCGGCGTCGAGATCTGCCAGTGCACCTGCGGCGTGCTGGCGCCCGCGCCCAAGCCGGGACAGGCGGCGGCCGAGTCGATCCCGCCGCGCGGTAGGTCCGGCTCGAAGCCGATGTTGAGCAGCGCGGCCGGGCGCAGGGGGTCGGTCCAGACGGTGCGGTCGAACCCCTTTTCGGCGAGAACGGCGATCCACATCATGCCGTCCACCGCCTCGGCGAAGTCGAGGATGGACAACGGGTCGGCGGGATTGGGCAGCTTGGTCTCGTAATAGATCCGCGGCTGCTCGGCCATGGCCGGCGGCAGGGCGTCCAGGGTCCGCAGGACGTATTCGTAGACCTCCGGTTCGTCAGCCTCGGCCGGCGCCTCGCTCTGGGCCCGCACGGCGGCCAGGCCGCTGACCGGCCAGACGGTGACCTCGTCCAGGGTCTGGAACGGCGTCTTGCCGGCCCGAGCCAGGCTGCGCGGCTGCACGGCCACGCCCTCGGGCTTGTCGGTGGTCAGCACCAGCAGGGCCCGTGACGGGGAGGCGGCCTTCAGCGGCACCTGCAGCAGTCGCAGATATTCGATATAGGTCGCTTCGGGGATCTGGTTGAAGCGATAGAGCAGGTTCTCGGCCTGGAAGGCGAATAGCTGCAGCAGGGTGATCGCCGGATCGCTGTCGTTATGGTCGGTCCATTCGGGATTATAGACCGGGATCCGGCCGACCAGTTCGGTCACCAACTGGTCGTAGGTGCGGTCGTCGAGGATGGGGCTCAGCAACGGCATCCGGCTACTCCAGGTAAAAGGGATAGACGAGGTTGTCGCGCCGGCCGTCGCGCAGGTGGGTGTAGGCGATGTCGATCAGCACCAGCGACGGCTCCTGCTCGTCGGGAACCACCAGCACCTCGTCGACCGAAACACGCGGCTCCCAGGCGTTCAGGGCGGCCTGGATCTCGCGGCGGATGCGGGCCCGCGTCCCGACGCTGTTGGGCTGCATCAGGAATTGGCGCAGGCCGCAGCCGAAGGCCGGCAGCATCACCCGTTCGCCGGGCTCGGTCTCCAGGATGACGCCGATGGCCTGGCGCACCTTGTCGGCGCCGGCGACGCGCGGAGTCCGGCCGGCCTCGTCGGGCGAGAGCGGCAGGGCCAGGCCGGCGCCGAGGAAGGCCAGGAGAGTCATGCGAACTCTCCCGTGGTCACCAGGAAGGGCTCGTGCTTCCACTGGCACACGCGGCGCGGCTCGTAGGCGAGGCCCTCGTCGAGGTCGAGCAGCGAGCCGTTGGCGGCCGCCTCGCTCTGGGCGCGCTGGTTGTGGTCGGTCAGCACATTGGACAGGCCGACCAGCGGCACGTTCGACAGGTTGTCGAGGCTGGGCCGGTGGCCATAGGCGGCCTGGATCGCCGCCTCCAGTTGATCGGCCAGGGCGGCGTTGATGTCGGCCCCCGAGATCTCGGCGCCCCCGACCAGCAGGCCGAAGGTCCCGGCGTCGACGTCGACGCTCAACTCTCCCGCGACGTCGAGCTTGGGCGGCAGCAAGGCCAGCTCGGCCTGCAGCGCGCCGTCCACCTTGATCTCGGGCAGGATGCACAGCTTCAGCGCCAGCAGGAACCACAGGCCGAACAGGAAGACGACGATCGGCAGGAACAGGTTCAGCAGGAACAGGGCGATGATGGTGATCAGCGGGATCGAGAACGAGCAGATCGAGCCCGGCCCCAGCTTGCCGCCGCTGGCGCCCTTGCCGTCGGACTGCGGCTGCAGGGTCTGGGGCTGGACGAACCGCACGGGGGAGAACCGGCCGGCGGGGCGGCTCAGGGCCTGGGCCGCCAGCTCGGCCAGGTCGGGCATCTGGATGGTGACGGCCCGGTTGGCCGTGCCGATCAGGTCGTGTTGGGCGGCCAGGCGGTAGGGCTTGGTGGGCTGGCTCCAGGCCAGGCGCCCGCCGCAGTCGGGCGCGCCGACATTGAGGCCGCGGCAGGGGCAGCAATCGTCGTGGCGACGGAAGAAGGTGAGAATCTCGTAGGTCGACTCCGCATCGTAGCGCGGCTCGCCGATCCTCGTGGCCTCCAGCCCACCGGTGGGCAGCACGCCGAAGAACAGGGTCCTGCCGGTGGCGTCGTGCGTCGGCTTGGTCGGGTCGGCCGCCAGGCGGTACAGCGGATAGGTCGCTTCCTGCAGGAGCTGGGGCGTCTCCTCGACATAGCGCCATTCGCCCACGCCCCTGCGCGTGGTCTGGGCCCAGCCCTCGCGGATGAGCTCGACGCCGTTGTCGATGCGCCAGGCCTCCAAGGCCTCGCGCAGGGCGGCGACGGCTTGGGTCGCCGCCGCGTGGCGCGCGTCGTACTCGCCGTTGGCCCGCCAGCGGGCGATGCGCTTGGCGCGGCTGCGGGCCAGGGCCGGCCGCACAGGCAGGGTCTCCTCCAGGTCGCTCAACTGGGCCTGGGCGGCCACCAGGTCGCGCAGCAGCTTCTGGGCCTCGGGGCGGGAGGCGTCCGGCGCCGACAGCCGCCGGCGCCGGACGACGAACCCCGCCTGGCAGACCTCGGACGGTGTCACCGAAGGAAAGCCGGGCCTGTCGCAGTGCAGCTCGCTGACCACCATGTAGTGGCGGGCGTGGGTCGGCAGGTAGACTTTGCGCACGCCGGTCGGCACCAACTGCGGCTTGCGCAGGTTCGCGCCCGGCGTGGTGGCCGGCGCGCCGGCGGCGGTCATCGGGAACAGGCTGGCGAACTTGCTGGCGAACTGGCCGGGATTGGCGGCGATCAGGTTGACGGCATGGACTTCGTCGATCTCCCGCTCGTAGCGCAGCGCCTTCTGGGGGGCGGCCAGGAAGCCGTTGACGAAGTCGTCCTCGGCGAACTTCTGGATCTCCGGCGCGGTGCCGCGGCCGTAGCGAGGCACGCCGGCGCGGGGGGCGCCGTCGGGCGCCCGCCAGCGCCACCAGGGCGCTGTCACGATCCAGTCGTGGGTGGGCGGGACCATGGCTACCATACGTTGCCCGCTCCTGGCGTGTAGCTGGGCGAGACCACGCCGACCGAGGCGGTCATCGTCGTGCAGGTGATGGTGCCGTCGAACACCGCCGCCGCCGCGTGGACGTTCAGCGCCGTGGCGTTGACCTCCACCGTGGCCGAGGTGGTGATATTGACCTTGCCGGCCGGGTCGATGACGATCTCGCTGCCGCCCGCGTGGCGCAAGGTGATCTGCTGGGGCGAGTCCTCCAGCACCAGCCTGTGCCCGCTCTGCATCGACAGGGTGACCTTGGCGGTCCCGTCGGTGTCGTCGAATTCCAGCAGGCTTCCGGACCGGGTCTTGAGCAGGCGCTTGTTGTTGGCGGCGACGGGTCGGTCGGGCAGGGCTTCGCGGCCGTTCCACACCGCCCCGACCACATAGGGCCGGTCCACCCGGCCCGCCTCGAAGGCCACCACGACCTCGCTATCGACCGCGGGCACGATCAGCCAGCCCTGGTCGTCGTCGGCATAGAGGCTGACCAGGCGGGCCCAGGCCGAGACCTCGGTCCCCGCCTCGCCCATCCACGGGAAGCCGACCTTGACGCGGCCCAGGTTGTCGGGATCGACGATGTCGCGGACGATCGCCGGGTGCAGGCCGAAATGGCGCAGGCCGGCGGCGCCGCCATCCAGGGCTTCCAGGTGACGCACCGCGCTCATGGCGCCACCGTCGCGCGCTCGGCCTCGAAGGCCGTGCGGTGGCCGTCCAGGCGATCATAGGTGTGGGTGACGCGGGTGACGTAATAGCCGCCGCCGAGGAAGGGCTTGGCGACGCGTTGCAGGCTGATCCGCCCGCCCACCATCAGTTCCGGGCTGCCCGAGGTGACGCCCTTCAGCGTCACGAACCGTCGCGCCCGCCGCAGCAGCTCGGCCCTGGCCCAGGCCTGGGCGGCGTCCGGACTGGCGGGAGCCTCCCGCGCGCGGAAGGTCATCGCCGTGTCGAAGGCCTGTTCCAGCAGTTCGGCCCCCTTCTGGCCGTCGCCCGCCTCGGCCGCGGCGATCGACGCGTCGGCCGTTTCGTCGATAGCGCCGCGCTCGTCGATGTCGTAGCCGCTCACCGTCGCCTCGCTGCGCTGGTGGGCGAGGTCGGCGCGGGCCTCCAGCCGCAGGAGGTTGCCGCCCAACACCAGGGTCAGTTCCGCGCCGTCGCGCTTGTCGCGGGTCTTGAAGCCCAGCTTGCCCTCCAGCGCCCAGAGGTCGGCCTGCAGCAGCCGCGCCCGCTCCCGCAGGAACGCCAGGTCGCTGAGGTTCCACTGCTGAACCACCGGGTGGGTGGGACCGTCGGCGTCGATGTCCGGGGTCAGACCGTGGTCGGCGGCGATGGCCCGCACGATGTCGGCGTCGGTGACGTCGGCATAGGTCTTGAACCGCCGCTTGAGGCGCAGGCGCATCAGGTCGTCCTCGGCGAAGACCACCAGCTCGGGCTCGCGCCCCTCGCGCTGATCGGACTCCAGCGCGCTGATCATGCCCTCGAAGATCGTCCGGTCCGCCCCGGTGGCGCCGATGGCCACCGCCAGCCGCTTGCCGAAATCGATCACCGCCCGGTCGAACCACAGTTCGCCCTCCTCGCCGTCGCGGACGCTGGGTCCCCAGGCGGTAAAGCGGGCGGCCAGGCGCTTCATGCCGGCCGTGTCCTCGTCGATCTCCAGTCGCACCAGGTCGCGGGCCAGACCGCCTTCGCGCGCGTCGTCGAGGCGGAAGACGGGGGTCGAGGAGGACAGCAGGGATCCGTCGGCCATGCCCTAGTCCTCCGCGCCACGGGCCGCGGTGCGCGCATCGTCCAGCAGGGTGCGTTCCGCCAGTCGTCGCATCAGCGCCAGTTGCTCCCAGATGGCCGAGGCGCGATCGCCCCCGGCGGGGGCCTCGTCCTCGACGGTCACGTCGTTGACCAGATCGCCGATCCGTACGGTCATGGGTGTCGTCCTTTGCGTCCGCCGCAGCCGCAACCGCAGCCCCCGCCCTGCGCCGTTCCCGAACGCAGGCCAGCGTCGCGGCGCGGCAAGGCCAGCCAGGCCGGGGTCGAGCCGTCGGTGGTGGTCGGCGGCATGCCGTCGCCCTGGGAGGGTCGGCGGCCCGATCCGTTGAGCGCGTCGACCCGGTCGTCCGCCGCCGTCCGCCGCCGAGGGCGCAAGGGGGCCCCGCTCCCGAAGGTCACCGCGCGAAGATCGATCCGCGCGGCGGCGGTCGCGCGGCCCTCGCCATCGGTCGCCATCACCCCCGGCCCGGCCGCGGCCTGGGCGCCGGCGCCCCGGAGGGGGGACGGGGCGGCGAAGGCCAGCCGCGCGTCGCGAACCTTGTCGGCCGCCGCCTGGGCCCGGGCCTGCTGCACGGCGGGTCCGACGCCGGCGGCCGCGGACAGGGCGTAGCCGCGCGCCAGGTTGGTCGCCGCGTCACGGCTGGGGGCGGAGGGCGCGAGCCCCAACCGCGACGCCGGGCTGGCGCCCGCTCCGCCCTGTGGCGCGCCGCCCCGGGGCCGGCTCGGCGCGCCCAGCCGGCCGCCACCTAGGGAGACCAAGGCTCCGGCCGACAGCGACAGGGGGTTTGACAGCCCCGCGGCCAGCCCCCGCCAGGCGGCGGGATCCAGGCCGTTGCGCTGCGCCAGTTGCGACAGGCTTTCGCCCGACAGGGCGCGGGCGACCTTGCCCTGGGCGTCGGCCAGGGCGGCGCGGCCCTTGCCCAGGGCGTCGGTGACGGGATTGTTGGCTAGCCCGTTCAGGGCATTGGAGAACGGGTTGTTGCTGGTTCCCGGGGCGGCGGCCGGCTTGGGCTGGCCGGGGGCGGCGGGGGCGGCGCCGTCATTGGCGCCGGGTCCGATCTCGATGAACTGGTAGTCGGCGTTCTGGCCCTTGATGCTCAGCGAAGCCTTGGCGCGCAGCGGCGTGCCGTCGTGGGCGAAGTGGTCGAGCTCGACCGTCAGCCCCTCGACCACGCCCTCGATAGAGAACTCGCTCCAGCTGAACCGGGCGCGCGGGGGGGCCTGGTGCTGGCCGCCCTGCAGCCGGGGCGTGATGAAATATTCCAGCTGCGAGGTGTATTCCAGCACCGACTTGGGCCAACCCGTCGTGCCCTCGTCGGCGGTGTCGTAGATCAGCTCCAGCGACAGGGTCGCTGAGCCGGTGCCGATATATTGCCGCGCCTGCCGCCCCGGCTGGTCGCCGCCTTCGGTACGGTTGGCCAACTGCAGCCGCAGCGAGGTCGGGTTGAACTGGATCGGCACGATGACGGTGATGTCGTCGGTGCTGACCTCTTCCAGCGTGGCCTTGGTGAGTTGCGGCATCCGTTCCTCACACCAGCCTCAGGCCTTCGTGAGCGATATGCAGCTCCTCGATGGCGATTTCCCCGGTCCGGGCGTTCAGTTCCGGACCGCGCAGGCGCAGGGGCAGGCCCCGGTCGAAGGTCCAGGTGGCGACCACCTCGTCCTGGCCGCGCGCCAGCACCTCGATCGCGCCGTCGTAGCGGCGGATCGGCCGCACCCCGGCGAAGCAGTCCTGGATCCAGGCCCACAGGTCGCGATTGACCGTGGGCGGCGCGCCGGCTCCGTAGAACATGCCGCGCTTGAGAATGATCGGCGCGTGGCGCGCCCGGCCCGCGCGGCGGATCGCCCCGTCATTGCGGCCCCCCTCCAGATATTCGGCCACGTCCATGCTGAGTTCGAGACCGCTGACCTCCTGGAAGGCGCCGTCGCCGAACGCCGCGCCGGGCGTCGACGCACCGCCGCCGGGCGGGGCCGGCGCGCCTTCGGGCGCCTCGGGGCTGAGGTGCAGCGCGACCCGGAACCTGAAGCTGCGCATCATCATGACGGCCATCTCAGCTCTCCACCGCGATGTCGCCGTCGGCCCGCCGGACGATGCGCAGCAGGATGAACTCCAGCGGCTCGGCCGGCGCCACGCCGATCTCGACGACCAGTTGCCCAGCGTCGATGCGCGCCTGGGGATTGAGGGTGTCGTCGCAGCGCACGAAGAAGGCTTCGGCCTCGGTGTCGCCCCGGAACGCTCCGGCCACGTAGAGGCGGCGCAGATAGGTCGAGAGGATGCGTTGCAGGTCGCGGCGCAGGGCCGGGCCGTTGGGCTCGAACACCGCCCAGTCCATCTGCCGCTTCAGCGCCCGGCGCAGCATCAGCAGCAGCCGGCGGACCGACAGCTGGCGCCACTGGCGGTCGCGAGACAGGGTGCGGCCGGCGGTCAGCTTCACGCCGTCGCGGTCCAGGACGAAGACGTTGACCCCCTCGGGGTGCAGGGCCGCGTGCTCCCGGGGGATCACCGTCTGGTTCAGCCGGACAGCCTGCAGCGCCAAGGCGTTGGCCGGGCCGGCGGTCACGCCGAACCGACGCTCGCGGTCGGCGATGATCCCCGCGGCGATCGCGCTGGGCGGCACGGCGACCGCCACGTTCCCCTTCCCGGACCCGACCACGCCCGGCCAGGGATGGTAGGCGGCGGCGTAGGCGCTGTCGAAGCGGCCGCGCCAGGCCTCGACCGCCGGCGCCGTGAGGCCGGGCGGGGCGTCCAGCAGCACGATCTGCTCGCGCGTGGCCTCCACGAAGTCGATCAGCTTCTGCTGCAGCCCGATGATCTTGGCCAGGTCGGCCGGCAGGCCTGGGTCGAGCCGAAGGCCCGGCAGCGCCGGGTCGAGCACGGCCTGGACCTCGCCCGGCGGCGGGTCGAAACAGGGTTCGAACATGGCCGTGGCCAACGAGCGCTCGCCGATGTCGGAGGCCGGCGGCGGCGGAGTTGGCTGGTAGAGATCGGGGACGACGACGTGGGTCAGGTCGGCCAGGACGGCCAGCGCCTGGACGCCCGACGGCGTCGCGCCATCGGCGTCACTGTCGGCCGGCGACATCCAGGCCGGATCGAAGAAGTCGCTGTGTTCGAGATCGGCGTGGCGATCCATCCCGCCGGAAAATTGCCCCTTGGGCGCATCGGGCTCGGCTAGGTGGGCCTGGGCCGGCAGGATTCGTCCGTCCGCCCAGCTCCAGTCGGGCCAGACCAGGGTCGATTCCCGGCAGAGCACCGTGGCTATCCAGCGCGGATGGCTCGCGTCGAGGCCCAGACGGTCGTGGATCTCCGCATAGCCCGTCCCATCGGCGAGCGTCAGCGCGGCCTCGACCACCTCGGCGGCCGCCACCGGGCCGGTCGCGGCGGCGTCGAACACCACGCGGCGACGGATCACGTCGACCAGCGGATCACCGAAGGACTCGATCGCCGCCACGAACCGGAACTCGGCCTTGCCGTTGGTCAGGCGCAGACGCAGCAGGTCGCCCACGCCCACGGGTTCGCCGCGCCGCACGACCAGGGTCCCGACGGCCAGGCTTTCGGCCAGGACCGGCCGCGTGGCCCAGGTGAGCCGGGCCGAGAGCCTGTTTGCCCACGAGCCTTCGTTGCGGGCTCGCAGCAGGACCGGCGCGGCGGTGGCGGGCAGCCACCCTGTCGCGACGCCGGCCTGGTCGGCCGGTCCGCCATAGGCATGCACGATGCGGGCGACATAGGCCCGACGGCCGCCCTGCTCGAAGAAGGCGCGGACGGCGTAGGGCAGCAGGCCCGGTCCCGCGAAGGCGCCGGCCGCGCCGCCGAACAGACGAGCATAGGCCTCGAAGCTTTCCACGGCGACGGGAACCGTTCGCCGCCTCGGCCGGTGGGGGTCGCACATGCGCCAGCTGTCGTCGTGGGCGAGGGTGTGGTCGACCAGCGGCTCCCGGCAGGGGCCGCGCGGTGCCACGCCGACGAACGCGCAGACGTCCATGCGCTCGCCGGTGAACGCCCGCAGGCGCGCGCGAGGCAAGGCATAGACGCCTGGCGCGCCCAGGGCGACCTGGCGGGCGAGGCTCATCGCCGCCCCCGGCCGCGCGGCGAGGCTGGCGCGCCGCTATTCATACTCGACGCCCTCGTGGACCAGGTGGAGTTCCTCCATCGCCACCTCGCCCCCGCCTTTGGCGGCCAGGGTCGGCCCGACCCACTTCTTGGGCTGGGCGTTGCGCAGCCGGATGGCCGCCACCGGATGCCGGGCCTCGTCCAGCACCGTGATCGTCACCGCGCGCGGCTCATACGCCCCGTCGCGTACGTTCTTGAACCACTGGAAGAGATCGGGCGAGCCGATCAGGCCGCGCTTGAGCGTGACGTCGTCGTGCTTGAAGGTGTTGGCCACCTTCCGCACCGTATTGAACTTCTCGTTGCCGTTCCGGTACTCGGAATAGTTCAGTTCCACGCCGATGCCGGAGACATCGGCGAAGCCCGCCACGACGCTGGCCTCGTCTCCCGCGCCGAGCGAGACCAGGTAATTGAAGGCGCCGTAGGGGTTGTCGCGCATCTTGGCCATGTCGCTCTCCTATTGCTTGGCGTCGGCGGTCCACTGACCGACGCGGAAGATCACGAACTCGGCGGGACGCACCGGGGCGACGCCGACCAGGCAGATCATCCGGCCGTTATCGAGGTCGTTCTGGGTCATGGTCGTGCGGTCGCAGCGCACGAAGAAGGCGTCTTCCGGCTTCTCGCCGAGCAGCGCGCCGTCCCGCCAGAGCACCAGCAGGAAGTCCTCGAGCATGCGGCGGACATTGGTCCACAGCCGCTCGTTGTTGGGTTCGAACACCGCCCATTGCGAGCCCTTGTCCAGGGTGTGCTCGAGATAGATGAACAGCCGCCTGACGTTGACGTACTTCCATTCCGGGTCCGAGCTGATGGTCCGCGCGCCCCACACCCGGCTGCCGCGGCCCTCGAAGAACCTCAGGCAATTGACGCCCTCGGGATTGAGGACGTCCTGGCGGCCCTTGTTGATGTTGGCTTCGAAGCGGGTAAGGCCGCGCACCACCTCGTTGGCGGGGGCCTTGTGGACTCCACGCTCGACGTCGCTGCGCGCGTAGATGCCGGTGACGAACCCGGAAGGGGGCAGCATCAGCCGGCGCTGCGGCGCGCCCTGGCCGGGTCGCTCGTTCGGATCCAGGATCTCGATCCAGGGGTGGTAGAGCGCCGCGTACTTGCTGTCGAAGCGGCCGCGGAAATCACGGATCTCGTTCATCGACGATCCCGCCGGGGCGTCGATGACGCCGATGCGGTAGCGGGCCCGCTCGCAGTGGCCGATCAGGGCGTCGGCGACGGCGGCCGAAGCGTCGGCTCCGCCTTGGTCGCCGCCGTCGGGGACGGCGACGATGGCGATGTCGTCGACCCCGCCCAGAGCTTCCAAGCCGGTCGCCTTGCGCGTCTCGTCGTCGGGATCAGCTTCGCGGCCGGCATAGTCGCTGGCGGACGGGGTGTCGCCGTCCTGGCCGCCGGTCAGCCGCACGGACGCCGCGCCGATCAGGGCCAGGGCCAGTTCCACTGCGCCGAAATCGCCGGCGGGTGGCGTCCAGTCAAGCCAGACCACCGCGTCCTGGTCTTCGGGATCCTGCAGCTCCAGGATCCGGCCGATATAGCGCGTCTGAGCCG
Source organism: Caulobacter sp. BE254 (assembly GCF_031457295.1). NCBI lineage: Bacteria > Pseudomonadati > Pseudomonadota > Alphaproteobacteria > Caulobacterales > Caulobacteraceae > Caulobacter > Caulobacter sp. BE254. Next base: position 125,210 of record NZ_JAVDWJ010000003.1, on the reverse strand, counting down.
GATGGGCCCCCAGGGCGTCATGGACGTCGAGTCGGTCGGCGCCGACGCTGACGCGAACCCGCAGTTCGACCTGGAACACCGAGTCCGTGGCGTTGATGGTCAGGCCGCCGCCCTGGCCTTCGAACTGCTGCACGCCGGCGGGGTCGAGGCTGATGACGGCGAAGCGCGTGGGGTCGGGCGCGTAGGACGAACCGCCTGGCAGGTCGGCGACCGCCGTCCCGGCCGGGAAGGCCTCGACCATGGCTCCGGCGCGTGGCCCCTTCAGTTGCAGGACGCCGTCCTGGAGATAGGGCACCAGGCGCGAGCGGACGAACTCGGCGCGCAGGAAGACGTTGCCCAGACGGCCCGGCCAGCGCGCCCGCCAGGTCGCCGAACCGCCGCCGACCGGGACGGTGGCCGAGGCGCAGTTCTCGTAGTTCGGCACGCCGGCCGTCAGTCCGCCGGTGGCCTGGACATGGACGCGCGACACATAGAGCCGCTGGCCGCCGTTCAGGAAGAAGGCCCGGGCCGCGTGGGCCAGATAGGCCGTGCGCTCGGAGCCGCCCAACTGAATCGCGCCCAGCCCGCCATAGACCCGCTCGAACTCGGTGTAGCTGGTGATCAGCCGGGGATCGCACTGACGCGGCCCGCCCGGATACCAGACCGGCCCGTAGCCGGCGAGGCCCGCGAAACCGGTCGTGCTGGTCGACACGCCCTCGAGCGACTTGGCCCGAAAGCTCACCTCTTCCACATACACGCCAGGCGACAGATATTCCGGCATAGAGGCCTCCTCGGGCTGCTAGAATTCGAAGGGCGGACCGCCTTGCTCCAGGCGTCCCAGGCGCAGATTGACGGTCGTGTCGGCCACCAGGCTCCAGCCGGCTGGCATGGCCGTGCCGAGCAGAACCGGATCGTCCGCGTTAGTCAGATCGGGCTGTTCCAGCGGCGCATCCCAGAGCGGATCGCCATAGGCGGCGTCGCCAGGAACCGGCGCGGCGGGTTCGACCGGCCGGGCGAAAACGGAAAGCCTGACCGCCAGGGTGGCGACCGGCGTGCCGCTGGCCGCGCCGGCCGCCAGCATCAGCAGAAACTCGCCGCGGTCGTCGCCGAAGGCCCGGCCCACCACGGTCGCCAAGCTGAGGTCGGACTGACCGGCGGGAATGGTGGCCACCACGCGCGTCCAGCGGGCCGGACGGCGCGGACCTCCGGTCGTGCGCACCGCCTGGCCGCGCACACCGGTGGCGGCCTCCATGACCGGATAGGCCGCCCCCGGGAACAGCCGCGGGCGGCAGCCGCGCTGCGACGCTGGACGGGTCTCCGCCACGGCGAGTTTCGGAACCAGCAGACGCAGCCGGCGCGGCACATATCGCCGCCCCGCGCCGTCGGCGTTAAGCAGGCGCACCGTAAACACCTCGTCGGTGACGGTGGACAGCTTGTCGTGAAGCAGCGCGAACCGCGAACCGCCTCGGCGCTCGAACCGCCGGCGCAGCGCCGGCCCATCGGCGGTGATCGATATGCCGCCTGGCACGGGTTGCTGACGCGCGCCGTCGAACGCCTCGACCCCCAAGGCCAGGCGACGGATCAGTTCGTCGTAGGGCTGGGGGGTAAAGAGATTCATGCCGAGGCGTCCTGAAGGCTGGGACGCAGGCCCAGGACCGACGTCACCACCGGCGGTCCGTCGATCGGCCGGCCCGACAGCCTCAGGACGCGCGCCAGATAGGGCGTGCTCAGCCGGTAGGAGATTGGCAGAGAATCGAAGATCCGCAGCAGGGCGTGCGTGTCCAGATCCTCCATGACGATCTGCAGCGTTTCGTCGGGCTCCCAACCCTCACCGGCCAGGAGCGGCCCCGAAAGGATCGGCGTCTCCTCGATCGCCTGCATGGCCCTGCCGATGATCCGGTGCTCCTCGTCGGCGTTGGATCCCCAGGGGGTGATCAGGAAGTGCATCTGCACGGCCAGGGCCGGCCGTCGCCCGCCGCCAGCGGCTGAAGTGGCCCAGGCCGAGCGAACGGACGGATCCAGGTCCACGCGGTAGACGTGCACGGTCAGGGCCGGCCGGGATACGAAGCCGGAGAAATTGGCCGGATCGAGGTCCTCGGCCCGCGCCACGATCACGCTGGTGTCGTCGCCGGCCAGGGGCTGACGGTCGTTGAAGCTCATCTGGAGGAAGCGCTGCAGGGTGGCGCCCGCGATGGCGATGCCGGCGAAATCGGTCATGATCGCTTGCCCTCCGGCCCCTGGCTGCTCGGCTTTCCAGCCGAGACGACAATCGCGTCCAGGCGCTCCCGCAGATGGTCGAGCGCGGCGTCGATCCGGCTGAAGTACTTCAGCTCGCCGTCGCCGATGGCTTCCAGCCGAAGCCGCGGGGCCGGCGCGCCTTCCCCGGGAGGCTCCAAGGTCAATCGCAGCACAAAGATATGGGCGCCGCCGATCACCTCGCGTCCAAACTCGTGCGGCCATGTGTCCACGTCCCGAACGCTCCAGTCCCATGAGGCCAGAGAAAAGGAGCGTTCTGTCGCGACGCTTCGACGGCCCTCGCCCAGGGATGACGTTGGGATGGCGGGCCAGTCACGCAGCCATGCGGCGCGCTGTCGCCGCGCCGCCATTCAGCAATCACCGATCTCTCACGGGAACATCACCGCGCGACCGGGCAGGCGCGCGGCGACGCCGGGCGCAATCGACACCGGGCGCGGCCGACGCGTCGCCGCGACGGGATCAGGTGGTGTGGAGGGTGCGATAGGTCTCAAGCCGACAGCGGCTCACCGATTGCAGGACCTCGGCGAGCGGACTTTCGGACAGGCGCCCCGAGCAAGCTTCGAGCAGACGTCGTTCGGCGTCGGGATCATTCTCTATGTGCGAAGCCAGGGCCCGCATCTCAGCCATGGGCTCGATGCCCATCTCGCGCGCCAGCAGAGCGCGATAGGACCGGTATTGGATCAAGGCCTTGGCGCGCTGGCCGTTCAGCACATGCAGCCACATCACCTCGCACTGGGCCTGCTCGCGAAAAGGATCGGCGGCAAGGATACGCGAGCCATATTCCAGCGCGCCCTCGTAGTCTCGGGCGACGCCGCGATCCTGCATCAGCATGCCCAGCCCGCGCAGGTTCAGGCTAAAGAGCCGCTCTCGCTCGCACACCGCCCATTCGGCGTTGCAGCCCTCCAGGAAGGGCGCGGTGTGATGGGCGATGCCGCGCGACAGCGCCTCGCGGACATCGGGATTCAAGCGGGAATCCCGCGTCCAGGCCTCGACGGCGGCGCGGACGGCGGCTTCGAACAGATAGACGTCGATGGAGGCGGCGTCCTCGACCAGGAGCGTCAGCGATTCCGCCGTCGAACGCAGGAAAAGGCCCGGTTCGTCCCTGAGCGTCTTGTTGATGCGCCAGACGGCGGTGTTCAGGGCCGCGCGGCTACGGGTCTCGTCCAGTTCGGGCCAGAACAGCTCGGCCACGCGTTCGCGCCGCAGTTCCTTTCCACCATGGGCGCAGAGATAGGACAGCAGATCCCTGGCGGCGCCCGTCACGACTGGCGTGGCGGCGCCTTCGCGGCGGTGAAACCGCAACCGACCGAACAGCAGAACTTGAGGAGACCCTTCAAGCATTCGACATCCCATCCCAGACAAAACCGTGCCACCGGTGATTCGGGTTGACAATCCAAAAGCGATCGCCAGCTCGACATATGTCTTCATTTCACCGCTTGTGAGAGGATGCTTTCGACGTCATCCAATGGTGAAGCTTACAGGTCGAAGGAAAAGCTTTAGGTCTAATTTTTACTGAACTAAATCGCCACCAAGATTCGATCTTGCATGAACTGACCTGGCCGGACCCATCGGCCGATGCGTTGGGGCGGAAACGAGCGTCCAAGACTTGGTGAGCAGATTGTTACCGCCACCATTGGGATACGTCTCCGGTCCGGCGGCTTGGTTCCGCCTTGCGAGCCGATCGAAGACGCCACGGCCTCAAGCGCCGCTCACGCACTTAACGCATAGCGTGTATTTCCGCCACGCGCACGTCCAAACACGTTTTCGAGATTTCCCCAATGTTGTCATGCTGGGGCTGGCGCGTGAGTTCCTCGGGAATTGCCGCGAGCTGGCGCCGCCACCCCGAGAGGGCGGCCGCCTCGATCCTCGATCTGTTTTCCGCCAGATGCCGCTCTGAATGTCGCGTTCTTGGGCCGATGCCAGAGTCCGCAATTGGCGCTTCTTGGTGCTTGATGGCTGCCTTCTCAGCCGTGAGCTCGGCGGGGTTAGGGTGGTAGGCGCACTCTATTTCTCGAGTTCGCGCACCGATGCGGAAATATCCCGACGCGCGAACGGCGCCTAATCCGGGGGGCGATAACCGGGGAAGTACTTAATCTGGTCGTCGACGCAGACGCCAAAGGGCCTCGAGCCATCGGGGCCATAGGGAACGGTCTGGTCGAAACGCCAGGCGATCGTGTCGTCGGGTCCGAGTGTCGCGGATCCCGGAGAGCCGCCACATGCGATCGCCACGGCGTCGAGCAACGGCTGGGTGACCCGATCCGGAAAAAACGAATCCAGACCGGCTCCCTCCTCGGAGGGCGTAAGCTGTCTCGCCGCGCGAAGCACCTGGTAGGCCCTGCTCATATCGGACCTCGTCGACAGGAAATCCGATCGGGCGTGGTCGCCGCCCAAGGCGCGGACGACGTCGCACGCTTGGCTCCACGTCTCGAACCGCGACTGCACGCTGGCCCAGACCCGGGCGGCGCTTGAAGCGTCGCTATCGGCAAGCCGTTGACGGGCGTAGCACGCCGGAAAGCCCCGGGGTGTTCGCAACAAGGTCGAAAACTGGACCACGAAACCCGTATTGCGGCGTTCCAAGGTGACGGCGAGCGGCAAGTTCCGCGGCGACCACTCTGCTGAAACCGCCTGGAGCGAACATCCCTTGGGCTCCCGATCGAAGACGCAGACCCGGCCCGGCCGTGATCCATAGACTCGCCTGAGCGACAGGCCGCCGAGCGGTTCGGCGATCGCGAAGCCATCTGGAGGAGACGTCACGACATCGGCGCGAGCGACCACCGTCCATCCTGCCGCTATCGTGCCGGCTAGCGAGGCCGATACCAGAAACGAACACCTCCTGCGGCTGCGTCCCACCATCTCGCCTCCCACCACCCGTCAGGACCATAGCGCCTGTGCGGCCTTCTGGCGCGTCCCCAAACTAATGGGTGCGGCGTTGCCAAAGGGTTCTAATAGGTCCACGCGACAATGATCCCGAAAGTCGTATTCCTGGAGTGGCGGGAAGGTCCACACCTGGCGCAGAGCTGGCGGACCCGCCTTGGCAAAGGCGATGTCTCTAGCCGGAGCAGCGGCCGCGTGGGATCAATCTTGCTGGAGCCAGCAAGGTCTCGCCATGGCGCTAAACCACCTTCACCTGATGGTCTCGGACGCCAGCGCGACAGCGGCGTTCTTGGAAACCTATTTCGACATGCGTCCTTTCCCGGGAGCGCGCGAGAAGTTCGTGGTCATGGGCGATGGGCGGGACATGATCCTGACCCTGATGCAGGCCAAGGATCACGCCTATCCCAAGCACTTCCACATTGGCTTTGGCAAAGCCGATGAAGCGAGCGTCAACACCCTCTGGCGACGCATGACCGAGGACGGTCTGGAGCCGTCCAAGCCGGAGCGGGCGCATGCTTGGTCGTTCTATGTTCGCGCGCCGGGTGGTTTCTTGGTCGAAGTGCTGGCACCGTGAGTCCCACCGCCGGCCTCGATCGCGATCCGTAGCGGCGGCGCCTGAATGTCCGACGTCCGGAACGATCTCAACGCCGGCTCTTGGCGCTCAGCTGAAGCGTTTCGGGGCGGTTGTTCGCCGCGGCGCCCAGGCTTCAGGGCTCGACCTTGACGCCATGGAGTTGACCGACAAGGGTTTCATCACCCGCTAATCGTTTTGGCGTGGCCGGACAAGCGTCCGCCCAGGCCGCCAATCCACCTCATCGTATCTGCGTAGAGGAGTGACATCATGAACCCGCGCTTCTCAGTGCTCGCCATCGCCATCGCCTTGGCGGGGGCGGGGCTTGCGCTGGCCGCGCCTGCTGAAGCCCAGTTCATTCCCGGCACATCGCCGATGGACATGAGCGCGCATAGCCGGGCGCTGACGAGTTCGGTCATCAACCGCAATGCGCTTGGCGCTACCGCGCGGCGAAACCCAGGGACTCGGACGCCCGCGACACCTCGCCCTGCGCCTGCAGGCGGGTTTGATGTTCAGTCAGACGCCAGATTTCCCTTCCAGGCCAGTCCTGCGCTCCGCGAGCAGGTCATGAATGAAGTCATCAATCGGACGCGCCGCAGCAGTCCCGAGGCCGGCCAGGCGATCGCGGCGGAATTCCGCCGACCCGATTTCCAGCAGCGGTTCGCGAACGCGGTCCGGCCCTTTGGTTTCTCGCCAGACGACGCGGCCGACGTGATGGCGGTCTACCTCGTCGCCGGTTGGGAGATCGTCCACGGAACCGACGCCAATCCCACGGCGCTGCGCGCCGTGCGTCGGCAGGTCGCCGGGCAGATGGCCAGGAGCGTCGCGCTGCGCGATCCGACCACGCGTGCGCGGCTGGCCGAGGAATTGAAGATCATCACGACGCTGTTCCTCAGCAGCGTCGAAAACGCCAAACGCGAGGGCGCCGCCGCGCAGTTCGCCGCCGCCGTGGCCGCCCACTATCGGCAGACGACGAACCAGGATCTCCGAACCCTGCGGCTTACCGCCCAGGGCTTTTCGGACCGGTGAGCGGCCGGGCGGGGCGCTGGGGCGAGATTCCATGCCCCCTCCATCTTCGACCGACGACGGGTCCGTCGGCGAGGGCTGGGGCCATTACCGCGAAGGCTTGGAGCGCCAGGCCGCGATCGCCGCGCTCGCCCTCTCAGCGGTCGCTCCCTTCTGGACGTCGCGCGACCTGTAGGGGGAGGTGCTGATGGCGGCGGCGGGGGCGCTGTTGTGGATGCGCTCGGCCAATTCGTCGAGATAAGGCCGTCCCTTGGCCCTGTAGGCCGAGGTCTCCTCCGTATCGAGGGCGATCAGGACGCTGTAGTCGAAGACGCTGAAACTACAACGAGCATCGAGATAGAGCGCCCCGTCGTCCTCGAGGAGGAACCAGGCGTGGGGCTCGTGGTCGACAACTTTCAACGGCGGTCCTCCTGCTTTGCCTTGGACGTCCAGCCTGACCGTGAGCAGCGGCCTGCGACCTGACTAATGGAGGAGGGCGGCCTTGCGACAAACCTTGGTGACGCGCACGACGCGGCGGTCCGTTGGGCCATATCGCGCACGGTCCGCTGGCAAGCCAGCGCATATCTGCCGCACGTAGCGTTCGGAAAAGCCCGTGCCGCGGAAGTTCCCGCCGCCGCCCTTGGCTTGCGCCCGGATCGCGGCCTCCATCGGCATCGACTGCGACCAGGCGCCGGGATCGATCGGTCCGGTCGCATCCTGCGCCAAGCCAGGCGAGGCGCCGGCCATCAGGGCGAGGGATAGAAGATATCGGATCATCACGGCTCCCGTATCCGGTGATGGTCACATAACGGCGCTGGGCCCATCTCGATCATCCTGACGGCGCCCAATTGGGGGCGGTTCATCGATCGACGGGCCCGGCTCCGCGCGACCACCACTCGAACCGCTCCTGCAAGTCGACGCTGCTATAGACGGTGTGGCCGCGGTTGATTTCATAGCCCATGGCGGGCTTGCCGTTCAGCTGACCGCTCCACCAGCCCGAGTTGCTGCGGCCGACGAACGTCGCCCGCAGCCTGCCCGAAACGAAGGTCATGTGATGACCGTCACGGTCCACGACGTCGTTCAAAATGCAAGGCGTCGGCCTGGGGGCGTCGCCAAAGATGCAGGAGGCCTGGTCCTGGCCGGTCGCGGCCTGCGTCGTCGGCAGGAGAAGAAACGGAGCGGCCAAGCCCACGAGCCACAAGCCGTTCATGCGCCCTCCATCTCTTCCACCTCGTGGCGATCGCGACATTTGAAACGCCGGCGCACGCAAAAGGTGACGCCGAAATCGTGCGCTCAGTCGCTATGAATCGGCTGACGACGGGGACACGCTGCCGAGCGCCGGCTGGATTGCCGGTCGCCAGGCGCGCTAGCGTTCTGACCTGGAAGAACGGAACTCTTGGGACGATCGATATGGGCGGATGGCGCCAAGTGCGGATGGCCGCGGCGGGATCAATCGTCCTGTTGCTCGCGGGCGAAGCGCAAGCGGCGCTCCCGCCCGCGTGGCAGCGCGTCGCCGAGATCAACGCCGTGATCACGGCCGCGGCCAAAGCCTTCGGCCAAACGCCTATCGATGCGGTCGAACGCCTGGACGAGCACCGCTACCGGGTTCGCGCGGGCGGCTGCTCACTGGACGTGCGGGTAAGGCCAAAGGCGCGCTCGAGCCCGGGGCCCCAGGAGGTCGAGGCCACGCCCGGGCCGATCTCCTGCCGGCGATAAGGCGCCGGGCATGTCGCAGCTCGTCTAGGAGGACCTTTGTTCGCCACCCTCATCACCGCGCTTGAGGCCGATCAGGCCACTCATGGCGAAGTCCGACAGGGTCCGGCTTCCGCGGACGACATCAATCGCCTGCGGACGGCTTTGCACGCCGAGTTTGGCGCCGTGCTTCCGCAGGACTACGCGCTGTTCCTGCGGCACGCCAATGGGCTCGACTACAACGGGCTGGTCCTCTACGGCGCGACCCAGAGCCAAGTCGCGCCGGGCCCCGGCGGTTTCTGGCAGGGCCTTTGCGCCGCCAATCATCTCTGGCGCGAGGGCCCAGGCCCCGAGAACCTGCTGATCCTGGGCGAGACCGACCTGGATCTCCTTACCGTCACCCTTGCAGGCGCGGAGCCCAGCCAGCGCGACAAGGTTTCCGGCGAGCTGACGAGCGCCTTCGAGAGCGTCATGGATCTGCTTGAGGCCGTCATCAGCCAACGCCTTTGAACGGGAGGATGTGGTCCTCGAGACTTCACGTCAGAACCACGATGATCCTAGACAGCGCCACGGCCGCGGCCATCGATAGGGCCGGCGCCCAACTGCGGGCCAGTTTGCCGGGCCATCCCATCTGGTTCGTGGTCACGCGACGGCGCAACGTCATCGTCGCCACGATCAAGGTCGTCGGCGCCCCCACGATCAGAGGCCAGGTATAGTTGGCGGGATCCCAGAGGCCGGCGATGGCGATCCCCACGGCGCCAAGGCAGAACAGGACAGCATAGGCCACGGCCAAGCCGCTCGCGACCATGCCCAGACCTACGGCCAGCTTCACCACCGCGGCTTGCATCGGCCTTGCTCCCAAATGACGGCGGTCGCATGCGGGCTCTCCGTCGCGTTGGCGGCGGGAGCAAGGTTGATCGTTATGCGTTCCCCGAGCGCGGAACGCTAACGGCCGGTCCGTGATGGGGGATCCATGCGAGGTTTGCCCTTCTGTGCTTCATGGCTCGCGCTGGTGATGACGGGGTGCGCTGGGCAGGCCGGCGCCGCCTGCTTCTCACCGGGCGCCGAGGCGCCCACGCGACAAGCCGCGCTCGCGGATCAGGCGCTGAGCACCGAGGCGCGCGATCTCGCCAGGGCTCTGTTCGACGACCGCCTCGACCAGGCGCGACGGCTGCTGCGCGCCGATCCGACCCTGGCGATGCGCCGGGTTGGAGCGCACCACGACATGCTGTCGGTGGCGGTCGCGACCTGCCGACCGGAGGCGGTCGCCTTGATCGTGCGAAGCGGCGCGCCGTTGAACGGTCTCGACGACCGAGGCCTGCCGCTTCGGTTGGCCCTGCGCGCTGAGGATACGGGGCTCGCGCACCAGTTGCTGCGAGCCGGAGCCAGTCCCAATCCTCGCGGTCATCCGAGCGGGCCATTGCGCACGGCGATCACGCTGAACGCCTTGGGCGCTGTGCGTATGCTTCTGGATTTCAAGGCCGATCCCAATGTGATGGAGGCGACGGGCAACCGTCCGCTGCATATGGCGCTCGACATGGAGCACTTCCGCATCGCCGAGCTCCTGCTCGACCGCGGCGCCGACGCTTGGGCGATCGACAGCGGCGGCGCCAACCTGGCCAGTTCGGTGATCATGCCGATGTTGACCACATCCGAGATGGAAGCCCGTGCACAGCGCCGCTTGGCGGCGCGGCTCAAGAGGCTTGGCTGGCCCGAGCCAACGCCCTCGCCACGTCAGATCCGGACGCTGGCCTTGCGTGGCGACTGGCCGCCCCCCGCAGCGCGGGCGGCCGGCGCCGCAGCGGTTCCAGCCGCGGTGGTCACTCTGATTTCCGCGAACGCCGAACGCGCAAAATGATCGAGGCGGAACTCGCATCGTTCGCGTTCCAGCGCTCGTGCTGAAGCGTCTCCTTGGAGCCCTGGCCACACCCGCCGCAAGCCAAGACGTTGGCGGTGTCATGGACATGACCGGAATGGGCATCTACGCGATGGAGGAGACCGTGATGCAGGCGGCGCGGGAATCGGCGGCTCGTCCTCGCAGTCGTGCGCGGGCCGCGCCAACACCGGCGGGGCGGCTGACCTACAGGCCGTCCATGGAGCGCCGCCGCGCCAACTTCGCGATGTTCGTCGCAAAGTCGCGGAAAAAGGATCCCGTGGGCGCGGCGATGCTCGAGAGGGAACTGGCCACCTCCGACGTGATGGGCAAGATGACGCGCGAACTCGCCGGATTTGGCATGCATGTCGACAACGTCGCCGACGCCTACGCCATCTGGTGGCTGAACGCGTGGTTGGCCTCGCGTCAGCGGGCCGATACGCCGCCCATGGCGCAGATCTCCGCGGTTCGCGCGCAAGCGGCGCAAGCCATCGCTTCGGCGCCTGGCTTTGCGACCGCGAGCGACGCGGCAAAGCAGGAGATGGCCGAAGCCAACCTCCTCCGGGCGATGCTGATCGGCGCCTATATCGAGCGCGCCAAAAACGATCGCGACCTTTCTCGCCGCCTCGCGGACGCGGTGCGGCAGGGCGCGCGGGCGTCAGGCTTGAATCTCGACGCCATGGATCTTACCGACGAGGGCTTCGTGCCAAGACGAACCGGCGTCATCGACGGCCCGGCCGCGGAACGGTTTACAGCGGCGCCGAGCGGCTGATCGGCTACCCGCGTCACCGAAGTCCGTCGGCCCCGAGGCGGACCCGCGTCAGGTCCATGCCGAAGCTCGAGCGCGTTCCCTGGCCGATCGCGGCCTTGACCGCCGGCATCGCCGAGGGCTGCTTCTGCGCCGCCTGGACGGCCTGGTTGGCGAGCACCGCCTGCACGAGCATCGACTCGGCCATCTCCTGCTTGGAGGCGTCGCTGGCGCTGGTGAACGCCGGATCGGCGCCGAGGGCGCGGCCGACCTGGGCGCTGACCGCCTTGAACTCGTGCGGCTCGCCCTCGGTCGATCCCCGTACCCCGTAGTAGGCGGTGACGAGGTAGGTCGCGACGGCGTCGGCGACGTTGTCGGGCTTGAGGCCCACGGGGCGCATCACCCGGTCCATCTCCGCGATGACATCCCGGCTTGCGAACGTGCGCTGTAAGTCGGCGGCGCCGACCGGATCCACGCGGCGCAGCCGCTCGACGATCTGGGTCATGTTGCGCTTACGCACAGTCATGTCGGGGCGATAGAGGAGCGCCGCACGATCGACGGCTTGGCTCCGAGGAACGCGCGCCTGCGGGCGGAAGATCTGGTTGGTTCGAGCGCGGGCGGTCTCTGATTGGACGAGCGCGCCCTGGGACAGGGTGTTGGTCAGCGCGCCCATGTCGAACACGCCCTGAGCTATCGCCGGGAAGGGGGTTAGGACGAAGGCGAGCAGGATTCCGAGAACGATCTTTCGCATGGCTCCCCCCAAGCTTGGCATGGTCATCTCCTGGATTCAGCAACGCGCAAGTCGAGCGATGGTGGCGCGCCCCGTGCGAGCCCTGGTCGCCCACGCTGCCGACAGGCGCGAGAGAGTTCTGTTTTCTTTGACGATGATCTTTGCTCGTGACGCGAAGGAGAGGCGCCTTGTCTTTTGGTCGAGCTACGGGTTTCACGCGGCGTGTCTCCCTGGCCGCGGCCGCGCTCTCGCCGCGGCTGGGCGGCGAAGTACGCCTACCCCGATGCGTCATCCCTGGACCTCCGAAAGCCCATCCGGGATCACCTGGGAGCGACTACGCCCTGCTCTCGGCCGCCACCGACGGGTTGGCGCGGTAGCGGAAGTCGCTCAGCCGCGCCTCGCCCGTTCCGGCGACGTAGAGGCCGATCCGCAAGGACAGGAACCCGCCGAACACGTTGTGATGCAGGCCCGAGACCTCCATCCGCGTGCCGTGGCGGATCCAGGTGCGGCCGTCGTCGTACGAGTAGTGGTAGGTGACGACATTCTCGATATTGCTGACCCGCAGGCGCAGCTTGCGCGCGTCGTGGGGCGTGCGCGCCCAAGGCAGCTCCTCGGAGTATTCGAAGATCTTCAGGGCCGTGGACGTGAAGCCCAGGCCCACGAAGGCCCTGTGATTGTAGAACAGCAGAATCCCGGCTTCGGCTTCGCCGGTCAGCTCAAGGGTGATCTCGGCCTCGTACGAGCGGTCGCCGACCAGGCAGGTCAGCGGCGAGGAATTCGTCTCAAACACTCGCCGGATGGCGTCCATCGAAACGCCTTCGAGCGCGTTCGCCATGCCGATGCCCGCGTTATTTACGAGCACATCGATATCTCCGGCCATATCGACCGCACGGGCGATGCTCGCCGAATCCGTCACGTCCAAGGGGAGGACGCTCAGATGGTCGGAAACGGGGAGCAAGTCTTCGCGCACGGTCCGCATGGTGGCGACAACTCGCCACCCCCGCTCAAGAAACATCCGAGCGATTTCGAGGCCGAAGCCAGATGAGCTTCCAGTGATGAGAACCGATGGCATCGTACAATCCTTTTCGAGGCGTGTTCGAAGGCGAGCCGGCAGTTACGCCCTCGCAGCGCATCCAAATCGGCCGGACTGGGGGGCAGTGTGGGCGTCTGGAAACCAGCGGCGCGGCCCCCGTGGCCTCGGGCGCGTCCATCGCCGGACCCGCGCCGCGGCCAGAGGCTGCCGCCGCACGATTTATCAGAGCCGTCCGAGCTTGAGTTGGCTTTATCGTTACCGATGTAAGGGGACGCCGCCTCCGCCGTCGTCGGCCGCCTAGGGGCCTCGGCTTGTGTGGGGAATGCTAAAGTTCTGCCCAGCTCCACAGGATGAGCGGTATCATCCGTTGCGGAGGCTCTGCTGAATGTCGCTTATGGGGAGGGGGCATTAAGTCCGCTCCTGGCGCGCAGCCGACTAAGGCTTGAGATTTTTGACAAAAAGAATGCCGCGCTGTGAACGGTTCGACCGTCCCGCGGTTCTGGTGGGCCGAGGTGCCCCGTCGGGCCAATTTTGGAAACAATAGGTTTCGATACTTTCCATTTATGCGGTGATGTGTTGCGTCCAAGGTGTCCTTGTCAGAACAACGGGGCGGCCGAGAGCGGTCCTCCAAGCACCGAAGGACCCAGCCATGATCCAAGCCACCGCCACCCCGGGCGCTCGCCTGCTGAGCGCCGCCGACCACACCCTGATCATGATCGACTACCAATCGCAGATGGCCTTCGCGACCAAGTCGATCTCGGCCACCGAGCTGCGCAACAACGCCGGCCTGGTCGCCAGCGCCGCCGCCGGCTTTGGCGTCTCGACCATCCTGACCACCGTCGCCGAGAAGGGCTTTTCCGGCCCGATGTTCTCGGAAGTCACCGCGCCCTTTCCGGGTAAGGCGCTGCTTGACCGCACGTCGATGAACACCTGGGAAGACGCGGCGGTGATCGCCGAGGTCAACGCCATTGGCAAGACCCGCATCGTCCTGGCCGGTCTTTGGACCTCGGTCTGCATCGTCGGTCCCGCGCTCTCGGCTCTGGACCAGGGTTTCGAAGTCTATGTGATCACCGACGCCAGCGGCGACGTCTCCGACGAAGCGCACGAGCGCGCCGTGGCGCGCATGATCCAGGCCGGAGCCCAGCCGATCACCTCGCTGCAATATCTGCTGGAGCTGCAGCGCGACTGGGCGCGCGGCGAGACCTACGACCTGACCACCGGGATCGCCCGCGAACGGGGCGGCGCCTACGGCCTTGGCATCACCTACGCCAAGACGATGTTCGACGCTTCTGAACAAGACGCGGCCGCCGCCTAACCCGATAGCGGACGGGGGGCGGCGTCGAGCCGCCTCCCGTTTTGGAGCCCCGTCATGAAACCCTACCTCCTTTCGCTCGGCGTCGGGCTGCTCGTGGGCGTGATTTATTCGCTGCTCAATGTTCGCTCACCCGCCCCGCCGGCCATCGCCCTTCTGGGCCTGCTCGGCATGTTGCTGGGCGAACAGGCGGTCCCGATCGCCAAGCGCCTGATGACCAAGGCGCCCGTCGTGGCCCATCTCAAGACCCCGGAATGCGCCGGTCAGGTGCTGGGTCCACAAGCCATCGCAGGCGACGGCCCCGATCCTAAAGGTGGCCAGGCATGAACCCGCTCGATCGTCGCCAAGCCGTCGCCCTCGGCGCGGCCTTCCTGTCCAGTTCCGCTTTCGCCCAGCCCCGGAGGCCCGGCCCCATGACCGACCTGCTGCTCGTCAACGGCAAGTTCACGACCCTCGACCGCTCCAACCCGCGCGCCGACGCCGCCCTGGTCCGCGACGGCAAGTTCGCCGCCGTGGGCGAGGAGGGCGAGGTCCGCGCCGCCGCCGGCCCGAATCCGACCATCATCGACTTGAAGGGCCGCCGCGTGATCCCCGGCCTGATCGACAGCCACATGCACATCATCCGTGGCGGGCTGAACTACAACATGGAGCTGCGTTGGGACGGCGTGCCGACCCTGGCCGACGCCATGGCCATGCTGAAGAAGCAGGCCGCCAACACCCCGCCGCCGCAGTGGGTGCGCGTGGTCGGCGGCTTCACCGAGCACCAGTTCGTCGAAAAACGGCTGCCGACCCTGGACGAGATCAACGCCGCCGCGCCCGAGACGCCGGTGTTTATCCTCCACCTCTATGACCGCGCCCTGCTCAACCGGGCCGCCCTGCGCGCCGTCGGCTACACCAAGGACACGCCCAACCCGCCCGGCGGCGAGATCCAGCGCGACGCCTCGGGCGAGCCCACGGGCCTGCTGCTGGCCCAGCCCAATGCGACGATCCTCTACGCCACCCTGGCCAAGGGTCCCAAACTGCCGCCCGAGTACCAGCTCAACTCCACCCGCCACTTCATGCGCGAGATGAACCGCCTGGGCGTGACCGGGGTGATCGACGCCGGCGGCGGCTTCCAGAACTATCCGGACGACTACGAGATCGTCGAGAAGCTGCATGCCGACGACCAGCTGACCCTGCGCATCAGCTACAACCTGTTCACCCAGAAGCCCAAGGCCGAGCTGTCGGACTTCCAAAGCTGGTCCAAGCAGGTCAAGCCGGGGCAGGGCGACGACAATTACCGCCACAATGGCGCGGGCGAGATGCTGGTCTACAGCGCCGCCGATTTCGAGGATTTCCGGGTCGAGCGTCCCGAGATGCCGGCCAACATGGAGAGCGATCTCGAGCCGGTGATCCGCCATCTGGTCGAGAACCGCTGGCCCTGGCGACTGCACGCCACCTATGACGAGACCATCACGCGGGCGCTGGACGTCTACGAGAAGGTCAACAAGGACATGCCGTTCGACGGGCTGCACTGGTTCTTCGACCACGCCGAGACGATCAGCGACCGCAACATCGACCGTATCGCGGCCCTGGGCGGCGGCATCGCCGTGCAGCACCGGATGGCGTTCCAGGGCGAGTACTTTATCGACCGCTATGGCGCGAAGGCGGCTGAGGCGACGCCGCCGATCAACAAGATGCTGAAGGCTGGCGTCCCGGTCGGAGCCGGCACGGACGCCACCCGCGTGGCCAGCTACAACCCCTGGGTCTCGCTAAACTGGCTGGTGACCGGCAAGACGGTCGGCGGTACGCGGCTCTATCCGCCCGCCAACCGTCTCGACCGCGAGGAGGCCCTGCGCCTGTGGACCACCGCCAACACCTGGTTCTCGAACGAGGAAGGCAAGAAGGGCCAGATCGCCGTCGGCCAACTGGCCGACCTGGCGGTGCTCGCCGACGACTACATGACCGTGCCCGAGGACGAGATCCCGCACCTGTCGTCCGTGCTGACCTTGCTGGGCGGCAAGGTGGTCCACGGCCAGGGCGGATACGACAAGCTGGCGCCAGTCCTGCCGCCGCCGATGCCCGACTGGTCGCCGGTGCGGACCTTCGGCGGCTACCAGGATCGTTCGCGCGGCCATGCCCGCGCCCTGGCCTCGGCCTGTGGCTGCGCCAGCGGCTGCAACGTCCACGGCCACGACCACGCGTCCGCCTACACGCGGGACGCTCCGACCAGCGATGCACGCTCCTTCTGGGGCGCCATGGGCTGCGGCTGCTGGGCGATATGATCATGACCACGCCCCGACCCATCGCCGCCCTGCTGCGGGCCCCCGTGTTCGGGCCTGTCGCGCGCGCGGTCCTCACTACGCCCTACTGGTTCGCCGGCCTTTACAAGCTGACCCATTGGCCGGACGCGCTCGGCGAGGCGGCGCACTTCGGCCTTCGGCCCGCGGGCCTGGTGGTCGCCGCCACGATCGCCGTCCAGCTGGGCGGCTCCGTCCTGTTGATCGCTGGCCGGCTGAGCTGGCTGGCGGCGGGGGCGCTGGGGGTCTTCACCGCCCTGGCCACGCTGATCGCCCATCCCTATTGGACGGTCGCTGATCCGGCCGAGCGCTTCCACGCCATGAACACCTTCCTCGAGCACATCGGCCTGATCGGCGGCTTCATGGTCGCGGCGGCCCTCGTCGAGAAGGAGCGCGCCGCATGAGCCCGAGCTCGATCCTGACCAAGGAGACCCGCCTGGCCGGCGTGACCGGCGTGGGCATGGCCTTCGTCGGCGGCTATGTCGACGTGATCGGCTTCGTGCTGCTGTTTGGCCTCTTCGTCGCCCACGCCACCGGCAATATCGTCATGCTGGGCGTGGGGCTGGCGGGCGACGCCGGCGGCGTGGCCACCAAGCTCCTGGCCCTGCCGGTGTTCATCGGCGCGGTGGCGGCTGCCTACGCGCTGATCCGCTGGCGCAACGCCCGGGGCCAGCCTTGCGAGGTCTTGGTCCTGGCGTTGCAGGCGGTCCTGCTAGCGGGCTTCATGCTCCTGACCGTGTGGGCCTTGCCCGCCGCCAGCGCCAACGCGCCGTCCGTCATGCTGGCCGGATTGACGGGGGTGGCGGCCATGGCGGTGCAGAACGTCGGCGCGCGCGTCGTCTTCACCCATCTGGCGCCGACGACCATGATGACCGGCAACGTAACCCAGGTGGCGATCGACATCGTCGATCTGGCCATCGCCCGTGGCCGTCCCGACGAGGCGCTGAAGGCGCGGATCCGCAAGACCTGGCCCCCCGTGACGGCCTTCGCGCTCGGCGCCATGGGCGGCGCGATCGGGGTGCTGGTCGCCGGCGCCTGGAGCCTTGCGCTGGGCGTTATCGTGGTGGCGGTGCTGGCGATTCTCCACGCCGTTCGGGGAGAGCGGTCATGAACCTCGCTGCGACCGCGCTCGTCGCCATCCTGGCCAGCGCCAGCGCCGCCCAAGCCGCCGAGGCCTTTAAGCCGATCCGCTCCGACGAGACCTATGCCCATCTGGCCACGACGGATCGCACGGGCCTGGACGCCCTGCGCTACATACCAGTCGGCGGCGACGCCTATCTGACCCTTGGCGGCGAGGCCCGTTTGAGGATCGATGCGATCGACGCCCCGCGCTTCGGCGTCGCCGGCGAACCGGCCGACACCTACGGCCTGGTGCGGAGCCTGTTCAGCGCCGACCTGCACCTGAACGACCGCGTCCGGGTCTATGGCGAGCTGGGCTGGCATCGCGACGTCGGCAAGTCCGACGCTCCGGCGCTCACCGATCGCGACGGGCTGGACGCACAGGTCGGTTTCATCGACGTCACGCCGGACGCCGACCGGCTCTGGCGCCTGCGCCTGGGGCGGCAGGAGCTGATGCTCAGCCCCACCCAGCGGTTCGTCTCGGTGCGCGAGGGCCCCAACATCCGCCAGAGCTTCGACGGTCTGCGGGTGACTCGCCAGACCAAGGGGCTGCGGCTGGACGCGTTCTATGTCACGCCTGTCACGATCGCTCGGGGCGCGTTCAACGATCCCAGCAATCGCGCGCAGCACTTTTATGGCGTCTACGCCGCGGGGCGCTTGGCGTCCCATCTCAACCTCGATGTCTATGCGCTGGAGCTTGAGCGCGACGGCGCCAGGTTCGGCGCGGTCACCGGGGACGAGCGCCGCAGGAGCCTAGGCGCGCGCCTGGCGGGGCAGGTCGGTGCGATCGACTTCGAGGCCGAGGGCATGATCCAGCGCGGCGGCTTCGCCGGGCAAAGGATCCGTGCCTGGGGCGGATCGGTCGGTGGCGGCTATACCCTGGCCGCGCCCTGGAAACCTCGGATCGGCCTGCGCCTCGACGCCGGCTCGGGCGACAAGAATCCCAACGACGCCCGGCTGCAGACCTTCAACCCGTTGTTTCCGAAAGGCGCCTATTTCAACGAAAGCAGCCTGACCAGCTGGTCCAACCTGATGGCGATCCGGCCGAGCCTGGGGCTGTCGCCCACCAAGGCGATTTCCCTGGAGGTCAGCTACCTGGATCGCGCCCGTCAGACCGGCGGCGACGCCGTCTACCTACAGCCGTCCGTGGTGCTGCCAGGCTCGCTGGGCTCGCGAGCCAAGGCGGTGGGGCATGCGCTGCAAGCCGACGCCAGCTGGCAGGCGACGCGGAACGTCAAGCTGCAGGTCGAGGCGCTGCGTCAAGAGGTCGACGCAGCGGTCAAGGCGGCCGGCGGTCGCGACGGCGACTTCGTGATGGCGATCGTTCAGTACCGTTTTTGACGAGGCCTTAAGCCCCGGGCGGGCCAGCATGACCAGGTCGAGCGGTCTTCATTGGCGTGATCGAGGCGAAACCTGCATCGAGGCCGCCGAATATCAAACTTGACTGAGGTTTACTGCACTTAACGCCACGACGGTGCACGTCTCTCCTAGGCTGCTAAGTGAAATCACAGTGGCGGAGACGACCCATGCAGTTTGCCCAAAGCCCTTCGGCGACGCGCCCAGCGGTCCTGCCCGCCTCGGGCCTGATGACCTTCATGCCGACCGCCCGCGCGCGTCTCGATTCCCGCGCGGATGTCTTCGGCGACAGCCGTGACCGGCGGGTCGGGTCAGACCCGTCGGCCCGCG
This sequence comes from Caulobacter sp. BE254, assembly GCF_031457295.1. Lineage (NCBI taxonomy): Bacteria > Pseudomonadati > Pseudomonadota > Alphaproteobacteria > Caulobacterales > Caulobacteraceae > Caulobacter > Caulobacter sp. BE254. Next base: position 106,053 of record NZ_JAVDWJ010000003.1, on the reverse strand, counting down.
CGCAAGGCGAGCGCTGGGCAGGCCTGCTCCCATGGCAGGTCAAACGGGTCCGCGACTATGTCGACGCAGACCTGCACGGCGCGATGTCGCTGAGCGTGGCGGCGGCTCATGCCCGTCTCAGCCCTGGCTATTTCTCCAGACGCTTTCGCCAGTCCTTTGGCGTCACATTCTCCAGATTCGTGGCCGCTCGCCGGGTTGAACGCGCGCGAGGGCTCTTGGTCGGCGGCGCCGGCAAGCTTTGTGAGATCGCCTTAGCCTGCGGCTTTTCCGATCAGGCGCACTTCACGCGGACGTTCGGCAATCTCATGGGATGCACACCGGGACGGTGGCGGCGCCAAGCCGCCGCAGGTCGATTTTCGGCCTAGCCGGAGGCACGGGCGGCAAGCCCCTTCCTGGAAATCTTGAGTTTCATTTCGCTTTCTCGTGGCGCCTGCGCGCACGCGCTAGACGCTGTTCAGGCGCGGGGAGCCCCTTCAGTCATCTTCCGGAGTATCGACCATGACCACCAGCAACTGGACCCGTCGGCGCGCCTTGCAATCGGGCGCTACACTGCTGGGCGCGACCCTGGCGACTTCGGCCGCCGCCGCCTTCGCCGCCGCGCCCCAGGCCGAGGGCTATGCCGCCGTGCCTGGCGGCCGGATCTTTTGGCGAAAGTTCGGGTCGGGCGGCAAGACGCCGTTGCTGACGCTGCATGGCGGCCCCGGTTCGTCGCACAACTATCTCCTCCCGTTGCGGGCGCTGGCCGACGAACGCCCGGTGATCTTCTACGATCAGCTGGGCTGTGGCAGAGCGGACGCGCCGGAAGACGAAAGCGTCTATTCGATCCAGCGCTCGGTCGATGAGGTGGACGCCGTGCGCGCCGCTCTGGGTCTGGACCGGGTCATCCTGCTTGGTCACTCGTGGGGCGCCTTGCTGGCCGTCGAGTATCTTTGCCAAGGGCGGGGCAGGGGCGTCGACCGCCTGATCCTGAGCGGCGCCATGGCCAGCATCCCCCAGGTCATGGCCGGGTTCGATCGCCTGTTCGCCACCATGCCTGACGGCTGGAGCGCCAAGATCCATGCCCTGGAGAAAGCCGGCAAGACGGCCACGCCGGAATATGCCGAGCTGGTTCAGAAGTTCTACGACGCCTTCGTTCTGCGGGTTCCACCGAGCCCCGAGGTGCTGGCGACGCTGGAGGCGCTCTCCAAATCGCCGGCCTATCGCGTGCTCAACGGACCCAACGAGTTCACCATCGTCGGCAAGATCAAGGACTGGGATCGTCGCAAGGACCTCAAGGCGATCACCCAGAGGACCCTGATCACCACCGGCGAGTTCGACGAGGTCACCCTCGACTGCCACGAGACCCTTCGCGAGGGCATCGCCGGCAAGGCGCGCCTGGCCGTGATGACCGGGTGCTCGCACCTCACGATGAACGAGAAACCGGAGCAGTATAACGCCCTGCTGCGCGGCTTCATGAACGAGGCCTGAGTCCTCGCCGGGGACGGGCGACCCGTCCCCGGCGAGACGCCCGGCTCAGAGTTCCGGGCTCGCCTCGGCCTTGGCCAGCAGATCGGCCATCCGCACCAGATCGGCCAAGGACCCAGCCTCCATCTTCTTCATGACCTGGCTGCGGTGAAGCTTGACGGTCGCTTCGGTGATGGCGACGCGATCGGCGATTTGCTTGTTCAGCAAGCCGGCCGCCACCAAGGCGAAAACCTGCCGCTCACGTTCGGAGAGAGTCCTGTGTCGCGCGCGCAGCGCCTGCCCGCCCTTGGCCTCTTCCCGGCGTTGCCGATCGGCGGCCAAGGCCCTGTTCACAGCCTCCAGGAGATCCTGCTCGCGCACGGGCTTGGTCAGCACGTCGATGGCGCCGGCCTTCATGGCCCGCACCGCCATCTGGACGTCGACGTGACCGCTGATGAGCACGACCGACTGGGCCGCGCCGCTCCTGGCCAGGGCCTCCTGGAACTCAAGGCCGCTGCGACCCGGCAGGCGGATATCCAGAACGATGCACCCAGCACGTTCCATTTGGCCGGCGTCGATGAACGCCTGCACCGAGCCGTAGAGCTCCGTCACCAGGCCCACCGATTGGAAGAGGCCGCGCAGCGCTTCGCGAACGCTTTCGTCGTCATCGATAACGGCGACGACGCGCTCGCCCTCGCCGTCCTTAGCCGTTGGAGACATCAAAGCCGTATCCTTCCGCCAAGGGCAGGGTGAAACTGAAGACGCCGCCACGCGCCCCGTTGGAAGCCCAGATCCTGCCGCCGTGGGCTTCGATGATCGAGCGGCAGATTGAAAGGCCCATGCCGATCCCCTCGGTCTTTGTGCTGAAGAAGGCCTCGAACAGGCGATCGGGGTCTTCAGTCCCCAGCCCGGGTCCGGTGTCCGCGACCGTGACCAGCGCATCGCCGTCGCGGATTTCGGCGCTGACGGTCAGGCGTCGTACGCTCGCCGCCGCGCTGGCCATCGCCTCGACGGCGTTCATGACCAGGTTCAGCACGACCTGCTGCAACTGGGTGCTGTCGCCGCGGATGGTGATGCTGAAATCGCCGAGCTCCGCTTTGGCGACAACGCCGTGGCGCCTGAACTCGCCCTGCAGCAGGTCAAGCACCACCGGGATGACCTGATCCAGGCACACCCGATCCAGGCGCGGCGCGGACTTGCGCGCCAGATTGCGCAGGCTGGTGATGATGTCGCCTGCCCGGTGTCCGTCACGCACGATGCGCTCGGCGGCCTGACGCGCCATGGCCAGATCCGGCGGGTCTCCATTCAGCCAGCGCAGGCAAGCCCCGGCATTGGTGACGACCGCCATCAGCGGCTGGTTGACCTCGTGTGCGATCGAAACCGCGAGTTCGCCCATGGTCGTCATCCGCGTCACGTGGGCCAGTTCGTTCTGGCTTTGACGCAGGTTCTCCTCTGCGCGCTTGCGGTTTTCGATATCGACGTTGATGCCGAACCACTGGGTGACGTTGCCAGCGCCGTCGAAGAACGGACTGGCTCGCCACAGGAACCACCTGTACTGGCCGTCGGCCCGGCGTATGCGCACCTCCGACTCGCCCTGGGTTCCCGACTGCAGAATGCCGTTCCAGACCTCCATGACCCGGTCGTGATCGTCCGGGTGCAGATAATTCATGAACCCGTAGCCAACGATGTCCTCGATCGTGGCACCGCCATAATCCAGGAAACCCTTGCTCCAGAAGGTCACATTGCCTTGGGCGTCGGCCTTCCAGGTCAGCCCGGGAATCGAGGAAACGATCTGCTGGAGCTGCCGCTCGCTTTCCCGCAGCGCCGCCTCACTGGCCTGAAGGGCGTCCTGCGCGCCCTTCCTGTCCTCGATGTCGACATTGACGCCGAACCACTGGGTGAGATTGCCTGCCTCGTCGAAGAAGGGGCAGGCCCGGATCAGGAACCACCGATACACCCCGTCGGCTCGGCGCAAACGCAGCTCGGCCTCTCCGGGCCTGCCCGAAGTGAGCGTCGTGGCCCAGGTGTCCATGGCGTGTTCACGGTCGTCGGGGTGGATGTAGTCCACAAACCCAAAGCCCAGAACGTCTTCCAGCTTGGCGCCCGCATAGTCCAGGTACTGCCGGCTCCAGAAGGTCGTGGCGCCGCGCTCATCCGATGACCAGGTCAGGCCCGGGATCGAGGAGACAATCTGCTGAAGTTGCCGCTCGCTTTCCCGCAGCGCTGCCTCGCTTGCGCGCAGCGCATCTCGAGTGTCCTTGTGGTCCTCGACGTCGATATTGACGCCGAACCAACGCACAGTCCCGTTCGCGTCGTAAAACTTCTGCCCAATTAAGTAGAACCACCGATACTCGCCGTCGAACCGCCGAATCCTGGCCTGCGCGAACGAGGTGTCCTGATCCTGGGCCAGGCGCCAGGTCTCCAGCAAGCCGTCCACATCGTCGGGGTGGATCACATCGGCGAAGCCGAAGTCCAGGATCGCTTCAGTGGGAAGGCCGACATAGTCCAGGTACCGCTGATTGATGAAATCGGCGCTGCCGCCAGCCTTGGCCGACCAGATCAGAACCGGCAGGGAATTCAGGATCAGGCTCAGATTACTCTCGCTGGCCTGCGTCGCGGCCTCGGCGCGTTTGCGGTCCTCGATGTCCAGATTGACGCCGTACCAGCGGACGACTTCGCCCTGCGCGTTCAGCAACGGGCTGCAACGGCAGATCAGCCAGCGATATTCGCCGTCGGCGCGCTGGGAGCGGCCCTCGATATCGCCGCCGGCGCCCGAGGCCATCATCGCCTGCCACTCGGCAAGCATGCGGTCGACATCGTCGGGATGGAACTGAGCCAGGAACCCGACGCCCGCGAGCTCTTCCATCGACCGGCCCAGGTAATCGACCATGCTCTTGTTGAACATGTCGGCATAGCCGTCAGCCGTCGTCGACCATGCCATCGCCGGAATGGCGTCAAGCATCAGGCTTAGGGCACGTTCGCTCTCGCGCAGCGCCGCTTCGCTGGCGCGCAGCGCGTCTTCGGCGCGCTGCAGGTCCTCGATATCGACATTGCATCCGAACCATCGGACCACGCCATTGGCGTCGGTGAGTTTGCGGCCCGCGAAATAGAACCAGCGGTACTGGCCATCGGCGCCGCGGATACGCCCCTTCAGCGAGGTCTGATCGCTGTGGGCCAGATCCCGCTTCCAAATCTCGACCATGCCCGCCACGTCGTCGGGGTGGTAGAGATCAAGGAAGCCCCATTCAAGGATCTTGTCGGCCGGTTCCCCGGCGTACTCACGCCAGCTGTGATTGATGAAATCGGCGCTGCCGTCGGGCCGCGCCGACCAGACCAGGACCGGCAGCGAATTGATGATCAGGTTGAGGTTCTGCTCGCTCGCCAGCAGGGCGGCCTGAGTCTCTTCGAGCGCGGTCTCGGCGCGCTTGCGATCCTCGATGTCGGCGCCGGCCCCATACCACTTGATGACGGCGCCATCCGCGTCGAACAGCGGGTTCTGCCGCAGCACGAACCAGCGGTACTGGCCATCGGCGCGCCGGATGCGGCCCTCGACGTCGCGGGGGCGCTTGGTGGCCAGGATCTCCTGCCAGGAGGCCAGCAGGTGAGCGGTGTCGTCCGGGTGGAAGATCGGCCAGAAGCCCTGGCCGCTGATCTCCTCGGCCGTCCACCCGACATAGTCGACGAAGTTCTGGTTACAGAAGTCGATCAGTCCATCCGGCGTGGTCGACCAGGCCATGGTCGGGATGGTGTTGATGGTAAGATGCAGCCGCCATTCGCTTTCCGCCAAGGCGGCCTCCGAAAGGGGTTTGTCGCGGAAATCCGCGGGCGGCTGGCGGTCGCTGAGGTCGCGCATCTCGCGGCACGCCAGACCGGCCTGTGACGCGGCGAGCCTGAGCTTCGACAGCTCCATCCGATCCGGGAAGGCGGCGCGGCGCGCGCCGGCCAGGATCACGCCGATGCTGGCGTTCTCGCCCAGGGGGCATTGGACGACCGACATCGATCCTTCGCTTAAGGTCCGCATGACCTCGGGTGCGCCGGTGGCGGACCAGGTTTCCAGGGCGGCGCGGATCGCTTCCGCCGAACACGTGTCGCCGAAAGCCGGGGCCACGCGCAGGAAAATGTGTGTGGTGTCGTTGAAGCGCAGGCCCACGAAATCCAGCGCGAGCATGTCGAGCAGGGTGTCGAGCACGCCCTCCGCGATCGAGGTCGGGTCAAGGCCCTTCCACGTTTCGGGCAGAAGGCTCAGGCGCTCGATGTCGCTATAGAGCTGTTCCAGAATCTGATCTTTCGGCTGTCTGGGGCGTGACGCGCGGCGGCGCCACAAGGGGGCCTTTGTCCTGCCTGTCCGGCGTGGCCTTAAACTAGCGTGATCCAGGCCCTGCTTCCACCTGACCAAGGTCTAGGCGCGTTCGACCTTCGGCTAGCGCGAACGTGATCATTGGGCGCGAGGCGGCCTCGAGACCGGGCTCGTCGGCCGTCGGTGCGATCCGAAGGGGCGCCGAGGAGCCGCGCCGCGCAAGGCGCTAGCCCCGACTAGACCAAGGTCGAACACGACACGCCCCGCGGGGATAGGAGCGCGACCATGGACGAATTGAACCCGTCCGACCCAGCGCCCTAGCCTTGAAGCTCAATCAGAGGAGGGTGGCTTGTCGAACCTTTGGAAATCAATCCGCCGCCGCGATGCGGGTGGCGTGGACCCGCGGAACGGAGCGACACGCTCATGACCCACGCTCCGACCTTCGCCTTCGGCGAGTATCTGTTCATCCCGCGGCGCCAGCTCCTGCTGAAGAACGGCCAGGCCGTTCGCATCGGGTGCCGGGCCCTGGATCTGCTGACCGCCTTCGTCCAGCGTCCCGGCGAAGTGCTCAGCAAGCGCGAGCTGCTGGAAGAGGCCTGGCCCAGCACCACGGTCGTCGAGGGAAATCTCAAGGTCCATATCGCCGCCTTGCGCCGTGCGCTCGACGACGACGCGGACCTCGCCCAGTACATCGCCACCGTGAACGGTCGAGGCTACAGGTTCATTGCGCCTGTCGAATGCAGCGAAGCCTCCACGACCCTTGCGGCCATGGCGTCGCCGCAGCCCCTCGTCGGCGAAGCCCATCCCGCGCCCGTCGGCCCGTTGGAGGAGCGGTTCCACAACATGGTCGCCTTGCTGACGCAGGCGATGCGCTCGGTGGTCGTCGACCTGCCCGGCGAGGCCGGGGTGGGCGCGGCGTCGGTGACGTCGCGCCGGGTCCTGTGCATCGAGCTGACCGCCCGTGACGAGGCCTGGATCGAGGGTGTTTTCGCCCAACCCCAACGCGTGATGTCCGCGGCGCGCTAGGCGCGTCGCGGACATCGGATGCGTAGGCGTCAGGTCTAGTTGGCGACCTTGCGGTCCAGGAAGTCGTGGATCAGCGGCGCCATGACGTCGAGACGGTCCTCCAGGGCGAAGTGGCCCGAGTCGAGGATGTGGATCTCGGCCTTGGGCAGGTCGCGCAGATAGGGATGGGCGCCTTCCTCGGGGAAGATCTTGTCGTTCTTGCCCCAGACGATCAGCGTCGGCGGCTGGCGATCACGGAAGAACTTCTGGAAGTCCGGATAGAACGGCACGTTGGAGCCGTAGTCTCCGAGCATGTCCAGCTGGACGTCGCGGTTGCCCGGACGGTCGAGCAGGGCCTGGTCATGGACCCAGTTGTCGGGACTGATGCGCGCCACGTCGCCCATGCCGTCGGTGTACTGGAACTTGGTGATGTCCAGGGTGACCAGGCTGTTGAGGGCGTCGCGGTTCTTCTGCGAGCGGTCCTTCCAGTAGACCTTGATCGGATCCCAGAACGGCGACTGCAGGCCTTCATTGTAGGCGTTGCCGTTCTGGACGATCAGGCCGCTGACCCGCTCGGGGTGCTTGAGCGCCAGGCGGTAGCCGATCGGCGCGCCGTAATCCATGACGTAGAGGGCGTAGCGCTTGGCCCCCAGCTGGGTCGCCAGCTTGTCGACGACGTCGGCCTGGTTGGCGAAGGTATAGGCGAACTTGGTGTGATCCGGCGCGTCGCTCTGGCCATAGCCCGGATAGTCCGGCGCGATGACCCGGTACTTGTCGGCCAGCAGCGGGATCAGGTTGCGGAACATGTGCGAGGAGGTCGGAAAACCGTGCAGCAGCAGCACCACCGGACCATCGGCCGGACCGGCCTCGCGATAGAAGACCTTCACACCGTCGATCGTGGCGGCCCGGTAGTGGATCACCGGCGGCGCGAGGCGCGTGACCGTAGCCTTCGGGGCGGAAGCGGCCAGGGCGTGGGGCGCGGTCGCCAGGGTGGTGGCGGCCAAGGTGGCGGCGGCGAGCGCCAGGGACGTGAACAGTCGGGTCATGGGAAATCTCCTTGAGTTTCAGGTTGGGGTTTTCAGCGTTTGAGAGGTCTCGCCACGCCAGGGCGCGCGGCGAGATCGGCGGGCGGCGCGACTACTTGGTTTCGTCGGCCGCCATCTCGATGAAGTCGGCGACGTAGCCGGGCTTGGAGAGCATCACCGCGTGGCTGCTCGGCGTTTCGACGAGTGTGGCCTTGGCCCGCACCGCCATGGCCCGCTGGGCCGCCGGCGGGATCATCAGGTCCTGCGTCGCCAGCAGGTAGTAGCTGGGCTTGGCCTTCCAGGCCGGCGCGGTGATCTTGGCCCCCACCGCGCCGAGACCCCAAGGAACCTGGGAGGCCGCCATGAAATGGGTAGTCGCCGGATCGACGTCGGCGGCGAAGGCCGAGGCGAACTTGGCCGGATCGATCTGGATGAACCCGTCCTTGGGCGGCAGCAGGGGCGCGGGCGGCGCCCCCGGCACCGGCGTGCTGGCCAGTTGCAGGACGGACTCGCCAGCGTCGGGCGCGAAGGCCGCCAGATAGACCAGGCCCTTGACCTTGGGATCGGCCCCGGCCTCGGTGATCACCGCCCCGCCGTAGGAATGGCCGACCAGGATGACCGGATGCCTGGCCTGAGCGATGGCCTCGCGGGCCGCCGTCGCGTCACCCTCCAGGGTAATGGTCGGGTTCTGGACGATGAGGACTTCAAAGCCCTTCTTCGACAGGAGTTCGTAGACCGGACGCCAGCCCGAGGCATCGACGAAGGCGCCGTGCACGAGCACGATCGATACCGGCTTCTCGGCGGCGAGAGCCGCGCTGGCGGCCGCCGAGGCGGCCAAGGCCGCGATCATTCCAGCTAGGGCGCGCTTCATTGTGTTCTCCATCGTGCAAACGGGCCCGGGCTGGGCGTTGGCCAGATGGATAGTCCATCGAAGATCGTTGTTGGGGTTATGTGTGGTAAAGCTCGGTCAACAACTGCAGTCGGTGTTGGCAAAATATAATGAAGCGCCGTGTGGTATGGAATCTATGAGGGAAATGTCGGCGAGAGACTGATCATGTGCCGAAGGCAGGACCAAAGTTTACAGCACTTTACTGGCTCATTCGGTTTTATCGACGGATTATCCATTTGCACGGAGCGCCCAGGCGGCGCCGATCCGAGCGTGGAAATTCGAGGAATCCGATGACGATATCGCCGAACCCAAAGTCGAGCGTCCTGCCCACCGGTGGCGGCGCGGCCCTCCTGGATCCCGCCGACACGGTGATCCTGCTGTTGGACCACCAGGCGGGTCTGTTCCAGACCGTCAAGGACATCGCCGTGGCGGACCTTCGGCGCAATGTCGAAATGGTCGCCAGGCTGGCGACGCTTCTGAACATCCCGGTGATCACGACCGCGTCCGAGCCTTCCGGCTCGAACGGCCCGCTGATGCCCGAAATCCACGAGCTGGCGCCCCACGCCGTCTACGTGCCGCGCAAGGGCGAGGTGAACGCCTGGGACAACGGCGACTTCGTCGCCCAGGTCCAGGCCACCGGCCGCAAGACCCTGATCATGGCCGGTGTCTGGACCAGCGTCTGCGTGATGTTCCCGGCGCTGGACGCGCGCGCGGCCGGCTACGAGGTCTACGCGGTGGTCGACGCCTCGGGCGATCCCAGCGAAATGGCCTCGCGCACGAGTCTTGCCCGCTTCGTGCAGGGCGGCGTCAAGCCGACCTCGACCAATGCGCTTCTCAGCGAGTTGCATCGCACCTGGGCGCGCCCGGAGGCCGCGGAGCTGGCCAAGCTTTACGGCTTGGCGGCGCCGAACTACGCCGCGGTCATGGAAAGCTTCCAGAAAGCCCAGGCCGTCGCCCGGGCCAGCGTCTAGCGGATCTCGAGGGGCGTCCCTGGGGAGGTGGCCGTGGTCCGCCTCGCCAAGGGCGACCAGCGCCCCATCGCGCCCGGTCCAACGCATCGCCGGGCGAGCTTGACCTAACTTTTGAGCGGGAGGTCCCGATGTCGCCAGCCCCTGTCCTTTCCGATGTCGTTTTGCGCCGCGCCGAGGTCGGCGAGGTCTCGGTCTTCTACCGCCAGGCAGGGGACCCCGAGCGGCCGGCGATCCTGCTGCTGCACGGCTTTCCCACCTCGTCGCACCAGTTCCGCGACCTGATCCCGCGCTTGGCCGATCGCTATCACGTGATCGCACCCGACTTGCCGGGCTTTGGCTTCACGACCGTCGCCGAGGGCTTCGACTACAGCTTCGCGAAGTTGGCCGAGGTCATGGCCGCGTTCACCGACGCGATCGGCCTCACGCGCTACGCGATCTACGTCTTCGACTACGGCGCGCCGGTGGGCCTGCGCCTGGCGCTCGCCCGACCCGACGCGGTCACGGCGATCGTCTCGCAGAACGGCAACGCCTACGAGGAGGGCCTCAGCGACGGCTGGGCGCCGACCCGGGCCTATTGGGCCGATCCCTCGCCGGCCAACCGCGAGACGATGCGCGGCATGCTGACCCTGGAGGCCACGCGCTGGCAGTACACCCACGGCGCGCCGGACGAGACCCAGGTGGCGCCGGAGGCCTACTGGCTGGACTATGCCCTGATGTCGCGACCCGGCAACGACGACATCCAGCTGAAGCTGATCGCCGACTATGTCAGCAACGTCGCGCTCTACCCGCGCATCCACGACTACTTCCGAACCCGCAAGCCGCCGCTGCTGGCGGTCTGGGGCGCGGGAGATCCTTTCTTCCTGCCGGCGGGGGCGGAGGCCTTCCGCCGCGACCTCCCGGAGGCGGAGGTACATTTTCTCGACGCCGGCCACTTCGCCCTCGAGACCCATGGTCGCGAGATCGCCGACCTCATGCGAGACTTCCTGGGCCGTCATCTGACCTAAGAGGGCGCGCGGCGTTTCGGCGCTAACCTCGCCCAAGGCGCTCGCGCAGGGCCTGGTTCTCGGCCTCAAGCGCCTCGACCTTGTCGTGCAACGGTTGGACGGCGCGCGCGATTTCGGCTTCGGTGAAACGAGGGACGATGTGCTGGGGGCAGTTCCAATCGAACGCCGCCAGGCGCAGGCGGAAAACTCGCTCCGGCCTCGCGCGATAGCTGGGGTCGATGACCTTCTCCAGGAGCGCCGGATCGGCATCGAGCGTCAGGCGCTCGGCATGGGCCAGGATCTTGAGCCTGGCGCGCCGGGGATAGTCGACCAGGATCAAGGCCACCCGATCGTTGGCGTCCAGGTTGCCGACACTGATGTACTGGCGGTTGCCGCGGAAGTCCGCGAACGCCAGCGTGACCTCGTCAATGACCTTCAGGAAGCCGGCCGGCCCGCCGCGATACTGGACATAAGGCCAGCCGGCCTCCGACACGCTGGCCATGTAGAAGCTGTCGCGCGCGGCGATGAAGGCCTCCTCGTTGGGGGTGAACCCCTCCAATTGCCGATCGACCCGCCCAGGCGTCCACAGGCGGTCGACACCCATTTCGGCTTGGGCGGATTTCACGCTCGCCGAAGTGGCGAGGTCCAGGAAGCTGTATCGGTTCACGAAGAGCCCCTCATCACGCGGTCTTCGACGCGGCGGCGCCTACTCGACCAGCGCCGCGTCCAGGGTGATCTCGGCGTTCAGGAGCTTGGAGACCGGGCAGTTGGCCTTGGCGCCGGCGGCCAGCTTCTCGAAGGTCTCCTGGTCGGCGCCTGGGATCCGGGCCTTCAGGGTCAGGTGCGAGGCGGTGATCGCGTAGCCGCCCTCGACCTGCTCAAGCGTGACCTTGGCTGAGGTGTCCATCTGGTCGGCCCGCAAGCCCGCCTCGCCGAGCACCAGGGACAAGGCCATGGTGAAGCAGGCCGAGTGGGCCGCGGCGATCAGCTCTTCGGGATTGGACCCAGGCTGGCCCTCGAACCGGCTGGCAAAGCCGTAGGGGTAGTCTTGCAGGGCGCCGCTCTCGGTCGAGATCGAGCCCTTGCCGTCCTTGATGCCGCCGCTCCACGCGGCCGATCCGGTCCTGACGATCTTCATCGTGTTCTCCTTGAACTTCGACGTCGCGCCGACAAGGGCATGATCGAGAACTGCCGGCTTGAACGAAAGCGATGTTCTCGGTCGACGGGGGGAGTCCTCGGAGGGAAAGGCGATTGAACGTCGACTTCCTGGAGCTGACCCAATGTCTGCAATTGGCGCTTCCGGCCCGAAACCAGACAGGCCGTCGGGCAGAGCAGGGTGGGATTGGTCGCGGACCTTTGACGGCTTCAGACAGCGGAATCAAAACGTCAAGGGTAGCGACGGTCTAGGTCAAATGCGTGAACAACCACTTGCCGCCCCCTTTATCGGCGGCTGGCTGGTGTTAGCCATAGGGCTCGGAAGAGTCGCGGCGCGATAGGGGGCGTTATGAGAGCGATATGCGCCAGCGTGCTGGGCTCGATCATGCTTTTCGGATCAGCCGTTCCCGCAAGATCGCAGCAACAATCCTTTCCCGAACATGTGATCGCGAATTCGCAGGTCCGGGCGCTTCCCGTCACCGCCAACGGGCGTCATTACCAGCTGCACATTGGCCTGCCTGACAGCTATGGCAAGGATCCGTCCAGGCGCTATCCCGTCGTCTATGTCACCGACGCCTATTGGGACTTCGCGAAGATCAAGCTCATAGGCGGCGCCCTCGCGTATGACCGGGTGGCGCCGGAGTTCATCACGGTTGGACTGGGCTACGCCGGGGAAAATCCCAATTACGGCGATCTGCGTCGCTGGGAGCTCGCGCCCGCGCCGTTCGGAGACAACGGCGAGAACTCGGGGCACGCCGCCGACTTCCTGCGAGAACTGAAGACCAGGATCGTCCCCCTCGTAGACGCCGAATATAGAACCGACCGCTCCTACCGCGTGCTCGCGGGCTCCTCGTTGGGCGGCACCTTCGCACTATACACCATGCTCAGCGACCCCGATCTGTTTCAGGCTTACGTTGCAGCGACACCGGACGTGACGTTGGGAAAGGATTGGCTCTTCCGGTACGAAGAGAAGTTCGCGGCGTCGGGCGCCGGCCTGAAAGGACGACTCTTCATGACGGTAGGCGGGAATGAACAGCCCGCTTATCTGAGCGGAATTATCCGTTTCAATCAGCGTCTGGCTTCACGTCGCTATCCTGGACTGGACTATCAATTCCGCATCGTCGAAGGCGAACGTCACAGCGGCGGCGTGTTCGAAGCCTATACCCGCGGCTTGGGTCACGCCCTCCTGCCACGGGCGCCGGAATCAGGGCCTGCGCCCGGGCCCTGACGAAGCGCGCGCCCTCGATCGCACCAGCCTGTGGCGCCGCCGTCGTGCCGAGCACAAATCGGGCTTTCCAACGGCTGCCACGGGTTGGATGGGATCATCGACGCCAGCGCATCAATGTCCGGAGTCTGATTGGGTCACAACTTCCGCTCATGGCGCGACCTCGTCACCGCCGAGCTGCGACAGCTCTACGTTTGGACCGGTAGGACCGACAGATTGTCACCGACGAGCGACCTCACGATCTCACCCCGCAATCCCTCTGATGCGTGCGCCGCCAGGTGACTTACTGATTAGAAGGTCACTTCCCTGTTTTGGAGCTGCCATTCCGCAAGCAGAATGCGGTGGGGTTTCGGGAGAGGTTGGTCCGACACCCGGGCACGCCGAATGCTCGTCAGACTGAAATGCCGAAAATCGTTCCTCAACTCACACCAGCCTGCGACGACTTCGGTCTCGTCGAAGAAGCCTAGAACGATCGGCCAGATCGTTCGGGTCGTCCGCCGCCCCTCGGCGTCCGTGTAATCCATTGTCAGTTTTCGTGCCTTCTCGATGGCTTCGCGCACACGCGCCAACATCGGGGTCGCGTTTCCCGCGGGCGCGACCGCCAAGCCGTTGAGCCGCGCGCTCCGCTCGACATCTGGAGGAACGACGGCGGCGATCTTGGCGGCGGCGGTCCGCGCGGCCCCGGCCAGAAGAGGGTCTGCGCGCTGAAGGACGAATCTCAGTCCGAGCGCGACGGCGTCGGCCTCGAGCGGGCTGAACATCAGGGGCGGCAGAAAGTGATCCGCCGCCAAGATGTAGCCGAAGCCCGGCGCCCCCTCGATACCTGCGCCTTGCGCCCGCAACGACTCCAGATCCCGATAGACCGTTCTCTCGGACACGTTGAACGCGCGCGCGAGCTCCGCGGCGGTGACGGGCCGGCGTCGATTGCGCAGGGATTGCAGCAGAGCAAGCAGCCGCTCGGATCGAGACATCCTTCCAGCATACTTCGGCCGGCTGCTGAAACCGAGTGGCGCCTCGGAGGCCCGACCCTTGCCGCGCCTGCTCCTGACAGAAAGTGTCAGGAGCAGGCGCTAATCCAGCACGCCGCCCCCCAAGCGCCGCGCGAACGCCAAACGGGCAGAGAAGGTGCGGCGCCGAACCCTGGGCGCTCCGGGGAGTTGTCACCCCACAACTCTCGGGCGCCGCAAGTTGGAGCATCGCCATGCATGTCGTTATGGGCGCTACGGGCCACGTCGGCTCGGCCTGCCTGGAAAACCTTCTCGCCGCCAACGCCCCGGTGCTCGCGGTCACGCATTCGCGCGACAAAGCCGAGGAGCTTGAGGCGAGAGGCGTCAAGTCGGCGGTCGTCGACGTACATGACCCTGACGCCCTTCGCGCGGTGTTCAAGCAAGGACGGCGGGCGTTCCTGCTCAATCCTCCCGCCGATCCTTCGACGGACACCGACGCAGAAGAACTGGCGACGGTTCGTTCCATCCTGGCGGCCCTCGACGGGTCCGGTTTGGAGAAGGTGGTCGCGGAAAGCACGATGGGCGCTTATGCAGGCGAAGCCCTGAAGCCTCGCACCGGCGATTCCAGCGTGCTGTGGGCGCTGGAGAAGGGCTTGGCCGCCCAGCGGATTCCGGCCGCGATCAATCGAGCTGCCTACTACCTCTCGAACTTCGATATGCAGGTCGCCGACATCAGGAAGACCGGCCAGCTTCAGACCACGATCCCGCTGGATTTCCACCTGCCGATGGTCGCGCCGACGGACCTTGGCCGCGTGGCGGCGCGGCGCCTGATGGAGGGGGTGCAGGACGTGGGGATCGTCGGGATCGAGGGCCCGAAGCGCCATACTCTAGTCGACGTTGCCGACGCCTTCGGCGACGCCCTGGGCATGCCCGTGGTGGCGGTCGCCACACCGCGGGAAGGTTGGATCGAGGCGTTTCGGGGGATGGGGTTTTCAGACGCGGCCGCTGACGCCTATGCCCGCATGACGGCTGCGACCTTGGACGGCCCACTACCTCAGCAAAACGAGACCGAGAAGGGCGCGACCGAGCTGATGGCGTATATCGAGGCGCTCGTCCGTCGCACCTAGATCCGCCGCGCGACCACCAAGCCGGATTCGAGCGGATTGCAGCTATATAGGAAGCCGGCTCCGTACGTGGCCGCCGGTTGAGTGCGATTTCTCGAGCTTGGATGAGGGGCTGCTTTCGGCGCAGGACCCTACGTTGCCTCATGACTCAGATCAGTCTCGGGACCGGACATGTGGTCCGGCACAGTAGGGTGAGTAGCGAACCTTGCCGGATTGCCCGGTCAAGTCGGCGGCGCGAAGTCCGGGACATCAAAGGCCGGAGTCTGAAGTGTGGCCTCAGCGGGTAGGCCGTCGGTCTCGCCCGAGCGCAGGAATTCCAGGACCCGCGCCGCGATATCAGGCCGCTGCGCGAACAGCGGCTCACGGCTGTGATGCGTGCCGCGATGGACCAACACCGCCCGCGCGTTCGGGAAGTAAGGCAACAGGCCGAGCATGTTCTCGACCGGCGTCGCGATATCCCAGTCGCCATGGACGAAGATCACCGGCGTCGGGTTGGGAACGGGCAATCGGAAGGCGTCGTCCAGCGCCGGCGTGGGCCAGGCCTTGGCCGAGGCCATCAGGGCGTCGAAGTCCCAGAAACCCAACAGGTCCGTCGCGGGATCGGTCGTGAGCAGATAGGCGCGCTGCGACGGGGCGCCCAGGCTTGAATCGATCAGCGGCTCGATCAGCCGAACCGGCCCCTCGATATTCTGGCGCCGTTGAGCCGCCTCCTGCGCGAGCTCATCGTAGTGGCCGTAGTAGACGGACAGAACGAAGGCGGGCCAGGTCGCGGGCGGGCGCAGCAGCGAGCCCTGGAAATCTCCTACGCCCAGCGTGATCCGTCGCGCGGGCCCGGTCGCCGTCGCGCCCGGCAGCGTGACCGTCACGGGCGTCGCGCGCAGGCGGTCTTCCACCGTCCGCACCGCAGCCATCAGCCCGCCCTTCGGCAGGAACGGCTTCAGCTTCGGCTCCTGCTCGGCTTCCCAGGCGACGCGCTGGAGCGAGGCCAGGATCTGCGACGGCATGTCGAAGCCCTTGTCGAGCGGCTCGGTCCCCGAAATGACGGCGCGCGCGACGACGTCGGGATGCAGCCGCATCATCGCGAAGCTCCATTGCGACCCGAAGCTCTGCCCCGAAAGGCTGATCTTCGGGTAGCCGAGCGCGAGGCGCAGGTCGTTCACGTCCTCGGCGCATTGGACGACGGTGTAGCCGGCCAGGTCCTTGCCCGGATTGGCGTCGACGGCCCGGCGCGCGAGCGCAGTCATCTCCGCGGCCTCGACATCGCGGCTGCGGGGCGCGTTCAGCGGCTTTCCCGGGACGGCCAGTTCGAGAACATCGCCGCGGGTCGACCATCCCCGCTGGTCGATCAGCACGACGTCGCCGACCTCGGCATAGGGGAGCAATTGCGCCAGGAGCGCCTTGGAGTCCGCATTGTCGTCGGTCAGGGCGCTCAGATAGCTGCGGCCCGGCCCGCCGGGCAGAATGAAGACGGGCGGCGCGCCGGTCGGGCGCTTGGTTCGGATCCGGGCGAAGCCGACCCCGATGACTCTGCTGTCCGCGACCCGTCGGTTTTCGGGCGCGTACAGCGTGCCGATCTCATAGGCGACACGGGCGCCGTCGGCGGTCGTGACGACGCCGGCTTCGATGACGATGTCTCCAGCGCGATGCGCGGCCACGGCGGCCGAAGCTGTGAAGAGCGCGCCGACGCACAGCAGCAGCGCGGTCGAAAAGCCGAAGATCGAAGGTCGGCGCATCTGAGGTCTCCATTTTCCCGAGGCCCCGTCCTGGCGTGACGACGCTCGCCCGGAGGCGCCATGGCGGCGCTCGGCGGGGGTCAGCTTGGAATTAAGGGCTTGCGACGTTTTAACTCTAACCTAAAATATGTGGGCGATAATTTAAGTCAAACTTAAAATCGGAGTCGTCATGCGGGCACCCTTCCATCGGCGCGCGGCGCTATTTCGAACCCTGTGTTTCGCCAGCGCGTTCGCGATCGCCGTGCTGATCCTGGGCACCCGCGCGCTCACGATCCACGACATTCAGATCGTCCCGACCGTCTGCTATCTGGCGGCGCTGGTATTCCTCGGCCAGGCGTTCGGCGAGATCGCCAGTGGGCGCGGGTTTCGGTCGGGCGCCTTGCGGGGACTGCGCTGGTCTGGCGCCGCCCTGACGTTCGGCGGACTCTATGCGACCTTCATCGTCCCCATGCTCAAGCGGGCGCTGACCGAAGCCGGCCCCGACAAGTTCTTCGATCCGTCGTCGCTGCTGGTAGTGTTCGTCGGGGCCGCGCTGGTCATGCTGGCCAACCTGCTCGCGGATGCGGGGGCGCTGGAAGCCGAATTGGAACAGTTCTTCTGATGCCCATTCGGATCACGCTCGACCAACGGCTGAGCGCCCGGCGCATGACGGCACGCGACCTCGCGGCGGAGATCGGCCTCAGCGAGACCCAGCTGTCGCTGTTCCGCTCGGGCAAGGTCAAGGGCATCCGCTTCTCGACGCTCGCACGGCTGTGCAAGGCCCTCGGCTGCCGGCCTGGGGACCTCCTGGATTATGATCCGGGCGAGGAAGAAGAGATGGAGCCATCGAGATAGGCTCCTGAAAATTGACGCTTCGAGCGATCGCTGAGGGCCGGACGTCGCCTTTAGAGCCCGCCAGCGAATGTCCGGTTCCTGGAGCCACACCAAGTTCCGCATCTGGCGCGGCCCTGTCATTTCTGGAACAGTCGCGAGGCGAGATTTGTGAAGCGGGGCGCTTCGGCCAAAGTCGGGCCGCACCACAGGGCTCCGGCCAGGACCAGAGTGGCAAAGCTTTCCTTTCGTTTCCTTGATCGTCGCCGGTCTGGTTCGTTCGCGAGGTCTCGGCGTGGCCCGTCTGGTGTTGCGTCAGGCCGCGCCGTTCTGCACCGAGAGCTTGAACCGGTCGCGGTGCTGCAAGGCCTTGCGGCGCAGCTGCACGATGGCCTCGGTCTCCTCGGCCGCCAGCATGGCTTCGAACAGGCGGCTGAAGTGCTCGCGCATCGCCAGGCGCGCCGCGTTCGGATCGCGCCGGCGGATGGCGTCGAACACGGCCCGATGCTCCTCGATCCGATCCTCGAACCCGCTCTTGCACACGTTGCTGTAGACTTGGACGACGCGCGGAGCCTCGTTGCGCATACGCCAGAGGGTACGCACGAAGTGCTCGATGATCGGGCTGCCGCTGTTCTCGGCGATCAGAAGATGGAAACGCTCGTCAGCCTCTTCGGCCGCTTCGTCGTTGCCCGCCATCACTCGCATGGTGTCTTCCAGCAGCGCCATGGCTTCGGGGGTCATGTTGAGCGCCGCCAGCGCCGCCGACTCTGCTTCGACGACCGCCCGGACGGTCGTCAGTTCAAAGGCGTCAACCTCGGTCAGCGGCGACAGATCCGCTTGCCGGCGTGGGCGCACATAGACGCCCGAGCCCGTCTTTACGGCGATATAGCCCTGCGCCTCCAGGGCGATCTCGGCTTCCCGCACGGTGACGCGCGACACGCCTAACCGTTCGGCCAGTTCGCGCTCTCCGGGCAGGCGGCTGCCCGGCGCGAACTCACCGGACTCGATGAGCTCGATGATCTGCTTCGCGACCTGTTGGTAACGCCTATCCATGGTCATCCGCCGCTGCTCCGCTGCCTCTCGTCCGGGCCGCCTGGAGACGACTCGGTGTTCCCAACCTCGGGCCGACCAGACATTGGAAGGTTCTATCAGGGGTGAACCAAAGTGGTATACCCCTGATAGGCCAAAGCCTAGTTCCGGAACCGGAAACCGATCGTGAACTGCCGTCCTGGCGAGCCGTAGAGCGCCGCCACCGGGTTGTCTGCGTAGTAGTACCGGCTCGTTGCCTGGTTGGTCATGTTCAGACCCTCGATCGAGAACGACGCCCGATCCGACAGTTTGTAGCTGAAGGAGAAATCGACGTTCAGCGTATCCTTGGATCCGCCGAAGTCGTTGATCAGAGGCGTGTCGCACGCCACGCCGCCGACGACGCCGGGCGCGCAGGCGCCCGCCACCAGCGGGTAGGTGGTGTAGTAGCCGTCGCGTTGGGCCAGGGAGACGCGCGTGTTGATGCGTTCGTCCTCATAGTAGAGCGTCAGGTTGACCGCGTTCGGCGACGCGCCGAGCCACGGCGCCTTGCCCAGAACCGCGGGTGTCGTGTCGGTGCCCGGATCGAGGATATAGGTGAGCTCGGACTCGATGTGCGTGGCGTTGAGCTGGATGCCCGTGTTCTTCAGCAGGCCCGGGAGGAAAGTGAAGGCCTGCTGGTAGTTGATCTCCCAGCCCTTCAACTCCCCGCCAGGCGCGTCGCGGAACTGGCGCGCGGTCGCATCGTAGTCGCCGCGGATATAGGCGGCCTGGTCGCTGTTCGGGCCGAACTGTTCGATCAGGCTTGCAAGTCCCTCGGCGTCGAGGAAGGTCGACAGCGGCGCGGCGAAACGCACGGTCTGCGGATAGGAACCGATCTTCTTCTTGAACAGGGCCACCGAGATCAGGCCGCCCTCGGCGTAGTACCACTCCACCGCGGCGTCGAAATTGTTGGCGCGGAACGGCGACAGCTTGGGATTGCCGATCGTCAGGGTGGCGCCGGAGGTCATCCCGCCCTCCGGGATCGTCAGCTGGGTGATGGTCGGGGCCAGTTGCTGCAACGTCGGGCGTGACAGGGTCTGGGCCGCGCCGAACCGGAAATAGAGATTGTCGCGCGGGCGGATGGCGATGTTGAACGACGGCAGGACGTCCGAATACGAATTGCCGCCCTCCACGGTCCGTCCACCGGTCGAGCGGCCGGTGGAGTCGACATCGGTCGTGGCGTAGCGCACCCCGAGATTGCCGAAGGTGTTCCAGCCGTCCAGGAAGTCATAGTTGAAGTTGACTTGGCCATAGGCGCCGGCGGTCTGCTCGCGCACCGCGAAGGTTTCGCGACCCTGCTGGCGGAACTGGGTCAGGCGCCAGTCGCCCCACTTGTTGACGCACTCGCAGGTGAAGCCGAACAGGGCGTCGAACTTCTCGATGTCCGGGCCGAACCACGAGGTCGTCGTGCCGGCGGGCACGTCCAGGCCCTGGCCGAAGTTGATGACCTTCCCGAGACTGGCGATCGAAACGCCCGCTTCCTTTTCGGTCGGGTTGATCTGGACGTTCTGGCGCTCGGTCTGCGAGGTCGAGAAATGGTAGTCGCGCTGGGTGCCGCCGAACTTTAGGGTCAGGTTGTCATTGAGTTCCCAGGTGAAGTCGGCCTTCCACGCGTTGTAGCGGTTTTCCACGGCCTTCTTGTGGTAGCGCAGGAAGGAGACCCCCTTGAGGATCGTCCACTGGTTGGGATCGGCGGCGTTGAAGCCGGCGTCGAACAGCGGCATGTCGCCGCCGCCGCGCTCGTCGTAGGTGAAGGTGGCCGGCTGATCGAACTGACCCCACTCGGCCATCTTGCCGTAGGAATTCAGTTTCGACCGCGACGCGCCATAGGTGAAGTCGGCCTTGAACCGATCGCTGAACTCGTGGGTCAGGTTGAACGAGAGCTGGTCGAAAGTGGTGTTGTAGCTGCCCTGGTCAGCGCGGGCCGCCCAGTCCAGGTTCCGCAACTGCAGATAGTCGGCGACCCCGTTGGTGACATTGGCGGCCAGGACGTCCGTCGCGGGGCGACCGATCTGCTGGGCGCGCATGGCCAGGCCGTCCGCGGAGGCCACATAGCCGGGCGAGACGGGCGAGTTGTAGTAGTCGTAAACGTCGAGATTGTTGGGGTTGTAGGAGAAGCTCGTGCCGGCGACGAGCGCGCCGCCATAGGTCGCCTGGCCGCAGTCGATCGGCGAGGCATAGGGGCCGCCGGCCGTATAGGTGCAGGTGCCCGGATAAAGCCCGCGCTTGGAGTTTAGGGCGGTCGCCGCGCTGGCGGTGGCGTAGGTCGCATTGGTGTTGTTGCGGTTCAGGCCAAACGGCAGCAACTGGTTCAGCGTGGAGGTGCTCTTCTGGTTCGAATGGAGCCCATCGATGCTGAGGCGCGTGCGGGACGAGATATCCCACTGGTAGGCGGCGGTGAGGCCCAGGCGCTTTTGATTCAGGTCCTGTTGCTCGGGACCGGCCAGGGCAGGGAAGATGATCTGCGAGCCGTCCAGCGACGGGTGGAGAAGGGCGTAGGCGGTGGGATCCGAGCCGGTTATGGCGTTGAGGTAAGCCGGATTGGTGATGGCCGGCGTCGACGACACCGTTCCGCCGGGGTTCGTCGCGGTCGGGTTGGTGACGCGGTTGGTGAAGGTCGTGCCGACCGGCGCGGAGAAGCCCGCGCGCCGCGGATTTTCCAGCGTCGCCCAGGTGGCCGAACGATAGACATACTCGCCCGTCACGATCTGGCGGCGGTACTGATCGGTCTCCGAGACCTTTTCCGAATAGGCGAGCGAGCCCAGGAAGCCCATCTTGCCGTCGGCCCATCGCTTGGAGAACAGCCCGGCGATGCGCGGATTGTGGTGCTTGCCGTTCTGATAATAGGCGTCCTCGACTGAAAGCGCGTAGCGATCCTTGCGATAGTCGAACGGACGGCCCGTTTGCAGGTCGACCGTGGCGCCCAGCGAGCCTTCGTCGGTTTCGGCCGAGGCGGTCTTGCGGACCTTCAGGCTGTTGAAGAGTTCCGAAGCGAAGACGTTGAAGTCGAAGGTCCGGGTGGAGTTGATCGCGGTGGAGTTGGTGTCGTTGGTGCCCGCCGTCGACAGCGCCTCCAGGTTGTTGATACGCACCCGCGTGAAGTCGCCGCCAAGGCCGCGCACGGTGATCGTGCGCCCTTCGCCGTTGTCGCGGTCGATCGAGATGCCGGGGATGCGCTGCAGCGACTCGGCGAGGTTGGCGTCGGGGAAATCAGCGATGTCTTCGGCGTTGATGGCGTCGACCATGACGTCCGACTGCCGTTTGACGTTCAGCGCGCTCTGCAGGGACGCGCGGTAGCCCGTGACGACCACGGCCTCGACCTCGTCGGCGCTCTTGGCCGCGCTCTGGTCCTGCGCCGACGGCGATTCCTGGGCGAACGCCTGACCGAAACCCGAGCCGATGATCAGGCACGTCGATGCGAGCAGCATGGCGCGCGCACCGGCGCGCCGTGGATGGGTGTCCATAGTTCTCATCCTCCCCGAATACCAATTTTCTATATTTGGCTTACCTATTTGGTTGACCCCCGGAGGGCGAATGTCAACTCCCCATCACGCGATTGCCCACGCGCTCCCAGATTGGAGCCTGCTGCTGTATGGGCTAGCAACCGCCGCGCGCGCCGGCTTGAAGCTCGCCAGCGCCAATACGACTGGCAGCGGAAACGCAGTAAATCCGCGCTTTTCGGTCCGATCTGGGCGGCACGGTCCGAAATTGGTCAACAAATTGGTTGACAGATTGTCGTCCAAGTGGTCGGACTGGCGTGTCCCGTTCCATTGAAAGCGCAGACCGCGTGGCGTTGGTTTGAGGGGCATAGGAAGCGACCACAGCTTCGGGCGGGGAGGACGTCGATTGAGAAACCTGCGCTCGAACCTTGCCGCCTTGCTGGGACTTGGCGCGCTGGCCGGCTCGGTCCACGCCTATGCGGCCGAGCGCCTAGTGCGCACCCCGGAGGCGTTCGTGGCGGCGGTGCGGGCTTCGAAGCCCGGCGACGCGGTAGTGTTGGCCGACGGCGTCTGGCGCGATTTCGAGATGGTGTTCACCGGCGAAGGCACGGCCGCCAAGCCCATCACGTTGCGGGCCCAGACGCCGGGCAAGGTCGTGATCTCCGGCAAGTCGAACCTGCGTATCGGCGGCCGGCATCTGGTCGTCTCGGGCCTGACCTTCAAGGACGGCTTCAGCCCTTCATCCGAGGTCATTTCGTTTCGCCAGGACAACAAGGGGCTGGCGTTCGATACCCGCGTCACCGAGACGGTAATCGACGGCTTCAACAAGCCCGACCGCGCCGCCGAGGATTATTGGGTCGGTCTCTATGGCCAAAACAACCGCTTCGATCACAACCACTTGCAGGGCAAGCTGAACGCCGGCGTGACGCTGGCCGTGGTGCTGAGCTCGGCCGAAAGCCAGCAAAATCATCACCGCATCGACCATAACTATTTCGGCCCCCGCCCTCCGTTGGGGGCCAATGGCGGCGAGACGATCCGGGTCGGGACCAGCACGTTCTCGCGCACCCAATCCCTGACCGTGGTCGAGGACAACTATTTCGAAGGCTGCAGCGGCGAAGTCGAGATCGTTTCGAACAAGTCCGGCGGCAACATCTATCGCCGCAATGTCTTCGTCCGCTCGCAGGGATCTCTGGTGCTGCGCCACGGCGACGGCAACCTGGTCGAGGACAATGTCTTTCTGGGCGCCGGTGTGGCCCACACCGGCGGCGTGCGCGTGATCAATGCCGGCCAGACGGTGCGCAACAACTATTTCCAAGGCCTGCGTGGTGACGGCTTCACCGGGGCCCTGGTGCTGATGAACGGCGTCCCGAACTCGCCGCTCAACCGCTACAATCAGGTGCTGGATGCTCGTATCGAGAACAACATCTTCGTCGACGTGGGCGCGGTGGTGTTCGGGGCGGGGGCGGACGAGGAACGGACCTTGCCGCCGGCCCGGAGCATCCTGGCCGGCAACGTGTTCCTGGGCGCGGGGCGGCGGGAGATCTTCAAGGTCCTGGCGCCGATCGACGGCCTGACCTTTACCGACAACCACCTCGATGGTGTCGCGCCGCCGTCGGGCGTGGCGGGCTTCGAAGCGGGGCCGCTGGGTCGCGAGACCTTGCCGGACGGCCGGGTCTACCCCGACGCCGCGGCGCGTAAAGCCCTGGGCCTCGCGGCGCCGGTCAAGCTGCCGGGGCGCGACGACACCGGCGTGCCCTGGTATCCAAAGGACGACCAGGCCGTCGCCTTCGACAGCGGCCGGGTCCTCAAGATCAAGCCTGGGCGAGACCAGCTCTCGGCCGCCGCCGCCAAGGCCAGGGCCGGCGACATCATCGAGCTGACCGCCGGCGACTATGCCGAGGGCCGGATCGTCGAGATCAGCCGGCCCTTGACCTTTCGCGCCGAAAAGGGCGCCAGGCCGGTCGTGACCTTTGATCGATCGACCCTGTTCAGCTTGGTGGGGCAAGGGTCGTTGAAGGTGCAGGGCCTGCGCCTGTCGGGCGTCCGCGCCCCCGGTGCGGTCGGCAACGCCCTGATCCGTGTCGGCCCCAGCTACCCGTTGAACAACTACGCGGTCGAACTGATCGACAGCGAGGTTGCCGACCTCGCTGGTAGTGAAGCCTTCGCCGTGCTGAACGGCGCGAAGGGGACTTTCGCCGATCACGTGACGATCCGAGACTCGCGCTTGACGGACATCAGCGGCGCGGTGCTGCGGATCGTCGGCGAGCCGGGCGCCACAGGCGTCTACGGGGTCGAGCGGGTCGACGTGGCCGCAAGCCAGTTCGCCCATGTGCGCGCGCCAATGTTCGACATCCTGAGGGGCGGGACCGACGAGAGCACGTTCGGCCCGCAGGTCCGCATCAGCGGCTCGGCCTTTCGCGACGTCGCTCCGGGCCAGCCGTCAATGCGGCTGGACGGCGTCCAGGTGGTGAGGCTCGACGCCAACGTCTTCGAGCACGCGGCGCCGGCCCGCGTCACAATCCATGTCGGCAAGCCCGATCTCAGCGAGGCCGGCAACGCCGGCGCGGCGCTCGAGATCGTCGACCAGCGCAAGTAGGCCAGCCATGTCCAAGTTCCGCGTACATCTTTTCGCCGGCCTCGCGATCCTCGCCCTGGCCGGAGCGGCTCAGGCAGCCGCGCCGGCAAAGCCCGCGTCCGCTGCTTCCGCTCAGGTTCCGCCGCTGTTCGCGGCCACCCTGGCCCGCAGCAAGGCCTTCGTGGATCCGCAGCTCAAGAAGGTGATCGACGTGCCGGTCCCGGCCGACGCCGGCGGCGGCTACACCCACGAGCGGCACAAGGACAATTACCGCCTGATCTACGAGGCGGGGATGCTCTACCGTCAGACGGGCGACCAGGCCTATGCCGACCTCGTTCGCCGTGTGCTCCTGGACTACGCCAAGCTCTATCCGTCCCTGCCGCTGCATCCCAAGCGCGCCAACCAGGTTCCGGGCAGGCTGTTCTGGCAGGTGCTGAACGACAGCGTCTGGCTGGTCAATTCCGTCCAGGGCTACGAAGCGGTCAAGGACGCCATCCCGGCCGCCGACCGCGCGACCATCGAGGCGGGGGTGTTTCGGCCGATGGCGGCGTTCCTGTCGATCGGCTCGCCCAAGACCTTCGACAGCATCCACAATCACGGCACCTGGGCGCTGGCGGCGGTCGGCATGACCGGCTACGCGATCGGCGATCAGGGCCTGGTCAAGCAAGCCCTTTACGGCCTGGACGGTTCAGGCAGGTCGGGCTTCTACAAGCAGATGGAAGAGCTGTTCTCGCCCGACGGCTACTATGCCGAAGGTCCGTACTATCAGCGCTACGCCCTGTCGCCGTTCCTGCTGCTGGCCCAGTCGATCCAGCATCACGACCCGTCGCGCAAGATCCTCGACTATCGCGACGGCGTCCTGCGCAAGGCCGTCTACGCCAACATCCAGCAGAGCTATGCCGGCCTGCTGTTCCCAATCAACGACGCCATCAAGGACAAGGGCATCGACACCCCGGAGCTGGTCCACGGCGTGGCGGTGACCTATGCCGCGACGAAGGATCCGGCCTTGCTGTCGATCGCCGTCCAGCAAGGTTCGGTGGTGCTGAGCCCCGAGGGCCGCGAGGTCGCCGCCGCCATCGCGCGCGGCGAGGCCAAGCCGTTCCCGTTCGCCTCGATCAAGCTCCGCGATGGGGCGAAGGGCGACAAGGGCGCTCTGGTCGTGCTGCGCTCCGGCCCCAAGGCCAAGGACCAGGCGCTGGTCTTCAAGGCCACGTCCCAGGGCATGGGCCACGGTCATTTCGACAAGCTGTCCTGGCAGTTCTACGACGCCGGCCAGGAGGTCGTGACCGACTACGGTGCGGCGCGGTTCCTGAACGTCGAGGCCAAGGCCGGTGGCCGTTATCTGCCCGAGAACGACAGCTGGGCCCAACAGACGGTCGCCCACAACACGCTTGTGGTCGACGAGAAGAGCCAGTTCGGCGCCAAGACCGAAACCGGCGAGGCACACTGGCCGACGATCCTGGCCTTCGACAGCAAGGACGGCGTTCAGACGACCGCCGCCAGCATCGACGGCGCCTGGCCGGGCGTGAACTACCGCCGCGCCATGGCGCTGATCGACAGGCCCGAGGTCGGGCGTCCGATCGTCCTGGACCTCGTCCGGGCTGAAGGCGGCGGCAAGCATCGCTTCGACCTGCCGCTGCACTACGAGGGTCAGATCGTCGAGTCCGGCCTGCAGTTCCAGGGCGGGACCAGCGAGATGAAGCCGCTGGGCAAGGCTGACGGCTATCAGCACCTGTGGGATCGCGGCCACGCGCCGGTGAAGGACGGGGCGCGTGTCTCCTGGTTCAAGCAGGGCCGGTTCTACGACTACGTCTTCGCGTCCGCCGACGTCGATCAGGTGGTGCTGACGGAGCTGGGCGCCAACGACCCAAACTACAATCTTCGCAACGAGCGGGCCTTCATCCTGCGCGGCAATGACAAGGACAGCTTCACGCTGGCCGGGGTGCTCGAGCCGCACGGCGCCTACAGCGCCGCCGAGGAATACGCCCGCGATACCATCGCCTCGGTGAAGGCGGTCGAGCGCGTGTCGGAGAACGGCGCGGATCTCGTCTTCATCCGCCTGAACTCCGGCAAAAGCCTGGCGATCGGCGTCTCCTGGGATCCCGATCCCGCCAAGCGCCACCGGATCACGACTCCCGCCGGCGTCTACGCCTGGACCGGGTTCTCCGACGTGGCGGCTCCCGCACGATGAGGCGAGACATGAAGTTCAAGGGGCTTCGCTGGCTGATCGTCGGCATGGTCGGCCTGGCCACGGTGATCAACTACATCGACCGCAACGCGCTGGCCGTGATGTGGCCGCAGATCTCCAAGGACATGGGCGTCGGCAAGGAAGAGTACGCGCTCATCCTGACCTGCTTCATGCTGTCCTACGCCGCCGGCCAGACGATCTTCGGCAAGATCTTCGACGCCCTGGGCACGCGGGTTGGCTTCATGCTGTCGATCCTGGCCTGGTCCGCGTCGATCGCCCTGCACTCGGTCGCGCGGTCGATCCTGACGCTGGGCGTGCTGCGCGCGGCCCTGGGCGTCAGCGAGGCCGGCAACTGGCCCGGCGCGGCCAAGGCCAACGCCGAGTGGTTCCCGGTGCGCGAGCGCGCTTTCGCCCAAGGTATCTTCAACGCCGGCGCTTCAGTCGGGGCCATCATCTCCGCGCCCCTGATCGCCTGGCTGTTCCTGACTTTCGGCTGGCGAGCGACCTTCCTGGTTATCGGGGTGCTGGGCGTCATCTGGGTAGTTCCGTGGGCCATTGTGTGCCGCGCCGCGCCGCAGGACCATCCGTGGCTGTCGGACGACGAGCGCCAGCACATCCTCACCGGCCAGCGCCCGACGACAGGCGAGGTCGAGGTGGAGTACAGGCCGACATGGCTGGGCCTGCTGCGCCACCGCGAGGCCTGGGGCCTGATCCTGGCCCGCTTCTTCATCGATCCGGTCTGGTGGCTGTTCGTGTCCTGGCTGCCGATCTATCTGGCCGAGCGCTTCGGCTTCGACATCAAGCAGATCGGCCTGTTCGGCTGGGTGCCTTATGTCGGCGCGGCGGCGGGCAGCCTGTTCGGCGGCTGGATTTCAGGCTGGCTGATCGGTCGCGGCTGGCGCCCGGTCAAGGCCCGCATGTGGGCGATCACCCTTGGCGGCGTCTTCATGCTGCCGGCCCTGCTGCTGACCATCGGCGCCTCCACGCCCTTGAACGCGGTGCTGCTGATCGCCGTCATCCTGTTCGGCTTCCAGATCGCCATCAACAATATTCAGACCCTGCCCAGCGACTATCTGCCTGGCCGGTCGGTCGGTTCCCTGGCCGGGATCAGCGGCACTGCCGCCGTGGCCGGGGTTCTGATCACCACCTGGATCGTCCCGGTCGCCACCAAGGTCAGCTACGCCCCGGTCTTCGCCATGGGCGCAAGCCTGGTTCCTCTTTCCATCCTGTCCATCTGGCTCTTGGGCGGCCGAGGCGAACGCCTCGCCGATCCCGCCCTCGCGGCCCGCACCCCCAACGGAGCAAAATTCTGATGCGCCTCGAAAACAAGACCGTCATCGTCACCGGCGGCGCGCGCGATATCGGCAAGGCCGTCTCGCTGAAGCTGGCGGCCGAAGGAGCAAATGTCGCGATCAACTACTTCGGCAGCGAGGAAGCCGCCAAGGCAACCCTGACGCAGATCGAAGCCGCGGGAGGTCGCGCGCTGATCCTGAAAGGCGACATGACCTCGGCGAGCGAGGTCCAGGCGCTGATCGACGTGGCCCTGTCGACCTTCGGCGGTCCGATCGGCGCTTTGATCAACGTCGCCGGCGGCATGGTCGCTCGCAAGACGCTGAACGAGATGGACGAGACCTTCTTCGACCACGTCATGCGCCTGAACCTGACCTCCGTGTTCCTGACCACCAAGGCCGCCGTTCCGCACATGGCCGCCGGCTCGGCGATCGTGAATCTGTCTTCGCAGGCCGGCAAGGACGGCGGCGGTCCGGGCGCGACAGCCTACGCCACGGCCAAGGGCGCGATCATGACCTTCACCAAAGCCATGGCCAAGGAACTAGGGCCGCAGGGGATCCGAGTGAACGCCCTGTGCCCGGGCATGATCGGCACCACCTTCCACGACACCTTCTCCAAGGACGAGGTCCGCGCCCGCGTCGCGGCCGGCACCCCACTGCGCCGCGAGGGCCGCGCGCCCGAGGTCGCCGATGCAGTGGCCTATCTGGCCAGCGACGAGTCCAGCTTCCTGACGGGGGTGTGCCTGGACGTCAACGGCGGCCTGTTGATGAGCTGATGGGAGAGACATCGATGATCGCCAAGGCTCTCGCCGCCATCACCCTGCTGGGCGCGACACCCGCCGCCGCCCAGGCCCTGAGCGCCCCCACGACGCAAATCCCGGTCAAGGCGCCGGAGGCGACCAAGGACGTCGTTTACCTGCAGGCTAGCGGCAAGGACCTGCATCTGGATGTCTACCGCAACACCGCCTTCAAAGGGCCGCGCCCGGTGCTGGTCTATATTCACGGCGGCGCCTGGTGGAAAGGTGAGAAACCGGCCGGATGGGGCGGCTTCCGCGCCTATCTGGCGGCGGGCTTCTCGGTGGTCACAGTCGAGTATCGTCTCACCGACGTTGCTCCGGCGCCGGCGCCGGCGGCGGTGCAGGACGTTCGCTGCGCCCTGTCATGGGTGAAAGCCAACGCCAGGACCTATGGCTTCGACGCCAAGCGGGTGGTGCCTTACGGCACCTCGGCCGGCGGTCACCTGGCCTTGATGGCCGGCATGCTGCCCAAGACCAACGATATCGACCTGCCGGCCTGCCGCGACCAGCCGACCGTGCCGGCTATTCTCGACTTTTACGGGCCCTATCACCTGCGATCCGACCTTCCCGGCGCGTTCAGGAGCCCGTCGACAGCACGGTGGATCGGAGACGGGCCGCCGGCGCTGTGGACGACGATGTCGCCGGCGACTTATGTGCGCAAAGGCCAGCCGCCGGTGTTCATCGTTCATGGCGATGCGGACCCGACCGTGCCCTACGAGACGTCGCTGGCGCTAAAGGCCGACCTGGACAAGGCCGGCGTTCAAAACCGCTTCCACACCGTGCCGGGCGGCGTGCATGGCAAGTTCCCGAAAGAGGAACAGGATAAGATCGAGCGCGAGGCCTTGGAATTTCTGACGCTGAATAAGGTGGTTGGCGCTCGATAGGGTCAGGCAAGCGGCCAGACCGAAAGTCGGCTTTCCGGCGCGGCCCAATGCCCGCTGTTGGCGCCGAGCCGCCGAAGCCTTCAGACTGTCGGCATGTCCGATCCCCTGCCTCACGCCGCGCGTGCGTCCCCCTCCACGGCCCGAAACCGCGATCCCATTCTGGAGGTCCTGCGGCCGCGCCTGCCGGCGAACGGTCTGGTGCTGGAGGTTGCGGCGGGCGCTGGCGAGCACGCAGTTCACTTCGCCGCAGCGCTGCCCACGCTGCAATACCAGCCGACGGATGCTGATCCCGGCGCTCTGGACAGCATAGCCGCCTGGCGCGAGCATGCCCGCCTAGGCAACCTTCTGTGTCCGCTGGTGCTGGATGCGTCGCAACCGGACACCTGGCCCGTCGAACGAGCCGACGCTGTTCTCGCCATCAACATGATCCATATCTCGCCGTGGACGGCCACGGCCGGCCTGATGGCGGGCGCTGCGCGTGTGCTGCCTGCGGGCGGCGGCCTGTTCCTGTACGGCCCCTTTATCGAGGGCGACACGCCGACAGCGCCCAGCAACCTCGAGTTCGATCAGAGCCTGAGACGACGCAATCTCGAGTGGGGAATTCGCCACCTGGACCATCTTGTCGCTTTGGCGGCTACCCATGGCCTTGGCCTTTCCGAACGTCTCACCATGCCCGCGAACAACCTGGTACTCGTGTTCCGAAAGACGTAGCGGCTGGGCACGCTCGGCGAGAGTCCGGTTCTCGGAGGCGAGTGAAGGTCCGTTCGTGGTGCCTCCGTGACCCAGAATTAGCGCCTACGGGGCGGCAATGCAGGACTGGTTCGCATCTGAACGGAAAACACGCGTTGGCGTTTGGTGGCCGAGGCGGCGCGTCCTGAGGCGGCGCCACCGTTACGGAGGCCACCGATGAAGGTAACCAAGTTCACGATGGCCGAGGCGGCTTTCGAGCGCTCGCCCGGCCAAGACGGCGACATCTTCACCGGCAACCTGGCCGATGAGCGGCACGGCGGCCCGATCACAGTGGGGTACGGGCGCTACGGGCCTGACTCTAGGCTGGAGGCTGA
Source organism: Caulobacter sp. BE254 (assembly GCF_031457295.1). Taxonomy (NCBI): domain Bacteria; kingdom Pseudomonadati; phylum Pseudomonadota; class Alphaproteobacteria; order Caulobacterales; family Caulobacteraceae; genus Caulobacter; species Caulobacter sp. BE254. The sequence continues at coordinate 75,141 of NZ_JAVDWJ010000003.1, read as the reverse complement.
CATCGTCGTCGACGACGTGATGATTGTCCTAGAGGGGAGGCTGACGGTGACTTCGGAAGCTGGCGACCATACGGCTGGACCGGGTGACATTGTCTACATGCCTAAGGGCAATAGCGTCACGATCCTTGCGCATGCGGAGGGCGCGGTAACGGCTTACGTCACCTATCCGCATTGGCGCGTCGCTGAATCCTGAGGGTTTTGGCTGAGCGATTGGCGCGAACAGGGCCGTTGGGCGTGAAGCACGGGCCATACTAAGTGACCAACTTGCGTCGCAAGTGGGCGGGGCTGGTCGATTGAGCTGCTTTACGTCTGGTTTCTGGAGGTGCGCCAACGTCTCGTAGTGGCGCGACCCGGCCGGTTACACAGACCTCCGGATCGGCGGGGCAGGGTGGCGGGAGGCCGCCAGTCGGCTATTCTGGCGATATGGCGAAGCCGACTAGTCATCATCCGAGCTTCCATAAGCTGCTCGCATTCCTCGCGAGAATCCCGGCTGTGCAGACCAATGAAACCCCTTGGGGCGGATTTGGCACCGGCACCGACGAAAGCGGATGGTGGGTGAAGCTATCGCTGGATATCGACCATCCTCTCGCATGGAACGCCGTGCAGGAGATAGGCTACGTCCTCAACGAGCTATCCATATCCGAGCGCTTGCCGACCGTGTTCAAGCCGGTGTCGCCGCCGCCATATCTGAATGGCGGACCGCGCGACTACTTATCCTGGGTTGTCGAGTGTCGGGATAAAGCCATGAAGCCTGGAACGGTTGCTGACTGGCTGGAGGGCCGCTTACCCCAACCCGTCGACGACCTCTCCGCCTGGCAAACGGACGAGTAGGTCAGACCCCCGCTCAGGGGCGTTCTTGCCATGGCACCGGCGCCTGAATGTCCGGGATCTGGAGCGATCCCAAGTTCCGCTGCTGGCGCAGGCCGGCCGCTAGAATGGACGGTTCGAGAGGCCAGGTTGGGTGGACCCGACCGTCTTCCTGTCGGCCATAGCCCCCGCCGCCATCGTGCTCTGCTGGCTATGAGGATTGAGTCCTGAGCCTAAGGGGCGTCACGAGCCCCCAGCATGGTGGACGCAGACAGTTCCGGCGCCACAACGGCGAGGTCGTAGCCGCGGATGAGCGCGCGCCATTCAGGCGTCAGGGCTTCCGGATCGGCGCTGCGCAAACGGCGCAGATCCACCAGGAACCAGTCGCCCGGCGGCGTGTCCGACGGGCGGGCCAGCATCACGTCCTTGGACCAGTCGCTGTCCTTGCCCGTTGTCGCATCGAAGTTGCGCACGGCCACCTGGCGGCCGACCCCGTTGTATCCGGCTTGCACGCCTCTCGCGCCGGTGACGACGATGTGGAGGGACTTCACGCCCTCTCCGTCGGCACGTTCAGCGACGAAATTGCCCAGGTCGCGCTGGCCGAGTGGATTATAGCCCTTGTAGAGATGGTTGGCGCCGAACTTCATCAGCACGCGTGCCTGCGGCGCCTCGGCAAAATCCGTCACCAGCGTCCGCTTCATCAGCTGCGCCCTGCGCCCGTTCGGATCGCCGCTGCGAGACTGCGAGGCCTGATAGATGGCGCGTGTTTCGCGCAAGGCGGCGAACAGCGCCTTGGCCCGGTCGCCGCCGTCCTGGTCGATGGCTGTCCCCGCCTGATCTAGCGTCGCATCGGTGGCCTTGAGCAGGAACAGGTCCATGGGTGAACCGGAGGTGAGCGCGGCCTGCGTCGCCGTCCGCTCCTGCTCAGCCAGCGCTTCGATCTGGGCGCGGGCCAGCGGCCCTGGACCGGCCGCCAGCATCTGTTCGAACAAATAGCCGCTCGCGCCCAAGAACTCCTGATCCAGCCCCCACAGCTTGAAATCCGGCCCGGCGACACCCGCGCAATCGGCCGCCGTCTGACCCTCGTCGCGGCCGTTAAAGAAGGCCATGGCGTCGGGATGGGAGCGCATGAAGTCAGAAATCCGCTGTTCCCGGTCCGGTGCTCTCAGCCGCGCGTTGATCACGCCGGCCGCCTCCGGCCCGATCTCGACGACCATGGCCGTCAAGCCGCCGGGCGCCATCAAACGACAGACGTTCGTGGTGAAGGCGGGGATCTCGCGCGAAAGATGGCTCTCGCCGATGAGGACGTAGCGGCTGGCGTCTATAGCCTCCGATAGTATCGCGGCTCCCGGACCCGAGAACCCCTCCGGCCGCACGGTTAGCGGTGACCCCGCCTGCGCCAGGCGGTCAGTGAACGAGAGCGGCGCAACAGTCTGGGCGTGGGCGGAACTCGCGCACAGACTGGCAAGCGCCAAGGCCGCCGCAATCGATTTCAGCTTCATATTAATCGCCCCTGCCATGTGAAGCTTCCTCGCGGCGATCTCCGAAAACCACAAGCTAAATCGTGATCACAAGTCTTCTCGCGGCCTGAAATCGGGCGCACCGAATGAATGCGAGGGGCCGAAAGCAGTCTTCGCCTGGCGGGTTGAATGCGGGGCGGGTTAGGCGCGCTTTGGCGGCTACTTTCCTTGAACCCTATCCCGAAGCGGGATTGACTATATGCACACGCGCGGGTCTCACCGTGGCAGGTCTTCAACAGGCGAGACGCCGAACATGCTTCTGTACTCGCGGCTGAACTGCGACGCGCTGGCGTAGCCGACGTCGAACGCCACACGCGAGACGGTGGCGCTGCCGGCGGCGAGCAGCTTTCGAGCCTCCAGCAGGCGCATGTGCCGCTGGAAAGCGAGGGGACTGTAGCCCGTGATCGCCTTGAAGTGCCGGTGGAACGAGGTCACGCTCATCCCGACGGAGGCCGCAAGGTCAGGGATGACGACGGGTTCGCGGTTGTTGGCGGCGAGCCAGTCGGCGGCGGCCTTGACGTGGCGCACGCGCGCGTTGCGCTGGCCGATCTGGCGAAGTGTGTCGCCCATCGAACTCTGCAGTAGCCGGTAATAGAGCTCGGTCTCATAAAGGGGCGCGAGCATGTCGACGTCGTCGGGCGCCGCCACCAGGCCCACGAGCCGCGCGAACGCCTCGCCGACCTGACCGCCGAGGTCGCCTGCCGCCGCCGCGCAGGTCCAGCGATCTTCGCGTTTGGGCATATCGAGCATGATGCGCGTGAGCTTGGCGATATCGAAGTCGAGACTGACGCCGATGTAGGGGGCCGACGCGGACGCGTTTAGCAATTGGTCGACATAGGGCAGGCCGAACGACGAGGCCGTGCAGGCGCCGGCGGTCAGCTCGAAGCGGTTGCCGCCCATGAACAGGACCCTGGAACCCTGCAACACCGCATAAAGCATCGGCTTGAAGGCTGCTGGCGTGGGCTCTGTCGGCGCAGTGGTCGACCAGACCGTCAGGCGAGGAACGGGCGTTGGAACCCCAACGGTTTGCGGACGGGCGGCGACGAACGGGGTCAGGTCGTCCAGCAGGCGACGGGTCATGATGTCCAGGACTGTCATGTGGGTCAGATAGGGCGTTGGCAGGATCAGGCAAGCTTGCGGCAAGATCGGGTATGTCGCTCGATCCGCCGCTCCTTATCTCCGTGCACTGGGAAGAACGCCTCGTCGCTCCTCTCCGGGGTCTGAATTTCAGGCCCTCCACCTCATCGCAATGGACCGAACATGACTGATCTCAGCGGAAAGCGCGCCCTCGTGACCGGAGGGTCCCGGGGTATTGGGGCCGCGATCGCGCAGGCCCTGGCCGAACGTGGCGCGGACGTCGCTATCACCTATCAGAACTCGCCGGATCGCGCGGACGCCGTCGTCTCCACGATCAAGACGCTGGGTCGCCGGGGCCTGGCTATCCAGGCCGACAGCGCCGATCCGGCCGCCGCCAAGCGGGCCGTCGCCGAGACCGTCGATGCGCTCGGCGGCCTCGATATTCTCGTCAACAACGCCGCCATCGGGCTGGCCGGGCCCCTCGCCGATCTCGACCTGGCGCAATATCAGACCTTGATGGACGTCAACGTGCGCGGCCCGGTCGTCTATGCGCAGGCCGCGATCCCACACCTGACCCAGGGCGGCCGTATCATCTCGATCGGTTCGGCGCTTGGCGATCGCGTGCCGTTCCCAGGCATCACGGCCTACGCGATGTCGAAGTCCGCGTTGCTGTCCTTCACGCGCGGCCTGTCGCGCGAGCTTGGCCCGCAAGGCGTCACGGTGAACCTCGTCTCGCCCGGATCGGTCGACACCGAGGCCAATCCGGCCGATGGCGACAGCGCCGATTTCCAGCGCGGCCTCTCGTCGGTCGGTCGCTACGCGCAACCGAGCGAGATCGCCGCGGCCGTCGCGTTTCTCGCCAGCCCGGCCGCGAGCGTGATCAATGGGACGGTGCTGACAGTGGATGGCGGCGCGAACGCCTAAGCCGGCGGATAGGCTCCGATATTGCCCCGGCCCCCACCGGGCTGAGCGCCTGCGAGGTCATCGGACGTTGCCGACCCAGGCAGGCCGATGGCCTCGCGAACGCTCCGGCGAGCGCACAGGGCGCCTGGATACAACTCCGGTCGCCATTCAGCATTCGATTTGCTGGGGGTCTAGTCGAGCGGCCCTGTCCTATCCGACGCCGACGACGATCGCCTACGGGCCTGCGCGAGCGCCGCCATTGGATTGGGATGGTCGCAATATTCGATCAAGAGCTCCGTGAGGATGCGGATCTTGCGAGCGGGATGCTGGCCCGGAGGGCGCACCACATAGACGCCCGCTGCGGGCGGCGGATGGCGCGTCATGACCGGGACAAGAGCACCCGAAGCGACGTGTTCGTCGGTGAAGTCATCCGGAAGCCAGGCAAGCCCCAGGCCTGCGACGGCGGCGGCGACGAGCGCGACGCCGTTGTCGGCCTTGAAACGCCCTTGGGGGCGCACCGAGATGATCTTTTCGCCGTCCATGAACTGCCAGGCTTCCGTACCCTGCATGAGCGCCTCGTGATGGGCGATCTCGTCGGGCGTCTCGGGCGCGCCGTGCGCGGCGATGTAGTCGGGACTGGCGACGAGCTTGCCCAGGATCGGTGCGACGCGTCGGGCGACCAGGGTTGAGTCCTGGAGATAGCCGATGCGGATCGCGCAGTCGTAGCCCTCCGCCACGAGATCGACGAAGCGATCGGTATAGCAAGTCTGGATGTTGAGCCGGGGATGGCGACGCGCCATTTCGGCAAGGATCGGCGCGATGTGCGTGGGCCCGTAGGTCAGGGGCGCCGAGATCCGCAACCGCCCGCGCAGATCCCCCTCGGGCAGGATCGTTTCCATGGCCACGTCGATCTCGGCGCTGACCCGGGCCGCATAGTCTCTGAAGGTCGCGCCGGTCTCCGTCAGTACGGCGCCGCGCGTGGTCCGCGCCAGCAGATGCACCCCCAGTTCGGTCTCCAGCCGCAAGAGCCGGCGACTGACGATGGACTTCGACACGCCCAGCCGGCGTGCGGCCTGCGAAACACCGCCCGCGTCGGCCACTTCGACAAAGGTGCGCAGGTCATCAGTATCCACGTTGGCGTTCCCCGTTCTGCGACACGGCGTAGCGAAACCGGGTGATACCGCGTCGAAAACAGGAATGGCAATGTCCGATGAGGCAGCGCCGCTCGCGGCCCCTGCCTCTCCCGACATGCCCCGACAACTGCAGCAGAGAATGACCATGACGCTCCGCAACGGCCTCGATTCGCTCCTTCGTCCGGAAGACTCCGTCCTGGTGTTGATCGACCATCAGCCCTACCAGTTGGCCAACCTGAACAGCCACGACCCGCAAGCCGTGGTGAACAACACCACAGCGCTGGCGAAGCTGGCCAAAGCCTTTGAAGTTCCGACCATTCTCACCAGCGTGATCGCGGGTCGCGGAGGCCTTCTTTTCAAGCAGATCACCGACGTCTTTCCTGGCCAGAACGTGATCGACCGGACCTGGGTGAATACTTGGCAGGACGAGAAGGTGGTGGACGTGGTCAAGGCGACCGGTCGCAAGCAGCTGATCATCGCGGGCCTGTGGACCGAGGTCTGCGTGGCGATGCCTGTGATCCAAGCCCTTGGCGAAGGCTGGGACGTGACCGTGATCACCGACGCGTGCGGTGGCGTTTCGACCGAGTCTCACCAAGTCGCCATCCAGCGGATGATCACCGCTGGCGCCAACATGATGACCGTGATGGCCTTGGCTGGTGAATGGCAGCGGGACTGGGCGCGCACCGAACACGTCGAGGAACTGACTGAAATCATGATCTCGCACATGGGCGGCAGCGGCATTGCCTATCTGTGGGAACAGCAACTTCTGAAGACGCCTGTCGAAAACAACGCGGGCTAATCGGGATGGGCGGCGAGCATTGGCCGGGCGTATTTCTGCAGACCGCTGGCACGTCGATGCTCGCCATCTACCCTCTTCGGGCCGGAACCGCGCTGAGGCATGCGCCGTCCAGTGGCGGCGATCGACCCAGTGTCCCCCTGTTGGCGAACGCCAGATGGCGGCTCCTGGTCGCGGCCGCCTCGCTGGCGCCCTTTGCAGCGAGCGCGCAGGTGTCGACCAATATGGAGCGAGCTCCGACGCTGACCATCGAGCGATATTCCGAGGATTGGTCCTGGCTGGCCGATCCCGCGAACCGCCAGGGGGATTGGGCGGAACCGTTGAAGTATTTTCCGCTGAACGGCGACGGCGCGACCTACCTCACGACCGGCCTCGAGGCGCGTTCACGCTACGAGGGCTATGAGAATGTGAGCTGGGGATCATCGCCGAACGATGATTACGTCTGGAATCGCCTGATGCCCTACGCCGATCTTCACGTCGGCAAGGTCCGGTTTTTCGCGATGCCGATCCTTTCGGCGATTTCGGGAACAGATCGGCCGAAGCGGCCGGCGGACACGACCGGTGTCGACATGCTGCAGGCGTTTGTCGACGTGGACCTCGCGGCGCCGGGTGGCGACTCGCTCCGACTGTCTGCAGGGCGGAAGCTGGTTTCGCTTGGATCGGGACGGTTCATCGACAGGCGCTATGGAACCGGCGTTCCGCTGCCGTTCGACGGATTTGAAGCCATCCTTACTGGGAAGACGCGCCGAGTGACCGGATTCTACCTTCAGCCGGTCGACACAAGGCGGGGGGGATTCAACGACCGGCGCTCGCGGGACAAGGCGGTATGGGGCGTCTACGCCACACAGTGGCTCGACGCGAAGCATCTGAACGGCTTTGATGTGTACTACATCGGCCTGCGAGACCGGAACGCCGTCTTCGACCAGGGATCCGGTAGGCAACTGGCGCACACCTTCGGTTCGAGGATCTTCGGCGACAACGGCGCCTGGTATTGGAACGTCGAGGCTGCCTACCAGCGTGGTGCTTTCGCCGGTCACCGATCGGAGGCGTGGGGCGCGGGGTTCGAGACGGGGTATCGCTTCCGGAACCCATCCCTGCGACCCGAGGTCGCCGTCACGGCCGACCTGGTATCCGGCGACGGTGACCCGAACGATCCGAAGCTGGGAACGCTGAATCCGCTTTTCCCGAATGGCAAGTATTTCGGAGCGCTGTCGCCGATCGGCCCGCGAAACCTCATTCACCTCCGACCCTCAACGACGGTTCATCCGCACAAGGACGTCGCAATATCGCTGACCGGAGTGGCCTATTGGCGTGAGAGCACCCACGACGGAATCTACGCCATTCCCGGGCTACTGGTACGCAGCGGCAAGGACAGCGATGCGCGCTTCATCGGAAAGCAGATCGAACTTGCCGCAAGCTGGCAGGCGACACCGAAGTTGAACCTGACCGCTTCACTCAGTGCTTTCGATCCCGGCCCATTCATTCGTGACACCGGGCCGGCGCGGACCATCAAGATGGTCGGCGCACAGACCACCTTCAGGTTCTGAATGTGCGGCCGTTGGCGCTCCCGGTGTTCGGTCCAGCCGCGTCGGCGCGCGCCGGTTCATCCAGACTTCAAAGATGCGGGGGGGCCGAGCGCGCTTTCCGCGTACCGCTCGGCTAGCTCCAGCAATAGCCTCGGATCCTTCTCCGGGTTGTGGACAAGGCCCAATAGCCTCGGCTGCGAACCTGGCGCAGCCCGGACGAGGCGCAGGCCGACGGTGTTTCCGTGCGCTTCAGTCACCCGCTCCAGCGGGGGCGGGCCTTCGAGGACAAGCGCTTCGATCCGCTGCTTCAGGTGATCCGCCGTCGTTGCGGGCAGCCGGATGGGGGCGGAGATTGTCACCAAGACCCGGGCTCCATCGGGCGCCACGCGATCGCAGTGCTGGGTCAGGCTCCTCAGCAGCCGTAGCACCACCCGATCGAACCGAAGCCCCAGTTTGGAGATGCTCGTACCGGCTGCGCGAGCCATCGCCTCCGCCATCTGCTTGTCCATGCCGTCGCCTCCGAGAACCCTGCGGCCATCTACGCTCGGGATGAGCGGGGGCGGAAGCCGGCGGGAAGCGCTCAGGGGCCCCTTCCGCGTCTTCAACGCTGGGCTTGCTTGCGCGCCTCGATCAACTGCGGGCGTTCGGGCTGATCAGCGTGCTTGGCCACAGCCAGGAGTTTCTGGAAATAGGCGCGAGCCTTGGGCCGCTCGACGGCACGTTTCGCCGACTCGGCCGCGCCATAGAGCGACCAGAAGCGATTGGGTTCTTGGACCAAGGCGGCTTCGAACGCGGTGAGCGCGTCGGCCGGCCGTCCTTGCGCCAGCAGCATCTCGCCCAACATTTCCCTGGCCGGCGCAAGTGGACCTGGCGTGACAGAGGCCAGCTGGCTCTTGTCCTCAAGGTCGGCGGCTTGGCCCATGCCCGCCAGCGCTTCGGCGGCGTGGCCTTCGGCCAGGTCCAGGATCGCCGTGACCGCTCGCCGCTGGATGTCCGTCTGCTGCGCCCAATAGTCCTCGCCCTGCTTGGCCAGTTTGTCGTGGATCTGATCCAGGGAGCCGATCGCCGCCTCCGCGGCGGCGGCGTCGTTCAGATGCGCCGCGCCCAGGCCCCGGGCGAAGAAGGTGATGGAGTCGGCGTACGGAAACCGGCTGGTCACGGGCTCGAGTTTCGCCGCCTGCGCCCAGTCCCGCCGCTCCAGCGCAAAGCGGGCCGGAATCGCGGCGCGAGCGTAGTAGGCGGCCGAGGCCGGCGCCGCGCCATTGGCGGTGGCCGGATCGAAGCGCGAAAAAATCTCGACGGAGGTCTCGGCCACCTTTTGCGCGGCCTTGTCCTGCCCGGTCTGCAGGTAGGCGTAGATCATGTAGTCGCTGGCGTGCAGCTCGTCGGCCGGCTGACCGGCGGCCCGCGCCGACGCCGCCGAGGCCAGGTTGGTGTCGATCGACGCCTGCCAGTCGCCGATCCGCGTGAAGGTGTGGGAGGGCATGTGCAGGGCGTGCGGTGTCGAGGGCGCTATCGCGCCGTAGCGCTTGGCCGCCTCGGCGGCGCGCGACGCCAGGGCAGGCTCGTCGTAGGCGTGGATGATGTAATGGGCCAGGCCGGGGTGGTCGGGTTGCTTGGCGAACAGCCGCTCCAGGATCGCGCCGGCCTTCAGCTGTTTTCCATAGGTCTTGTCGGCGGGATCGGCGGCGGCGGCGAGCGCCAGGGCGTAGAAAATGCTGGCTTCGGTGTCCTGGGGATAGTCGGCGGCCAGGCGTTCCATCGCCTGCTCGTAGGCCAGGGCGCGCGCTGATTGGTCCAGATGGTCGGCGTCGACATAGAGATGAGCGACCGCCTCGACATAGGCCCGTTCCCGCGCGGTCTTGGCCCCCAGCGCGCGCCCGGCGTCGACCGCGTCCAAGCCCTGCTTCAACTGGGCGGGCGACTTGAAGCCGGCGAACGGATTGCTCCAACTGCTCAGCGCGATACCCCAGTCGGCCATGGCGCAGCTGGGATCGGCCTCAAGCACGGATCGATAGCCGGCTATGGCCGGCCCGAACTGAAAGGAGTGCATCAGAGCAACCGCGCGATCGAAGCGCGGCTGGGCCGCCGCGTTGCACGAGGTCTCGAAACTTACGCTGCCTAGCCGTTCCATCGCGGCGTGGTCGTGCACGGGGGCCTGGGCCCGTGCATCGATCGCGGCCAGCGTGGTCACGAGGGCGGCGGCGAGGAGGATCTTGGCTCTCATGGCGCCCAGCTTTTCGGTTTGAATTCGAGGCCATTGATCCTTTGCCCCGCCCTAAAGTCCACCGTCGTCGAGACGAGAGGCCGGACGCTCCCTCGATTACGGTTGGCGCGCCAAAGCGAAAGAGGCCGTGCGGGGCGGTGATGATGATTGATGCCTGGAGAGGATCAGACAGATCCTCCACCGACGCGCTTCCGGCGCCAATCAACGGCTGGTCGGAGCGCAAGCTTCGTGGAAGGGGCGCCCCGGTCGCTGTGAGCCTTTCGCTGGCGGGCGCGCCGGCCGTCGAAGTCGGCGTCCGTCTGATAGGTGACGGTCTTGCCGTCCTTGGTGGGATCGTCAGGCCGCCAGCCTCGCGACACGGCGAAGGCCATCAGCGCTGGGGTATCCGGTAGATTTGATCATTCCAGAGGGCGGGGGACATGACGGTCTCGGCGCAAATCGCGCAGAGGACGTAAAGACCACAAGTAAGATGTTGGAATTTTTGTGGTAACTGAACTTTCTGTTCGCGAAAAGCTGTTCTGGATCGTGGTCTCGATATTTTCGGCCGCAACTTGTTCCAGCTGTTCGACCAGCATCGACTGGGCGGCATCTGGCCGCGGAGTGGTCGATACCGCGTGTAACCAGTCTAGGAATTGCAATCTTCCGTGTCCGGAAGGGCCACAAAGGGAGCGATGCGAGGGAGATCGCGGTCCTCCCAGAGGACGCTGACGCGAGTGCGACCTCAGGGAGAGGGCCTTGAGGTGAGCCCCGTAGGGAGCGCGACCGCTCGACGGCCCGCCGCCAGCTTGTTTGCGGGCCTTGGCTCGAGGCGCCTTCGGCCTGCGCACGACCCAGAAGCTTTACGCGTGCCGATAGAGCACCGCGATGCCGCTGGCCATGGCCTCGATCACCAGCCCCATGGCCGCCGCCCACTGATGCCGACGTCGGCGGTGCTGGGCACGAGGATCATTGACCGAAGCCTACCGGCGAGCGGGCTTCACGAAGAGCTGTCCCGAGGCCTTGAGTCGAAAGGCATGGTCGCGCGCCATGCGCGGCGTTTGGCGAAGAACGCGGCGCGGCGGTCCGTGCGCCCAGAGCCAAGTTCGGGCGTGGACCCTGTTAGCGGGGCTTAATGCCTACTAAGTTGATATGATTTGCTGCAACGGCCGTCCCAAGGCCAGGTCTGGGCACGGCCGGCGCGATGGCGCCCGCGCCGGAGGCTCCTTCCTGGCGATGCGCCCATGCCCGATGAAAACCGATCGTCCAGCGGTCGCGGCGTCCTACGCCTCGGCGATCAGGCTGTTCTTCTTGGTGTCGGGCATCCGCAGATAGACGATCAGCGACACGGCGATCATCGCCGTGACGTAGATATAGAAGCCGCGCTCCATGCCCTGGCCCTTGAACCACAGCGCGACGTACTCGGCCGTGCCGCCGAACACCGTGTTGGCCAGGGCGTAGGGCAGGGCGACGCCCAGCGCCCGGATGTGGGCCGGAAAGAGCTCGGCCTTCACCACCGCGTTGATCGCCGTGTAGCCGGTGACGATGACCAGGGCGCCCAACACCAGCAGGAAGGCCGCGAACGAGCTGCTGGTGGTCTCCAGTGTCCGGAAAATGATCCAGGTGAAGGCCACGCCCAGGACGCCGAAACCCACCATAAGGGGCTTGCGGCCGATGCGATCCGACAGCGCGCCGGCGACCGGCTGCAACAGCATGTAGACGAACAGCGCCGCCGCCGTGATCGCGGTGGCCGACTCGCGGCTGAACCCGGAGGTGTTGACCAGGAACTTCTGCATGTAGGTCGAGTAGGCGTAGAAGGCCAAGGTGCCGCCGGCGGTCAGCAGCATCACGGTCATCGCCTGCCTGGGGTGGTGACGAAACAGCGCCCAGCCGCTGGACACGGCGCCCGGGTCGCGCTGGGCGGCGAGATAGCTGCTGGTCTCGGCCAGGCCGCGCCGGATATAGAACACGGCGACGGCCAACACGCCGCCGGCGGCGAAGGGGATGCGCCAGCCCCAGGCCTCCAGGTCGTGGACCGGCAGGATCGCCTGCAGCAACAGCAGCACGCACAAGGCGATCAACTGGCCCGAGATCAGGGTCACGTACTGGAAACTGGAGAAGAAGCCGCGGTTCTCCCGCCCCGCCATCTCCGACAGATAGGTGGCCGAAGCCCCGTATTCGCCGCCGACCGAAAGGCCCTGCAGCAGCCGGGCGATCAGCAATATGGCCGGGGCGAAGATGCCGATGCGGTCATAGCCGGGCGTCACGGCGATCATCAGCGATCCGGCGCACATCAGGGTGACCGAGAAGGTCAGGCCCGCCTTGCGCCCCTTGCGGTCGGCGTACATGCCCATCAGCCAGGCGCCGATCGGGCGCATGACGAACCCGACCGCGAAGACCGCCGCGGCGCTCAGCAACTGGGCGGTCGGATCGTCGGAGGGAAAGAAGGCCGGCGCGAAATAGAGGGTGAAGGCCGAATAGGCGTACCAGTCGTACCACTCGACCAGATTGCCGGCCGAGCCGCCGATGATCGATTTGATGCGTCGGCGACGGTCGGAAACGTCTCGCAAGATTTCATCCCCCTGGCGGCCGGGCGTTCGCCGCCTTGTGCTGTTCAAACGGATGGCGCGCGGGTTTCCGCCATCCGGCCGCGGCGTCAATCGCGCCGGCGCGTCCCGAAGGCCGGTCCGCCGGCCGAAATGCCCGCATTCGAGCCCGAAGTGCGGCGGTCTTGGACGCTTGGGCCCGACTTCGCCTCCGATCGGGCCTTTGGCGTCGACGTCGCGGCTGCGACGCGATGTTCTGCGCGCGGCGCGCTGTCGCGCCGCCCCTTTTCCGGAGGGACGACGCCATGGACGGCCTGACCGCGCGCCTGAACTGGTTCAAGGCGGTGATCCTGCCCCATGAGGCGGCCCTGCGCTCGCGCCTGCGCCGCGTGTGTCCCACGGGCTTCGACGTCGACAACCTGGTGGCCGAGAGCCTGGCCCGGGCCTACACGGCCAAGGACATCAGCCGCATCCCGACCGGACGCGGCTATCTGTTCACGATCGCCCGCAACCTGCTGATCGACACCCTGCGGCGGGAGACCATCGTCTCGCTCGACTTCGTCGCCGACCTCGACACCCTGCGCGGCGACGACAGCCTGGAAGCGTCGCTGACCGCGCGCGACGAGCTGCGCCACCTGCACGCGATCATCGAAACCCTGCCCAATCAGTGTCGCCAGGTCTTCATTCTGCGGCGGGTGCACGATGTTTCGTTTCAGGAGATAGCGGTTCGCATGTCCCTATCCGTTTCGACAGTTGAGAAGCATCTTGCTAGAGCTGTGATGCTCGTGGCCAAGGCGATGTCCGAGCGCGAGGAAGACAGTTTTGACCGCAACAGACGCAGCGCTGGAAAGGCAGGCGATCGACGACCGGGCCTCGGCGTTCGTCGTTAGGTTGCAGGAGGGCGCCAGCCCGAGCGAGCGCCAGGCCATCGCCGATTGGATCGAGGCCGATCCGCGTCACGCCGTGGCGTTCGCGCGCATGGAAGCGGCCTGGGAGGCCGGGGACCGGCTGAGGGCCTGTCCGCCGCCGATCGAGGCGCCCCATGCGACGGCCCATGCGACGGCCGACATCGGCGGCAGGCTTCGGGTGTCGCGCCGGACCCTGGTCGGCGCGGGACTGGCGGCCTCGGTCGCCACGGTCGGCGCGACGGTGGCCTGGCGCTATGTCGGCGACGTGGACCTGCACCATACGCGACTGGGCGAGCGCCGGGTCATCACCCTGGCCGACGGCTCGCGGATCCACCTGAACACCGCCTCGGCCGTCGAGGTGGCGATGCGCAAGCACAGCCGGCGCATTCGCCTGGTCAAGGGCGAGGCGCTGTTCGAGGTCGCCCACGATCCCAGCCGTCCATTCCTGGTCGATGCGGGCGCGGCGCGCCTGCGGGCGGTCGGCACCGCCTTCAACGTGCGCATCCGCGACACCGTGGTCGAGCTGACGGTCACCGAAGGCGTCGTGGCGGTGGCCGAGGACGCGGCCGACGTCCATCGCCCGGACGCGCCGAAGATCGCCGCCGGCGGCGGGGCGGTGATCGGCTCCGGCGCGATGGCGCCCACGGCGCTGAACGCCACGGTCCTGCGCCAGCGCACGGCCTGGCAGGACGGGGTGATCGAGCTGGACGGCGAAACGCTGGCCCAGGCGGTGGAGGAGTTCAACCGCTATCGCCAGGCGCCGATCATCGTCGGCGACCCACGCTTGGCCAATCTGCGGGTCGGCGGGCGGTTCGAGGTCGACGAGGCCGAGAAATTCCTGACGGCCGTCGAAGGCAGCTTCCCGGTCGATGCGATCCCCGCGGACGACGGCAGCATCCTGCTGGTTTCGCGCTCCTAGGAACAGTGGACGGTTAGGCGTTTGACGACCGTGGGCCGCCCTCGTCCTTCGACAGGCTCAGGATGAGGGCTACTGGTAAGGCGGCTGAGTAGAATTCCTCATCCTGAGCCTGTCGAAGGACGAGGAATTCGTCCACAGCTCCTGACCGTCGCCTGAAATTTATTCTCTGGACGGATGGCGGTTCTCGCCGGGCCGGCTCGTTGGACGTGGTTGACAGGGTTCAACTGCGCTGGGGGCGCCGAGATGGCTGGCGGATCAAACTTCAAGTCCTGGTATCGCGGCGCGCTGTTCGCCACGGTCGCGGTGGCGGCGCTGCCGGCCTCGGCGGCGGAACCCTCCAGGGAGTTCCACATCGCCGCCCAGCCGATGCAGAGCGCGCTGAATGTCCTGGCCCGCCAGTCGGGAGAGCGCCTGCTCTATCCCTATGACCAGATCGCGGGCCTGCGCTCGCCGGCCGTGAGCGGCCGGATGCCGACCCGTCAGGCGCTGGACGCCATCATCGAAGGCTCGCCGCTGCGGGTGGCGATCATGAAGGACGGCCTGATCGCCCTGACCGTCGATCCCGCGCCCAGCCTGATCAAGGCCAGCGCGCCGGTCGGATTCGTTCCCACGGCGGCGGCTCCGGCCGCTGTCCAGGCCATCGCGCCCGAGGAGCCGGCGGAGGTCGGCGAGGTGGTGGTCACCGGCGTCCGCGGCGTCGCCCGCACAGTGATCAAGAGCCCGACCCCGATCGACGTGCTGGGTTCGGCCGAACTGGAGCGCACCGGCAAGGCCGGCGCCTTCCAGGCCCTGCAGACCCTGGTGCCGTCCTTCAACCTGCCGGCGCGGGCGGGCGGCGGCACGGCCACGGTGATCGCCACGGGCGGCCTGCGCGGCCTCAATCCCGACCAGACGCTGATCCTCGTCAACGGCAAGCGCCGGCACAAGACGTCTCTGATCAACTCGGTGTCGTCGCTCTACAACGGCTCGGTGCCGGCTGACCTGGACCTGATCCCGACCTCGGCGATCGGCCGCATCGAGGTGCTGCGCGACGGGGCCGCGGCCCAGTACGGCTCGGACGCCATCGCCGGGGTGATCAACATCATCCTCAAGGACACGACGGGCGGCTCGCTCACCGTCACGCGCGGCCAGAACTTCGATCGCGACGACGGCGACTTCACCCTGGTGCAGGGCAATTTCGGGACCAAGATCGGCGACCGCGGCTTCCTGAACCTGTCGTTCGCCACCAAGGACCAGGCGCTATCCAACCGGGCCGAGCCGATCGCGCCGAACATCCGGCTCTATCCCCTGGTCGGCGGCGCCCTGGATCCGCGCGAGGCCACGGTCGATCGTCTGGTCACGCACAATTCCGGCGTGCTGCCGCAGAACGGCGTCAACCTGGGCTACAACGGTCGCTACGACGTCGGCGGCAGGGTGGAGCTCTATTCGTTCGGCACGTTCAGCCACCGGGTCTCGGACCTGCCGTTCACCTTCCGGGCCCCGACCAACGTCAACGCGCTGCCGCAGGTCTATCCGGACGGCTTCCGGCCCAACCTGGTGATCAAGGAAGACGACTTCGAACTGGCCGTCGGCGCGCGCGGCGACCTTAAGGGCTGGTCGTGGGACGTCTCGTCGACCTACGGCAAGAACCTGGCCAAGGAGCACGTTTCCGAGAGCATCAACGCCAGCCTCGGCCCGGCCAGCCCCACCCACTTCTATGTCGGCAAGCTGGTGTCGTCCGAATGGGTCAATTCGCTGGACGTGACCCGCGGCTTCACCGCCGCCGGCGGCGACCTGCAGCTGTCGTTCGGCGCCCAGCACCGTCGCGAGACCTATCAGGTCGGCGAGGGCGAGCCGCTCAGCTACGCGGCCGGGACCTACGTGAACCCGTTGTTCCCCACCCAACGCACCGCGACCGGCGCCCAGGCCGCGCCGGGCTTCCAGCCGACCGACGCCAGCAAGTCCTCGCGCAACAACTACGCGGCCTATGGCGAGGTCGGCTACACGATCCAGAAGCTCTTCCTGGGCGCGGCGGTCCGTTACGAGGACTATGACGACGCCTCGGGCGACACCGTGGTCGGCAAGGTCAACGGCCGCTACGAGCTGACGCCGTGGCTGGCGATCCGCGGCGCGGCCAGCACCGGCTTCCGCGCGCCCGGCCTGGCCCAGGAGCACTACGCCGCCAGCTCCAGCCAGTTCCGCCAGGTCAACGGCGTGCTCGACCTGCTGCAGATCAAGACCCTGCCGGTCGGCTCGCGCGAGGCCATCGCCCTGGGGGCCGAGCCGCTCGAGCCGGAAAAGTCGAAGAACTACAGCCTGGGCGTGACCCTGGAGCCGCTGCCGCGCCTCAGCGTCACGCTGGACGCCTACCAGATCGCGGTGGACGGACGGATCGCCATCACCAGCACCCTGACCGGCGCGGGAGTCAGCGCGATCCTGGTCGCCAACGGTCTGCCGGGCTCGCTGAGCGCCCAGTACTACACCAACGCCATCGACACCCGCACGCGCGGGATCGACCTGGTCACGGCCTATCGCCAGGACCTGGGCGGCTACGGGACCCTTCGCCTGACGCTCGGCTACAATCACAACAAGACCAGGATCACCGACATCATCGCCAACCCGCCGGAACTGGCGGCGCTGGGCCCCAACTACGTGCTGTTCGACCGCCTGAGCCAGGGCTTCCTGACCACGGCCTTCCCCAAGGACAAGGTCAGCCTTGGCGCCAACTGGTCGTGGGACAGGCTGAACGTCAACATGCGCCAGACGCGCTACGGCAGCTACACGATCCAGCAGAACATCCCGGCCAACGACCGCAAGTACGGGGCCAAATGGATCACCGACCTGGAGGTCGCCTACAAGGTTCTGCCGACCGTCACCGTCGCGGTCGGGGCCAACAATCTGCTGAACATCTACCCCTCACGCAGCGGCCCTTCGACGGCGGCCAACACCTCCTACAACGTCAATACCGGCACGGGTCAGTACCCCGGCACCTCGCCGTTCGGCTTCACCGGCGGCTCCTACTACGCCCGCCTGCAGTGGGATTTCTGACCCGCGTGGCGGCGTGACGACGCGGGACACTTTGTGTGGAGCCGGCTCGGCGGCTCGTGAGGGATGGGGAGCAAGACCATGACGATTCTTCGCCGGAGCGCCGCGGCGTTGCTGCTGGCGGCCTGGATGGGCCTGGCGGTCGGGCCGGCCTTGGCGCGGCAGGCCATGGTCGCCGCGCCGCCAGCGCGTGTCCCGGCCCTGGCCGTGGTCAAACCAACCAAGAACGAGATCCTCTGGGACACCTACGGGGTGCCGCACATCTACGGCAAGGACACCGCCGCGGTTTTCTACGGCTATGGCTGGGCCCAGGCGCAGAGCCACGCCAACACCATCCTGCGCCTTTACGGCGAGGCGCGGGGGCGAGGGGCCGAGTATTTCGGGCCCGACTACGAAGAGACGACCACCTGGCTGCTGACCAACGGCGTGCCGGAGCGGGCCAAGGCCTGGTATAGGCAACAGACGCCGGCGTTCCGCGCCGATCTCGACGCCTTCGCCAACGGCATCAACGCCTATGCGGCGGCCCATCCCGAAGCCATCGCCGCTGACGTTAAGCAGGTACTGCCGGTCACCGGCGTCGACGTCGTGGCCCACGCCCATCGCCTGATGAACTTCATCTATGTGGCTTCGCCCGGCAAGACGATCGGCGAGGGCGATCCGCCCGAGATCGCCGATCAGGGCTCGAACTCATGGGCCGTGGCGCCGAAGAAGACCGCCAATGGCAACACCCTGCTCCTGCAAAACCCCCACCTGCCGTGGGGCACCGGCTATTTCATCTATTACGAGGCCCATCTGACCGGGCCGGACTTCGAGGTCTATGGCGCCACCCAGGTCGGCCTGCCGATCGTCCGGTTCGCCTTCAACCAGCAGATGGGCATCACCAACACCGTCAACAGCATGGTGGGGGCCACCAACTACAAGCTGACGCTGAAGGACGGAGGCTACCTGTTCGACGGCAAGGTCCTGCCGTTCAAGACCCAGACCGCCACCTACAAGGTGCGGCAGGCGGACGGGTCCCTGGCCGAAAAGACGCTGAAGATCCGCTCGACCGTCCACGGCCCGGTGTTCGACCGCAAGGATGGGACCACGGTCGCCGTGCGGGTCGCGGGCCTGGACCGGCCCAGGATGCTGGAACAGTACTTCGACATGGTGACGGCGCCGAACTTCAAGGCGTTCGAAACGGCGATGAAGCGCCTGCAGGTGCCGACCTTCAACATCACCTACGCCGACCGCGACGGCCATATCGACTACACGTTCAACGGCGTCGCCCCACGCCGGAGCGAAGGCGACATCAACTTCTGGAGCGGCCTCGTCCCCGGCGATACGTCGCGCTATCTGTGGACCGAGACCCTGCCCTTCGAGGCCCTGCCGCGCGTCACCGATCCCGTCGGCGGCTTCGTCCAGAACACCAACGACCCGCCCTGGGTCGCCAGCTGGCCGGCGACGTTCAAGCCGGACGACTTCCCGAAATACCTGGCCCCGCGCACTCCGGAATCCTTCCGGGCCCAGAGCTCCATCCGGATGATGGCCGAGAACGACGCCCTGACGCTGGAGCGTTTCCGGGACCTGAAGCTGTCGACCCACGCCCTGATGGCCGACCGGGTCTTGCCGGACCTCATCCCCGCCGCGCTCGCCGACAAGGACCCGGAGGTGCAGGCCGCCGCCCGTCTGCTGGCGGGCTGGGACCGGTCGTTCACGGCCGACAACCACGCCGGCCTGCTGTTCGAGGAATGGGCCAAGCTGTTCGCCGGTCCCACCTTCTCGAGCCAGGCGGGCTACGCCATTCCCTGGACGCAGGATCGTCCGACCAGCACGCCCTACGGGATCAAGGACCCGGTCGCCGCCGTCGAACAGCTGCGCGCCGCCATCGCCAACACCAAGAAGAAGTACGGCGCCGTCGACCGGCGCTTCGGCGACGCCTCGCGCTTCATCCTCGACGGGGTCGACGTTCCGGGGACCGGCGGCTTCGGCAATCTGGGCGCCTTCCGCGTCATCACCTGGTCGGATCCGGACGCCAAGGGCGTCCGCACGCCGGTCCATGGCGAGACCTGGGTGGCGATGATCGAGTTCTCCACCCCGGTGAAGGCCTACGGGCTGATGAGCTACGGCAACAGCCGACAGCCGGGCACGACCCACTACAGCGACCAGCTGGGCATGCTCTCGCGCGACGAATTCCGCGAGCTCTGGCTGCGGCGCGAGCAGGTGGAGGCGCACCTGTCCGAGCGCACCGCCTTCAATCCCAAGCCTTGAAAGGCGATCCGATGCAAAGACCGAACAAGCGCGCCTGGAAGGTCGCGTCCCTGCTGCTGGCCGGCCTGATGGCGAGCGCGGCGCAAGCGGCGACGCAACCGGCCTTCACGGCGATCCAGCGCGAGACCTTCGCCGTCCCCGGATCGTTGTCGAACGCCTGGGCCGATTTCGACAAGGACGGCGATCTGGACCTGGCCGTCTCGCTGAAGGGCGGCGAGGTCAGGCTGTATCGCAACGACAACGGCGTCTTCACCAATATCGGCGCCGCCGTGGGCCTGCCGACCACGGGCAAGGAAGTCCGCGGTCTCAGCTGGGGCGACTTCAATGGCGACGGCTATCTCGACCTGCTGGGCGGGTCCAACGTCATGCCGATCGACCAGAACCGCTCCTTCATCTGGAAGAACGAGGGCGGCAAGCGCTTCGTCGAGGTGGCGGCGGAGATCGGGCTGACCATTCCGGGCCGCATCAGTCGCCAGGCCAACTGGGTCGACTACGACAATGACGGCCAGGTCGATCTCTATGCCTCGAACCGGGCTGGACCCAACCAGCTGTTTCACAATCAGGGCGGCGTCTTCAGCCAGGTGTTCGCGCAAGCCGGCATAACGGACGTTCGGCCTACGGTCGGGTCCTGCTGGTTCGACTACAACCGCGACGGCAAGCTGGACCTGTTCCTGGCCAACCAGTCCGGCGCGACCGACGCGCTGTGGCGCAACGACGGGACGGGCTTCACCGACGTCGCCCCGAGCCTCGGCCTGGCCGCGCCGGGCCGCAAGCCGGAGGAAGGCGGCGTGGGCTGCGCCATCGGCGATTACGACAATGACGGCGATTTCGACATCTTCGTCGCCGTCTACGGGGCCAATCTTCTCTACCGCAACAACGGCGAGGGCACGTTCACCGAGGTCGGAAAGGCGGCGGGCGTCGATGACGCCGGCCACGCGGTCGCCGCCTCCTGGGGCGACTACGACAACGACGGTTACCTGGACCTGTTCGTCACCGGCTACGAGGGCGAGCCCGGCAAGCAGACGCCGCTGGACCTGCTGTACCACAACAACGGCAAGGGCGGTTTCGACCAGGTCCTGACCCGCGATAGCCTGCTCAACGCCGGCGACCACGGCGTGGAATGGGTGGACTACGACCACGACGGCGCATTGGACCTGTCGGTGATGCGCGGCTACAGCCCGGTGGGCGGGCACTTCCTGTTCCACAACGATCTGGCCGGCCCCGCCAAGGGCCGCAGCCTCGGCGTGTTGGTGCTCGACGCCCAGGGACGATACACCCGGGCGGGCGCGGAGGTGCGCCTCTACGACCGCGCCGGCAAGGTCCTGGCGTCGCGGCTGGTCTCGACCGGCGGCGGGTACAACGCCCAGAGCGCCGCGCCCGTCCATTTCGGCCTCAAGTCCATCGACCGCGTGACGGTCGAGGTGTCCTTCATGACCAACGGCGGCGTGAAGAAGAAGACCGTCCGAAACGTTGATCCCAAGGCGTTCTCGAAGAAGGCGCTGGTGATCCGCGAGGACGCCGCGCCGAAGCGCGCCGACGCCCGGTGAAGCGGCCGCTAGAGCATCGCGCGGAAAAGTGGATGCCGGTTTTCCGCAAAAGCGATGCGAAAACAAAAATCTAGAGCAAGACGCGCGATTCCTACATCGCGCGTCTTGCTCTAGGCGTTGAGACTGGCGGACGGCAGGTCGCCAATCCCGGCGCGGCGCCAGCTCGGCCTCACAGGGTCAGCTTGACCCGCAGGGTGACCGTCCTCGGCGCGCCCGGCGTGATCCAGACGTTGCTGTAGGAGCTTTCCAGGTAGTAGGCGTCCAGCAGGTTCTCGGCGTCCAGGTGCAGGGACAGTCCCGGGGTCGCCTGGTAGCTCAGGTTCAGCCGGCCGGTGACGTAGCCTGGTAGGGCGAAGCCGGAATTGACGTCGTCGCCCGGGCGTCGGCCGACATAGACCAGGCCGCCGCCGACGCCGACGGCGCCGGGGCCCGGCCGAGCCGACCGCCAATGCGCATAGACCGCGCCGGAGTGGCGCGGGATGTTGCTCAGAGCGCTGCCCACGAAGCCGGCTCGGGTGTCGCGGGTGATCTCCGTGTCGGTGAAGGCGTAGACCCCGGTCAGGGTCAGTTGGTCGTCGAGGCGCAGGTTGGCGTCGAACTCCACGCCCTGGCTGCGGGCCTCGCCCACGGCGACGAAGAAGCCGCTGTTGGCGGCGTCGTTGACCAGGATGTTCTTCTTGTCGATCCGGAAGGCCGACAGGGTTCCGGTCAGGCGGCGGTCGCCCAGGGCGTATTTGAAGCCGCCCTCCAGGGCGGCGCCTTCCTCCGGCGCGAACGCCAGTCCAGCCGCGTCGGCGCCCTGGTTGTAGCGGAACGACTGGCCCCAGCTGACATAGGCCGACAGTTGGTCGGACGCCGCCCAGGTCAGGGCGGCGCGGGGCGAGGTCCGCGCGGGGCTCTGCCGGGTGGCGGTGTTGTTGCGGTAGTTGGTCGTGGTCTGCTGGATCCAATCGTGGCGCAGGCCCAGCAGGGCCGTGAACCGACCCAGGGTCACCAGGTCCTGCGCGTAGAGGCTCTGGCCACGCAGTTCCTCCAGCAGGTCCTGGTTCAGCGCGGCGGTCGGCTTGGGCTGGCCATAGACCGGGTTGAAGATGTCGACGGCGTAGGGCGCGGCGGCCGTGGGGCTGGAGCGCAGGAAGATCCGGCGCTGGTCGTAGGTGAAGGCGTCGCCGCCGAGACGAAGCTGGTGCTCGAGGCCGGCCCACCGGCGCTTGACGCTCAGCTCGACACGGCCCGACAGGTCCTGCCAGTCGTAGTCATGGACCCGCAGTTGCCGACGAAGCTGGGTTCCGACCAGGGCGGAGTTGTGGGTCGACTGGCCCTTGAAGAACCCGTCGCGATACTGGACCCCGCCCTCCAGCGAAACCTCGTCGGCCAGGTCGAGGACGGCCGAAACTTGGTGCTGCAGGCTCTGTTGGTGGATCTTGCCGTCATTGGGCTCGCCCAGGAACCGTGTCCGCGGCAGGGCCTTGCCGTCGCCGTTCACGGCCACCAGGCCCCGGTCGTGGACGAAGTGCACGTCCATGGCCTCGAACTGATAGAGCAGGTGGGCCTTGTCGGTGGGATCCCAGGCCAGGGAAGGGGCCAGCACCAGGCGGTCGCTGCCGACATGGTCGCGAAAGCCGTCCGTGGTCTGATAGGCGCCGACGAGCCGTAGCGAGACCGTATCGTTGACTGGTCCGCCTGCGTCGCCGACGGCGCGCCAGGTGTCGAAGCTGCCATAACCCAGCTCGGCCGAAGCATGGGCGTGGCCCAGCGGGGCCTTGGTGACGATGTTGATCGAGCCGCCGGGCTCGCCCTTGCCCGACAGGGCCGAGGCGGGACCCTTGAGCACCTGGAAGGTCTCGACCGTGGCGGTGTCGCGGCGCGGATTGAAGCCGCGATTGGCGGTGAAGCGATTGACCAGCAGATCGGGCCCCTGGTTGATGTCGCCCGAGAAGCCCCGGATCGCATAGGCGTCCCAGGCGCCGCCGAAACTGTTCTGGCGGGCCATGCCGCCAGCCAGGTCGAACAGGTCCGACAGGTTGGCCATGCCCGTCTGGTCGATCAGCTCGCGGTCCAGGACGCGCACGCTCTGCGGCAGGCGCAGGGGATCGACGTCTAGTCCGTTGATGCTGGCGTTGGCTCGGCGGGCGGTGACCGTCACGTCCTCGACCACCGTGTCGGCGGCGTCAGGGTCGACCTCCGCGTTCGCGCCTGTGGACACCCCGAACGCCGCGCACCCCGCCAGCAGCGCGATCCGAAATTCCGCCAAGCCCATGCCGTTCCCCGAAGCCCAAGGGGATCAATCCGAGATTGACTCCCAATACGATGGATATGTTACGTTATAACGTAGTAGTTCGTGATGACGCGGCTTTGCAAGCGCCTTCGCGTCGATGAAACGTGGGAGCAGCGTCTTGACCATCACCGCCGTCAAGGCGCTTGAAGCCGTGGGCCTTGAGCAACGCTACGGAAGCCAGCCGGTTCTCCAGGGCCTGGATTTCTCGGTCAGGGCGGGGGAGATCTACGCCCTGCTCGGCGGCAACGGCGCGGGCAAGTCGACGACCTTGAACCTGTTCCTGGGCCTGGCCAGCCCCACGGCGGGCTCCGCGCGGGTGTGCGGCGTCGAGGTGGGCGCAGACCCGACGGCGGCCCGTTCGCGCATCGCCTATGTGCCCGAGAACGTCGCCCTCTATGAGCACCTGACCGCGCGGGAAAACATCGACTACCTGCTGACCCTGGCGCGAGCCGACAAGGGGCGGGCGGTGATCGAAGAGGCGCTCGACGCTGTCGGCCTGACGCGCGAGGCCTGGGACCGCCGGCTGGCGGGCTTCTCCAAGGGCATGCGCCAGAAGGTGGCCATCGCCCTGGCCATCGCCCGCCGCGTGCCGGTGCTGCTGCTGGACGAGCCGACCTCGGGCCTGGATCCGCGCGCCACGGCCGATTTCAACCGTCTGCTGCAAACCGCGCGCGCCCGGGGCGTGGCCACCCTGATGGTGACCCACGACCTGCTGGGCGCGAGCGAGGTCGCCGACCGGATCGGCTTCCTGGCCGATGGCCGCATCGCGGTCGAGCTTACCGCGCAGGGCGGGGAGCGCTTCGACGTCCGCGCCCTGCACCAGCGCTACGTCCATGTCGGAGCAGCGGCGTGAAGGGGCGGTTCGACCTGATCGGCCGGGTGGCGCGCGAGGAATGGCGCGCCTTGGCCCGCAACCGGGTGTCCGTCGTGGCCGGGGTGATCCTGGCGGCGCTGCTGGTCAGCGCCGCCGTGCTCGGCGTCGAGCAGCGCAACGCCATCGCGGCAGCGCGAGAACGGCATCAGGCCAGTTCCGACCGCCAGTTCGACGCCCAGCCGGATCGACATCCGCACCGGATGGTCCATTACGGCCAGTTCGTCTTCCGGCCGCTGTCGGCGCTGGCGTTCTTCGATCGGGGCGTCGACAGCTTCACGGGCCATACCGTGTTCCTGGAAGGCCATCGGCAGAACAGCGCCAATTTCAGCGAGGCGCGGCAGTCGTCGCTGCTGCTGCGGTTCGGCGAGCTGACGCCGGCCTTCGTGCTGCAGACCCTGGCGCCGCTGCTGGTGATCTTCCTGGCCTATGGCGCGGTGGCCGGCGAACGCGAGCGCGGCACGCTGCGCCTGATGGCCGCTCAAGGCCTGGCCCCGGGCCAGATGCTGATGGGCAAGCTCGCGGCCCATGGCGGCTTGGTCGGGATGATCCTGGCCCCCGCCGCGGCGGCCCTGTCGGTCGCGGCCCTGGCGGGCTGGGCGCCGCCCGGGCCGGCCCTGCTCCTGGTTCTGGTCTACGGTCTCTACCTGGCGATCTGGGCGGTGGCGGCGGTGCTGGTCTCGGCCCTGGCGCGCCGGTCGCGCGACGCCCTGATCGTGCTGGTGTCGACCTGGATGGTGCTGGTGGTGCTGGTCCCGCGCACCCTGCCGGAGGTCGCCGCCCGCCTGCAGACGCCGACCCGGATCGAGACCGACATCGCCATTCACCAGGACCTCGCCAAGATCGGCGACAGCCACGATCCCGACGATCCCTATTTCTCGGCCTTCAAGGCCCGGACCCTGGCTCGGTACGGCGTGCAGAGGGTCGAGGACCTGCCTGTGCAGTGGAGCGGCCTGGTCGGCATGGAGGGCGAGCGGCTGACCAGCCAGCTCTTCGACCGCTACGCGCGGCAAGCCTTCGCCCGCGAGCAGGCCCAGAACGGCTTCGTGCGCGGCTTTGGCGCGGTCAGCCCGGTGATCGCCCTGCGCCAGGCGTCGATGAGCCTGGCCGGAACCGACATCGAGAGCCACCAGGACTTCCTCGACCAGGTCGAGCGCTATCGCTACGCCTTCGTCCAGGCCCTGAACCGCATGCAGGTCGAGCAGATCCCCAACCGCGACGCGGGAGAGGACCCGCGCATCTCCGCCGACAATTGGAAGCGCGTGCCCAGCTTCTCCTATGTCGCTCCGGACGTGCTGGGCGTGGCGAGGGATCGGATCGTCGCCAATCTCGCCATCCTGTCCGCCTGGCTGATCGCGCTGCTGGCCCTGGTGGCGCCCGTCGCTCGCCGCCTTCGCAAGGATGTCCGATGATCCGCCTCCGCTACGAACTGCGCCTGCTGCTCCGGTCGAAGATCAGCGCCGTCGCCCTGCTCGTCCTGCTGATCCTTTCGGTGGTGGCGGTGATCACGGGGCTGTCGGCGAGCGCCCGCCAGAACGCGGTCATCGATCGGGTGGCGGTGGCGCAGCAGCGTGATCTGGCCGCCGTGGCCAAGCAGTATGGCAAACCCGACGGCGAGGCCGGCTATGCGGCCTACTATACGTTCCACCTGACCTCGGACCGTCCCTCCAGCCTGGCCTTCGCCGCCATGGGCCAGCGCGACATCCAGCCCTATGTGCTGCGCGTGCGCCTGCTGGGACTCCAGGCCCAGCTCTACGAAACCGAGGCGGTCAACGCCGAACTGGCGCTGCCGGGACCGTTCGACTTCGCGTTCGTGCTGATCTACCTGGCGCCGCTGGTGGTGATCGCGCTGATGCACGACCTGGTTTCCGGCGAGCGGGAAGCCGGCCGGCTGCGCGTGCTGAGCGCCTTGCCGGCCAGGCCCGGCCTCCTGTGGCTGCAGCGCGCCGGTCTGAGGCTGGGACTGGTGCTGGCGGCTCTGCTGGCCCCCTTGCTCCTGGGGGCGCTCGCGGCGCGCGCCGACGTCGGCGGCGTGGCGGCCTTGAGCCTGGTCGCGGTGCTCTACGTCGCCTTCTGGGCGGGCCTTGGCCTGCTGGTGGCCGCCTGGGGGCGCCGCTCGGCCTTCAACGCCGCGGCCCTGGTCGGGTGCTGGGTCGTGCTGGTGCTGCTGGTTCCCGCCCTGGGCAACGCGGCGTTGTCACGCGCTGTCCCGGTCGGGCGCGGCGTCGACCTGACTCTGGCCCAGCGCGAGGCGGTCCATCACGCCTGGGACATCCCGCGCGAGGCGATCATGGAGCCATTCCTGGCCAAGCATCCGGAGTGGAAGGCCGCGCCGCCGACCGGCGGCGGCTTCCATTGGAGCTGGTATTACGCCATGCACGAGATGGGCGACGACAGCGTGGCCGGGCAGGTCGCCGCCTACCGCGCCAGCCTGGCGGCCCGGCAGGCCTGGACCGAGCGCCTGGGCTGGCTGTCGCCGGCCGCCGCCGCCCAGAGCCTGGTCCACCGCATCGCCGACAGCGACCTGCCGGCCCACCTGGCCTACCAGGACAGCGTCGCGGCGTTCCATCGCCGCCTGCAGACCTTCTACTACCCCTACCTCTTCGGCGAGCGCCCGTTCCTGCGCGCCGACTTCGACCGGGCGCCGGCCTACGCGCCCCGACTCCTCTCCGGATCCATGGCCGTGGTTCCGCTGCTGGCGCTGATGGTGCTGACGGCGGGCGTCTGGATCGGAGCGACGGCCAATTCGCGCCGGACCGCGGACCAAGGCTGACCGGGACCTTGGCGCCGGGCAATCGGCCGGCTCGCCGGCCTGGCCGCGATCCAAACGGGGCTGACGGGCGGGCCTCCAGACGCGCCGCGCGTTCGAGACTCGCTGCGCGGGCGCCCTGACCTGGGCGGCCTAACCAGGTTATCAGATGACTCGCCCTTGTTTGGTAAGACCAACAATGGCGCGACTTGGGCGTCATTCGGGGTAAGCGTTGCCATTTCCGAACAGGTGTCGTCGCCAGAGCCCGAGTCCCTCTCCCTCAACTTGCAAAACTTGGTACCGGTATCTTGACGGGTGGTCAGGCCGCATGACACTGATATCAGACCATAGAGTCGACTGAGGTCTGACCTTTGTCACCTAAGGTTTCCGACCCCAAGGGTCGGATGGTCGCAGGACCCAAGAAGCAAATTAGGCGCGCCGAAGTGTGCGCTTTGGGAGGGATCACGATGACGAACACGACGCCCGTAGTGGGTCGCAGGCGGACGCTGAGGGGCGCGCTGATCGGCGCCACGATCCTGGCGGGGCCGAACGCCGTGCCGGCGGGAGCCTGGGCCCAGGAGGCCGCCGCCAATCCGCCTCCGAAGGTGAAGCCCGCGGCGGGCGCCGAGGAGCCTTCGGTCGTCGAGGCGGTCGTCGTCACCGGCTACCGCCAGTCGCTCGAGAATTCCGCCAACGCCAAGAAGAACACCACCAACTTCATCGACTCGATCTTCGCCGAGGACATCGGCAAGTTCCCCGACCTGAACCTGACGGAATCGCTGCAGCGCCTGCCCGGCGTGCAGATCGACCGCGACACCTCGGGCGAGGGGACCTACATCAACGTGCGCGGCCTCAGCGCCGGCTTCACGGTCCTGACGGTCAACGGCTTCGCCATCAGCACCTCGGCCAACGGCTTCAACGAAGGGCGGGGATCGAGCCTGGACATCCTGCCCTCGGAGCTGTTTCGGCGGCTGACCCTCAGCAAGTCCCCGGTCGCCAGCACCGTCGAAGGCGGCACGGCGGGATCGGTGGACATGCAGCCGGTCCACGCCTTCGACCGCAAGGGGTTCCACCTGAACCTGCAGGCCCAGGGCTCCTACCAGGACGTCAACAAGACGGCGACGCCGCGGGTCGCCGGCATCGTCAGCAACACCTGGGAAGGCACCCGGATCGGCGATTTCGGCATCCTGCTGGCGGGCGCCTACGCCCAGAAGGACTATCGCAGTGAGATCTTCAACACGGTCGGCTACACGACCATGAACCTGGGCGCGGCGTGCCGCAGCACCACGTTCGGCTGCAACTCGCTGATCCTCGACCCGTCCAGCGCGCCGGCGACGAACCGCACGGCCGGCTATGGCGGCGGGGCGGGCGCGACCCTGACGACGATCCCTCGAAACGTCCCGTCCGAGCTGGGCCTGGGCGCGTTCGGCTCGCCCCTGGTCCAGTGCGGCAACGGCGCGCCGGGCGGGACCTCGGGCCTGTCCTGCCAGGACCTCAGCTATGTGATCGTGCCGCGCCTGGTGCGGGCCGAGCAGGTGGTCGGCAGCCGCGACCGGACCACCGGCATGCTGAACCTGGAATGGCGACCGACCAAGACGCTGCGGTTCAAGTTCGACTCGATCCTGTCGGAGTCCAACAACGACTTCCAGCAGCACGACGTGATGCTGACGGTCCGCAGCTACAACAACAACATCCCGATCAAGTTCACGACCGACCAGAATAACGTCCTGACCTCGGGCACGTTCGGCAACGCCTATTTCCTGAACCAGAGCACCGACGCCCAGACCTACACCAAGCTGTTCTACCGCTCGCTGTCGGCCGAGTGGGACATCGCCAGGAACCTCAGGTTCTCCATGGCGGGCATGATCAACACTGGCAAGTTCAGCAACTATTCGCTCCAGACCACCCTGCAGTCGGCGGCCGGGCAGGTGCAGCCCACCGTCTACGCGCCCGGCGTCACCGCCCCGGCCGGCGGCGGGCCGTCCTCGAATCTGACACCACTGAACACCGGGCAATACGCCGTCTACAGCTACACCCCCGGCGACCTGACGCCGCGCCTGTCGTCCAGCATCGATCTGCCGACCTATACCGGCTGGAACTGGAACAGCATCCAGATCGCGCCGAACAAGCAGGACCTGGAGCAGAAGTCGTTCCGCGCCGACCTGGTCTGGGGCGACGCGCGCTGGATCGCTGTCTCGGCCGGCGTCATGAGGTCGAAGTTCGACCGCCACATCGCCACCTGGAACACGTCCGAATGCGCGTTCCGCAACAACTGCACCTCGGCCTTCACCTCGACGGAGACCTCGCTGCTGGGCGCCGTGCCGAACACGGCGATCGCGCAGTACCTGACCGACCTGCCGTCCATGAACCTGTTCAAGGGCGCGCCGATCGACCCGGGTTTCAACAACGGCTGGAAGGTCATCGACTTCGACAAGCTGCGCAAGGCGGTCAATTTCGACTACTACATGAAGCAGACCAACCCGGGCGACCAGCCGGCCAACTACCTGAATACCTATTCGCCGCGGATCCTCACCGAGGAGACGACATCGGCCTATCTGATGGCGGAAGGCCGCCGCGAGATCTTCGGCCGCGACCTGCGCTTCAACACCGGCGTGCGCTATACCGAAACCGAGCAATCGGTGGCGGGCATCGTCAACGACTTCCTGGTCGGCGGCGGCAACCGCACCTCGCCGTCGACGACCAGCGACAGCCACAACTGGCTGCCGAGCCTGAACCTGGCCTATTTCCTCACCGACACCCTGGTCGTGCGCGGCGCGGCGGCCCGCACGGTCACGCGGCCCAATCCGCAGGACCTGGCGCCGAGCTTCGGCCTCAGCCTGGACGGCGACGTCTTCACCAAGGGCAATCCGGGGCTGTCGCCGTTCTATGCCAACAACTACGACTTCGGCCTGGAATGGTATCCCCGGTCGCGCACGGTGGTGACCTTCAACGTCTGGGGCAAGGAGATCTTCGACTATCCCGCCACCCTCGACGTCAGCACCCCCTTCGCCGACACCGGACTGCAGTTCGACCGGCTCAGCGACCGCCAGAAGACCGGCATCACCAACCTCGGCGGCGGCGATCCCAACAACGCCCGGATCACCGTGCGGCAGAAGCTGAACTCCGACGTCGTGGTCAAGCTGCTCGGCCAGGAGGTGCAGTGGAACCAGCCGCTGGACTTCATCCGCAAGGGGCTGGGCTTCAGCGCCAACCTCACCCACATCTCGCAGTCGCTGTCGGGGCAGGTGCCCGCCAGCTTCAATCCCAAGTCGCTGATCTCGGGCCTGGCGCCCTGGACCTATAACGGCACGCTCTATTACGAGCTGAGCAACGGCTTCTCGGCTCGCCTGTCCTACACCCACCGCGACGCCAACCTGCAGACGGTGTGCCCCTGCAACAACGTGCCGGGCGATCTCTATTCGACCGCCACCAACTACATGGACGCCCAGGTCAGTTTCCGCGTGCCGGGCTACAAGCAGGCCCAGGTCACCCTCCAGGCGCAGAACCTGCTCAAGCAGGTGCAGCTCAACCGGTACGAAAACCGCGAGTCCATGCCGGATGGCGCGACCTATGCGGGCCGCACCTTCGTGGTGGGCGTGCGGGCCAACTTCTAGGGCGAGACCCCTGGACCGTCGATCGCCGCCGCCGCTTACTCCCCCGGGGTTGGCGCGGTCGCACTGGGGCGGCGCGTCCGCGCGTCGCCCTTCTTTCCCTGGCTTGGACTGGACCATGATCAAGCACCTGCTCGCCGTATCGGCCCTAGGCCTCGCGATGACGCTGACCGCCCCGGCGCGGGCCGCCGTGGTCGCTGGGCCCGTCAGCGTGGTCGCGCCGTCCGCGAAACACGCTCTGAAACTCATCGTTGATGGCCGTCCGGCCTTCGTGATGGTCGACCCGGCCGACCAGCCCGCCGTCCGGCGCGTGGCCGCCGACCTGCAGCGCGACTTGGCTCAGGTGGCCGGCGGGCCGGCGCCGGCCGACGCCTCGGGCAAGACCCCGGTGGTCATCCTGGGCACGATCGGCGCCAGCCCGCTGATCGACCGGCTGGTCGCCGAGGGCAAGCTGGACGTGACGGGGGTCTCCGGCCAATGGGAGGGCTTCGTCCAGCAGGTCGTCGATCATCCGCTGCCCGGCGTCCCCCGGGCGCTGGTGATCGCCGGCGCGGACCGGCGCGGCGCGATCTTCGGGGCCTATGACCTGTCCGAACGCATCGGCGTCTCGCCGTGGAGCTGGTGGGCCGACGTGCGGGTGCGGGTGCGCAAGAACCTGGCCGTCTCGGCTGGCCGGCGGGTGCAGAAGCCGGTCGTCAAGTACCGCGGCATCTTCCTCAACGACGAGGATCCGGCTCTGTCGGGATGGGCGAAGGCCAGCTTCGGCGGCGTCAATTCCAGGATGTACGAGAAGGTGTTCGAGCTGATCCTGCGCCTGCGCGGCAACTATCTGTGGCCGGCCATGTGGGGCAAGTCGATCTTCGAGGACGATCCGCTCAGCGCCCAGCGGGCCGACGAGTACGGCGTGATCCTGGGCACCTCGCACCACGAGCCGATGATGCGCGCCCAGAAGGACTGGGGTCGGCAGGGCGGCGGCGCCTGGGACTACACCACCAACAAGCCCGCCCTGCAGGCCTTCTGGCGCGAAGGCGTCAGGCGGATGGGGACGCGCGACAGCCTGGTGACCATCGGCATGCGCGGCGACGGCGACGAGCCGATGACCAAGGGCACGGCCACCCAGCTGCTGGAGACCATCGTCGCCGACCAGCGCCAGATCATCGGCGAGGTGACCGGCAAGGACCCGGCCCGGACCCCGCAGGTCTGGGCGCTCTACAAGGAGGTGCAGGACTATTACGACGCCGGCATGCGCGTGCCCGACGACGTCACCCTGCTGTTCGCCGACGACAACTGGGGGAACATCCGCCGCCTTCCCGAGCCGGGAAAGGCCCGCCCCGGCGGCTACGGCGTCTACTACCATTTCGACTATGTCGGCGGTCCGCGGAACTACAAGTGGATCAACACCAACCAGATCGAGCGCACCTGGGAGCAGATGAAGCTGGCGGCCGATTACGGGGCCGACAGGCTGTGGATCGTCAATGTCGGCGACCTCAAGCCGATGGAGCTGCCCATCGGGTTCTTCCTCGACATGGCCTGGGACCCGGCGGCCATGTCGGTCGAGGCCATGGATGGCTATGCGGCCAACTGGGCCAAGGCCCAGTTCGGCCCGGCCCAGGGCGAGGAGATCGGCGCCCTGCTCGAGGGCTACACCCGGCTCAACGCCCGCCGCAAACCCGAGCTGCTGACGCCGGACACCTTCAGCCTGGTCCATGAGCGCGAGGCCGAGCGGGTGGCGGCCGAATGGGACGACCTGGAGGCGCGGGCCCTGAAGGTCCGCGCGGCTCTGCCCGCCAGCGACCACGACGCCTTCTTCCAGCTGGTGCAGCATCCGATCCAGGCTGGCGCCAACCTCACCCGGCTCTATCTGGCCGCCGGCCGCAACAGGCTCTACGCCGAGCAGGGTAGGGCCTCGGCCAAGGCCTGGGGCGACGAGGCAGGCGCGCTGTTCGCCCGCGACGCCGAACTGACCCGGCAGTATCACGAGGACGTCGCCGGCGGGAAATGGCGCGGCATGATGAGCCAGGTCCATATCGGCTACACCAGCTGGAACGACCCGCCCCGGAACATCCCGCCGCAGATTGCCGCCGTCGCGCCCGGGGCGCCGCGCGGCCTGGGCGTGGCGGTCGAAGGCGACGCCAAGGCCACCTGGTCGGGTGCGAGCGAAGCGCCCGTCCTGCCGGTTCTCGATATCGACGGCCCCGGCTCGCGCTGGATCGACGTCTTCAACGGCGGCAAGCCGTTCGCCTTCACCGCCTCGACCGACCAGCCGTGGCTGAAGCTCAGCCAAACCTCGGGCCGCGCCGACCAGGACGTGCGGCTGGAGGTGTCGGCCGACTGGCGCGAGGTCCCGACCGGGGTCACCGAAGCCCAGGTTGAGATCCGCGGCGAGAACGGCGAACGGGTGGTGGTGAAGGTCCCGGTCTCCAGGCCGGCGAGCAAGCGCCGGGGCTATGTCGAGGTCGGGGGCCAACTGACGATCGAGGCGGCGCACTATGCCCGGGCGGTCGACAAGGACGGCCTGGCCTGGCGCCAGATCCCCAACCTTGGCCGGACCCTGTCGGGGGTGACCGCCTATCCCTCGACCGCGCCGTCGTCGGAGCCCGGCGCCGGTCCGGTGCTGGACTATCCGGTCGACCTGGCCGGGGCCGGCGATCTCGACGTCACCGTGCTGACGGCGCCGAGCCTGGATTTCCGGGGCAAGGGCGGGCTGAGGTTCGGGATCTCGTTCGACGACGGTCCGGTCGAGGTGGTGACCTTGAACCTGAAGCCCAACGCCGCGGACTGGAACCACGCGGTGAGCCGCAACGCCGCGGCGGGCCGCGCCCATTTCACCCTGGCCGAGGGCGGCGCGCGAACCCTCAAGCTTTGGAGGATCGATCCGGGCGTGGTGTTCGAGACCGTGGTCGTCAGCCGCAGCGACCTGCCCGCCGCCTTCCTGGGGCCGCGCGAGAGCGTCAGGCGCTGACGCCGCCCGTCCGCGGCGATTCGGCGGTCGCCGCCGGGGCGGCCCAGGCCCATGGCAAGGTCGATCGGCCGCGTTTCAGCCGCGGAATGAACCCCCGCCGCGACCGACGGGTCTAGGTCCAGCCTGGCGGTGCGCGGTCTCGCCGAAGGGTTCGCGAGCCTGGGCCGTCTTGTCCGAGTATATGCCCGCGCCGGCGTCCTGACGCCTGACGGGGCGCGGCCCGGCACGACTCCGCAAACCCGGTTCTCAGTTCGATAGGACCATGGCCGGGTGACGGCGGAGGGCGCTCAAATGCCGTCAGACAAGGCCTGCGCGTGCAGGTCTGGCCTGCACCAGAAATTCCGAAAACCCACCCCGTGATATTAATATTACAAACCTGTTGACGTGCGGCGACGGCGCGGGCAGGTTTGGTCAGACAAAAGCGCGGCCACGGGGAAGATACCTCGGGCTTGATGACTAGGGGGAAAAACGATGAAACGTCTCGCATTCATGCTGTCGGTCGCGCCGATGGCGCTTTTGGCCTTGCCCGCCGCGGCTCAGACGGCGCCCGCAAGCCAGGTATTGTCGGACAAGTCAGTCGCAGCCAAGCCCGTGCAGGACGCTACGGTCGACGAGGTCGTGGTGACCGGCCTGCGGGAAAGCCTGCGGTCGGCGCAGCAAATCAAGCGCAACTCCGACGCCATTCTCGACGCCGTCGTCGCTGAGGACATCGGCAAGCTTCCCGACAACACCGCCGCCGAGACGCTGGCGCGCATCACCGGCGTGCAGGTCGAACGGTTCAGCGACGAGGCCAACCGCGTCCTGATCCGGGGCCTGCCGGACGTGGCCACCACCTATAACGGCCGCGAGATCTTCACGGCCGAACTGCGCCGTGTGCAGCTGCAGGACTTCCCGGCCCAGGCCATCGCGGGGATCGAGGTCTACAAGTCAGGCACGGCCGACATCGTCGAGCCCGGCTTGGCCGGTCTGGTCAACGTCCGCTCGCGACGCCCGTTCGACTTCAAGGGCGGGTTCATCGGCGGGGGGCTGCGCGGCACCTACAACGACCAGACCAGGAAGTACGACCCCAACGGCAACATCCTGGTCTCGGATCGCTGGGACACGCCGATCGGCGAGATCGGCGTCCTGGCCAACGCCACCTACGCCCAGTCGCAATACCGCAACGCGGTGCGCTACAACAACCAGGACATCTCCACGGTGAGTTCGGCGTCGAGCGTTTCGCCGGCGTCGGCGGGGCACAACTTCCGCTACCCCCACTCCGTCGGCCTCTATAACGACGGCGGCAAGCGCTACCGCCCGTCGGCGAACATCGCCCTCCAATGGCGGCCGAACGACAAGCTCGAGGTCTATGTCGACGGCATCTACCAGGGCTATCGCGGTCGGCAGGCGACCGACAACCTGGACGTCAATCTTCGCGACTGGGATTCGACCGTGCGGGTGGATCCGCCCCTGACCAACGTCACGTTCGTCCCGGGCACGACCGACCAGGCGGCGGGCTTCACCAAGTCCGGCGGCATGGCGCCCCAGGCCTACCGCTCGACCGGGGCCGACCACACCAACACCTACCAGGGCGCGGTCGG
Source organism: Caulobacter sp. BE254 (assembly GCF_031457295.1). Classification (NCBI taxonomy): domain Bacteria; kingdom Pseudomonadati; phylum Pseudomonadota; class Alphaproteobacteria; order Caulobacterales; family Caulobacteraceae; genus Caulobacter; species Caulobacter sp. BE254. The sequence goes on along the minus strand of NZ_JAVDWJ010000003.1, from coordinate 39,931 downwards.
CGCGATCTGGCGGGGTAGCCGCCTGACCCTATCCACCGATCTGGCCTACGAAGACAGCGAGTACGAGGCGCGCAACTGGAGCTTCGACACCGCCTTCGCCTCGCCGCCGACCATCGTCGCCAAGTTCAACGAGAAGGACGGCGCGGCGTTCGACATCACGGGCTTCAACGCCTCCGACCCGGCCAACTACCTGTGGCGCGGCTATTACGAGCGGCACTATATCGCCAAGGGCAGCGGGGTGCAGTGGCGGGGCGACGCGACATTCGATACCGGCGCTTCCTGGCTCCCGGAGATCAAGTTCGGGCTGCGCTACACCGACCGGGACGCCTCGCTGATCCAAGGCGATCGGTATGCCGGAGTGCTTGCGCTGAAGATCCCGCTCGCCAGCCTGCCGGTGGGCCAACTGCAGCTGATCGAGGATCCGTTCCGAGGCGACGCCCAGGGCTTCACCCAGTACCTGATGCCGACGCGCGACGGGATCGCCGGGAATTTCGCGGCCCTGCAGCAACGCTCCATCGCGGCTCTGCAGCAGCTCGTGGTGCTGTACCCCAACGACTCGAACTACAAGAACGCGCTGAGGGATTTCACCGCTCCGGACGTGCCGTTGAAGAAGGACGGCGCGTTCAGCGCCACCGAGCAAAGCTACGCCGAGTACGTTCAGGCCAAGTACGCCTTCGACGTGGGTTCGGTCGCCATCGACGGCGTGGCCGGCGTCCGCGTCGTCCAGACGCTGGGTGAGTTTTCCGGCGCCTCCACCGTCAAGGTCGCCGGCGTCACGGCCCTGAGCCCTAAGACGATCCGGCAGAACTATACCGACGTGCTGCCCAACGTCAGCCTGCGGATCCGGCCGATCGACAAGCTGCAACTGCGCCTGGGCTACACCCAGACCCGCACGCGCGTCGATTTTGGCTCGCTCAACCCTGCTCTGCACATCGAGCAGGTTGACCACACGTCCGAGAATCCGCCCAGCCCGACCGCGCCCCCGCCGCCGGACGCCAGGGGCTCGGGCGGCAATCCCGACCTTCTCCCGCTGACTTCCAACAACTACGACGTCAGCGCCGAATACTACTTCTCGAGCACCGGCAACATCAGCGTCGCCGGCTTCTATCGCGACCTCTTCGGGTTCACGAACAACTACACGCGACGCATCCAGGACCCGGTCTACGGTGTGGTCGAACTCAGCCGTCCCGAGAATTCCGGCGCGGGCAAGATCAAGGGCTTCGAGGTCGGCGCCCAGACCTTCCTGGATTTCCTGCCGGAAGCGTTCAAGGGCTTCGGCGTTCAGGGGAACGTCACCTATATCGATGGCAAGAACCGGTTCCCCGACAAGCTGGGCGTCAATCCCGCCTTCGTCCGCATTCCGGGCCTGTCGAAGTGGACCTACAACGCCGCCGTCTTCTATGAACGCAACGGCCTGACGGGACGGCTTTCCTATAATCGCCGATCGCCCTGGGTCAGCTATTATCGCGCAGACGCCACCGGCACGCAGTATACCGGCGTCGGGGTCCGCGCGACCTCCCGCCTGGACGCTTCCTTGAGCTACGACATCTCCAGGAACCTGACCATCAGCGCGGACGTCTCCAACCTGCTGGCCAAGCCGTTCGAGAACTACAACAACTACCAGCCCGATCGCACCTATCCGGTCGATGTCCGCTACGAAGGCCGCTATTACGGCCTGGGCCTACGCTTCCGCTTCGGCGAATGATGCGCGACCGGCCGGCGGCGTTGCCGCTGGCCGGTCTGGCCCCTACGATGCCGAACCACTGACGGACGGCTCGGGAGGCCAGGATGCTGAACTTCGATCAACGCCTGCGGGCCGTGGCGTTGGCGTTGCTGTTCATGCTGGGCTGTGGCCGGATCGCGGTGGCGGCGGACCTCCCCGACACCATCCTCTACGGCGTGGCCTACTACGACGAATACACCCCGACCGACCGGGTCGAGGAGGACGCGCGGATGATGCAGGCGGCGGGGATCACCGTCGTGCGCATCGCCGAGTCCACCTGGGGCACGCTGGAGCCCCAGCCCGGCGTCTTCGACTTCAGCCACGTCGACCGGACCCTGGCGGCCATGCAGCGGCACGGCATCAAGGTGATCGTCGGCACGCCCACCTACGCCGTCCCCACCTGGCTGGCCCGCGAGCATCCCAACGTCCTGGTGGTCACGCCGAAGGGCCGCGCCGAGTACGGCTGGCGGCAGAACATGGACATCACCGACCCCGACTATCGCCGCGCCGCCGAGCGGGTGATCGTCGCCCTGGTCGACCACGTGAAGGACCATCCCGCGGTCGTCGGCTACCAGGTCGACAACGAGACCAAGGCCTATGGCACCAGCGGCCCCAATGTTCAGGCCGCCTTCGTCGCCGACATGAAGCGCCGCTGGCCTGACCTGGACGCCCTGAACAAGGCCTATGGCCTGGACTACTGGAGCAACCGCATCAACCGCTGGGAGGATTTCCCGTCGGTCAACGGCTCGATCAACGCCAGCCTGTCCAACGCCTTCGCGCGGTTCCAGCGCGGCCTGGTCACCGACTTCCTGGCCTGGCAGGCCGGCCTGGTGCGGGCCCATGCCCGGCCGGACCAGTTCATCACCCACAATTTCGACTACGCCTGGCGCGGCCATTCGTTCGGCGTGCAGCCCGAGGTGAACCACTGGGAGGCGGCCAGGGCGCTGGATGTGGCCGGCGTCGACATCTACCACCCCAGCCAGGACAAGCTGACCGGCGCCGAGATCGCCTTCGGCGGCGACGTGAGCCGGTCCGTGCGCGACGGGCAGAACTATCTGGTGCTGGAGACAGAGGCCCAGGGCTTCCCCGAATGGACGCCCTATCCCGGCCAGCTGCGGCTGCAGGCCTTCAGCCACCTGGCCTCGGGCGCCAACATGGTCGAGTACTGGCACTGGGCCAGCACGTCCAACGCCATCGAGACCTACTGGCGCGGGGTGCTCTCCCAGGACTATCGGCCCAACGCCGTCTACGAGGAGGCCAAGACCATCGGCGCCGACCTCAAGCGGTTGGGGCCGAAACTGGTCAATATGAAGAAGCGCAATCGGGTCGCGATCTATGTCAGCAACACCGCGCTGAGCGCCTTCGACTCGTTCAAGATCAGCTCGGACGTCGGCTACAACGACGTGCTGCGCCCCTATTACGACGCCCTCTACCGGATGAACGTCGAGGTCGACTTCCTGTCGCCCACGTCCAAGACGCCGCTGTCGGACTACCAGCTGATCGTGGTCCCGGCCCTCTACGCGGCCAGCGACGCCGAGATCGATCGGCTGAACGCCTACGCCAAGGCCGGCGGCCACCTGGTCTACACCTTCAAGAGCGGCTTCACCGACGAGAACACCAAGGTGCGCTACACGCCCCAGCCGGGCGGGATCACGCAGGCGGCGGGCGTCCGCTACGAGCAGTTCACGAGGCCCGAGGGCGTGACCCTGGACGGCGACCCCTTCGCCGTCGGCGACAAGGACAACACCGCCCGCTGGTGGATGGAGTTCCTGACCCCGACCACGGCCACCGTGGTGGCGCGCTACAAGCACCCCTCCTGGCCCGCCTATGCGGCCATGACCCGCAACGCCTACGGCAAGGGCGAGGTCGCCTATGTCGGCTTCATGCCGAGCGATGCGATGATCGAGAAGATCCTGGCTGGCGAGGCTCGGCGCGCCGGCGTCGAGATCCCGCAGGCGCGGTTCCCGGTCATCGTGCGCGGCGGCCAGCTGTCGAACGGCCATGCGGTGCGCTACGTGCTGAACTATTCGGCCACGCCGCAGCGGCTGGCCGCGGGGGCCGGGACGGGGACGGACCTGCTGTCGGGCCGCAAGGTCGAGGCCGGCCAGCCCCTCGACCTGCCGCCCTGGGGCGTGGCGATCATCGAGGCGACCGGGCGCTGATCGCGGGGGCGGGTTTCCTGTTCGCGTCCCGGTTTGGGTAGCCCTTCGACGCAGGGGGAAAACCTCGTCCTTCGACAAGCTCAGGATGAGGTTTTCTACGGCTCGACCTCTAAAGGGTCCTCATCCTGAGCTTGTCGAAGGACGAGGACCACGCAGGGCCTTGAACGTCGACCCTAGAACTCCACCTGCAGGCGGCCCTGGACGACGGTGACGTCGGCGTCGAGTTCCGCGCCGGCGAGGCTGCGGTTGTCGATCTTGGCCCGGGTCAGGTTCCCGGTCAGCCGGACATAGCTGTAGGGGTACCAGTTGGCGCCCACGGTGACGCCGCGATAGATGCCGGCGGTGGCCAGGCCAGTCTGCAGCGCCGGGGCCACCACGGTGTTCGCCGCCATGTCGGTGAGGTCGGCGTAGTCGTAGCGGGCCGCCAGTTCCACGGCCCCCAGGCCGCCCTTGTCGAGCGGGTGGAGCACCTTGATCCGGCCGAACGAGCCGTTGGGATTGTAGGGCCGGGTCTCGCCGGTCGGGAACCAGCTGACGGCGCCATAGGCGGTGACGATGTCGAAATTGTCGCCGCCCAGGGTCGGGCTCAGGCTGGTGGCGATGCGGTCGACCCGGATCCGCGCGGCTTCGCCCTGGACCGACAGGGCGCGGTGCACCCAGGCGCCTTCCAGGGCCAGGGTGGTGTCGCCGTCGCCGACCGCGCCGGTGCTCAGCAGGGTGGCGCCCGAGGCGGTCTGCGGCCGGAAGGCGGTGTTGGCCGCGGCCGAATAGGTGAAGCCGGTCTCGCCGCCGCGGTCGCGCCGCCGCGCCCAGGCCCCCAGGTGCAGGCGGTCGTTCTCCGACAGCTTGGGCGACCAGGTGGCCCGCACCGTCGCGCCCGACCGCTCGACCGCCTGGTTGGGATCGAAACCCCCGGTCACGTCGGCCTTGTTGATGCTGTCGCCCTGCAAGGCGGCCCACAGCGACCAGTTGGGGCCGGTCCGCACCACTTCCAGGGCCAGGGTATAGCCGGCGTCGATCAGGTCGCCATAGGCGCCGCGCTCCATGAAGGTGGTTGACTTGAACGAGGTCAGGCCCTCCAGCGAGGCGGCCTTCTGATTGCCGGCCAGGATCGAGGTCTGGCTGTTCAGCTTGTATTCGATGATGGCGTCGTCCCAGCCCCAGGCCCCGCCGCTGACCGCGCCGCCCTCAAGGCGATAGGCCCAGCGGCCGGTCTGGCCCTCGACGCCGAGGAACAGCTGGCGGGCCCGGAACTGGCGGGCGTGGTAGTCGGCCAGGCCGTCGCGCTCGGTGGTGGAGTCCACCGCGTCCAGCGACATTCGCCCGCGCAGCTTGAAGGTCGCGCCCGAGGCGTCGGTGAAGCGCGGCGAGTTCTCCCAGCGGATCGGCTCGGCGGCCGGCTTGGACGCCAAGGTCTGGATGGGCGCGGCGGCCGGAGCCGGGGCGGCGGCGGGCGGCGCAGCCGCGGCCTGGCGCTCGAGCACGTCGAGCCGGGCCTGCAGCGCCTGGATCTGCGCCTTCAGCGCCGCCAGGTCGGGGTCTTCGGCGTGGGCCGCGCCGGCAAGGCCGAAGGCGACCAGGGCGGTGGTGGTGAACAGAACGCGCATGGGAAGTCTCCCCCTCTCCGGCGCCGAGCGCCGGGAGCTGGTGATCGGGATCGGGAACGGCGGGAGGCCGCGGGGCGGCCTCCCGGTGTGAAGCGCCTATTCGGCCGCGATCGTAACCGGGTCGGGCGTCGGCTCGACGTCGGACGGAACCGGGTGGCCGGCCAGGGCGGCGTCCAGCAGGTCCTTGTCCAGGGCGTTCTCCCAGCGGCTGACGACGATGGTCGCCACGGCGTTGCCGATGAAGTTGGTCAGGGCCCGGCACTCGGACATGAACCGGTCGACGCCTAGGATCAGGGCCATGCCGGCCACCGGCACCGAGGGCACCACAGACAGGGTCGCCGCCAGGGTGATGAAGCCCGCGCCGGTGACGCCGGCCGCGCCCTTGGAGCTGAGCATGGCCACGCCCAGCAGCAGCAGCTGGTCGCCCAGCGACAGGTGGACGCCGGTGGCCTGGGCGATGAACAGCGCCGCCAGGGTCATGTAGATGTTGGTGCCGTCGAGGTTGAACGAATAGCCGGTCGGCACGACCAGCCCGACCACCGGCTTGGCGCAGCCGGCCCGCTCCAGCTTGTCGATCAGGCTGGGCAGGGCCGATTCCGAGGAGCTGGTGCCCAGCACCAGCAACAGCTCGCTCTTCAGGTAGCGGATCAGGCGCAGGATCGAGAAGCCGTTGAACCGCGCCACCGCGCCCAGGATCACCAGCACGAAGATCAGCGAGGTGGCGTAGAAGGTCCCGACCAGGGCGGCCAGATTGATCACCGAGCCGATGCCGTACTTGCCGATGGTGAAGGCGAAGGCCCCGAAGGCGCCGATCGGGGCGGCCTTCATCAGGATGCCGACCAGGCGGAAGAAGGCGTGGGCGATCGACTCCAGCAGGTCGACGACCGGCTGGCCCTTGTCGCCGACCAGGGCCAGGGCGACGCCGAACAGGATCGAGAAGAACAGCACCTGCAGGATGTCGCCGTCGGCGAAGGCGCCGGTGACGGTGGCCGGGATGATGTTGCTCAGGAAGCCGACGACCGTCGTCTCGTGGGCCTTGGCCGCGTAGTCGGCGACCTTGTCGCTGTGCAGGCTGGCCGGGTCGATGTTCATGCCGGCCCCCGGGTGGACGACATTGGCGACGATCATGCCCAGGATCAGGGCCAGGGTGGAGAAGGTGAAGAAGTAGACGAAGGCCTTCAGCACCACGCGGCCGAACTTGCCCAGGTCGCGCATGCCGGCGATGCCGGTGACCACGGTCAGGAAGATCACCGGGGCGATGACCATCTTCACCAGCTTGATAAAGGCGTCGCCCAGCGGCTTCAGGGACTCGCCGAAGTGGGGATAGAAGTGGCCGATCAGGGCGCCGGCGGTGATGGCGATCAGCACCTGCACATAGAGGTGGGCGTACCAGCGGCCGGGGCGCGACGGCGCGGCGGCGGGGGTCTGCGGGATCATCGGCGGGCTCCTGGGCTCGTTTCCTCGCGCATCTCTGAAGGCTCGGCGCTTGGGCCTAGAGTGCGGGAATTTCAGCGCCGCGCCGTCCGTTTTCTTTCCAGCGGCATACGGGTTTGATTTAGCTGGGAAAAACCTGTCCTCGGCAGGGCTTTCGCGGTCCTGCCTGTATCGTATTTCGCCCACGAAAATCGCCGTTTGTGTGGTATATGGCACGATCTCTGGAGGTTGGCTTGGCGTCGACATCGACATCGGACGCGCCGGTTTCGCGCCGGCGCCTGCTGGCCTGGGCCCTGGTGGCGGCCGCGATCGGCCTGGCCCTGGCCTGGACGGTCGGGGCGCTGGTCCAGGATCGCGCCATGGCCAGCCTGCGGGCGCGGGCGACGGCTTCGGCGGCCCTGCACGCGGCGGTGCTGCGCAGCGAGCTGGACAAGCAGCGGGCCCTGCCGCTGGTCCTGGCCGACGACGCCGACCTGGAGGCGGCCCTGTCCAGCCGCGCGCCCGAGCGGCTGGCCGCCCTGTCGCGCAAGCTGGAGACCCTGGGCGTCCAGGCCCGGGCGGCCGCCGTCTATGTGATCGCGACCGACGGCGTGACGGTCGCGGCCAGCAACTGGCGCCAGCCGACCAGCTTCGTCGGCTCGAACTACGGCTTTCGCCCCTATTTCACCGAGGCCATGACCCAGGGTCACGCCGAGCAGTTCGCCCTGGGCACGGTCAGCCGCAAGCCGGGCCTCTATCTGGCCCGGCGGGTGGACGGCGCGGCCGGACCGCTGGGCGTCGTCGTGGTCAAGCTGGAGTTCGACGGCGTCGAGGCCGCCTGGCGGGCCATCGGCGAGCCGGCCTTCGTGGTCGATCCGCGCGGCCTGGTGCTGATCACCAGCCAGCCGGAATGGCGCTTCCAGGCGCGCCGCCCGCTGTCCGACCAGGACCGGGCGAGGCTGCGGGCCCAGGGCCAGTTCGGCGACGCGGCGTTCGCGCCCTTGCCGCTGCGCTCGCGCGGCGGCGACGGCGTGCAGCGCACCGACGTCCCCCGCGCCGAACGCCAGATCGAGACCCGGCTGGCCGACGTCGCGCCCGGCTGGACGCTGCACCTGCTGACCGCCGCCGCCCCGGTCGACCAGGCGGCGGCGGCGGCGCGCTGGATCACCGCCCTGGTCTGGACCCTGCTGAGCACGGTGCTGTTCTGGCTGTGGATCCGCCGGCGGCGCATCCGCCTGGCCGCCCTGCGCGAGCGCGAGGCCCGGGTCGAGCTGGAGCGGCGGGTCGAGGTCCGCACCCAGGAGCTGACGCAGGTCAACCGCGCCCTGTCGCGCGAGGTCGACGAGCGCCAGCGCACCGAGACCCGGCTGCGGGCCCTGCAGGCCGACCTGGTCCAGGCCAACAAGCTGGCGGCCCTGGGCCAGATCGCCGCCGGGGTGGCGCACGAGATCAACCAGCCGGTGGCCGCCATCCGGGCCAACGCCGACAACGGCCTGGTGCTGATCGGCCGCGGCAAGCCGGAGACGGCGCGCGAGAACCTGGTGGCGATCGCCGCCATGACCGAGCGGATTGGCCGCATCACCGACGAGCTGCGGGCCTTCTCGCGCAAGGCCGACGGCCGGGTCGAGCCGACCCTAGTGTCGGAGGTGATCGAGGGCTCGGTCCTGCTGACCGCCAGCCGCTCGCGCCGCCACGACGCCCGGCTGGTCCGCGAGGGCGAGACGCCGGGCCTGGCGGTGCTGGGGGAACGGATCCGGCTGGAACAGGTGCTGGTCAACCTGCTGCAGAACGCCTTCGAGGCGGTGGAGCATCGCGAGCACGGCCTGGTGACCCTGACCGTGCGCGACGCGGGCGAGACGGTGGAGATCGCGGTCGCCGACAACGGGCCGGGCCTGGCTCCCGAGGTCGAGCGCGGCCTGTTCACGCCCTTCCTGACCACCAAGCCGCAAGGCCTGGGCCTGGGCCTGGTCATCGCCCGCGACATCGCCGCCGGCTTCGGCGGCCGGCTGACCGCCGCCTCCATCCCTGGCGAGGGCGCGACCTTCACCCTGACCCTGCGCAAGGCCGAGCGATGACCGCTTCCGCTGGCCAGGTCGTGTTCGTCGACGACGACGAGGCCCTGCGCGGCGCCGTCGTCCAGGGCCTGGAGCTGGCCGGCTTCGAGGTGGCGACCTTCGACAACGGCCCGGCGGCGCTGAAGGCGCTGTCGCGGGACTTCCCCGGGGCGGTGGTCTCCGACGTGCGCATGCCGGGCATGGACGGCCTGGCGCTGTTCGCGCGCATCCAGGCGATCGACCCGGACATTCCGGTGCTGCTGATCACCGGCCATGGCGACGTGGCCATGGCCGTGGCCGCCCTGAAGGACGGGGTCTACGACTTCGTCTCCAAGCCCTTCCCGATCGAACGCCTGGCGGTGGCCCTGGCGCGGGCCCTGGAGAAGCGGAGCCTGGTGCTGGATAACCGGCGGCTGGAGGCGGCGGCCGCCCAGGCGACGGCGGGCTCGCCCCTGCTAGGCGAGGCGCCGGTCATGCAGCGGCTGCGGGCGACGATCGCCCAGCTGGCCGAGGCCGAGGTCGACGTGCTGATCCAGGGCGAGACCGGCGTTGGCAAGGACCTCGTCGCCCAGGCCCTGCACCGCGGCGGCCCGCGCCGCGCCCGGCCCATGGCCACCGTCAACTGCGCCGCCCTGCCCGAGGCGGTGTTCGAGGCCGAGCTGTTCGGGGTGGCGGGCGGCGCGGCCGGCGGACGCCCCCGGATCGGCCGCCTGGAGCTGGCCGACCGCGGCGTGCTGTTCCTCGACGAGATCGAGGGCCTGACGCCGACCATGCAGGCCAAGCTGCTGAGGGTGGTCGAGGAACGGGAGATCTGGCCGATCGGCGCGGCCGAGCCCCGGCACCTGGACTTCCGGATCATCGCCGCGGGCAAGATCGACCTGGCCGAACCGGTGCGCGAGGGCGCCTTCCGCGCCGACCTCTATTACCGCCTGAACGTCGTCACCCTGGTCGTCCCGCCGTTGCGCGAGCGGCGCGAGGACGTGCCGATGCTGTTCGGCCATTTCCTGGCCGAGGCCGCGGCCCGTTTTCGTCGGCCGGTTCCGCGCCTGACGGCCGTGGTCCGCGACCATCTGCTGGGTCACGACTGGCCCGGCAATGTGCGGGAGCTGGCCCACTACGCCGAGCGGGTGGCCCTGGGCCTGTCGTCGGCCGTCGCCGCCGAGCCCGGGGAGGCCAGCCCGGCCGACGGCCTGGCCGAACGGGTCGAGCGCTACGAGGCGATGGCGATCCGTGAGACCCTGGCCGCCTGCGACGGCGACGCGCGCACGGCGATGGCCCTGCTGCGCACGCCGCGCAAGACCTTCTACGACAAGCTGCGCCGCCACGGCATCGAGATCGACGCCTACCGCCCCGCCCGGCGCGGTCCTCGATCCTGACGCGGTCCGTTCAGCCTGGCGCCGGATAGAGGTCGAGCAGGGCGCGGGTGACGCCATTGGTCCAGCCGAAGCCGTCCTGCAGCGGATATTCGCCGCCGCCGCCGGCCTTGGCCTCCTCGACGTCGTACTTTTCCAGCATCTTGCCGCTGGCCTTGTACTCGCGGGTCACGGTGGCCAGCCAGCGCTGGCCGATGTCCCTGGCCAGGTCCTCCTCGCCGTAGCGGCGCAGGCCCGACACGGCCACCCACTGCAGCGGGGCCCAGCCGTTGGGGGTGTCCCATTGCTGGCCGGTGGCGACGGTGGTGGTGCGCAGGCCGCCCGGGGCCAGCAGCAGGGCGCGAGTGGTCGCCGCCACCGCCTTGGCCTGGTCCGGGCTGGCCGCCCCGACGAACAGCGGATACAGCGTCGCGGCGCTGGAATGGTCCAGCCGCGTCCGCTCGCGCCACTGGTAGTCGAGATAGAGGCCGCGCGGGGCGTCCCACAGATAGGCGTCCATCGCCGTCCGGCGGGCCTTGGCGCGGCCGCTGAACTCGGCGACGCAGGGCGCGTCCGCCAGGTCGGCGCAGCCCTCGGCGATCGTCGTCTCCAGGCCGAACAGCAAGGCGTTCAGGTCGACCGGGACGATCGCGGTGACCTGGATGGTCTTCAGGCTCTTGCCGTCGGCCATCCAGCGCGAGCTGAAGTCCCAGCCGCTTTCGGCCCCCGAGCGCAGGTCGCGGAAGACCTCGCCGGCCGGGCGGTTGGTCACCGCGCGCGCCGTCAGCACGTCCTCGCGATAGGACTCGTCGCGCGGCGTGGTCCGGTCGTCGGCGTAGCGGTTGAGGATCGCCCCGTCGGGCAGGGCGACGACGCGGCGCCAGGCCTGGCCCGGCTTGACGGTCTTCTCGCCGTCCATCCAGAAGGCGTGTTCGCGGCGCATCAGGTCCAGGCGCTGCTTGAACCGCGCCTTGTCGGTCTTGTCGGTCAACCCGACCATGGCGAAGTAGAACGGCGGCTGCGAGCGGCTGAGATAGTAGGTGCGCGTGCCATTGGGGATGTGGCCATAGCGGTCGATCAGCCCGCCGAAGTCGTCGACCATGCTCTCCACCGCGTCCTGGCGGCCGTCGGCGGCCAGGCCCAGCATCGTGAAGTAGCTGTCCCAGTAGTACATCTCGCGGAAGCGCCCGCCGGGCACCACGAACGGCTTGTCCAGCGGCAGGGCGCTACCGCCGTCCACCGCCTCGACCGGCGAGCGGGTCAGCACCGGCCACAGGGCTGCGATGTGAGCTTTCAGGGTGGTGCGGTCCTTGGACGGGGGCGGAAGCGGCGCGCTTAGCGGGACGACGAAATTGGCGTGCACGAAGCGCTTCAGTTCGGCGTCAGTGAAGGCGGCGTGGGCGCGGTAGGCGGCCATGATCTGGGCGGGCGGACGCTTGGGCGTGGCGTCGACGAAGGTCTTGCCGTCCGGGAACAGCTTGCGCATCTGCACCTGGTGGAACAGCGCGCCATAGGTGTCGGCGGGGGAGGGGACCTCGCTGGCCTTCGGCGCCGGGGCTTGGGCGAGCGTCGGAGAGGCGAGCGCGAGCCAGGCGATGGAAGCCAGTAGGGGGCGATGCTTCACGACAGGTCCTCCACCTATCCGCTCATCCCGGCGAACGCCGGGACCCAGATGGAATGGCTTTGAAGCTGACGCCAAGAGCGCCGAGCCCTTCCAATCATCCACACCGCTATGGGATCTGGATCCCGGCGTTCGCCGGGATGAGCGGATTCAAAAATCAATCAAACTCAAGAACGAAAGAAGCGCGGATCGGGTCCGTGGGGACCCGGTCCGCGCAGGGAGACCGGTCAGAAATTGTAGCCGACGCTGACCTTGAACGACCGGCCCAGGATCGGGCGGGCGTTGGCGCCGCTGGTCGAGCGGGGGTCGCCCTCGGTCAGGCCGTGGCTGTCGGTCAGGTTGTCGGCCGAGACCTGGACGGTGAAGGCGTTGACGTCGAAGATCGCGCCCAGGTCGACCTTGGTGTAGCCCTTCAGCACCTGGGTGTTGGCGTTGTCGGCGAAGCGGTCGTCCACGGCGCTGACCGTGCCGTAGAAGGTCGACTCCACCGAGCCCAGGGTCACGTCGTAGCTGGGGGTAAAGCGGATCATCCAGTCGGGCTGGCGCTGGGCGCTGTTGCCCTTGTTGCCTGGGATCGACGACTTGACGATCTCGGTCTTCTGGAAGGTGCCGTTCAGGGCCAGGGACAGGCCGAAATCCGAGCGCCAGCGGCCGTCCAGCTCGACGCCGTGGGCCTTGTTGCTGTTGCTTTCCTGGATGCCGCCGACGTCGGCGAACTTGGCGCCCTCGAACTTGTTGGCGAAGCCGGTGGCGTAGAGCTCGAACGGCCCGCTGCGCAGCTTGTAGCCCAGCTCGTACTGGTCGACCGACAGGGTGTCGGTCAGGCCCTCGCGGAAATTGTCGAAGCTGGGGAACTTGTAGCCGCGCGAATAGCGGCCGAACACGCCGGAGACGGCGTTGATGTCGTAGTTCACCCCGACCGTGTAGCTGGTCTTGCTGTTGCTGTAGTCGGTGGCGCGCAGGGCCAGGCCGTCGGGGAAGCCGGGGCCGTCGTCGACCACATAGTCGGTCTGGAAGCGCTCGCGGCGCACGCCCAGGTCGATGCGCAGCGGATCGATCACCTGCCAGGAGTCGGCCAGGTAAAGCGCGTCCACCCGGCCGTCGCCGGCCGAGGTCAGGCCGAACTTGAAGCAGCTGGAGGTGCTGCCGGCCGCCGCGAGATTGGCGCAGGTGACCGGGGCGGCCAGGTAGTCGCCGTTGGCCTTGACCTGCATCGGCTCGACATTGCCGATGGTCCAGAAGTCGTCGGACTTGAAGCTGGAGGCGTAGTAGCCGGCCGACAGCTGGTGGGTCCCGACCGTCTTGGCGATCGACAGGTCGTTGGTCACCGCCTTGATCTTCTTCTCGACGATCCAGGCGCCCCAGTTCTGGACGTAGTCGTTGGCGCCCAGGGTGGTTCCGCCGCGCGTGGTGATCGCGCCGGGGACCACGGTGTTCAGCGCGCCGACCGTGATCGCCGCCCCGTCCGGCACCAGGCCGTAGGTGTTGGCGTCGCCGTCGGTCAGGCTGAAGCGGTCGCGCACCTGCCAGCCGTCACCGAACTCGTGGTCGAAACTGCCGCCGGCCACATAGCCCTTGAAGCCCCGGCCGTCGGCCAGGTCGAAGTCGCGGGTCGCGCCGGCGCCGTTGACCTGCAGGGTGTGGAAGCGGCTGGCGTTACCCAGCTGGGTGTATTCGCCCTTGTCGACGCCCGGCACGTTGATCGCGAACGGCAGGTACCAGGCGCCGTGGTCGTCGGTGTAGCGGGCGTAGAGGTTCAGTTTCCCCCGCTCCATCCGCTTGGTGATGTTGACGGTGAACTGCTGGCCGACCTCGCTGTCGAACTGGGTGTCGCGCACGCCGGGCGAGGTGGTCGCATAGCCGCCGACCATGAAATAGAGGTCGTCGGCCAGCTTGCCGCTCAGCAGGCCGTCGACGCGGCGCAGGTCGTAGTCGGAGGTGGTCAGCTTGACCAGGCCGTGGGTCTCCTCGCCGCCTTCCTTGAGCTGGAAGTTGGTGGTCAGGCCCGGCTGGCCGTTGGAGAAGATCGGGTTGGGACCGCCGCGCAGGGCCTCCATCCGCGAGATCGTCTCGTCGACCCGGAAGATCGAGCTGTTCTCCAGGAACGACAGGGTCGAGGGCGGATAGATCGGCGAACCCTGCAACTGGATAGTCAGGAACTCGGCGTCGCCGGTGGCGGGAAAGCCGCGCACGAAGACGTTGGCCCCGGCCACGCCGCCCGAGGTCTCGACCCAGACGCCGGGCACCAGGGTCAGCAGCTCGGCCGTGCTCTTGGGCGAGGCCTTGGCGATGTCGTCGGCGTTGACGGTGGTGACCGCGAAGCTGGCGGCCAGCTTGTCGATGCCCTTGCCGCCGGGGGTGCCGACCACGATCAGCTCGTCGACCTGGGCGGGGGTCTCGGGCATGGGCTCGACGGCGGTGGCGGGCTGGGCCTCGGACTGGGCGCTGGTGGCGACCAGCAGGGTCTTGGCGCGGATGGCGTAGACGCCGCTGGCGGTGGGCTGGGCGCTGAGGCCGGCCCCGCTGAGCAGGCGCTTCAGCGCGGCTTCGGCGGTGTAGGAACCCTGCAGGGCCGGCGCCCGCTTGCCGCGCACGCTGGCCTCGTCGAAGGCCAGTTGCTGGCCCGAGGTCTGGCCGAAGGCGCGCAGGGCGCCGCTCAGGTCCTGGGCGGGAATGTCGAAGCTGTAGGTGGCGCCCCTGGCCTGCTGAGGGGCCTGCTGGGCGTGGACGGCCGCGGGGGCGGCCAGCAGCATCAGGGCCGTGGCGGCGGTGGAGCCAGCCCAGTAGCGGCGGTCGAAGGATCTGCGCATGTGTCTTCCCTCCCAAGCGCGCCGACGTTGATTGCGGCGCTTTGGAAGGTGAGACGCCTCAGCTCGTCGAAGGCACACCGGCCGGCGTGGAATTTTTTTGGCCGTGATCGATTTTCAGCACGGTCACGCCATCGGCCGCAACCGCGTGGACCGGCAGAACGGCCGTCACCCCGTCAACGAAGGCGCCGGTGTCGCCCGAGGTGAACACCCCGCTGATCCGCAGCTTGGCCACGCCGGGATCACCAATCTGCAGCTTGTCGCGGGCGTAGCGGTTCACCCGCTCGACGGCCAGGTCCATGGGCTCGTCCTGGAACACCAGCTGGCCGTTCTCCCAGGCCTTGGCGCGGGCCGGGTCCAGCTGGCTGACGACCGTGGCGTCGGTCTTGGTCGAGGTCACCAGCTCATGGTCGGGGGTCAGCAGCCGGTCGGCGGGGGCGCCGTCGATCTGGACGGGCGCGGCCTTGTCGGCGCGGCCGGTCTTGTCGTCCAGCACCGCCACGTGGCCCTCGTACAGCACCACCCGCATCTGGCCGGTCAGCCGCTCGACGCTGAACACCGTGCCGGTGGCCACCACCAGCTTGTCGCCGGCCGCCACCGAGAACGGGCGCAGGGGGTCCTTGGCCACCGAGAACTTGGCCCGGCCGCTGTCCAGCCACAGCCGGCGGCGGCCGCTTTCGTACTTCACCTTCAGCACGGTGGCGCTGTCGAGCGAGGCGCGCGAGCCGTCGGCCAGCTCGACGATCCGCCGCTCGCCCTCGGTGGTGCGGTAGACGTCGGGCAGGCTGGCCCGCCAGGCGAGCCCGGCCCCGACGGCCACGACCAGGCCGGCGGCCAGGCCGGCCCACAGCACAGGACGGCGGCCGGGACGGGCCCAGCGGCCGTGCTGGGCGCGGCGCAGGTCCTCGAGCGCCTCGCGCCGAAGCGCGATCAGGCCCGGGCTGGCGGCCTGTTCCTCGACCGCGCGCCAGGCGGTGACGGCGTCGTCCAGCAGGCCGCGATGGGCGGGGTCGGCCGCGAACCAGGCCTGGAGGTCGGCCTGCTCGGCCGGGGACAGGTCGTCGTCGGCCAGCCGCATGCACCACAGGGCGGCCTGCTCGCGGGCGGTGTCCAGCCGGTCGTCGGGCGAGATCATGGTCATTCGCCGGCCCTCACGCGTCGGGTCAGGTGGGTCATGGCCTTGAGGATGTGCTTTTGCACCGCGCTGACGGAGACGCCGTACAGGGCGGCGAGTTCGGCTTGCTTCATGCCTTCCAGACGGAACAGGAGAAAGATGGCCCGGGTGCGCTCGGGCAGTTCGCGCAGGGCGTCGGAGACCTCGCCCAGGCTCTCGCGACCCAGCAGCACCCGGGCGGGGTCCAGGGGCTCCAGGTCCAGGGCGCTGGTGTCGAGGCTGGCGCGGTAGTTGGCCCGCACCTTCTCGCGCCGGCCCCGGTCGCGCAGCAGGTTGGCGGCCATCTGGAAGATGTAGGCGTCGGCGTTGTCGATTGAACTGGCTTCAGCGGTCGCCAGCTTGGCGAACAGCTCCTGGGTCATGTCCTCGGCGTCGCCGTGGCTGGCGGCGCGACGCATGAAGAACGCCATCAGCGCGGGCCGATAGCGCCGGTCGAGTCTGCTCAGGTCTGGCTCGGTCGCTGGCCGCACGGTTCCGCCTGCTGGAGGGTCTGACGATTTTCCCAGGATGTATGACGCACGTCGCGCCAAAACCCCCACCGTGTCCCGCAAGTTTTCGCGCGGGGCGCTGGCGGCGTGCGATCGGCCTTGCAGCGAGGGCGAAGGGCGGCATAAGTGGTAGCGTTATCATTCGCCAAGGAATGAAGCGGGAGGACGCATGCCTATCGAGGGCCGCAGGAGCGCGCGGGCGCGGGTGTGGGCGCGCTGGATCGCGCCGGTGGTCGCCGCCGTGGCGACGATGGGGGCCGCCCAGGCCGCTACGCCGGTGAAGATGGCCCTGACCTTCGACGACCTGCCCGCCCACAGCGCCCTGCCGCCGGGCGTCAGCCGCATCGACGTGGCCGGCCGGCTGCTGGCCGCCTTCCACGACGCGAGGACGGGACCGGTCTACGGCTTCGTCAACGGGGTGCACGAAGAGCGCGAGCCGGACTCGGTGGGCGTGCTGTCGCTGTGGCGCGCGGCCGGCCACCCGCTGGCCAACCACACCTGGTCGCACCTGGACCTGAACACCCACAGCCTGGCCGAGTGGGAGACCGACCTCGTCCGCAACGAGCCGCTGCTGGAACGTCACATGGCCGGCCAGGACTGGCGCTGGCTGCGCTATCCATTCCTCAGCGAGGGCGAGACGCCGGAAAAGCACGTCGCGGCCCGCAAGCTGCTCAAGGCCCACGGCTACCGCATCGCCAGCGTGACCATGAGCTTCGGCGACTACGCCTGGAACGAGCCCTACGCCCGCTGCATGGCCAAGGGCGACGCGGCGGCGGTGGCGTCGCTGGAGGCCAGCTACCTGAAGGCCGCCAAGGACAGCCTGGACTATTCGCGAAGCCTGTCGGCCACGCTGTACGGCCGCGACATCCCCTATGTGCTGCTGATGCACGCCGGGGCCTTCGACGCCCGGGTCATGCCGCGGCTGCTGAAGATGTACCAGGACAATGGCGTCAAGTTCGTCAGCCTGGAGGAGGCCGAGCGCGACAGGTTCTACGCGGCCGACTTCAAGACGAAGGCGACCGAGGCGCCGACCACGCTGGAGAACGCCCTGAAGGCCAAGGGCCTGCCGGTTCCCAGGCTGGACCTGCCGTTCGCCGACCTCGACAAGATGTGCCGCTAGGCCGTTGCTCCGCGTCGCCGACCAAGGTCGGGCTAGGAAATCCAGGCGCCGTCGGGACGGATCTTAGTTCCGCCCTGGCGGTCCATCGAAACAGGAGTTGCCCGTGACGTCCTTGATCCGCGACGCCGACATCAATCGCCGCCGGCTGCTGGCCACGGGGGCGGCCGCCGGCGTCCTGGCCCTGCCGATGGCGGCCTGCGCCGCCGACGCGTCGTCCGAGGCCGTGGAAGTCCAGATCGCCGAGGGGCGGCTGCGCGGCCTGCGGACCGGCGGCGTCGACGCCTACAAGGGCGTGCCCTATGGGGCCAGCGTCTCGGGCATGAACCGCTTCAAGCCCGCCAGGTCGGTCGCGCCCTGGAACGGCGTATTCGACGCCAGCAAACTCGGTACGCCGTCGCTGCAGGACCCGACCACGGTCTATGGCAAGAACGAGCCCGCGCCGGGCGAGGACTGCCTGGTGCTGAACGTCTGGACGCCCGCCGGCGGCGGCAAGGGCCGGCCGGTGATGTTTTACAGCCACGGCGGCGGCTACACGACTGGCTCCGGCGGCAGCACCGCCCAGGACGGTTCGATGCTGGCCCGCGAGCACGACGTGGTGGTGGTGGCCACCAACCATCGGCTGGGCGTGCTGGGCTATCTGTACCTGGGCGAGCTGGGCGGGGCGGACTACGCCGGTTCGGGCAACCAGGGCCTGTCCGACATCGTGCTGGCCCTGAAGTGGGTGGCGCGCAACATCGAGGCCTTCGGCGGCGATCCGGCCAATGTGACGATCTTCGGCGAAAGCGGCGGCGGGGCCAAGACCTCGTGCCTCTACGCCATGCCGTCGGTCGCGCCGCTGTTCTCCAAGGCGATCATCCAGAGCGGGCCGGTTGTGCGGATCACCACCCCCGACGTCGCCGCCCAGACGACGCGGATGTTCCTGGAGCAGCTGGGGCTCGCCCCGGCCGACTGGCGCAAGGTGCTGGAGGTTCCCGCGCCCCAGATCCTGGCCGCCCAGAAGGCGCTGAGCGCCAAGGTCAAGAGCGACAGCGGCGGCTGGCGCGGGATCCAGTCCCTGACGCCCGGAACCTACGGCCCGATCCTCGACGGCGACCTGCTGCCGCACCACCCGTTCGATCCGACCGCCCCGGCCAGCGCCGCCGACAAGCCGCTGATGATCGGCTGGCTGGACAACGAGGCGGCCTTCTTCGCCTGGACCGGCAAGGACGTCGAAGCCTTCCGGCTGGACGAGGCGGGGTTGAAGGCGCGGCTGTCGGGCAGGTTCGGCGACCAGGCCCAGGCGCTGATCGACGCCTACCGCTCCGACCGTCCGGGCGCCACGCCCAGCGACCTCTACCTGGCGGCGGCCAGCTACTACGCCATGGGCGCGGGATCGGTGGTCGCCGCCGAGCGCAAGGCCGCCCAGGGCCGGGCGCCGGCCTATGTCTACAACATCGCCTACCGCTCGAACCGCAAGATGGACGGGACCGACATCGAACTGGGGGCCATGCACGCCAGCGACATCCCCCTGGTGTTCAACACCGTCGTCTCGCCCGACACCCTGGCCGGCAACCGCGCCGACCGCTTCGCCGCGGCGAAAAACATCAGCACGATGTGGGCCAACTTCGCCCGGACGGGGCGGCCGTCGGCGCCGGGCCAGCCGGCCTGGCCAGCCTATGACCTGAAGACGCGACAGACGATGGTGCTGGATGTGACGTGCAGCGTGGTCCCCGACCGGTTCGGCGCGGAGCGGCGGGTCTGGGCGCGGGCGGATCCGGTGGCGTAGCGGCGTTTTGCCTGGAAGACCGGCGAAGGGAGAGGCTACTCCGCCGCCTGCAGGCGCGCCGGCGGCCTCGCCTCCACCGTCCCGACCAGAGGCAGGCGCACCTGCACCAGCAGGCCCTCGCCGGGCAGGGCCAGCCGGATGTCGCCGCCGTGGGCGCGGACGATCGAGCGGGCCGAGCTGAGGCCCAGGCCGACGCCCTGCTTGCTGGAGGTGCGGGCCTCGACGCCGCGGTAGAACGGGGTGAACACCCGCTCCAGCTCGCTCGCGTCCAGGCCCGGACCCCGGTCGCGGATCTCGACCACGGTCTCGTCGCCCTCGACATGCAGGGCCACCCGGGCGCTGTCGCCGTACTTGACGGCGTTGTCCACGAGGTTGGCGAACACCCGCTGCAGGCCCAGCACCGAGACCTCGACCTCGGCCGGCTCGCCGGGCTCCAGGACCACGTCGGCGCCGGTGACCTCGGCCTCGTCGATCACGCATTCCAGCAGCGAGCGCAGGTCGACGCGCTGGCGGGCCCCGGCCTCGGCGTCCTCGCGCATGAAGGCCAGGACCGAGGTGATCATCGCCTCCATCTGGTCCAGGTCCTGGGCGATCTCGCGGCGCAGCGACGGCGAGGCGCGCTCCAGGCGGAAGCGCAGGCGGGCCAGGGGCGTGCGCAGGTCGTGCGAGATCGCGCCGATCATCGCCGTGCGGTCGGTGATGTAGCGGCTGAGCCGGCCCTGCATGGCGTTGAAGGCCCGGGCGGCGCGGCCGATCTCGGCGGGGCCGTCGGCGACGATAACCGGTGAAGCCGGGTCGCGACCCAGCTGCTCGGCGGCGGCGGCGAAGCCGGCCAGGGGCGCGGCCAGGCGGCGGGCGAAGATCCAGCCCAGCGGGGCGACCACGGCCAGGGACAGGGCGAACCACATCAGCACCCGGCGCTGCCAGCTGTTGGGGAAGGCCTCGGGCTGGGGCCGCAGGGTCACCCACCGGTTTGGACCCACGCGCAGGGCGGCCACGAACTCGCCCTCGACGAACGGCGGCGGCGCCAGGCCGAACAGGCTGCGGGCGGCTGGCGCGGCCAGGGGCCGGCCCGCCGTCGCCTCCGGTTCGGGCGCCGGCTTGGGCGGCGAAGGCGGCCGGGGCGCGGGCAGGGCGACGTGGGGCGCGGCCTGAACGGGTTCGACGACCGGGGCGGTGGCGGTCAGGGGCTGGGGCGGCGGCGGGCGTTTCAGGGTCGGCTCGCGAGCGACGGCGTCGGCGACGGGATCGAGCGGCGGCGCCGGCGGGGCTGGCCCCCGCAGCGAGTCGGGCAGGGTCATGTTCGCCCGCGAACGGAACGGCGCGGTGAACAGCGGATCGGTCGAGCGGCCGGCCGCGGCGGCGGAGGACGAGTAGCTGAAGATCCGCTGGCCGCCCGCGTCGCCCGCCTGGAAGACCTGCTGGCCGACGACTCCGCGCATCGCCGCGTCGGATGGAAAGCCCTGGCGGATCTGGACGCCGCCCATCGGTCCCATGCCGACGCGCAGCCCGCCCACGCCGCCCGGTCCGGGCCCCGGCGGCAGGGTCTGGGCCTCGGCGTAGCTGGTCAGCAGCAGGGCCAGCGGCGGGCGGCCGGGGCGGCGGCTTTCGGTGCCGGCGAACGGCGGCGGGGCGTAGAACAGCAGCCGGACGTCCTCGCGAGGCGCGTTCAGCAGGCGGGCGAGGTCGGCCCGGGCGGGCTCGGAGGCCACCCAGCCGGGGCTCTGCAGGCTGGGGGGCTGGGTCTCGACGGTGCGGATCAGCGGGCGGTCGTCGTCGCTGTCGGGCATCGCCCCGCGCAGGCCGGCGGCGATGTCGGCCAGGCTGTGGTGCATGGCCGGGGCCGGCGGCAGCAGCACGGTCAGCACCAGGGTGACGGTCTGGGCCACCACCAGGCCGGCGATCAGCAGGGCCAGGATCTGCAAGGCGATCGGCGGGCTGGGCCAGCGCCGGAACGGGCGGCCGCCGAACAGGCCCCCCGGGGCGGTCATTCGAGCGTGACCTTGGCGTCCAGCATGTAGCCCATGCCGCGATAGGTGCGGATCAGGGGCTCGTCGGACTGGGCCTCGATCTTGCGGCGCAGGCGGCTGATGTGCAGGTCGACGCGACGGCCCAGGTTCTCGACCGCCTCGCCGGCGATGATGGTCAGCAGGGCGTCGCGCGACACCACCGAACGGGCGTGGTCGGCCAGGGTCGACAGGATGGTGAACTCACCCGGGGTCAGCAGCAGCAGCACGCCGTTCGGCGCGGTCAGCTGGCGGGCGGCGGCGTCCAGCCGGAAACCGGCGAACAGCCGCACGTCGCTGCGCGGCCCCTTGCCCCCGGCCCGGCGGCGCAGCAGGGCCTTGACCCGGGCCAGCAGCTCGCGCGGCGGGATCGGCTTGACCACATAGTCGTCGGCGCCCAGCTCCAGCCCGACGATGCGGTCGACCGGGTCGCCCAGGGCGCTGAGCAGCAGGATGGCCGGCCCGTCGGTCCCCGACACCTGGCGGCACAGCGACAGGCCGTTCTCGCCGGGCAGGTTGACGTCCAGCACCAGCACGTCGACCGGCCGGCTCTCCAACACGCCGCGGGCGGCGGACACGTCGGCGGCCTGGCGCACGGTGTAGCCCTGGCCGGCCAGGTAGCCCGCCATTTCCTGGCGCAGCACGTCGTCGTCCTCGACCAGCAGGACGGTGGCGTGTTCGGCGGGCGCGAGCTGGATCATGGCGGCGGACATACCTGCAGAATAAGGCGCGGCCGGGACCTTCGCCATGGGCCAAGCGTCGCGGTCGGACTGTTTTTCAGGTATCCAGCGGGCTTTTTCGGAACAGTTTTGTATCGGGCGGAAACATTACTGTAATCGGCCGAAACATGACTGCTTATTTGCGTGCCTTTGAATGGGTTGGCGATACAGCGGCCGTGGTCCAAACGCCGCCCGGACCTTCAAACCGTTGTCATCCCGGCCGTAGCGCAGCGAAGAGCCGGGACCCAGGGGACTGGGCGAATGCGGTGCGGCCGCCCCTGGATCCCGGACAAGCGCTGCGCGCTTTCCGGGATGACAACCTCAAGGGACGACGGCGATCACTCCTGCACCCGATCCACCCGGGCCGCGAAGATATAGCCGACATGCCGGACCGTGCGGATCAGCCCCGCCCCGCCGTCGATGCGGTGGAGCTTGCTCCGCAGGCGGCTGATGGCGACATTGACCTGCTGGGGCGCGGGGCGGGCGTGGGCGTCGGGCGGACCGTGGCGCAGCTCGTCGCGGGTCAGCACCTGGTTGGGCCGGTCGAGCAGGGCCCACAGCACCAGGAACTCGGCCGTCGACAGCGGCACCGGCCGGCCGCGCGGGTCGAACAGGTCCTGGGTGGCGACGCTCAGCCGCCAGCCGTCGAAACGGTAGGCCGCCGGCGCCTCGCGGGCCGGCTCCTCGGCGCGCGCCTCGTCGCAGCGGCGCAGCACCGCCCTGATCCGGGCCAGCAGCTCGCGCGGGCGATAGGGCTTGACCACGTAGTCGTCAGCCCCGAACTCCAGGCCCACCACCACGTCGCACTCCTCGTCGGACTCCGAGACCATCATGATGGCCGGCGGCGAGGGCAGGCTGAGCAGGCGCGAGCAGACCGAAAGGCCCGAGGCGTCGGGCAGCATCATGTCCAGCATCACCAGGTTGACCTGGGTCTCGCGCAGGATCTGCTCCATCTCGCGGGCGCTTCCAGCCCCCAAGGCCGTCAGGCCATAGCCGGAGAGAAGCCCCGTCGTGTCGTGGCGGGCGACCGGATCGCCGTCGAGCACCAGGATGCGCTTGTCCATGGTCAGAACATCGCCCTTCCGGTCAGTCGCGCGGTGTACTTGGTCTGCTTGCGCGAGGCCTCGGCCCCGCCCTCCAGGGCCAGGTAGGACAGGGCCGAGCCGGCGCGCAGGGCGACGCCCAGGGTCACCGCGCCATTCTTGTCGTCCGAGGCGGCCAGGGTGAACGGCGTCCCGCCCGCGAAGCTGGCGATGGTGTCGCCCATGGCCCCGGCCAGGGTCCGCCGGTAGCCGACCCGCAGCTCGGGCCGCACCCAGACGTCCTTGCCGTACTGCCTGCCCAGCACCAGGCCCAGGTCGCCGCTGAGGTTGTCGGCCTTGCGCGAGGCCACGGTCAGGTCGAAGCCGGAGCCGCCGCCGTGCTCCTTGCGCTGACCCTCCCACAGCCAGACATAGTCCAGCCGGCCTTCGGGGCGCAGATAGACCTCGCCCAGCCGGGCCTCGTAGGCCAGTCCCGCGAAGGCGTTGGCGACCATGCCGTTCCAGGCGGCGGTGTTGGTCAGCTTGACGTCTACCGTGCCGTCGCCGTCGACGTCCTCGCTGACGAAGCTGCGGTCGCCGTTGAAGCGGCTGTAGCCGACCCCGCCGCCCAGGTTGAAGCGCCAGCCGCCGACCGACCGCCGCCAGTAGAGCCCGGCCTGCAGGATCGAGGCGGTGGTCTTCTCGCCGGCCTTGGCGACGGTGTCGTGCTCCTCCAGGCTGACCGCCGCCAGGGTGACGCCCAGCGCCCCGCCGGCCTCGCCCATGGCCTCGTAGCCGGCCACCATGCCCAGGGCCTGGGTGTCGGAGCCCTGGGTGTCGCCGTCCTCGCGGCGGACCAGGGCGTTGATCTCCTGTACCCAGACGCTGTCGGGCCCGTAGCGGTCGCCGATGTCGGGACGGTTGGCGGTGGCCGCCGAGATTTGCTGCTGCACCGTCTGCAAGGCCGAGAACAGGCCCTCGCCCTGGCTGGGCAGCATCTGGTCGTAGAGGTTGAAGAAGCCGTCGTGGGTGCTCTGGTTCAGGAAGGCGCCGGCGACGTCGGTGTTGTCCGACAGGGCCGCGAACACCGCGTCATAGGCGCTGGTCTGGCTGCGCGACATCGAAGCTTCCGAGGCGGTGCGCCGCCGCACGTCGATGTCGATGTCGTTGCCCGAGGCGTAGGCGTTGGCGACGTACAGGTAGGAGGTATGGCCCAGCAGGTCCTGGTTGATCGTCCCGGCCGTCAGGCTGCCGGCCTGGATCACCGTATAGGTGGTCGGGGCGGTCAGCAGGCTCTTGAAGTTCAGGCCCAGGGTGGCGCCGGTCTCGATCGTGGCGGTGTCGACCACCAGCTTGGTCTGGGTCCCGGCGGTGGGGTCGATCGAGAACACCAGGGTGCTATCGGCGCCCAGGGTCAGGCTGGTGGCCTTGATGGTCTCGGTGTTGGTCAGGCCCAGCGAGCCGTCGCCGATCTTGATGTCCAGCAGGCCATCGCTGTCGGTCAGGGCGCCGACCATGTAGCCCGTGCCGTCGATGGTCAGGCGGTCGGCGCCCGCGCCGAACGACACGTCGCCGATCAGGCCGCCGTTCAGGATCGACAGGCTGTCGGCGCCCGAGCCGAACAGCACCCTGCCGCGGATCAGCGGCTCGTCGGCGTCGTCCACCCCGTCGCCGTCGGCATCGGCGTCGGCTACCCCATCATCGCCGTCGTCGCCGTCGGTGACGCCGCTCTGGACGATGGTCACGCCGGTGGTGTTCTTCGAGACGTCGATGGCCGTCGCCGTGCCGTGGATGACCTCGTTGCTGGCGTCGGTGTCGGCGTCGTCGGTGTCGTAGTCGTCGTCGGTGGCGACGACATAGGCGGTGATCCTGCCGGTGTTGGTGATGGTTTTCAGGCCGCCGCTGTCGTCGATGATGGCGTAGGACGAGCCGCCCTCGCCGGAGACGGTGGCGCTGATCGTGCCGGCGTTGGTCACGCTGGTCATGCCGGCCCCGGCCGCGATGCTCAGGCCCTTGGCGGTGACGGCGGTGTCGCCGATCACCGAGGCGGCGAGCGAGCCGGTGTTCCACAGCGTGTCGGCCACGGCGCCGGCGTTCAGCTTCAGCCCGACCGCGTCGCCCTCGTAGGCGCTGGCCGAGATCGAGCCGGTCAGTCTCACCCCGCCGGTGACGATCGTCGACAGCCCCGCGTCGCCGCCCAGTTGGACGCCGGTGGCGCTGATCCCGTCATGGACGCCCGCCGCGGTCACCGAGCCCTTGATGATCAGGCCGTAGGCGTCGTCGCCCGTCCCGACCGCGCCCAGGGTCACCGCGCGGGTGTCGGAGCCGACCCGCAGGGCCGGGGCCGAGCCGTAGGCGGTGACCGAAGCCGTGCCCTCGCTGCTGTCGGTGACGCCGTCGCCGTCCTCGTCGTCGGAGGTGTCGTCGTTGGTGTCTGTGGGCGGGGCGTCCAGCAGCACGCCGCCGGCCACGTCGGCGGTGACCTTCACCCCGCTGCCGCCCTGCAGCAGGTCGTCGGCGTCGAGCAGGGCCTCGTCGTCGGGATCGGAATAGCGCGAGGTGACCCGGTAGCCGGTGGCATAGACCGAGCCCTGGATGACGA
Source organism: Caulobacter sp. BE254 (assembly GCF_031457295.1). Lineage (NCBI taxonomy): Bacteria > Pseudomonadati > Pseudomonadota > Alphaproteobacteria > Caulobacterales > Caulobacteraceae > Caulobacter > Caulobacter sp. BE254. The sequence continues at coordinate 14,296 of NZ_JAVDWJ010000003.1, read as the reverse complement.
GCGCGCCGCCGACATCGCCGTCGACCGCCAGGCCGACGCTGCCGCCGCCCAGCACGCTGATCGAACCGTTGCTGGTCAGGCCGCCGCTGATCGTCCCCGTGGTGTGGATCCCGTAGCTGCGGTCGCCGGTGACGCTGATCGAGCCGGCGTGGACCAGCGAGCCGGTCAAGGGCGCTTCCAGGCTGATACCGGCCGAGTCGTTGCCCTCGATGGTGATCGCGCCCGTCGAGTCGTTGGTGATGGTCCCGACGAAGGGCGTGGTCCCGGTCAGGCGGATCCCGTAACGGCCCGAGCCCTTGGCGAAGGCGCCGTCATAGTCACCGTCATCGTCGTCGTCGGTATAGGTGTAGTCCTCGGTCAGGCTGATGGTGGCGCTGTTGAGCAGGGTCCCGGCGTGGCCGCCCAGCACCAGCACGCCGATCGAATCGGAGACCCCGACGCTGGACAGCGCGCCGGCGTTGGTCAGGGTGTTGTTGCTGTCCAGCGTGGCGATGGGGCCCGAGGCGCTGAGCGTGATCGCGCCGTCGCTGGTGATCTTGACGTCGTCGGCGGCCCCGGACGCGGCGGTCGAGGTGGCGATCGGCGTGGTGCGCGTACTGCTGGTCACCTGGGTCTCGGCCGCCGCGCCTCCGGCGCAGAGCAGCAGGGGAGCCAGGGCGGCCGAGGCGAGACGTTTGCGGGACATGGACGGCCTTGATGTGAGCCGTCCTTGCCTAGAGCGCCGCCGTGGCCGGCGGATGACCCCCCGGTATCGACGCCGATAAGTTGAGGTGTTCGTAGGCGACGCCATGTTTCGGCAGTGTGTCGACCCTCCCCCTGTGGGGGAGGCGATCGCGCAGCGATCGGTGGGGGGAGTTTTGGGATTGAAGATCCAGGCGGTGGTCGCCGGCCGATGACTCCCCCCTCCGTCGGCTTCGCCGACACCTCCCCCACAGGGGGAGGGGCGGATTTAGTTTCCCGTCGGCAACGCCTCCGGAACCAGCGCCAGGTTCATGATCGCCGCCAGGCCCCATTGGGCCGTGCCGTTGGTGGTGACCCCGGCCGCCTCGTCGATGGGGTTGAGCACGTCGGGGCCGGCGACATGTTTTGTGGCGGTCGACAGGTTCAGGTCCTCGACCACGCCGCGTCCGAAGAATTCGCTCCAGGCCCGCTCGCCCAGGGCCTTATCGCCCAGCCGCCAGGCCGCGTAGGCCGTCAGGCGCGAATGGCCCTGGCGCAGGCCGTTGGCGCCCAGCGGCCGGCCGAACTGGGCGATCTGCTCGGCGCGCGGGGCGTTGTACCAGCGGCAATAGTCCAGCCAGGCCTTGTCGTAGGCGGGCTCGCGGATCAGGGCCAGCATCTCGACATGGATCTCGGGGGCGCCGAACGCCGCGTTCAGGTGGCCGACCGCCAGCTTGTCGCCCGTCCCGGAGAACGTGCCGGTCTTGACGTCGTAGGTGGCCGCGCCCGCGAACCACTGCTTCTGCAGGGCGGCGATCGACTTCATGCCGGCCAGGATCCGGTCGCGCCAGCGTACGTCGCCGGTGCGCTCCCACTCGGTAAACCAGGCGCCGCACAGCGAGCTCCAGTCGGTGCCGAACGAGGCGCGGATCTCGCCCTTGGGCCAGGCGCCGTCCTCCAGCTTGCGGCCGATATTGACCCGGGTCAGGGCCTCGTCGCCGTCGACCAGGTCGCGCATCAGGTCGCCGACCCGCTCGTCGGCGGTCAGGTAGTAGTAGATGCGGCGGTAGATGGCGTTGCTGACCCGGGGCTGCTTGGAGCTGTCGCCCCAGTGCTGCACGCCGTGCCGGGTGCCCAGGCCCCGGTAGGGTCCGACATGGTAGACGTCGACCTCGCCGGTGTGGCGGGTCATGGCCTCGGCCATGCGGAACACGTCGGCCCGGCCGCCGCGCAGGTAGCTCAGCCACAGCCACAGGTCGGTCGACAGCTCCGAATTGTCCCAGGCGAAGCCGCCGATGTCGTAGCGCCAGACGTGGCGGTCGACGTCGTAGCTGTGCATGACGTCGCCATAGTCCCAGAAGCCGTACCAGCGGCGCTGGGCGATCTGGCCGAGGTAGAAGTTCAGCAACTGGTCCTGGCGGTCCTCGATCCGGGCCTTCTGCGGCGTGCCCCGGTCCGGCAGGCTCCAGGCGCCCAACACATTGGCGGCGTGGATCCGTTCCGGCGTCGCCATCAGGCGCGGCGGCTTGTCGTTCAGCTGGGCCATCTTCGGGAAGGCGCCGCGGGCCGGGGTCGTGTCCAGGGCCCACAGCCGCAGCTCGGTGGTGCGGGCGATCCCGGTGGGCGTGCCCCAGTCCTTTTCGTAGTCCTCGTAGGTGATATTGAGGCCTTCGGTCTCCTGGGCGTGGGTCTCCATGCCCAGGCCGTCGTGATAGAAGCGGGTGTCCATCACCGGGGCGTCGGGCGACCACAGCCAGGCGGTCAGCCGGGCGACCTCGCCGGCCGCGCCCTTGATCTCCAGAGCCGTCGGCGGCGCGCGCCAGAAATTGCCCAGGCCGATCGCCGCCCCGCCGCTCGCCCCGCCCACATAGGCCACGCCGCTGGCCCGCTGGCCGCCGTCGGCATGGATCCAAGCGTGGCCCGGGGCGGTGCGCTTGCGGAGGGTGAAGCCGTCGGCCGTGGGCTGCGACAGCAGGAAGTCGCCCCAGGCCGGGATCAGGTGCAGGCCGGCGCGGACCGGGGCGGCCATCTGGTCGGCGGGGGGGACCTTGCGGCCGGCGATCTGGGCGTCGCGGAACGCCGCGCCCGGGTCGCGGCGCAGGCCGGTCAGCGGCTTGACCGCCTCGGCCCAGAGCCCTCCGTCCTGGCCGGTGAAGCGCACGTGGCGGTCATAGAGCTCGTCGGCCATCGGCACGTCGGCGGTGACGCCCAGGCCGCAGACGAAGTCCTTGGCCGCGTCGCCGTCGAAGATGAAGGTGTGCATCATCCGCAGCGAGTCCGCGCCGGCATAGGCGTAGAAGCGGACGATGAACGGCGCCCAGGCGCGGCCTCCGCCCTTGTGCCGGCCCTCGACGCGGACCACCGCGCGGACCGGTCCGTTTTGCTCGACCACCAGCTTGTCGATCACGCTTTCGAAGGTCTTGCGGCCCACCGGCGCGGCGCCGATCTCGGGCGCGTCCTGGGTCTGGAGGACCAGGCGGACATTGTGCAACACCTCGCGGCCGCCTCGGGTGGCCGAGGCGATCAGGGCCGAGCCGTCGCGGGGGAAGCGCCAGGTCGCCGGGCCGGTCGAGACCTCGACGGCCGCTGGGCTCTCGGTCACCCGGACGCCGGGGCCGCCGGCGCCGGCCTTGCCGGGCTCGATCGTCAGGCGCGCGCCCAGGTCGCCGGCCCCGACCGCGTGGGCGGTCCATTTCAGCGAGCCGTCGGGCCAGTAGGCCAGGGGCCAGGTCTGCAGGGCCACGGGCGAGCCGTCCGACGCTCTGGCGCGGAAGGCCTGCTTGCGGGGATAGGCGCCTTGCGGCCAGGGTACGCCCCAGGTCTGGCCGGCGTTCAGGGCCGGGGGCGCGCCGTCGATCCACACCGCCTCGGTTGGCGGCAGGGACTTGGCGGAGGTGGCCGAAGCAGGGCTGACGGCCAGCGCCGGACCCGCCAGGCCGACCATGGCGCCGGCCAGCGCCGTCTGGGCCAGCACCTCACGTCGGGTGGGAGAGTTCATGGCGCGCTTCCTCCTGCGCGCCGCCTTCGGCGCCGCCGGCCGGATCAGCGCGATCTTGCCAGCGACGCTAATTCCATATTCTGTGACGTCAATCCATTTTGTGAGATCTTTGGGAGGGTGCGATGCGGCGGATCGGAACGCGGCTTTTGGGGCTGGCGCTGTGTGTGGGGCTGGCCTGGCCGGCGGCGGCGGCCACCACGCCGCCGACCTGGACCGGCTCGTGGGCGACGGCCCTGGTTCCGACCGACGCGGCCAACCTGCCCGCGCCGCAGGGCGAGGTCACGATCCGCCAGGTGGTGAGGCTGGGCGCGGGCGGGCCGCGCCTGAGGCTGCGGCTGGCCAATACCTTCGGGACCGCGCCGCTGCGGATCGACGGCGCGCGGGTGGCGCTCGCGGCCGCGCCCGGCGGGTCGGGGATCGTGGCGGAGACCGACCGGGCGGTGACCTTCGACGGCCAGGCCGGCGTGACCATACCGCCCGGCGCGACCTGGCTGTCGGACCCGGTGAACCTGCCGGTCGCGGGCCTGGCGCGGCTGGCCGTCAGCCTGCGCCTGCCCGAAGTCCCGCGCCAGGCCAGCGTGCACCGCTCGGCCCGCACCACGGCCTTCGTCGTCGCCGGCGACCAGTCGGCCGCGCCGGAACTGGCGGGCGCCACGACCTTCACCCAGTGGGCCCAACTGGCCGGCGTCGACGTCGAGCGGCCCTCCGGCAAGGGCATGGCGGTCGTGGCCCTGGGCGACTCGATCACCGACGGCTCGGGCGCGGGCGTCGACGTCTACGAGCGCTGGCCCGACGTGCTGGCCGCGCGGCTGCAGGCCGACCCGCGGACGAAAGGCGTCTCGGTGCTGAACGTCGGCATCGGCGGCAACAAGCTGCTCAAGGACGGCAGCGGCCAGGCGGCCCTGGCCCGACTGGATCGCGACGTGCTGACCCAGCCGGGGGTGAAGGCCCTGATCGTGCTGATCGGCATAAACGACATCGGCGGCCTGTCGCGCGAGGGCGAGGTGACGCCGGAAAAGCGGACCCAGGTCGTGACCGGCCTGATCGCCGCCTACCGCCAGATCGTGACCCGGGCGCACGAGCGCGGCATCAGGGTGATCGGGGCGACGATCCTCCCGTGCGGCGGGACCAAGGTCTACCGTTCCGACGCGGACGCCGACGCCGACCGCCAGGCGGTCAACGCCTGGATCCGGGGCTCGGGCGTGTTCGACGCGGTGCTCGACTTCGACCAGGTGACCCGCGATCCGGCCCATCCCGAACGCCTGCTGCCGGCCTATGATTCCGGCGACCAGCTGCATCCCTCGCCGGCGGGTTACAAGGCGATGGGCGAGGCGGTGGCGATCGGGGCGTTGGTCAAGCGTTAGGGGTCAAAAGGGTTGTCATCCCGGAAGCGCGTAGCGCTGTCCGGGACCCAGGTGAACCGCACCGCCTTCGCCCAGTCCCCTGGGTCCCGGACAGCCTCTGCGAGGCTTCCGGGATGACAACCCTTGTTGGAAGGAGAGGGTCGTTAGCCGCCCACCGTCACGCTGACCGTCGCCGCCTTCAGCCCCGGCGCCGAGGCGGTCACGCGCAACTCGCCGGCCTGGCCGCGCCGGGTGCGGACGATCGCCTGGCACAGGCCGTTGAAGGCCTTGCGCTGGCTGGCCACGTCGGCCTCGTGGCTGGTCGGGTCGCCGTTGCCCACGCCGATCACCTCGCCGGGGCCGGCCACAGCGAAGGTCACCAGGTCGTCGGCGCGGGGAACCGGGCGGCCCTTGGCGTCCAGCACCTCGACCTTGAGGATCGCCACGTCCTGGCCGTCCGCGCGCAGGCCAGTCTTTAGGAGGGTTGGGCGGTCGGCGGTGATCCGCAGGCTGGCGGCCGGGCCGGCGGTCTCGCGGCGTTCGCGCAGGATGACCTTGCCGCCCTTGTAGCCATGGGCCTCGATCACGCCCGGCGCGTAGGGGACCGACCATTCGACATGGTGGTTGGGGACGACGTCGCGGACGCCCTGGCTCTTGCCGTTCAGGAACAGCTCGACCCGGTCGCAGTTGCTGTGCGCCCAGACCGCGATCGGCTGGCCCTCGCGGCCCTCCCAGTTCCAGTGCGGCAGCAGGTGCAGCAGCGGCTCGGGCCGCCACCAGGCGCGGTAATAGTAGTAGTTGTCCTTGGGGAAGCCGCAGGTGTCGAGCGCCCCGAAGTGCGAGCTGATGCTGGGCCAGCGGTTGAACGGCGTCGGCTCGCCGCGATAGTCGAAGCCGGTCCAGATGAAGCCGCCGGCCATCCACGGGCGGTCGGCCGCGTGGCTCCACCACTTCTCAGCCGTGGTCGCCCACCAGGGATGCTCGGTGTCGTAGGCCGGCACGTAGAGCTTGGCGTCGTCGCGGGCGTATTCGCCGCGGGTGGCGACGGTGCTGGCGCTCTCGGTGCCGATGATCGGCACGTGCGGGAACCTGGCGTGGAAGTCGTCCATCTTCTCGTGGCGATAGTTGAAGCCCTGGACGTCGATGACCGCGCTGATGCCTTCGCCGAAGCCGTTGTCCATGGCGGCGATGACCAGGCGGGTGGGGTCCAGGCGATTGACCAGCCGCTTCATCGTGGTCGCCACCTTGGCCCCGCGCGCCGTGCCCTGCTGCGGCTCCTCGTTGCCGATCGACCAGAGGATCACCGAGGGGTGGTTGCGGTCGCGGCGGACCAGGCGCTCCAGCTCGTCCATCGAGGTCGGATCGCTGGACATCCGCCGGGTCTCGTCAATGACAAGCATGCCCAGGCGGTCGCAGGCGTCCAGCAGTTCCGGCGTCGGCGGATTGTGGGCGGCGCGATAGGCGTTGCAGCCCATGCTCTTCAGCTGCTCCAGCCGCCAGACCTGCAGGGCGTCGGGGATGGCCGCGCCGACCCCGGCGTGGTCCTGGTGGTTGCAGGTCCCTTTCAGCTTCACCGACTGGCCGTTCAGCAGGAAGCCCTTGTCGGCGTCGAAGGCGATCGAGCGGACGCCGAAGGGCGTGACGTAGCGGTCGACCACGGCGCCGCCGACCTTGACCTCGGTGACCAAAGTGTAGAGGTGCGGGGTCTCCAGCGACCACGGGACGGGATCGGCCAGCGTCACGGTCAGGGCCAGCGACTGGCGCTCCCAGGCCGGCAGCAGGCCGGTGGCCGGCGCGGGGGCCAGCACCGGCTTGCCGGCCGCGTCGAGCACGGTGTGGGCCACCGCGTAGTCGGCGCGGGCGTCGCCCTCGTTGACCAGGTCGGTGTCGATCGACAGGGTCCCGTCGAGCTTGGCGCGCACGAACACGCCCCATTGCGGCACGTGGACCGGGGCGGTCTTGACCAGCCAGACGTGGCGATAGAGGCCCGCGCCCTCGTAGAACCAGCCCTCGCCCAGGCTGGCGTCGACCCGCACGACCAGGGTGTTGTCGACGCCGAGGTTGGCGATGTCGGTGATGTCGACGCGGAACGGGCTATAGCCGCTGTCCTCGCGCTCGAGGATGTAGCCGTTGACGATGACCGTGGCGTCGCGGAACGCGCCGTCGAACTCGATCGACAGCCGCTTGCCGGCGTCGGCGGCGGGCAGGGCGAAGGTCTTGCGGTACCAGCCGACGCTGGTGTCGGGGAATTCGCGGCCCAGGGGCTTGTAACCGTGGGCGGCGCGCAGGTCCTCGTCGTCGGGCTTGCCGGACGGGACGAAGGCGGGGTTGTCGACGAAGGGCAGCTCGACGGCCCAGTCGTGGGGCAGGGTGACGGGCGCCCAGGCGCCGGCGTCGAACTTCGGGTCGGAAAGCTGGCTGACCGCCCAGTTGGCGGCGGTGGCCCCGGCCTTGGCGAAGGTGCGCTGGTTGGCCCCGAAACCGAAGTCGCGGGCCGGATCCTGGGCGTGGCCCAGCTTGAACCGCCAGTCGAAGTTCAGCGACAGGCGCTCGCGCGGGGCCAGGTCGACGGCGGGCGGGGACGACGGCGCCGAGGCGGCGGGCGTCTTGCCCCTGGGCGCGGCGGCGCGGGCGGACGCGGCGCCGACCCCCACGCCGACGAAGGCGGCGGCGCCGGCGGTGGCGGCCAGAGCTTGGCGACGGCTGAAATCGACCATGGGGACCTCACGCGGAAAACAAAGAATGGGGAGGAAGCGGTCGGCTTCCTCCCCAGGGCGCAGGATCATCGGGAAGCCTGATGGATCCAGCTCGGCGAACCAGGCTCGCCGCCGCCACCCCGCAGGACGAAGGGGTGGCGGAAAGGGTCAGAACTTCACCGTCACGTCCATCAGGTAGCGACGACCGTAAAGGTCGTAGCGGCCCAGACGGTCGGGGGTGTTGTCGCGGTACATGCGCAGGCGCTCGTTGGTCAGGTTGTTGACCTGGAAGCGCACGGCGACATGGTCGTTGAAGGTGTAGGAACCGCTGAAGTCGAGGGTCTTCTCGCTCTCCAGGGTCTGCAGATCCGCGCCGCTCCAGCCGTAGATCACGGTCATCGGCGAATGGTACTTCCAGCCCAGGCGCGCCTCGACCGGACCGTTGGCGTACCACAGGTCGACCGTGGCGGTGTTCTTGGCCAGGCCCGTCAGGGTCAGCGGCTTGGTGACCGGCTGGAATTCCCGCAGGTTGGACTGGACGTAGGCGTAGTTCGAATAGATCCCGAACTTGCTCAGCGGTCCCGGCAGGAAGAAGAACGGCGTCTGGAAGGTCAGCTCCAGGCCCTGGATGTGGCCGCCGCCGCCGTTGACCGGGCTCGACACCGCATAGGTGACGCCATTGTAGGTCTCGGGCGTCTGCTTCCAGCCGATATAGGTGTCGACGTCCTTGTAGTAGTAGGACGCGGCGACCAGGCCCTCCGAACGGAAGTACCATTCGGCCGAGGCGTCGAACTGCACCGCCTTGAACGGCTTCAGCTCGGGGTTGCCCGCCGAACCGGTGAAGGGCGACCAGGTGGTCAGGGTGCGGCTGGCGCGCAGCTCGTCGAGCGGCGGGCGGGCCACGACCTGGGCCAGGCCGAAGCGCAGCACACGGCCCTGGTCGAAGTCCAGCTTGACGTTGGCGCTGGGCAGCACGTCGGTGTAGTCGCCGCCCACCGAGACCGCCGAGAAGGTCGCCAGGCCCGGGTCCTGGCGATAGCCCTCGCTGTCGGTCTTGGTGCTGACCACGCGAACGCCGAGATTGCCGGTCATCCAGGCGCCGGCGACGCCGTCGGCCGCGAAGTTCAGCTTGCCGTAGGCCTCGGCCACCTTCTCGTGCACGCGCCAGCGCTGGGCCAGGTTGTCCACGGCGTTGGCCGCGTCGAAGCCGTGGTCGCCGTAGGCGGCCTTGGCGATGGCGTCGATGTCGCCGGTCAGGATGTTGGGGACGTTGAAGCTGCTGATGTTGTACGAGCTGAACAGGCTGGCCGGCAGGGTCACCGACTGGAAGCAGGTGCCCCAGGTCTGGTCCTTCAGGATCGGGCTGTTCGTGGGCAGGTTGCCCGGGTTGGGGCAGGTCGCCCACGAGGCCTGGTCGTGGTCCTTGACCCGGTCGGAATAGCGCCCGCCGAACTGCAGGCTCTTGAACGCCCCGCCCGAGAAGTCGCGGGTGAAGTCCAGGGCGCCGGCCACCAGTTCGTCGTTCAGGTGCTCGGGACCGTCGTTCTGGCCGCCACGATAGCTGGGCGCCACCTGGGCCAGCTTGGTGGGGTCCTCCGTCGTCGTGACGCTGGGCTTGACCCCGGCGCGGGTGTCGTAGGTCATCGAGGCCGGATAGACCTCGGTGCGCACGGCGCGCCAGTTGTTGGTCCGCTCGGCCTGCGAGTAGGACAGGTCGCCGGCCACGGTCCAGGCGTCGTTGGTCCACTTGCCGTTCAGGCCCCCGGCCCACAGCTTCTTGTCCTCGGTGTAGCGCGCGATCACCGAGGTGACGGCGGCGAAGGGCAGGGTGGCGGCGACCACGTCGCCATTGACCAGGGTGTAGTGGGCGCCGGCGGCGTTGTAGTCGCCCCAGTTGCCGTTGTTCCAGTTGCCCATGTTCTGGGCGTAGATCTGCTGGTCCTGGTTTTCGGTGATCTTGATGTCGGAATAGAGCAGGTCGGCCTTCAGCTCGAAATGGTCGGTCGGCTTCCATTGCAGGCCGGTCGAGACGCCGGTGCGCTTCTGGTCGATCTTCTTGATCTCCAGCTGCATGCCCCAGGGCGTGGGATCGACCTTGCCGTCGCCGTTCAGGTCACCGCTGAAGTCGCTGGCGCCTTGCGGCTGGCGCATGACCGAGTCGTTGTAGCCCCAGCCCTGGAACGAGGTGTAGCCGTTCTTCTGCTTCTGGCTGGTCAGGCCCAGAACGATGGCCAGGTCGTCGTTGAACCTGTGCACGAACGAGCCCGAGGCGCGGTAGCCGGTCTGGCCGTAGTTGGGGATGTCCTTGCCGCCGTCGTAATAGACCGGGCCGGCGCGGACCACGAATTGCGGGCCCTTGTAGTCGAGCGGGGCGATCGTATCGATGTTGATGGTCGCGGCCACGCCGCCGGCGATCAGGTCGGCCGACTGCGACTTGTAGACCTGGACGCCCGAGACGACTTCCGACGGATAGATCTCCCAGCGGACGTTGCGGTCGGGCTCGGACGAGGCGACCTCGCGGCCGTTGATGGTGCCCAGCACCAGGCGCGCGCCCAGGCCGCGCACGACGGCCTGGCTGTCGTTGCCGCGGTCGCGGGTGGCGTTGACGCCGGGCAGGCGGGCGATCGACTCGGCGATGGTGACGTCGGGCAGTACGCCGATGTCCTTGGCCGAGATGGCCTCGACCACCTTGTCGGAGCCGCGCTTGACGTCCAGTGCGTCGCGCAGGCTCTTGCGCACGCCGGTGACGACGACTTCATCGACCTGGGCGACGCTTTCCTGCGCCGAGGTCGACGCCGGCGCCTCGGCGGCCGACCCGGCGATGGACGACGCCGGCGCGCCTCCGCGGATCAGGACCACGTTCGAGGCGGTGCGCTGATAGTTGAGGTCCGAGCCCTTGAGCAGCAGGTTCAGGGCCTCGGCGCTGGTGTAGCGGCCGCGCAGCGCGGAACTCTTGCGCCCCTGGACCACGGCCTTGGTGAACAACACCTGGGTGTTCGACCGGTCGCCGAACGCCTTCAGGGCCTGGTCCAGGTCCTTGGCCGGAATGTTGAATTCGTAGGTCTGGGCGACGGCGGCCTGGCTCTGGGCCAGGGCCGGCGCGGCGGCGGCGAGACCCGTCAGCAGAATGGCGCTCGCGGCGCCGGCGCAAAGGCCGTGGCGGCGTCCGCGTGGACGATAGGCAGTCATCGGTTTTCCCTCCCGGTCCGCGGTTCGCTCTGGCGACCGTCTTGGCTCTCGAAACCCGCGGATATGGGTTACGACGCGGCTCTTGGCGGAGCCCTCAAAAAAAACTTCACCGTGGCCTGGATCAGGTCTGTGGATCAGCCGCGGGAGCGGATCTGGACGACGGACTCGCCGGTCGATACGTCGACCGGAAAATAGCTCTGCACCGCCTCGACGAAGGCCGGGGTGTCGCCGGCGTTGAAGATGCCGCTGATCCTCAGGGTCCGGGCGGGGTCGTCCTCGACGACGATCTTCACCCGCGAATAGTTGTTCATGCGGGCGACGGCGTCGGCCAGGCTTTCGTCGTCGAACACCAGCTTGCCCTCGCGCCAGGCCATGGCCCGCTCGACGTCGACGGCCTCGTGCATGCGCGGCGCGGCGTCGGCGGCGAAGACCAGCTGTTGCTGCGGAACCAGTTCCTTCGGCGGCGGGGCGACACCGCGGGCCGAAGCGGTCTCGGTCACCGCCACCCGGCCCTCGACCAGGGTGACGACGACCCGCTCGCCCTCGTGTTCGACGGTGAAGGCGGTGCCCAGGGCGGTCACTGTGCGCGTGCCGGCTCGCACCCTCATCGGGCGGGCCTTGTCCTTGGCCACCTCGAAATGGGCGCGACCCTCGACCACTTCGGCCAACCGCAGGGCGGGCGAATAGGCGACCTTGACCAGGGTGTTGGCGTCTAGGGAGACGCGGCTGCCGTCCGAGAGGGTGACCGTGCGCTGTTCGCCGATCGCCGTTCGCAGGGTCTGGCCGGCGTCGGGGTGCAGCCGTCGCCAGCCGTAATATGCGAGCGGCGCGGCGGCCAGGACCGCGAGGCCAGCGGCGAAGCCGCGACGACCAAGGTCGAATCCGCGTCGCCGCCCGATCCCCCCGGCCCGGTCCAGCGCGTTGCGACGCAGGACCAGCAGTTCGGGCGCGGCCGCCTGTTCGCCGAACAGCGCCCAGCTCGCCTGGACGTCCTCGAACGCCTGCCGGTGTTCGGGCGAGGCGTCGCGCCAGTCCTCGAAGGCCTCGAAGATCGCCGCGTCATCCGGAGAGTCGCCCAGGCGCATGAGCCAGCGCGCGGCCTCTTCGTGAACGATGCTGTCGGACAAGGATCGGGCCACGGACCTGCTCTAGAACGCGCGAGCGCGCCTTGCCAGATGCGCCAGCGCCTTGATCATGTACTTCTCGATCGAACTCGACGAGACGCCGTACAGCGTCGCGATCTCGGCGTGTTTCAACCCTTCCAGTCGATGCAGGATGAACACGTCGCGGGTGCGGGCGTCCAGCTCCTCCAGGGCGGCCAGCGCGGATCGCAAGGACTGCCTGCCTTGTAAGACGCGCTCGGGCGAACGAACCTCAATGTTTTCGTCGCGGTGAGCCGCCTCGGCCAGGTGCTCGGCGAAGGTCTTGGCCCGGCGCGCCCGGTCGCGCAGAAGGTTCACGGCGGTCCGGAACAGGAAAGCTTCGGGATTGTCGATCCGCTCGCCGCCGTCGCTGTCGGTCCTTTGCAGGCTGCGGACCATGCGCAGGAACACCTCCTGGGTCAGGTCCTCGGCCTCGTCGCGACGGTGGACGCGGCGCAGGAAGAAGCTGGTCAGCGGGCCGCGATACCGCGCATTGAGGCGATTGATCCGCCCGTCGTCGGGCGTCTCCACCTGTTGCTGCGCCGGGTTGTCCCGCGGCATCGCGACCTCCTCGACCGGCGCGCCCCCGCGCCCGACGTTCCCCTGGTCCGACAGCCATATCGCCGTTTTCGGGGAATCTCCATTCATATTATTAAACAGACAATCGAAGGTCGAGTCCGACAGATCAAGGTTGCTCGCGCAGGGGAACGGTGGCCGCGCGGTCGCCGATCGTGGCGGTGACCGCCGGCGCCTCGGCCACCGCCGCGGCGGTCGCCGCCATGGCCACGGTCACCGAGGTCTCCGGCATCAGGCGTGTGCGGTAGACGAAGACGTCGCCCTCGCGGGTCATGGGCCTGGGGCCGACGCCGCCCAGGAAGTCGCCGTCGATGAAAGCGGTGTCGGTCGTCGCCCTGGTCTTGAACGTCACCTCGACCGGCAGCACGTAGGCGTGCTTCAGCCAGACCTCGGCGCTACCCAGGGTCTCGCCCTTGTAATCGAACACCGCCGCGTTCTCCCAGTTGGAGCCCTTGCCCCAGCGGGTGCCGCAGGTCCTGGTCGAGACCCAGGCCGGTTCCCAGTAGAAGACGCCCGTGCCGCCGCTGGCCAGCACCAGCTGAGTTAGGTCGACCAGGTAGCGCTTCTGGCCGTCGGGCGTGGCCGGATAGCCGGCGATCAGCGAGTCCTCGCCCAGCAGGTTGGGCGAGCTGTCGGCGTTCTGGGTGGTGAACGGATAGGCCGTCTCGACCACCAACACGTCGGCCGCATAGGCGTGGCGCAGGCGGTTGATCGTCTGGCCCAGCTGGGCCATCGAGCGCTTGGACCACTTGCTGTAGTAGCTGAGGCCGATGATGTCGTAGTCGGTGACGCCGGCCTTGGTCGCCGCCTCGAACCACGGCTCGGCGTTCTCGGGCTGGGCGATGTGCAGCATGATCCGCGGCCGGGTCCCGGTCTCGCGGCCGGCGTCGCGCACCGCCTTGATGCCGGCGTTGAACAGCAGGGCGTTGCGGTCCCAGTGGATGGGCTCCTTGGCCTTGGCCAGGCTGGAGACGATCTCGCCATTGGTCTCGTTGCCCACCTGCACCAGGTCGGGCATCAGGCCCTCGCGGTGCAGTTCTATCAGGGTGTCGTGGGTGAAGGCGTACAGCGCCTTGGCCTGGTCGGGCGTCGAGAGTTTCGCCCAGGCCTTGGGGGCGACCTGCTTGTCGCCGTCGGCCCAATCGTCGGAATAGTGGAAGTCCAGCAGCACCTGCAGGCCGGCCGCCTTGGCGCGGCGGAGGCTGCGCTTGACGTCGGCGAGGTTGGAATACTTCGTCCAGTCCGGGTCGTTCCAGATGCGGATCCGCGCGGTGTTGGCGCCGGCCGACTTGAAGAACCGGTACTGGTCCACGGTCTTGCCGCCGGCCTTGTAGACCGCGCCGCAGTCGTCCATCTCGTTGGCGTAGGAGATGTCGACGCCGAGATAGATCGGGGGCTCGGCGGCCCGGGCCGCGTCCAGGCCGATCAGGCCGGCGACCATCGCGGCGACGATGAAGCGGCGCTTGCCCCGCATGGCATGTCCTCCCGACGTTATGCGCCTCGCGAGGCGGCGGCGCGGAAGGTGTCGGCAATCGTATATAAATCAAGCGCGGAGTTTCGAAGATCCTCCCCCTGTGGGGGAGGTGTCGGCGAAGCCGACGGAGCGACTGTCTGGTCTGTCAAGCGGCGACCAGGGCGCGTCGAGCGTCGCGGGCCTTGGCGTTGAGGCGCACGAGCAGCTTTCGGGCCAAG
>NZ_JAVDWJ010000002.1:0-633089 GCF_031457295.1 Caulobacter sp. BE254 | reverse complement strand
CAATCTGGGCCCCGACGGCCAGCGACAGGTCAGCGTCTATCCCGCGCCCGCCGCCGACGCCGGGACCGGGGCGTGAAGACCCGCCCGTGATCCTGACTTCCATCGCCCTGGCCGCGGCCCTGCACCTGGGCCAGCCTTCGCTGTCCGCGCCGCGCGCCTGGCCGCCGCGCGCCCTGGGGCTCCCCACCGAGGGCATGCGGCGCAGGGCCGGCTACAAGATCAGGACCAAGGCCTACCATCTGGCCGGCTGGGACATGCGCATCCAGCGCGACGGCTTCACCGGCCAGACGCGCTGTCGGCTGTTCGCCCCCGCCGGCCTGGGACAGGGGCGGATCTCCTACGCCGCCGGCGTGCTGGGCTTTCATCTGGATCGTGACCGCGACGTCGCCCAGGCCTGGTACAGCGTCGACGACAAGCCGCCGCGCCCCTGGCGCGACGACTATCCAGCCCTGGTCGCCCGGCGGGTGTCGCTGGAGGGCGGCGGCCTGGCCAATCCAACCGGCGGAGTGGTGCTGATCCCCACCGAAAACCTGGCCGGCGCCCGGACGGTGACGATCCGCGCCGACCATGACGCGACGCCCAAGCGCTTCGGCCTCAAGGGCTTCGAACAGGCCCTGGCCGCAGCCCGCGCCAACGGCTGCGCCGATCCCGCCGCGTTCGTGCGCGATCCGTGGTAGCCGGCCCGCGACGATGGATGGCGGCGATCGGCCTGCTGGCCTTGGTTGTCGCCGTGAATTCAGCCCGCGCCGACACCCTGGCCGAGGCCATCGCTCGCGCCTACCAGTCCAACCCTACCCTGCAGAGCCAGCGCTACGAACTGAGGGCCTTGGACGATGCCTATGTCCGGGCCCATGCCGGCCTGCGGCCCTCGGCCGAGCTGCAGGTCACCGGCGACTACGCCGACAACCGGGCCGGCGACGCCACCCAGGCCCTGCGGCTGGTCGGCGATCCCCTGGCCGGTCGGCGCTTGGAAAGCAACCAGGGCCAGGCCCGGGTGGTGATCGAGCAGCCGCTCTATAGCGGCGGCCAGGCCAGCGGCGCGGTCGACCTGGCCGCCTTGCGCATCCAGGCCGGTCGCCAAGCCTTACGTGGCGCCGAGGGCGACCTGCTGTTGCAGGTGATCGCCGCCTATGCCGACGTCCGTCGCGACCTCGAAAGCCTGGCCGTCCGCCGCGCAAACCTGGCGGCCCTGGAGCGCCAGCTGGACATCACCCAGGCCCGCCAGGAAGCCGGCGAGGTCACCCGCACCGACGTCGCCCAGGCCCAGGCGCAGCTGGAGGCGGTCAGGGCCCAGATCGCCCTGGCCCAGGTGCAGTTCCAGGCCAGCCGCGCCAGCTATGCCGCCCTGGTTGGTGAGGATCCCGCCGAGCTGGAGCCCGAGCCAGCGCTGCCGCTGCTGCCAGACGGCCTCGAAGACGCCTTCGACCTGGCCGAGGCCGGCAATCCGGACCTGGCCCAGGCCAAGCTCGCCGAGCAGCAAAGCCGCCGCCAGGCCGACCTGGCCAAGGGCGCGGGTCGCGCTACCGTCTCGGCCCGCACCAGCTACGGCTCGACGGGCGAGCTGGCGCCGTTCTACGCTCAGGACCAGGACGTCAGCTGGACGGCGTCGATCTCCATCACCAAGCCGCTCTATGCCGGCGGCGCCTACCAGGCCGGCTATCACGAGGCGCTGAACCGCAACGGGGCCGACCGGCTCCGGATCGAGGCGGCCCGCCGGCAAGTGATCCAGAACGTGCTGTCGGCCTGGAACCAGGCCGCCGCCGCTCGCGCCAACATCAAGGTCCAACTGGCTCAGGCCGCCGCCGCCCAGGTCGCCTTCGACGGCATGAGCGAGGAGTTCCGGGTCGGCCAGCGCTCGACCCTCGACGTGCTGGTCGCCGAGCAGAATCTGCGCGAGGCCCAGCTGGCCCTGCTCGGCTCGCGCCGCGACGCCTATGTCGCCGAGGCGGCCTTGCTGCGACAGACCGGCCGTCTGGAGGTCCGCGCTCTGGCCCTGGGAACGCCGCTCTACGACCCTTCCGCCCACCTGCGGGCGGTCAAGTCCCATGGGGCCGTGCCCTGGGAAGGCCTGGTCGGTGCCCTGGACCGCGCGTTCGAGCCCAAGGCCGCCTCCCCGCGGCTTGAGCAGCCCGCCGCCCCGTCCGGGCCGCCCATCCTGATCGAAGGGCGGGCGCAGCCGCAAGCCGATCGGCCGCTGGGCGAGCACAGCCGGACAACGCCTATTCCTGGAACCGCGGGGTACGAGCGATGACGACGAAAATGCTGTCCAGGGTCACGCACGTCGCCGCCATGCCTGGCCTCTGCCTTGTCCTCGCCGCTTGCGTCACGGCGCGAGCCACCACGCCCGCCGACCTGGGGCTCCTGGTGGCGGCGCTGAGCGAACCGATCGAGGACCTGCGCAGCCGCGCCGACGCCGGCCAGGCCCGCGCCCAATACGCCATGGCCGTGCTGCACGCCTACGGCGCGCGCGGCGTGGCCCTTGACCCCGACCAGGCGGCCGCACTGCGGCGCGGGGCGCTCGCCGCCCGCGGCTATACCCCGATCACCACCTATATCGCCGGCCTGCGCGGCAAGCCCGGCCGTGTGGCGATCATCAACACGCCGCGCTATGACCTGAATGCTGTCCAGGCCCTGCGGGCCGACCGGTGCGCCGCGGCCCTGGCGCGCGGCGACCAGAGCCTGGCCGCGGTCGAGGCCTGCGCCGGACCCGAAGCGTTCGCGCGCCTCAAGATCCTCTGGGCCGAGGCCAGATCTAGGAACTGACCGCGCCGAGCGCCCAAGTCGCCCAAAGCCGAGCAAGCCGCAACCTGCAATATAGGAATATATTCCCATACTTGCCGTTGTCGTGATCGCTAAGATCGGCGACGGCGGCTGTCCACCACCGGCTTCGGGACCCGCGGGTCGCTTTTCCAGTAATCCAGAAACCCTTCTCGGAAGAGGAAGGGACTCGACGCGGTGCGATTGAGTTCAGCGATCCGGCCTTCGACTTCCCTCGGGTCTGATCGAAACCAGATCCACAAGCTGGCGGCGACATTATAGATCGAAGAACGGTAGCCCCAGTCCTTGAAC
The DNA here is from genome assembly GCF_031457295.1 of Caulobacter sp. BE254. Classification (NCBI taxonomy): domain Bacteria; kingdom Pseudomonadati; phylum Pseudomonadota; class Alphaproteobacteria; order Caulobacterales; family Caulobacteraceae; genus Caulobacter; species Caulobacter sp. BE254. Next base: position 630,020 of record NZ_JAVDWJ010000002.1, on the reverse strand, counting down.
AACCGCTCCATCGCGCTGTTCGTGAAGAAGGCGCAGTGCGGGGCCTGTAGATAGAACCAGCCAGGGTCCTTCGGCACGGTCTCGGCCACCAGCGTGTGAAGCCCAAAGGCTCCGCCCGGCGATACTAGCGCTTGGACGCCATCCCACTGTTCGCGCCGGGTCATGTGCTCGAAGACCGAGGTCGAAATGACAAAGTCAAATGCGCCTTCGACCATGTCCTCGGCCGCGAGATAGTCATTCCCGGCGGCCATATGTTCATCGTATTTCAGAAGCTTCAGGCCGTGTTCGCGAGAGCACGCGTTCGACAGCACGCCGTCGCCGCATCCGAAGTCGACCCATCGTCTTGCAGGATCAAGCAATCCCGCCGCCGCCAGTTCGGATAAGGCCAGGGCTTGGGCGGCGATGCGCGTCTTCCAGCGGGGATCCAGAACGTTCTCGTCGCCCCCTTGATAGGTTTCATGGCAGAGCAAGTTCAGTTCGTTCCAGGCCTCTTGCGACATTTCCAGATGCGTTCGTGAAAACACGAAGCCGCACGTATCACATCGCCAATATTCCACCTCACCCAGGTTGAATGCGTTGAATGTCTTGGAAAAATAGTAGGAGGTCGCGCCCTCGCAAATTTCACAGCGCATCTCGGGATCCCAACGGAAAAATCGCCACTCCACCCTATGGCACGAACGGTATCCTACAGTGCAAGCCAGGGCTTCTACGCGCCTCGCCCGCCCCAAGCTGTGGCCAGTCGGCGTCGGCGCGTCGGCGTGGCGGCGATCATGATCGTCAAGGTCGAGTTCGCGTCGTTTTCTTAGTGGCGCATTAACCACAATGCCGGCGTTATCGGCCGCGATTTTCAGACCATGCGAGCTTTCCATGTCCGGCCTGCCGACTCCTCTGAACGCCAGCCAGGACCTGACCGCGGCCAAGGCCCTGCTGATGGCCGGCGACGCCGCCGGAGCGCTGGCGCTGATGCGGGCGCTGGTCGCGGCCGAGCCGTCCAAGCACGAGCTGCGCTACTGGCTGGCCTCGGCCGCCCTCGGCGCCGGCCAGGCCGACGAGGCCGACGGAGCGCTGAACGACGCTCGGCTGCTGCACGCCTTCGCCTTGATCCGCGGCTTCGGGGGTGACGTCCAGCGCCTGACCAAGGATCCGCAATACGCCGTCGCCGTGGCGGACATGCTCTATGACGCCAACGCGATCGCCACCGCCGGCGTGGCGCTGAGCCTGGCCATCAGCGCCGGCCATCCGGATCTGCAGGCGTTGTTCACCTACGGTTTGTGCCTGCATCATCAGGGTCGGGCCGAGGAAGCCGCCCTGGTCTTCCGCGCGGTGACCGAGAGCGACCGCACTACCGCCCAGGCTCACGAATTCCTGCTGTTTTCGCTATTCTTCGTCAAGGACGGTGTCCGGCGCCACGCCGCCGAGGCGCGCGAATGGGCACGGCTCTACGAATACAAGGGCCCAGCGACGGCATTGAAGAACAGCCGCGAGCCGGGGCGCAAGCTGCGGATCGGCTATGTCGCGCCCAGCTTCGTCCGACAACAGGCGCGCCAGTTCGTCGTGCCGCTGATCGAGAGCCACGATCGCGAGCAGGTCGAGGTCTTCCTCTACCCCACCGAGGCGGCGGGCGAGACCGACTGGGCCCAGCCGGTGACCGTGCGCGCCATCGGGGCGCTGTCGGACCAGGACGCCGCCGCCTTGATCCGCAAGGATCGCATCGACGTACTGGTCGACGTCTGGGGGCACAATCCGGGCAACCGCCTGCCGGTGTTCGGCCGCCGCGTCGCGCCGGTCCAGGTCACCTGGCTGAACTACCAACAGACCACCGGCCTGACCAACATGGACTATGCGCTGCACGCCGATTCCGTGCCGACGCCCGGGATGGCCGAGCTGTTCACCGAGACGGTCTGGACCGTCCCGCGGATCTCCGCGCCGTTCCGACCGGATCCGCAGGCCCGCGTCTCGCCCGCCCCGTCCCTGGCCAGCGGCCAGGTCACGTTCGGCAGCTTCACAAATCCGGCCAAGGTCAGCGACGAAACGGTGGCCGCCTGGGCGCGGATCCTGCAGGGCCGGCCCGGATCGCGGCTGCTGCTCAAGTACAGCTACTACGAGGATCACATCCTGGCCCGGGTCACGGCCGCGCGTTTCGCCGCCCATGGCGTCGACGCGGACCGGCTGGTCTTCGACGGTCACAGCAAGGGCGAAGCCTATGAGAACGCCTTCGGCCTGGTCGACCTGGCGCTCGACACCTCGCCCTGCCCCGGCGGCACCACCTCGCTGGAGGCCCTGTCGCGCGGCGTGCCCGTGCTGGCCCTTCGCGGCGAGACCTTCTACAGCCGCGCGGGCCTGGCGATTGTCAAGGAGGCGGGCCTGCCCGACCTGGTGACCGACAGCTGGGACGACTATGTCGCCAAGGCGATCGAGGTCTCGGCGTCGCCGGCCAGGCTGCAGGCCCTGCGCGACCGCGCCGTCGCCGGCTTCGCCGCCGCGCCCTACCGCGACGAGGCGGGCGTGGCGCGGATGATGGAGCAGGCCTATCGCGAGATGTTCGAGCTCTGGCGGGTGAAGGCCTAACCGTTCAGGTCCGTCAGGATGGCGTGCAGTCGCCGAACCCGCTCCTCGGCCCGCGCGAACACCCGCCCGGGCCGCATCATATCGTAAGCGGGGCTGACCCGCGCGCAGATCGCGTGGTCCTCCTCGAAGATGCGGCGGTTGACCTGGGCGCTGGACTCGAAGAACCCCTCGACGGCCGTCTCGGCCCCCGGCTTGACGCGGGAGGTCAGCAACCGGCTGCAGAAATGCGCCTGGTTGGGGAGCGCCGACGGGAAATAGGTCTGCAGGGCGTAGGAATAGCCGAAGGTCGAGGAGACCATGGCGAACGGGAAGACGTACAGCGACCAGTAGCCTTCGTAGGCGTCGTCGACCTCGAAGAACCGCTTCATCACCGACAGGCCCTTGGCGGTGCGGGCCTGGCCGATGCGGGCCAGGTAGCCGATGTTGCGGCCCTGGTAGTCGATGCGGTCGTCGACCAGGCCTAGCGGGGCCAAGGTCTGCGGATGGATCGGATTGACGTGGTAGCCCTCCAGGGCGTTCTCGACCCCGACCCGCCAGTTGGCCTGGAAGGTGAAGGCGTTGAAATCGCGGCGGGTGGTGATGCGCCGCGAGGCGCGCTCCAGGTCGGCGAAGGCTTCGCCCAGCTGGGCCTCAAGGCTTTCCACCGGGGCCAGGCCGACGAACAGGAAGTCGCCGCACCAGGCGGTCCGGAACCTGCGGAGCCCGAGCCCGGCCAGCTCGGCCTCGTCGAAACTGGCGCGCTGGGCCACCCGCAGTTGGCCGGCGCGATAGGCCCAGCCATGATAGGCGCAGACCACGCGGCCGACGCCGTGATCGCCGGTGAAATAGCGAGCGCCGCGGTGCGGGCAGACATTGTCGAAGGCCAGGATCTCGCCCTCGTCGTTGAACAGGGCCAGGTCGCCGCCGGGCCAGTCCAGGCGCAGCCAGGCGCCGGGCTCGGCCAGCTCGGCGCGATGGGCGACCAGGTGCCAGAAATCCGTTAGCAGCCGGCCGTCCAGGCGAGACAGGACGGCCGTCACAGCCGGCGGGCCGGGGCGGCGTAGAGCGTGGCGCCGTCGGGGGCCTTGCGCACCACCACCGCGCCGGCGCCGATCATGCAGCCGTCGCCCACCGACACCCCCGGCAGGACTCGCGCGCCCGAGCCGAGGAAGGCGGCGCGGCCGACCTTGACCCCGCCCATCAGGTCGACATAGCCGCTGAGTGTCGAGAAGTCGCCGACCTGGGCGTCGTGCCCGATGCTGGCATAGGCGTTGAGGGTGACGTAGTCGCCGCCGCGGGCGTCGGCCGAGACGTCGGCGAACGGTCCCACCACTACCCCCTGGCCGAGTCGGGCCGAGGCCGAGATCCAGGCGCGGGGATGCAGCAGGGTGGCGAAGCGTCCGCCCTGGGCGGTCAGGCGTTGGGCCAGGGCCTGCTTGCCGCCCGGGTCGCCGACCGCCATCACCAGCAGGGTTTCGGAGCTGGGCTTGAAGCCATGGGTGTCGCCCAGCTGCGGCAGGTCGCGGCCGAAGGCCCTGAACGGCTGGTCGCCGTCGTCGAGATAGCCGCTGAAGCGGTCGCCGGCTTCGAGGCCCGGGGCGAACCAGTCGAAGATCTCGCGGGCGAAGGCCCCGCCGCCCACCAGCACATAGTCGGTCATGCATCCCCCTTCAGCTGGCCAGATAGCCGCCGTCCACCGTCCAGACCGCGCCGGTCACCCAGCGGCTGGCGGGCGACAGCAGGAACACCGCCGCGTTGGCCACGTCGGCCGGCGCGCCGAAGCCCAGCAGGTGCTGGCGTTCATAGTCCGCCATGCCGGCTTCCGACAGTCCCCGGGCCAGGCGGCCGTGCATCTCGGTCTCGACCCCGCCGGCGGCGATGGCGTTGACGCGGACCGACTTCGGGGCCAGCTCGCAGGCCAGGGACCGGGTCAGGCCCTCGACCGCCGCCTTGGCCGCCGAATAGGCCACCATGCCCGGCCGGCCGCGCGAGGCGGCGGCCGACGACATGAAGACGATCGAGGCCCCGGCCTTCAGGGTCCCGGTCTTGCCGGCGGCGCGGGCCAGGCCCATGGCGCCGTTGACCGCCGCGCCGAACACCTCGTCGAGATTGCGCGTCTTGGTCAGGCGGACCGGCAGGATCAGCTCGACCCCGGCGGCATGGAAGGCGCCGTCCAGGCCGCCGGCCTCGATGGCGGCGGTCGAGATCTTCTCGGCGGTCTCGTCGGCGTCGGACAGCACCGCCGCGAAGGCCCGGTGGCCGTCGCCGGGCAGGTCGGCGATCGTCGCCTCCAGGCGATCTGCGTCCCGTCCGGTGGCGATGACCCGGCCGCCGCAGCGCGCCACGAGCTGGGCGGTGGCGCGACCCAGGCCCGAGGAGGCGCCGGTGACGAGGATGGTCCGCCCGGCCAGGGCGTCGGAGGCGAAGATCATGCGATGATGGTCTCCGCGCAGACCAGCGGTTCCAGCTCCATCAGGGCCGAGCCCCAGGACAGGCCGACCCCGAAGCCGACCAGCATCATCCGGCTGGGCGCGCTGGTGACGCGCCGGGCCAGGTCCGTGGTCAGCAGCAGGGGCAAGGTGGCCGAACTGGTGTTGCCGTAGCGGTCGATATTGATCGGGGTCTGGGCCTCGCTGGCGCCGATCTTCTTGGCGATGTGACGCAGCATGAAGCGGTTGGCCTGGTGCAGCAGATAGGCGTCGACGCTGTCGCCCTCGACACCGGCGTCGGCCAGGGTGTCCTTGATCAGCTTGGGCACGGCCCGCAGCGTGAAGGTGAACACCTCGCCGCCGTCCATGTGGAGGCGCGTGGGATCGAGCCCTTCGGCCCGGTCGGGATCGGAGACGGGCGTGCGGAAGCCGCCCTCGGGCACGATCAGGGCGCCGGCCCCCGAGCCGTCGGTGCCCAGCCGGAAGTGGATCGGCGGCGCGCCGGGCGCGGCCTCCAGGCCCGAGGCCGTGCCGGCGTCGCCGAACAGGATGGCGGTTCCGCGGTCGGACGGGTCGACCAGTCGGCTGCTGGTCTCGCCAGCCAGCAGCAGCACGCGCCGGCAGCCGGCGTTGATCATCGCCGCAGCTAGCCACAGGCCGTAGGTGTAGCCCGAGCAGCCCAGGCTCACGTCGAAAGCCTGGCAGCCCGGCGCCAGTCCCAGGCGGCCGTGCAGGATGCAGGCGGTGGCGGGCAGGCGATGGTCGGGGGTCTGGGAGACGAAGACCAGGGCGTCGACGCTGTCGGCCGTCCAGTCCAGCCGCTCCAGCAGCACGCGGGCCGCGTTCAGGCACAGGTCGGCGGTCGTCTGGTCGGGACGGGCCCAGTGCCGCGCCTCGACGCCGATCATCTTGACGACGTCGTTGACCGCCTGCTCGCCGAAGCGTTCGACGAAACGGGCGTTGTCGATGGGCTGGCCGGGAACGGCCGAGACCACGCCGCGCAGGGCCACGCCGCCGACGGCGAAGGCCCCCTGCCCGGCCGTTGAACCGACCGCCGCGCTCATCACGCCGCCTGGGCGGCGGGGATGAGGGCCTGGATATCGCTGACCACCACGCACTTGGCCAAGGCCGCGCCGTCGACCAGCTCGCCATAGACCTCGTCGATCAGGGCGATGGTCGAGACGACGGCCAGCGAATCCCAGTTGTAGGCCGCCAGTTCGAGGTCGGGGGTGATCTCGGCGGTGTCGATCTCGAAGATCTCGGCCAGACCGGCATAGAAGGCGCTCATTGATGGTTCTCCGTCAGAGGACGACGCTGGTCGCCGCCCAGGAATAGCCGACCCCGAAGCCGACCAGCAGAATGCGGCGCGGCGGAGCGGCCGCGTTCAGCAGGGGTTCGAGGGCGATGGGGATGGTGGAGGAAACGGTGTTGCCGCAGGCCTCCATGTGGATCAAGAACCGGTCGGCCGGGATCGCCAGTTTCTGGCGCAGGCGTTCCAGCATGAAGGCGTTGGCCTGGTGGAAGACGAAGAGGTCGTGGTCCTCCATCGTCCGCCCGCTGCGCTCCAGGACCTGGGCGATGGCGGCTGGCACCGTCTTCAGCGTGAAGGTCATGATCGCCGGGCCGTTCATGTAGAGGTGCTCGGCCGAGCGGATATTGCCGGAGGCGTCGATCGACTCGACCGCGCTGGCCGCGTCGCGCGGACGGCGGAAACCCCCGGCCGGCACGATCAGGTTCTCGGCCCCGGCCCCGTCGGTGCCGAACACCACCGGATCGATGGCCGGCGCGTCGGCCTCCACGGCCTCGACCAGGGTGGCCGCGGCGCCGTCGCCGAACAGGGTGCGGACGCTCTTGTCCATCGGATGGATGAACTTCGAATAGGTGTCGGCGGTCAGCAGCAGCACGCGCCGGGCCTGGCCGCTCTCGATCAGGGCCTTGGCCAGGGACAGGCCGTAGACAAAGCCCGAGCAGCCGAGATTGAAGTCCAGCGCCCCGGCGGTGGTCGGCAGGCCCAGCCTCTGCTGCAGCACGCAGGCGGTGGTCGGCAGCACATAGTCGGGGGCCTGGGTGCAGAGCAGCAGGAAGTCGAGGCTGGCCGGGTCGATCCCATGGCGGTCGAACAGCGTGCGGGCGGCGGCGAAGGCCAGATCGCCGGCCGTCTCGCCGGGCGCGGCGATCCGTCGCTCCCGGATGCCGGTCTTTTCGAGGATCTTGCTCGCCGGCCAGTCGGGATACAGGCGCGCCAGGTCGTCGTTGGAGAGCCGCCCCTCCGGCAGATGACCGGCTATCGCCCTGATTTTGGCCGTCCGCACCCAGTTTCGCCCCGATCCGACCCGTCGAACCGGGTCTGTCGGAGATGGTGGCCAATGATGCTTAAAGCCGAATTAACCATGACGCCGGCGCTGGGGCGATATGTTCGAAAACTATCGGCGCATGCCACGTGATCAGGGCGCGATGCAGGGCGGCCGGTCGGCTGCGGTCAGGCCCGATCGATCAGGTCCAGCGGGACGCCGCCCGTGATCCGCCGTGACGAAACAGGCTTCGCGGCCGCCCACGCGATGAAGTCGGTCACCGCGGGTTAGTTCAGACGGCTCGGGTTGCGGGGCGCGGGACAATAGGTCGCAATTTGGCTCAGCGACCTTGTGGGTCAAGGATTCCGCCCCGTCCGAGTCCGGAACGTTAAGGGTTCTGTTAACCGTATTGACGACAGGCTCGACCTTCGTTGGAGGGGGAAGTCAGTTGACTCGCACAAGCGCCATTCGCACGCCCTTGGCGGAAACGCCTGCCTTTCAGAAGGTGCCAGTGGCTCGTCCGCGCCTGCCGGCGGCTGAGGACATCCTGCCCTACCTGCAGCGCATCGACACGGCGCGCTGGTATTCGAACTTCGGCCCGCTGCTGATGGAATTGGAGACCCGTCTGGCGCACCGCTTCGGCGACGGCGCCCAAGTGGTCACCGCCGTCAACGCCACTCAGGCCCTGACCCTCACCCTGAAGGCGATGGACCTGCCCGCCGGTTCGCTGTGCGCTACGCCGTCCTGGACTTTCGTGGCCACCGCCCACGCAGTGCGCCAGGCGGGGCTGACGCCATGGTTCGTCGACGTAGACGCCGAGACCTGGATGCTCGACCCCGCCGTCGTCCGCGAGCGGCTGGCTCACGCGCCGGGACCGGTCTCGGCGGTGATTCCCGTCGCGGCGTTCGGCCATATGCCCGATCTCGCCGCCTGGCGCGCTTTCCAGGACGAGACAGCCGTGCGGGTGCTGATCGACGCAGCCGCCGCCTTCGACGGTGCGGTCGACGCCAGCCTGCCGATGGTGGTCAGTCTGCACGCCACCAAGGTTTTAGGCCTCGGCGAAGGTGGATTCCTGGCAACTGGAGACCCCGAGTTGGCCCGCCGGGTCAGGCGACTCACCAGCTTCGGCTTCGACGGCTCCCGCGAGGCGCTGTGCGTGGCCACCAACGCCAAGCTCAGCGAATACGCCGCCGCCGTCGGCCTGGCCGCGCTCGACGGCTGGCCCGCCGACCGCCTGCGCTGGTTCATGGCCGCCCAGGCCCTGCGACGGGCCCTGGCCGCCGTTCCACAGGTGCGGTTCCAGTCCGGTTGGGGCTCGCGATGGACGACCAGCGTCTGCGTCGTTGGCCTGCCTGACGGGACAGCCGACATGGTCGAGGCGGTCCTGCAAGCCGAAGGCGTCGACACCCGCCGCTGGTGGGGCGAAGGCTGCCACATCGGTCCGGCGTTCGCCGAATGCCCGCGCGACCGCCTGCTCAACACCGAGAGCCTGGCGCGCTCGACGATCGGCCTGCCCTTCGCGATCGATCTCACGGCGGCCCAGATCGAACGTATGGCCACGGCGCTGGCGCAAGCCTTGCCCCGTTAACCCCAGACGCCGATTTTCCGCGCGATTGCCCTTAGGGACGCGAGAGCGCCCGGGCGAGCATCGTGCGGAGACTGCGCGCCTGGTCGGGACCAATCGGACCAAGCACCCCCCGGCTCTTGGGCGGCAGATGCTCGCCCGGGTCGCCCTGGGCCTGGAAGACGTAATGGGAGAACACCGCCTGCCACGCCTGGCGATGGGCGGGCGGAAGCGCCTTGATCGCCAGGATCGCGTGCATCATCGCGTCGCGCGGCGCGCCATAGACGGCCGAGGGCGGCGTCCACCAGTAATTGACCAGCACATTGATCGCCTCAAGCGAGCGGACGTGATGCCACCAGAGATAGGGGATGTAGATCGCATCCCCGGGTTCGAGTTCGGCGGTCATGGACGCGGCGCGGGCGGCGGCGAACCGGGGATGGACCTCGGGGTCGGCCTCGTCCAGCGCCACCAGGCTGATGGTCGCCCCGGCCGGCGTCAGTTCCATGGGGCCGACATAGAGGTTGCTGATCTGGTCGGGCGGGAACAGCGTGAACTCCCGTCGGCCCGCCACCACGCACGCGATGTTCTCGGCCGGATCATAGTGAGTGGCGACGGTCACGGCGTTGCCGATCCATAGCCGCGGATCGACGGTGTCGGCCACCAGCCCCAGGCGGTTCTCCGCCGAGAACCCCGGCAGGTTGTCGCGCGAGGTGATCGACTGGGCGGCCAAGGCCGGCGGTCGCTCATCGCAGGCGTGCTCGATCAGGAAATCCAGCACGGTCGACACCCGCGCCGGCTGCTGCTGGAAATTGAAGCCGCTCAGGTCGTCGTTGTAGAAGAACCGCCCGTCGATCCGGGGCGAGCCCGAGAGGGTCTTGACCTGCTGGCCGTGGTCGAACCGCCGCAGATAGTCGCAGACCGCCACGGGCGAGGTCCGGCCAGCGGCCACCACCGGCCAATCGCCGACCAGCCCGCGCATCACGACCGGCCGCGCGGCCGGCACGATCTCGTCCCGGAATCGCTCGGGCGTGACGTTGTCCAACTCGGGGATCTGCGCTGCGGCGGTCATCAAGGCTTCGGTCTCTGCGGTGTGAGGTCGACGATAGCGCGGCCAAAGGAGGCAGGCCACAGGGACTGGTCTGGCCCGTTCGGCGCCTGGCAATGCTTTCTGTAATTTGTTTTATTTAATTTCGTTGCGCTTCCATTACGATGTCGTAACGTAGCCGTTGGGATAGCGTCAGTCGGCGAGCGCGTCGAGACAGCGCTGTCCCAGCGAACGGGCTTTGAGGGGCAGTTGAAATCGCGCAGGGCAAGCGCGTGATTTCGGGGACCAACGGACCTGTCCGACGTCGTCGGCAGCCGCCCATGCCAGCCCCTTTCAAGTCGAGAAGCGACCACCAAAGGTCGCGATGAAGAACAGCCGCGGCCTTGGCCGTCGTGAAAAATAGTCTCTTAGGGAGGAGAGAGGGAATGAAGAAGACAAGTTCCAAACGCGTGTCCGCGCGACAGGCGATGCGCTACGGCGCATCCGCCCTGGCGCTGGGAGCGGTGGCGATCGGGGTGACGCCGACGCTCGCCTTCGCCCAGGCCGCCGCGCCGGGCCAGCAAGCCCAGGCAACGACCGCGGACGATACCGCGGTCACCGAAGTGGTCGTCACCGGCGTCCGCCAGGCGCTGAAATCGGCGCAACAGCTCAAGCGCGACGCCGACACCGTGGTCGACTCGATCACCGCCAGCGACATCGGCGCCTTCCCGGACAAGTCGGTGGCCGAAGCCCTGCAGCGCGTGGCCGGCATTACCGTCAACCGTTTCGCCGCCACCTCCGACACCGCCCACTTCTCGGCCGAGCCCTCGGGCGTCATCGTCCGCGGCCTGCCGCAGGTGCGGTCGGAGTTCAACGGCCGCGACAGCTTCACCGCCAACTCGTCGCGCGGCCTGGGTTGGGGCGACATCTCGCCGGAATTGATGGCCGGCGTCGACGCCTACAAGAACCAGACCGCCGAACTGATCGAGGGCGGCATCGCCGGTACGATCAACCTGCGCACTCGCACGCCATTCGACTCCAAGGGCCGGCTGTTCGCCCTGTCGGTCGACGCCACCTACGGCGACCTGGCCGACCGCGTCACGCCTAGCGTCTCGGGCATCTGGAGCGACCGCTGGGACACCAAGATCGGCGAGTTCGGCCTGATGGCCAACTACGCCTATTCGAAGGTCGTGACCAATTCGGAAGGCATCCAATACGGCCGGACCGCGATCTTCGACGAGGGCATCTATCCGGGCAAGGGCCTGAAATACATCCCGTCCAGCGTGTCCTACCGCGACAATACCTACGATCGCACCCGCAACGGCGCGGCCTTCGCGGCGCAGTGGCAGGACAACGACCACAAGTTCCTGGCCACGCTTCAGTACAACCGCTCCAAGTACAAGAACGAGTGGGAAGAATACGTGATCGGGGCCAGCCCGTTCAGCCTGTTCGCCCTGCCCACCTCGTTCCACGTGACTCCGGGCAGCTTGCTGATCCCGCAGCCCGCCCCTGGCACCCCGGACTTCACGTTCGACGATCAGGGCAACTTCCAGACCGGGGTGATGACCTCGGACATCGGCTGGTGGGGCGCGGACAACGCCGGCTCGGCGCAGGTCGCGCAGAACAGCTCGGGCCAGCAGATGGTCAACGCCTGCTATGGCTGGAACGGCTGTACGCCGGCCCGTCGCGGCGGCGACTTCACGACCGACACCCGCTACAACGTCGGCACCAACGTCACCGAGGACCTCGGCTTCAATCTGAAGTGGAACCCCACCGACCAGTGGCGCTTCAACTTCGATGTCCAGAAGGTCGAGGCCACGGTCGACAACTACGATATCGGCGTGGGCCAGCAGTCGTTCGCCAATATCGGCCTGGACGCGACCGGCGATCACCCGAAGCTGACCTTGCTGCCCGGCACCAACATCAATCTAGCGCCTGGCGGGCTGCTGAACCCGAACGCCTACCGCTACAACTACGTCCAGGACCACATCGAAAAGTCCGAAGGCGACGAGTTCGCGACGCGGCTGGACGCCCAGTACCTGTTCGAGTCGGACTGGCTGGACTCGATCAAGGTGGGCGTGCGCTACGCCGACCGCGACCAGACCGTTCGCTGGGGCAGCTACAACTGGGGCAACATCGCCAATACCTGGAGCAACAACGCCGCCTGGTACAACATCGACAGCTATGCGCCGGCGCCGAACGGCGCGGGCGGCACCTTCACCGGCTATCAGCGCGGCCTGAGCGACACCCGGCGGTTCAGCAACGACTTCTTCGGCGGCGGCCTGCTGACGCCCCAGGAGTTCGTGTTCTTCAACATGGACAAGCTGAAGGACCACGCCGGCATGCAGCAGGCGCTGGGATCGGCCTCGACCGGCGTGGGCGACTGGAACGCGCTGTGTTCGGGCAAGGGACGCCGCTCGGCGGAGACCAACTGCTTCCTGCCGTCCGAAATCCTCAACGTCTCCGAGGAAAGCAAGGCCGCCTACGCCATGCTGAAGTTCGGCGGCCGGAACGGCACGCTGTTCGGCCACACCTATTCCGGCAACATCGGCGTCCGCTATGTCGAGACGACGGTGGAAAGCAAAGGGTCGACGGCCTTCCCCGTGACCCTGAACTCCAGCCAGCTGGTCTGCGAACCGCGGGGCGCGCCCCTCCCCGGACAGCCGACTCCCGAGATCACTCAGACCATCGGCTGCTACATCTCGGCGGAGGATCGGGCGTTCAACTCGGGCGCTACGACCCCGACCACGATTTCGACCAAGCACGAGAACTGGTTGCCGAGTTTCAACTTCAAGTTCGACATCAACGACAAGTGGCTGCTGCGCTTCGCCGCGTCGCGGGCGATGGCGCGTCCCGACATGGGCAACCTGAAGAACTACCGGTCGATCAGCATCAACCTGCCCAGCGTCGACAATCCCGGCGACCCGCGCTGGGTGCGCAATTCGGCGGGGGTCATCACCGGACTGGCGCCGCGCTATACGGCCAGTTCTCAGAACCCGCGCCTGAAACCGGTAACGGCCGATCAGTTCGACCTGTCGCTCGAGCATTACTTCGCCGACGTCGGATCGTTGTCGGTCGCGGTCTTCCACAAGCAGTTCCACGACTACATCCAGTTCGGGACGTTCAACGAGACCTTCACCAGCAATGGCGTGACCCGCACCGTCGAGGTGAATGAGCCCGTCAACGGCAAAGGCGCCAAGATCCAGGGCGTCGAACTGGCCTACCAGCGCTATTTCGACTTCCTGCCCGCGCCGTTCAACGGCCTGGGGATCCAGGCGAACTACACCTACGTGAAGAACAAGGGCATCGTGAACAGCAACATCACCCCCGTCTCCAACGACGGCGGCGGCGGAACTGGCGGTGGAGGCCTGCAGGCGGTCGCCGACAGCATCAAGGTCGACTCGCTGGAGGGCCTGTCGGAGCACGCCTACAACGTGGTCCTGATGTACGAGAAGGGTCCGTGGGCGGCGCGCGCCGCCTACAACTGGCGCTCCAAGTACCTGGTGACGGCGGTGGACTGCTGCGTGGCCTTCCCGGTCTGGCAGGACGCGGCCGGCTTCCTGGACGCCTCGATCCGCTACAAGGTGAGCGACAACGCCGAGATCAGCCTGCAGGGCAGCAACCTGCTGGCCACCGAGACGGTGCTGCGTCAACAGGTCACCGACTTCGACAAGGGCGGCAAGCTCACTCCCAACGGCTGGTTCAAGAACGACCGCCGCATACAGATGGGCGTGCGCCTGAAGTACTAGTCCTACCACTGGGTGCGCCGCGAGCGATCGCGGCGCCTTCCCTCCCCTCGGGGCGCCGGTCCAGGCGCCCCGATTTTTTGACATCGCCGACGGCGCGCTCGATCATTCGCCTCACGCGGGTCGGCGGGCTTTCGAATTAGAGTCCTCCGGCGTTCGAGCGGCGGCGCCAAGGAGCGGAGTTTTCTCGATGCCAGCACCTTTGAGGGTGGTGATCGTCGGCGGCGGCACGGCGGGCTGGATGTGCGCGGCGGCCCTGGTCGGCGCGGTGCGTCCCGGCGTCTGCGAGGTCAGGCTGGTGGAGTCCGACGAGATCGGCATCGTCGGCGTGGGCGAAGCCACCCTGCCCCAGATCAAGGAATTCAACGAATATATCGGCGTCATCGAAGCCGACTTCATGCGCAAGACCAACGCCACGTTCAAGCTCGGCATCGAGTTCGTGGACTGGGGCTTCAAGGGCTCGTCCTACATCCATCCCTTCGGCGTGCACGGCAAGCCGATGGGCGGCGTGCCGTTCTATCAGTACTGGACCAAGGCCCGCCAAGGCGGCCGCGCCGACGATATCGAGGACTTCTGCCTGCCGATCGTCGCCAGCCGTCTCAACCGGTTCGACTTCCCCACCACCGACGAAGGCGGGATCAACTCGACCTTCGCCTACGCCTATCATTTCGACGCCAGCCTCTACGCCGTCTTCCTGCGCGAGTTCTCCGAGGCCCGAGGCCTGCGCCGCACGGAAGGCAAGGTCGTGGACGTGACGCTGCGCCCCCAGGACGGCCACATCGCCGCGATCATCCTGGACTCGGGCGAGGTGATCGAGGGCGACCTGTTCATCGACTGCTCAGGCTTCCGGTCGCTGCTGATGGGCAAGGCGCTGGAGGTCGGTTACGAGGACTGGACCCCGTGGCTGCCCTGCGACCGCGCCCTGGCCGTGCCCTGCGAGCGCACCGGGCCGCTGACGCCCTACACCCGCTCCACCGCGCGCGAGGCCGGCTGGCAATGGCGGATCCCGCTGCAGCACCGCACCGGCAACGGCTATGTCTATTCCAGCCGGTTCATCAGCGACGACGAGGCCGCCGCCACCCTGCTGGCCAATCTGGATGGGGCGGCGCTGGACGATCCGCGGCCGCTGCGCTTCCAGGCTGGCCGACGGGAGAAGTCCTGGCATCGCAACTGCATCGCCGTGGGTCTAGCCAGCGGCTTCCTGGAACCGCTGGAGAGCACCAGCATCTATCTGATCCAGATCGCCATCACCAACCTGCTCAAGCTGATGCCCGCCAAGGCCATCGACCCGGCGCTGGTCGCGGAGTTCAACCGGCTGGTCGACGTGGAATACGAGCGGGTGCGCGACTTCCTGATCCTGCATTACCACGCCAACACCCGCGACGATGCGCCCCTCTGGACCTATTGCCGCGAGATGGACGTGCCGGAATCGCTGCGTCGACGGATGGCCTTGTTCCAGCACCGGGGCCACATCCACAAGTACGGCCAGGGGCTGTTCGCCCCGCCTAGCTGGCTGTCGGTGTTCGTCGGCCAGGGCCTGCGCCCGGCCCACTACGACCCGCTGGTCGACAACCTGCCCTATGAGCGGATCGTCGCCGAGATGGACGCATTGCGCGACAGCGTCGCCCTCGCCGCCCGGGGCATGAGCGACCACGCCGCCTTCGTCGACGACTACTGCCCCTCCCCCGCCGCGGTTCGCCTGCGGGAAAGGGCCGCGTCGTGAGCCGGCCTATCCGCAGCGTCGCCGTGGTCGGCCGCGACGTCGCCGCCTGGATGACCGCCCTGGCCCTGCAACGCGCCTTCGGCCGCCAAGGCGTCAGCGTCACGGTCGTCGAATTGCCTTCAGCCTTGCGGACCGTCGACGCGGTGGTCGCCCTGCCGGCGCTGGAGGGCCTGCACCGGCTGCTGGGCCTGGACGAGTCCGAGGTGCTGGCTGCCTGTTCGGGCGTCTACGCCCTGGGTCAGCAATTCGCCAACTGGTCGCGTTCGCGTCCTCCGTTCGTCCACGCCTATGACAGCCAGGGCGCCGCCCTGCGCCAGGTTCCTTTCCTGCACCACTGGCTGAAAGCCCGCGCCGAGGGACTGAACGTGGCGCTGGAGGACTTTTCCCTCGGCGCGGCGGCCGCCAAGCACGGTCGGTTCATCGTCCACAATGACGCCACCGACAGCTTCTCCAGGGCGCGCAACGGCTATCACCTGGACGCCCAGTCCTATGTCCGGCTGCTGCGCCACAAGGCGATGACGGCCGGGGCGCAGCGCGTGGCCGGGACGTTGGACCGGGTGGCGCGCACGCCGGCCGGCGTCGCTTCGGTCACCCTGCATGGCGGGGCGAGCATCGCCGCCGACCTGTTCGTCGACGCCTCGGGCCCCGACGCGGTCCTGACCGGCCGGGCGCTGGAGGTTCCGTTCGAGTCCTGGTCGTCCTGGTTCCCTTGCGATCGGATCCTGGCCGCCTCGGGCCCGCGCTTGAACCCGCTGCCGGCGATGAGCCGCATCTCGGCCTTCGGGGCCGGCTGGACCGGAATGTTCCCGCTGCAGGACCGCACGCCCGTCGTCGCGGCCTACGACTCTCGGCGTATCTCCGACGAGGAGATGGCGCGGACCGCCTCGGTGCTGGCCGGCATGGCGCTGGGCGACGTGGTGGTCAGCGCCTTCGCCGCCGGAGGTCGCTCCACGCCCTGGACCGGCAACTGCATCGCCATCGGCGAGGCGGCCGCCTGCCTGGAGCCTCTGGACGCCGCGCCGCTGCACCTGATCCACCTGGGGCTCTCGCACCTGATCACCCTGTTCCCCGTGGACGCCGACAATCTGCTGGAGGCCCAGCCCTACAACCAGGCCATGCTGTCCCACGTCCGGAACCTGCGGGACTTCCAGATCGCTCACTACCGGCTCAACGAGCGCCATGACGAGTCGTTCTGGGACGCCGCGCGGTCCGCCGAACCGCCGCCCGAACTGGCCTACAAGCTTGACCTGTTCGGCGCCCGGGGCGCGGTGGCCCTCTACGAGGACGAGACATTCCAGGAGGAGAACTGGATCTCGATCCTGATCGGCCACGGCCTGATCCCGCGGAACCACGATCCGCAGGCCGACGCCATGCCGCGAGAGGAACAGATCCAGAGCTTCAAGCGCATGCTGGGCTTCATCGCCGCCGAGGTGCGCGAGATGCCGTCCATCGAGGCCCAGCTGGAACTGTTCGCGCCCCCACCCTCGTCCGCCTCGTTCTGAAGGTCGCCTCATGCCCGCTCCCCCGACGCCTTCCCGACGTATTCGCGACATCGTCGTCGTCGGCGGCGGCACGGCGGGCTGGATGGCCGCGGCCGCCCTGTCCAAGGTCATGGGAACCCAGGCCTATACGATCACCCTGGTCGAATCCGAGCTGATCGGGACGGTGGGAGTCGGCGAAGCCACGATCCCCATGATCACGATGTTCAACAGCGTGCTGGGCATCGACGAGAACGAGTTCGTCCGTGAGACCAACGCCACGTTCAAGCTGGGCATCGAATTCGCCGGCTGGCGTCGCGAGGGCCACAGCTACTTCCACCCGTTCGGCCAGTTCGGTGTCGACATGGATGGCATCAACTTCAACCACTACTGGCTACGTTGGATGCAGACCGGCGGCGGAACCGACCACGGCCGTTTCAACGCCGAGACCGAGGCCGCCCGCCAGGGCAAGTTCGGGCGCACTGGCGACGGCCGCCCGACCAACCTGCCCAACATCAACTACGCCTTCCAGTTCGACGCCAGCCTCTATGCCGCCTATCTGCGCCGCTACGCCGAGAAGCGCGGGGCCCGCCGGGTCGAGGGGCAGATCGTCAAGGTCGAGCGGAACGGCCAGGACGGCTTGATCGAGAGCCTGCTCCTGAAGGACGGCCAGACGATCCGCGGCGACCTGTTCATCGACTGTTCGGGCTTCCGGGGCCTGCTGATCGAGGAGACGCTGAAGGCGGGTTACGAGGACTGGAGCCACTGGCTGCCGGTCAACCGCGCCGCCGCCGTGCCCTGCGCCAAGGTCGAGGATCCCGTCCCCTACACCCGCGCCATCGCGCGCGAGGCGGGCTGGCAGTGGCGCATTCCGCTGCAGCACCGCACCGGCAACGGCTACGTGTTCTGCGATCAGTTCATCAGCGAGGACGAGGCCGCCCGGCTGCTGCTGACCCGGTTGGACGGCGCGCCCCTGGCCGAGCCGCGCATCCTGCGCTTCGTCACGGGCCGCCGCCGCAAGTCGTGGATCGGCAACTGCGTCGCCCTGGGCTTGGCCAGCGGCTTCATGGAACCCCTGGAAAGCACCAGCATCCACCTGGTGCAGGCGGGCATCTCCAAGCTGCTGGCGATGTTCCCCAAGGGCGGCTTCAACCCGCTGATCATCGATCGCTACAACGCGGAGATGGAAGCCGACTACGTCAACATCCGCGACTTCCTAATCGCCCATTACAAGATCACCGAGCGCGAGGACACGCCCTTCTGGCGCTACTGCAAGGCGATGAGCATCCCCGACAGCCTGGCCACGCGACTGGAGATCTTCCGCGCGCGCGGCGAGGCGATGGTCGTGCACCACGAGCTGTTCAAGGAACAGAGCTGGTTCGCGGTGCTGATGGGCCAGGGCCTGACGCCCGTCGACCACCACCCGGTGGCCGACCTGCTGTCCGAGGACGAGCTGAAACTGCGGCTGGCCAAGGTTCGCACCAGCATCCAGGATCGGGTGAACGGCCTGCCCGGACATCAGCAGTTCATCGACAAGCACTGCCGCTCGGCGGCGGGTTGAGTTTGCGTCCGCCTCGGCGTGACGCGCGAGGCGCTATTGATGCGCCGCGCGGGCGGCCAGGGCATGGTCGATCACCGCGCGCACCTTGGGCGACATCTGCCGGCCCGCCGGATAGAGGGCATAGAGCTCGCGGTCGGCGACCCGCCAGCCGGACAGCGTCAGCTCGATCAGGTCCGGAAAGCGGCGGGCCAGCCCCTTGGGCAGGTAGCCGACGCCCAGGCCCAGCCGCACGGCCAGAGCGCCCAGCGACAGGTCGTCGACCGTGCCGCCCAAGGTGCGCGGCGCGAAGGTGAAGGTCTCGCCGCCCGGATCGACGAACCGCCAGCCATTGATCGGCGGCGTGGCGATCGCCGGCAGGCGGGCCAGACGGCGCGGATGGTCCAGGCCGACGGCCTCCGGATGGCGGTCGAGGAACGCCTGACTGGCGAACACCCCATAGGGCGCGGCCCACAGCTTGCGGGCCACATGGCGTCCATCCGGAAGCGGGGCCAGCTGAAAGGCGACGTCGACGCCCTGTTCGATCAAGTCGGGCGCGCCGTTCGTCAGCCGCAGGTCCATGACCAGGTCCGGATGGGCGGCGGCGAAGTCCAGCAGGTGGGGCGCGAAATCCTCATTGCAGACGTGGTAAGGGGCGGTGACTGTCAGGCGGCCCGACAGGCGGGCGTTGCACAGATCCAGACCCCTGGTGGCGGCCTCGATCTCGTCCATGGCCGCCGCGCAGCGATCGACGAAGGCGCGGCCGTCATCGGTTAGGCCGACCGCACGGGTGGTGCGGCGCAGCAGCTGGGTCTTCAGCCGCGCCTCCAGAGCCGCGACGCGGCGACTGACCGAACTGGTCGGCAGGCCCAGGCTCCGGGCGGCCGCCACGAAGCTGCCCTCGCGCGCCACGCGCAGGAAGATCGCCACGTCGTCATAGCCCAGCATGCGATGGTCTCCTGGTCCTGCGCGCTGGAGATCGGGCGGACAGCGTCCGGGCGCAAGGTCGAGATTATCCCAGATCTGGAAAACAGCGCTCCGCAAGCGCCGATTGTCCCATGGTGAGCGCAACGACATCTCCATCGCGCCTCGAGACCTCTGTCGAGGATCATGGAGTTCACATCGATGAAAGCGCTTGTTCAGGACCAGATCGGTTCGCCCCTCGACGTCGTGGAGCTGCGGGACATTCCCGAACCCCAGCCGGGTCCGGGCCAGACGCTGGTGCGGATGGTCGCCGCCGGGATCCACCCGGGCGACTTCTTCTTCACCCAGGGACTCTATCCCGAGGCCAAGCGGCCCCAGCTGCCGGGCCAGGTGGTGGGCAACCACGGCGTCGGACGGGTGGTCTCGGGCGGAACCCTGGCGGCGGGAACCCTGGTGGCCTTTAGCGCCGGCCGGGTCTGGGCCGAATATGCGGCGATCGACACTCAGGCCCTGATCCCCCTGCCGGACGACTACCCCATCGACCGCGCCGCCCAGCTGATGCCGGCCATTACCGCACGCGACCTGCTCACGACTAGCGAGGTCCAAGCCGGGCAATGGCTGGCCGTGACAGCCGGTCATTCGCTGGTCTCGAGCCTGCTGATCCAGATGGCCCGCCGGCGCGGCGTGCGCGTGGTGGCGGTGGTGCGCCGGCGGATCGCCGGCCGCGACCTGGAGGCCCTGGGCGCCGAGGCGGTGATTGCGCTGGCTGAGCTGGACGTACCGCTCGCCGACGCCGTGCGCGCCGTCACCGGCGGGGCGGGGCTGAACGGCGTGGCCGACGCGGTCGGCGGCGAGGTCCTGACCCAGTTGCTGGACGCCCTGACCTTCCGCGGTCGGGCGGTGATCGTCGGCGCCTACGATCCAGAACCGTTCAAGACCACGGCCCTGCGGGTGCTGATGGAGCTGCAGGAGATCCGCGCCTACGTCTATCGCTACTTCTTCGCGCCGCCGCCTCCCGAGGACGCCGACTACCTGAAGAGCGTTCTGGACGAGTTGGCCGATCCCGCGGTCGTCGTGCCGATCGCTGATCGCCACCGGCTGGAGGATTTCCGCACGGCCCTGGAGGAGACCGCCGCCCGGCCCGAAGCGGGCAAGCGGGTGCTGGTGTTCGACTGACGGGATCAGCCCGACGCCGTCCCGTGGCGGCGTCGGGCGCTGGCTCAGATCAGGCGCGCTACACGCGTATGCTTAGAGGCGCACGGACGACGGACGCCTGGCCGTGGGCACCTCAGCCGAAGAGGCTTCCAGAAAGCCGAACATGTGGGCGTGGCGGATGACGCGCGTGCCCGCCTCGGCCTGCTCGGCCAGGCTCTGTCGGCGTAGAACCGCCATGCGCGACCAATGCCACTTGGGCTGGTGATGGTGTTCGGCGTGATAGCCGTTGTTGAGGAAGATCAGGTTGTAGAGCGGCGCGTAGGTCGACACGCCCATGGCCGGCGGCGCCTTGGGATCGGCGCCCAGGTGCTCGTGATAGGCGATCAGCATCGAGAAGCACTGGCCCAGATAGTAGAAGGGCGCCAGCAGCAGCACGAACTGCCAGTGGATCGCCGCCATCGCGGCGTAGAGCGCGACCATCGCCCAGAACTCCTGGAGCGCGCGCCGGGCCTCGTCGGGTCGCTTGGCGCGGATCTGCCGGGCGACCTCGAACGGACCGTCATCGCGCCAGAACTGCAGGAAGACGTAGGACAGCATCGGCTCGGCCTTGCCCTCGGCGCCGTGCCTGTAGATCGAGATCGGGTCGACGGTTTCGCCGTCCGGCGCCGGGCGGTCGGAATTGCCCGCATGGTGCCGCATATGGACGAAGCGGTACATGGTCTGCGGCGTGCCCAGCTCGAACGTCAGGGCGAACTCGGTGATCCGGTTCAGGAGGGGCGATCGGAAGAAGGGGTTGTGGATGAAGTTGTGCGACACCGAATCCAGGTTCCAGCCGATGGCCAGTCCGTAAAGGCAAGCGCCGGCGATCCGTTCAGGCCACGACAAGGCCGGCCAGGCCAGGAAGAAGAACAGGATCAGCCCCAGGTGGACATAGACCAGCAGCGCCGGGATCAGGTCCCAAACCGTGTAGCGAAAGACGGCGCCGCCCTTCCGCTTGATCGTGGCGCCAGACGCGGCGGACGGAGAGCCCGTCGAAATCCTGCCCATGGCCTAGTCTCCCAATGCTGGTTCGGCGCGACCGAACCGATAGGTGACGCCGACGCCCGCGGTGAGCACGTTGCGGGTCCGTAGCAGCGGGCTCTCCCACGCCTCGCCGACGATGCGATCCCCGCTGAGCGTGGCGACGAAGGCGGTGCGCTGGCCTAGCCGTCGCTGGGCGTCCAGTTCGAAGCCGAGGCTGACGAAGTCGTTCTGACGGAACGTCGGCAGGTTCAGGGTCTCGCGCTGGCGACGGCGCAGGCCGAAATATTCACGCGAGAAGTCGTCGTCGGCCCACGACAGCCGGGCCTCGCCGCCGACCGTCCAACGTGGCGTGACCTGGGCGCCGGTGTCGAACGACAAGTCGCCTGACCAGCCGTCGTAGCCGTCGGTCGCCTTGCGCAGACGCAGCTCGACGTCGCCGAGCGCGGTTCGAGTCTTGGCGAAGCCGCCGACCTCGATCGCGTCGGGCATTCGGTAGGCGCCGCGCGTCAGGCGGTCGTTGTAGGACTGGCGATATTCCACGACCGGTCCGAACGACCAGGCGCCGCGGGTCAGGGCAGTCAACTTCAGGCCGTCGTCGAGGCTGGCGGTCAGGTGATCACCCCACCGCGCCGACACGATCGGCAGGAGGTCGAAGGTGTAGCGGTCCGATCCCAGGTGGTCGGGTCGAACGCGCGTGAAGACACCCACATCGACGGTCCAGCCTGGATCGGTCGCGGCCTCGGCCGTGGTCGCCAAGGCGCCGGCGAACAGCAGCACGCCCAAGGCGACGCCGCGGGAAGAACCGCTCATCCTTCGGCGTCCGGCGAGCGCCCGACGAGCCAGACCCCCGCCAGGATCGCGGCGCCGCCCAGCACCTGCAGGACGCCGCCCGGCTCGTGAAACAGGGTCCAGCTGGCCACCACGACGAGCACGTAGCTCAGCGCCGACAGCGGGAACGCCTCGCTCAGCTTGACCTCCGACAGCACGACCATCCAGACGCCGAAGCCGACGATCTCCAGGGCGATCATCGCCTGGGCCCAGTGCAGCGTTAGGGCGCTCAGGACCCATTGCGTCCCGAACGGCGCGCCGCTCATGGCGTCGGCCGTCTCCTTGGCGGTCAGTTGATAGGCCAGGCCCAACAGCGGCAAGGCGAGGAACAGCAAACGGCGCGCCCAGCGGCCGCGAAAGGTCGAGACAGGAAGGGTCATGCCGCCGCCTCCCGGAAGGGCGCAGACGGTTGGGTCGGCGCCAGCAGCGGCGCGATCCAACGCAGCAGGTGGTTGGCCACCGGGTTTCGATGTCGAAAATGCAAGGTGGTCGGGAGCAGCCGGCTGCCCAGCCGCAGCTTGTTGTCATAGGCCGCCTGGCCGCTCTGATAACGGCCCAGACCGCGCTCCAGGCAAAGCTCCAGATTGGTGAACCAGCTGAGGAAATAGAGGTTGTGGCGACGTCCTTCGGCGCTCATGCAGAAGAACTTGTCCAGCAAAACGCCATCGCCGATCAGCAACAGATTGGCCGCCAGCAGTTCGTCGCCGACGAAGTACAGCACGCACAGCGCGTGCTCGCCCATCCGGCGCAGGACGCCGGTGAAATAGGCCGCGGTCAGGGTCTCGAACTGAAGGTCGCCGCGCGCCCGGGTTCCGGCGTACAGCGCCATCACCTGGTCTTCCAGGCCGAAAAGATCGCGGCGCACCTCGACGCGCACCTGGTCGAAAGCCCGCAGCTTGCGGCGCATGTCCTTGCGCGTGGCGGGCGACAGACGGCTGAGATAGGTCTCGACGCTGTCGAAATCGATGACCAGCTCGGCCGTCGGCAGACCGGGTACGGCGTGGTAGCCGGCGGGTTCCAGGGCCGCCGCCCAGGCAGCCGCGGCCGCCTCGGGCGCATCCTTGACGGCGACCAGGCCGCATCGCTCCACGCGCGCCGTCTCGTCGAGCGCGGCCAACATCCGCCGGGTCAGGACCTCGCGTTGATCCGGGAATAGTCCGGCCGCCCAACCGATCTGGGCGGTCTCGGTGCAGGGCGAGCCCAGGCAGGCCAGGCGGAGGGTGGTCAGTCCGGGCAGAACGCGACCCAGGACCCTGACAGCGGCCCGGCCCGCGCCCTTTTCCAGGGTGGTTTCCAGCGCGTAGCGGGTGATGAAGACCGGTGCGGCCGCCAGCAGGCGAGCGTCCAGCTCGGCGACGACATAGCGCCAGCCGAACCCCTCCAGCCCGGCCGCTTCGACGGCCGCCAAGTAGTCGTGGTCCTCGGGCTCTCCGGGGAACAGCGCGTTCCAGGCGTCGCGATCGATCTGGCCGATGGTGTCGACCACCCGGATCCTGGGGGCGAACGCGTCAGGCATGGACGGGCGCGACCCGGGCGGGCGCCTCGACCTCGGCGCCGAAGAAGGCGGCGGTCATGTCGGCCACGAGGGTCCGCTCCTGGTCGACGTGGATCATGTGGTAGCTGTCCTCGAGCAGCCGCACATCGGCCTGTCCGCCCAGCGTCTCGCGCAAGCGCCAGGCGTTGCGCGGGTGGCTCATGTCGTCCTCGCGCGCATGCAGGATCAGGCAGGGCGCATGGACGTCGCGCCCGATCCGCTCGACATGCCGACCCAGTCGATACATCTGGAACAAGGCCCCGAAAGGCAGGCGATCCAGGGCGCCTTCGATGAAGGATTCCGGCGCCTTGGCGACGCGCTCGCGCAGCCGCTCGTCCTTCAGGCCGAAGGGATAGGGTTCGGCGAAGCTGATCCGGCGCACGCCGGGCAGGTTGGCCACCGCCTGGATGAGCCAGGCCCCCTTCATCCAACCCTTCATGTTCCAGCCGTCGTATTCGAAGGTCATGGAATAGACGGCGGCGGTCTTGATCCGGGGCCGCAGGGCGCAGAGCGCCAACCCCAAGGCGCCGCCGACGCAGACGCCGGCCACGTGGATCTCGTCGATTTCCTGCGCATAGGCGTCGTAGGCCGCGACGACGGACGCCAGCCAGTCGCGCCAGGTGCTGGCCAGCAAGGCGGCCTGGTCGGCGCCGTGGCCGGCCAGTTGCGGAACCAAGACGTCGAAACCGCGGCGGTGCAGCTTCTTGGCCAGGAACTTCATCTCTCCGGGCGCGCCCGTGAGGCCATGTATCAGCAACACGCCCGGCCGACCGGGCGCGGCCAGGCGAAAGCCGTGGTCGATGAGCGTCACAGGCCCGACGCTCCCACGCAGACGACGCCGACGGCGATCAGGGCCGCGCCCGCCATCTGGCTGCGGCTCAAGCGTTCGCGGAACAGCAAGGCGCCGGCGATCGGAATGCCGGCATAGGGCAGGTTGGTGATGGGATAGACCACCGACAGCGGCGCCCGCTCCAGCGCCAGGACCAGGGCGACCGCCTCGCTGGTCCAGAGGGTCAGGCCCAGCCACAGCAGCGGACGTTGCGCCAGGCCCACCGCGTAGTGCGTCGCGCTCTGGGCGCCGTCGGCGGCTGACTTGAAGCACAGTTCGCGGCCGATCTCGGCGGCGATGCAATAGGCCAGCAGGCCGATGGTGGTCGGATCGAGGGTCATGCGGCGACCTGCACGAACAGACGCAGGAGGCGTCGATTGACCGCCTGGTTCAGTTGCAGGGCCGCCTTGCGATCGGGACCGCGCCAAGGTTGGTCCAGCATGGCCTCGCCCCTTTTCAGCAAGGACGCGACCACGCCGCCGCCGTAGCGTGGCCTGGACCAGTCACCGACGATGTCGGCGCCGATCAGGCGATGGTTTTGAGCCAGGCGCTGGATCAGGGTTTCCAGCAGCGCCAGGCTGGTGCGGCCCTGGTCCCAGTTGGTTATCGCGTCTTCGGCCCTGAGCACGTCCTTGTCGATGGTGATGTAGACGGCGTCGGTCTCGATGCGCGACGCCAGCAGGTCGACGAAAGCCCCCTCGCCCACCGCCTCGATCGTCGGCCAGTCGCGGCCGCACAGGTTGACGTTCGCCGCGCCCCGCGGCTCGCGATAGGCGTAGAGTTCCAGGCGGCCGTCCTTGATCAGGTCCAGATCCGCACCCTGAGGCGAGGGCCGATCGATGTCGTGGCTGCAGACGCCCACGGTGAGCAGGCGTGACACACCGGGCAGACGCGCCGCCTGGCCGACCCAGGATCCGCAGTGCAGGCCGTTGTCGAACAACACCCAGTCGGGGTGATTGTCGAAGTGCACGACCGTCACCGGCCCGGCGTCCGAGGCGGCGATCGCGCGCTCGATCAAGAGCGGCGAGACGTGGTGGAAGTCGCCCGAGCCGGTGAACACCAGGTTGGGACCCGCACGGGCGCTCGCCTGGCTCAGCCGCTGACGCAAGGCCGTCAGCGCCGGCGGTCGGCTCCAGAGGCGCAGCGCCGGACCCAGGTCCCGCGCCGTCACCTGGGCGCCGTCGGCTCCCAGGACCTCCGCGACCAGGTCGCCCTGGCCCTCGAACGCGCCGTCGAGGTCCAGGATGACGGGGCGCATCCTGTCGCTCAGTCGACGCAACGCCGCAGCACCGCGTCCAGGAGCTTCAGGGCCAGGTCGATCTCGTCCTTGCTGATCTCCAGCGAGGGAGCCAGGGTGATGACGTTCTTGTAGTAGCCGCCGACGTCGAGGATCAGGCCGTAGCGCTTGCCGTCGATGTCGATGTCGCCTTTCATCCCCTCGGCCTCCATGCGGTTGAGCAGGGCCTTGTTGGGGGTGAAGCCGTCGGCCTCGCAGATCTCGGCGCGCAGGGCCAGGCCCAGGCCGTCGACGTCGCCGATCTGCGGCCAGCGCTTCTGCAGGTCCTTCAGACCCTCGAGGAAGTAGGCGCCCTTCTCCATGACCTGGGCGCCGTAGTCGACCTCGGCGGTCATCCGCAGGGTCTCCAGCGCCACGGCCGTGCCCATCGGGTTGGAATTGAAGGTCGAGTGGGTCGAGCCGGGCGGGAAGATCTCCGGGTTGATCAGCTCCTCGCGGGCCCAGACGCCCGACAGCGGGTTGAGGCCGTTGGTCAGGGCCTTGCCAAACACCAGCACATCAGG
Source organism: Caulobacter sp. BE254 (assembly GCF_031457295.1). Lineage (NCBI taxonomy): Bacteria > Pseudomonadati > Pseudomonadota > Alphaproteobacteria > Caulobacterales > Caulobacteraceae > Caulobacter > Caulobacter sp. BE254. Next base: position 603,588 of record NZ_JAVDWJ010000002.1, on the reverse strand, counting down.
TTGCACGCCGAAGTGCTCGATCGACCACAGTTTTCCGGTCCGGTACATGCCCATCTGGATCTCGTCGACCACCAGCAGGATTCCGTGCTGGTCGAGGACCGTCTTCAGCTCGATGAAGAAGTTGGGCGGCGGGATCACATAGCCGCCAGTGCCCTGGATGGGTTCGATATAGAAGGCGGCGTATTCGGCCTGGCCGGTCTTGGTGTCGAGCACGCCGTTGTATTCGGTCTCGAACAGGCGGGCGAACTTGGCCACGCAGGCCTCGCCGTACTCCTCCTTGCTCATGCCCTTGGGGCCGCGGAAATGGTACGGAAATTCAATGAACTGGGCGCGGTCGCTAAAGTGGCCGAAGCGCCGGCGATAACGGTACGACGAGGTAATCGCCGAGGCGCCCAGGGTGCGGCCGTGATAGCCGCCCTCGAAGGCGAACATCAGTTGCTTGCCGCCCGAGGCGTTGCGCACCAGCTTCAGCGAATCCTCGACCGCCTGGGCGCCACCGACGTTGAAGTGCACCCGGCCCTTGCGGCCGAACTTCTTCTCGGCGTCCTGGGCGATCAGCGCCGCCAGCTCGACCTTCTCACGATGCAGGTATTGGCTGGCCACCTGCGGCAGGGTGTCGAGCTGGCGGTGGGCGACGGTGTTCAGGCGCGGGTTGCGGTAGCCGAAGTTGACGGCCGAGTACCACATTTGAAGGTCGAGAAACTGACTACCCTGACTGTCGTACATGAACGAGCCCTCGCAGCCGTCGAAGAACTTGGGATCAGGCAGGTAGTGGACGGTGTCGCCATAGGAGCAGTACTGGGCCTCCAGGTCGCGCAGGGCGGCCTCGTCGAGGACGGTGTGTTCGGCGTCATACATTCTGGTGAACTCCAGTCAGATGGCGGCGCGACGGGCCAGGCGCTCATGGGCGGCTGCGAGCGTCGCGGTGATGCTGTGAAAGTCGGAGAATTCGTGGTGGGGCATGGCCCGTGAGCGGGCGTAGGCGGCCAGCTTGTCGCGGGCGAACAGCAGGTCGGCCCGGCCCGAGACGCAGAAGTCCGAGCGCCCGTCGCCGATGAAGACCATCAGGTCGCGAAGATCGTTGGCCCGCTCGTCGGACCGGGCCGCGACCTGGCACTTGCAGACGCCTGAGCCGGCGGCGCACCCAGCGCGCGACCAGGGCTGCTCCAGCCGCCGCCCAAGCTCGCCATTGCCGACCAGATGATTGGCGATCACCGGCAGACGGCCCAGGCCGTGACGTTCAAGGATCCGGACGATGAAATGGTCGACGCCGTCGCTGACCACGGTCAACGGCACGTGATGAGCCTGGCACCAGGCGACGAAGGCGGCGAAACCCTCGGCCAGTTCCACCGTGTCGAGCACGGCGTCCAGAGCCGTGTCGTCGCCGCCGATCAGCGCCACCTGGCCGCGCATGCACTCGGCGGCGGTGATCTCGCCGCGCGTCCAGCGCTCTTCGAGACCTTCCCAGGCCGGATCCGCCAGACGGGTCAGAACCAGGTCGGTGGTGTCGACCTTGGCGATCGTGCCGTCGAAATCACAGAATACCCGCATGCGCCTCTCCCGTTCGAGAGCGGCGGTCTAGGCGTCCAAGCTGATGCGAAGCTGAAGCAATGCGGGCAAAGCCAAGGTCATTGTGGACAACGGTCGTCCTGGAGCGGTTCTAGGACCGGCGCGGCAAGCCAAGGCTGGCTTCCAGCCCCGTCTCGCCGTCGGAACGCTCCTCGAGCGCGAGGCGTCCACCCAGCACGCGAACGGCTTCCTCGACGATCGCCAAACCCAGGCCGGAACCTTGGCCTCGCGCATGCACCCCGCGGAAGAAGCGCTGAAACACCCGCTGGCGTTCGTCGGCCGGGATGCCTGGGCCGTGATCGCTGATCGTCACCCAGACGAATTTGTCGTCCGCCGACAGGGTCACCTGCACCTCGGAGCCGGCAGGCGTGTAGTTGACGGCGTTCTGGACGAGATTGGCGACCGCCAGCCGCACCAGGGCCGGGTCGCCCATGACCGTTGGCGCCTGCCCCTCCACGGCCAGGGCCACGCCCCGGTCGGCGGCGACCACCGCGATCTCGGCCAGCGCGACGGCGACCTCGACGCGGGGATCGGCGACGAGGTCGGGGCCGACCTGAGGTCCCAGTCGCGCCAGGGTCAGCAGCTGTTCCGTCAGCTCGGCGGCCCGAGCCACGCCCTCGCGAAGTTGGCCTACCTGCATGGCCCGCTCCTGAGGGTCGTCTTCCTGGGCGATCAGCTGGGCCTGGAGGCTCAAGGCCGCCAGGGGCGTGCGAAGCTGGTGCGCGGCGCTGTCGATGAATTGGCGTTCGTGCTCGTAGCTGCGCTCCAGACGCTGCAGCAGATCGTTGACCGAACGGGCCAGCGGCTGGAGATCCTGGGGCCAGCTTTCGACCTCAAGGGGGCTGAGATCACGCGAACCGCGCCTGCCGATGGCCGCCACCAAGCCTCGCAGCGCCTGCAGGCCATCGGTCAGGGCCAGCCAGATCAGCGCCAGGCTGGCCGGAATCAGCAGCAGCAGCGGAATGGCCAGTTCGACCAGGATGCGGTTGACGAAGACGGAACGGATGCTGGTGCGCTCGCCGACCTGGACGGTCACCCCGGCGTCCCGGATGGGCAGGCTGAAGATACGCCAGGCGTGGCGACCCGACCGCAAGGTCTGGAAGCCTTTCTGCCCGGGCGCGGGCGGCGTCAGGACCGGGCCGGTGTCCGACCCCAGCACCAGACGTCCGGCCTTCCAGATCCGGAACATTCGCCAGTTGGCGTAGGCGTCGAAGGCCTTGCGGTCCTCCTGGCTCAACCATTCGTCGCCGATTTCCAAGGGCGGGGCGACGGCCGTCACATCCTTGCGTTCCTGGATCTCGTCGCTCATCAGGGCGCGCAACACGTTGGCGCCGGTGATCAACTGGCCGTCATAGACCTTGTTGATCTCGTCCTGGGCGGTCCAGAACATCATCGCGCAGATGACCACGACGATGGAGGCCAGCAGCAGGATCACGCGCCGGAACAACTGGCCGGCGAGCGAGGTCCGAGGCGGCGACGACGACAGGGGCCTCATTTGCCCACCATGTAGCCAAGCCCACGGGCGGTGACGATGAAGGTCGCGCCCAGCTTCTTGCGCAGGGCGTAGATCGTCACCTCGATGGTGTTGCTCTCGACGCCGCCGGCGGCGTCGTAGAGACCGTTTTCCAGGTCGTCCTTGCTGACGAAGCGCCCGGCCCGACGCATCAGGATATCGAGCACTCGCAGCTCCTTGGCCGTCAACTGCACCGGCTCTCCAGCCCGCCGGACCTGCCGCGAGCCGATGTCGAGCGTCACGTCCTGGGCTTGCAGCACATCGTTGACGCGGCCTTCGCTGCGCCGGATCTGGGCGCGGATCCGGGCTAGAAGCTCATCCAGGTCGAAAGGCTTGACCAGGTAGTCGTCGGCGCCGGCGTCCAGGCCATCGATCTTCTGATCGCCTCGTCCGTTGGCGGAGACGATGATGACGGGCGTCGCGCCCTGGCGCGCTCGCAGGCGGCGCAGGATTTCCAGACCGCCGATGACCGGAAGCGACAGGTCCAGCAGGATGACGGCGTAGGTCTGGGTCGAAAGCGCCGCCATCGCCTCGTCGCCGTCGCGCGCCCAATCCACGCCGTGCCCGGCCTTCTCGAGACCGCGCCGCATCGCCGCGCCCAGCATGCCGTCATCCTCGACCAGCAGCAGCCTCATGACCGGCACGCGCCTTTCTTCTGTCTCGTGAAAGGCGATACGCCGTCGCCGCCCTTTGGTCGAGCAGCGCGAGCGTCGGTCGCCAGCCTGGCCACGGCGGGAGGGCGCGCAACAGGCGTGCGCCGACCGCCGAGAAGCCGTATCCTAGCCGGGCTCGTCATCGCTAAGGTAAGGCCGTCCTATTCGGGAAGATCGATTCTGAGGGATCGGCGCCATGGGTGCGGGAGAGACATGTGAAGCGGACTGTTCGACTGATGCTTTGCGCGGCGCTTTCAGCGTCGGCGCTATCGTCTTTGCCCGCCAAGGCGCAGCCCCGCGCGCCTGTGCACAGCTTCGCGGTCGACGGCGCCGGGTTCCTGAAGGACGGCAAGCCCTACCAGATCATTTCGGCCGAGATGCACTATGTCCGCATCCCTCGCGCCTATTGGCGTGACCGCCTACGCAAGGCCAAGGCGATGGGCCTGAACACCATCACTACCTACGCGTTCTGGAACGCGCACGAACCGCGCCCCGGGGTCTACGACTTTACCGGCCAGAACGACCTGGCCGCGTTCATCCGCGCCGCACAGGCCGAGGGGCTGGACGTGATCCTGCGGCCGGGCCCTTATGTGTGCGCTGAATGGGAACTCGGCGGCTATCCGTCGTGGCTGCTGAAGGACCGCAGCCTCGTCCTGCGCTCGACCGACCCGAAATACACCGCCGCCGTCGAGCGGTGGATGGTGCGGCTGGGCCAGGAGGTCAAGCCGCTGCTGCTGCGCAACGGCGGCCCGATCATCGCGGTGCAGCTGGAGAACGAATACGGCGCATTCGGCAGCGACCAGGCTTATCTCAAGGGGCTGGAAGCGACCTACCGCCGGGCCGGACTGGCCGACGGCGTGCTGTTCACCTCCAACCAGGCGTCCGACCTCGCCAAGGGGTCCCTGCCGCAGCTGCCTTCCGTGGTGAACTTCGGCTCGGGCGGGGCCGAGAACGCGGTCGCCAAGCTTGAGGCGTTCCGGCCCGACGGGGTGCGGATGGTCGGCGAATATTGGGCGGGGTGGTTCGACAAGTGGGGCGAGGATCATCACGAGACCGACGGCCGCAAGGAGGCCGAAGAGCTGGGTTTCATGCTGAAGCGCGGCTACTCGGTGTCGCTGTACATGTTCCACGGCGGCACCACGTTCGGCTGGATGAACGGCGCGGATTCGCACACCGGGACCGACTACCATCCGGACACCACCAGCTACGACTACGACGCGCCGCTCGATGAAGCCGGCAACCCGCGCTATAAATACGGGCTGCTGGCCTCGGCCATCGCCGAGGTCACCGGCAAGCCAGCCGCGCCCACGCCCGCGCCGACCGTCGCCGCCACCTTCCCGATCTCTCCGGTCCGGCGCAGCGCTTCGCTATGGCTCAATCTTCCCCAGCCTGTCCGCGCCAAGCAACCGCTGACGTTCGAGGAGCTTGGTCAGAACTATGGCTACGTCCTCTACCGTGTCCCCCTCGCCAAGGGGAAGGCCGGCGCCCTGGTCCTCAAGGGCATGCACAGCTATGCCCAGGTCTATGTCGACCAGAAGCTGGTCGGAACGCTGGATCGCCGTCTCGGCCAGGAAACGGTGGAGCTGCCCCAGCGGGCCGGCCCCGCCACGCTCGATATCCTGGTCGAGAACACCGGACGCATCAACTATTCGCACGCCATCCGGACCGAGCAGACGGGGCTGACCGGCGCCGTCACCCTGGACGGCGCGCCGCTGGACGACTGGAGCATGTTCCGCGTGCCGATGGACGACCTGTCCAAGCTGCGGATGTCGCCCGAGCCCTGCGTCGGCCCCTGCTTCTACGAAGCCGAGATGACGGTGGACCAGCCCGCGGACACCTATCTGGACCTGCGCGGTCTCCACAAAGGGCAGCTCTGGCTCGGCGCGCGCAATCTGGGCCGGTTCTGGTCGATCGGACCCGTGCACACCCTGTACGCGCCCGCTCCGTGGATGCGGCGCGGCGCTAATCGGATCGTCTTCTTCGATCTGACGGGTGACGCTACCGACCGCCTGACGACCGTGAAGGCTCCGGTCTTCGGGAAAGTCACGACCAAGCGCGAGGCGCAGTAGCCGTCAAAAGGGCGGCCACCGGCCTGCGCCAACCTCTACCGAACGGCTGGCGAATGCGCGCCGGCCGTTCGGCGTCGCGAAGCAACTTGACAAGCGCACCGGCGAGGATCATTCCGCCGCCAAGCTTCCCGCTGCGACGCAGCATAGGCCCCTAACGGACCCTCAGACCCATGCCCAGCGACAGTTACAGTCGATCCAACACGCCGCGAGAGGCGTCCCGGTAGGGTCTGGCAGCAGGCTTCCTCCGTGACGGCCTTCGCGGCCAATCACGAGGTGAGCCCCATGGTTTTCCTGTCCGGAGACCCCAAGGCCGCGCGCCCGCTCGCGCGCTTTCTACGCGTCGGAACCGTCCCGTCCTGGGCGGATCTAATCGCTTTCCTGTTGCTGGCCGCCGCCGCGATCCTGATCGTGCGCGGGACCGAGGACATGAGCCAGTCCCTGGCCGTGCTGCATGCCACGCCGGTGACTCTGGACCCGGCTCGCCTGCCCGAATACGCCCTGCGCACCACGCTGCGGATGTTCCTGGCGTTAGGCGCCTCGCTGGTCTTCACCTTCACTGTGGCGACGCTGGCCGCCAAGAGCCGCAAGGCCGAGCTGATCATCGTGCCGGCGCTGGACATCCTGCAGTCCGTGCCCGTGCTGGGCTTTCTGACCTTCACCGTCACCTTCTTCATGGGCCTGTTCCCTGGCCGCCAGCTGGGCGTCGAGTGCGCGGCGATCTTCGCCATCTTCACCAGCCAGGCCTGGAACATGGCCTTCAGCTTCTACCAGTCGCTGCGCTCGATCCCGTCGGACCTGAACGAGGTCAGCCGCCAGTTCGCCTTCTCGCCCTGGCGGCGGTTCGTACGGCTGGAGCTGCCGTTCGCCACGCCCGGCCTGGTGTGGAACGTGATGATGTCGATGTCGGGCGGCTGGTTCTTCGTCGTGGCGTCGGAGGCGATCACGGTGGGAAACACCACCGTCACCCTGCCTGGGATCGGCTCTTGGCTATCGCTGGCCATCACTCGCCAGGACATCAAGGCGGTGGCCATCGGCGTGGGCGCGATGGCGGTGGTCATCTTGCTCTACGACCAGTTGGTGTTCCGGCCGATCGTGGCTTGGGCCGACAAGTTCCGCTTCGAGCAGACCGCCTCGGGCGAGCAGCCCGGGTCGTGGCTCTACGACCTGGTGCGCCGCACCCGCTGGCTGCGTATCCTGGTCGCGCCGCTGACCTGGCCCGCCAAGGCCATGGCCGCGGTTGATTGGCCATCGATCCCCAGAACGCGGTTCCAGCCACAGGCCCTGCCGGCCGGCACCGGTCGGGTGCTCGACGGCCTGTGGATCGCCCTGGTCGTCGGCCTGGGTCTGAGCGGCGCCTGGGTGCTGTGGGAATTCCTCAGCGCTCATCTGGCGTTCGCCGACCTGCTGACCGCGTTCGGCCTAGGGCTGGCGACGCTGGTCCGGGTGGTGGTGCTGATCGCCCTGGCGACGGTTGTCTGGGTTCCGGTCGGCATGTGGATCGGCCTGCGTCCGGCCTGGGCCGAGCGCCTGCAGCCGCTCGCCCAGTTCCTGGCGGCCTTTCCGGCCAACGTGATGTTCCCGTTCGCGGTGGCGGCGATCGTCGCCTTCCACCTGAACCCCAACATCTGGCTGTCGCCGCTGATGGTGCTGGGGACCCAGTGGTACATCCTGTTCAACGTCATCGCCGGGGCCAGCGCCATTCCCGGCGACCTCAAGGAGGCGGCGGGGATCTTCGGGATGCGCGGCTGGCAATGGTGGCGGCAGGTCGGGATCCCGGGGATCTTCCCCTACTACGTCACCGGCGCCCTGACCGCCTCCGGCGGGTCCTGGAACGCCAGCATCGTCGCCGAGGCCGTCACCTGGGGCGACAAGCATCTGGAGGCCGCCGGCCTGGGCGCCTTCATCGCCAAGGCCACGGCCGCCGGCGACTACGCCCGCGTCACCCTCGGCGTCGCCGTGATGTCGATCTTCGTCATCGCCTTCAACCGCGCCCTGTGGCGGCCGATGTACCGGTTCGCCGAGCGCCGTCTCCGTCTGGCTTAGGGAGGACATCCCATGACCCATTTCACCCCCATCCAAACCGCCGCCCGGGACAACGTCCTCGTCGACGTGCGCGACGTGCGTCACCTCTACGGCAAGGCTGGCGGCGCCAACCTGCTGGTGCTCGACGACGTCGACCTGACCCTGCGCGACAACGAGATCGTCGGCCTGCTGGGCCGCTCGGGCTCGGGCAAGTCGACCCTGCTGCGGTCGATCGCCGGCCTGATCACTCCGACCTCGGGCGAGATCGACTTCCCGACCCGGGCCGGGGAAGCGCCGACCACCGTCAGCATGGTGTTCCAGAGTTTCGCCCTGTTCCCCTGGCTGACGGTGCTGCAGAACGTCGAGGTGGGGCTCGAGGCCAAGCGGGTCAAACCGGACGAGCGCAGGCGGCGGGCCCTGGCGGCCATCGATCTGATCGGCCTGGACGGTTTCGAGAACGCCTATCCCAAGGAGCTGTCGGGCGGCATGCGCCAGCGCGTCGGCCTGGCCCGCGCCCTGGTGGTCGACCCTTCGATCCTGCTGATGGACGAGCCGTTCTCGGCCTTGGACGTGCTGACCGCCGAAACCCTGCGCACCGACCTGCTGGACCTGTGGTGCGAGGGCCGAATGCCGATCAAGGCGATCCTGATGGTGACGCACAACATCGAGGAGGCGGTGCTGATGTGCGACCGCATCCTGGTGTTCTCGTCCAATCCCGGACGCGTGGTCTCGACGGTCAAGGTCGACCTTCCCCAGCCGCGCAACCGCCTGGACCCCGCCTTTCGGGCCCTGGTCGAGGGCATTTACGTGCAGATGACCCAGCCAGGACAGGCGCAGGGCGGCCGCCAGAACGAGGGGCTGTTCCCTGGCTCGGGCGTCAGCATGGTGCTGCCTCGGGTCTCGACCAACATCCTGGCCGGCTTGATCGAGGCGGTGCATGGCGCACCTTTCGACGGCAAGGCCCACATGCCGGACCTGGCCAAGGCGCTACAGTACGAGGCCGACGCGCTGTTCCCGATCGCCGAGACGCTGCAGCTGTTGCGGTTCGCCGAGCTCGAAGGCGGCGACCTGCGCCTGACATCCGCGGCCCTGCGCTATGCGGAAGCCGAAGTCGATGCGCGCAAGTCGCTGTTCGCCCAGCATCTTCTGACCCATGTGCCGCTGGCCGGCCATATCCGCCGCGTGCTGGACGAACGAACCTCACATCAAGCCCCGGCCCGCCGGTTCCGCGACGAACTGGAGGACTCGATGTCGCCCGACTACGCCGAGCAGACCTTGAAGGCGGTCACCAGTTGGGCCCGCTACGCCGAAGCCTTCGCCTATGACGAAGCCGCAGACCTTTTCACCCTCGACGATCCCAATTAGAGGCCGCCGAGCCGAGCATGACCTTCAAGACTCTGGTGCTGGGCGTGGCGACCGCCGCGTCCACGCCCTTTCTCACGCCCGTCACTCGTGTGTCGGGCAATGAACAGGTCATTGACGACTTCGCGGTCGAGGCCCCCGGCGTCTGTCACCTGGAGAATTGGGCGACGCGGTTCGGTGCGCGCTACGGCTTGGTCAATCTCTCGCCGCAGAGCCTGGCGACTTATGTACGCGGCAACCTCCACCCGACCGCCGGCGGCATGCTTCATCGTCTCACCAACCATGGCGCCAGAAACTGTCCTCATGGCAATCCATAGCTGCGTCTCCTCGACAAACCGGAAGGAGACCTTCGTGATCAAGATCCATGGCCTGCGCCACCGCCAATGAAGCGCATCCAATATCACCAGTATGGCGGCCCCGAGGTCATGCGGCTCGAGGACTTTCAATTGGCCGCGCCGGCCGGGGACGAGGTCGCCGTGCAGGTGAAGTTCTCTGCCATCAACCCGATCGACTGGAAGATGCGCAATGGCGTGATGAAGATCGTCACCGGCAAGGCGTTTCCACGGGGCATGGGCATGGACCTCTCCGGCACGGTGATCGCGGTGGGCTCCGACGTGACCCGCTTCAAGCCCGGCGACGCGGTGTTCGGCCTTGCCCGTTTCAAGGAAGCCGGAGCCTTGGCGCAGGCGGTCCTGGCCAAGGAAACCGCCTTGGCCAAAAAGCCCAAGGACGTGTCCTTCGAAGACGCCGCCTGCCTTGGAGCCCCGGGGGCCACGGCCTGGACCGGCCTGATCGACAAGGCTCGTCTCAGGGCCGGCCAGCACGTCTTCGTCAACGGGTGCGCCGGCGCGGTCGGGGAAGCGACCGTGCGGATCGCGAGACTGCACGGCGCCCTCGTCTCGGGCAGTTGCAGCGCTCGTGACATGGACCGCGCCAAACAACTCGGCGTCCAGAAAGTTTTCGACTATCGCACGACCGACGTCTCGACGATCGGCGAGCGGTTCGACGTCATCTACGACACGGCCGCCACCATGACGACGGCGCAAGGCCTGGGCATGCTTCGCAAGGACGGCGTTTTCCTTGACCTGAACCCGTCTCCAAGCAAGTTCATCGGCGCGCTGTTCAACCGTCGACTAAAGCCGGTCATTTGCACACCGACCGCCGAGATGCTCGACGGTCTTGCTCAGGCCGCCCGAGATGAAGACTTCAGGCTGCCCATCGGAGACATAGTGCCGCTGAGCGAAGCTATCGCGCTGATCACCGCTCTCGAAGCCGGCCAAAAGGTTGGTGGAAAGAGCCTCGTCGCCATGGATTGACGTGTCCCGAAGCCATCGATTGTTCGACCTCCTGCAAGCCCTTCGCCGGCGCCGTGGAACGGTGTCCGGCGGGGAGCTCGCGCGCGAACTCGACGTGTCGCTGCGCACGATCCGCCGCGACGTCGCCACGCTTCAGGCTATGGGCGCCGACATCGATGGCGAGCCGGGGGTGGGTTATATCTTGCGGCCAGGTTTCCTGTTGCCGCCGCTGTCCTTCACCGAGGAAGAGCTTCATGCGCTCGTCATCGGCGCCCAGTGGGTGAGCCGACAGACCGACGAGGGCCTGGCGCGCGCCGTCCAGAACGCCCTGGCGAAGATCAACAGCGTGCTTGCTCCGGACATGCGGCGCGCCTTGGACGATAGCGCGTTCTTCGTCAGCCGGGGCGACGGGCGCGTGTCGGGCGTCGACCTAGCGCAGGTCAGGCAGGCCCTGCGCGAGCAGCGAAAGATGCGGGTCACCTGCGCCGACGAGATCGACCCGCCGACGGAACAAATCATCTGGCCGATCATGCTGGGCTTCATCGAGAATCAGCGGTTCGTTGCCGGATGGTGTGAACTGACTTCGGACTTCCGTCTGTTTCACACCGACCGGATCGTGAAGGTCGATTTCCTCGCGGAACATTACACGCCCAACCGGCGTCAGCTGGTCAAGGCGTGGCGAGCCGGGAGCGAGCATCCCTGCAATCAACGCGATTGCAGCTAACCGATCTTCGTTCGGCGCGTAGGGGGTCTTCAAAGATGCGCCAGCGGCCTCTGCTGGCGAGCGACCGGAATCGTGCGCGTTGTGGTCAAGCCGCCGCCAGGACGATCCCTCGGTCAGAACGGCGTCGCGCCGAGGCTGCCGTAATAGGCGCCGATGCTGTCCCGCCAGTCCGCGCCGGCGCCCAGATCCTCGAGATCGCCGCGCGTGAGGGCGGGAGCGGCTTCCAGTTGTTCCTTGCTGAGCGGAACGACGTAACCGCCCTTCTCCAGATCGTACTCGAGCCGGTCCCAAGGCAGCGGATGCAGCTTGTCGCCAAGGCCGAGAAAGCCGCCGAATGACAGCAGGGCGTAGACGACCTGGCCAGACACCTTGTCGATCGACAGATTGTCGATATGGCCGATGCGATCACCGGCCCGGTTGAACACCGGCGTGTCCGTGACCCGATTGGCCATGATCAAGTCGTGGGGAGATGTCGCGTCCATGAGATTCTTCTTTCCAGATTTGGCGCGGGCTCGCGAAACGGATTTTCTCTGATCGGTTTCGCACCGGGGCGCCTCGGTTCCTCCTCCAAAGAAACCATCCGAAAGTCCTGAGGTTCACAGCTGCGCCGCGACCAGAGCGCGTGGCGGCCGAGCAGGCGAGGACAACATCTGCAGATCGCACGGAGCAAGCCGATGGTTCGCCAACCACGGCCGCCGTGCAAGATCGAGCCCCACCGAAGTAGGAATATTTTCCCAACCCATTGACATCCACGCCCGTCATTGAGGTCATTGGCTCGGATCACCGCCGGAGGGCGCTTCATCGTCGCCAACCTCATGCGGCGCCCAGACGCTTCCGCTGTCATCTTTTGTCACAAACGCGATGCAGAGCCGAAAGGCTGCCTCGCCACTCTCGAACCATGGCGAGCGGCTCCCGACGGAGCGGCCTGTTCGGGAGAACAAGGATGAGCAAGACCCGTACCGCTTTGTTGGCTCTCGCAGCCCTGGCCGGCCTGGCCGCCAGCGGCCCGGCAAGCGCCGAGACGACGCTGCTGCCGACCAAGCAGACCGCCCTGGGCGCCGACCACTTTCACGCCCGCGCCCTGGTCATCGACGATCCGCTGGATGTCGAGACCGTGATCAGCTCCGAACGCGGCTTCCAGACCGGCAAGGGCCTGTTTCGCACGTCAACCAACGACAACCACCTGCGCGCCGTGATCGACAAGCGCTCGGGCGCCACCCGCTTCGAGGTCCGCCAGGTCCTCACCTACATGGGCCCGGTCCGGGGTTACGGCGAGGTGGCCTATGAAACCGCCCAATGGCCCGTCCATGCGCCGGTGACCAGGATCAAGGACAACGCCGGCCACTGCTTCGTGTTCGAGGCGCCCGAACTTTGCCGCGAGGAGATCGCCTTCGACATCTCCGAGAACGATCTGCGCCGCGCCGCCGCCGCGCCGGGCGCCTGGAGCTTCAAGTTCAAGTCCGACGGCGGCGACGAGCATCGCACCGCCATCACCCATGCGGAGATCGAGGGCCTGTTGAAAGCCGTCGACGCCTATCGCCGAGCCCTGCCCGCCGCCCAGGCGAAGGCCGAGACCTCGGCGGGCGGCTGAACCCCCTATTTTTGTTTCCTGGAGTTTGTTTCCACATGAAAGTTTTCGCGTCCCTCAGTTTCGCCGCCGTCTGCCTGATGGCATCTCCCGCTCTCGCCGGTCCCGCGGGCACAGGCCTGACCTTCACCCAGGAGGTCGCCAAGAAGGCCCTCCAGAAGCGTGCGGCCGATGCCGCGGTCTCGCCCGGTCAGTCCTCTCCGAAGGCCAACGAGCCATCAAGGCCGGACGGCGCCAAGCAGGAGGATGTCGCCTCCGATACTCGTCGCGCCAGCTAGTCCCCTTCTTCGAAAGGCCGCTGAACACTTGACCGGTCCAAGCGGCCCCCCTCCCCCGGCCGGCTCTAATCCGCGCGTGTGCAAGGCCCAGCCTCGTCCAGGACGCTTCTCGTGCATCCTGGATTTTCGGTTCGCGGTTGGACGGAAAATCGTCGACTCCGGCCTTGTTCGCGCGGTCGCCGCGCCTAAGTACCCCGGGCATATGGATTCTTCAGGCTACGGATCGATCGCCCTCCCGCGCGAGATGGCGACAGCGCCGCTGGCGCCGACCATCCTGATCGTCGAGGACGATCCGGCCCTGCGCACGCTCCTGATGCGGCTGTTGCGCGAAGAGGGTTTCCAGCCCCTCAGCGCGGGCCACGGGGCCGAAATGACCCGCGTGCTCGAGACCAACACCGTCGACCTCATCCTGCTGGACATCATGCTGCCCGGCAGCAACGGCTTTGATCTGTGTCGCAGCATCCGGCGCGAGAGCGACGTGCCCATCGTCATGCTCAGCGCCCGGGACGACGAGACCGACCGCCTGATCGGCCTGGAGCTCGGCGCCGACGACTACATCGGCAAACCCTTCAGCAAGAAGGAGTTGATCGCCCGCATTCGCGCCATCCTGCGCCGCGCTCAGGGCGGGTCGCAGTCCAGCCAGCCGCGCGGCCACCAGCAGATGACCTTCGCCGGCTGGAGCTTGGACCCGGGCCGTCGCGAGTTGCTGTCGCCGGATGGGACCTTCGTCGAGCTGTCGGGGGCCGAATTCGACCTGTTGCTGGCTTTCGTCAGCTCCCCCCAGCGCGTGATCGGCCGCGAGCGCCTGCTGGAAATGTCTCGCGCGCGCTTCTCCGACGCCTCGGACCGCAGCATCGACGTCCTGGTCAGCAGGCTCCGCCGTAAACTGGCCATGAGCGGCCAAGCCGAGGCGCTGCTGCGGACAGTGCGCGGTGTGGGCTACCTGTTCACGGCGGCGGTGGAGCGTCGATGAAGCCGTTGCGGCTTTGGCCGCAGCGCCTGGTCGGTCAGGTCACCCTGGTCCTCATGCTGGCCGTGGCCCTGGAGTTCATCGGCAGCTCCATCCTGTTCGAGAACAGCCGCCTCTATCCCAATCGCGATAACCAGATCCGGCGCGCCGCCGAGCAGATGGTCGCAGCCGCGGCGATCCTGGAAAACGTCCCGCGCACCGAACGCGTCGCCGAAGCGGCGGCCCTGTCCAGTCGCGCCACCCAGCTGATCTGGTCGCCCCGGTCCAGCCTGGTCGACCGCGAGCGCTCGGTCGAGCATGAATTCAAGGACCAGTTCCGAGAGGCCGCGCCCCGGCTGCGTGGCCGCGACCTGCGTTTCAACGCCGCGCAGGACCACGCCCTGCCCAGGGACACCCACCTCAAGGCGGCGCTGAAGCTGCGCGACGGCACCTGGCTGACCCTGAAGACCAAGATCCGGGCCGCGCCCCGGGCGGTGCTGCTGAGCAGCGTCGGCTCGGCCTTCATCCTGGGCCTGGGCGTCATCGCCGCCGCCGCCCTGGTGCTGCACAATCTCAATCGTCCGTTGCGGGCCCTGGCCGAAGCCGCCGACAAGGTCGGTCAGGACGCCCACGTGCGCATCGGCGAAACCGGGGCCGGCGACCTGAAGCTGGTGGCCAAGGCCTTCAACGCCATGCAGGATCGTATCGCCGGTCTGCTGCGGGCCCGCACCGAGGCCTTGGCCGCGGTCGGCCATGATCTGCGCACGCCCCTGGCTCGCCTGCGCCTGCGAGCGGGCTTCGTCGGCGACCCAGAGGCGCGCGAGGCGCTGGAGGCGGACGTCGACGAGATGACGGCCATGCTCGATTCGCTGCTGGCCTATCTGGGCGGCCAGGAGGACCCCGAGCCGCCGCGTCGCACCGACCTGGCGGCCATCGCCATGACGGTGGTCGACAACGCCGTGGACATGGGCCGACCCGCCACCTATGCCGGCCTCGATCATGCGCCCGTCCAGGCGCGGCCGGTGTCGCTGAAGCGGGCGATCAGCAACATCGTCGAGAACGCCCTGCACTATGGCGGCCAGGCGACCCTGACCCTGGCGTACGAGGGCTCCGCAGCGGTGCTGGCTGTCGAGGACACCGGCCCGGGCATTCCCGAGGCGGAGCTGACCCAGGTGCTGCATCCGTTCCATCGCCTGGACAGCGCGCGGGCCCGCAACACCGCGGGCCTGGGACTGGGCCTGACCATCGTCCAGCAGATCCTGCAGCGCGAAGGCGGGACTCTCGTCTTGAAGAACCGCCCCCAAGGCGGGCTACGCGTCGAGTTGCGCCTGCCGGCGCTCTGACCCGCCGCAGACATCCTTTGTCACAAAGCCGCTGCACCGCAGCAAAGCCCCCAAACGATCTTCGGCGGTGCGTCAGGCGAATTCTCGCCGCGACGCCCGCCGCGGCGCTTGCATTCCCCTTTCCTCGCGTCGCGGCGGCCAATCGACGGAGGTCCCTTGGAACAGTTTCTCGAACGCGCCGCCTTGTTTCGCGGCCAGGTCTTCCCCGCCCAGAGCGCCCTCTACGAGCGTCTGGCCAGCCACGGCCAGAGTCCCAAGGCCCTGATGATCTCGTGCGCCGACTCCCGGGTCGTGCCCGAGCTGATCACCCAGGCCGCGCCCGGCGACCTGTTCGTCTGCCGCAACGCCGGCAACATCGTGCCGCCCTTCTCGCAGGCCAATGGCGGGGTCTCGTCGGCGGTGGAGTACGCCGTCGTCGCCCTGGGCGTGCGCGACATCGTCGTGTGCGGCCACTCCGATTGCGGGGCCATGAAGGCCTTCTCGCATCCCGAGGCGCTGGAGAAGATGCCCAATGTCGCGGCCTGGCTGCGCCACGCCCATGCGGCCCACAGCGTCGTCTGCTCCTGCTACGGACATCTCGACGACCATGGCCGGACCCGCGCCCTGTCGCTGGAAAACGTCGTCGTCCAGATCAACCACCTGCGCACCCACCCGTCGGTGGCCTCGGCCATGGCCAAGGGCGAGCTGACCTTGCATGGCTGGTTCTTCGAGATCGAGACCGGGCAGATCCAGGCCTATAACGGCAACACCGGCCAGTTCGAGCAGGTCTACGAGGGCGCGCCCCTTCCCGTCGCCCAGCGCCCGGCCCGTCGCATGGTCGCCGCCGATCATCTGGGCATCGCCGCCGAATGACCCAGGCAGCCGTTTCCTCCCCCAAGGCGACGCCGGGCGGCAAGCTCGGGCTCTCCACGATCCTGTCGCGCGACTTCACCGCCTCGATCGTCGTCTTCCTCGTGGCGATGCCGCTGTGCATGGGCATCGCCGTCGCCTCCGGCGTTCCGGCCGAGCGCGGCCTGCTGACCGGGATCATCGGCGGGATCATCGTCGGGTCTCTGGCCGGTTCCCCCCTGCAGGTCAGCGGTCCCGCCGCCGGCCTGGCCGTCATCGTCTTCGAGATCGTCTCCAAGCACGGCCTCTCGATGCTGGGACCGATCCTGCTGCTGGCCGGACTGGTCCAGCTGGTGGCCGGGGCCCTGAAGCTGGGTCAATGGTTCCGGGCCATCTCGCCGGCCGTCGTCCATGGCATGCTGGCCGGCATCGGTGTGCTGATCGTCGCCGGTCAGATCCACGTGCTGTTCGCCGACAAGCCCAAGGCCCATGGCCTGGAAAACCTGGCCGCCATTCCCGCCGCCCTGGGCGGCGTCTCCTTCTCAAGCCTCGGCGCGGTCGAGGCGGCCCTGGTGGTCGGCCTGGTGACCATCGGCTCGATCGTAGCCTGGGAGAAGTTCCGTCCGGCCAAGCTGAAGCTGGTCCCGGGCGCCCTGCTCGGCGTGCTGGCCGGCGCCCTGGTCGCCGCGGGCTTCGGCCTGGACGTCCAGAAGATCGCCGTGCCGGAGTCGATCGCCGCCGCCATTGCCGTTCCCGGCGCGGGCGACTTCGCCAGGCTGGTCGATCCGATGCTGATGCTCACCGCCCTCGCGGTCGCCTTCATCGCCTCGGCCGAGACCTTGCTGTCGGCGGCCGCCGTCGACCGCATGCACGACGGTCCGCGTACGAAGTACAACAAGGAGCTGTTCGCCCAGGGCGTCGGCAACATGCTGTGCGGCGCGGTCGGCGCCCTGCCGATGACCGGCGTGATCGTGCGCAGTTCCGCCAATGTCCAGGCCGGCGCCGTCTCGCGCCTGTCGACCATCCTGCACGGCGCCTGGATCCTGGCGTTCGTCGCCCTGCTGCCCTGGCTGCTGCGCCAGGTTCCCAGCGCGGCCCTGGCCGGCGTGCTGGTCGTCACCGGCTGGAAACTGGTCAGCCTGGACCACGTCCGTCACCTGTTCGCCCGCTACGGCCTGTTGCCGGCGATGATCTGGGCGGCCACCTTCGTGGCGGTGGTGGCCACCGACCTGCTGACCGGCGTGCTGGTCGGCATGGCGTTGACGCTGCTCGAGTTGATCCCCAACCTGCGGAAGATGCGTCTGCGCATCGCCCAACGCACGCTGGGCGAGCACGAGAGCGAGATCCGCCTGGAGGGCGCGGCCACCTTCGTCCAGTTGCCCAAGATCGCCAAGGTCCTGGACGCCGCGCCCAACGGCGGACTGGTTCACCTCGACACCCGGGCCCTGACCTGCCTCGACCATACCTGCGCCGAAGCCCTCGGCGATTGGCTGAAGAGCAAGGCGAGAGCTGGGGTGAAGGTCGAGATGCCCAGTCCTTGCGCCTTTGGCGACAGGCTTCGCGCGGCCGTTGCGCACTGATCCCCACGCCGCACCGGGCCCAGGGAGGCTTTTGCTCCCTGGGCCCTGCTTCTTCGAGAGATCCCGATGACCAAGGCCCAGGAGCGCGCCGCCAAGATCACGGCTCAAGTCCTCTGCGCTTATTTCAGGAACAACATCGTTTCGCCCGATGACCTGCCGGGCCTCTGCGCCCGCACCTACGCCGCGATCGAGACGGCGCTCGCGCCTTCGCGAAGCCTGGAGCCGAGCAAGCCCCCGACGCCCGAGGAAATCGCCGCCAGCATTACCCGGGACGCGATCATCAGCTTCGAGAATGGTCGACGGTATCGCTCGCTGCGCCGCCACTTGAGACAACTGGGCCTGACCGACGAGCAGTATCGCCGCAAATGGGGACTGCCTGGAGACTACCCGCTCGTGGCCCAAAGCTTCTCGGACCTACGCGCCAACGCCGCGCGCGGCCGGCGGTTGGGCGGTGTAGCGGCTTAACGGACGCCCCGCCTAGCGCGACCCCGGATAGGCCGCACAGCGTTGCCGAGCGCCCGACCACGGCTCCCGCCATCGTCCTTGATGATCATCTGGCAGGGTCGCGCTGTCATTCGAAGCCGGGGAGGAAGCGGCTGATCACATCCGTCACGCACGCCGCCTTGCGAGTAGGTTAGGCACTCACCTAACGAGGCGGATCATTGAGCAAGAATGATTAATGATATAGTACTAATAGATTTCGATTTATAGCGTAGTTTAGATTGCGTATTCATTTACAAATTGCCACTTAGACATAGTTATCAATACTATTGACACGGATCGCGTCCGGGAAGATCGCTAACGCTTGTTTCGCTTCGCGTTGGCGAACGTGGCGTTCCGTGGGCGGCGATGGTCGTGGATACATGTAGGGAGCCCTCCCTACTCCCCTTCCAACGTTCAGGAGATGGCGCGCGCGCCTCCGGTATCGACGCCGGGGCCCTTCCCAGCAAGCTCCGACGTCGACGCCGTGACTGAAGCCTTCCTTTGGATCGGCGCCGCCGAGCGGGACCTGCCCGCGCGCGCGGAATGTTCAGGAGCCAGTCATGGCCGACATCGACCTTACTACACCCGGCAGTACCACCACGATCGACGGCGTCATCGTAACCTATGGCGACCCGATCGGATCGGGCACCGGCATCTATTCGCCCTTCCTCGGCATCGACGACAACGATGGCGACGAAAAGGGCTTCAACACCGACGCCACGGGCGTTCTCGACACCGACCAGAGCAAGACTAGCAGCCTGACGTTCAACGACATTCCGGTCAAAATCATCAATGGCGTGGACTATTTCGAGTTCCGGCTCGACCTCAACCAGACCAACGCCAACACCCTGATCTCGCTGACCAGCCTGAAGCTCTATTATTCCTCGGATCCCGCGACGAGCGCGGACTACGTCTCAGCGACCCATGAACTGGATTCCGACTTCACCAAGGTCTTCGACCTGGACGGGAATGGCGACACCCGGCTGCTGCTCGACGCCCACTCGTCCGGCAGCGGCAATGACGACTACGTCTTCTATGTGCCGGTATCGTCGTTCGCCGGCGCCGATTTCAGCACCGACTACATCACCCTGTTCGCCGACTTCGGCACGCCCGGCACCATCTACGCGGCCAATGACGGCTTCGAGGAGTTCAACACCGAGAGGGTGTCGACCATCAACGGCGTCAAGTTCGGCGACACTGACGGCGACGGCGTCAAGGACGCGGGCGAGGTCGGCCTGGCCGGCTGGACCATCTTCATCGACAGCAACGCGAACGGCGTGCTCGACCTGGGCGAACGCTCGACGGTCACCGCCGCCGACGGCACGTTCCAGTTCGCCGGCGTCGGCACGTCCCTGGAGTCGGTGCGCATCGACGAGGTGCTGCAGGCCGGCTGGGTGCAGACCACCGGCGACTATGAGACGGTCGACGTCTCCAGCGTCGGCAACTACAGCGTCCAGATCGGCAACTTCCTGCCCAATCCGGCCCTGAACATCACCAAGGACGCCAGCGTCCCCGGCGGCACGGCCGACTGGGCCGGCGAGGTGATCAGCTACACGATCAGCGTCGCCAATACCGGCAATGTGCCCCTGACCGGGGTGGTCGTGACCGACCCGTTCGTGTCGAATCTGGCCCCGGTGCTGTCCAGCGGCTTCAACAGCGGCGACGTCGACCATGACAACGTCCTCGACCTGACCGAGACCTGGCACTACACGGCCACCCACACGGTCACCCAGGCCGAGATCGATGCTGGCGGCACGATCGGCAACACCGCCACGGCCGACAGCGACCAGACCGGCGCCGACACCGACGACGCCGGCGTGCCTGTCGCCCAGAACCCGGCCCTGAACATCACCAAGGACGCCTCGGTGCCCGGCGGCACGGCCGACACGGCCGGCGAGCTGATCAGCTATACGATCACCGTCGCCAACACCGGCAACATGACGCTCAGCGGTGTGACGGTGACCGATCCGTTCGCGGATGTCGGCTCGATCGCCCGCGGCGCGGATGTGGTGGGCGACAACGACGCCCTGCTCGAAGTCGGCGAAACCTGGGGCTATACAGCGGCCCACACCGTCACCCAGGCCGAGATCGACTCCAACGGCGGCGGCGACGGCCTGTTGCAGAACGTGGCCACGGCGGACTCTAATGAGACCGGCGAGGACACCGACGACGCCAGCGTGCCGGTCGCCCGCAACCCTGCCCTCAACATCACCAAGGACGCCTCGGTGCCTGGGGGTACGGCCGACGCGGCCGGCGAGCTGATCAGCTACACGATCACCGTCGCCAACACCGGCAACACCACCCTGTCCGGCGTGACCGTCACCGACCCGTTCGCGGACGTCGGCTCGATCGTGCGCCGGGCCGACGTGTCGGGCGATAACGACGCCCTGCTCGAAGTCGGCGAAACCTGGGGCTACACGGCGGCTCACACCGTCACCCAGGCGGAGATCGACTCCAACGGCGGCGGCGACGGCCTGCTGCAGAACGTCGCCACGGCGGACTCCAACGAGACCGGCGAGGACACCGACGACGCCAGCGTGCCGGTCGATCAAAGGCCCAGCCTGAACATCACCAAGGACGCCTCGGTGCCCGGTGGTACGGCTGACGCGGCCGGCGAGCTGATCAGCTACACGATCACCGTCGCCAACACCGGCAACACCACCCTAACCGGCGTGACCGTCACCGACCCGTTCGCGGACGTCGGCTCGATCGCCCGCGGCGCGGACGTGGTCGGCGATAACGACGCCCTGCTCGAAGTCGGCGAGACTTGGGGCTATACGGCGGCTCACACCGTCACCCAGGCGGAGATCGACTCCAACGGCGGCGGCGACGGCCTGCTGCAGAACCTCGCCACGGCGGACTCCAACGAGACCGGCGAGGACACCGACGACGCCAGCGTGCCGGTCGAACAGCGTGCTTCGCTGAACATCACCAAGGACGCCTCGGTGCCTGGTGGTACGGCCGATACGGCCAATGAGCTGATCAGCTACACGATCAGCGTCGCCAATACCGGCAATACGAGCCTGACCGGCGTGACGGTCACCGATCCGTTCGCGGACGTCGGTTCGATCGTCCGCGGGGCCGACATCGTCGGCAACAATGACGGCGTGCTGAATGTCGGCGAAACCTGGAGCTACACGGCGGCCCATACCGTCACCCAGGCCGAGCTCGACTCCAACGGCGGCGGCGACGGCCTGCTGCAGAACACCGCCACGGCCGACTCCAACGAGACCGACCCCGACACCGACGACGCCAATGTGCCTGTCGCGCAACGGGCCAGCATCGACATCGAGAAGTATGTGTCGATCGACGGCGGCGCTACCTGGGACGACGCCGACAGTCCGCTGGGGCCGATCGCCACCTCGGGCGCGAGCATCCAGTTCAAGTTCGTGGTCACCAACACCGGCAACGTCACCCTGACCAACACCACGGTCACCGACTCGGTGTTCGACCTGAACGGGGCGGCCCCCGGCACGGCCATGGCCCTGGGCGCGCTGGATGTCGGCGAGACCGACCAGTTCATCATCAACGCCCCGTGGACCGTCGGCCAGCACGTCAACGACGCCACCGCCACAGGAACCTATTCCGGCGGCACGGCGACCGACCATGACCTGGCCTACTACTATGGCCTGATCGACTGCGTCGGCACCCGCACCCCCGGCTTCTGGCTGTCGCCCAACGGCCTGACCTTCTGGGACGGCACGGTCGGCAATGAGACCAAGTCCGGTCCCGAGTTCCCGACCGGCGAGCTGCTGGCCTTCAACAACGGCATCAACGACGGGCCCGACCCGGGCAACAGCAACAAGGAGGAACGCTACATCCTGCTGGGCGACGACAACGGCAACGGGGTCACCGACGCCGGCGAGGACACCCTGCAGATGTCGCTGGCCCTGGCCCTGAAGGTCATCGACGCCTCGATGAAGCCGTCGCAGGACGCCCGCTATGTCCTCGGACGCGACGTGATCGCCGCCTGGCTGAACTTCGAGGCCGGGAACGGGGCCGGCAGTCCCGCCGACCTCAACAGCCCGGCCCACAAGATGGACCTGGCGATCGACTGGCTGCAGCAATATGCCGACGCCAACCATGACGGGATCGCCGACTTCAACGGTCCGGCCATCAAGCAGAACAGCGCGGCATGGCAGGGTTCCGGCGCGGCGCTTCACACCGCCCTGGACGAGTACAACAACCACGGCACGGTCAACGGCGTGTTCTATTCGTGCAGCGCCGACGACCACCTCTTCGTGGAGACCCTGGTCCGCTATCACGAAGACGTGTTGGCATGAGCGGGCGCAGCGCGGCTGGGGAACGAGCGGCTCGGACCCGGAAACAGATCCCTGAGCCGCTCGCCACCGCGCTGCGAACCTGCCGGCGGCACGTGCTGATCGCCGCCGGCTTCAGCGCCCTGGTCAACATCCTCTACCTGGCCCCGACGCTGTATATGCTCCAGATCTACGACAGGGTCCTGCCCACGGGCGGGATCCTGACCCTGGTCTTCCTGACGGTGGCCGTGGTCTTCGCCCTCGCCACCCTGGCCATGCTGGACAGCCTGCGCCAGCGGGTCCTGGTCCGGCTGGGCCTGCGGCTCGACCGCGAACTGGCCGCCGAGGTCCTGGCCCGCCTGACCGGCGGCCTGGACCGAGGGGCGGGGCCGCGACTGCGCCAGGCGATGCGCGAGTTCGACGCCTTCCGCGGCGTGGTCGCCGGCCCGGCCGCCCTGGCCCTGCTGGACGCGCCCTGGACCCCGATCTACCTGGCCCTGTGCTTCATCCTCCACCCGGTGCTGGGCGCGATCTCGGTCTGCGGGGCCCTGGCCCTGCTGGTCCTGGCCATCCTCAACGAGCGGGCCACCCGCGCCAAGCTGGGGGCGCTGCACGAAGCCTCGACCCAGGCCTACGCCGCCCAGGAGGCCATCGCCTCGCAGGGGGGCCTAGTCCGGGCCCTAGGCATGCGCCAGCCGCTGATCGTCCGCCAGCTGATCGAACGCCGCACCGCCGTCGGCCTGCAGGCCGGCGCCCAGTTCACCGGCGGGGTCTATTCGGGCCTGATCCGCTTCCTGCGCCTGACCCTGCAGTCCCTGGCCCTGGGCACGGGCGCCTGGCTGGCCGTGAAGCACGAGATCTCGGCCGGCGGGGTGATCGCCGCCTCGATCCTGCTCAGCCGCAGCCTGGCGCCGATCGAGCAGATCGTCGGCGCCTGGAAGGGCGTGATCCAGGCCCGCGAGGGCTTCAACACCCTGGTCGAGCTGTTCCGCCAGGCCCCGACCCCGATCCCGCGCACCCGGCTGCCCGATCCTCAAGGCCGCCTGCGGGCCGAGCAGGCCAGCGTCCGCACCGCGGACGGGTCCGGCATGATCCTGCGCGGCGTGTCGTTCGACGTGAACCCTGGCGAGATCATCGGCGTGGTCGGGCCCAGCGGGGCCGGCAAGACCACCCTGGCCCGGCTGCTGGTCGGGGCCCTGGCCCCTGACCACGGCTGCATCCGCGTCGACGGCGCCGACCTTGCCGACTGGCAGCAGGAGCGACTGGCCGCCCATATCGGCTACCTGCCGCAGAACTGCGGCCTGTTCGCCGGCACGGTGAAGGAGAACATCGCCCGCTTCGCCAGCATCCTCGAGAGCGACCCGGCCGAGATCGACGCCCGGGCCGTGGCCGCGGCCGTGGCCGCCGGGGCGCACGAGATGATCCTGCGGCTGCCCGACGCCTACGAGACCCAGCTGGGCCCCAACGGCGGCGGCCTCTCGGCCGGCCAGGCCCAGCGCCTGGCCCTGGCCCGGGCCCTGTACGGCGAGCCGCGGATCTTCGTGCTCGACGAGCCCAACTCCAACCTCGACTCCGAGGGCGAGACCGCGCTCGAGCACGCCGTCGCCGCCCAGAAGGCCCGGGGCGCGGCCCTGGTGGTCATCGCCCACCGGCTCAACATCCTGGGCATCGCCGACAAGCTGCTGGTGCTGCGCGAGGGCGTGGTCGACCTCTACGGTCCGCGCCGCGAGGTGCTCAAGGCCCTGGAATCGCGCGTCGCCAGCCTGCCGCGCGCCGCTAACACCGAAGCCGACCTTCGCGCCACGAGGCAGCCATGACCGGTTCGCTGATCCGCTCGACCTATGACGACATCATCCCGGCCGGGGTGCTGGAGGACGACGGTCCCAGCGACGGGACCCGCTGGGAGCTGCGCGTCGGCCTAGCCGCGGCGGGGGCCTTCTTCGTCGGCTTCCTGGGCTGGGCGGCCCTGGCCCCGCTGGACGCCGGCGCCTACGCCCCCGGCGTGGTGGCGGTGTCGGGCAGCCGCCAGGCGGTGCAGCACCGCGAGGGCGGGGTGATCTCGGCCCTGCGCGTGCAGGAGGGCGACGTGGTCCGCCAGGGCCAGGTGCTGGTCGAGATCAATGTCCAGGACATCCGCGCCCAGGAGCGGGCCCTGGCCTCGCGGCTGTTCGCGGTCGAGGCCCAGCGGGCCCGACTGATCGCCGAGCGCGACGGCCTGGCCGAGCCGCCGGTTCCCGTGGCCTTCATCGGCTTGGCGCCCGAGGACAAGCTGCTGGCCGACGAGGCCCTGGCGCTGGAGCGCCGCCAGCTGGCCGCCCGGCGGGGCGCGCGGGACTCCCAGCACGGGGTGCTGGGCGAACGCGCCAGCCAGCTCAGCGAACAGATCCACGGCTATGAGCGCCAGCTGGCCGCCAATCGCGAGCAGCAGCGGCTGATCGGCGAGGAGCTAGAGGGCATGAAGAAGCTGGCCGCCCAGGGCTATGCGCCCCTGACCCGGGTGCGGGCGCTGGAGCGCGCCGCCGCCGACCTGACCGGGGCCGACGGCGCCTTCCGCGCCCAGGCCGCCAGCGCCCGCGAGGGCATCGGCGAGACCCGGATGCAGGCCCTGCAGGGCGACCGCCAGCGGATGGACGAGGTCATCGTCGACCTGCGCGCCGCCGAGGTCGACCTCAACGAGCTGAAGCCCAAGCTGTCGGCGGCCCGCGACCAGCTGTCCCGCGGCATGGTCCGCGCCCCGGCCTCGGGCCAGGTGGTGGGGCTGAAGGTGTTCACGGTCGGCGGCCTGGCCCAGCCCGGCGACACCCTGATGGAGATCGTGCCCCGCCGCGCGCCGCTGGTCATCGAGGCCCGGGTCGCGGCCAACGACGCCGACGACATCCATGTCGGCCAGACCACCGACGTGCGGCTGAGCGCCTTCCACGACCGCCACCTGCCGCTGCTGGAGGGCAAGGTGACCAAGCTGTCAGCCGACGGCTTCACCGACGAGAAGACCGGGGCGCGCTACTTCCGCGCCGAGGTCGCCGTGCCGCCGGAAGAGCTGGCCGCCCTGAAGCAGCCGGGCCGCGAGGCGCCGATGCTGAAGGCCGGCATGCCCGTCGAGGTGGTGGTGCCCCTGCGCAAGCGCACGGCCCTGCAGTACCTGGTCGAGCCGCTGCAGCAGCGCCTGTTCCGATCGTTCCGCGAACAGTGAGCGCCGCGCGCACCGTCTTGCGCGAGGCGTCCACTCCGCAACCGGGGTCCAGGTCGTCTCACTGACGGCCTGGCGCTTCCTGGACGACGAAGGTCAGGGTTTCAGGGTTTCGGCCTTGAGGTTGGCGGCGCCGCGTAGAGCCAGGTCGTTCGACGCGCCGCCGACGCCGACCTGATAGCGGCCGGCGTCGAGCACCCAGCGGTTGACCTTGGCGTCGAAGCGGCCGAGTAGGCGCGCGTCGGCGGTGAGGGCGACGTGACGCGTCTCGCCGGGCTTGAGATCGACCTTGTCGAATCCGATCAGCCGCTGAACCGGCTGGCCGGCCGCATCGGTGAGATAGACCTGCGGCGTGGCCTTCCCCGGACGCTGGCCGGTGTTGGCCACATCGAAGCTCACCGTCAGGGTCGGCCCGCCGGTCACGGTCAGGTTCGCGAAACCGAAAGTCGTGTAGGACAGGCCGTAGCCGAAGGGGAACAGGGGTTTCTCGCCGGTCTTGGCGAAGCGCCGGTAGCCGACCTCCGCCCCCTCGGAATAGACGACGTCGAAGCGCGTCTTTTCCGGTAGTCCCAGGCCTGGCAGTTGAGCGCGCGGATACTGGTCGATGGCGGCCGGAAAGGTCATGGGCAGGCGGCCCGAGGGATTGACCGCGCCGAACAGGACGTCGGCGATCGCCTCGCCGCCCTTGGCGCCCGAATACCAGGCCTCGACGACCGCGCCGGCCTGGCCGAGCCAGGGCATCGACACCGGACCGCCGGTCTGCAGCACCACGACGGTGTTGGGATTGGCGGCCGTGATCGCGGCGATCAGGGCGTCCTGGCCGTCCGGCAGCGACAGGTCGGGAGCATCCTCGCCCTCGCCCATCCATTGGTTGCCGAACACCACCACGATGTCGGCGGCCTTGGCTGCGGCGACCGCGGCGGACACGTAGCGCCCGTCGTCGAAGGTGACCTTGGCGTCCGGCGCGGCCTTGCGGATGGCGGCCAGGGGCGAAGAGCCGTTGAAGTACTCGCTGCGGAACGGCCCCATCATGCCCTCGCCGCCCAGCGGCACCACCCGCTTGGCGCCGCCCGGCGGCACGACCTGGGACGAGCCGCCGCCCGACAGCACGCCGGCGTCCGCGTGACCGCCGATCACGGCGATGGTCTTGGCGGTCCCGGCCAGCGGCAGCAGGCCTTCGCGGTTCTTCAGGAGGACGATGCCCTCGGCGGCCGCGGCGCGGGCCACCTCGGCGTTAGCGGCGTAGTCGATCGCGCCGCCAGGCGCCACCGGCTTTTCGAAAAGGCCCACGGCGAACATCGAACGCAGGATGCGACGACTGGCGTCCGACAGCCGCGCGGCCGGGATCTGCCCCTTCTCGACGGCCTCCTTGAGCGGCGCGCCGAACCAGACCTTGGCGTCCAGCTGTTCACCCGACTGCTGGTCCAGCCCCTTGACGATGTAGTCGGTGGCGTGGACCGCGCCCCAGTCCGACATCACCCAACCCTTGTAGTCCCAATCGCCCTTCAGAACCGTGTTCAACAGGTGGTTGTTGCCACAGCTGTAGTCGCCATTGACCAGGTTGTAGGCGCACATCACCGAACCGGGCTGGCCCTTCTCGATGGCGATCTGGAAGGCCAGCAGGTCGCTTTCGCGGTGCGCGGCTTCATCGATCACAGAATTGGCGAAATGGCGGCTGGTCTCCTGGCCGTTCAGCGCGAAGTGCTTAATTGTCGAAACGATCCCTTGGTCCTGGATGCCCTTGATCGACGCGCCGGCCAGGTTGCCGGCCAGCCAGGGGTCCTCGCCCAGATATTCGAAGTTGCGGCCGTTGCGAGGATCGCGCGCCAGGTTCACGCCGCCGGCCAGCTGGACGTTGAAGCCTTTGGCCCGCGCTTCGCGCCCAACCACCGCCCCGCCCTCATAGGCCAGCTTGGCGTTGAAGGTCGCCGCCAGCGACAGGCCCGACGGCAGCGCCGTGGCGCCGTCGCCCGGCCGCACGCCCAGCGGGTTGGTGACGCCGAGACTGGCGTCGCTTTCCTGCAGGGCTGGCACGCCCAGGCGCGGAACGCCCGGAATGTAGCCGGCCGAGCCGATCGCGCCCTCGGGCTTGGTGATCCCGAAGATCGGCATCGACATCGGCCCATGGACCAAGCCGATGCGCTCGTCCAGGGTCAGCTCCTTCTCCAGCAGCGCCGCGCGTTCGTCCGGCGAGAGCTTCGGATTCATCCAGGACCGGTCGGAGGGCGTGGCGGCATGGGTCGAGGTCGTGGCCGCCAGGACGACGAGGCTCGAGGCGAGCGTGAGGGTGCGAATGATCATGAAATGCCCTGTGTTTCCTCCGGCCCCTCCGGCGGAGGCCTTCCGTCGGGCGGGTTCGAGCGCCGCAACGACAACGTTGTCGTATGAGACTACGACAACGTTGTCTATACCGCCCGCGAAAGACACCGCTGTCGGAAGGGTCGCGGGCTTCAAGCTGGTCAGACGGACGGTGATGTCGGGCTGGCCCATAGCCCCGCCTCGATCGGATCTGAACCTGTTTGGAGACGCCCGTCCGAACGCCGACGGGCCGCTCTGCTGGCTCCTGCCCTCCAGAAGCAAGACGCCCGCACGATGTGGACCTCACATCATACGGGCGTATTGAGCCTTGAAAGCGAGCAGACCGGTTCGCCAGCGATCCCGCCTCGTGGAAGGCGGGATCGCCGCGCCCGGTCAGAACTTGGCGCTGAGCACCAGGCGGACGTCGCGGCCCGGCATGACGACCGAATCCTTATTCAGCGCCGTGGCGTTGCGGATCGTCTCGTCGGCCAGGTTGTGGCCGACGAGCGTCAACGCGATCCCCGGCTTGGCCTTGAACGGCTTCCAGCGGACCTGGGCGTCGACCGAGGTGTAGCCGTCGGTCGCCAGGTCGGCCACGCCGACATGGTCCTGCGACGACACGGCCAGCACCAGGAAACTGGCGTCGACGACGTCGTTGTCCCAGTCGAGACCGCCCCCGAACCGGCCGGGCTGGATGCGCGGCACGTCGCCGCCGCCGCCCGTGAACTTGGCGCGGACATAGTCGCCCAGCACCTGGCCCGACAGCTTGCCGCCGCCCACCGAGGCCAGCGGGAAGAACGCCTTGGCCTCAAGGCCCCAGAAGTTGGCGTCGCGCTGGCCGTAGTTGAGTTCCTTGAGCTCGCCATCGCCGCCAGCCGCGCAGACCCCGTCCTCATCGCACAGGCGCCCGGTCAGCGCGCCGTAGATGTAGTTGTCGAAATGCGCGGCCCAGGCCGAGGCCTCGATACGGCCTTCCGAACCGAGCTTGTAGCGCGCCGTCGCCTCCAGAGAATTGGCGCGCTCGATCTTCAGCTCCGGATCGCCGGTCTCGAACGTCGCCGGGCCGTCGTGCGGCCCCCGGGCGAACAGTTCGGTCTGGGCCGGCGCCCGCGCCGCCGAGGCGACCGTCAGGCCCAGGCGCAGGGCGTCGGAAGCGTCGTAGGTGAAGCCGCCCGACAGGCTGAAGGGCGTGAAGTCGCGGCTCGTCTCGATCCCCGTGGCCGGCGTGCCGTCGATCTTCACACGCTCGACGCGCGCCGCCCCCTGGAACTGCAGGGCTCCGATCGGGGCCTCCACGAAGGCGAAGGCCGCGGCGCTCTGGGTGTGGGTGGGCAGCAGATAGTCGGCCCCCTCGCCCAGGGCGCTGAACTTGCGGTCCTGGAACTGGACGCCGAGCGCCGAGGCCGAGAGCGGCCCGGTGGCGCCGAACAGCGCTTCGGCGCGGCCGTCCCACTCCTTGTTGTTGAAGGTCGACAGGACCGCATTGGTCTCGGGATCGATCTCGCTGTGGGTATAGTCGGCGTAGCCGGCATCGACGTTGATCCGCTGCAGCAGGCCTTGGCCGAACTTGAACGACCCGCCCACGGCGCCCTTGTCCTGCTTCATGCGGATGAAGGTGTCGTCGGACGGAATGCCGTAGCGCGCTTCGTAGTGCGTGCCGCTGGCGCCGACGCGGCTGTCGTCGCCGAAGAAGTAGGACGCGCCGCCGGAATAGCCGTTGCCGCGGAAGAACGAGTTGGGCTGCACGCCGTCGGGCGTGTCGTAGTTGCTGGCCCGACGACCGAAGCCGTCCAGGTGGACCGCGAACGGCCCCTGCCCCGCATCAAGGCTGACCGTGCCCTCGCCCGTCGCCGAACTGGTGGAATAGGCCGCCGTCGTTTCGCCCTCGATCCCGTCGATCGGCTTGAGCGGGATGCGGTTGTTGATGACGTTGACCACGCCGCCGATCGCCTGGCTGCCGTAGCGCAGGGTGGCCGCGCCGCGGACCACTTCGATCTGCTGCGCCGCCAGCGGATCGATCGGCACGCCGTGGTCGGGCCCGACGTCCGAGACGTCCGAACTGGACAGGCCGTTCTCGGCCAGCTTCACGCGCTGGGCGTCCATGCCGCGGATGACTGGACGGCTGGCGCCGGCCGCGAAGCCCGTCCCGGCCACGCCAGGCACGTTGCGCAGGGCGTCGGCCAGGCTGGCCCCGCCGTTGCTCAGAACCTGGTCACGGCTCACCTGCTCGACGATCGTCGCGAAGCGATCGGGGTCACCCGCCAGGGGGGAAGCGGTAATCACCACCTCGGACACCGAATGGCCTAGATCCTGGGCTCCGGCTTGGCTGGCGCAGGCCAACAGACCCCCGGCTCCGGCCGCCGCCAGCAACATCGTACGCAGTCGCATTTGACCCTCATGAAAGAATGCTCCCGCCTCTATTATGTTATACCGTAACGCTCTCCAAGCAAATTCTTGGGGCCATGAAAATGGCGGGTCTCGACGCCGTCGGCCGACGGCCGCCGATGTCAGCGGCCTCGGCCAGACGCCGTCGCGGAGTCTCAGGTCCGCTTCATGCGAGACGCCCGGTCGCGATCCTTCGGGTCAGCATCCGTCCCGCGCCGTGACCACGGCGTTGTCCTTCACGACGACGGTGCGGCCGTAGCAACCGATGGCGCTGTCCTCGAGCCGATATCGCTGGACCGATGATCCCGAAGCGTTCTGGAAGCGCCGGGCTGCGCGGTTGAACTGGCCATGGGCGGTGGGCGCGACGTGGTTGCTGAGCGCGCGGGTCCAGACCCGACCATCCGAAGCGACTTCGCGCTCGGTCCGGCCCAAGGTCAGATCGACAGTGGCGGTCTGGTCGGTCCCGTCGACCGTGACCGTCTCCTGGGTGACGGTGCTCAACGGGTAGGACAGGACTTCCCGACGGGTGGCGGTTCCGGACGGGTCGGTGCGCCGCGTGTCGACCCGCAGGCGCGTCAGTTGTCGCATCCGCCCGATCTGGACCTTGTCGTTGGAGACGTAGTCCTGGCGGTTCGAGAACGACATGGCGTAGCGTACCCGGGTGGCGACTTCGCCGTGGGAGGTCTGGAGGACGCCCGCCACTTCCCCGTCCTGGACCAGGCGCGTGTCGATCCGCCCATTGAGGCCCTGCTTGTCGGCCTTCACGCGACGAGCGTCCGTGGTCTCGCGCGGCGCGGTCAGGGTGTTGCGCACCAGCCGTCCCCGGGTCGAGCTGGCCCCGGCGTCACGCCAGACCAGCAGGCTGGCGGTGACCAGGTAGTAGTTGCGCACGCCAGGGACAGAAACCTCGATGCGATGCGGCCGGCCATCGTTCACCACGCCGGCGAACGGCGTCAGGTCGATCCGGGACGGCGTGAAGTTCAAGGTCTCCGGCGCGGGGACGGGGAACCATAGGTACGGATTGATCCCGCCCGTGAAGATCCAGGGAAACAGCGAGGCCAAGCCGGCGCGTTGGCCGTCGATGAACACCTCCACCTGTCGGAAGGCCCCGCCCCCGCATCGGCCTTCCTTGTCGGAAGCCAGGACGTCGGGAACGCAGTCGTACCAGAACTCGTCGTCGGCCTGCCCTTGGGCGATGACGTCCAGCGCCAGGTGCTCGACATTGGTCGGCAACACCACGGTCCGCGCCAGGCGGTCGTTGTCCTTGGTGAGCTTGGCCAAGCCGTTGGAGATCGGCTGCACGAGCTGCGGCGCGGCCGGGGGCGACGTCGAGGCTGCGGCGGGATAGAACAGCAGACGCGCGCTGGCGGTCAGACGTCCGGTGTAGGTTTCGTTAACGACATTGGCGATCAGCACCTCGCCGGCGCCCGGCTGGGTTAGCAGAGCGGCGTAGTCGCTCACGTCCCGCTCCACATGCCAGGCCGGCGCGATGGCCTTTCGTGGCTCCATCGTGGTGCCGTAATAGAGGTTCACGCCGCCCAGGTGGATGATGGCGGTGCGGTCGAACTGCCGGCCGGCGCTGACGTCGAAATCGGCTTCCAGCACGACCTTGGCCCAGGGGCCGCGACAGCCGGCGGGCGGCGCGTAGGCGAAAGCGACCGGCTCCACGCCCTCGAATTGCCGTGGGGCGAACAGCGGCGCGACGCAGGGCTCTCCGGGCGGCCGCGGAACGCGCGGCTCGACATCGGCGACTGTGTTGACGCCCAAGGCCGGCAGCGGCGGGGCGGCGAAACCCGCCGGAACGGCGCCTTGCGCCCAAGCGACTGTGATGGGCGCCGCAAGCCCAAGCGCGATGGCGATTATGGAGATAAAGGGACGATGACGCGTCATGACAGAACTCAAGGAAAGGATGGAAAAGAGCCGGCCTAGAAGCCTAGGCTGAAGGCGAGATGCAGGTCGCGCCCCAGCGGGTCGTAGGTTCCGGTGTAGGTGTTGGGGTTGTTGGTGGTGCCGTCCACGAAGGTCGACGGAACGACCGGCGGGGTCCTGTCGAACAGGTTGTTGGCCACCACGCGCACGGTCAGGCCTGGGCGCAGCCGCACCGAGACCCCGAGGTCGATATAGTCGTAGGCCTCGAGCCTGGTGAACGGCCCATAGGCGTAGGGCGTCGCGCCCGCGTTGATCGTCGGATCGGCGCTGTTGGCGGCCAGCCGCGTCGGGCCGATGTGGCGCCAGGTCAGGGCCACGACCGCCTCGCGCCAAGGCGGCCGCCAGGTGACGCCGAGGTTATGGCGCCAAAGCGGCTGGGGCGCGTAGCACTGGGGCGGCCCGAAATAGCCGGCGCAGTTGTGCAGGGGATCGTCCGGCGCGCTCTTGCCGCCGGTGGTGACCAGCCGCACCCCCGTCAGGTCGAAGCCAAGCCGACCGAGCGCGCCCAGCGACAGGTCGTAGCTCGCCTGGACGTCGACGCCCTCGTTGATCAGCAGGGCGGTGTTCTGGGCGCCGGCGGCGATGTACCCGCCGGTCGCCGGGCTGCCGAACAGGCCGCCCGTGTCGGCTGCGCGGTGCACGAACTGGCAGTAGTAGTCCCCGCCCTTGTCCAGGCAGTTCCGGAACACGTTGTCGGCCAGGATCGGTCCGATGTAGCCCTTCACCGCGATCCGGTAGTAGTCGGCCGACAGGCTGAAGCCCGGCAGGGCTCGGGGCGTATAGACCAGGCCGATGGTCCGGGTCCTGGCGTTCTCGGCGCGCAGGCTCCGGTTCCCGTTGCCGCCATAGGTCTGGCACAGATGGTCGGGGCAATCGGGGATGTGGCCGTACTGGGCGGCCGTCACGCCGGTCCGCTGGCAGGCGACGAGGCTGGCCGTGGGAGAAGCGCCCGAGCAGGGATCCGACAGACCGACCACGCCGTAGCTCGAGCCGGTATAGAGCTCGGAGATGTTCGGCGCCCGGGCGGCCTTGTTCAGGCTGGCGCGGACCAGCCAGTCGCGCGTGGGCTGATACTGCAGCTCGTATTTTCGGGTGGCCAGAAGGTCGTCGTCGGTATCGTACTTGGAATATCGAACGCCCGCATTGACCTCCAGGCGTTCGACTCCGCGCCGTCCCTCGGCGATCGGCGCCTGCATCTCGCCATAGATCTCATAGACCGACTGCCGGCCGCGTAACGGCGGGCTCAACTGCTCGAAGGCCAGTGTCGCCGCATCGATTTTCTGCTTGAGGGAGTCCGCCCGATATTCGAGGCCAAGCGCCACGGCGAGGCCCCGGTTGGCCCACGGACTCTTCGCGCCATAGCCGGTCAGGTCCCCCGACAGGTTGGCGACAAGATCCGTCTGGCCATAATGGTTGGCCCAGACATAGTCGCGATAAGCGTAGGCGTAGAAGCGCGGATCCAATCCGTTCTGCCGGAAGATGTCGGCTGGCACGCAGGCCGGATCGACGCCGCTGAGCTTGGCGACGCAGGTCGGGGCTCCATCGACCAGTTCGACGTTCAGGGCGTTGTTGAGCCGGACCGGGTCGATCTCGTTGCTGTCGGACAGCGAGCTGAACACCACCGAGCGGATCGCCGACAGGTCGTAGCGCCAATGCTCGAACACCTCGCCGCCGACGCCCAGACTGATCCGGTAGTCCTGGTTGATCGCCTCGGCGCGTAGCGGCCGGGTGGCGGGACCGCTCATGATCGCGGTGTATGCGGTGGAGACCAACTGGCTCGATCCGGCCGCCGGACCGCAGAGCAACGCCGCCTGGCTGGCCGACAGGAACGGGTTGCGGCAGTTGATCTGGAAGCCGCCCGTCGGGACGTCGGCGGTGTTGATGTAGGGGTAGAACTGGCTGTAGGTCGCGTCCTTCATGTAGAGCAGGCTGGCGTGGAATTCGGCGGCCTCGGAGGCCTTGAAATTCATGAAGGCGCCCGCCGATCGGCGCTCGTCGGACCTCATGAAGTTGAAGCTCTCGCGGGTGTTGGTCGCGTAGAGGTCGCCGTCGGCTTCCGGCGCGAACACGCCGTCCGCGCCGGTGTAGAAGACCTGCCCCGCCGAGGGACCGGTGATCGGCCGAAACCGGCCGTGGTGCGTGTAGAGCGTGCTGACCGCGCAGGATGGCCCGCCGTCGGTCTCGGCCGCGACGATCCGGCAGGCGGAGAAGTCGCGGTCCTTCCACTGGACGGGATCCTGGCTGCGGTAGGCGCCGAAAAGCGCGATCTCGCCGCGCCCTCCCGCGAACCGCGTCCCCGCCGCGATCGTCAAATCCTTGCGGACGCCGTCGGTCTTGCGCCAAGCCGGGGTCTTCACATTGGCGAAGCGGGCGGCCACGCCGCGAACCGCGACATCGTCGTTGGCGTGCTGGTAGACGCTGTAGCCGCCGTCGATCCGGACGCCCTCGAAATCGCGATCCAGCACGAAGTTGGCGACCCCGGCCACCGCGTCCGAGCCGTAGGCGGTCGAGGCGCCGCCGGTCAGGATGTCGATGCGCTTGACCAGGGCGGCCGGTATGATGTTGAGGTCGACCGCCTGCACGGGCGCCAGGCGTTCGCCATCCAGCAGGATCAGGGTCCTTTGATGACCCAGGTTGCGAAGGTTGATCTGGGCCCGGCCGTCGGCGTCCGAGCCGTTGGTGAACTGCGTCGTGTCGGCGCGCGCCTCGGGCAGCCGGTTGATCGCCTCCTCCAGATTAAGCACGCCGCCCAGGCGCAGGTCTGCCTGGGACAGGGTCGTCACCGGCGCGGCCGCGGCGGTGTTGGCCCGACGGATGCGCGTGCCCGTCACCACCAACGCGTCGATGGGCGATGGCGTGACCAGTTCGGGCGGCGCGCCTAGCGGGACTGCCACGGGCTTCACCGGCGGAGCCCTGGCCTCCTGGGTGACGACATAGATCCCCGGCGCTAGCCGACGCGCCCGCAAACCCGTGCCTTTCAGCATCAGTTCCAGCCCCTCGCCGACGTCGAAGGCGCCGTTCACGGCGTTGGTGCGCTTGCCTCTGGCCGCGGCGGCGGACAGCACCAGTTGCACATCCGCCTGGCGGGCGAATTCCGTCGCGGCCGGTCCGGCGTCCTGGGCCTTGATGTGGAAGGTCTTCACGCCCGCCAGGGCCGGCTGGGCCAACCCCGCCCCGATCGCGACCAGGCAGACCAGAAGGCGTCGCCGGCGCCCAGGCGAAGACCACGTTTTCGACCCGGAGCAAGGCGATGCGCCCGCACCCTGCGCGACATCTTCGGGAACGGTCGGCGCGGCTATGATGTACGCCTCCGACCCAGGATGATTTCGCTGTCGCGGACCTCGACCTCGACGCCCAGGCTGGCGCCGACCGCCGCGGCAAACGCGTCCGGACCGCCCGTGTTGAAGGCGCCATAGAGCCGCTCGCTGGCGATGCCCGGATCGGCGATAACCAGCTTGCGGTCGTTGTAGCGATTGAAATCGGCCACCGCCTCGCCCAGGGTCTCGCCGGCCAGGTCGATCTTTCCGTAACGCCATTCCAGCTTTCGATCGACGGCTTCGGGCCCGGCGAGCGCCGGCCGAACGACGGCGGTCGCGTCGACGAAGGCGCTCTGCCCGGCCTTCAGGCGGGCGGGGGGACGGGTCGCCCCCTCGGCCCAGACCTCGACGACCCCCTCGGTGACCAGGACGTCGGCGCCGTTCGCCCGTCGCCGCACCGAGAAAGCCGTGCCGACGGCGCGCACGCGGACCGAGCCGGCCTCGACCACGAACGGCCGCTGGACGTCGTGAGCGACCTGGAACCAGGCCTCGCCCTCCTGCAGACGAACCGTGCGCTGCGTCCGCCGGAAAGCCACCTCCACAGCCGAGGCGGTGTTGATGGCGACGGCCGAGCCGTCCCCCAACGGCACGCGGCGAACCTCGCCGAGGCCGGTGCTGAATCGCTCCTCGCGCAGGATCAGGACCCCGGCCCCGACCATCGCCGCCGCGATCGCTCCGCCCGCGCCGGCCAGCAGCGCGCGGCGCGACACTGGCCGCGCAGGCCTGGCGAGCGGCCGCGACCCGGTTTCCCGCGCCCGGTCCAGCAAGGTCCAGACCGACTCGGCCTTCAGGAAGGCGCCGCGGCGGCGCGCGTCGCCCTCGAGCCAGGCCTCGAGCTGAGCTTCCAGTTCCGGGGCGCGGCCGTCGCGGTCCAATCGCCAGACCCATCGGGCGGCTTCCGCCTCGATATCCTCAGCCTTTTCGCGATCGGTCATTCGTCTTTCTCATCCGGTCGCCGCGCAAGTCGGCGCCCTCTTCCTCAAGCGCGCGCATGATCAAGCGCATGCCTTTGACCGCCTCGTTCTCGACGGCGCTTTCGCTGATGCCCAGCCGTCGAGCGATTTCACGTTGCGGCACGCCCAGCACCTTTCGCAATTCGAATACCCGCCGGCAGCGTTCCGGCAAAGCTTGGATCAGGGCCTGCACCCTGGACAGTTCGCGACGCGCGGCCGTGGCCTGTTCGGGTGAAGGCTCATCTGAACAGACGGACAGCGCTTCGATTTCCGTAACCGCCTCGATGCGAACCACCTTGGC
Source organism: Caulobacter sp. BE254 (assembly GCF_031457295.1). Lineage (NCBI taxonomy): Bacteria > Pseudomonadati > Pseudomonadota > Alphaproteobacteria > Caulobacterales > Caulobacteraceae > Caulobacter > Caulobacter sp. BE254. The sequence goes on along the minus strand of NZ_JAVDWJ010000002.1, from coordinate 566,703 downwards.
GCGCCGCAGCTTGTCGGTGAGCAGGTTGCGAACCACCTGGAAGAAATAGCCGTCCGGGCTCTCGATCTGGTCGACCTGCTGCAAGCCGACCAGCTTGGCGTAGGCCTCCTGCATCAGGTCGTCGATCTCGTCGGCGGGCACGCGCGCGCGACGCAACCAGGCGCGCACCCCCGCCTCGTGCGGCATGACCTGCTCGGCGACCCATCTGACGATGTGTTCCCGATTGGACGTCACGGCGCGCCCTGCCTCGAAAGGCCGAGCAGCGGCCGTGCGGGCGACGCCGTAGATTTTGGCGCGGTCTGGTCGATCATCGGGAGGGGCGACTCTGAGGCAAGCGGCGCTATTAGGGGCGCCCTCAGGGGGCGACGAGTCAAGAACACTGTCCGCCCTCCCCTTTTTCGCCCCTGCCTTTGGAAGGTGCAGCGAACCGCCAATTTCGAGGCCGCCCAACGGCGGCGCCGGCGGCGGACAAGGATTGTCGTGAAAATCACATAAATTCGTCAATTCGCCCAAGGAACCGCAGCGGGCGTCCGTCTTGACCTCTAGGGGACGCCGGGAATTCACCCGCGCCTAGGGGTCTATCAAGATGGTTGGCAAATCTGCTCGGTTCAAAGCGGGACTCATGGCGTCGATCGCCATGTCGGCCCTGGCCTTCTCCCAGGCGGCACAGGCCCAACAGGCCGAAACGAAGGCCGACAAGGGCGACACGGTCGAGGCGGTCATCGTCACCGGCACGCGCATCCGCCGCCCGAACGCCCAGTCGGCGGCGCCGATCGTCAGCATGGACAAGCAGGAACTGCAGTTCCAGGGCGTGGTGAACATCGAGGACGCCCTCAACCGCCTTCCGCAGGTTCGGGCCGACAACAACCAGTTCGGCGCTGGCTTCGACAATGGCGGTCAGGCCAAGGTCAACCTGCGCCGGCTGGGCAACCAGCGCACGCTGGTCCTGCTGGACGGCGAGCGCCTGCTGCCCGTGCAGGCCATCGACCTCAACATCGTGCCGGTGGCCCTGATCTCGCGCGTCGACGTGCTGTCGGGCGGCGCGTCCTCGACCTACGGCTCGGACGCCGTGGCCGGCGTGGTCAACTTCGTGCTGAACAAGAAGTTCGACGGCGTGCAGGTCAACTCGTCCTACAGCTTCTACCAGCACACCAACGACAACACCGCCATGCGGTCGCTGATCTCGCAGTATCCGAACTTTCCGCTACCCTCGAAGCACGTGACAGACGGCGGCCGGTGGAACATCAATTTCGCCGCCGGCAAGAATTTCGCCGACGGCGACGGCAATATCAGCGTCTTCGCCGACTATCGCGACCAGAAGCCGGTGAAGTGGCGTGAACGCGACTATTCATCCTGCCGGGTGGCCAACACCACCACCGCGCTGTCGTGCTCGGTCAACACCAGCTACACGCCCTGGGGCCGCCTCGACACCGCCAACAACGGCTACTATGTCAACAAGGACGGCACCCAGAGCTTCGTCTCGACCGCCAATTCCTCCGACTACGCCAGCAACACCCGCAAGGATTGGAATTTCATCCGCGCCGACAAGCGATTCACCGGCGGCCTGTTCGCCAACTATCGCTTCAACGACGCGCTCGAGGTCTACAGCAACCTGCTGGTGATGCGCGACGTCTCCATCGAGCAGCAGTCCGGCGCCTTCGATCAGGACGTCAGCATCAATTGCAGCAATCCCTTCCTGTCGGCCAGTCAGGCTCAGAGCCTCTGCGGCGGGGCGGCCGGCAGTTCGAGCGTCGTCGGCGCTCATTACTATCTGCTGCAGGAAGGACCGGGCAGCACGCCGGTTCGCAACCGCATCGTCAATGCCGACTATCGGGTCAGCGCCGGCGCGAAGGGCGACCTGTTCGACGGCTGGCACTATGACGTCAACTTCATCGCCTCGCGGGTCGAGAACACGCTGTCCGATCGCAACGAGATCAACAGCACGCGCTTCGCCAACGCCGTGAACGTCGTCAACGTCAACGGCACGCCGACCTGTCAGTCGGTGGTCGACAAGACCGACACCAACTGCGTCGCCGCCAACATCTTCCAGGCCAACAAGATCGACCCCAAGGTCTATCCGTACATCTATGACAACTATCGCTGGACGAACGTCGTCGAGCAGCGGGACGTGACGGCCAACATCGCCGGCGACCTGGGCCAATACGGGATCAAGAGCCCGTGGGCCAACGAAGGCGTCGCCGTCGCCCTGGGCGGCGAGTACCGCCGCGAAAGCCTGAAGGTCGTCGCCGACCAGGCGACCATCGATTACGAGGGCTGGTTCAGCACCACCGGCGGCCACTACGGCGTCAAGGAAGTCTATGGCGAGGCGCAGCTGCCGATCGCCAACGACCTGCCGCTGGTCAAGAGCCTGGTGTTCAACACCGGCGGCCGCGCGTCCAAGTACGACAATCAGAAGAAGGAACTCTACACCTACAAGGTCGAAGGCCTCTATCGCCCGGTCAGCGATGTTCTCGTGCGGTTCAGCTACAACACGGCCGCCCGCGCCCCGAACATCTCCGAGCTCTATTCGCCGCGGAACTTCAGCTACAACGGCGTCGATCCCTGCTCGACGACCTCGCTCAGCCAGCCCGGCGCGGCGACGGCGGCCCAGTGCGCCAACACCGGCGTCACCGCCGCCCAATACGCCAACAAGTCGATCCAGGACTGCGGCGCCGACGGCTGCCGCCGCTATGCCGGCGGCGGCAATATCAACCTGCTGCCCGAGAAGGCCATCACCCAGACCCTGGGCCTGGTCTACACGCCGTCGGCCGTGCCCGGTCTGCTGATCTCGATCGACCACGTCGACATCAAGGTTAAGGACTTCATCGGCTATATCGACGCCAATGTCGCCCTGTCGAACTGCCTGACCACCGGCCTCCAATACTACTGCCGCTTCGTCAAGCGCGACCCGACGACCGGGCGTCTGGACGGCACCTCGCCGACCACCGGCTTCATCTCCGGCGGCACCGAGAACACCAACATCCTCAACTACAAGGCCGACGACTTCCAGGTCAGCTACAACTTCGACATCGGCAAGTACGGCCGCATGGACCTGAGCATGATCGGCACGCTGCTGATCAACAGCAAGGGCCAGGATTCGCCGACCACCCCGGTTCAGGACTGCGCGGGCTACTACGGCCAGCCCAGCTGCTACGCCCCGGCCCCCAAGTGGGCGCATAACGCGCGCGCCACCTGGAGCACGCCGTGGCGCAACAGCAACATCTCGCTCGCTTGGCGCTATATCGGCGACACCAAGCTTTCGGCCAACAGCACCGACAACGCCCTGAACGGCGGCGCCGGTCCGCAGGGCTACAAGATCCTGACCAAGATGAAGGCCTACAGCTATTTCGACCTGGCGGCGTCGGTGATGGTGATCAAGGACATGACGGCGCGGATCGCGATCAACAACCTGTTCGACAAGTCGCCCCCCGTCGTCCCCGCGACCTTCGTCGACGGCACCACCAACAATCCCAACACCTATACGGGTCTCTATGATCCGCTGGGCCGGGCTGTGAACATCAGCCTGCAATACAACTTCTGAGGTGAGCGAGCCGCGTCGTCCCAGGACGACGCGGCTCGTGCCTGACGTCAGCAAGCATCTGTCTGCAAGCCGTTTCTTCACGCGAGCCGGAACGGGTTTCGCGTGAAGAAACGCGTCAGGCAGGCTTACGCGTCGTCCAAGGTGACGACTCCCAGTTCGGCGAACGCGACTTGCGCCTCATCCGCCGCCGCCCGCGTCACTTCCAGTTTTAGATACCGCCCTTCTCGACGAGCGAAGGCCACGCGCTGAGGCGCCAGGCTGGCCGCGATGTTGGCGAATTCGCCCTCGCCCGCCGTCGTCCAGGCGACGCCATCGGCGCTGGTCGCGACCCGATAGCCCGCCGGCGCGCCCGCGCCCTGTGGTCGGTCCCAGGCTGGTTGCAGCGTAAAGCCGGACAGCGACCTGGCCTGTCCCAGATCCAGCACCACGACCGCGGGAACCGGCGCCCGCCAGACGGTGCCGCGTTCGTCGTCGATCAGCGCCTCGGCGCCCGGAGCGCTGGCCTGGGCGATGCGCCAGTCGGATTTCCGCACGTCGAAGGCCCGTCGCGCCGGCGCGCTGGTCACGCCGCTGGCCGGCTCGATCGCAATAGCTCGGACCCGTCCGCCCTCGGGTAGCGGGAAAGGTCCATTGAAGCGGAAGGCGTCGCGCGTCGGCGGAGAGCCGTCCACCGTATAGCGCAGCTCCAGCCCCGGGGCGTCGCCGATGATAGACACCAACCCCTCGCGGTCGCGCTGGATGGCCGGCGAATCGACCAGGACCGGCTGCTTGAACAAACTGATCTCGCTGATCGCCGGGCCGGCCGGCGCGTCAAGCACCCGCAGGCGCAGCTTGCGCGTCGAGACCGGGGCGGCCAGTCGCACCAGCCGCTGAGCCCCGATCCCCTGATGTCGGGCGATCTCGCGCCAGCCTCCATCCCAGACGTCCAGGGCGAACTCGGTCACCCGCAGGCCCAGCGGCAGGTGCTCGCGCAGGCGCACGACGTCGAAGGTCCGCGCCTGCGGCAAGGTCAGGGTCAGCTCAGGCGTCGTCGCGCCCTCGTCGCAGGCCCAATAGGTATCGCGGGCGCTATCCAGAACGTTCGCGGCGGCATGGCCGGCGCGGATGTTGCTGGCCTGGGCCCGGGCGCCGTCCGCGAGATTGCGGGCGAACAACGCGCGCCGGGCGCTGCCCCAAGCGGTCAGGGCGGCGACGTCCTCGTCGGGAATGCGGCCCCGGCGATCCGGCGGCAGGTTGAGCAGCAGGTTCGCGCCGCGGCCGACGGACTCGAAATAGATCTTCTGCAGCCGCCCGGCGGACTTTACCTCGGCGTCCTCATAGGCGTGCCAGAACCAGCCGGGGCGGATGGAGACGTCCACCTCGGCCGGCCACCACACCGATCCGCCGCGCACGCCGCTGGTGCCCTTGGCCTCGGTGTAGGGCCCATCGTCCATCGTCGCCCAGCACGGATCGCCGGCGAAGCCGCGCTCGTTGCCGACCCAGCGCAGGTCCGCGCCCTTTGGGTCGAACGTCACGGCCATGGGTTGCAACTCGTGGACGAAAGAGATGATTGAAGGCCAGTTGTAGTAGTTGGGGCCGATCTTTCGCACCTCGCGGGCGCCGCCGTAATAGCCGTCGCCGCCATTGGCTCCGTCGAACCAGACCTCGAACAGCGGACCGTACTGCGTCAGCAGCTCGCGCAGCTGGTTGCGGTAGTGGGTGACGTATTCGGGGCGGCCGTAGTCGGCGTGATTGCGATCCCAGGGCGACAGGTAGAGGCCGAACTTCAGCCCTCCGCGCGCGCAGGCCTCGGACATCTCCCGGACGATGTCGCCCTTGCCGCCCTTGTAGGGACTGTTCTTGATGCTGTGTTCGGTGAACCGGCTGGGCCAGAGGCAGAAGCCGTCATGGTGCTTGGCCGTCAGGATCAGGGCCTTTAGTCCACCCGCCTTGGCCGCGGCGACGATCTGGTCAGCGCTGAAGTCGGTTGGGTTGAACAGGGCCGGCGACTCGTCGCCATAGCCCCATTCGCGATCGGTGAAGGTGTTGATCGAGAAGTGGACGAAGCCGTAGGTCTCCAGCCCATGCCAGGCCAGTTGCCGGGCCGACGGCGTCGCGCCATAGGGCGTCAGGCCGGCCGCGAAGGCCATGCCCGGCAGGGCCGACGCGGCCGCGCCGGCCAGCATCAGGCGGCGGCGGGAAAGGTGAAGTTCGGGGCGCATCGTTCGGCTCCGGCCAGTGAGGAACGGGGGAAGAAACGGGATCGGGGATCAGCCAGGCCTCGGCGTCACGCGAACTTCGGCGCCGAGGGCGGACGCGACGAGCGCGCCGCGCCGAACGCCGGGTTCGGCCGTTCGCCCATCCGGAACACCAGCCGCCCGCCCTTGACCAGTTCGTCGTGGCCGATCCAACAGCGATCGTGCGGCGCGCCGTTCCAGGTCGCCGACTGGATGTAGAAGCGGTCCGGCGCGACGCCCTGGGCCTCGATCACCAGCTTGCGCCCCTGCCCCACCGCGATCTCGGCGCGCGGGAACAGCGGCGAGCCGAAGACATAGGCGCCCATGACCGGATCGACCGGATAGAGCCCCAGGGCGCTCATCACGTACCAGGCGCTCATCTGGCCGCAGTCCTCGTTGCCCGACAGGCCGTCGGGCTTGGCCTGATATTGGCTCTTGAGCAGCATCCGGACCTGGGCCTGGGTCTTATGGTGCGCGCCGCAATAGGCGTAGAGATAGGCCACGTGGTGGCAGGGCTCGTTGCCGTGGGCGTACTGGCCGACCAGGCCGGCGATGTCGGGCGGCGAGCCCGGCGGCATCTCCGAACTGGCGGTGAACAGCGCGTCGAGCTTGGCCTCCAGGCCCTTCTCGCCGCCGAACAGCTCCATGTAGGCGTAGAGGTCGTGCTGGGTCAGGAACGTCGCCTGCCACGCATTGGCCTCGGTGAAGTCGCGCCACTTTTCCATGTGGCCGATGGCCCGCGGCTCGAACGGCGTCACCCACGAGCCGTCGGCGTTGCGGGGACGCATGAACTGGGTCGCGGCGTCGAACTGGTTGCGATAGTTGCGCGAGCGGGCCAGCAGGGCCTTGGCGTCCTCATGGGCCCCCGCCGCGGCGGCCAGGTGCGCCATGGCCCAGTCGTCATAGGCGTATTCCAGCGTACGGCTGGCGCCTTCCATGACCTCGTCGACCGGGATGAAGCCCAGGCGCTTGTACCAGTCCAGGCCCAGCACATCGTCGTCGAAGGCCCGCTTGCGGAACGCCTTCCAGGTGCGGACCGGATCCAGGCCGCCCAGGCCCTTGCCCTGCGCCTCGGCCAGGACGACGGCCGCGTGCCAGCCGTTCATGGTGCCGGTCTCGATCCCCTGCAGCGGCCAGACGGACGGCCCCTTGGGGCTCTCCTCGGCCATCGGCACCAGGCCGGCGACCACGTCCGCGGCGCGGGCCGGCTGGGCTAGGGTCAACAGCGGATGCAGGGTCCGGTAGGTGTCCCACAGGGAATAGGTGCTGTAGTTGCGGCGGCCAGCCGGCGCCTTATGGTCCTTCTGGTCCATGCCCCGATAACGGCCATCGACGTCGCTGAACAAGGTCGGCGCCAGCAGGCTGTGATAGAGGCCCGTGTAGAAGATCTTCGCGTCGGTCTCGGACGCGCCGTCGATGCGGATCGACGACAAGGCCTTTTCCCAAGTCTCGCGGGCGGAACGCCGCGCGTCGTCGAAGTTCCAGTCGGGCGCCTCGGCCTGCAGGTTGGCCAGCGCCCCTTCGATGTCGACGCCCGACAGGCCGACCTTGACCAGCAGCGGAGCCTCGCCGGCGTCGGGATAGCGCAGCACGCACTTGAGGTTCTCGCCCTTGGCCTCGCGTGTCTCGGCGGCCAGCGGCTGGTCCGCGGCATAAAGCTGGGCCTCCTTGAACGGCCGCGACAGCTTCAGGGCGAAATAGATCCAGCGCCCCGGCGCCCACTGGAACACCTGGCGGGCGCCGACCAGCGTGTCATCGCCGACCAGGCGCAGGCTGGCGTTCTTGACCCGGGTCTCGGGCGACTTCTCCCACCAGTCTTTCTGGCCATGCTGCAGGTCGATCAGCAGGTGCCCGGGCTCGCCCTTGGGAAAGGTGTAGCGGTGCAGACCCACCCGCTCGGCGACGGTCAGCTCGGCGTCGATCCGCGTGTCGGTCAGGCGGACCTTGTAGTAGCCCGGCGAGGCGTGCTCGCTGGCCCGGTCGTAGCGCGAGCGGTAGCCTTCGTCCGGCTTGCCGGGTTCGCCCGGCGTCAGCAGCACCGGACCGGTGGCGGGAACTACCAGCACGTCCAGCAGGTCGGCGCAGCCCGTTCCGCTGAGGTGGGTGTGCGAGAAGCCCATGATCGAGCCGTCCTGCTGGTGGTAGCCCGAGCAGGAATCCCAGCCGTTGTTGCTGGTGTCGGGGCTCAGTTGCACCATGCCGAACGGCAGGGTGGCGCCCGGATAGGTGTGGCCATGGCCGCCCGTGCCGATGAACGGGTCGACGAAGTCGCAGAGCGCCTTGCGCGGCGCTGAACGGGCGGGCGCGGCGGCGGCGAGCCCGGCGAGGCCGGCTCCTGCCATCAGGGCGCGGCGATCGAGGGTGGGAACTTGGGTCATGCGGTCGGGTCCAGAGGGCGGGCCAGCAGAGCGGGCCGGCGGTCGGCGATCTCGACGATCAGCTCGCCGAACAGGGTGTTGGCCCAGGCGAACCAGTCACGGGTGAACTTGGTCGGGTCGTCCTTGTGGAAGGCCTCGTGCATGAAGCCCGTGCCGGCGTGGGTGGCCTTCAGGGTCCGCAACGAGGCCAGAACCGTGGCGTCGTCGCCGTCGTTCAGGGCGTTCAGCGCCCGCATGATGATCGACATCGGCCAGATCATGTCGAGGCCGGCATGGGGTCCGCCGATCCCTTCCGCCGCTCGCCCCTTGAAGAAGTACGGATTACGGTCGCTCCAGGCCAAACGCGCGGTGCGGCGGAAGATCGGGTCGTCGTGCGGGACGCAGCCCAGATAGGCCAGGCTCAGCAGACCCGGCGCATTGGCGTCGTCCATGAAGACCGCGTTGCCGAAGCCGTCGACCTCGAACGCCCAGATCGGCTGGCCGTCGGCGTCGCGGGTCAGGCCGTGGGCGTGCAGCGCGGCCGTCACCTCGTCGGCGAAGGCCGCGCAGTCGGAGGCGAAGGCCGTGTCGTGCATGACCTCGGTCGCCAGTTCCGCCAACTGCCGCAGGCTGGCGGCGGCGAACAGGTTGGACGGGATTAGGAAGGGATAGACGCAGGCGTCGTCGGACGGCCGGAACATCGAGTGGATCAGCCCAACCTTGCGGGTCGGCGCCCCCCTGCCCTCCAGCATCAGGGTTTCAGTCGCCAGGGTGCTCGGCCGCTGGAAGCTATAGGGACCGGGATCGGTCTTGCGCTGCTGTTCCCGGAAGGTGCGCACCACCACGGCCATGGCCTGGCGCCACTCGGCATCGAATGGGGCGGGATCGCGGGTTGCGCGCCAATAGCCGTGGGCCAGGCGGATCGGATAGCAGAGGCTGTCGACCTCCCACTTGCGTTCGCCGACGCCGGGCCGCATCTCGGTGACGTCCTGCTGCGACCACTTCAGGTTCGTCCGCGCCGCCGGGTCGCGCATGTAGGCGTTGGCGTAGGGGTCGATCAGGATGCAGCGGGCCTGCCGGCCGATCACGCCGCGGAACAGGGTCCGCAACTCCGGCGCCTTGGCGGCCAGCGGCAGGTAGGGCCAGACCTGCGCCGAGGAATCCCGCAGCCACATGCAATCGATGTCGCCGGTGACCACGAAGGCGTCCGGCTTGCCGCCGGCTTCGCCAAGGAAGACCGTGGTGTCCAGGGTGTTGGGGAAGCAGTTCTCGAACAGCCAGGCCAGATCGGGATCGGCGATCTTGGCCTTCACTTGGCGGATCAGGGTCTCGACAGCCGGGCTGGCGAAGCGCCGGGCCTCGACCGGAGGCCGGTGCGAGATGAACGGAGCTGCCTTCGCCGGCGTGGCGGCCAGGGCCGCGGCCGCGCCGGCCAGCAGGGCCTGGCGACGGGAGAGACTGAGACTCATCGCGGGAGCTCCTGCTGGCCTTCGATCGTGAAGTTCACCTCGTGACCAGGCCCTTTGCCCGGCTGCCCGCCGCCCACGAACAGCGTGTACTGACCGGGGACCACCGCCCGCGCGCCGTTACGGGCGACCTGCGAAAGGTCGCGGGGCGACAGCACGAACCGCACCTTGCCGCGTTCGCCCGGCTTCAGCGTCACCCTGTCGAAGCCCACCAAGGTCCGCAGCAGCAGCCGATCGGCCTGCCGGCCGCGATAGTCCGCCGGCCTGGGCGGGGTCAGATACGCCTGGACCACCTCGTCGCCAGCCCGGTCGCCGATATTGGCCACCTGCGCCTCGACGACCAGATCCTCGCCGGCCTTCAGCGTCGCGGTCGACAGGCTCGGTGCGCCGTAGTCGAAGCGCGTGTAGCTGAGGCCGTAGCCGAACGGATAGGTCAGTTCGCCCTCAAAATAGCGATATGTCCGCCCCTTCATCGCGTATTCGACCAAGGGGGGCAGGTCACGCGCCGACTTGTAGAAGGTCACCGGTAGACGGCCGGACGGATTGTTCAAGCCGGCCAGGGTCTCGGCGATGGCGACGCCGCCGGACTGTCCCGGATACCAGGCCGCCAGGATCGCGTCGGCGTGGGTCTTGGCCCAGTCAAGCTCGACCGCGCCGCCGGCGGTCAGCACCACGACCAGGGGCTTGCCGGTGGCGACCAGCGCCTCCAGCAGCCGCCGTTGCGGCGCGGGTAGCGCGATGTCGGTGCGATCGCCGCCGTCAAAGCCCGGCACGGCGACCTGCAGCGCCTCGCCCTCGACGTCGGGCGACAGGCCGACGACCGCCACCACGACGTCGGACTGGGCGGCGGCCTTGACCGCCTCGGCCAGTTGCGGCGCGGCCGGGGCGCGCCATTGCAGTCGCACGCCCTGGTCCTCGCCGGTGTGCGACAACTCCAGGCGGATGCGGCGCGGACGTGCGTCGGCGAAGTTCAGTACGGCCTCGACCGCCTTGCCCGAGCCGTCGTCGTCGACCACCAGCTTGTCGTCGACCCAGAGCCGGACCGGGTCGTGACCTTTGCAGTCAAAGCAGCGGGCGACGCCGACGACCAGGGCGTACTGGCCAGGCCCCGGCGGAACCAGCGCGCCGGTCCAGCGCACGCCGTAGCGCGTGGGATCCAGGCCCGGCGCCGGCGCGGCGCGGTCCCAGTCGAAATTGACGACCCGGTCGGTGCGAGTGACGCGCGGCGCGCCGACCAGCGCCGGATCGTCGAAATAGGCGCCGGTCAGCCCCTGGACCGCGTCCGGGCCGACGCCGGTGCGCAGCGCGGTTTCCGGCACGGCGACGGGCACGCCCTCGGCCACGGTCGAGCCTTGGGCGTAGCGGATGTTCCCCTTCCCCCACTGGGCGCGCAGACCCTGCAGCGGCGTCACCGGGTCGACCGCAGTGCCGTGATAGTTGGCCTCCAGCACCTCCAGGGCGTCGGCGTCCGGCCCGATCACCGCGATCTTGGTCGTCGCGGCCAACGGCAGGCGCTTCCTATCGTTTTTCAGCAGCACGATCGACTTGCGGGCCGCCTCCAGCGCCAAGGCGCGGTGAGCGGGACTGTTCACGGCGTCGGCGCCGATCCTGGCGTAGGGGTTGGCCGGATCCGGCGCCAGCAGTGCGCCGAGCGCGGCGCGGGCCTCGAACAGCCGGACAACGGCGCGGTCGATGACGACCTCATCGAGATCGCCCCGGCGGACCGCCGCCGGCAACTGGGCGTAGGCGTTGCCGCAGTTCAGGTCGTCGCCAGCCACCAGAGCCGCAGCCGACGACGCGGCGTTGTCGAGGCGGAAATAGTGGAACTGGGTCATGTCGTCGACCGCGTCGCAGTCGGAGACGACAAAGCCCTTGAAGCCCCAGTCGTGGCGCAGGGTCTGGTCCAGCAGCAGCGGCGAGGCGCAGGCCGGGAACCCGTGGATGGCGTTGTAGGCGCACATCACCGACCGCGCGCCGCCCTCGACCACCGCCTGGCGGAAGGCCGGCAGGTAGGTGGCCTCCAGGTCCTGCGGCGAGACATCGACATCGAAGCCATGGCGGCCGGCTTCGGGTCCCGAATGGACCGCGAAGTGCTTGGGCGTGGCGATGGCGCGGGGGCGCCGCGGATCAGGCCCCTGGATCCCCCGCACGAAGGCGGCGGCCAGGGTCCCGGTCAGGTGCGGGTCCTCGCCATAGGTCTCCTGCCCTCGCCCCCAGCGCGGATCGCGGTAGATGTTGATGTTCGGCGACCAGATCGTCAGGCCCTCGTAGCGGCCCGGGTCGCGGTCGCCGACGGCGTTGAACTTGGCCCGCGCCTCGGTCGACACCGCTTCGCCGACCCGGCCCATCAGGCCCTCGTCCCAGGTCGCCGCCAGGCCGATGGCCTGGGGAAAGACCGTGGCCGGACCGTTGCGGGCCAGGCCATGCAAACCCTCGTTCCACCACTCGTAGCCGCGGATCCCCAGGCGCGGGATCGGCGGCGCGGCGCTTTGCAGCTGGGCGGCCTTCTCCTCGAGGCTCAGGCGCGAGACCAGGTCAGCCGGGGTCTCGGCGGCCCAGGTTTCGGCCAGGGGGGCGGCGGTGGCGAACAGCAGCAGCGAGGCCGCCAGGGCGTGGGGTCGAACCATCGTCGGCTCCTAGGGCGTCACGGGCTTGGTGGCGCCGTAGAGGCTGCGCAGGGTCAGGGCCCGCTTCAACTGGGCCAGTGAGGCCTTGGACGTCACCTGGACGGTGACGACCTCGCCCGGCGGCAGGTCGAAGGCGTTGTCCGACAGGGTGGCGTCAAGGTCGCCGAAGCCCAGCCAGACCGCCCGCGCCAGCTTGGCGGCCTTGATGGTCACGGCATAGCCGTCCGCCGTCTTCGACCAGGTCGCCTCCAGGCGCGGGTCGGGCAAGGCCATGGCCTTGGCCGGAACCTGGGTGACCACGCCGCGCGAGATCGTCCGGCCGTTCTCGATCAGCTCGACCACAGCAAAGGTCCGCGAGGGATCGGCGCCCTTGAAAAGAGTCGCGTCCGGCAGGTCGGCGATCTGGGTGGCCGCCAGCGGCTTGAGCTCGGCGTCGGACGTGCTGTCCGACAGGACCTTTCCGTCGATATCCATCACCCGCACCCGCCAGCGGACCGCCGCGGCGGTCGTGCGGTCGGACAGCAGGGTGATCGTCGTCGCGCCCTTGTCGTGCACGGCCGCGAGGGCGACGGGGGCGTAGAAACGGCGGGCATGATACTGCAGCGCCTTCCAGCGCCCGTAATAGTCCACGCTGGACCAAGAGGCACCCGGCCAGACGTCGTTGAGCTGCCAGTACAGCGAACCCATGGTCTGGGGCCGCGAGGATCGGTGGTGCAACGCCGCCAGCTCGATACCTTCAGCCTGCATCACCTGGCTGAGATAGACGAAGTCCTCGAAGGTTTTCGGCTCGCCGTAGTTGCGGCGGATGTAGAACAGGATCCGCTCGTTGCCCTCGCCTTTGGCGTATTTCTGGTGGGCGCGCATGACGGTGGAATTGACCGACATGTCCTTCGGCCCGGCGACCGTCCTGAGCGTCCGCATTTCCGGCTGCGACTGCAGGCCGTATTCCGACATGAAGCGCGGCGTGACGTGGAGATACTCCTCGACCGGCAGCGAACCGCCCCAGACGCTCCAGTAGTGGCGGTCGCCATCGGTCAGCAGGTCGGAAGCCCCGTCATAGTCCGTGCTGGGCGAACCGGCCCAGTAGGGCGTGTCGGGGTCGTTCTCGGCGACCGCGCCGCGCAGAACCTGGCCGAACAGGGTGGTCATGCCGACGACGATGCGTTCGCGCTCCTCGGGCGGGATCGAGGTCTTGAAGGCGACCCGGTCGTCCCAGTTTTCCCAGCCGGTCTGCACCTCGTTGTTGCCGCTCCACAGCACGATGCTGGGATGGTCGCCCAGGCGCTTGACCTGCTCGACGGCCTCGATCCGGGTGTTCTCGCGGAACGCCACGTCGTAGGGCGGAATGGCGCCGCCGAACATGAAGTCCTGCCAGATCATCAGGCCCAGCTCGTCGGCCATCGCGTAGAAGGCGTCGCTCTGATAGTGGCCGCCGCCCCACATGCGCAGCATGTTCATGTTGGCGTCGCGGGCCGAGGTCAGGATCTGCCGCATCTTCTCGTCGGTGACGCGCGGCGAGAAGCTGTCGAACGGGATCAGGTTGGCGCCCTTGGCGAACACCGGCACGCCGTTGACGACGAAGCCCATGCTCTTGCCCCAGGCGTCGGTCTCGCGACGCAGCTCGACCGTGCGCAAGCCCGAGCGGCGCTCGGCCTTGGCCACGACCGCGCCGTCCAGGGCCACGGAGGCGTTGAAGCGGTAGAGATCCTGGGCGCCATAGCCCGCCGGCCACCACAGCTTGGGCGCCTCGATCGGCACGGGCACGGAGACGCGGTTGAGGCCGGGGGCCAGGGTCATGGTCTGGCGGACCACCGGCAGCGCCGCGCCGTCGGGCGCGGTGGGCGTGACCGCCAGTTCGACCGTGCGCGTCCCGTCGGACTCGATCTCGAACTCGGCCGAAAGGCGGGCGTGGTCGGCGGCCACCTGGTCCTGGCGGATGCGGAAGCCGTCGATGCGCGCCTCGTCCCAGGCCTCCAGCCGCACCTCGCGCCAGATGCCTTCGGTGACGTAGCGCGGCCCCCAGTCCCAGCCGTAGTGGTAGGGCGATTTGCGGACATAGGTGGAGGTGTGCTTGGCCGGCGGCTCGTCGCCGAACGCGGAGTCATAGGCGCCGGGCAGCACGTAGGGCTGCTTGAGCAGGTCTGGCTGCAGCTTCTTGATCGGCGACTTGAAGGCGATCGTGATCAGGTTGGCGCCCAGCTTCAGCACCGCCTTGACCGGCACGCGCCAGCGGCGGTGCTGGTTGTCGGCCGACAATAGCTTGACGCCGTTGACGAAGACCTCGGCGAACGTGTCCAGGCCGTCGAACACCAGGTCGACATGGTCGCGGGCCAACAGGGCCGGGTCAGCGTCCAGCGTCCGCTGGTACTGCCAGTCGGCCAGGCCGATCCACTGCAGCTGCGCCTCGTTGGTTCCCACGAATGGATCGGGGATGCGGCCGGCGGCCAGCAGGTCGGTCTGCACCGTGCCCGGGACCGTCGCCGGCCGCCACTGCGCCGCCTCGGCCGCGTGGGTCTTGGCCGCGGCGTCGGCCGGATCGAGCCGGAAGCTCCACCCTTGATCCAGGCTCCGGGTCTCGACCGGTCCGGCCAGGGCGGTCGACGCCATGGCGGCCAGGGCGAAGGCGGAAAGCAGCGCGGATCGAAGCATGGTCTGGTCTCGCCTTGAGGACTTGATCAGTTGAAAGAGCGGGGCGTCAGGGCCAGGGCCTCAACCGCGTAGAACGGGCCAGACAGCGGCGCTGTGAACAACAGGCAAAGGTCGGAATCGCCCGTGCCTGACGGCAACGCGCCCCGGAACTTCAATCGGTTGTCGGCCGTGGCCGGATCGGGCAGCGGGAAGGTCGCGACCACTGTCCCCTCACAGCCGCCGGCACGAACGACCAGCTCGCCGAACCGGGTGGCGTTGTAGTGCCAGCGGACCTTGTCGGTGTCGGCCGCCAGGCCGTAGTGGCGGGGCACGCGCGCCACCTTGACCTCGAACCCGCCGGCCAGGTCGAGCGGCGCGGCCGGGTACATCGCGCAGGTGTCGAACAGATTGACGTTGAAGGCCGGGGCGTCGGCCTGGGCCTCCGAGGTTAGCGGCACACGCAGGCCCAGAGCCCCCTTAGGGCAGGCCGTCAGCTCGGTGTTGCTTCGGGTCAGCAGCGCGATCCTGCCGGCGTCAAAGGCGCGCGGCTCGGCGGTCGGCCGACCGTCGGCGGTGAAGGCCGCGGCGCGGACCGTGGCGCCGACCGGAACCTTGAGCAGCTTGCCATACAGCGGCGAGCGGGCGGTCGGGGTTTTGCCGTCCAGGGTGTAGCGGATCTGGCCGAAACCGGACTGGGTCGACAGGGCCAGGGTCGCCTGGCCCGACCGCAGCGCCGCGCCACGGCCGCCGTCCAGGGCGAAGTTGACCGCGAAGGCGCCGTCAGCGGCGTTGATCCCCTGGCGTGCATAACGCAGGCGCTGAATGTCGAGGCGATCGAGGAAGCCGGTCCAGTCGCGCCGGTCCTTCGGCGACCAGGTGATCTCCGAGACGGCGTCCAGGCGCGGGAAGATCGCGTGACGCACCTGGCTCGGCGTCACCAGGTACTCGGTCCAGGCGTTGGCCTGGGCGCCCAGCACGTGGCCGGCCTTGTCGGGGGCGATGCCCTTGGGCATCGGCTCGTAGGCGTAGACGTCCTTCAACGTCACGATCGACAATCGGCCGGGCGGCTCGTCGGCGCGATCGCTCTGCAGGCTGTCCAGATAGAGGGTCGGCGCCGGCGACAGCACCACGTCGTGGCCCGCATTGGCGGCGTCGATCGCCCCCTGCTCGCCCCGCCACGACATCACCGAGGCCGAGGCCGGCAGACCGCCCTCGAGGATTTCGTCCCAGCCGATCAGGCGCCGGCCGTGGGCGGCGAGGTACTGGCCCAGATGCTCGATGAACCAGCTCTGCATCTCGTGCTCGCTTTTCAGACCCAGCTCGCGCATGCGGGCCTGGACGGCGGGCGAGCTTTGCCACTGGTCCTTGATCGCCTCGTCGCCGCCCACGTGGATGTAGGTCGAGGGGAACAGGTCCATCAGTTCGTCCAGCACGCCCTCGATGAAGGTCAGGCTGGGCTGGTCGACGTCGAACAGATAGGGGTTGACGCCCCAGTCGACGCTGACGGGCGGGCGGTCGCCGAAGACGCCGATCTCGGGATAGGCGGCGACGGCGGCTTGGGCGTGGCCCGGCAGGTCGATCTCCGGCACGATGGTCACCGACCGTTCGCGCGCATAGGCCACCAGATCGCGGATCTGGTCCTGGGTGTAGAAGCCGCCATAGGGCTGGCCCGAGGACGCCTCGCCCGCAGTCGGCGGGGTGCGCCAGGCGCCGATTTCCGTCAGCTTGGGATAGCGCTTGATCTCGACCCGCCAGCCCTGGTCGTCGCTCAGGTGCAGGTGCAGCACGTTCATCTTGTGCGCCGCCATGGCGTCGATCAGCGGCTTCAGCGAGTCCGCCGGCTGGAAGTGGCGGGCCACGTCGACCATGATCCCGCGCCAGGCAAAGCGCGGCTGGTCGTGGATGGTCAGGGCCGGGACCTTGACCGGCCGGCCGAACGCCGCGTCGGGGCTGAGCAGCTGGGCCAGAGTCATGGCGCCGTACAGCAGGCCGGCGTCGTCCTTGGCGGCGATGCGCGCGCCCTTCGGCGTCACCGTGAGCACATAGCCCTCGGCGGCGGCCACCGACGGATCGCGGACCAGTACGATCGTCCCCGCCCCGCTCTCTTGAGCGACCAGGTCCAGGCCTCGCGTCTGCCTGACCTGGCCGGCCAGCAGCCGGGCGGCCGACAGGGCGGCGGCGTCACCGGTCGGAACCGAGACCACGGCGCCGGACCGGACGACGAGCGCACCGTGTCCCGGGGTCAGCTCGGCCGGGACCGGAATGATCGGCGCCGGCGAGGCGGCCAGGGCCGAGCCGGTGGCCAGGGCCAGGGAAAGGGCCGCCAGGCTGGCGGTCGCGAAACGATGAGCGGGTCGCATCGATGATCCTCAGCGCTTGACGACGGGCAGGACGTCCCAGATCGCGGGATCCTCGGATCCCAGCACCCAAGCGCTGAAGCCGGCCAGGCCTTGTTGTTTCACGACATCGTAGCGGGCCTTGAAGCTGCGGGCGTCGGGCATCGAAACCCACTCGTTCATCTGGTCACGGTAGAGCACGTACCAGCTCTCCTTCTGGACATCGTCCCACTGCACCTTGACGCCATATTCGCGAGCCATGGGCATGGACTCGTCTGCGTCGAAATAGACGCCGCTGATGTTGACGGCTTCCGTGCCATCGGGGCGCACCGGATTGTCGGCGAACCAGCGGTAGCCGTAGAGCGGAATGCCAAGCGAGATCTTCTCGCGGGGAACGACCTTTAGCGCGTAGTCGAGGTTCTCCATCACCCAGGGCATGCCGCCGACCGGGCCCGGCGGGGTCCAGCGCGTGTGCTGGTCGTAGGTCATCAGGCTGACCTCGTCGGCGATCTTGCCCAGGGCCTCCAGGTCATAGGCGCCGCGCCAGTACTCCCACATCCACTTGGAATAGGCGCCCTTGCCCGGATGGCCGGGGGCGTTGGGCACGACGGCCACGCCCATGGTGAAGCCGGCGGCGTGCAGGGCGTCCGCAGTCTGCCTGGCCATCAAGGTGAAGGCGTCGCGGTCCAGATAGCTGATGTTCTCGAAATCGAAGTGGAAGCCGACATAGCCGTTGGCCTTGGCCTCGCGAACCAGGGCCTCGATCATCGCCTTCTTGGCCGGCTCGCTTTGCATCAGCTGGTGCAGGCCGGCGCGGTCGGTCAGCGAGATGATCGGCATTACCGGCAGGCGCGCGGCCTTGGCCTTGGCCAGGATCCCCGGATTGGGGGCTCCAGTGACCAGGCCGTCCTTGGACACCCCGTACCAGGTCGGCACCAGCAGGCCGATCTTGTCGATATGCTGCTCGAAGGAGCGCGTCGATTTGGGCGTTTCCATCAAATAGAACAGCGCCACGGGCTGGGTGGCCTTGCCCTGGGCCTGGGCTGCCCCGGCAAAAGCGGTCCCCAAGGCGGCGGCGAAAAGTACGCGGGTCAGGATGCGGCGCATGACGGCCCTTTCACTTAGGCGAGTTCGATACGGTAGACGTAGGCGGCGTGGCCGGCGGGCTGTCCACCGACCGCCAGCCGCAGGCCCTCGGCGGTCTGGCTGAAGGCGACGGGCCGGCCGGTGCTGAGCGCGGTGACGGAGCGGACCTGGTCCGCCGGCTTGATCGAGGCGATCAGGGCCTGCTCGCCCTCTGGCGCGCTCAGTTGCAGGGCGTAGAGCCGCCCGTCCCGGGTGGTGAACCGGAAGTCCTTGGCCGTGTAGGGCTTGGTCTTGGTTTCCTGAAACGAGCCGTCGGCGATCTCTGTCGGCCCTTCGCCGAACACCCGCCAGGGCCGCGAGCCGTAGATCGCCTCTCCGTTTTGATCCAGCCACCGGCCCATAGCCAGCAGGGTGTCGCGGGCCGCTGGCGGGATGCTGCCGTCGGCGTGCGGGCCGACATTGAGCAGCAGGTTGCCGTTCTTGGAGACCACGTCGACCAGCAGGTGGATCAGCTGGCCGGCGCTCTTGTAGGTGTCGTTCTCGATGAAGCCCCAGGCCTTGTCGCTGATCGAGGTGCAGGTCTGCCACGCCGAGGCCTGGATGCCCGGTGCCTGGCCGCGCTCGATGTCCAGCACCCCGGCCCCGACCGGCATCGAGCCCAGCTTGTAGTTGACTACGCCCTGGCGTCCCTGGGCGGCCTTGGTGTTGTAGTACTGGGCCAGCATGGCTGGCAGGGCGGCGCGGAACTCGGCCTTGCCGATCCACCAGTCGAAATAGATCAGTTCGGGATCGTAGAGCTCGACCAGCTCGGCGGTCCGCGCCAGCCAGTCGTCCACCCAGGCCAGGGAGACGGCGGTGAAGTCGCCATAAAGGTCGGCGTCGTCCTTGCCCGACAGGCGCAGCTGGGCGGGACCGTAGAGCTCCAGATAGCGCGGGTCGTTGACGTCGGACGGAATCTTGCGGCCCTCGTCGAAGAACCAGTCGTGCTCGGCGCGGTGGCTGGAGAGGCCGAAGTGCAGGCCCTCGGCCCGCGCGGCCTTGGCGAAGGCGCCGATCAGGTCGCGCCTGGGGCCGGTCTTGACGGCGGTCCAGTCCGACAGCCGCGTGTCGTACATCGCATAGCCGTCGTGGTGCTCGGCCACCGGCACCACGTAGCGAGCCCCCGCCTGCTTGAACAGGCTCGCCCAGCCGGCCGGGTCGTGGGCCTTGGCTGTGAACTGCGGGATGAAGTCCTTGTAGCCGAAACGGTCCTGCGGACCGTAGGTGGCGATGTGGTGCTCGTACTCCTTCGAGCCCTTCTGGTACATCAGCCGCGAGTACCACTCGCCGCCGAAGGCCGGCACCGAATAGACGCCCCAGTGGATGAAGATCCCGAACTTGGCGTCCTGGTACCAGAGCGGCGGCTGATAGGTCTGCAGCGACGGCCAGTCCGGGCGGAACGGCCCGCTGGCGGCCACGGCGCGCGCCCGCTTGAGCACCGCGGCGCGCGTCGCGTCGAACTTGGCCGCCGCCCGGCGCCAGGCCTGGTCGATCTTTTCCGGGCTAAGGGTTTGGGCGGTCGGCGCGGTCGGCGAGACGCCCGGCTCGGTCGCCGAACTCGGCGTGGCGACCGCCGCCGTCGCGCCCGCGGCGGCCACGGCCAGGAAGGCGCGGCGATCGAGGCTGTTCAGATCGGTCTTGGACATCAACGCACCGCCGGGTTGCTGGAAAGCTGCGCGGGATCGGGCGGGAACGGCGCCGAGCCCAGCTTGAAAGGTCGATACTCCGCCGTCTCGCCCCCGGCCCGCACGCCGGTCGGCGTCAGCACGTCGAGGCTGAGACGGACGATCCCGTCGACCGGCTTGTCCCATGCGCCGGTGGCGATCGCGGGGGCCGAGAGGTCGAGATCCGCGGGCGGGCTCTCGGCGACGACCGCGCCGTTCTGGTCCAACGCCTTCCAGCGAACCCGCTGGCCAATTAACGGATAGGACGGCAGGGCCCCCGTCCCGCGCGGCGCGACCTTGGCGATGAAGCCCTTGAGACCGCCCTCGCCCACCGTCCAGGACACCGACACCTCGAGCGCGCGGTTTCGCTGTTCCCAGGCCGCATAGGACGGCTTGCGCTGGCGGTACTCGTCCACCACGCCGTGATCCACATAGCCGTCGACGGACCCGGCATAGAGGTTCCGGTTGGAATGGTAGTCCTGGTACGTCCAGAAGATCGCGCCGCCCACGAACGGGCGCTTTTCGAACGCCGCCATCTGGCCCAGCAGGTTCTCGACGCGGGCCGCGTCGGCGGCCTTGGGATCGGCCGAGAACGGGCCCGGCCAGCCGAATTCCGAGATCACCAGCATCTTGTCGGGATAGGCCTTGGCGAAGAAGTCCAGCCACGGCTCCACGGAGTCGGCCCCGCCGCTCCAACTGCCGAAATAGGCGTTGGCCATGATGAAGTCGGCTTCGCGCAGGGCCTGGGCCGGTTTCCACGGCGCAATCGAGACGTCGGAATCGGCGAAGGTCACGAAGCGGCCGGGGTCGATGGCGTTGATGTGCGCCTTCATGGCCCGGAAGAACGTCAGGCCGCCGGGCTTGGAAGCGTCGCTCTCGTTCATCACGCTCCAGGCCAGGACGCTGGGATGGTTGCCGGCCTCGGCGATCATCTCGCCCATCATCTGTTTGGCCAGGGGCAGCAGCCGCGGATCGGCCAGCTGCGCCTCGGTCATCTGCCAGATCGGGATCTCGGGGATCAGCAGGATGCCGTCGCGGTCGGCGGCGTCGAGCACCGCCTGCGGCTGGGGATAGTGCACCGGCCGGGTCAGGGTGACGTGCAGCGCCGCCAGGTCGTTCCAGTCCTGGCGGATCGTGCCCGCGCTCTCGGCCTGGCCCTCCCACGGGGAGTCCTGGTGGCGGGTCATGCCGGTCAGGCGCACGGCCTGGCCGTTCACATAGAGTCGGCGATCCCTGATCTCGATCTTGCGGAAGCCGACCGTATCGGCGTGCTCGTCGAGCAGCCGCCCGTCCTCGTCGCGCAGTTGCGTCGACAGGCGATAGAGTTTGGCGGCGCCGACGTTCCACAGCTGAGGTCGTTCGACTCGCAGGCTGAGCAACGGCTCGGCCGCCCCGCCCGCCGCCACGCGCACCGCCTGTTCGGCGCGGGCCACAACGCGGCCTTCCGGGTCTTCGATGACGGCCGCCAGGCGGTAGGCGCGGGGCGTCGCGTCGACATTCTCGACCCGCACGCGGGCGGTGGCGGTCGCATGGTCGGCGGACAAGTTCTGGGTGATCGTCTGCTGGCGGATCAAGCCCTTGTCGACGACGCTCAGCCAGACGTCGCGCAGAATGCCGCCGTTGCGCCACCAGTCGTACCAGACATTGGCCGAGGCCTGCAGCCGCATGGCGTAGCCGGGAATGGTCGCAAAGCCCGGCCGGTTGTCGATGGCCACGGCGATCCGGTTCTCGCCGGGCCGCAGCAGCTTGCCGACCTCCAGGTGATAGGCCGTGAAACCGCCCTCGTGGCCACCGGCCTCGACGCCGTTCACGAACACGCGGCTCTTGTAGAAGGTGGCGCCGAAGTTCAGCTCGACGGGACGGCCGGCCAAGTCGGCGGGCAGGACCAGGGTCTTGAAATACCAGCCCACGCCGTCGAAGGCCTGGTCCTGGCCAAGGTTCCAGGTGTGGGGAACAGTGACGGCCCGCGCGCCGTCCGGCGTCCGCGCGGCCCAGCCCTGGGCCAGGCCCTGGCCTTGCGGGTCGGTGCGAAAACGCCAGTCGCCGTCGATGTCGATCCGCACGGCGGCGGCCGCCGCCTGGGCGAAGAAGGCCATGAACAAAATCAGCAGGCGGGAAAGCAGGCCTGTCTTCGTCACGCGCTCACCACCCTCCCTGGCCGCTTCGAGCGAGCCGCCGGCCAGACCCAGCCTAGGCGCGCCCGCAATCATCTTCATCCGCCCATCCGCGCCCCCGGAAGAAAAAGAGGGCGGCCATCGCCTTGCAGTGCGACGGCCGCCCAGGGGGAGGAAGGGGAAGGAACTACATCTTGTAGGCGAAGCTCAGGGCCAGCACGCGACCGTTCTTGTAGAAGGCGGTCGGCGCGGCCTTGTCGCCGCTGTACGAATAGTAGGTCTCGTCCAGCAGGTTCTGGGCGTTCACCGTCAGGGCCATGCGGTCGGTGATCTGATAGGACGCCGACAGGTCCAGCTGGTTGTAACCATCGGTGCTGTCCTTGGAATTCCGACGGCCGATGCCGGTGAAGTAGGACGAGCGGTAGTTATAGCTCAGACGCGCCTGGAACGGGCCCTTCTCGTAGTACGGGATGATGTTGACCGTGTACTTGGACAGGAACGGCATGTTGTAGTCTTCGACCTCGGCCTCGGCATAGGAGACGTTGGTCTGGATGCCGAAGCCCCAGGCGATGTCGCTCTGGTACGAGACCAGCAAGCCGGTGACCTTGGCGTTTTGCGCGTTGATCGGCGAGCTGACGCTATAGGTCTCGGTCTTCTGGGTGTTCGGATTGAACAGCTGCATATCGCTCGTCGTGGTGACGATGTACGAGCTGATGTCGCGGTGGAAGAGCTCCGCCGAGACCAGGGCGCCGGGCCTGAAGTACCACTCGCCCGAAAGCTCGACATTGACCGCTTCGTACGGCTTCAGGTTGGGATTGCCGCCACCGGCGGTCAGGGGCGTCGAGGTATCGTTTCGGCTGAAAGCCCCGGCCAACTCGCCGTAGCGAGGCCGTGCGATCACCTTCGCCAGCGCCCCGCGGACGACGACATCGGGCGTCACCGCATAGGCGACGTTGAACGACGGCAGGAACTTGTTGTAGTCCGTCGAGGTCGTCGCCGGGGTAAAGGTGTTGTTGCCGTCGGTGCTCAGCCAGTAGTGGGAGTCGTCCTTGGTGCTGACGAAGCGGCCGCCGATGTTACCCCGCCAGCCGTTCTGCTCGAAATTGGCCTGCACATAGGCGTTGGCGATCTTCTCGTCGACCTTGAAGCTGGCGCCGTAGTCGGTGCTGAAGAACGAATACTTCCTCGCCAGGATCAGACGGATGACTTCCGCCTTGGGGATGGTGGTGAACACTGTGGCGTTGCCGCTGGCCCCCAGGCCGTCGAACAGGTCCTTCGGCGTGCTCTTGGTCTCGATGTCGGCCAGGCTGAAGGGGGTGTCGGAATAGTCCGAGGTGCCCGACGAGGTTTCCTGGTTGGTGTGGTCGGCGTATTTCAGGCCGAACAGGATCTTGGTGAACGGACCCCATTCCACGTCGCGCTTGAAGTCGATCTGGCCGTAGGCTTCCTCGTCCGAGGTCACGCCCTTGTAGACGCCGCCCAGCTGGAAGCCGGTGAAGGTCTGGCCGTTGCGGTTGACCGTGCCGTTCTTGCGGCTGGCGAAGGTGCCGGGGACGCTGGGATCGGAGGTGTAGTCGACCACGGTGTGCTTGCCGTCGAACTCGTAGGTGAAGCCGGCGCTGGTCATCGCCGAGAACAGGTATTCGGGATCCTTGCCGCCGGTCGCCTTGGTGTAGCCGACGTCGGTGTGGATATCCCAAACGCCCGGCTTCCAGTTCATGGCCAGGTTCAGGCTGTCGTTCTTGATCGTGGTCTTGCGGAAGTTGGTGTCGAGCTGGGCGGTGTCGCCGTTCGGCTTGGGACCGAAGACGCCCTTGGTCATCAGGCCGTTGTTGACGGTGGCCGCCTGCAGGGTGGTGGGCGTCCAGACGGCGACGGAATATTCCGACTGGCTGTAGTTGTCGTACTTGCCGTCGATGTGCAGGCCGGTGGCCAGGAACTCCAGGTCGTCGGTCGGCTTGTACTGCAGGGCCGCGGAGACCCCGACCCGTTCGCGGGTCTGGTCGAAATAGGCGAAGTTGATGCAGCACGGCAGGCGCGAGCCGCGCAAGGTGGCCAGGCTGGCGTTGGTCGGGGCCGCGCCGTTGATGGTCGGACCACCGGTGACGTTGTTGGGGGTGGTCCTGGCCCCCGTCACCGGGTCGGTGTTGTAGGGCTGTCCGTTGCCGTCATAGGAGAAGGCGCTGTCGAAGCTGTCGCCGCCGCTGTAGCCGAAATATTCGACGCCGGCCCGGGTCAGGTGCTGCTTGTCGTAGGTGGCGCCGAGCAGGACGCCGAAGGTGCCGGAGCTGTCCTTCCAGCTGTAGAGGCCCGAGGCGCGGGCGTTGCCCTTCTCTGAGCGGTCGTTATAGGCGTAGCCCAGCGAGCCCGAGAAGGTGTTGGCGTCCAGGTCCAGCGGCTTGCGGGTGTGGACGATGACGGTGCCGCCCAGGCTGCCTTCGTCGATCCGGGCTTCCGGCGACTTGAAAACCTCGGCGCGGGCGACGATCTCGGGGGCGAGAAGCGAATAGTTGAAGCTGCGGCTCGAACGGTCGGACGGGTTGCCGCCCCAGTCGGCCGAGGCGATGCTGTGGCCGTCGACCAGAACCCGGTTCAGGGCGGGGTCGGTGCCGTGGATGGCGACCCGCTCGCCTTCGCCGAACTGGTGGTCGACGCTGACGCCGGGCACGTGGGCCAGGGCTTCGGCGACGTTGCGGTCGGGGAACTTGCCGACGCCGTCGGCGGTGATCACGTCGATGACCGCATTGGCCTCGCGCTTGACCTGGATCGATTTCTTGAGGCTTTCGCGCAGGCCCGTGACGACGACCTCATCGACCGTGGTGGCGCCGCTGGCCGCCTGGGCCATCGCCGCGCTGGTCACCGACATCCCCGCCAGCGCCGTGGTCAGCAGAATATATGATCTGAGGCTCATTTTGAGTCCCCTCCCCTTTGGGCGCCGCAGCTCCCACCCTCGCCAGACCGTCGCCACGACAGCCGCCCAAGCGCCCCAAGGCCTCTAGATACCAATCCAAGACCATTGGGATACCTGATGCGAGCCTGAGCCTACGTTTGGGCTCGCACATTCGTCAATTAGTAAATTAAATTTCATATATAATTCTGAAAAGCGCACCGAATTGCCACAGCCCGCCGCGCTTGCGCAGCGCCGATCAATTTCGACAATCTCGTAAATATCTGGAATTGTTTAATTATATTCGGCACGCCCAGCAGATCAAGGGAACGAGCTGGCGCTGCGAGCTGTCCTCAACCAGAGCGCCCGAGCAGCCGGCGTAGTAATTAAAGCAAATTGATGATAGTTATTGCTTGGGCTGAAAATGGTCTCATGGGTGGTATGCATCGCTGGTTCTCGCTCCAGGACGCCCTGCGTGATCCCTCCCCGCCCGCCTCTTATTGGTAGGAGCAGGTCGCTCCATTCCGATCCCGCGACAGCCGAGACCTCGCTCCGAATGAAAGACCTAGGGAATTCCATGTCCTTCTCCGACATCGTGGGTCGACTTGAAGCCGACGACACGACGCCGCTTTATCTCCAGCTCCAGCGTGTTGTGCGAAACGCGATCAAGCGCCGCGTCCTGACGCCGGACGTGGCGATTCCCCCCGAGCGTGACCTGGCCGAGGAATACGCCGTCTCGCGCATCACCGTGCGCAAGGCGCTGGGCGGCCTCGTCGAGGAAGGTCTTCTCAGCCGCCGCCGAGGCGCCGGCACCTTCGTCACCGGCCGCGTCGAGAAGAGCTTCTCCAAGCTGTCTTCGTTCTCGGAGGACATGCTGTCCCGGGGTCGTCGCCCGCACAGCGCCTGGATCAACCGCTCGCTCGGGGCTGTGACGCCAGAGGAATCCCTGTCCCTGGTGTTGTCGCCCGGGACGCCGGTCTACCGTTTCCACCGCATACGCTACGCCGACGACGCCCCCATGGCGTTGGAGTATTCGACCATTCCGGCCTACTGCCTGCCGTCCCTCGATGTGGTGGAGGATTCGCTTTACGACGCCCTGCACAAGGCCGGCTATCGGCCGGTGCGGGCCTTGCAGCGCCTCCGCGCCGTCACCTTTTCCCCGGAGCAGGCCGAGACCCTCGGCGTCCGTCCGGGCGACGCCGGATTGCTGATCGAACGGCGCGGCTTTCTGCCCGACGGCCGCGCGGCGGAATTCACCCAGTCCTATTATCGCGGCGACGCCTATGACGTCGTCGCGGAGCTCAACAGCAATCTCTAAAGCCCCGGAAGGCGCTTCCGAGTCCCGGTTCAAGGATCGCGACGGGCCGTCCTGGCGCCATCCGTGCACCGCGCCGACCGAATGTATCGAGTTGGGAAGCGACGATGAGCAGGGGCAAGTCCATTGCGGGAACCGTGGCGGCGTCATTGGCGCTGCTGGCCTTCGGTCAGGCGGCTTTCGTGCGCGAGATTCCCAGTTCCCAGGCCCAGGACGCCTCGCGGGCGTGGTTTTCGATCGGCGTCCTGCTGGCCTGCGTCGTGTTGTTCCTGATCGCCAGGCGGCGTTCCAGCTACTGAGCAGCACGGCCGTTTTCGGCCAGGGCCATGCCGGAACCGCCCTCGCGAATGATCGGGCGGCCCGCCGAAGGCCGCCCGAAACGCTGTCCGAGCGGCCCCGCCAAGCATCCGTCGGGAAGCCTAGAACTGCATGTTCGCGCCGACGAACACCGTCCGTCCGCTGGTGGTGTCGTTCCACAACCGGCGGGCGCCGGTCGCCCCGAACCCATTGTTATAGCTGTTGTATTGGGACTCGCGCTCGTTCGACAGGTTCACCGCGTCGAGCGACAGGCGGATCCTCGGCGTCAGCTGATAGAAGGCCGCCGCGTCGATATAGGTCGTGGCTTTGAAACCGCCGCTGTCGATCGTGTAGTCCGAGCGATAGTTCGAGGAGATCCGCGCGCCCCACCTGGCCGTCTCGTAATAGAGCGTGACGTTATGGTTCAGGTCCGACATCCCGTAGATCGCGCCCTTCTGGTTCTTGCCGTTGACCAGGTTGGTCGTCTCGGAGTCGATGAAGGTGACATTGGCCACCACGCCCATGTTCTTGAACGGACCCGGCAGGAAGAAGAAGTCGCTCTGGGCGCTGAGCTCCAGGCCGGTCAGGGTGGCTTCGTTGAGGTTCACCGACCGGGTGTAGGACGCCACGTTCGTCGAGCCGGTGACGCCGGGATACAGCCCTTCGGCCAGGCCCGTGCTGGCATAGGTGACGTTGTTGACGGTCTGGCTGCTGACCAGGCCGTCGATCTTCTTGTGGAAGACGCCGGCGGTCAGCATGCCGATGCTGCCGAAGTACCATTCGGCCGACAGGTCGAACTCGTCCGACGTGTAGGGGTTCAGGTTGGGATTGCCGGTCGACACCGTCACGTTGCTCCCGTCGACGCTGATCGTGCCGTTCATCGCATAGGCGGCCAGTGACGGGCGGTTGATGTTCTGGGCGGCGGCGGCGCGAATCTGGAACTGGTCCGACACCTCCAGCACGGCGTTGAAGGCCGGCAATACGCCGGAATACTTCTTCTTGGCCTCGGTCGGGGTGTTGACGCCCTTGACCGCCATGACGCCCGACGAGGTCAGTTCGGTGTCGTAGCCGCGCAGGCCGGCGTTGCCGCGCAGCGGCTTGCCGAACAGGGAGGCCTTCCAGTCCAGTTGGACGTAGCCGGCCTGGGTGTCTTCCTTGACCTCGTAGATGCTCTTGGGCGCGCCGAGCACGCGGGTGACGTTGTAGGCGGCCAGGGCCTTATCGAAGTCGACGTTCACCCACGACTGGTCGTGGTGCTTGTCGAAGATCGTGTAGTAGCTGGTCACCCGGTCATCCAGGGTTCCCTTTTCCCAGGCCGTCTTGTTCACGTCGTCATTGGTCTGGCTGAAGCCCGAATTCGTGAAACCGCGATACGAGACGCCGCCCTTCAAGGTAAGGGCGTCATTGAACGCCCAGGCCCCGTTCAGCTCGCCGTTCTTCAGCTCGGTGCTTTGGTAGGTGGCCGAGAAGTCGATCTCGTGGGCCCGGTAGTTGTTGGGGTCGGTGGTGTTCCACTTGTAGGTGTTGTGGCCGGTGTCGCCACGATAGTCGGTGATCAGGCCGCCGAACGCCTCGGTGTAGAACTTGTCGGAGATCGGGATGTCGTAGTCCGAAGTCTCCCGGCCGATGTGACCGTCGAGGGTCAGCTTGTCGGTGATCTTCCACTCGCCGGTCAGCACCAGCTGGTCGAAGGTGTTCTTGGTCTGCTGGCGACGGGTCTCGGTGGCGAAGACGGTGTTGTCGACATCGGCGTAGACCACCGAATTGTACCGGTCGTACTGGATCGAATTCAGCACCGGCGGGGGGCTGACCAGTGTCCCAGAGTGCGGCGTGGCCGCACCCAGGATGGTCGAGTTCAGGGTGGCGCGGGTGGCCAGGCTGTTCTCGCTGCGGTCGTTGGTGAACTTGCCGTGCAGGGCGTCCAGGGTCAGGATGACGTTCTCGACCGGCCGCCATTGCAGAGCGCCCGTCACGCCCAGGCGCTCCTGGTCCGAACCCCATACCGTCAGGCGGTTGCCGCGCTGGAAGATCAGCTCGCCGTTCGTCGCCTTTGCCTGGTCGCCGGCGCTGAGATTGACGACGTTGGCGGCGAGGGCCTTGGTCGTCGGGGCGGCGTAGGTGTTGTAGCCCTGCTCCTGCGTCTGGCGCTTGGAATAGGCCACCGAGACCAGGACGCCGAACCTGTCGTCCCAGTTCTTGCTGAACATCGCCGCGCCGCGCGGCTGGAAGTCCTTGGTGGCGCTGTTGGTGCCGCCCTGCAGCGACAGGGCGCCCTTGGTCCCGGAATAGTCGAACGGCTTGGCGGTGTAGAGGCCGACCGTACCGGCCATGCCGCCCTCGTCCTGTTCGGCCGAGAACGACTTGCGCACGTCCACCTTGGAGAACAGTTCCGAGGCGAAGATGTTGAAGTCGAACGCCCGGTCGCGCGAGGTCTGGCCCCGGCTGTCCATCGGCGAGTCGACGTTGCCCAGAACTTCCATGCCGTTCAGCTGCACGCGGGTGAAGTCGGGACCCAGGCCGCGCAGCGAGACGCGACGGCCCTCGCCCCCTTCGCGGTTGATGGCCACGCCCGGCAGGCGCTGCAGCGACTCCGCCAGGTTGAGATCGGGGAACTTGGCCATGTCCTCGGCGACGATCACGTCGGCGACGATGGCGCTGTCCTTCTTGGCCAGGCGCGCCGCGCCCAGTGACTTGCGGAAGCCCTGGACGACGACCTCGTCGACGGCGTTGTCGGCCGAGGAAACCGCCGGCGCGACGTCGGCCGCCTGGACCGATCCGGCGAACAGGACCGTGGCGAGGACCCCGGCCGCGGCGCCCATCACGAGCGTCTTCTTGATAGGTGACATTGGAAAACCCCCTGTACTGGCGCCGGAGGGAGAAGGCCCAGGCTGGACGTCCGGCGAGAGGCCGGGCGTTAGGGGTGTTCCGTGACTCTGGGTTCTCGTTTCGAATAAGGGTTTGTGACGACGGCGGGCGGGCGCCCGAGCACCGACGCGAAACCGTCATCGAGCGTGGCTAGTCGGACCGCGATCTTCGGAGGGTTCCATGCTGAGTCTCGTCGCCGCGCTTCTGATGGGCGCCAGTCCCGCCGCCGCCGAGCTGCGCATGAACGACCTGACCGCGGTCGGCACGCACAACAGCTACAAGCTGGCCGTTCCGCCCGAGGAGCTGGCGGCCATGGTCGCCGCGCGCGGACAGGCCGCCTTGGGTATCGACTACGCCCACCGGCCGCTGGCCGAACAACTGGACGCCGGCGCCAGGCAGCTGGAGATCGACGTGGTCGCCGACCCCCGCGGCGGGCTCTACGCCAAGCCCCTGACGGCCCTGGGGCGCGGGACGGTGCTGGCGCCCAGCGCCGCCGAGGCCCTGGCCCGACCGGGCTTCAAGGTCCTGCACATGCCGGACGTCGACTTCCGTAGTTCCTGCCTGACCTTCGTCGCCTGCCTGACGCAGGTGAAGGCCTGGTCCAAGGCCCATCCCGGCCACGTGCCGATCCTGATCCTGCTCAACGCCAAGGACGGCCAGGCCAGCCTGCCCGGCGGGGTCACGCCCCTGCCCTTCGACGAAAAGACGTTCGACGCGCTCGACGCCGAGATCCGCTCGGTCTTCGGCGACGACCAGTTGATCACGCCCGACCAGGTGCGGGGCCGGCGGGCCACCTTGCGCGAGGCGATCCTGGCCGACGGCTGGCCCAGCCTGTCCGCCGCGCGCGGCAAGGTGTTCTTCGCCCTGGATGAAGGCCCGACCAAGGTGGCGCTCTATCGCGGCGCGAGACGCTCGCTGGAAGGCCGAGCGATGTTCGTCAACACCGACGAGGCCTCGCCGGCGGCGGCCTATCTGACCCTCAACGACCCGATCGCCGACAAGGATCGCATCGCCGCCGCCGTGAAGGCCGGCTTCATCGTCCGCACGCGCGCCGACGCCGACACCTGGGCCGCGCGCACCAATGACGTGAGACAGCGCAGCGCCGCCCTGACCAGCGGCGCGCAATATGTCTCGACCGACTACGTCTGGCCCGACCCACGCTTGCCTGGCGGCTACACGGCGCGACTGGCCGGCGGCGACGTCGCTGTCTGCAATCCCGTGCGGGCGACCGACCGTTGCGACGGTCTGGCGCTGGAGGCCCAGCCCGGCGTCCCGCCGCGCGGTTACCTCTCGCCCCAGCACCGGCCCGACCTGGCGACCATCCTGGCGCCGCCGCCCACTGCGGGTTCGCCCCGCGCCGTCGCCGACGCCGCGATCTTCGACCAGACCCGCGCCCTGAAGGACACGCCTCGCTGGACCCTGGCGGCCGCCGACGTCGACGGCGCCATGTACGACCATTTCGCCCAGGCCCTGGGCGTGCGGCTGACGCCCCAGAGCGCGCCGGTCCTGACCGCCCTCCTGGAGCGGGCCGGCGAGGATCGCTCGGTCGTCGGCCTGGCCAAGACCTACTGGGGAACCAAGCGGCCCTATATCGGCAAGGACGCCGCCCCGATCTGCGAGGCCAGAAGCGATCACCTGGCCGGCAATCCGGACTACCCTTCCGGGCATGCCGCCCACGGCGAGCAGGTCGCGATGATCCTGGCCGAACTGGCGCCTTCGCGCGCCGCCGCCCTGTACGCGCGCGGCCGGGAGTATGCCGAAAGCCGCTACGTCTGCGGCTCGCACACCTTCAGCGCGGCGGAAGCGGGCCTCCAGGCCGGCGCGGTGATCTATGCGGCGGAACACGCCTCGCCGATCTTCCGGAAAGACATGGAGATGGCCCGCGCGGAACTCGACGCGGCGCTCGGATCGGCGCCGCGAAGATAGGCTTCCCGGGTATCCGCGACCTGCGAAGGCCGACGCCGCGCCAGGCGCCGTCGCCGGCCCGTATCCGCTCCACGCCGCCGTAAGCGATCGAGCCCCGGCTCGCAGGGCGATCTGGGCCAGATGCGGGTCGCTCACACTCTCCCCGCTAACCTCTTGCCAGTACTCGCCTTTACGGCGGCGGCCATTAAGCAAACCGCCGTTTTAAACATCGTCGAACTTCAAATTCTCAACAGGACGACTTTATCGATAATAATCTTGCCATTTCAACGTCAGTTTTTACAAAAATCCATCCATTGCGCGTGCATGACACATATATACTTGTAATGTCACATTTATTTACTTTTAAATTCTGATCATTTACATGAGACTTCAGGTCATGCGGGCCGACCTCTTACGTCGAAAGAGGATAAAAGCTTCCATTCTTGACGGATATGTAAAAACCACCCCTGACTGGTCGCATGATTTAACCATGATCACGTTATAACGGCGTTATTTTCCGAGAATTTTTCAGAAAGCTTCCCCCATCTGCGTACAGCACAATTCAAATCCAGACGACCTTTGGAAAGTCCACATCTATACAAAATACCCCAAGAATGGACAGCAAACACCAACGACACTGCACATGAATTCACTCGATATAGTCGTCCTGGGATCGTTCAGTATACGATTTATACTACATATCTGGCGCGCGAGTTTGCGCGGCCAATCGATCGCCCCTAACGGCTCAGACGGATCATCTCGGCGAAAATGCATATTTCAATTACAGGAGATATATTCTCAAATATACCTATATTCTACGGATAAGGAGGAAAATTTATGCGATAATTGCTTACTTTTCTCTGGATATGCTGGGTATAGGTCGCGTATCGCCCGGCATGATCTGGGATTTACTTTTCATATAGTACAGTTCTATTGGCATTTTGAGCTTATCAGCAGCTGATATCGATAAACTCCTACCTGTGAACATTTTTCAATTAACTACTTGTTAATACTTTTGGCCGCTCGCTTGCCATAATCTGCCACTTAAGCGCGAAACTGACGTCATTCCGGAGCAAGAAAGCCTTCGGCATCGCGACAGTCAGCGCCAGACGGGAGTTCAGGGTAAAGATGATTCGAGTATTGGTGGGCAGCGATGTCCGACGTCGCGCCTTCTCGGCCCTTCTCGGGCTCGCGCTCATCGGCAATCTGTGCGCCGTCGCGCCAGCCGCCGCCGCGGCGGCGGCGAAAGTCGCGCCGGCCAGCGCCGATGTCTTCCGCGAGCAGGCCAACAAGGTCGGCGCGCGAAGCTGCGCGGATCTCTACGAGGCGCTCGGCCAAGGCCTGACCCGGGGCGCGGCCTATTCGGTGAAGACCGAGGCGGATAGGACCGCCCCCGACGCCCACCTCGTCCAGGGCGTGCTGGGCCTGACCTACGACCAGCCGGACCTCAAGGGACCGGCCGGCGGGGTGGTGCTCGCCGCGCCCGGCCAAGGCGGATGCGAAGGCTACATGGTGCGCGTGGCGCCCTTCCAGAAGCCCTGCGCCGAGGTCGTCAGCCTGCTCCCGGCCGGGAGCACCGCGGGCGAGGCCCTTTCGGGCGTCTGGCGCTACCAGCTGGCCGGAAACCAGGGCCAGGCGCTGATGATCCCCAGCGGCGCCGCCTGCGTGGTGGTGACCCTGTCCGGAATGACCCAGCGCCGATGAAGCCCCGCTCGCCAGCCTGGCGAAGCGAACTTGCGAGATCGACCGTGCGGAGAGGCGGCCCGTCCGCGCGGGAGAAGTGAACCGGGCCCAGATCGCGGCTCTCGCCGACGCCCAGAAGGGCTGGCGGGCCGACATTGAGGGGTAGCGTTGCCATGAATACCTACGTGTCGAAGAAACGTCGTGGCGCCGGCTTCGTCCGCAACTGGATGGGTGGGGGCGGCCAGGGCTGGTCGCAGCTTCGCCGGCTGATGGCCATCCTGCGCCGGGCCCATCAGGTGCTCGGCGTCCGCCGCAAGGGTCTGGGGCTCGGAACCCTCGGCGTCGGCGGCGGGCTGCGTCCGGCCGGCGCGGTCGGCGGCCTGGCCGTGGTCATGGCGTTGGGCCTCTCCGCCCCGGC
Source organism: Caulobacter sp. BE254 (assembly GCF_031457295.1). NCBI lineage: Bacteria > Pseudomonadati > Pseudomonadota > Alphaproteobacteria > Caulobacterales > Caulobacteraceae > Caulobacter > Caulobacter sp. BE254. The sequence goes on along the minus strand of NZ_JAVDWJ010000002.1, from coordinate 533,259 downwards.
CCAGGCGCAATACGCGGCCGGCGGTGGTTCGGCGACGGCTGGCAACGCCATCGCCATCGGTAACAGCGTCACGGCGAATGGCGTGAACAGCGTGGCGATGGGCACCGCCGCCACCGCAACCGGCAACGCTTCGATCGCCATCGGCTATTCGATGGGCGTCAATGGCCTCAACGCCATCGGCATCGGTGTCTTCGCCAACGCGACCGGCGTCAACGCCCTCGCCATCGGCGGGAACGCCCGCTCACTCGCGGATGGCGCGTCAAGCTATGGTGTCAACTCCACCGCGAACGGCGCGAACGCGACCGCCATCGGCTCCACGGCCACGGCCGGCGCCGCCGCGACGGCCGTGGGCGTATCGAGCCAGGCCACCGGCGGCAATTCGGTCGCTATCGGCAGCTCCAGCCAAGCGACGGACAGCGCCGCCACCGCCGTCGGCAACAGCGCCCGGGCCACGGGAAATAGTTCGCTCGCCCTCGGCGCCCAGGCGCTCGCGATCGGCAGCAGCACGGTCGCGGTCGGACAGGGGGCCGGCGCCGGCTCGACCACCGGCAATTCCAATTCGGTCGCGATGGGCGTCGCGGCCGGTACGCTGGTGAGCGGCGCTGGGAACACCGCCATCGGCGGCGGTATTCCCAGCGTCATGCGGGGCGCCGGTTCGGGCGTCACGGGAACGCGCAACGTCGCCCTGGGAACCGGCGACGGCACGGTCACCTATGACGGAACCCTGCAGGCCGCCGCGGGCAGCCTCGTCACCGGCAACGACAACGTCGCGATCGGCACCAACGCCGGTATTGGCGTCACCACCAATTCGACGACCTCGATCGGCGCCAATGCGCTCGCTTCTGGCGGTTTCGGCGTCGCGATCGGCACGGCCGCGAAGGCGACCGCCGCCGCCGGCACGGCGGTTGGCAACACGGCCGTCGCAAGCGGCTTGAACGCCTCCTCGTTCGGGTCCGGCGCACAGGCGACGGGAAATAACACCCTCGCCGCCGGCGTCAGCGCCAACGCCAGCGGGATCGGCAGCACCGCGCTCGGCATCGGCGCCACGACCAGCGCCACGAACGCCGTCGCCATCGGCGTCTCGGCCACCGCGTCCGGGTTGAACTCCGTCTATTTCGGCGCGCGCACCTCTGGAGCCGGGGCCAGCGGGCAGAGCGCCATCGCCATCGGCACCGACGTGACGGCGTCCCAGGCCGACGCCATCGCCATGGGACGCGCCAGCCAGGCGACCGCCGTCGGCGCCGCGGCGCTGGGGCAAGGGGCGCTGGCCAGCGGCGCGAACGCCATCTATCTCGGCACGCGCACGCTCGCGGGCACGGGCGCCCTTGGCGCGAACGCCGTCGGCATCGGTACGGAAGTGAGAGCAAGCGGGGCCGACGCCACGGCGGTCGGCCGCGTCGCGATCGCTTCGGGCGCGAGCGCCACCGCCGTCGGCTCGAACGCCCTGGCCAGCGCCACCAACGACCTCGCCCTGGGCTTCAACGCCGTGACGGACGGCGCGCTGAACGGCGGGTCGGGGAGCGCGACCGCGATCGGGCAGAGCGCCTTCGCGGGCGGCTCCAACGCCATCGCCATGGGCACGACCGCCGTGGCCGACACCGCCGACGCCGTGGCCATCGGCACCGGCGCGAACGCCACGGGCGGCAAGGCGGTCGCCATAGGCGCCGGCAACGCCGCCTATGGCGACGGCGCGGTCGCCATAGGCGATCCGAGCTACGCCAGCGGCACGGGCGCCTTCACCGGCGGCGCCAACAACATCGCCAACGCCGACGGCACGCAAACCGCCACGGCGGCCAACGCCGCCAACGGCGCGGTCGCCATCGGCAACAACAACGTCGCGATCGGCCAGGGCTCGGTGGCGCTCGGCAACTTCAGCCGTGCGGGGGCCGCGGGCGCGCTGGCCTTCGGCGACACGGCGACCGCCAACAACGCCGGCGACGTCGCGCTGGGCTCGGGCTCGGTCACCGCGACCGCGGTGGGCACGACGAGCACGGTGATCGGCGGGGTGACCTACAACTTCGCCGGCACGGCGACGCCGAGTTCGACGGTGAGTATCGGCGCGGCCGGCGCCGAGCGCACCCTGACCAACCTGGCGGCGGGGCGGATCAACGGCGGCTCGACCGACGCGATCAACGGCTCGCAACTGTTCGCCACCAATACCCAGGTGACCAGCAACACCACCGCCATCAGCAATCTGGGGACGACGGTCACCAATCTGGGCAATCAGGTCACCCAGAACACGAGCGACATCACCAACCTGGGCAACCAGGTCACCCAGAACACCACGGACATCGCCAATTTCAACAGCGCGCTGACCAACGTCGCCGGCGACACCTCCACCACCTATACCGACGCCAATGGCGATGGCATCCGCTACGCCCGCACCAATGATACAGGCCTGACCCAAAGCGACGCCTTCGCGCAAGCCGTGGGCTCCACGGCGCTGGGCTACGAAGCGCGCACGACCGCCGGCGATGCGGTGGCGTTGGGTCGCGGCGCCCAGTCCAGCATCCTGGGCGGCATCGCCCTGGGCTCCGGTTCGGTGTCCGACCGCGCCATCGCCCCGACCTCGGGCAGCATCATCGTCGGCACCAACCTGGTGCCGTACAACACCAGCGACCTGACCCTGCTGGGCGCCCTGTCGGTCGGCAACGCCACCAGCTATCGCCAGATCACCAATGTCGCCGACGGCACGTTAGACCAGGACGCCGTGACCCTGCGGCAGCTGAAGGGGGCGATGAGCTCGTTCTCGGTGACGCCGATCCAGTACTTCCACGCCAATTCGACGGCGTCGGACTCCCTGGCCGTCGGCGCTGAATCCGTGGCCATCGGTCCGCAGACCACGGTCAACGGCGACAACGGCGTGGGCCTCGGCAACGGCGCGGTCGTCCAGATCACGGCCCCGGGCGGAACCGCGATCGGCCAGAACGCCACGGTGAACCTGGCCGATGGCGTGGCGCTGGGGACCAATTCGGTCTCCAACGGTATCCAGGCCCTGGCCCTGGGGGCTGGCGCCAACGCCGGCTTCGCGGGCAGCGTGGCCCTGGGCGCGGGCTCGACCACCGACGCCGCGGTGGGCACCGCGAGCACGGTGATCGGCGGCGTGACCTACGCCTTCGCCGGCACGACCCCCGGCTCGACGATCAGCATCGGCGCGGTCGGCGCCGAGCGCACCCTGACCAATCTGGCGGCAGGCCGGATCGACGGCGGCTCGACCGACGCGATCAACGGCTCGCAGCTGTTCGCCACCAATACCCAGGTGACGGCCAACACCACGGCCATTGGCAACAACACGACCGCCATCACCAATCTGGGCGCTCAGGTCACCCAAAACACGAGCGACATCACCAACCTGGGCAACCAAGTCACCCAGAACACCACCGACATCACCAATCTAGGCAACCAGACCACTCAGAACACGAGCGACATCACCAACCTTGGGAACCAAGTCACCCAAAACACGAGCGACATCACCAATCTCGGAACCCAGGTTACCCAGAATACCACCGACATCGCCAACATGGGCGGCGCGCTGACCAACATCGCCGGCGACACCTCCACCGCCTATACCGACGCCAATGGCGACGGCATCCGCTACGCCCGCACCAACGAAGTCGGACTCACCCAAAGCGACGCTTTCGCCCAGGCGGTGGGTTCGACGGCGCTTGGCTACGAAGCGCGCACGACGGCGGGCGACGCCGTGGCGCTGGGACGCGGCGCCCAGTCCACCATCCTGGGCGGCATCGCCCTGGGCTCCGGATCGGTGGCCGACCGCGCCCTGGCGCCGACCTCGGGCAGCATCGTGGTGGGGACCAACCTGGTGCCCTACAACACCACCGACCTGACGCTGCTGGGCTCGCTGTCGTTGGGCAACGCCACCAGCTATCGCCAGATCACCAATGTCGCCGACGGCACGCTGGACCAGGACGCGGTGACCCTGCGGCAGCTGAAAGGGGCGATGAGCTCGTTCTCGGTGACGCCGATCCAGTACTTCCACGCCAATTCCACGGCCTCGGACTCCCTGGCCGTCGGCCTCGACTCGGTGGCGATCGGCCCGCGGACCACGGTCAACGGCGACAACGGCGTCGGTCTTGGCAACGGCGCGGTCGTCCAGATCACGGCGCCCGGCGGCGTAGCCCTCGGCCAGAACGCCACGGTGAACCTGGCCGACGGCGTGGCCCTGGGGACCAATTCGGTCGCCAACGGCATTCAGGCCCTGGCCCTGGGGGCCGGCGCCAACGCCAGCTTCGCGGGCAGCGTGGCCCTGGGCGCCGGCTCGACCACGGCGGTCGGCGCGCAGACCGGCTATGCCGGCTATGGCCTGGCCGCGCCGCAGACCTCGGTCGGCGAGGTGTCGGTGGGCAGCGCGGGCGCCGAGCGGCAGATCACCAATGTCGCCGCCGGTTCGGCCCCGACCGACGCGGTCAATGTCAGCCAACTCAATCAAGTGGCCCAGAACACCGCCACCGCCCTGGGCGGCGGAGCGTCCTACAATTCGACGACCGGAGCCTATACCGCGCCCACCTACACGGTGGGCGGGAACACCTACACCAATGTCGGGGACGCCCTGGGCGCCCAGACGACGGCGGTGACCAATCTCGACAACCGCGTGACCACGGTCGAGGGCAATGTCACCAACCTCGGCGGCAGCGTGGCGGCCGGCCTGGGCGGGAATTCGAGCTATGACTCCACGACCGGCACTGTGACCACCAGCCTCAACGTCGGCGGCAACAACTACAGCAACGTCAATGACGCGCTGCAGGCCCTGAACCAGACGGCGGGGGCGGGGTGGAACATCCAGGCCAATGGCGGCCCGGCCACCAATGTCCCGTCGAACGGCACGCTCAATGTGACGGCGGGCACGAACACAGTGGTGACGCTGAACGGCAACCAGCTGCAGATCGCCATGGCCGACAACCCGACCTTCAGCGGGGTGATCAACGCCAATGGCGGTCTGGCCGTGGGCCAGAACACCAGCGTGGACATGGGCGGCAATGTGGTCCGCAACGTCGGGGCGGGGGCGGTGACCGCCACCTCGACCGACGCGGTCAACGGCTCGCAGCTCTACCCGACCCAGCAGTTGGCCAGCAATTCGGTGCAGTACGACGCCGGCCACAACGCGGTGACGTTCAATCCGGGCGGCCAGGCGACGACGCTGCACAATGTCGCCGCCGGGGTGGCGCCGACCGACGCGGTCAATGTCCAGCAGCTTAATGACGGGCTGTCGAACGCCGTCTCCACCGCCAACGCCTATACCGACGCGCGGCTGCAGGGCTTCGTGGTCGACATGTCGCAAGCGCGGCGCGAGTCCTTCGCCGGGACCGCGGGCGCGCTGGCGGCGGCGGGCCTGCCCCAAGCCTACGAACCGGGCCGCAGCATGTTCGCTCTAGGCGCGGGGACCTATGGCGGGCAGTCCGCCTTCGCCATGGGCCTTTCGCGGATCATGGACGACGGCCGTACCATCCTCAAGGCGGGCGCGACCTACGACACCCAGGAACGCACCGGAGCCAATGTCGGCATCGGCTTCCAATTCTGATCCGCATCGTTCATTCGATCATTCCAAGGAGGACATGATGAAAGCCCAGCGCCTCATCCTTACGATCCTTTCCGGGCTCAGCCTCGTGAGTCCGGCTGCGGCCATCGCGCGAGACGCCACGCCCCCGTCCGCCGCGGCCCCCTCCCCCGCGCTCTATGTGGCGACGGTCGATCCCGGCGCGTTTCACGAAGTTCCGGGCGAACGCGACAAGCTGGGCGTGACGGTCAGCCCGGCCTCCGTGCGGCTGATCACGCCGGGGGTCGACAAGTTCAGCATCTATCCGCTGCTCGGCCCGCCGCATTTCGCCGAGAGCGTCAGGCGGAAGTGGAACTACGTGCTGTTTTTCCCAGTGGCCCCAGGCAGCGTGGACCGGGTGCGTTGCCGGGTGGAGATCCGCTTCACGCGCCCGCGCGGACACTACAACGTCACGGTGTCCGAAGTGGTCTGGCAGGAGAAATCCTGCGCGGATAGGGTCGCGGCGGCAAGCTGATCGAATGAGGATCCAAATGCGTCTGATCGGACTGTCGATCGTCGGCCTGGTGACGCTCGTCGGCGCGTCGGCTTCCGCCCAGACGTTCGGACCGCCCATCGCGGGCGTGTGCCTGCTGTCCCGGGCCGGCGCCATCAGCGCCTCGCGCGCCGGCCAGTCGCTGCAGGCTCAACTGCGCCAGATGCAGGGGTCGTTGAACGCCGACCTGGCGCAGCGCCGCGCCTCCCTAGACCAGCAGCGCCGGGTGCTCGAAGCCCAGCAAGGCGTGATCGCGCCGATCGAATTCCAGCGTCAGCTGGCCAGCCTCAACCAGCAGGCCCAGACCCTCGACCAGCAGCAGAACGCCCGTTTCGTCGCCGCCCAGACCCGCGGCCAGCAACAGGTGGACCGCACGCTCAACGAGGCGCTCAGCCGGGTGATCACCCGCAACGCCTGCAGCGTCGTGATCGAACGCGACAACGCCTATGGCTGGAACAACGCGATGGACATCACGCCGGTCACCGCCCGAGAGATGGACGGCGTCCTGCAGGCTGTCTCGATCCAGTGAACCGTGAGCCTGAGAATGCCTTTCGCCTTGCATCGATCCAGACCCGCTAGGAACGGGAACCGCTCAACACGGCCCAGGCGCGATCAAGCGATCGAGGGATGACGGCCTAGAAATTGGGACACGGCCCGCTATGGAAGACGAGTCGGATAATCGTGTGGCGCGGGATCGTATCGCCACGGCCCGGAAAGGTTCGCGCAAGCCAGGCCGCGCATTGACGTAGGCGTCCCTTCTGGAGCCCCTCGTCATGATCCGCTCGTCGTTCTCCCTCGCCCGCCGTTGTGGGTTGCTCGTCGGCCTGGCCTCGCTCGGCGCCGCCCCTCACGTCGTGTCGGCCCAGCCGCTTCCGGATAGTCTTGCGCCTGACGGCGCGTCCGAGTTGGCGCAAACCAACGCCCCGACACCCGACGATCCCTGGGAAGGCTTCAACCGCGGAGCGTTCAAGTTCAATCGCGGCTTCGACCGGTTTCTGATCGGCCCGATGGGTCGCGGCTACATGAAAGTGACGCCGCGCGTCGTGAGGGGTCGGGTGTCCTCGTTCGTGGCCAACCTGTCCGAGCCGCGCACGGCCATCAACGACCTGGCGCAAGGGCGGCCCCGAGCCGCCGGCGTGACGGCCTCGCGCTTCCTGATCAACTCGACAGTCGGCGGCCTGGGCCTGTTCGACGTCGGCGGCAAGCTCGGTCTGGAGGGCCATGAGGCGGATTTCGGCCAGACTTTGGGGCGCTACGGCTCGGGATCGGGCCGCTATCTCGTGCTGCCGTTGATGGGGCCCACCACCCTGCGGGACGCCGCCGGCGGGCTTGTCGACACGATGACCGATCCCGTTTCGCTTGCCACCGCCGGCGGTTCCAAGACCTTCGGCAGGGTTCGTTCGGGCCTCACGGCGGTGGATGCGCGCGCCTCGGCCGACGGCCTGATCCGCGCCCTCGACGACGCCGCCGATCCCTACGCCATGATGCGGTCGGCCTACCTGCAGAACCGCGCCGACATGGTCCGCCAGGCTCGCGGCGGCGTCCAGGTCCTGCCCGATTTTGGCGCGGCCAGGATCGAGCCCTGATGGGCTACCTCTCCAGTCCCTGGCGCATTCTGACCGGGTGCGCGCGCCCCGCGCCCTGGGCGATCGTGACCGGTCAGCCCGACGCCGAGGCGTTCGTGACCATCGCCGCGCGGGAGCTCCTGCGCATCCTCGGGGACGCGCGTCTGACGCCGTCCGGACGAGCGCAAGCCTTCGCCTTGGCCGTCGGCCGCCTGACGGACGTCGACCTCGTCGCGGATCTCCCTCTGTGGGCTTGCGCTCCGGAGCGCCCACAGGCGCGAGGGTTCACGGCCCAGCCCGGCGCGCCGATCGGCTGGGCTTACGACGGGAGCCTGTGGCTGGGGTCCGTCGACACGACACTGCTCAGTTCGCACAGCCCGAGACCAGACGAGGTCGTCGTCACCTTCACCCTAGCCGACCACCGGGGCTTCAGGCCGACCCAGATGTCCTGGCGGGTCTTGCGATCGACAGGCGGATGGCGACTGATCGACGTTGAGTGTCGCGGAGCCCGGCTAGCGCGCCGCTCGGCGCCGCCGAGGCGAAGTCGCGAATGAAGGACGTGCCGATGATGCGCGCGCTGACGAGACCCCCGACGCGCCGGCGTGGCGGACGGTCGCTGATGCGGATGCTGTTTCCGCTGGTCCTGTTCGCCGTGAGCACGACCATCGTGTTCGCGGCCGTACACGGCAAGGATCCCGAGGACCTTGGAGTGCCGATCCTGCAACGCCTGCGTCCCGCCTGGATCGTGGCCCAGTTCCGCGACGCGACGCCGGAGATCATGCTGCTCCTGGTCCTGATGATGGGCGGGGTCTATGTGACCTTGCACATCGGCCTGCGGCCGCTACGCCATCTTTCCCTTCTGGCCGGCGACATCGCCCCGGCCACCATCGAGGCCCGGCTGCCCGCCGAGGCTGCGCCGCGCGAGGTGGCGCCGCTGGTCGAGGCCTTCAACGCCGCTCTGGACCGCCTTGAGGTGGGCCTGCGCGCGCAACGGGACTTCTCCGCCAACGCCGCCCACGAGCTGCGCACGCCGCTGGCCACCTTGCGGGCCCAGGTCGAAAGCCTGCTGGAGCCCGCCGAACGCCGGACGGCCAGCGAGGAGTTCGAGCGCCTGGGCCGGCTGATCGCTCAACTGCTTGCCCTGGCCGAGGCCGAGGGCGGTGCCTCGGGGGCCGCCGCGCGCTTCGACCTGGTCGCCCTGTCGCGCGACGTGGCCAGCGACATGGCCAGCTTCATCCTTTCGAGCGGCCGCGGCGTCGGCTTCGACAGCGCGATTCCGACGATGATGGTCGACGGCCAGCCGGGCTTGGTGGAGACCGCCCTTCGCAACCTGCTCGAGAACGCCGTCCGGCACACCCCACCTGACGCCGAGATCCTGGTCACGGTGGACGCCGATGGCGTCGTCCGGGTCAGCGACGACGGCCCCGGCGTTTCGGCGGCGATCAGGGACCGTGTGTTTGACCGGTTCAGCCGCGGCGATCCGCGCGGTTCGGGCGCCGGCCTTGGCCTGTCGATCGTCCGCCAGATCATGGAGCGGCACGGCGGCCAAGTGCGGCTGGCGGATTCAGCCCGGGGCGCCTGCTTCGAGCTCGACTTCCGGCCGGGCGGCCGGCGCGACGGTCACTCGCCCGCGCCGGCTCGCCCCTCGGCCAACCGCACGGCCATGTAGCCCAGCCCACGAAGGGCGCGGATCGTCACGTCGGCGCCCAGGTCGGCCATCTTCCGGCGCACGCGGTGGACATGCACTTGGATGGAGTTGTCGGTGTAGTCCTGCTCCAGGCTGTGCAGGCTGTCGCCGAGTTGGGCCTTGGTCACCACCCGGTCGGGATGGCGCAGGAAGCGCTCGAGCACGATGCTTTCGCCGCGCGACAACGGCAGGCGCGCGTCGCGCACGCTGATCTCGCGCGCGCCCTGGTCATATTCGAGGTCGCCATAGCGCAGGACGTCGGCGGTCAGGGCCGGCCGACGTCCCAGCGCCCGCAGGCGCGCCACCAGTTCCTCGATGGCGAACGGCTTGACGAGATAGTCGTCGGCGCCGCGTTCCAGCCCCTGGACGCGCTGGTCGACGCTGCCCAGGGCGGTCAGCATCAGCACCGGCGCGCGCAGGCCGGCCGCGCGCGCCCGCGCGAGCAGGTCCAGCCCGCTCTCGCCGCCCAGCATGATGTCGAGAACGACGACGTCGTAGCTGACGCTGCGCCAGGCGTGCCAGCCATCCTCGGCCGCCGCGAAGAGGTCGACCGTGAAGCCGGCCTTGACCAGCGACCGGACGGTCGCCTCGCCCAGCCGGACATTGTCTTCGATCAGCAGGGCGCGCATGGCCGTCAGAAACTGTAGAGCAGGATGAAGGCCAGTTGACCCTGATCGGCGGAGCCCTCGCCCACGACTATGGAACTGTCGGCCGCGCTGTCAACGAGCCGGCGGTAGTCGCCATGCGCCAGGACGCTCCAGCGGTCGCTGATCCGGTAGCGCAGGCTGGCGCCAAGCTCGACGTTCTCGATTCCCGCCTTGGCGGCGTAGGGCGACAGGCCGCTGGCCAGGGCTCCGACCGGCGAGACGCCATAGTAGGTCTGCATGTATTTGCGGTCGGCCCAGGTGGTCGACAGGTTGGCGCCCAGGCTCCAGCGGTCGGAGAGCGGCCGATCGTAGTCGACGCCGACCGTGGCCAGCACGCCCTTGTGGACCTTGCCGGTATCGGTCAGCGCCTCCGCGCCGATCGTCAGCACGCCGTTCCCGACGTCGAAACGCTTGCGCGCGAAGACGCCGGCGTTGACGGCGCCGTCGATCTCGCCCAGCCGCCGCACCGCGAGGTTCTTGACGTCGTCGTCGCGCCCACGCTCGTAGGAGAGCATCGGGCCGGCCTCCAGGAAGTCGCCGGGCAGCAGGTTGGCCCGCAAGGCGGCGCCCTCGAGCGCCACATAGTAGTCGCCGCGGCCGTAGCGCAGGCCCACGAACGGCAGGGGTTTGAACTCGTAGTCCTTGGACCCCTTGAACTCGGGCCGATAGACGCCCGCCGCCCCGAGCGACAGGTGCAGGCCGTCGCGCGCGCCGTCCTCGGCCCAGGCGGCGCCGCCGACGGCCAGGACAGGCGCTGTGAGACAAACGGTCAGGAGATGCGATTTCATTTCGGTCAGGTCCGGCGACACCGCCTTGGCGCGGTGATTGGCCTATGCGAGCCCAAGCTTGCGCGGACCTTTCGGCAGGTCGGGCCCGTGACCGACCAAGCCGACCAGCCGCTTTCTGTTAACGCTCGGGAACTGCCGCTCGGCCTTTGACGACCGAGACAGCAGGATTCTCGCGTCAGGCCTTCAGGGTCACGTCGACGCCGTTGGCCTTGAGCTGCCCGGTCATCCAGTCCGCCACCGCCAGAGAGCATGCCCGGTCGCCCACCACGTCGGCCCAGGGCACGCCGCCAGCCGCGCCGTGGGTGCCGGTGAACTTCTTTTCCTCGAGGACGCCGTCGCCGTCGAGCCAGCGCCCGGTGTTGTAGAAATAGAAGCGCGACTTGACCGGATTGCGAATCCAGAAGGCCAGGTCACGCGCCGTCCGGGCGTGGGCGACGAAGTCGACATTGTCGGGAATGGTCTGCGAAAGGCCCAGTTCGCTGGTCTGCATGTCGACCGCGTCGAACAGGAACATGGCCTTGACCCGCTTTCCCTGGGCCTTGAGCCGCTTGGCCGCGATGATCGCGGTGCACCCGCCGCGGCTGTAGCCCACGAGGATCACCGGTCCGGATCCGCCCTGGGCGGCGCCGACCGCGCGGTCGGCGATGCTGGAAACTTCCTTGCCCGTCAGCGAGGGGCCCCGAAAATAGGTGCTGCCGACGACTTGCTTGGCGATCTGGCTGGGGAACGAGTTCCCCATCTCCTTGGCGTACTCCTGGTCGTTGTCAGGTCCGGTCCCATCGATGATGACGATCATACTCTTTCTCGCTGGCCTGAATTGCGCGGGAGCCTAGCGTTGGCGCACAGCTTACTCAATACAGCTTTGCCACCTTTTGTTGTAATTTGAAAAATCCTCTTGCACGTCAATCAGATACGTTCCGTCAGGCCATGTAAACCGCCCGCGATGCCGAGCAACGCGACGCAAGTATATGGCGGTGTAAGCTTGGGAACCTTTTCCACCGTCATCCGTTCTGCGCGGCCCTGAGAGCATCTAACCTGTCGCGCGCCTTGCGGAACGTCGCCAAAGCTTCACCATTGAGGCTGCGGCGGCTGGTGGTCTGGAAGGCCATGGGGTCGACCTGCACGTCGCGGACGATCACCTCGTAGTGCAGGTGCGGTCCCGACGAGAGGCCGGTATTGCCCGAAAGGCCGATGGCCTGGCCTTGCCGGACGGCCGCGCCCACGACCACCCCGGACGCGTAGCCGGACAGGTGCGCATAGGCGGTCTGGAGTTCCGGCGAATGCCTGATCCGGATGAAGTTGCCATGGCCGCCATGCGGTCCCACGAAATCCACCACCCCATCGCCCGACGCATAGACGGTCGTTCCCACGGGAACGGCGAAATCGGTGCCCTTGTGGACTCGGGTATATCCCAGCACGGGATGCACCCGAGGGCCGAAGCTGGAGGTGATGCGGGCGCCTTCGACGGGCGTACGCATCAGCCCCCGCGCGACGCTGGCGCCATTGCCGTCGAACCAGCTGGGCTTGGCGTCGCCTGGCGGCTGGAACAGATAGAGCGCGCGCGACTTGGTCTGGGTCTGCAGCGAGGCGTACACCAGCCGCTCCGCCCCCACGACGTCGCCCCGGCCGTCGACCTTCTGCTCGAACGCCGCCTCGAAAATGTCGCCGGGCCGGATCTCTCGTTGAAAGTCGAAGTCGAAGGCGAAGGCGCCGGCGAAGTCGCTGACCAGCGAGTCCACGACGCCGGCCGCCACCGCCGAGGAATAGAAGCTGTTGGCGTCCATCTCGCCGCGCACCACCTTGATCCGGACCTGAAGATCCGAGGCCAGGTCTTCGGCGACCAGGCGGCCGTTGCGGTCGGGGTGAATCACGAAGCCGGAGCCGTCCGGACGCCGCAGTTCGATCCTCTCGACATCGTCGGCCTTGCCGTTCGGAAAGGTCAATGAAACGCGCAGTTCGCCCGGCGCGCCCTCAAGCTTCTGGTTGGCGGCGAGTCCGAAGCGCAGCGCCCGGTCCGTCGCGACGCCTTCGGCGGTCAACGCGCCCGCCAGATCCTGGATGCGCGCGATCACCAGCGTACGATGAAACCCGTTGGAGGCCGCGGGCGCCTTGGACGCGGCGGCAGGACGGGCGGGCGCGGACGGGCGATGCCAGACGCTCCACCCGACCGCCACGAGGATCGCCAGAATCGCCGCGGCCGCCACGGCCGACAGCACTGGTCTTCTTATGCTCAAGCTTGTTTCAGACGAGCGTGGCTTATCCGCGCCCGCGGCGTCTGGCGGGTCAGGTTTCCGTCGCCAGCTGCGAGGATCGAACGATGGTTCGTCTTCCCGTGAGCCCCGCATCCATCTCTCGTTGCTTGCCTTTCGCCAAGCATAACCGCAAGGCGCGGGAGAACCAGGGCCGCAGATGGCAAATGCGTCTTCCGCAGCTCTGCCGACTAGTGTTTAAGTGGTATTTCTAGAGTCCGTTGAGGGAAGCGTATGCAGAGCGACAGCCGCGTCGCATGGCGCGAGGGCCTATTCCTTCGACAACAGCATTTTCAGCAGCAGGATCGGTATCTGGAGGCCTTGGTCGCGGCGCGCGCCAACGGCCTGCGCCCCTATCCGTGGGGCCTGTCGGAGCTGAAGATCAACGCCGACCTCGCGGCCCTGGGCAAGTTCGCGATCGAATCGATGACCGGCGTCCTGCCCGACGGCCTACCCTTCTCGATTCCCGGCGACCTGCCGCCGCCGCCGCCGCTGGACATGCCGCCGGACGCCCGCGACGTGATCGTTCATCTCACCCTTCCCGCCCGCCAGAGCGGCGCCGTGGAGTTCAAGAGCCGCGGCGAGCGGGGCGGCGCGACCGTGCGCTACGTGGTCGACGAGGAGGATGTCGCCGACTCCTTTTCGGACGAACGCGGCCAGGAGCCGATCGAGGTGGCCCGACCCAACCTGGCGTTCGGCGTCACCCAGGACCAGACCTACGGACGGGTGCTGCTGGGGCTGGCGCGCGTGCGCGAGCTGCACAACGGCGCCGTGGTCTTCGACGACCGCTACATTCCGCCGACCCTGGACATCCGGGCCAGCCCGCGCCTGTCGGGCTTTCTGACCGACATCATCGGCCGTGCGTCCCAGCGTGTCGACGAACTGGCCCTGAGAGCGGTCGAGGCCACGGACGGCGGGGCGGAAACCTTCGCCAGCTTCCTGCTCCTGCAGGCGCTCAACCGGTGGGTCAGCCAGCTGCGGCACCTGGCCGCCCTGCCCGCCGTGCATCCCGAGCGCCTGTATGAAGCCTTCCTGGGCATGGCTGGCGAACTGGCGACGCTGACCCGTCCCGATCGGCGACCGCCGCCGTTCCCCAACTACGTCCACGAGCAACTTCAGCTGACGTTCGAGCCGGTGTTCGAGGTGCTGCAGGCCGCGCTCTCGGCGGTGTTCGACCGTTCGGCGATCCAGCTGCCGTTGCAGGTGGCGGGGCCGGGCGCCTACACGTCCCGGATCACCGATCACAATCTCTACAAGTCCGGCTATTTCTACCTGGCCGTCAACGCCCGCGCGTCGCTGGACGACATCCGCGGACGCTTCCCGGCCATCGCCAAGATCGGCGCGGTGCAGAAGATGCGCGAGATCGTCGATTCCGCCCTGCCCGGCGTGCCGTTGAGGCATACGCCGACCCCGCCGCCGCAACTGCGCGTCATCCCGGGCTACGTCTATTTCGAGCTCGACCGCTCCGTCCCCGACTGGCGCGACTTCGCCAACGCCGCGGCTCTGGGCCTGCACGTCGCAGGCGAATGGCCCGACCTCAAGCTTGAGCTCTGGTGCGTCAAGGGGACCCTACGATGACCGGCGACGACGAGGAGAAGAACCCGAACAAGACGGTCTTCCGGCCGTCGCCGCTGCAGAACCTGCGCAGGTCCGCCCCCCCCTCCCCGTCACCCGCGCCGGCCTTCGCGTCCAGCGAACCGGCGTCGTTCGCATCCTCGTCCTTCAACCCAGTACCTCCGCCGCGTCGCGCCATCAGCCGCGATGACGACATTCCGGCGGCCCCGCCGGCCGCGCGCGCCCGAAATCCGATGATGATGGCGGCCGCGCCGGTGCTGTCGCTGATCGTCGGCGTCCGGTCCGGCCGTGTCCACCTGAGCTTGCCCGAGCTGCACCAGAAGGCTTCGGCCGCGGTCGCGACCTTCGACCAAGCGCTCCAGGCCGCCGGCTATGACGCCGAGACCCGCCAACGGGCGCGCTATGCGGTGTGCGCCACGGTCGACGACATCGCCCAGAACCTTCCCGGCCAGGCCGCCGACGGCGCGGAATGGGCGCGCCGCAGCCTGGTGGTGCAGGTGTTCAACGAGAACATCGGCGGCGACCGGTTCTGGCGCCTGCTCGACGACATGCTGGCCCGTCCGGCGGAATTCGCCAACCTGATCGAACTCTACCACGCCTGCCTCGCCGCCGGTTTCGAGGGCCGCTATCGCGTCGCGCCCGACGGCAAGCGCCGCCTGCACGAGATCATGGCCAGCGTCTACGCGGCCCTCGACCATGTCCGCACTCTATCGCAAACCGAGCTGTCGCCACGTTGGCGCGGCCAGCCCACGCCGGCCGCCCGTGTCAGCTTCTGGGCGACCCTGGCCCTGGCCGGCGCGGTCGCCCTGGCCGTCCTGCTGGCCCTGTTCATCCTTTTACGCGTGATCCTGAGCCAGACGGGCCAACCCTCGCTGAACGCCCTGAAGGCCATCAACCCGGACCAGCCGCTGCGGATGTCGCGCGTCGCGCCCGCGCCGCCTGTCCCGACCAGCACCCAGTTGCAACGCATCCAGGGCTTCCTGGCGCCCGAGATCGCCCAGCATCTGGTGGCGGTCGAGCAGGACAGCCAGTCCATCCGCGTGCGCACCACCGTCGGCCAGCTGTTCAGGTCAGGGTCGGACAAGCTGGAACCCGGCCGCGAGGCGCTGTTCGCCCGGATCGGCGCGGCCATCGAGGCCGAGCGCGGCCCGGTTCGGGTGGAGGGTCACGCCGACGCGGATCACCTGGTCAGCGTCACCTTCCCCGACAATTTCGCTCTGTCCAAGGCGCGGGCGGACGCCGCCGCCAGAATCCTGCGCGGCAAGATCACCGACGCCAGCCGCGTCAGCACCGAGGGGTTCGGCGACAGCCAGCCGATCGCATCGAATTCCACCGCGAACGGCAAGGCGCTGAACCGCCGGGTCGAAATCGTCATTCCGCGCGCCGAATAGGGCCACGATGAAGCGCTTCTTCCTGAACTGGTGGCTGCTGACCGGCCTCGCGGCGATCCTGGTCGCGGTGCTGTTGGTCTTGGTCCTTCCGCTGGTCGCGCCGTTCCTGAGGCCCTGGTGGGTCAAGACCCTGCTCGCCGTGCTGGTCGCGCTCGTTTGGGGCGTCTTCGCCACGCTGCGAATCCTCAAGGCCCGCAGGGCCGCCGCCGAGATCGCCAAGCAACTGGCCGCCGCCTCGCCGGGCGACGTGGAGGCCGAGGCGCTGGCGGGTCGCATGCGCTCGGCGCTGGCCAAGCTGAAGACCGCCACGGGCGACAAGCGCGACTATCTCTACGCTCGCCCCTGGTACGTGATCATCGGTCCGCCCGGGGCCGGCAAGACCACCGCCCTGCTGAAGTCCGGCGTCCAGTTTCCGTTCGCGGATTCGGCGCTCAAAGGCGTAGGCGGAACCCGCAATCTCGACTTCTGGTTCGCCGACGACGCCGTCCTGATCGACACCGCCGGTCGCTACACCACCCAGACCTCCGACGCCGTCGTGGACCACAAGGGCTGGGACAGTTTCCTGAAGCTGCTTCGCCGCACCCGCCCCCTGCAGCCGATCAACGGGGTCTTGGTCGCGATCGGCCTGGACGAGCTTCTCAATTGCGACAGGGCGGGACTGGACGACCACGCCGCGGCGGTGCGGCGTCGCCTGCTGGAACTGCGCCGGGCGCTGGAGGTCTCCGCGCCGGTCTATGTGCTCTTCACCAAGGCCGATCTGCTGGCCGGCTTTGGCGAGTTCTTCGACGACCTCGACGTCGAGGGGCGACGCGCCATTCTCGGCGCGACCTTGCCGCTGGAAGCGTCGACCAGCCTTGAGGCCGTGCTGGCCGAGTTCGACGCCGTGGTCCAGGCCCTGGCCGATCGCGTCGCCAAGCGCCTGCAGGAAGAGACCGACCCGCATCGCCGCAGCCTGATCCTGGGCTTCCCCTCGCAGGTCGCCTCACTGCGGGCCAGGCTCAGCCGGTTCCTGGACGGGGCGCTGCTTGCGGAAAAGGACGCGCCGCCGCTGTTCCGTGGCTTCTATCTGACCAGCGGCGTCCAGGAAGGCGCGCCGCTAGACCGGATTCTGGGCGACGTGGCCGCCGTCTACGATGCGCCCGCGTTTTCGTCCGGTTCGGGCGGCCAGGGCGGAAGGGCCTATTTCCTCAACCGGCTGCTCAAGGAAGTGATCTTCGCCGAGGCGGGGCTCGTCCAGAGCGATCCGGCGGCCCGCGCCCGACGGCGCACGGCGCTGATCGCCGGCGTCGCCGGTGTCGCCGCCCTGTCCTTGCTGATCGCCCTGCTGTGGGGCGTCAGCTTCACCAGGAACAGGGCGCTGCAGGACCAGCTCCTGGTCGGCGCGCAGAACGTCAGCGCAGAGGTGCGCGAGACCGGCGTCGACCTGGTCGAGGTGCGCGAGGGCGATCCGGACCTGGAGCAGGCGCTGTCGCTGATCCGGGCCCTGCGCGACCTGCCGCGCGGCCACGGCGACCAGGCCAAGGGCGGGCCGCCCCTGCTGACGCGGTTCGGCCTGTTCCAGGACGGCCACGCCAAGGCCGCCGACCAGGCCTACCGCGAAGCGCTCCAGCGCATCCTCCTGCCGCGCATTCTGCTGCGCCTGGAACGCTACATGCAGGATCACGCCCAGGAGCCGCTGAAGGTCTACGAGCCGCTCAAGGTCTATCTGATGCTGGGTGGCCAAGGCCCGCTGGATCCCAAGGCGGTCAAGGCGTGGGTAACCGACGACTGGGCCGAGAACGCCCTGCCGGGCGCCGATCGCGCCGAGGTCCGCGAGGAACTGGCCAAGCACCTGGACGTCCTGCTGGCCGACCCGCAACTGGGCCGCGTCTGGCCGGGACGGGAGGCGCCGCTCGACGGCGCGCTGATCGAGTCGACGCGAGCGGCGGTGCAGACCCTGTCCCTGGCCGACCGCGCCTATGCGATTCTTCGCCAGAAGGCGGCCGCGGCCGACCAGCCCGACTGGCGCGCCGACAGCGTTCTGGCCAGCGGCGATCGCCAAGCCTTCCTGAACGGCGATGCGATCCTCGAGGCCAGCGTACCTTACTTCTTCACTCGCGGGGGTTTCGAGCGCGCCTATCAGCCAGGGCTCCAGACCGTCGCCTCGGACCTGGAAAAGGACTTGTGGGTCATGGGCCAGGACGCCGACAAGGCGGCGATCCGAGGGCAGATCGCCCAGGTCAAGCCAGGCGTCGCGGCGCTCTACGCCAAGGAATATATCGCGGCCTGGGACGGCGTGGTCCAGGGCCTGAAGCCGGCCGACTACTTCACCAACCCCGCCGCCCTCGGCGCCTTCACCCGCACGCCGTCGCCGCTGAAGGTGCTGCTTCTGGAAGTTCGCAAGAACACCACCTTCGGCAAGCCGCCGGCGATCCGGGCGCCCAGCAAGCTCAAGACCGCCGCGCGCGTCGTCGGCGGGGCCGTGCTGGACTCCGGCGGCGTCGACGCCGGCAAGACCATCACCGACTATTTCCGGCCGCTCGCCACCTATGTCGGCGACGGCAAGGGCGCCGCGCCGATCGACGAGTTCCTGGCGGCGGTGAAACAGGCCGCCTCGGCCAACATGGCCGCCGGGATCGCCGGCGGCGGGTTGGGCGGCGTCGCGGCGCAAGGCGAACTGGCCTCGGCGCTCGGACAGGTCGCCACCACCAGCGTCGTGGCCCCGCCGCAGCTTCAGGGCTTCGTCGCCCAGGCGACCCAGAGCGGTCGCGGCGCCGTGGTGTCCTCGGCCCAGAACGCCATCGGACAGGAGTATGCGACCAATCTGGCCGGCGCATGCCGTAGCGTCAGCGACAATCGCTACCCGTTCTACGGCGCCGCCCAGAACGACGCGACGGCGGCCGACATGATGCGCGTGCTGGGCCTGAACGGCCAGTTCGACAGCATGATGCGCGACCGCCTGCAGCCGTTGCTGCTGACCTCCGGTCCCGTCTGGCGCTGGCGTTCGGACGATCCCGTGGCCGCCGCCTTCGATCCGGCCAGCGCCGAGCAGTTCCAGAAGGCCGCCCAGATCCGCGACCTGCTCACCTCCGGCCTGCCGGTCCGGGTGGAGGCGGCGGGCTTCGGCGGCGCCGTCACCGCCGCCGAGTTCTCGGCCGGCGGCGCGACCTATCGCTTCGAGCCCAACAGCGTCGGCGCCAAGCCGGTGATGTGGGCGATTTCCGGCCTGCCCGAGGCCCACCTCATCCTCTACGCCGGCGCCAAGGAGGTGCGGCGGTATGACGGTCAGGGCGTATGGGCGCTCTTCCGCCTGATGGACGCCGCACAGAAGGAAAACGCCGGTCCCAACGCGATCAAGGCCACGTTCGGCCAAGGCGCCCAGTACTTCACGCTCAAGGTCAATCTGCCGTCCGACAAGAACCCGTTCGGCCGCGGCGGCCTATGGTCATTCCGATGCCCGGCCAAGCTTTGACGCCGCCGCGCGCCTTCGCGTTCGGCAAGCTGCCGGCCCACGGCGACTTCGTGGCCCGCGGCCTTTCCGGCCCCGAGCGGGACGCCTGGGACGCCTGGGCGAGCGCCGGGCTGGCGCGGGCGCGAACGGTCCTGGGTTCCGATTTCGAGGGCCGGCACGACACGGCCCCGCCGCTGCGCTTCTCGTTCGGGCCGGGACCGTTCGGCGAGGGTTGGCGGACCGGGGCGTTGGCGCCGTCCATCGACGCGGCCGGACGCCGCTTCATCATCGTTCTTGGCGGCCGTACCGACCAGGCGCCGGCGACGCCGGCGGTCGACCGCATCGCCACGGCGGCGGAGGACGAGATCCACCGCGCGTTCGAAGACGCCGCCGACATCGACGCGATGGTGGCCAGCGCGCAAAATATCTTTCAAACTCTGGAATCAGAGGGCGGAACCGAAGCGCATGGCCGCTTCTGGTTGCCGGACTCGCCGTTCGATCTGATTGCCAGCCAACCACCCGCCGACCTGATGACCCAGGTTCTGACGACATAGGAGCTGTCCATGGATGACGGGAGTTTGCGGTTTCACGACGCCACCCTGACCCATCCGGGGAAGGTGCGGCGCGACAACGAGGACCAGGTGCTGGCGCGCCCGGACCAGGGCCTGTGGGCGGTCGCCGACGGCATGGGCGGCCACGCCAACGGCCAATGGTCGTCCAAGACCATCACCACCACCCTGGAGGCGGCCGTCCTGCCGACCAATTTCGACGACGCCGCCTCGGCCGTCGCCGCGGCGGTGCACGAAGCCAACGAGCGGATCTGGACCAAGTCGGTGGGCCAGCCCATGGGCTCCACGGTCGTGGCCCTGCTCCTGCGCGACCGCAGGTTCGTCGTACTGTGGGCCGGCGACAGCCGTTGTTACCTGCTGCGGGGCGGCGAGCTCTACCAGCTGACCGTCGACCACTCCCAGGTCCAGGACATGGTGACGTCAGGGCGGCTCACGCCGGAGGAAGCCGAGAACCATCCCATGTCGCACGTGCTGTCGCGGGCCGTGGGCGTCGCGCCCCGGCTGGAGCTCGACGCCGTCTCCGACGAGGCCAAGGTGGGCGACGTCTTCCTGGTCTGCAGCGACGGTCTGACCCGCACGATCCCCGACGCCGAGCTGGCCACGATCCTGGCCCAAGGCAATCCGGCCGCGGCCGCCGACGAGCTGGTGAAGATCTGCCTGGACCGTGGCGCGCCGGACAATGTCAGCGTCGTCGTGGTCAATTGCGACGAGACCACCCTGCTCGCCCTGTCCTGATCGCCGGAGCCGTAGGAACCGGCGGTAGGCTTTACGGCCCGCGCTTGGCCTTCATGTCGGCGGCGATGCGCTCATAGGCGTCGCGGAACTCCTTGGCGAAGACCTCCATGAAGGCTTCGTCCGATCCCCGCGTGACCCCCTCGAACTCCCGTTCATAGGCCTGCCAGAGCGCCGCGGCGCGCGCGCCCGGCAGGATCTTGGCCAGCAGCCCGCGCGTCTCGGCTCGGCCGCGAATGGCCGAGGGCGAGAAGCGGTCGAGCGTGGCGGCCAGGGCGCCCTGCATGGCCGTCAAGGTGGCCAGCTGGTGGGCCTGCAGGTCGCGGAAGGCGTCCTCCACGGCCAGGTCGGCCGGCATGAAGCCGCGATCTGGCCGGTTGAGCATCTGCGCCATGGCCTTGTCGGCCGACCGCGTGAACTTCAGCGGATTGTTGCCGTCGAATTCCAGGCTGGTGTTCTGCGCGCCGAGCTGCGCCTTCGCCCTGGCCCGCGCCTCCATCATCACGACCATGCCGCCCAGGAGCCGCCGCAGGACGCCGCCCGCCGTCGACAGCACCTCCAGGGGCGAGCTGCTGAAGTCCTCGGACTTGAGGCCTGCGCCCTGCAGGAAGGCGCGCCATTCGGCGCCATCGCTGGCCGCGGGCGCCGGGCGCGCCTTTCGCGCAGGCTCTGGCGCCGGCGCGGGGGTTTGGCCCCAAGGCGCCGTGGAGGGCGGGGCCAAGGATGGCGCGTCGAACGCCGGCGTGGCGGGACCGCCGAAGCCGCGGGCCCAATCCACCTCGTTGGTGGCCGCCAACTGCCCCCAGACGTCGACCGCCGAAGGCGTGGCCTGGGCCGGCGGGTCGCTGGACCAGGCGGACGGCGGCGGCGCTTCCGGTCGAGCCGGACTCCAGGCCGAGGCGGGTTGGGGCGCGGGGTCCATGCGCGGCGGCGCCCAGGCTCCGGACACCGAACCCTGGCCGGTGACGGCCGCCCGTGGCGGCGGCTGATCCCACCGCGCCGGGTCGTCGGCGACCTCCCGCGCGCCATGGCTGTCCCAGCCGCCCCAAGCGCCGACGGACGCCGGCTCTTCGACGTTTGCCCCGCGGCCCTGCTCCAGGCGGGCCTCGATCTCGTAGTGGCCGATCAGGATCACGTCGCCGTCGACGATCTGGTGCGGGGCCGTCAGCCGTGACGTCGCGCGGTTCACGAAGGTGCCGTTGGTGCTGCGGTCGACGAGCAGATAGGCGCCGTCGCGATACTGGATCTCGCAGTGGGCCGAGGAGATGTAGCTGCGGGGATCCGGCAAGCACCAGTCCATGTGGGGCGATCGTCCGATGCGTGCGCCGTGGCGGTCGAGTTTCAGACGCGCGGCCTCCCCATTGTCGAGACGATCCAGCGCCTTGATGGTCAGGACAAGGGTCATGGGCGCGCGGTTTCACGGCCGCTGGCCAGCGCGTCGCCGAGCACGAGCGCCGAGCGAAGACTTTCCGTGTGGCGCCCGCTCTCGGCCGCGGCGGTGAGCACGGCGCCCGAGGCGAAGGCGCCGGCCACATCCTTGGGCGGCAGGACGGGTTCGACATCCGTCGACGTGATCGAGCCGCCCGAATAGAACACCGCCAGGGCGCACATCCTCTGCGGGCTGGTCCCTCGCGACTGTTCGGCGATCTCGGACGCCGCACGACGCCGGCCGTCACTGGGCTCCTGCAGCCACAGCAAAGTCGCCTTGAGCGCTTCGGCGTCCTGGACGCCGGAGGTCGGGGACAGGTCCTGGACGGTCCGGGCCGCCCAGGCGACCGCTTCGAAGCGAGGTAAGGCCTGGCCGAGGAACAGGGCGGCGTCGTCCACACGCCCCTCCTCGACCAGACGATCGAAAAAGACCTCGGGCGGATCGGCGTCATGATCCGACTTCGGCCATCCGAGAATCGCGGTGATCTGGCCTGCTTCGGCCCACCTAACCTGCTTCCAGCGTCTCATTCGCGGTCCTAGTTGATCTTGACGACGCGGCCTGTGATCGTCGTTCCGCCTGTCCCGTGAACCTCGGTGTGCGGACCGTTCACGATGTTCAATGCATGCGCGTTGCTGAAGATCGTCACGGCGTCCAGCGTGATTTGGGAAGGGGTCATCACGATCGAACTCTTCCCCACCCTGAGCGTGATGCTCTGCGCGGCTTCGATCGTCACCGTCCCCTTGTCCACCTTCAAGCTATAGTTGCCAGAGCGCACGGTGGTTCCATCGTCAAGCTCGATCGTGGTCGTGCGCTTGCCCTTGCTGACCTCGTGGGTCTCGTCGCCGGTCTCGATCGTGGTGGTTTCGTTCCGCTTGACCGCGGTCTTGCGGTCGCGCCCCACCCGTGTGGCGCGGTCGCGCTGGACGGTCAGGGTGTCGTCGAGCAGCACGTCACGCACCATCTCGCGCTGGGCGTGGATATAGATCTCCTCCGCGCCGCCCTTGTCCTCCAGCCGGATCTCGTTGAAGCCCGCGCTGTTGGGCGGCGGCGTCTTCTCGGCCCCGGCATAGTCGCCCGAGCGCCCGATCGTCTGGGTGCGCCACAGCGAACGGGTCTTCTGGGCCGGCAGGTCGTAGGCGTGCTTGCGCTGGCCGTTATAGACCCGCCCGGTGATGATCGGCCGATCCGGATCGCCGTTCAGGAAATCGACAATGACCTCCTGTCCCACGCGCGGCAGGTCGACATTGCCGAAACCCGCGCCCGCCGAGTGGTGCGAGACACGCATCCAGCACGACGTCTTGCCGGGCTGGTCGGGCGAGCGATCCCAGTGGAAGCGCACCTTCACGCGGCCCCATTCGTCGACATAGACCACTTCGCCGGGCGGTCCAGTCACCGTGGCGGTCTCGACGCCGCTGGAGATCGGCTTGGTGGCGACCAGCGGCGGGCGGAACAGCGTGTCGCTGGGGATCGCCACGACATTGACGCGCCGGGCCTGGCGGTCGTCGCCGCTGCGATGGCTTTCGGCCTCGACGACATGATTGAGGCCGATGATCAGATATTCCTGGTTGAAGCGGTCGACCCCAGCTTCGGTCAGGGTGAATAGACTGCCGCAAGCCAAACCCAGGACGTCGCCGCCGCCGCTATAAAGGCGCCGGGGCGCGCGGCTGGCCGCCAAACGCGCCTGGCCGCGGGCCTCGCCCTCGCTCTTGTCGGTGAAGTCGCCGAGATATTCGTAGACCTCCAGCGCGTCGCCGGGATGCTGGCCGGCGCCCTGGCTGACCGCTTCGACGGGGTTCTGCGGCTTGGTGAAGTCGAAACTGCGCAGGGTCACGCTGGCCTGACTGACCGAACTGATCCGCTCGTTCCAGTCGGAGAGGGTGTCGGGCGTGCTCGTCTCGTCGCCGGCGACCGGAAGAAAGCGGATGCTCTCGTAGCCAGGTTCGGGCTTGTGGGCCGACTTTCCGTCGCAGAGGACCAGCTTGTGAGCGGCTTCCTCGTGCCGGAAATAGTAGTAGATGCCCTCGTCTTCGAACAGGCGCGAGACGAAGTTGAAGTCGCTTTCCTTGTACTGGACGCAATATTCACGCGGCTTGTAGCTGCCGGTCAGCCGGTCGAACTCGACGTCCTTCATGCCGGCGTCGGAGAACACCTGCTTGGCGATGTCGACAACGCTCTTGTCCTGGAAGATCCGGTAATTTCGGTTCTGGTCCAGAAGCGACAGCCAGGGCCTGACGGTCAGCCGGTAGTGCGCGCCGTTGATGTCGACCTTGATCAGGGCGGCCTCTGTCAACAACCCATGGAAGAAGCGGACGTGGTCCATCTCATCGCCGGCGTCCAGCGAAACCGGCTTGCCGAGGTGCGGCAGAAAATCGATCTCGTCGGCGGAAAACCCTTCCACAACAATCACAAACGGCTCGCTCAAGCGCTCAATGGACTCGAAGCGCTCAAGGTGAAGCTTAGCCGTACCAAGAGCGACAGATATCGTAGCCTGCCGATCCATTAATCGCTCCCGTTACTGTGCCTGAAACCTACGGCCCGCGGCTCGCATTGCATAGGTGTAGCGATCAATTTAAACATCTCAACCAGACACACTTGCCAAAACGATTTCTTGGGCCACACTCCGCGCCCGCCCCCACCGTCGATTTTCGCGGGTTCGAGAAAAAAGGCGTGGGCGCTGTATCAACGTTGAGGCGAACGCGAACATGGCGCTTGATCCGAGTCGATTGTTGGCGCCGGTTTCCGACGACGACCCGACCGGCCCCGACCTCGCCTACGATCCGCAGCGCTACGAAATCGAGCAGGCCTTCGAGACCGAGGTGTCGATCGACGCGTCCGGCGTCGAGGCCCAGGCGTCCGACATCGATTGGCGGGCGACCATCGCCAAGATCGGCGAGCAGAGCGCGCGCACCAAGGACATCTGGCTGCCCATCTATCTTTGCCGCGCCGGCGCCCGCGCGGGCGACCTGGAAACCGTCGAGACCGGAGCCAAGTACCTGGCGGGCCTGCTGGAGGCCTATTGGCCGAGCTTGCACCCCCGGCTCGAGGAGTACGGTTTCCAGGGGCGCAAGGGCCCGTGCGATTCCCTGGCCGGGAGCTCGCAGTTCATCCAGCCCCTGCGCAGGATCACGCTGATCCGCCATCCTCGCCTCGGCGACTATTCGATCGACGACTTCGAACGCTTCCGCTTGGGAGGTGAAACCGAGGAAGGCTACGGAATGTTCCGGGCCGCGCTCGAAGATGTGAGCCAGGACGGCCTCGCGGAGATCGTCCAGCGGCTGAATACGATCGAGGACAGCCTTCGCCGCGTGGATCTGACGCTGACCGCCAACGCCGACGACGGCGGTTCCACGAATTTTCGGCCGACCTACGAAGCGCTTGGCCAGATGCGGCGCGCGGTGCAGGCGTTCGTTCTAAATCCTACCGCGCCAGAAAACGGGGAACCAACCGCCGAACCGGACGTTGCATCGCCAAGCTTCTCGAACTCCACGCCCGGCTTGGGCGCGCGGATCGAGACCCGGGACGATGTCGTCCGCGCCCTCGAGGCGTTGGGCGACTACTACCGGCGCAGGGAACCGGGGCATCCGATCCTGACGTTGCTGCAGCGTGCGCGTGAATGGGTTGGATTGGACTTCATGGCAATTCTCGAAGATATCGCGCCCGGCAGCGTGGACGAAGCTCGCAACGTTCTGCAATCAAGAAAACATCGCGAACAAGCTTGAGCTATCGGTTGAACAGCGCCATCATGTAGATCTATGATGGTGGTGATTATAGCGGCACATAACGTCTAATTGCGGGTGGATAGCCATGGCGTCGAACAAAGGTGGGCAGCGTTTCATCAAGGAGAATCGCGCGCCTCGTGTTCATATCGAATACGAAGTAGAGACTTTTGGTTCCCGCCAGAAGATCGAAATTCCGTTCGTGGTCGGAGTTATGTCTGACCTGTCCGGCAAGTCGAACGTCGAGAAGAAGCCGCTCGACAAGCGCGACTTTGTCGAGTTCGACATGGACAACTTCGAACAGAAGATGGAAGCGATCGCACCCCGCGCCGCTTTCACGGTCGAGAACACCTTGACCGGAGACGGCAAGATCGGCGTCGACCTGACCTTCAAGTCGATGGAAGACTTCTCGCCGGGCCAGGTCGCCAAGAATGTGCCGGCCCTGGCCAAGTTGCTGGAAGCTCGGCAGCAACTGAACGACCTGATGCTTTACATGGACGGCAAGGACGGCGCCCAGGACCTGCTCGACAAGGTCCTGAAGGATCCCGAGCTGATGAAGGCCCTCGCGGCCGCCAAGCCGCCTGCCGATAACGGCTAGACAATCTACGGTAGATCTACAATGCTTTCCCCTACCCTGCCCGTTGGGAGACCTTGATGGCGCAAGAAACGCTTCAGCAGACTGGCGCCCCCGCCGCGGAAACCGTCACCGTCGACGATTTCGCCTCGCTGCTGCAAAGGGAGTTCAAGCCCAACACCGACGCCAAGCAGGCGCGGATCGAAGAGGCGGTGAAGACCCTGGCGCAGCAGGCGCTCGAGGACACCCAGGTCATCGGGGCCGACGTCTTCTCGACCGTGGACGCCCTGAAGGCCGCGATCGACCGCAAGCTGACCGAGCAGGTCAACAAGATCATCCACCACAAGGACTTCCAGACCCTGGAATCGGCCTGGCGCGGGCTTTGGTACCTCGTCGGCAACACCCCGACCGGCAAGGACCTGAAGGTTCGCGTCCTGAACGTCTCCAAGGACGAGACCCGCAAGATGCTGCGGCAGTTCCGCGACGCGGCCTGGGACCAGAGCCCCCTGTTCAAGAAGATCTACGAGGCCGAGTTCGGCCAGCTGGGCGGACAGCCCTACGGCGCCTTCATCTGCGACTACGCCTTCGACCACACCGCGCCCGACATCGAGGTGATGAAGGGTCTATCGAAGATCGGCGCGGCGGCGCACGCCCCGTTCATCGCGGCGGCGGACTCCCAGCTGCTCGGCATGGAAAGCTGGCAGGAGCTGGCCAACCCGCGCGACATCGCCAAGCAGTTCGACGCCACCGACTACATGGCCTGGCGCTCTTTCCGGGCCTCGAACGACAGCCGCTACATGGCGCTGACCCTGCCCCGCTTCCTGGGACGCCCGCTCTATGGCGCCAACAGCGAACCGGTCGAGGAGTTCGCGTTCGAGGAGGACACCGACGGCGGTCAGCACGACAACTATCTTTGGCTGAACGCCTCCTACGCCCTGGGCGTGCGCATCACCGAAGCCTTCAAGACCTACGGCTGGTGCACGCGCATTCGCGGCGTGGAGTCGGGCGGCACCGTCGAGGACCTGCCGACCGCGATGTTCCCCACCGACGACGGGGCGATGGACGCCAAGTGTCCGACGGAGATCGCTATTTCCGATCGCCGCGAAGCCGAGCTGTCCAAGGCCGGGCTGATGGCCCTGGTGCATCGCAAGAACACCGACCAGGCCACCTTCATCGGCGCCCAGACCCTGCACGCCCCGAAGGCCTATGAGGACGCCGACGCCACGGCGAGCGCCAACCTGTCGGCGCGCCTGCCCTACATCTTCGCCAGCTGCCGCTTCGCCCACTATCTGAAGTGCATGGTGCGCGACTGGATCGGCAGCAGCCGCGAGGCCCCAGTCCTGGCCAGTGATCTGCAGTCCTGGATCATGCAGTACGTGGACATGCAGCCGGACTTCTCGACCGAAGAAGACAAGGCTCGCAAGCCCCTGAAATCCGCTTCGGTGGATGTCATCCCCGACCCCGAGAACCCCGGCTACTACCGTGGTGTCTTCCGCATGGTGCCGCACTACCAACTCGAGGGGATGGACGTGTCGCTCAGCATGGTCTCGCGCCTGCCCAAGGGGCCGAACTAGCTGTCAGTAGAATCATTTTTCGTGAGGAGAACGCCTTATGGCCGTTGATATGTTCCTGAAACTTGAAGGCATCAGTGGTGAGTCCAAGGACACCAGCCACAAGGGTGAGATCGACGTTCTGGCCTGGAGCTGGGGCATGACCAACTCGGGCACCGCCCATGTCGGCGGCGGCGCGGGCGCCGGCAAGGTCAATGTCCAGGACCTGTCCTTCACCAAGTACGTCGATCTGTCGTCGGCGCCGCTGATGCTGGCCGCCGCCAACGGCAAGCACATCAGCAAGGCCACGCTGGTGGTGCGCAAGGCCGGCGAGACCCCGCTGGAATACATCACCATCACCATGACCGACTGCCTGGTCAGCTCGGTGTCCACCGGCGGCAGCGGCGGCGAGGATCGCCTGACCGAAAACGTCTCGCTCAACTTCGCCAAGGTCGAGGTCGCGTACAAGGAACAGAGCTCGGCCGGCAAGGCGGCCGGGACGGGCGACTTCAAGTGGGACATCGCCGGCAACGCCAAGTTCTAGGCGAGCCGCGCCGGTCTTCGGCCAATCATAGAAGCGAAGAATGCGTAACGCCGACGACCTCCTACGCGCTGGCGATCTGGACGGCGCGCGCCAAGCCCTTGTCGAAAGGGTCAAGCGCGCGCCGGACGATCAGCCCAGCCGCATGTTTCTGTTCCAGCTGTTCTGCATCCTGGGTGAATGGGACAAGGCCAAGGCGCAGCTGAAGGTGCTGACCCAGCTGTCTCCCGAAGCCCAGATGCTGGCCGTGGCCTACAACCTGGCCATCGACGCCGAGATCCAGCGTGAGAAGGCCTTCGCGGGAGAGGTTCCGCCGGCCTTGCTGGTCAATACCAGCCCGTGGGCGGGCGATCTCGCGGTCGCTCTCGGCGCGGGTTTGCAGGGACGCGCCGACGACGCCGAGGCCGCCCGGTCGCGAGCGTTCGACGCCGCGCCCGACACGCCCGGCCGCTTCAACGACCAGGACTTCGACTGGATCGCCGACGCGGACCCCCGCTTCGGTCCGGCCTTCGAGGCCGTCATTCATGGGCGCTGGGGGCTCGTCCCCTTCGACGCGGTGCGCAAGATCACCAGCGACGGACCGCAGGACCTGCGCGACCTGGTCTGGCTGCCCGTGGAAATCGAGTTCAAGACCGGACAGGGCGTGGCGGCGATCCTGCCGGCCCGCTATCCCGGGACCCAGACCTCGACGGACGCCAACCTGCTGCTGGCCCGCGCCACCGACTGGCGCGAGGGCCCGATGGGCGCCGAGGGCCTGGGCCAGAAGCTCTGGTCGTTGGGAGACGGTGAAGAGGCGGGCGTCCTGGCGCTTCGCCACCTGGCCTTCGCCTGACGCCATGCCAGCCCGGATCAATCCGACCCTGTTCGACAAGCTCGTCGCCGATCTCGACTTCGACGACGTCCGCGACGATCCGAAGGTCGAGGGCCAGGTCAGCCGCGCGGCGACGCGACGGCTCTATCCAATCTTGAAGATCGAACGCTTCAACGAGGCCGCGCTACGAGCCACGGTCCTGCGCGAGCTGAACTGGATCCTGAACACCACCCAGTTCGGCGCAATCCAGAACCTGAAGCCTTATCCCGAGGTGGCGACCTCGGTCCTGAACTACGGCGTGCCCGACATGGCCGGCAAGCTGCTGCAGCGGCGAGCGGTCGAGAACCGGGCGCGCGAGATCAAGCAGGCCATCCGGCGCTTCGAGCCGCGCATCTCCCCTCAGCGCCTCGACGTCACCGCGACCGCCAAGGACGCCAAGCCCAACGCCGTGACCTTCGTCATCCGGGCCGACGTCACCAGCGCCGTCATGGCGCTGCCCGTCGAGTTCAAGACCGACGTCGAGATCGACACGGGCGCGGCGACCCTCCGGGAGTAGACGGATGGATCCTCGCCTCCTCAGAGCCTATAACGAGGAACTGCTCTATCTTCGCGAGACCGCGCGCGAGTTCGGCGAGGAATACGAGACCGTCGCGGGGCGGCTGGGCCTCAACGCCCCCTCCGATACCGACCCCTACGTCGAGCGGCTCCTGGAAGGCGTGGCCTTCCTCGGGGCCCGCGTGAAGCTGAAGCTGCAGGACCAGTTCCCCGACTTCACCCAACACCTGCTCAACGCCATCCAGCCGCACTACCTGGCGCCGACCCCGTCGATGTGCGTGGTGACCCTCGAGCCTCAGGACAGCGACCACGCGATCGCCGCCGGGTTCGTGGTCCCTCGCCTGACCGAGATGTCCGCCACCTCGGGCGACGAAGCCGCCACGCCGGTGATCTTCCGGACCGGACAGGACGTCACGCTCTGGCCACTGAAGATCACCGAAGCCGAATACCTGCCGACCCGAGCGGCCGTCGCCGCCTATGCCGGAGCCGCGGGGGTGCGCGCCGAGGCGGGACTGCGCCTGAAATTCAGCGCCCTGGGCGGCGTTCCCTTGTCGGCGATCGCGCCGGACGCCTTGCCGATCTATCTGGACGGCTCGGAAGTGGCGCCGGGCGAGCTCTACCGGCAACTGATCGGCGACGCCGTCGCGACCATGGCCCGTTCGGTGGACTCCGCGGCCGGCGCCGCGGCCTGGGTCAAGCTGCCGGCGGCCGAGCAGCACGGCTTCGAGGAGAACTGCGCCCTGCTGCCGACGGGCCGACGGTCTTTCCGGGGCTATCGCCTGCTGTCGGAATATTTCGCCTGCCCGGAACGCTTCCTGTTCGTCCGCCTGCGCGAACTGGCCCAGGTCTTCGCCAAGTGCCGAACGGAATGCGAGGTGGTCTTCCTGTTCGATCGCGCGTCCACCGCCCTGGCGGGCGCGGTGTCGCCGGCGAATTTCAAGCTGTTCGCGACGCCCGCGATCAACCTGTTCGAGAAGCAGATCGATCGCGTGGCGATCAACGAGTTCGACCACGAACACCAATTGATCGCCGACCGCACCCGGCCGCTGGACTTCGAGATCTTCCGCCCGCTGGAAGTGACGGCCCATTCGCAGAAGAACGGCGACGCGCGGCCGGTCGCGCCGCTGCACGCCTTCGGCAGCCTGCTCTATGACTGGACCGAGGCGCTGTTCTACGTCACCCGCCTGCGCCATCGCCGCCTGTCGACCAAGGAGCAGCGCCTCAGGCGCCGGACCGACTATCTGGGCACGGAAACCTGGATCAGCCTGGCCGCCCCTGGGGAGCCTCGGCGGCTGGAGGGGATCTACGAACTGGCCATTCGCGCGCTGGTCACCAATCGCGAACTGGCCGAGACCCTGCGCACCGGCGGCGCGACGGACTTTCGGATCAGCGGTGTCCCCGTTCGCGCCGTGACGATCGTCCGCGCCCCGACCAAGCCCCGGCCGCCGATGGGCATCAGCGACGGCGCCTGGAGGGTCATCGGCCACCTGACGCCCAACTACGCCTCCTTCGCCCTGGGTGACGACGACGACCCCTCGGTCCTGCGCGATCACCTAGCGCTCTACGGCCGGATCGACGATCCGGCCTTGCGGCGTCAGATCGACGGCGTGCTGGCCATTCGCTCCGAACCGGTGACACGGCGGGTGTCGGGCCCGGGACGCAGCGCCTTCGCCCGCGGCCAGCGCCTGCGTCTCAGGCTGGACGACGCTCCGTTCGAGAACGGCCGGATGTTCCTGTTCTCGGCCGTCCTGGAGCGGTTCCTCGGCGAGTTCGCGACCGTGAACGCCTTCACCGAATGCATCTTCGAAAGCCCCCAGGAAGGAACCTTCGCGCAATGGCCGCCGAGAATGGGCGAACATCGCAACATCTAGAGTTTCTTCGCCAGGCGGCGGGGAATGCGAAGCGGTACGGCCTGTTCGGCCTGCTGCGCGCCGCGGAGGCGCGCGCGCCAGATCTGCCGCGCATCGGCGACGCCCGCCTTCCCGCCCAGAACCTGGTCGACCTGGCCCAGCTTCCCGCCCTGGGCTTTCCGGGCTCGACGCTGGAGGCGATCACCGTCAAGGGCGGGCGCGCCAAGGTCGAGGGCTACTGGTTCGGGCTGACCGGGCCGATGGGGCCCCTGCCCCTGCACCTCAGCGAGTTCGCCCATTTCGAGCGCCGTTACGCCAAGGGCCGTCCGTTCGGGCACTTCCTCGACATGCTGGCCGGGCGGATGCTGCAGTTCTTCTACCGCGCCTGGGCTGAGTCCAATCCCGCGGCCAACGCCGACCGCCCTGGCGACGACCGCTTCGCCGGCTATCTGGGGGCTCTGACCGGAGCGACCGCCGGGGTTCCCGAAGACGCGGCCTTCCCCGCGCGAGCCCGCCTCTACTATGCGGGCCTCTATGCGTCGCGGCGTAGCGCGGCGGGCATCGAGGACGCCGTCGCCGACCTGGTGGGCGCGCCCGTGCGGCTGAAGGAGTACCGTCCGGTCTGGCGCGACATCGAGCCGGCGGACCAGACCCGCCTGGGCGGCGCCTACAGCCGCCTGGGCGGCGACGCGGTCTGCGGGCGGCGCACCAGCACGGTTTCGGACGCCTTCCGCATCGCCGTGAAAGTCGACACGTTCCAAGATTACGAGAACCTGCTGCCGGGCGGGCCCCGCTTCGCGGTCGTCGCAGAGGCGCTGGATTCCTTCGCCCCGTCCCATCTGGAATGGGACCTCGAGATCGAGGCCAGCGAAGCCGCACGGCGTCCCGCCTCGCTGGACGGCCGCGCCCGGCTGGGTTGGACCAGCTGGATCAATCCGCCGGCCGGCAGCGGCCCGCGCGCCGAGACCCGTCTTGGCCCGAGCTCGCGTCGCGTGGCTCGAGCCGCCGCCAAGAGAGATGCCGCATGACCGAGATCAACCGCTCCGCCCTGTTCGGCCGCCTCAGCCCGACGGGCCTGAAGAGCATCGAAACCGCGACCGGCTTCTGCAAGATGCGCGGCAATCCCTATGTCGAGCTGGTGCACTGGATCCATATCCTGCTGCAGGATCCGCAGAACGACCTGGCCGCTATCCGCACCCGGTTCGCCCTGGACGACACCAAGCTGGCCCGTGACGTCGTGGCCGCCCTCGACGGCCTGCCGCGCGGCGCGACGGCGATCTCGGACTTCTCGCCCCAGATCGAGGAGGCCATCGAGAAGGGATGGCTCTATGCCTCGCTGATGTTCCAGGCCGGCCGCGTGCGCACCGGCCACCTGGTCTTCGGCATGCTCAAGACCCCGATCCTGCGTAACGCCTTGTTCGCCATCTCGCCGGAGTTCCGCAAGGTCTCGGCCGACGCCCTGGGCGATGAGTTCGCCCAGATCGTCGCCAGCTCGGCCGAGGTCGGCGGCGCCCCGGTGGTCGACGGGCCCTCGGACCTGGCCGGGACTGCCGGCGCACCGTTCGCCGGCGGTTCGGGCGAGACGCTGGCCAAGTATTCCGTCGACCTGACCGAGCGCGCCAGGATGGGCGAGATCGAGCCGATCGTCGGTCGCGACGCCGAGATCCGCCAGGTGATCGACATCCTGCTGCGCCGTCGCCAGAACAACCCGATCCTGGCCGGCGAGGCGGGGGTCGGCAAGACGGCGGTCGTCGAGGGCCTGGCGCGCCGGATCGTCGACGGCGACGTTCCGCCCGCGCTGAAGGACGTCACCCTCCGCGCGTTGGACATCGGGCTGCTGCAGGCCGGCGCCGGCGTGAAGGGCGAGTTCGAGAAGCGGCTGCGGCAGGTGATCGACGAGATCGAGTCCTCGCCCAAGCCGATCATCCTGTTCATCGACGAAGCCCATACCCTGATCGGGGCCGGCGGCCAGGCCGGCACGGGCGACGCCGCCAACCTGCTCAAGCCCGCCCTGGCGCGCGGCCGGTTGCGGACCATCGCCGCCACCACCTGGTCGGAATATCGCCAGTACTTCGAAAAGGACCCCGCCCTCACCCGCCGGTTCCAGACCGTCAATGTCGGGGAGCCGGACACCGGGGCGGCGATCGCCATGCTGCGGTCGGTGGCCTCGGCCATGGAGAAGCACCACAAGGTGGTGATCCTCGACGAGGCGGTGGAAGCGGCGGTCAAGCTGTCCCAGCGCTACGTGCCGGCCCGGCAGCTCCCCGACAAGGCCGTCAGCCTGCTCGACACCGCCGGGGCCCGGGTGGCCGTGTCGCAGCACGCGACCCCCGCGCCGGTCGAAAGTCGCCGTCGTCGCGTCGAACTCCTGAACGTCGAGCTGGAAATCGCCACCCGCGAGGCCGAAGGCCAGTACGCCGGCGTGGAGCGCATCGGCAAGCTGAGGGAGGCGATCGAGGAGGCGCAGGTCGCGCTCGACGCCGTGGAAGCCAAGTGGGTCGCCGAGAAGGACGCGATCACCAAGGCCTTCGAAGCCCGCCAGGCCGTGGCCGCCGCGGCGGCCGCCAACACCGACGACATCTCCGCCCTGAAGGCCGCGCTCGACGCCGCCCTGCTGGCGGTCGCGCAGGCCCATGGCGACGATCCGATGGTGTTCGGCGAGGTCGACGCCGACGCGGTGGCCGCGGTCGTCGGCGACTGGACCGGCATCCCGGTCGGCCGCATGGTCAAGGACGAGATCGCCTCGGTCCTGACCATCGCCGACCAGTTGAAGAAGCGCGTGGTGGGGCAGGACCATGCGATGGACGCCGTAGCCAAGCGCATCCAGACCAGCCGCGCCAAGCTCGACAACCCCAACAAGCCGGTCGGCGTGTTCATGCTGTGCGGTCCGTCCGGCGTGGGCAAGACCGAGACCGCCCACGCCCTGTCCGAACTGCTCTATTCCGGCGACGACAGCCTGATCGTCATCAATATGAGCGAGTTCCAGGAAGCCCACACCGTCTCGACCCTGAAGGGCGCGCCGGCGGGCTATGTCGGCTATGGCCAGGGCGGCGTCCTGACCGAGGCCGTGCGTCGCCGGCCCTATTCGGTGGTGCTGCTCGACGAGGTGGAGAAGGCTCACCCCGACGTCCACGAGATGTTCTTCCAGGTGTTCGACAAGGGCTACATGGACGACTCCGAAGGGCGTCACATCGACTTCAAGAACACGCTGATCCTGCTGACCTCGAATGTCGGCTCCGACCTGATCGCCTCGCTGTCGGAGGACGAGGAGATGAAGCCGGAGGCCGAGGTCCTGGCCCAGTCGCTGCGGCCGGAATTGCTGAAGGTGTTCCCGCCCGCCCTGCTCGGCCGGCTGATCGTCCTGCCCTACTATCCGCTGTCGTCGGACATGCTGCAGGGCATCGTCCGCCTGCAGCTGGACCGCGTGAAGAAGCGCGTCGCCGAGAACCATGGCATCGTCTTCAGCTACGATCAGGCGGTCGTCGACCTGATCGTCTCGCGCTGCACCGAGGTCGCGTCGGGCGGGCGGATGATCGACGCCATCCTGACCAACACCATGCTGCCCGAACTGTCGATCGCCCTGCTGGAACGCCAGATGGCCGGCGAGGAAGTGGCCAGGATCGCGGTGGGGGTCGCGAACTCGACCTTCACCTACGCGTTCGAAGGAAACGAAGCGTCACCGCAGATGCAAGCGCCCTTGATCGCGGAAGCCGTGGCCTGATGCTCGAAGCCTCGCATAACTGCTTGCAACCGACGCGCGTCCGAGGCGAGGTTGTGGCCGGAGTTGGAAAGAGACGTCCCCAGTGAGCATGCCCGACGATCCCTCTGATGAAGACGTCGCGTCCGTCACGAGCCCGCCCGCCGGCTCCTGGAGCAAGCGGGGTCCGCGCAAGCCGGCGCAACCGCGCGGCATCCTGCCCGTCGGCTTCGTCCTGAACGGCATCTACGAGATCAAGCGCTTCATCGCCCGCGGCGGCATGGGCGAGGTCTACGAAGGCGCCAACGTCAACGCCGAGGAGCGGGTGGCGGTCAAGGTCATCCTTCCGCACCTGGCCGCCGACCCCAAGGTCCAGGCGCTGTTTCGCAAGGAGGCCAAGACCCTCACCAGCCTGGCCCACCCGGCGCTGGTGCAGTACCGCGTCCTGGCGCGCGAGCCGCGCAAGGACCTGCTGTACATCGTCACCGACTTCATCGACGGCGAGCCGCTGACCAACCTGATCGGCCGCCAGTCGCCGACCACGGGCGAATTGGTCATGCTGACCCGTCGCCTGGCCGAGGGCCTGCACGCGGCGCACAGCCATGGCGCCATCCATCGCGACATCTCGCCCGAAAACGTCCTGCTGCCGGACGGCGTGCTCAGCCGCGCCAAGATCATCGACTTCGGCATCGCCAAGAGCATGGAGATCGGCGCCCAGACCGTCGTCGGCGACGGTTTCGCCG
Source organism: Caulobacter sp. BE254 (assembly GCF_031457295.1). NCBI lineage: Bacteria > Pseudomonadati > Pseudomonadota > Alphaproteobacteria > Caulobacterales > Caulobacteraceae > Caulobacter > Caulobacter sp. BE254. Next base: position 497,116 of record NZ_JAVDWJ010000002.1, on the reverse strand, counting down.
GAAAGCTCGGCTATGTCGCGCCGGAACAGTTCGGCGACTTCGACCGACGCATTGGTCCATGGACCGACATCTACAGCCTGGCCCTGGTGGTGCTGGCCCTGGCCGGCGGACGGGCGCCGGACATGGGCACGACGCTGGTCGAAGCGATCGACCGCCGCCGGGCGGGCGCCGACATCACCACCGTGCCGCCGCTGCTGCAGCCGCTGTTCGCCCGGATGCTCAGCCCGGATCCTCGCGGCCGCCCCCAGACCATGGCCGAGGTGATCTCGGCGCTGGACGCGCTGGACGTTCCGTTCGAGCCGCCCTCCACCCGATCCTGGACGCCGGACCTCGGCGACGCGACCTTGGGCGAGGCGGGGCCGGATCTCGAGCGAACGGTGATCCATCTGGGGTCCGAACCACCCTCCTGGCAGAGCGCGGAGCCGCGCGGAGAAGATAGCGTTCCGCCTTCACCGGTCGCTGCCCCAAGCGACGAGATCGCGCCCGAGGGGCGGACGATCTTCGCGCCCAGCGAGCCCTTCGATCTGGCGACGCCCGCGTCGAAGCCGACGGACGAGCCGATCGTCGACGACGCCGCGCAGCCGATCGCAGAGCCGCCGTTGTCCGCGTCGCCCCTTCCGCCGGTCGCCGCGACATCGTCGCTTCCTCCGCTTGTCGCCGCGCCGGCGGACGAGGAGGTCGTCACTTCCGAGGCCACGATCTTCGAACCCACCGTTGAGCCTTCCCGGGATCCCGATGTTGGTCCGTCCTCGGGCGCGGTCGAGGTGGAGGCGCGGAACGCTCCCTTGCCGCAGGCCGCCCTGATCTCGATCAGGCCAGGCAAGGAGGACGAAACCGCCTCGCCCATCCCTCCGGCGATGGACGTGGCGTACAAGTCACCCAGGAAGTCTCCCGGCAAGGCCCCGGGCCTTGTCCAAGCCGAGGCGGAACGCGAAGCCCAGGGCGCCGCGGCGCCCGCGCGCGCTCCCTTCAAGGGCAAGGGCGTGGCCGTCGGCGTGATTGGGGCGGTCGTCCTGGTCGGCGTCGGCTTCGCCGTGCTGTCGTCCCAGAAAAAGGCCGCCTTGCCCGCCTTGGCGCCGACCACGACCAGCAGCGCGCCGCCGCCGGTCGCCAGTCGGGCCGACGAACTGATCGCCGCGGCGCTGCCGAACGTTCCGTGCTCCTGGCTGACCCTGAGCCACGGCCAGAACACCGACGGCTCGACCAGCCTCAAGATTTCCGGCGCGGCCGGAGACCCGGCCGGCGCCAACCGAGCGGTGGCCAATGCCGTGCGCGCCGCCGGCGCCGGAGGGCTGCAGGTCGACACCACCGAGATCCTGCCCGCTGATCAGGGAGCCTGTCCGCTGCTCGACACGGCCAACCGGTTTCGCGGCCAGGCCGGCGCCGTTCCCAGCCTCGTCGCCCAGCAGGCGCGCTTCGAAATCGACCGTGGCATCCAGGGTTGTCCCAAGGGCCTCTGGTCGCAATCGATGATCAATGTCGCGCCCGATCCCGCCAAGGGCTTCAGCCTCATCGCCATACAACCCTCCGGCCGGCTGCAGCAATTCACGACCAATCGCGAACAGTTCGCGGCCCTGGCGGCTCGTAATCCCGACCTCTACAAGGATCTCGGCGGCGGCCGCTATCGGGTGTCCATGTGCCAGAACGCCACCGGACTGGCGGGCGTGCTGATGATCGAGGGGAACGGGCCGTTCGACATCGGCCTGCGCCCCGGCGCCATCGAACGGCCGACGCGGGACTTCCCGGCCCGCCTGGCGCAACTGGCCCAGGCCCGCGGCTGGACGATGCAGATGGCCTGGTTCCAGCTGGCCAACGACCAGCCGGACCTGCCCGAGCAGGCCAGCATGGACGAAGCCGAGCGCCATCGCCGGGCCATGGCCGAAGCGGCCAAGACCGCCGCGACCGCCGAAGCCGCCAAGGCGGCGGAGCCGGCCGAGGTCGCCATCCCGGCCGCCGAGCCTCAGAAGCTGCCCGCCGACTACGTCGCCTGCCGCCGGTTCGTCGGCGGGGCCTGGGAGGAGCTGGGCTATGCGCCGCGCGCCGCCTGCGTGGAAAAGGTCTTCGCCGGCCGCTGCGACGTGCTCACCGGTCAGTCAGGCGATATCGCCCTGCGGCGCTACAATGATCGACTGCAAGCCAAGACCGGGCGCGGCTTCAAGAAGTGGGACAATGTCGGCAAGTCTGATTGCGCCAAATAGAAGCGCCGAGGCCGCTTCGAGATTTTAGCCGGATGAGCGTCGGTCATTCGCCGATCTGACGGCGAAGCGCCGACGCCCATCCGACCGCCCTCCCCCAAGGGCGAGGCGTGGCGGTCGACAGCTGTCGAGCCACCCTGCCTGAACTTTATCGCCCTGGGGCGAGGATCATGATCTCTCCGCGTCAAGGGCTTCGGTGATCACCCGCTTGGCGGTCTCGCATCGGCTCTCGGCGAACTGGACTTCCGGGCTCGGCGGAGCCTTGGCGTCGACTTCGCGAGCGATCACCTCGGCGGCGGCCTGGTCGATCGCACGCCGCAGTTCGGCCAGTCGCCTGTCGGCGGCGGCCATGCAGGCCCAGAAGCTCTTGTCCTGCGGCGTCGACGCCCACCCGCCGCGCGCTTCCGATCTTGGCGCGAACAGCGGATCCTCCGCCATCGCCGGCGCGGCGGTCGTCTCGCGGCCGGCGATCAGGTTTTTGGCGTGGGTCAGAATCGCGCCTGGGACCCTGAATCGCGGCAGGCTAGGCGACGACATGGATCTTGCGCTCGCAATCGCGGATCGCCGACTTGGCGAAGCTCACCACCATCTCGGTCACGCGGCAGATGTCGTTTTCGGCGACGCCATGGTCGCGAGCCCAGATCTTCACGGCGTGCTTGAGAATGCTCGCGGCGGGATCGTAGGCCAGCGCGCCGTGGACCGTGTCGTCCGTGGGGTCCTTGAGGACAGCTGCGTCGAGAGACATGGCGAGGTTCCTGATGCAACGTGAGCGTCGCGCCAGGGTGTTGGCGCGACTTCGATGGGCGGTCGGCAAGTCGGACCCGGCCAATGGGGACGGCCGAGTCCGAGAAGCCGTGCGATCGGCCCGCGGTGACAGGCCAAGCGCGGTGCAGGTCGTGGCGGCGCTCCGGCGATGGCGATCGACGGAGACGTTCCGCGGCCGCCTGGACCGAGGTCGTCGCGACCTACGAGTCGAAACATGTGAGAGGGATCGGCGCGCGAACTGTGCGGATCTGCACACCGCCGGAAATAAAGGTTTCTGATCACCCTCGAGGATCACCCTTGAGGGAGACGGTCAGGCCCGTGTCAGGTTGAAGATCGGCGTGGCCGGGAAGCCCTTGCGCCCCTGGGTGCGTCCGACATAGCCGCACCGCACGCGATCGCCGTGGAAGGTGGCCAGAGCTCCGGCCAGGGCTTCGCTGACGCAGGCCGAGCCCGGGGCGACGTCGGGCTCGATGCGGGCCGCGACCACCACGTGGGCGCCGACCACGGCCGGAGCCCTGGTCAGCGGATTGGCGCCCAGATGCACGGGTCCATAATGGCCGCCGATCCGCAGGCCCAGGCCGCGTGGCAGGCCCAGGGCTCGAAGATCCAGGGCGCGGTGGGCTTCCTGCAAGGCCAGGGCCGCGAGGGCGGCGTCGATCGGCTGGTCGAAGACCAGGAACAGGCCGTCGCCCCAGGTCTCGACGTGTCGTGGGCCAGCGTCCAACTCCGCGAGGACGCCGGCCATCTGCCCCATCACCGTCGCGAAGAAGGCCGGAATCTGGTCGTCGCGCAGGGAGCCGAAGCCTTTCACGTCGGCGAACAGCATGGCCTTCATGGCGCGCGAGCTGGAGGCGCCCGTGTTCGGTGGCGGTGCGCGGCGCGGCGGCGGGCGGCGCACCGGAATGACCACCTGTCGACGGCCGCCTTTCGCCCAATAGGCCAGGTCCACCGCTGCGCCGGCGGGTCCCGCCGAAGCGTGACCGTCCCAGACCGCCACCTGAATCGCTTCGGTCGCCAGGGTCTGGGCGCGCAGCACCGCGCAGCCCATGGCGATCTGGCTGGCATAGGCGAAGACCTGCTCATCGCCGACATAGGGATCCTGCGAGGCGTAGCGCACCGACGCGGCGCGGGCGAAACAGCGTTCGAAGCGCTCGATCCAGTCGGCCCCGAAGGGCGCGACCGACACGGCGACGAAGGAGTCCAGGCTTACCGGCAAGACCAGGTGCAGTTCGGCGCCGGCCTCCAGCAAGGCTTCGGCGAAGACGATGTCGGCGCCGGCCGCTAGGCCGCCATAGGCGAAGCCGATCCCCAGCTCCCGCACCACGCGGCCGGCTTCCTCGCGCAGGTCGCCCTCCCCTTCGCCGTTCAGGGCGCCTTCGCGCGTCGCGTCGAGGATGTGGCCAGTGAAGTGGGCGCAGGCCGGCGGTCGGAAGGCCGACAGCCAGGCGGGATCGACGCCAATCTCGCGGCACAGCATCTCCAGCTGGCGCAAAGTCGAGGCGTGGGCCGCGAAAGCTCCTGGCGCGTGCTTCAGAGCCTGGGACATCGTCGCGCGCGCGGCGTCCATTTCGCCGGTCAGAAACCGCGCCTCGGCGCGGCTGGCGGCTTCGTAATAGGCCGCTTCCCCCACCAATCCCGGCGGCGGCGCGATTTCCAGAGCGGCCGCCGCCAGAGCCCGACCCTCCGCCCGATCGCCCGCGACGAGAGTCATGGTCGCGGCGTTGACCGCGCCATAGAGGCCGCCGAAACGTTCGAAGAGGGCCCGGTAGCGGCGGGTCGAGGCCTTGGCGAAAGCCGTCCGGCGAAGGCCATGCGCCGCCAGGGCGACATCCTTCAGGAGGCGCGCGCCAAGGGCGACGGCGTCGGGATCGTCGTCGATCCGGTCAAGCCCCAGGCGGACATATTCGGCGCGCGCGAAATCGACGGCGCCGGCCCGCGCCAGGCAGAGCACGGCCAGATAGGTGATCCTGGGCGAGGTCTCGCCCGCCTCCAGGGCGGCGCGGGCGAGATCGTAGGCGGCGAGAATCTCGCCGCGCTGGATCAGCGCGGCGATCTTGTCGCCGTTGAAGGTCGCGGCCTCAATCAGGGAACGTGACCCGCGCCGTTTTCGATCTTTGGATCCAGAATGATATTCTGTTTGTGCGAGTCCATCATGTACAGGCTGTAGATGTATTCGCCGACCCGCTTGTCTTCATAATCGATCGTGAAGCAGGTGAAGGGCTTTTGCGGCACGCCGTAAAGCATTTCGATCCAGGTGTAGCTGGAGAAGTTGATCCCGAAGTCATCGGTAAAGACGATCGGGCGTTTCTGGAACGTCCAGTCGACGCCGATAAGGGCGTCGCTCAGCCGAAAGACCAGACGGCTCGGGGCGTCGAGTTTCAGCGACAGCGGAACCGGGTTCTCCGGATCCAGAACGTTCATGAAGTTGACGTTATCGGCGATGCCGACGACCAGTTGAATGATCGGTAGTGACTCTGTCATGTGGAACCCCCTTGGACGGTGGCGCCAGCTAGAGGCGAATCTCGCCAAAATGCAAGGAAGCCGGGATGGGCATAGCCATTCTCCCTCAAGTTGCGAACGATCGGATCGGCCAGATCTCCCCGACCTTGAGCCAGATAAGCGCGGGCTAGGACATCGCGGCCAGCCGGAGAAAGCGACCCACGCCGAGGCGACAAGGCCAAGACAGCCTCCGCCGACTGCCCGGCCCCGAGCCGCGCAACGCCATTGAGCACCGCCCGCTCGGCCACGGCTTCGCGAGAGCCGGGGGCAAGGCGCAGGCGCTCCAGTTGGGCCTGCGCCAGACCGCGTGCTCGCGCCGGATCGCCGCCAAGCTGGGCCAGCAGAACCGCCTGCTGGTCCAGACGGCCGTCGAGATCCGCGCGCCAAGCCTTGGCCTCGTCGCCGGTGCGCAGCTTGGCCAGCGTGGCGACGGCCTGGGCGTGGGCGGCGCGGGCCTCTGGCAGGCGGCCCGACCAGGCGGCGAAATCGACCGCGTCCATCTGCCCGACCAGCAGATATTCCAGCCATCGGGCGTTGGTCGGGTCGAGGGTCACCAGCTTGCGCAACCCTTCCATGGCCTTGTCCGACCGCACGCGGGCCTGGGCCGTCCGGCCCAGGTCCAGCTCCAGCCGCGCCAGAGCCAGTTGGGCGGCCAGGTTGCGGGCGGCCAACGGCTTGTCGGCGGGCGTTCTCGCCGAAGCCTCGGCCAGCAGGTTCGCCGCGCCCTCGCGCTCGGCATAGGCTTCGCGCGGACGCCCCAGCCTGACCAGGGAGTCGGCCACCCAGGCGTGGGCGTCCACCGCGTCGACCAGCCGGTCCTGATCGTCGGGCGCTCGAGCGCGCTCGGCCTCGAAGGCGGCCAGGGCGGCGCGGAAGGTGGTCAGCGCCTCGTCTGCCCGTCCCTGTTCCAGCAGCAGGGTGCCGAGGTTGCTCTTGGCGTAGGCGACCTCCAGCCGCCAGTCGGCGCGGGTCGGATCCAGCTTGACGAGCCTCTGGGCCAGATCGCCATAACGCTTGAAGCCCCGCTCAGCGGCAGCGGCGTCGCCCTGGCGCCATTCCATATAGGCCAGCCAGTAGACGTTCTGGGCCTCGTCGAAGATCCGCTCGCCATTGCCGGGGGCGCGGACGGCCAGTTCGTGCGTCGTGGCCGCCGCTTGGCCGAAGGCGTCGCGGGCGCCGGCCAGGTCGCCGCGCTGTTCCCGGATCGTGCCCAGCAGGGTCTGGGCCTTGGCGCGCTGGGCCAGGGCCCTGTCGTCCAGCCGGTCGGTGCGCGCCTTGCCATAATAGGCCAGCACCTTGGCGCTGACGCCGTCCAGGACGTCCAGCCGTCCCACGGGCTCCAGCTGTTCGCGCAGGTCGCCCAGCATGTAGGCCACCAGGGCCTCGGTCTCGTCGCGCTGGTCGCGGGCGATTTGACGAGACTTCAGCGTGGCCACGGTCATCGCGCCCATGGCCAGGGTCACGACCAGGGCCAGGGCGGTGAAGGCCGCCATCACCCGCATGCCGCGACGGGCGTCGCGCTGGACCAGTTGATCCAGGCTGACGTCCAGCAGCCGGGCGGCGATCTTCAACCGCGTCAGGCGCGGTCCGTCGGCGTCGCGCCGCGGATCCACGGCCAGGGGTTCGACGCCCGTCGGCAAGGCCGCCCGTAGGGCCGGCGGCAACAGCTCGACCAGGGGCGCGGCCTTCGGCGTGGAGGGCGAGATCACGCAGATGATCTGGCCGAGACCGTGGTCCTTCAGGAAGTGGGCGGCTTCCTGGTCCACCCAGCGCGAGGCCGCGGAGGCCGGGGAGCAAAGCACGATCAGGGCGTCGGAGCGGTCCAGGGCGTCACGGATCACCCCGCCCAGATCCGGCGAGGCGCTCAGGTCGTCGCGGTCGCGGAAGATCGGCGTCAACCGCCGAGTCGACACCTCGCCGCCAGTGGTGGCCAGGCGACGCGGCGCGCGGTAGGTCTCCAGGGCGCGATGCAGCCACTCGGCGGCTTTGCGGTCCTGGTGGCTATAGCTGATAAAGGCCCGGTAGCGCGGTCGGCTGTCCATTCGTCGTCCCCGGATCGACTGTGCAGGAGCGTTTTCGATGGCCGTGCCCCCTCCCTCGTCCCCGCTCGCCCCGAGCCATGCGCCCGTCGCGCCGCCGCCCGAAGGCGACTATCGCGCCAACCGGCTGTTTCGGCACATGGCGCGCGACGAGATCGAGGCCCTGTCGTCGCAGATCGAGCACCTTCACTATGGCAAGGGCGAGCTGATCGTCCAGCGGTTGGATGACAGCGGCGGCATCCATCTGCTGCTGAAGGGCGCGCTGCTGGCCAACCAGTACGCCCGATCGGGCCGCGAGGTCGGCTATCGACGCATTTCGGCGGGCGGCTATTTCGGCGAGATCTCGGCCATCGACGGCCTGCCGCGTTCGGTGAACATCGTGGCGCTTGAGGATGTGCGCGTCGCCCGGCTGCCGCAGGCCCTGGTGCAGGGCCTGTTCGAGCGATCGCCGCGCTTCATGCGAGCGATCCTGGAGGACCTGGCCAATCTGACGCGCGCCCTCACCGATCGGTTGTTCGAGCTGAACGCCGTCTCCGTGGCCTGCCGGGTCGACATCGAGCTGTTGCGCATGGCGGCGTCGGCCGGCGGAGACGGTCGTGAAGCCGTCATCCAGCCCTGCCCCACCCACGCCGAGCTGGCGGTGCTGGTGGGCAGCCAGCGCGAGCCGGTGACGCGGGAGCTGAACCGCCTGGCCGGGCTGGGCATCGTCTCCCAGTCCGGCCGCACCCTGCGGATCCTGAACCTGCCGGCCCTCGCCGACGAGATCGAGCGCATCGGCGGCGAAGTCTAGCCACGCCGCCATCAAGCCAAAACCCGCATCGGTCGATAGCGCCTTTGGCTTAGACCCTGGAGGCGGCGCCCCCTAGCCTTTGCTGGAACGAACGGTCACGCGGCCAGGACGACGCGACGCCTTCCCGGCGAGAAGGACCGACGACGAGCGAGGACGTGATGAGCAGGATGACGCCGACGGAGATGGCCCGGCAGATCGGCGGAGGGCTGCTGTCGTTCCCCGTCACCCCCTTCGACGCCCAGCACCAGTTCGCCGAAGCCCCGTATCGCGAGCATTGCGCCTGGATGCTGCAGCACGAGCTGGCCGGCCTGTTCGCGGCCGGCGGCACCGGCGAGTTCTTCTCGCTGACCCCGCCGGAAGTGGCCCGGGTGGTCAAGGCCGCCGTCGAGGAGACGGCCGGCAAGATCCCCGTCGTCGCCGGCTGCGGCTACGGCACGGCCATCGCGGTGGACCTGGCCAAGGCCGCCCACGCGGCCGGCGCCGACGGCCTGCTGCTGCTGCCGCCATACCTGATGAACTCCACCCAGGAAGGCCTGGCCGCCCATGTCGAGGCGGTGTGCAAGGCCACGCCCCTGGGGGTGATCGTCTACAACCGCGACAACGCCGTCCTGACCGAGGACACGCTCGAGAAGCTGTGCGACCGCAATCCCAACCTGGTCGGCTTCAAGGACGGGGTCGGCGACATCGAGCTGATGATGCGGGTCTATGCCCGGATGGGCGACCGGCTGACCTATGTCGGCGGCCTGCCCACGGCCGAAACCTTCGCCCTGCCCTATCTGGAAATGGGGGTGACGACCTATTCCTCGGCGATCTTCAACTTCATGCCGGAGTGGGCGCTGGGCTTCTACAAGGCGGTGCGGGCCCAGGACCGGACGGCGGTGATGGCGGGCCTGCGCGACTTCGTCCTGCCCTACATCGCGCTGCGCAACCGCGGCCGCGGCTACGCGGTGTCGATCGTCAAGGCCGGCATGAAGGTAGTCGGCCGCGACGCCGGCCCGGTCCGCACGCCCCTGACCGACCTGACCCTGGCCGAGATGGCCGAGCTGGAGGTGCTGATCCGCCGCGCCCAGGGCAAGGCCTAAGGCGGTGCCGTCCGCCGCGCGCCTGGCCGTCGGCGGCTCGCGGGCCAGGGTCCTGGCGACGGCTACCGCTTCGCCGCCCAAGCGCCTAACCTCGCCGGCCCACGGGATCACGAGCGGGCGCTATCCGATGTTCGAACTGAGTCAGCTGCGCTGCTTCGTGGCCACGGCCGAGGAGCTGCATTTCGGTCGCGCCGCCCAACGGCTGAACATGACCCAGCCGCCGCTCAGCCGGCAGGTCCAGCTGTTGGAGCGCATCCTCGGTGTCACCCTGCTGGACCGCACCAGCCGCTCGGTGCGGCTGACCCCGGCCGGCCGCGCCTTCCTGCTGGAGGCCCGCCGGATCCTGCGCCTGGCCGAGAGCGCCGCCCTGGCCACCCGCCGCATCGCGGTAGGCGACGCCGGCCAGATCGCCATCGGCTTCACCGCCGCCTCCGGCTACAATTTCCTGCCCGGCCTGGTGATCCTGTCGCGGGCCCGGCTGCCCAACGCCGATCTGACCCTGCGCGAGATGGTCACCCGCGAGCAGGTCGAGGCCCTGCTGACCGGCCGCATCGACGTCGGCCTGGTGCGCCCGCCGATGGAGCGCGCCGAGTTCGCCACCGCCCGCGTTCTGACCGAGCCTCTGGTCGCGGCCCTGCCGACCGGCGACCCGCGCCTGTCCAAGGCGTCGCTGGCCCTGGCCGACTTCGACGACGCGCCGCTGATCATGTATTCGGCCGAGGGCGCGGGCTATTTCCACAACATGCTGACCACGCTGTTCGACGCCAACGGCGTGACGCCGCACTACGTCCAGCACGTCACCCAGATCCACTCGATGCTGGCCCTGGTCCATGCCGGCCTCGGCGCGGCCCTGGTGCCCGAGGCGGCGATGAGCCTGCATTTCGACGACGTGCAGTTTCGCCCGGTCGAGACCACGCCGGACCGGCCGGTCGAGCTCTACATGGCCTGGCGCAAGGACAATGACAGCCCGATCCTGCAGTCGTTCATCGACCTGTGCATGGCCGAGGCCTCGCCCGTCGAGGCCTTGGTCGACGGATAGACCAACGCCCTGGGAGGGATCATGAGCACCGACCGCCGCGCCGTCCTGGCCGGAGCCGCCGCCGCGAGCCTGGCCGCCTTGGCCCCCGACGCCTCCTGCGCTCAAGCCGCGCCCGACGGCCCGATCGCGGCCACCCGGTACGGCAAGGTGCGCGGCGCCGAGGTGGACGGGATCAAGGTGTTCAAGGGCGTGCGCTACGGGGCCGACACCGCCCCGCGCCGGTTCAGGCCCGCCCTGCCGCCCGCGCCGTGGATGGGAGTGGCCGACGCCCTGGCCTACGGCCCGGCCAGCCCGCAGCTGAAGACGACGGAGGCCGTCAGCGAGGACTGCCTGTTCCTCAATGTATGGACCCCAAGGCTGGACGGGAAAAAGCGGCCGGTGACGGTCTATGTCCACGGCGGGGCCCACGCCAACGGCTCGGGCTCGGACCCGCTCTATGATGGAGCAAGACTGGCCCGGCGCGGCGACGTGGTGGTGGTGACGGTCAACCACCGGCTCAACGTCTTCGGCTATTGTTACCTGGCCGAGCTGGGCGGGCGGGACCTGGCCGACAGCGGCAATGTCGGCAACCTCGACCTGGTGATGGCCCTGGAATGGGTGCGCGACAACATCGCCGCGTTCGGGGGCGACCCCGACAACGTCACCGCCTTTGGCCAATCGGGCGGCGGGGCCAAGGTGGTGACCCTGATGGCCATGCCGGTCGCCAAGGGCCTGTTTCACAAGGCCGCGACCATGAGCGGCCAGCACGTCACCGCCATGGGTCCGATCCACGCGACGATCCGCGCCAAGGCGTTCATGGAGGCGCTGGGCCTGCGTCCCGACCAGGTCGACGTCCTGCGCACCCTGCCGACCGAGCGGCTGGTCGCCGCCCTGAAGACGCCCGACCCGCTGGAGCGCAAGGGCGCGATCATCTTCTGGTCGGTGATGGACGGCGGCGTGCTGCCGCGCCATCCGTTCTATCCGGACGCGCCCCGGCAAAGCGCCCACATCCCGATGATCATCGGCAACACCCACGACGAGACCCGCGCCTTCCTCGGCGGCGATCCAAGGAACTTCACCCTGACCTGGGAGGAGCTGCCGCAGCGCCTGGCGCCGGAACTGGTGCTGGACGTCGCGCCGCGCCGGGTGATCGCCCGCTATCGCGAGCTCTATCCGCACTATACGCCGTCCGAGGTGTTCTTCGCCGCGACCACGGCCGGGCGCTCGTGGCCGGGCCACCTGATCCAGGCCGAGCAGCGGGCGAGGATCGGCGCGCCGGCCTGGATGTACCAGCTGGACTTCGGCTCGCCGCTCGACGGCGGCAAGCTGCGGGCTTTCCACAGCTTCGACATCGCCCTGGTGTTCGACAATCTGGCGGCGCCGGGCTCCAAGACCGGCACGGGTCCCGACGCCCGGGCCGTCGCCCATCAGATGAGCGAGGCCTTCCTCGCCTTCGCACGCACCGGCGATCCCAACTGCGCGGCGATCCCGGCGTGGGGCAAGTACGAGCTGCCGAAGCGGGCGACGATGGTGTTCGACGTGACCTCCAGGATGGTCGACGACCCGCGCAAGGAAGAGCGCGAGCTGTTCTCGGCGGCGCCGTTCCTGAAGGAAGGGACGTAGATCAAGACCCTCCCCCTGTGGGGGAGGCGATCGCGCAGCGATCGGTGGGGGGAGGTTTGGGGTCGTTTATCCGGGATCTGGCCATCTGCCGATCACTCCCCCCTCCGTCGGCTTCGCCGACACCTCCCCCACAGGGGGAGGATCTGATTGGCACGATCTCTCGTCCTCACGCGGAAAGCCGCTGAGCTGAATGGGGAGGGTGCGAAGCGCCCGGGCCTCGCCCGGATGATTTGCAGTTATGTGTACCGTTTCGACGAAGTTCAGGCGCTCCGCGTGGAACCGTTATCCGGAAGCCTTCGGGTCGCGGATTTTTAACCCGCTCCGATGGAGGCCCCCGACGGGCAGGGAATTGGCGTTCCCTGGACCGCACGGGCGATTTCAGCCCGTGCCTGTTGCGCTTGCCGATCCTTCGCCGCCTGGGTTTCGTCTCGACTAAGGAGAATCTGCCCAGGACCGTCGCGAAAGGTTGTCACCGAAGACCACCGACAAACGCTTCCCGCTCGACCACCCCCGAAAGCCGCATCGGTCGCCGTACGTGCGCCCTCCCCGTGCCTTCAGGTGAGGTCAGGATACGGCCGGTCTGGAAGGGTGGGGATCAAATCGGGTCGAGAAAGTTCAGGGCGTTGAAATCGCTCGACTTTGCTTCCTGAGCGCCGAGCATAAAGCCCTTCCCTCCCCGCAAGGGGGAGGGAAGGAACGGTGGGGGGGTGGACGACATTCTGTCCCCAACCGCGAATCAGGCCCGGTCCCACGGGAAGCTCAGCGTCGGCGCGTTCGCATGCCGCTTCATCGTCAGCACCAGCCGCGCCCCCGCTCCCGCCGCCAGCCGCACGGTGAAGGCCGAGGCGTCGACCGCCACCGGCGCCGCGCCATCGGCGGCGACGCTCAGCACCTGGTGCTCGCCATAGCCGCCGCCCTGCACGGTCACGGTCCGGGCGGCGACCGGATTGGTGTTGACCAGAACGACCGTGGCCCCGTCGTCGCTGAGGGTCTCGACCAGGGCCGCGACGTCCTCGGGAACGCCGGCCCGGCGGCGTTCGGGATCGAAATAGCGCAGGCGGGCATAGAGCAGCGCCCCGCCCTGGGCCGGCGAGGTTGGCGACCAGGGCGGTCGGGCGATGTGGATCCCGCCCTGCATCAGGTGGATCAGGGCGTTGGCGCTGGCGGGATTGATGTCCAGGGCCGCGTCGGCCAGGCGGGTGTCGGGCGTGGAGCGGTCGTCGCGCTGGGCCTGGGCCCTGGCCCGCACCCGCTCAAGGTCCTGTCGCAGGATCTTCACCGGGAAGTCCGGATCCTTGCCGTCCAGGAACGTCAGCCACGGATGCTCGGCGGCCCGGGTCCGGTCCGAGGCCCGCATCGACAGGTACCAGATCTCCAGGCCGTTGACCCGATAGTCGCCGGGCGCATAGCCGTACCAGCCCTTGTCGCCGTACATGCGCGGGGTGTGGACCTTGCCGTCGATGGTCTTGCGCTGGGCGTTGATCACGTCGGCCTGCCGGCGCCAGACCTCCAGGTACTTGTCGTCGCCGGTCAGCAGATAGGCGTTCATGAACCCGACGATGGCGCGCGGCACGCGGTTGCGGTCCTCGCGCTTGCCGGTCTGGGGCACGACCGGGCTGAAGCCCCAGCCATAGACCCCGCCCCACCACTTGCCGCCGGTCGCGCCGCCGATCCTGCCGTCCAGGCCGATATTGCTGGGCAGCACCCCGCCATTGGCCCGGGCCCGCTCGACCCAGGCGTCGACATAGGAGAGCAGCCAGTCGCGATACTTCGGCTCCTGGTCCAGCATGTAGGCGTTCAGCACCAGGCTGGTGACCTGCAGGTTCAGCGGCGCGTCGCCGATCACATCGGCGTATTCGTCGTAGTGGCGCAGGGTTTCCGCGTAGGTGCGCTCGCCGTGCTCCATGAAGAAGTCGCCGACCTCGAACGGGTCGCCGGCCCAGTCCAGGGGCGTGGCCTTGCGCAGCATCGGGCCGCGGCTGCCGGTGATCAGGCTGCGGATGATCCGGTGCTCGGGATCGTAATTCGGCGCGCCCGGATCCTCGTTCATGTAGAAGCCGGAGAACCGCCTGACCCGGTCGCGGTAGCGGACGTCGTAGGGGTCGGACAGTCCCAGCAGGTTGAACACCGACAGCCCCTCGGACAGGTGCTGCCAGTCGGTCATGACCGGGAATTCCTTGTAGTACATGCCCTCGCGCGCGAACGGCACGGCCTTGGTCCTGGCCAGGGTGTACTGGCGGACGTTGCCCTCGTAGGCCTTCTTCGACAGCGCCAGCAGCCGGTCGCTGGCGCCCAGGGCGTGCAGATGCGGCCAGTCGTTGACGTTCTCGATGGCGTCGTCGGGCCCGTCGTTGGCGCCCCAGCGCTCGACCGCCAGCAGGAAGCCGCGCTCGTCGAAATAGCGGGCGAAGAAGGCTTCGCAGGCCTCGGCGTTGGCCTTCAGCAGCTCGCGTTCCAGCAGCGCCCATTCGGGCGCCGCCATCGGCGTGCGGATCTCCAGGGTGGTCGCGGGCGCGGCCATCGCCGGCGCGGCGGCGGTCGCCAGCAGCAGGGCCGAGGCGTTGCGCAGGAAGCGGCGGCGGCTGGTCATCGAGGCCCTCTCCCGCTCACGCCGCCGGCTTCAGCACCAGGCGCTGGATCTTGCCGACGATCAGGAAATAGGCGGCGATGGTGATCAGGCAGTGGACGCCCACGAAGATCAGCGCGCCGTCGAACGAGCCCGTGCCCTTGACGATGTAGCCGATGACGATCGGCGTCACGATGCCGGCGATATTGCCGAAGGTGTTGAAGATCCCGCCCGTCACGCCGGCCATCTCCTTGGGCGAGGTGTCGGCCACCACGGCCCAGCCCAGCGAGGCCACGCCCTTGCCGAAGAAGGCGACCGCCATGATCACGATGACCAGCCATTCCTGTTCGACATAGTTGCAGGCGATGATCAGCGAGGCCAGCAGCATGCCCACCAGCAGCGGCGTCTTGCGGGCGATGTCCAGCGAGCCGGTCTTCTTCAGCAGGCGGTCGGAGATGATCCCGCCCAGCAGCCCGCCGACGAAGCCGCACAGGGCGGGCGCGGCGGCGGTGAAGCCAGCCTGCAGGATCGACAGCCCGCGCTCCTTGACCAGGTAGATCGGAAACCAGGTGACGAAGAAATAGGTCAGCACGTTGATGCAGTACTGGCCCAGATAGACGCCCAGCAGCATGCGGCTGGTCAGCACCTGGCGCACGTTGGGCCAGGTGAAGGCCGCGCCGTTGCTGGCGGCCTTGTCCTCCATGCGGACCAGGCCGCCGCCGGCCTCGATATAGTCGAACTCCGCGGTGTTGATCGCCGGGTGCTCGGTCGGGGCGTGGACGAACTTGACGAACACCACGGCGGCCACCAGGCCGACCGCGCCCATCACGAAGAACACCGAATGCCAGCCGAACTGATGGACCAGCCAGCCCATCAGCGGCGCGAAGGCGACCAGGGCGAAGTACTGGGCGGCGTTGAAGATCGCCGAGGCCGTTCCGCGCTCCGAGCCCGGGAACCAGGCCGCGACGATGCGGGAATTGGCGGGAAAGGACGGCGCCTCGGCGACGCCCACCATGAAGCGCATGGCGAACAGCGCCACGGCCGCGGCCAGGCCGGTGAAGATCCCCGCCAGCCCCTGCAGGGCGGTGAAGAACGACCAGGTCACCAGGGCGATGGTGTAGATCTTCTTGGAGCCGAAGCGGTCGAGCAGGATCCCGCCGGGAATCTGGCCCAGCACATAGGCCCAGGCGAAGGCCGACAGGATGTAGCCCATGGCCACCGGGTCCAGGCCCAGCTCCTTGGAGGCCGACTGGCCGGCGATCGAAAAGGTGGCGCGGTCGGCGTAGTTGATCGTGGTGATGATGAACAGCAGCAGGATGATCAGCCAGCGGACGCGAGTCCTCTTGGCGGCGCCGTCGGCGTTCTGCGCGGTCATCGCGTTCCTTCCCGGTCTTATCGTCGCGGCTCTTGGCGAGTCGCGCAGAGCCCGTTCGCGGTCTCCAGGGGTCGGAAGCTAGAGGGGCGAGACGGCGGGGTCTAAGTCAAATCGCCTATCGACCGATCCAAGCCCAACATCGATGACGCCGGCCAAGCCAGGGCTCCGCCGGGCTGGACGCCTTGTTTGGTCGGGGTTTCCCGTGAGAAGGCGCGGATCGCGGGCGCGTCGCGGCCGCATCGGTGCAGATCCTGCATCGGTCCATGCCCGATTGGGATTGGCCGCCGCCGCGAGCCCGCCCCTATCCTTTTCGACACACCAGAGGCTGGCGCAGACCGGCCTCGACAAAAAGAAGACCCGCGATCGCGGGCTTGGGAGGGACCATGACGTCACGGGACACGTCGAATCTTCGCACCATCCTGCGCTGCGGCGCCTCAAGCCTGGCCGTCAGCCTGGCCGTCGCGGCCGGCGCCGCCCACGCCCAGGACGCCGCCCCGGCCGCTCCGTCCTCTGGCCAGGCGGTCGAACCCGACAACGCCGTCGAGGAAGTGGTGGTCACCGGCTTCCGCGCCAGCCTGGCCAGCGCCATCAACGTCAAGCGCAACGCCTCGGGCGTGGTTGACGCCATCAAGGCCGAGGACATCGCCCAGTTCCCCGACCTGAACCTGGCCGAGTCGCTGCAGCGCATTCCCGGCGTGGCGATCTCGCGGATCAACGGCGAGGGCCGGCAGATCTCGGTGCGCGGCCTGGGCTCGGAATATACCCGCGTGCGGATCAACGGCATGGAGGCGATCACCACCACCGGCGGCACCGCCAACAGCGGCGGGACCAACCGCGGCCGCGGCTTCGACTTCAACATTTTCGCCTCGGACCTGTTCAACAGCATCGCCGTGCGCAAGACCGCCTCGGCCGATGTCGAGGAAGGCTCGCTGGGCGCGACCGTCGACCTGAACACCGCCCGCCCGTTCGACTCCGGCAAGCCCCAGCTCGTGCTGTCGGCCCAGGCCAGCTACAACGACCTGGCGCGCAAGGCCGGCCCCCGCCTGTCGGCCCTGGCCAGCCGGACCTGGCGCGACGGCACGATCGGCGCCCTGGTCTCGGTGGCCTACGAGGACCGCCGCCTGCTCGAGGAAGGCGCCAACATCACGCGCTGGACCTATGGCGGCAGCAACGGCGGCTTCAACGCCGCCTCCACCCTGCCCGGCTACACCCTGGCCCAGATCAACTATACGCCGACCAGCGCGGCCAACGCCGGCAACGCGATCTACCACCCGCGCATCCCGGCCTATGTCAGCTACGACATCGAATCCAAGCGCTTCGGGGCCAGCGGCTCGCTGCAGTGGAAGCCGACCGACAACACCACCGTCTCGCTGGACGCGCTCTATTCCTACCTGGCCGGGACCCGCAAGGAGGCCCAGCTGCAGGCGATCGGCCTGTCGCGCTCGGGCACGGGCAAGCCGCAGACCATCATCCGCGACGGCGTGGTCGACGCCAACAACAACCTGGTCTACGCCAAGCTCGACAATGTCGACCTGCGCACCCAGTCGGCCTATGACGAGCTGAACACCGAGTTCAAGCAGTTCACCCTGTCGGCCGACCACCGCTTCACCGACCGGTTCAAGGTCGGCGCCCTGGTCGGCTACGCGGACTCGACCTTCACCCAGCCGGTGTCGACGATCATCACCTTCGACCGGGCCAACAGCCAGGGCTATTCCTACGACTTCCGCGGCGACCGCCTGCCGACCATCCTGCTGGGCTTCGACCCGACCAATCCGGCCAATTGGAGCGCCATCAACGGCACGTCCGAGGTGCGCCTGCGGCCGCAATTCGTCGAGAACCAGTTCACCACCGGCAAGCTGTTCGGCGAATACGAGTTCAACCAGCACCTGACCCTCAAGGCCGGGATCGACTTCCGCAAGTTCGAGTACGACAGCTACGGCCAGTACCGGACCAGCGAGACCGTCTCCCAGACCCTGACCCCAGCCCAGCTGGCCGCCGTGTCCAAGGTCTATTCCGGCTTCGGCCGCAACCTGGGCCTGCCGGAAGGCAACGCCACGGCCTGGCTGGTTCCCGACATCGACGCCTACGCCAAGGCCTACGGCATCTACGGCAACAGCGGCATCTACGCCCTGACCAACACCAACAACAGCTCGGCCCGCGGTCAGTACGGCACGGTCGAGGAGAAGGACGCCGGCGTCTACGCCGAGGCCGAGTTCAAGTTCGACGCCTTCGGCCTGCCCTTCCGCGGCGACGCCGGCCTGCGCCAGGTCAACACCCAGCAGGAGTCCGGCGGCTACGCCGTGGTCAACGGCGCGGTGCGGCTGGTCAATGTCCGGCGCGACTACAATCTGACCCTGCCGTCGTTCAACCTGGCCGCCGACCTGACCGACACCGTCGTCGCCCGGATCAGCGCGGCCAAGACCATCGCTCGGCCCGGCATCGGCTCCCTGTCGCCCGGCGGCGACGTCAGCGTCCAGGGGGCCAACCGGACGTTCTCGTCGGGCAATCCGGACCTGGACCCCACCCAGTCCAAGAACCTGGACCTGTCGCTGGAATGGTATCCGACCCAGGGGGCGATGCTGGCCGGCGGCTTCTTCTACAAGAAGATCGACACCTTCGTGGCCACGCTGCGCACCCAGGTTCCCTACAACACCCTGGGCCTGCCGGACTCGCTGATCGCCGGCACCAGCGCCTCGTCCACCGACATCTTCGACGTCACCCAGCCGGTCAATTCCAATGGCGGCAACCTGAAGGGCTTCGAGCTGAACTGGCAGCAGCCGCTGACCTTCCTGCCCGGCGCCTGGCGGCACTTCGGCTATATCCTCAACTACACCCATGTCATTTCGAACGTGGAGTACCTGACCTCGACCACGGCTGGCGCGCCGACGGTCAACGCCGCCCTGGTCGGCCTGTCCAAGGACGCCGCCAACGCCACGCTGTACTACGAAACCGACCGCTGGAGCGTCCGCGGCTCGGTCGCCTACCGCGCCGGCTACCTGACCCAGGTGCCCGGCAACGACTTCAACTCGGTGCACGGCACCAACTCGACCCTGAACGTCGACGCCCAGGCCAGCTTCAACATCCGCCCGAACCTCAAGCTCAGTATCGAGGGCGTCAATCTGACCGACGAGTTCAACGACCAGTATGTCGGCGCCAGCGATCGGCTGAACGTCCACACCCACAGCGGCCGGACCTATTTCGTCGGGCTTCGCTACAACTTCTAGGGCGCGTCCTTCCTCCCGAAAGCGCCCTGGTCACGGCGTCGGCCTCCTCCGGCCGACGCCGTTCTCTATCGAACGGCTCGGTTGCGATGCGGGAACTGTGACGGCGTCGCGGCTCAGCCGGTGGGCGACGTCAAATCATAGGCGCGAACGAAGACGTCGACCGCCGCATCGGCGGTACGGACCAGATCGGCCTCCGAGATCGACGCCGTCGCCCCCTCCATGAGCCTCTGGACGGGGCCGGCCTCGCACAGGGCGAAGAAGTGCGCCACCGCCTGCCAGGGATCGGCCTGGCGCATGCGCCGCTCCTCCATGGCGCGGCCGAAGTCGGCCGCCATGCGCGTCCAACCGCGTTTGGGGCCGTTCTCGAAGAACAGCTGGCCCAGGTCGGACTTGGCGCCCTCGGCATAGATGATCCGACGGAAGGCGACGATCTCCGGGTCGCTGATGAACCTCATGAACTGAATCGCGAACTCGCCCAGGCCAGCGGGAAGATCGCGATTGTCGTGGAAGCGGTCGAACAGCGGATCGATCATCCGCGCCCCCTTCTCCAGCATGACCGCGACCAGAAGATCCTCCTTGGACGCGAAGTAGCTGTAGAGCGTCTGCTTGGAGCCCCCGACCCGGGCCGCGACCTCGGACATGCTGGCGGCCACGTAGCCGCGCTCGAGAAACACGCCCTTGGCGGCCTCCAGGATGGCCCGTCGTTTTTCCTCGGTCTTGACCCGCATGCGGCGTCTCTCGGCCTCCTGATCTTTTCTGGACCAACCCGTACACTTTTCGCTTGACCCGGTCACGCGGAAATATAAATGGACCATACGGTACGGTTTGAGAAAGACCCCTGCATGTCCTCCCCCACTCCCCGCCGCGTCGTGATGGCGTGCCTTCTGTCGGCCAGCTGCCTTTGCGCCTGCGCCGCCGTTCCGAAACTTCCGCCGGCCCAGGCGATCAAGGCGTCGGAGGCCTACGCCGCCACGGCCAGCCTGGCCGCGCCGACCGCCGACTGGCCTTCGGACCGCTGGTGGACCGCCTATGGCGACCCGCAGCTGGACGCCCTGATCGACGAGGCCCTGAGCGGCTCGCCCGACCTCGCCGCGGCCGATGCCCGGGTCCGTAAGGCCCAGGCGCTGGCCGGCCAGGCCCGGGCCGCCACCCTGCCCAGCCTCACGGCCAACGGCTCCTACGCCTCGGTCAAGCAGAGCTACAACAACGGCGTCCCGCCCGCCTTCGTGCCGCAGGGCTATAACGACAGCGGTCGCGTCAGCCTCGATTTCGCCTACGAACTCGACTTCTTCGGCAAGAACCGCGCGGCCCTGGCGGCGGCGACCTCGGAGGCGCAGGCCTCGAAGGCCGAGGCGGCGCAGGCCCGCCTGACCCTGTCGACCAGCGTGGCGGCCACCTATGCCGACCTCGCCCAGCAGTTCTCCGACCGCGACGCGGCCCAGGACGCGGTCCGCACCCGCGAGCAGACCGCCCAGCTGACCGCCGACCGGCGCGACAACGGCCTGGAGAACCAGGGCGCCTCCGAACAGGCCAAGGCCAACCTGGCCGCGGCCCGCGCCAGCCTGGCGGCCGCCGACGAAGCCCTGGGCCTGACCCGCAACCGCCTGGCGGCGCTGCTCGGCGCGGGACCCGACCGCGGCCTGGCGATCGAGCGTCCCAGGGTCGGCGTCCTGAAGGCCTTCGGTCTTCCCGCCAATCTCCAGGCCGACCTGATCGGCCGCCGCCCGGACGTCATCGCCGCCCGCCTGCGCGCCCAAGCCGGCGCCCAGCGCATCCGCCAGGCCAAGGCCCAGTTCTATCCGGACATCGACCTGTCGGCCTATCTGGGCCAGCAGTCGCTGGGCCTGGACCTGCTGACCAAGGCCGGCTCGCGCATCGGATCGATCGGCCCGGCCGTGAGCCTGCCGATCTTCCAGGGCGGCGCCCTGCGCGCCAACTATCGCGGCGCGGCGGCCGACTACGACGCCGCCGTGGCCAGCTACAACGGGACCCTGACCCAGGCGCTGCAGGATGTGGCCGACGCCGCCGTCAGCACCCGCGCCCTGGACGCCCGCCTATCGGAAAGCCGCAACGCCTTCGAGGCCTCCCGCAACGCCCACGACATCGCCCTGCAGCGCTATCGCGGCGGCCTGTCGACCTATCTCGACGTGCTGACCGCCGAGGACGCGATGATCACCAACCAGCGGACGGTCGCCGACCTCGAAGCCCGCGCCTTCACCCTCGACGTGGCGCTGGTGCGCGCGCTCGGCGGCGGCTTCCACGCCGTCTGATCCTCATTCCCCTCCCGGAGCCCCTCCCATGTTCGACTCTCAAGACACGCCCGAGGCCGAAGCCCTGACCGCGCCTGCGCCCGCGGCCAAGGCCAACGGCAAGCGCAAGGCCCTGTTCGCCGGCCTCGGCGCCGTGGTCCTGCTCGGCGCGGCCGGTTATGGCGCCTACTACGTCCTGGTCGGCTCGCACCACGTCGAGACCGACAACGCCTATGTCGGGGCCTATGTCGCCCAGGTCACGCCGCTGATCGGCGGACCCGTGCGCAGCGTCGCGGTCAACGACACCCAGGTCGTCAAGCAGGGCCAGGTGCTGGTCGTGCTCGACGACACCGACGCCCGCATCGCCCTGGCCTCGGCCCAGGCCGACCTGGCCACCGCCCAGCGCAAGGTCCGCGGCTACCTGGCCACCGACCAGAGCCTGTCGGCCCAGATCGCCGCTCGCGACGCCGACCAGGTCCGCGCCGCCGCCACCCTGACCTCGGCCCGCTCCGACCTGGACCGCGCCCGAGTCGACCTCGATCGCCGCAAGGCCCTGGCCGTCACCGGCGCGGTGTCGGGCGACGAGCTGACCCGCGCCCAGAACGCCCTGGCCAACGCCCAGGCCGCCTATGACTCCGCCAAGGCGGCCCAGGTCCAGGCCGCCGCCAACCGCGCCGCCGCCGTCGGGTCGCTGGCCGCCAACACCACCTTGACCGACGGGACCAGCCTCGACACCAACCCCGAGGTCGCCACGGCCCGCGCCCGCGTCGACCAGGCCTCGGTGGACCTGGCGCGAACCGTCATCCGCGCCCCGATCGACGGGGTGGTGACCCGTCGCAACGTCCAGGTCGGCCAGAGGGTCGCCGCCGGCGCGATCCTGATGCAGGTGGTTCCCGTGCAGCAGGCCTATGTCGACGCCAACTTCAAGGAAGGCCAGCTGCGCAAGGTCCGGATCGGCCAGCCGGTCGAGCTGGAGGCCGACCTCTACGGCGGTTCGGTCAAGTACCACGGCACGGTGACCGGACTGTCGGGCGGCACGGGCTCGGCCTTCGCCCTGATCCCGGCCCAGAACGCCACCGGTAACTGGATCAAGGTCGTCCAACGCCTGCCCGTCCGCGTCGCCATCGACCCGGCCGACCTCAAGGCCAATCCATTGCGCGTGGGCCTGTCGATGAAGGCGACCATCGACACCGCCTCCTGATCGCCCTCGTCCAGCCCCCTCCTACAGCCAAGGACCGCCGTCATGGCCAAGGCCCCTGCCGCCGTTGCGGCGACTCTCCCTCCACCCCTCACCGGACCGGCGATGATCTTCGCCGGCCTGGTCCTGGCGGCCGCCAACTTCCTGGTGGTGCTCGACACCACCATCGCCAATGTCTCGGTGTCGAACATTTCCGGCGCCCTGGCCGTCTCGCCCAGCCAGGGCACCTGGGTGATCACCTCCTACGCCGTGGCCGAGGCGGTGGTCGTGCCGCTGACCGGCTGGCTGTCGGCCCGCTTCGGCGCGGTGAAGGTCTTCGTGCTGGGCATGATCGGGTTCGGCTTCTTCTCGTTCCTCTGCGGCCTGGCCCCCTCGCTGAGCCTGCTGGTGCTGTTCCGAGTGCTGCAAGGCGCCTGCGGCGGCCCGCTGATGCCGCTGTCCCAGACCCTGCTGCTGCGGGTCTTTCCCAAGAAGTACGCCGCGGCCGCCACGGGCCTGTGGGCCATGACCACCCTGATTGCGCCGATCCTCGGACCGATCCTGGGCGGCACGCTCTGCGACAATGTCGGCTGGGCCTTCATCTTCTGGATCAACGTGCCTATCGCCGCGATCTGCAGTTGGTTCGCCTGGCGGCTGTTGCGCCACCACGAGACCCCGCTGGCCAAGGCGCGAGTCGACCTGGTGGGCCTGGGCCTGCTGATCGTCTGGGTCGGCGCCCTGCAGGTCATGCTGGACCTGGGCAAGGAGCACGACTGGTTCGCCTCGCCGATGATCACCGGCCTGGCCGTCGTCGCCGCGCTCGGCTTCGTGGCGTTCCTGATCTGGGAGCTGACCGACGCCAACCCCATCGTCGACCTGCGCGTCTTCCGCCATCGCGGCTTCACCGCCAGCGTCATCACCCTCAGCGTCGCGTTCGGGGCCTTCTTCGGGATCAACGTCCTGACCCCGCTGTGGCTGCAGCAGAACATGGGCTACACGGCCACCTGGGCCGGCTACGTCTCGGCGCTGCTGGGGGTGACCGCCGTCCTGGTCGCGCCGCTCGCCGCGGGCCTGTCGACCAAGGTCGACCCTCGGCGGCTGGTGTTCCTGGGCGTGATCTGGCTGGGTGCGATCACCTTCATGCGCAGCCAGGCCAATTCCGACATGGGCTATTTCGACATCGCCCACTGGCTGCTGCTGCAGGGGTTCGGCATGCCGTTCTTCTTCGTGCCGGTGACCGCCCTGGCCCTGGCCAGCGTCACCGAGCCGGAGACCGCCAGCGCCGCTGGCCTGATGAACTTCTGCCGCACGCTGTCAGGGGCGTTCGCCACCTCGATGGTCAGCACCGTCTGGGCCGACAGCGGCAGCCGCAACCGCAGCGAACTGTCGGGCCTGCTGAACGGCGCCCAGGACACCATGGACCAGATGACGGCCAGCGGCCTGTCGCCCGACCAAGCGCGAGGCAACCTCGAACAGCTGGTGCAGGGCCAGGGCGTGATGCTGGCCACCAACCAGGTGTTCCTGGCCATGGCGGCGCTGTTTGTCGTCGCCGCCTTCATCATCTGGCTGGCCCCGCGTCCCACCCGCGTCGCCGACACCTCGGCCGCCCACTAGGTCCTGTCCCCACGGCTTTTCCACAAGGATCCGGATTGTGAAGACCAAGGCCCAGACTCCCGACCGGACCCATCGATCGGCGTCCGACCGGCTGATCGACGCAGCGACCGAGCTCTTCTACCAGCACGGCTTCCGGGCGGTCGGCGTCGACGACATCGCCGCCCGAAGCGGCGTCACCAAGACCACCCTCTACCGATATTTCGAGTCCAAGGACGACCTGGCCGGCGCTTGCCTGACCAGGCTGGCGCTCGAGGATCTGGACGAGCTCATGGTCATCGCCGGACGGCTTCCCGACGATCCGATCGCGCAGATCCGCGCGATCGTGGCGGCGGCCGCCGCCAAGGTGGCCCGTCCTGGTTATCGCGGCTGGCTCCTGTCCAACCTGGAGGCCGAGATCAGCGATCAGGACCATCCGATCCGCCGGGTCGGAAAGCTCTACAAGACCCGGCTGCGCGATCATCTGGTCGAGACGGCCCGGCAAGCCGGCTTTGACGCGCCCGCCACGCTCGCAGACGGCCTGCTCCTGTTGATCGAGGGCGTCGGGGCCAGTTGGCACAGCCTGGGCGCCGTCGGCCCGGCCGCCAATCTGACGCTGAACTGCGAGCTGCTGATGCAGGGACATCGCGCCGTGGCGCACGCCGCGTAGAGACGCAGGCGGCCGGTTCGGTCGCCGCCGTCCATCGCGCCGCTTGCTCGCGGTTCGACGCCGGGCGATAAATCCGACGAATTCTGTAGGATTTAACCTTGCCCACGTCCCCACCAATCCTGGCTGTCGTCGGCGCGGGTTTCAGCGGCGTGATGACGGCGCTGCACCTGCTGCGCCAGCCTCGACCGGTCAAGGTGGTGCTGATCGAGCGGCGCAGTCCGATCGGCCTGGGCGCGGCCTACGCCACCGACGATCCGGCCCATCGGCTCAACGTCCGGGCCGGCAACATGAGCGCCTGGCCCGACCGGCCCGACGATTTCGTCGCCTGGCTGAAGGCCCGCGACCTCGACGTCGGGCCCGGCGGCTTCGCCACCCGCGGCGACTATGGCCGCTACCTGCAGGGTCTGCTGTCGTCGCTGGCCGAAGGACCGGACGCCGCCGGGCGGTTGCTGATCGTTCCGGACGATATCACCGCCATCGAGCCGGGCGGCCAGGGTTGGATCCTGACCTGCGGCATGGGCCGGACCCTCGCCGCCGACGCCGTGGTGCTGGCGCTGGGCAATCCGCCGCCCCGCGCGCCGGAGCCGGTGAGCCCGCAGCTCGAGGCCTCCGACGCCTATGTCGCCGATCCGTGGCGCTGGGATCCGAGCGCCTTGGCCGACGGCCAGGGGCCGATCCTGCTGCTGGGCAGCGGCCTGACCATGGTCGACGCGGCGCTGTCGCTGGACCGCGTCGCACCCGGGCGGCCGCTGGTGGCCCTGTCGCGCCGGGGCCTGACGCCGCGCGAGCACCAGGGCGCCCCGCCCTGGCCCCTGCCCGCCCCGCCGCCGGCGTCGCTGTCGCCGGTCCAGGCCCTGGCCTGGCTGCGCGAGGCGGCCGCGCTCCACGGCTGGCGCACCGCCATCGACGCCCTGCGGCCGGCCACCCAGGACCTGTGGCGCGGCTGGAGCCGGGCGCAGCGCGCCGCCTTCCTGCGCCACGCCCGCGCCTTCTGGGACGTCCACCGTCACCGGCTGTCGCCCCAGGTCGCCGAGCGGCTGGCGCGGATGCGGGCCGAGGGCCGACTGCGGGTCCTGGCCGGCAAGCTGGAAAGGGCCGACGTCCTGGAGGGCGGACGGGCCGGACTGGTCTGGCGGCCGCGCGGCGAGACCGACACCTGGCGCCTGGAGGCGGACCTGGTGGTCAATTGCACCGGGCCGTCGGCGGACGTCGAACGCTCCACCGAGCCGCTGATCGCCGCCCTGGCCGCCCGCGGGCTGATCCGGGCCGATCCGCTGCGCCTGGGACTGGACATCGACGCCGAGCACCGCGTCGTTCACGCGGATGGGACGGCGCAGGCCACCCTGTTCGCCGTCGGGCCGATCACCCGGGGCGCGCTGTGGGAGATCAATGCGGTGCCCGACATCCGCGTCCAGGCCGCCGAGGTGGCCGCCGCCGCGCTCAGAGCTCTAGCGCCGCCTGGTGGATGAGCTCCGACAGCTTGGCGATCGACGGGTGCGGAGACGGGCCGACGCGGCGGACATAAGCCACCTGCGGCATGGCCGGCAGCCCCGCCTCGATCGGCGCGGCGCGGGGTCGGAACAGCGCTGTGCGGCAGGTGACGGCCAGGCCGGCCTCGACCGCCGCCCGTAGCGCCGAGAGGCTGGGCGTCTCCAGCGCGACCCGGAACGGCCGCCCCTCGTGCTCCAGCGCCGCCAGGGCCGCGTCGCGGAACCGGCACGGCGGCGCCAGGATGGCCAGCGGCAGGATCGCGGCCCGGGCCAGGTCCGGCTCGCCATGCCAGACCATCGGCGCCACGCGGGCCGCATGCGGATCGTCGGCCGCGCCCATGCACAGCACCACGTCCAGCCGGTCGCCGTTCAGCAGATCCAGCAGCTCGGGCGAACCGGCCACTCGCACCTCCAGCTGGACATCGGGATTGAGCTGGCTGAACCGGGCCAGCACGCCCGACAGCAGGGTCTCGGCGAAGTCCTGGACCAGCCCCACCCGCACCGGCCCGACCAGGGCGTCGCCGGTCAGGGCCACCACCGCCCGGTCGTTCAGCGCCAGGATTTCGCGGGCGTGGCCCAGCAGGGCCTGGCCGGCCGGGGTCAGCGTCAGCCGACGCCCGTCGCGGTGGAACAGCGGCGTCAGCACCGTCTCCTCCAGGCGCTTCATCTGCAGGCTCAGCGCCGACTGGGTCACGAACACCCGCTCGGTAGCCTTCAGCATCGATCCGGAGTCGACGATGGCCACGAAGCTTCGCAGCAGTTCGGTCGGCAGGTTGGTGGCCATGACGCTCGCCTATAAGAAACTCTGATATGACCCCTGAGGATAAGTCTATTGATCCGATAGGGTTTCAACGCCTTTCTCTGTGGAGCAAAGGCGCTTGCGCCGCAACGGTTCACGGGACGACGCACCCTCATGTCTTTGGCGGTCACCCTTAGAAATTCTCAAGCACGGCCATGGCGTTGGCCGCGGCTGGCCAACGCCCGCTGGCTGTCGCCGACGGCCCTGCTGCTGCTCTGGGAGGCGGGATCCCGCCTCGGGCTGATCCCGGCCCGGGTCCTCGCCGCGCCGTCCACCGTGGCCGAGACCTTCTGGGCGATGACCGTCTCGGGCGAGCTTCCCGCCAATCTGGCGGTGTCGCTGGGCCGGGCCGGCGCCGGCCTGGGCCTGGCCCTGGCTGTCGCCGTCACCCTGGGCCTGGTGTCGGGCCTGTCGCGCTGGGGCGAGACCCTGGTCGACCCGCTGATGCAGATCAAGCGCACCCTGCCCGTCGTGGCCCTCACCCCGCTGTTCATCGTCTGGTTCGGCATCGGCGAGACACCGAAGATCGCCTTGATCGCCGTGGCGGCGGTGTTCCCGCTCTACCTCAACCTGTTCGCCGGCATCCGCGGGGTGGATGTGCGGCTGGTCGAGGCGGCCCGCAGCTTCGGCCTCTCCGGCCGCGACCTGATCGCCAATGTCATCCTGCCCGGCGCCCTGCCGTCGTTCTTCGTGGGCCTGCGCTACTCGCTGAGCATCAGCGTGGTGATGCTGGTGATCGCCGAGCAGATCAACGCCCAGGCCGGCCTGGGCCACCTGATCAACAACGCCCGCGACTTCATGCGCACCGACATCATCGTCGTCTGTCTGCTCGTCTACGCCCTGCTCGGCCTCGCCGCCGACGCCCTCGTCCGCACGCTGGAGCGCAAGGCGCTGGCGTGGCGCCCCAGCCTCGTGGAGCAATGACCATGGCCCAACCCCGCGTCCGCGCCGTACCGGCCGCCCCGCCATCCGAAACGCCGCCCCAAACCCCGACGGTCAGGCTGAACGGCTTCACCCGCCGGTTCGGCGACAACGTGGTGATCGACCGCCTGGACCTGGCCATCGCGCCGGGCGAGTTCGTCGCCCTGCTGGGGGCCAGCGGTTCGGGCAAGACCACCCTGCTGCGCACCCTGGCGGGCCTCGACTCCGCCGCTGGCCAGGACGTGACCACGCCCGCCGCCCGCGCCGTGGTGTTCCAGGACGCCCGCCTGCTGCCGTGGAAGAAGGTCTGGCGCAACGTCGCCCTGGGCCTGAAGGACAAAGACGTCCGGGCCCGCGCCGAGGCGGCGCTGAAGGAGGTGGGCCTTGGCCATCGCCTCGACGCGTGGCCCGCCACCCTGTCCGGCGGCGAAGCTCAGCGCACCGCCTTGGCCCGCGCCCTGGTCCGCGAGCCGGCCCTGCTGCTGCTGGACGAACCGTTCGCGGCCCTGGACGCCCTGACCCGGCTGAAGATGCACGACCTGGTGCTGTCGCTGTGGCGCGAGCACCGGCCCGCCGTGCTGCTGGTCACCCACGACGTCGATGAGGCCATCGCCCTGGCCGACCGGGTGCTGGTGCTGGACAAGGGCAAGATCGCCGTCGAGGAGCGCATCGCCCTGGAACGCCCGCGCGTCCCCGACGCCCGCTTCCACGCCGTCCGCCGCCGGCTGCTGGCCCACCTGGGCGTCGAGGCCCCCGCCCCGCAGCCCGCGCCGGCTCCCAATTCGGCCTTGCTCGCCTTCCCGACCGGCGAGGTCGTGCTGTGAGCCGCGCCGCCGCCCTGCGGGTGGCCGAGGCGCCGGCCGCCCTGCCCGACCTTGACGCGATCCTGCCCGGCCTGACCGCCGCCTTCGCCGCCACCGCCGGCCAGCACGACCGCGAAGCCAGCTTTCCGACCGCCAATTTCGAGGCCCTGCGCGAGGCCGGCCTGCTGGCCCTGACCGCCCCGCGTCGCCTGGGCGGACTGGAAGCCGACCTGCCGACCGCCCTGAAGGTGGTCTCCGCCGTCGCGCGGGGCGAGCCGGCCACGGCCCTGGTGCTGGTCATGCAGTACCTGTTCCACGCCTCGGTCGAAGGCCGTTCCGGCTGGCCCGAACACCTCAAGCAGCGGGTGATCGGCGAAGCGATCACCGACGGCGCCCTGATCAACGCCCTGCGCGTCGAGCCCGACCTGGGCACCCCGGCTCGCGGCGGCCTGCCCGTCACCATCGCCCGCCGCACGCCCGAAGGCTGGCGGATCAGCGGCCGCAAGATCTACTCCACCGGCTCGACCGCCCTGACCTGGTTCGTGGTCTGGGCCCGTTCGGACGACGCCGAACCCCTGGTCGGCGGCTGGCTGGTCCGCGCCGACACGCCCGGCGTGGTGATCGAGGAGACCTGGGACCACCTGGGCCTGCGGGCCAGCGCCAGCCACGACATCATCTTCGAGGACGTGCTGGTCCCGCTGGACCACGCCCTCGATCCGCAGCCGGTCGGCGCGCCGCCGCCCTATCCGGCCAGCTTCGCGGCCTGGTCGGCGGTGCTGACCGCGGCGATCTACGACGCCCAGGCGCGCGCGGCCCGCGACTGGCTGGTCGACTTCCTGGCCAACCGCAAGCCGGCCAACCTGGGCGCGGCCCTGTCCACCCTGCCCCGCTTCCAGGAGGCGGTCGGCGACATCGACGGCCTGCTGCTCTCCAATGATGTGCTGCTGGCTGCCGCCGCGCGCGGCGAGGTCGGCGGCATCGAGGCCAGCCTGGTCAAGCACCTGGTCACCGAGAACGCCATCAGCGTGGTCGAGAAGGCCCTGAAGCTGACCGGCAATCCCGGCCTGACCCGCCACAACCCGCTGGAGCGCCATCACCGCGACGTGCTGTGCGGCCGGGTTCATACGCCGCAGGGCGACGTGGTGCTGACCAGCGCCGGCAAGGCGGCCTTCGCGGCGCGCGAGGCTGCCCAATGAGCCATTCAGTGAGCCGCCTGGTCGTCGCCAGCCAGCTGCCCGAGCTGTTCAACAGCGTCTTCGCCCAGCATGTCGGCGACGCCGAGATCATCGCCGTGCCGCCGGGCCTGGCCGCGCCCCTGCCGGCCGACGCCAAGGTCCTGGTCGCCGCGCCGTTCCGCAAGGCCGGCGGCGTCCTGCCGCCCGCGCCGCCCAAGGGCTGGCCCTATGACGTCAAGTGGGTGCAGCTGGTCTCGGTCGGCATCGACTTCTATCCCGACTGGTTGTTCGACGGCCCGGTGGTGACCTCGGCGCGCGGCTCGTCCGCCGTGGCCCTGGCCGAATTCGCCCTGGCCGCGATCCTGGCCGAGGCCAAGCGCCTGCCCGACATCTGGATCGACAAGGCCGAGCGCTGGGCCCCGCAGCCCTTGAAGCTGATCGCCGGCACGACCCTGGGCCTGGTCGGGTTCGGGGCGATCGGCGAGGCCCTGGCCCCGCGCGCCCAGGCCCTGGGCCTGAACGTCATCGCCACCCGCCGCTCGGACAAGCCGATCCCAACCCCCGGCGTCGAGCGGGTGGCCGACCTAGCGACCCTGTTCGCCCGCAGCGACCATGTCGTCCTGGCCGCCCCGGCCACGCCGGAGACCCAGCGCCTGATCGGCCGTGAGGTGCTGGCCGCCGCCAAGCCCGGCCTGCACCTGATCAACATCGCCCGCGGCGCCCTGATCGACGACCAGGCGCTGCTGGAGGCGCTGGACGACGGCCGCGTGGCCCGCGCCAGCCTCGACGTCACCCACCCCGAACCGCTGACCGAGGGACACCCGTTCTACAGCCACCCCAAGGTCCGGCTGTCGCCGCACACCTCGGTCCACACGCCCGACACCCGCATCAACCTGGCGACCCGCTTCGCCGAGAACCTCGCCCGTTTCCGGTCCGGCGCGCCCCTCGCCGACGTCGTCGACCTGTCGCGCGGCTATTGAAGGACACCGTCATGACCGCCATCAGCCCGGCCCGGGCTTTCACGACCCAAGGTCCACACCCGGCCAAGATCGAGACCGTGCTGCCCGAGTTCGGCTCGCGCGAACTGCCGCGTCAGCCGACCCACGAGCAGGAGCGGCTCTATCGCAAGCAGCGCCTCGCCGCCTCTTACCGGCTATTCGGCCGCTACGGCTTCGACATGGGCGGGGCCGGCCACATCACCGCCCGCGACCCGGAGCTGACCGACCACTTCTGGGTCAATCCGTTCGGCGTGCACTTCTCGCGGATCAAGGTCTCGGACCTGATGCTGGTCAGCCACGCCGGCGAGATCGTCCAGCCGCCGGCCAAGGTCCCGGCTCGGCTGAACCGCGCCGCCTTCGCCATCCATTCCCAGTTGCACGAGGCCCGGCCCGACGTGGTCGCCGCGGCCCACTCGCACTCGCTGTACGGCAAGGCCTGGTCGGCCCTGGGCCGGCTGCTGGACCCCCTGACCCAGGACTCGGCGGCCTTCTATGACGACCACGCCCTGTTCGAGGAATTTTCCGGCGTGGTGCTCGACGCCAGCGAGGGCCAGAAGATCGCCAAGGCCCTGGGCCCGAAGAAGGCGGTGATCCTGCAGAACCACGGGATTCTCACCGTCGGCCAGTCGGTCGAGGCGGCCGTCTGGCGCTACCTGGCGCTGGAGAACGCCTGCCAGACCCAGCTGCTGGCCGAGGCCGCGGGACCGACCAAGCCGATGCCGCCGGAAGTGGCCAAGCACACCGCCGGCCAGGTGGGCAGCGAGGCCGGCGGCTTCTGGGCCTTCCAGCCCTATTGGGACGTGGTCACCGAAGAAGAACCGGACCTGTTCGACTGATGATCCTTTCCCGTCGCTACCTGCTCGCCGGCGGTCTCCCTGTCGCCGGCTTGGCCGTCGCCGGCCTCTCCACGCTCGCCGCCTGCTCGCCCGGCAAGTCCGCCAAGCCCGCTTCCCTTGAGGATCTGACCCTGCGGGCCGCCACCTATCGCGGCAACCTGGAGACCTTCTTCCAGGCGGCCGGAGTCGCCGAGACGCCCTACAAGCTGGCCAAGTCGGAGTTCGTCGGCGGCAACCTGATCGCCGAAGCGATCAACGCCGGGGCGCTGGACGTCGGCGGCATGAGCGAGATCCCGCCGATCTTCGTGGCCGGCGCGCCGGGCAACCAGGTCCGCATCGTCGCTGTCCTGCAGGGCGACGTGAACAACCAGGTCGTGCTGGTCCCCAAGGACAGCAAGGTCCAGGCCTTCGCCGACCTGAAGGGCAAGCGCATCGGCTATGTGAAGGCCACGACTTCGCACTACATCCTGCTGCGCCTGCTCGACGAAGCCGGCCTGACCTGGGCCGACATCAAGCCCGTGGCCCTGTCGCCACAGGACGGACTGGCGGCCTTCTCCAGCGGCGCGGTCGACGCCTGGATCATCTATGGCGTCATCGTCCAGCAGGCCCGCCAGGCCGGCGCGCGGGTGCTGCGCACCGCCAAGGGCATCCTGTCGGGCAACTATCTGATCGCAGCCGCCAAGTCCGCGCTGGACGACGACCTCAAGCGCCAGGCCCTGGGCGACTATCTGGGCCGCTACGCCAAGGTGGCGGACTGGGTGAACGCCGACGGCGCGCGCTGGGCCAAGGTCCGGGGCGAGGCCACGGGCGTTCCGGCCGAGCTCTATCTGCGGGAGTTCCAGGAGCGCAGCGGCCCGACCCGGCTGATCCGGATCAGCGAGGCGGCGATCGCCTCGCAGCAGAAGGTCGCCGACGCCTTCGCCGCCGCCGGGCTGATCCCGGCCAAGGTCGACGTGCGCCTTCTGTGGGACGACCGGCTGAACAGCGCCCTTGCCGATGGTTAGAAATACTCAATCAACATATTCGCGTTCGCGATATGAGATGAACTGCAAGTCTATAGATTTAATATGGATTGAGACGCCACCACTATTCGACCTTTATCCTCGATAACAAGAACGGGGATAATGATGTCGCGACGCTTTGCTTTTCTGTACTGGATTTCCGGAACATCCGCCTTGGTGATGGCGAGCGCGGCCCAGGCCGCCACGCCCGCGGTCGCCGAGGTGGACGCCAGCGCCGCCCCGGCCGTGGAACAGGTGGTGGTCACGGCCGAGCGCCGCGCCACCGACCTGCAGAAGACCGCCATCGCCATCTCGGCCTTCAACGAGAAGCTGCTGGCGGACCGCAAGATCGACAGCATCCGCGACCTGTCGGGCCAGATCCCCAATTTCAGCATCAGCCGCGTCACCATCAGCCACACCACCCAGACCTACGCCCTGCGCGGCGTGGGCGAGGCCGACCCGATCCAGGAGCCGGTGCTGGCCGTCTATGTCGACGACGTCTACATCCCGCGCCAGATCGGCTCGATGGTCGAGTTCAACGACCTGGAGCGGGTCGAGGTGCTGCGCGGCCCGCAGGGCACGCTCTACGGCCGCAACTCCAGCGCCGGCGCCCTGCGGATCATCACCCGCGACCCTGGCGACGCCTTCAGGGCCAAGGCCGAGGTCGGCCTGGGCAATTACGGCGCGGTCGACGTCCGCGGCCTGGTCGAGGGCCCGCTGGTCGAGGGCAAGCTGGCCGGCAGCCTGTCCTACATCCACCATGAACGCGACGGCGTCACCTTCGACCCGACCCTGAACCACGACGTCAACCGCATCGACCTGGACGCTTACCGGGCCAAGCTGCGCTGGACCCCGACCGATCGGCTGGACGTGCTGCTGACGCTGAACGCCCTGAAGGACCGCAGCGACACCCGCAGCTACGTGCCCGTCCGGCAGCCGAACGGCGAGCACCGCACCGACCGCTCCTATTCCGAGGTCGAACCGGTGCAGGACCTGGACCAGATCAGCGGCGCCGTGCGCGTGCAGTACACGCTGAACGACAACCTCAAACTGAAGTCGGTCACCTCGTACGGCGGCTTCAACCTCAATCCCGTCGCCTACGACAACGACGGCGAGGCGGCGCTGATCCAGAAGAACCTGATCCACTACAACGACCAGTACGTCACCCAGGAAGTCCAGCTGAACGGCGACTACGGCAAGCTGACCTTCACCAGCGGCCTGTTCTACCTGCATGAGCGGTTCTTCGTGCAGCGCGACGGCTACAGCCGCCGCAACGCCCAGCCGACCGATCCCGTGGCCACGCCCGGCAATTACGGCTTCGCCCGCGCCCACAATATCACCAACACCGACGCCTACGCCGTGTTCGGCGAGGCGACCTATGCGCTCAGCGACCGCCTCAGCGTCACCGGCGGCCTGCGCTGGACCAATGAGGAAAAGGAATTCACCTTCGACAACAAGGTCTTGAACCTGCAAGGCCAGGTGGTGGGCCAGTCGATCGCCGGCCAGGCCGACAAGATCTTCTCGGCGGTCACGCCCAAGCTGTCGGCCCAGTTCCAGTGGACACCCGACATCCTGCAGTACGTGACCTGGTCCAAGGGCTTCAAGTCGGGGGGCTTCGACAACCGCGCCACGCGGCTGGACCTGGCCACCCGGCCGTTCGCGCCCGAGAACGTCGACACCTACGAGACCGGCCTGAAGACCGAACTGTTCGACCACCGCGCCCGCGTCAACCTGGCGGCGTTCTACAACGACTACAAGGACCTGCAGGTCAGCTACAGCGACCCGGCCTATCCCGGCAATTCGGTGCGCGCCAATGCCGGCAAGGCCCACACCTACGGCGTGGAGCTGGAGACCGACGTCCGCGCCACCGAACGGCTCAGCCTGCAGGCCTCGGCCGGGTACCTGTTCGCGGTCTACGACAAGTACAAGAACGCCGGCGGGATCGGCGTCGACGCCGATGGTCACCGGCTGCTGAACTCGCCGCGCTGGAGCCTGTCGGGCGGCGTCACCTACGACCTCCCGATCCACGTCCCGGGCGCGGTCCGCGTCGGGCTGAACGCCCAGTACCAGACCAAGACCTATTTCAACGCCCTGCAGCGCCTGCAGGACGTGGCGCCGGCCCAGACCTTCGTCAACGGCGTCGTCACCTGGCAGACCCCGGACCCGCGCTGGAGCGTGGTGCTGTCGGGCCGCAACCTGCTGGATACCGACAAGCCGGTCAGCGCCACCTACACGCCCTCGACCGGCGTCTACTACCAGAACTTCCCCGACCCGCGGACCTGGCTGGTCACGCTGAAATACGCGCTGTGATCCGATGAGCGCGCTTCGCCCCACGCCAAAGCTGCACCGGCTGGCCGACTTCGTCGGCGCCCTCGGGACCCTGGTCGACCAGACCGGCGACGAGGAGTTGATCCTCGCCGAGGGCGGGCGGCTGCTGGCCGGGCTGATCGCCCGCGACGACTGGCTGCCCGACGCCTACGCCAAGCCCGACCCGACCCGCTACCAGCAGTACCTGCTGCATTGCGACAGCCGCGAGCGGTTCAGCGTCGTCAGCTTCGTCTGGGGCCCAGGCCAGGCGACGCCGATCCACGACCACACCGTCTGGGGCCTGGTCGGCGTGCTGCGCGGGGCCGAGCTGTCGCAGCGGTTCGCGCGGCGCGGCGACGCCTTCGCCGCCGTCGGGCCGGTCCACCGGCTGGCGCGCGGCGAGGTCGAGGCGGTCTCGCCGACCGTCGGCGACGTGCACCAGGTGACCAACGCCTTGGACGACCGCGCCTCGGTCAGCATCCACGTCTACGGCGCCAACATCGGCGCCGTGCGGCGCTCGACCTACGACGCCGCCGGCCGGCCGAAACCGTTCGTCTCCGGCTACGCCAACACCACCCTGCCCAACCTTTGGGACCGCTCGAAGGTCCTCACCGAGGTCGCCCCATGACCCTGCTCACCGTCACCCCCCGCGAAGTCCGCCAGGACTGGATCGCCCGCCGCGAGATCGCCCTGCTGGACCTGCGCGAGGAGGATCCGTTCGCCCGCGCCCACCCGCTGTTCGCCTCGCAGCTGCCGCTCAGCCGGCTGGAGCTGGAGATCCTGGACCGGGTCCCGCGCAAGGACGCCAAGATCGTGCTGTACGACAACGGCGAAGGCCTGGTCTCACCGGCCGGCAAGCGCCTGGCGGCCCTCGGCTACACCCAGATCCGGGCGCTCGCCGGCGGGCTCCAGGCCTGGAAGGACGCCGGCTACGAGCTGTTCCAGGACGTCAATTCCTACAGCAAGGCGTTCGGCGAGCTGGTCGAGGCGCGTCGCCACACCCCGTCCCTGCCCGCCCAGGAGGTCCAGGCGCGGATCGACCAGGGCGCCGACCAGGTGATCCTGGATTCCCGCCGGTTCGAGGAATATGCGGTGATGAACATCCCGGGCGGGATCAGCACGCCCGGCGCCGAGCTGGTGCTGCGGGCTCGCGAGATCGCGCCCGATCCGGCGACCACCATCATCGTCAACTGCGCCGGCCGCACCCGCAGCCTGATCGGCGCCCAGTCGCTGCTGAACGCCGGCGTGCCCAATCCCGTCTTCGCCCTGCGCAACGGCACCATCGGCTGGACCCTGGCCCAGCAGACCCTGGAGCATGGCCAGAGCCGCCGCTTCCCGCCGGTGTCCGACCAGACCCTGGAAGAGGCCCGCGCCAAGGCTCGCGAGGTCGCCTACCGGGCCGGCGTCCGGCGGATCGACGCCGAGGGCCTGGCCGACCTGGCCCAGGACCGCAAGCGCACCCTCTACCGCTTCGACGTCCGCACGCCCGAGGAATACGCCGTCGGCCACCTGCCCGGCTTCCGCTCGGCGCCTGGCGGCCAGCTGGTGCAGGAGACCGACGTCTTCGCCCCAGTGCGCGGCGGCCGCATCGTCCTGGCCGACGATCTCGGCCCCCGCGCCGACATGAGCGCCTCGTGGCTGGCCCAGCTGGGCTGGGACGTCTACGTGCTGGACGGCGGCTTCGACGGCGAGCTTGAGACCGGCGCCTGGCGGCCCAGCCTGCCGCCGATCCCGACCGTCGAGACCATCAGTTCCGAAGACCTGGCCGTCGCCCTGGGCGAGGCCGCGGTGGTGGTGCTGGACCTCGCCCCCAGTCCCGTCCACCGCAAGGGCCACATCCCCGGCGCCTGGTTCGCGATCCGCGCCCGCCTGGCCGAGGCCTTCGAGCGCATCCCCGAGGGCCTGCCGATCGTCCTGACCTCGCCCGACGGCCGCCTGGCGCGCCTGGCGGCGGCGGAGGTGGAGGAGATCTCCGACCATCCGGTGCGGGTGCTGGACGGCGGCACCGAGGCCTGGGCCAGGACCGGCCGCCGGCTGGACACCGGCTTGGTCCGCGCCGCCTCGGACCCGGAGGACGTCTACAAGCGCCCCTACGAGGGGACCGACAACGCCGCCGAGGCCATGCAGGCCTATCTGGACTGGGAGTTCGGCCTGGTCGACCAGTTGGCCCGCGACGGCTCGCATGGCTTCTTCGTGATCTGAGGCCCGTCCGATGCCGTCCCTGAAACTCTATTTCGCTCCCGGCTCCTCGGCCTTCGCCCCACTGATCGCCCTGGAGGAGCTGGGCGTCGCCTATGACGTCCACCCCGTCGACCTGGCGGCCGGCGAGCAGCGCCAGCCCGCCTATCTGAAGGTCAATCCGCGCGGCCGGGTGCCGACCCTGGCCGTCGACGGCGAGCCGGTCACCGAGGTGCTGGCCATCCTGACCTATCTGGCCCACGCCTATCCGCACAGCGCCCTGCTGCCCCTGGCCGACCCGCTGAAGCTGGCCCACGCCTACGAGGTGATGAGCTGGTTCGCCAGCACGGTGCACGTGGCCTTCTCGCAGATCGCCCGACCCGAGCGCTTCGCCGACGACGACGGGATCAAGGCCGCCCTGGCCACGCCCGGCGAGGCGCGCTTCCACCGCACCCTGACCGACATCGAGCGCCTGGCCCAGCAATCCGGC
Source organism: Caulobacter sp. BE254 (assembly GCF_031457295.1). NCBI lineage: Bacteria > Pseudomonadati > Pseudomonadota > Alphaproteobacteria > Caulobacterales > Caulobacteraceae > Caulobacter > Caulobacter sp. BE254. Next base: position 459,256 of record NZ_JAVDWJ010000002.1, on the reverse strand, counting down.
CCCTGGCTGCTGGGCGAGGACTTCAGCGCCGTCGACGCCTACGCCCTGGTGATCTGGCGCTGGGCCGAACGCCGGCAGATCGACACCTCGGCCTATCCCGCCTGGAGCGCCAAGGCCGCCCGAGCCCTGGCCCGCCCGTCCGTCCGCCGCGCCCTGCGCAAGGAAGCCGCCCCGAAGGTCCCCGCCTGATGAGGCCGCCTGATCAAGCCCTTGAGAAAGCCTCGCTTTTCTAACCCTCGCTCATCCTCGAAATTCCTCCCGACCACAAGACCGGAGCCATCCCATGCCCGTCGAATTCATCGGCTATATCGGCACCCAGCACCAGTCCGAGATCCACCCGGCCCAGGGCCCGGTGATCGACCGCGACTATGTCGACCGCGTCGCCCGCGCCCATGACGAAGGCGGTTTCGACCGCGCCCTGGTCGCCTTCGGCTCGACCTCGCCCGAAAGCCAGCTGGTCGTGGCCCACGCCGCGTCCGTGACCCAGCGCCTGGGCTTCATGATCGCTCACCGTCCGGGCTTCACCGCTCCCACCGTCGCCGCCCGGCAGTTGGCCACCCTGGACCAGTTCACCGGCGGCCGCGTGGCCGTGCACATCATCACCGGCGGCTCGGACGACGAGCTGGCCAAGGACGGCGACCACCTGACCAAGGACGAGCGTTACGCCCGCACCAGCGAGTACCTGGACATCGTCCGCCAGGAATGGACCAGCGACAAGCCGTTTGACTACAAGGGCGACTACTACAACGTCGTCCAGGCGTTCGGCGGGGTGAAGCCGCTGCAGAAGCCGTACATCCCGGTCTATTTCGGCGGCTCGTCCGACGCCGCCATCCCGGTGGCGGGCAAGCATGCCGACATCTTCGCCCTGTGGGGCGAGACCCAGGCCCAGGTCGCCGAGACCATCGCCCGGGTGCGTCACGCCGCCGCCAAGCACGGCCGCCAGGTGAAGTTCTCGCTGTCGCTGCGGCCGGTGATCGCGCAGACCGAGGAAGCGGCCTGGGCCAAGGCCGACGACATCGTCGCCCAGGCCAAGGCCCTGCGCGAAAAGGCCGGCCTGCCGACCAGCGGCCACACGCCGCCCAACGCCGGCTCGCAGCGCCTGCTCGACGCCGCCAAGCTGGGCACGCGCCTGGACAAGCGTCTGTGGACCGGCGTCGCCGCCGTCACCGGGGCGGCGGGCAACTCCACCGGCCTGGTCGGCACGCCCGAGCAGGTGGCTGAGGCCCTGCTGGACTATTACGACCTGGGCGTCACCACCTTCCTGATCCGCGGCTTCGACCCGCTGGACGACGCCATCGCCTACGGTCGCGACCTGATCCCGCTGGTGCGGGCGCTGGTCGCCCAGCGCGACGCCCAGCCGGCGGCCGCGGCGGGCTGACGGCCATGGCTCCGCTCGACATCGACCCGCGCTGGCTGGGCGACGCCGCCTGGCCGGCCGTGGCGCCGTTCGGCGACGCCTCGTCCGGCGCGGAGCCGCCCTACGCCGTCCACGCCGCGCCGCCGGCTCCGCCCGTCGCGTCCGAGACCTTCAAGGAGGCCCTGGCGCGACTGGCCAGCGGCGTGGCGATCATCTCCTGCTGGGACGGATCCACTCCGCGCGGCCTGCTGGTCAGCTCGATCACCGGCCTGTCGGTCGACCCGCCGCGCTTCCTGTTCTGCGTCCGCAAGGAGGCGTCCAGCCACGACGTGCTGGTCGGGACCGAACATTGCGGCGTGGCGATCCTGGCCGAGCACGATGAGGCCGAGGCCCTGCGCTTCTCGAGCTCGCGCCTCAGTCACGAGCGCTTCGATCCCCAGCGCTGGCGACTGGCGACCGGCGCGCCGCCGACCTATCGCGGCGGCCTGTCGACCACCGCCTGCCAGATCGATCAGCGGATCGACACCGGGACCCACACCGTCTTCATCGTCACGGCCGCCTCGGTGGACCTGGCGCCGGGTCTTCCCCTGGTCGCGCACGCCCGGTCGTTTCAGCGGCTGGCGTCCTGACGTCTTCCCGACGGCGAGCGGTGGACAGGACGGCGCAAGGGAACCTTTTGCGCCGTACTCTGCTAAGACAGGGCCACGCTTGAAGGCGTCGGCGCAGTCCAGCCACCTTTCCGCGCCCGAGGGGATTTTTCTTGATAGACGGCCCGGATCGTCCCACCCCCGACGGGGCGCCCGCCGGACTGGCGCCCCCCTGGCTGACCTCGGCGGCCTCGACCTCCGAAGCCCTCAGCCGCAGCCAAGCCCAGCTGCAGGTCCTGACCGACGCCATGCCGCAGATGGTTTGGTCCACCCGACCAGACGGCTTCCACGACTATTACAACGCCCGCTGGTACGAATTCACCGGCGTCCCCGTCGGCTCGACCGACGGCGAGGCCTGGAACGGCATGTTCCACCCGGACGACCAGCCCCGGGCCTGGGCCCTGTGGCGACACAGCCTGGCGACGGGCGAGCCGTACGAAATCGAGTACCGGTTGCGCCACCACAGCGGCGACTATCGCTGGACCCTGGGCCGCGCCCTGCCCGTCCGCGATCGCGACGGGACCATCGTCCGCTGGATCGGCACCTGCACCGACATCGACGCGGCCAAGCGCGCGGCCGAGGACAACGAACTGCTGAGCCGCGAGCTCAGCCATCGGATCAAGAACATCTTCGCGGTGATCTCGGGCCTGATCGGCCTGTCCAGCCGTCACGATCCCAGCGTCCGCCCGTTCGCCAAGGGGCTGCAGGAGCGCATCGCGGCCCTGGGGCGGGCGCACGAGTTCGCGCGTCCGCACAGCGAGCGCTCGCGTCCGGCCCTGGGCGGTTCGACCCTGCACGGCCTGCTGGGCGAGCTGTTCACGCCGTATCCCGCCTTCGACGAGGGCCGGATCGCGATCTCCGGCGACGACGTGCCGATCGACGATCGCGGCGCCACGCCCATCGCCCTGGTGTTCCACGAACTGGCGACCAACGCGGCCAAGTACGGCGCCCTCTCCGATCCCGAGGGCCAGATCGTGATCGACGTGACGCGGCAGGGCGTGGGGTTGGTCATCCGCTGGCGCGAGCTGGGCGGTCCGCCGGTGGCCGGACCGCCGGTCCACACCGGTTTCGGCACCCGCCTGGCCGAGATGAGCATCGAGAACCAGTTGGGCGGTTCGGTCCGGCGCACCTGGTCGCCGGAAGGCCTTCAGGTCGAGATCGAGGTGCTGGCCGGCCGCCTGAACCGCGACGCTCCGAAGACCTGAACCCGTCTTTGTTGAAGGCCTTGCAGACACTGTCGGCGGCCTAAACGCCGGCCGCTACGCGGCGCGGCCGGTCAGCATCAGGCCCGCCGGCGGGGCCGGCAGCACCGCGCGATCCTCGACGCGCAGGGCGTATTCCAAGGCCGCGGCGATCAGGTAATGGGCGCACGGCTTGCTGATCACCCCGATCACGCCCGGCAGGTCGGTGTCGACCACCATGCGCGGGTTGGCGGTCACGAACAGCACCTTGATCGCGAACTCCTCGACCAGGCGGCGCGCGATCAGCGGCCCCGTCTGGCCGTCGCGCAGATGCACGTCGACCAGGGCGATGTCGGGCCCGGCCTGGGCCAGGTCCAAGGCGGTCTCCAGATCCTGAGCGATGCCCGCGGACGCGTACCCCAATTCCTGAAGCCCGGCCTCGAGGTCGGCCGCGACCAGATATTCGTCTTCGACAATCAGGACTCGAGATTTGGACATGCCGGCAATACGGCTGAGATTTGGAAGCGTTCCATCCTTTTGCGTCGGAATCCCGACATTGCGTCTTCCGCGCAACAGGGAGGCCCCGCGCCTGGATTGGAGACTTGAATTGAAACACGCCCAAATGTTGGTCGGCTCGGCCGCCGGACGTGGACCCTAGCCCGTCTTCAGGATGATCTTGTCACGCAGGCTGACGGTAGCCGGCCCGTCGAGACTCGTTCGGGCGACGGGCCGGGCGATGGGCAGGAACGCCTCGAGGAAGCGCCAGGCGGCCTCGTCATGGTCCAGATGGTGCGTCAGCAGCCCCAGCGGCTGGTCCCAGGCCCCCGTCGTCCGGCGTTCGGCCAGCAGGCGGCGGGCGCGCAGCAGGAACCGGGCCGCGCCCCGGAAGCGCGCGGCGGGCTTCCAGCGCATGACGTCCAGATGGGCGTCCAGCCGGTTGGGCTCGGCCGCGCTCCGCATCTGGCCGTAGCAGGACAGGCTCAGGCCCTGCAGGTCCAGCGTCCGTTTCAGGATCGGATGGGCGTTGTTCCAGGGCGGCACGAACAGCCGCGGCGTCACCCCGGCCCGGCGGAACACCTCCATCGCCCCGCTCAGGTCCGACATTACGTCAGCCAGGCGGTCCAGGTCGTAGACCTCGCCAAACGGCAGGCCCGGCGGCGCGCGGTTCTCATGGCGGAAGCCATGGATCGCCAGTTCGGCGCCGGGGATCGCGCGACAGGCCTTGGCCAGGGCCGCGATGTCGCCGTCCGGCACGGCGGCGACGGTGATCGGCGCCGCGAAGCGGACCGACAGGGACAGCAGGCGGTCCAGGGCCGGCGTCGGCCGGCGCGCGTCGTCGTCGCGCCACCAGAACGCCGGCGCGTGGCCCGCGGCCTTCCAGCGGGCCAGTTCCGGCCCGATCACGGCGGCGATCAGGAGACGATGCAGCGACATGACCACGGTCAGGCCGAATGACCCAGTCTGGCGTCGTCGAGGTCGAGGCCGATCACCGCGCCCGAACGCATCGCCTGGACGCTCTGGCCGTTCAGCGCCCGGATTTCGCGCGCCTTAAGGTTCGAGAGCAGCGGATAGAGGCCGGCCATGACGGCGATCAGGAACCCCATGTCGCCCTCCTTGTAACCCTTGCGCGAGACGTAGCACTTGCAGAACCGGCGCACGCCGCGGAACAGGTCGTCCCACAGGCCCTTGATCTTGCCGCTGTCGGCCAGGTCCTGGCCGCGCAGGGTGGTGTAGCGGTTGAGGCGCTGGACCATGTCGACGATGTCGTCGTCGACCTTGTGCAGGATGGCGTTGTCCAGCCGGCCGCCATAGACGCCGGCGAAGGTGGTGCCCGGATGCACCCGTTCTTTCTTCCAACGCTTGACGCCCTTGCGGAACAGCCGGGCCACCGAGGAGGCTCCGAACGAACCGCCCCAGCCGTGGCGCACCAGTTGCGCGCCCACGAAGTTGTCCACGGGCACCTGGTACCAGTCGCCGGCGTCGGCGCGGGCGATCGTCTCGCGGATCTCCCGGGCCAGGGCCGGAGTCACGGCCTCGTCGGCGTCCAGTTCGACGATCCAGTCGCCGCGGCAGGCGGCCACGCCGGCCTCCTTGCGTAGGCCTTCCACGGGAAAGATGCCCGAGACGACCCGCGCGCCCATCTTGCGGGCGATGGCCTCGCTATGATCCGTGCAGCGATCGGCGACGACGACGATCTCGTCGCAGAACGCCAGCCGCGCCAGGCACTCGGCCAGCCGCGCCTCTTCGTTGTGGACGCAGACAAGCCCCGACAGGACAGACATGTGGTTTCCCCGACTTGGGGCGACCTTCCGAATACGCCCCGTCAGGAAGTAAACGTCGCCATGCCGATGGAACCTCAGCGCCTTTTTCACGTTCACGCGCGGAAAGCCGCTGCTGGTCTTCCTAGAAGGCCCGCGAAATCGCCAGGCTCCAGGTGCGCGGACGCAGCGGCGTGACCTGGCGCACCTGGCCGAAGCTGAACGGATTGCCGTAGGCGAAGGTGTCGCTCGAGGCGTTGGCCGGATTGGTGACCGCCAGGATCCAGCTCCAGTCCCGTACGGCCAGCTCGGCCGACAGGCGGCCGGTGACATAGCCGCCCATCGACGGGGAAAGGCGGCGGTCGAAGGTCAGGCGCGACTGGCCGACATATTCCAGCTCGCTGGTCAGCACCAGGCGCCGCGCGGCGGCCAGATTCCGTTCGTACCGGACCATGAGGCCGGCTGAAACGTCGGGCACGCCGGGCAGCTCGCTCTGGGCCGCCGAGGCGAAATTGGGATTCACCTGGCTCAGACGAGGGCGATTGAACAGGGCGTTGGCGTCCAGCGTCAGGCCGGGGGCGGCCGCCACCGTGGCCTCGACCTCCAGGCCGGTGTTGCGGCCGTCGCCGACATTGGCCGTGTAGGACAGGCCCGAGCTCAGATATTGGTCGGTCTGGATGTCGGTCCACACGTCGTGGAACAGGGCGGTGCGCAGGACCATGCGCCCTTCGCCGGGCCGGAAGCTGGCGCCGATCTCATAGTTACGCAGATGGTCGGGCTTGAACGCGCCGCGCAGCGCCGACGGCGCGACCAGTCCGCCCGAATTGAACCCGCCCGAGCGATAGCCTTCCGAGGTCAGCAGATAGACCAGCCCGCCGCTCCAGGTGCGCTGGAGCGAGATCTTCGGTGAAACGCCGGTGAAGCGCGCCTCGCGGTCCAGCATGCGCGACTGCCCCGGGGCCGGCGCTTTGACCGCCGAGGTGGTGTGCACCGCGCTGCGGAAGGCGCGGCCGCCCAGGCTGGCGGTCCAGCCGCCGCCCAGGTCGTAGGCGGTCTCGCCATAGAGGGCCAGCTCGCGCCGCCGATCCCGACGCGCCTCCAGATAGATCAGGCGTGAGGGATCGAAATAGGTGCGCGCCCGCAGTTCGCCGTCGCTGTCCTCCAGGCTGGCCAGGCCGTAGAGGCCGAACAGCCAGCGGAAACGGTCGGTGTCCGGCGACGACAGCACCGCGTCCTCGACCAGCAACCGCACCTTGCTGGCCTCGTCGAACAGGCCGACGTCGAGCGCGTTGTCGCCCGCGCCGTTTAGCGCCGCGGTGGCGTCGAACCGGCTGGCGAAGCGGTGACGGACATAGCCGGTCGACGACACGAACCGCCCCCAGTCCCCCGCCCCGGTGATCGTCACCGCCCCCTGCTGCAGGACGTTGTCGTGGGTCTCGCGCACCTGGTTGGCGCGCTTCTGGCCGCCCAGGCTCGGGGTCGTGTACTGGCTGTCGGTGGCGTGCAGATCCTGGCGCGCGCCGGACACCAGGACCGACCATTCCGGCCCCATCGCCACGGTCAGGGCGGCCCTGCCGCCGGTGCGGGTGGTGCGGTCGACGTTGGAGAGGCGCAGGTTGACGTCGTCGACATAGCCGCCGTCCACGTCGCTGTAGGCCGCCAGGCGCAGGGCGGCGCGACCGACGGCGATCGGCAGGTTGACCACGCCCTCGAAGCGGCTGCTGGGCGAGCCGGATTCGGTGGCGGCCGCGCCGGCCAGGAGAGATCCCGACCAATCGTCCAGCACCGGCTTGGCGGAGACGATCCGATAGACCCCGCTGAGCGACCCGCCGCCATAGAGCGCACCTTGCGGCCCGCGCAGGATCTCCACCCGATCGACGTCGATCAGCCGCAGGTCCGGGTCGGGGGCGTTGTAGGTCAGCGGGATGTTGTCGAGATAGGTGCCGACGGTCTGCTGGGTGCGGCCGGTGAAGGTGCCGTCCGACAGGCCGCGCAGCATGATCTTGTTGCGCGCCGCGCCCAGATTGGTGGTGATGAAGCCGGCCGTCTGCTGGGAGACGCTGGTCGTGTCGATGGCCCCGGCGTCGCGCAGCCGCGCGGCGCTGATCACGCTAAGGCCGCCGGCCGCCGCGCCCAGGCGGGTGGGGCGCTTGGTGGCGGTGACGATGACGCTGTCGATGGCTGGGGCTGCGACCACTGGGGACGTCGCGACGGCCGGCAGCGTCCCGGTTCGCGCCGGGCTCCGGCTCGGTCGCGCCGGACGGACGCTGACGGTGGCGTTGTCGAGGATCTGGAACCGGCACGGCGCGCCAGCGGTCACCGCCCCCAGCGCCTGGCGCAGGGTCAGGACACCGGCGACGGCCGCGCTGCGTCCCGGGCAGGACGACGCCCCGCCCAGGGTGACCCGGGCCTGGACGCCGACGTCGATCAGGGCCTCCGACCGCGGCTTGGCGGGGATGTCGAACCGGAACTTCGCGGGCGCCGCGCCGGCCTCGCCGGCCAGGGCCAGGCTCGACGCCAACGTCAAGGCGAAGAGGAGAGCGGACCGATGCGGGCAAGCGACGGCGCTCGCGCCGGGACATCCCGGATCGTCAGGCCGACCGCGAAGCTGGGACTCCGTGTCCGAAATCATCGGGCTCCAGCTCTATCCCCCTAGAGCTCAAGCTTCGCGCTTCGAACGATTCCGGGCCCGTCAGCAAGACCCTAGCGCGCGCGGATCACGATGGCGTCGTCGGTCGTCGTCGTCCGTACCGGAAGCAGGTGCGACAGTCGGTCGACCATCGCATCCTGGTCATCGACGATCAACACGCCGGAAAGTCGCATGTTGGCGGCCTCGGCGTCGCCCAGCCTGACCGGACGCGGGAACAGCCGGTTCATGTCGCCGGCGATCTGGGAAAGCGGCTGGTCGCGATAGATCAGCCGGCCCTGGCGCCATCCGGCGACCTCCTCGACGGCCACGGCCTCGACCCGGGCGTCGGCCTTCTGGCCCTTGCGGTGCGACAGCCCCTGCCCCGGCCGCAACCGGAACGGCGCGGCGTCGCGGGCCAGGTTCGGGCGCACCTCGACAAGGCCGCGCCGGACATTGACCGCCACGAGCCCGTCGCGATGGCGGACGTCGAACTGAGTGCCGACCACCCGCACTTGGGTGTCACCCGCCGAGACCACGAACGGCCGCGAGGAGTCCTTGGCCACGTCGAAGAAGGCCTGGGCGTCGCCCAGATGGACGCGGCGCGCATGGCGCTCGAACCGCACCGTCATCCGCGAGGCGGCGTTCATCTCGATCCGCGAGCCGTCCTCAAGGGCGACCGTCCGACGCTCGCCGACGCCTGTCACATAGGTGGTCTCGTGCGCGCCCAGCAGTCCACTGGCTGGCAGGAGGACCGCGCCGGCGACGAAGGCGGCGGCGATCGCCGCGCCCGCCGACCAGATCCAGACCCGCCGCGTCGGCCGTAACGGAACGACCTCGCCCCGCGAGGCCGTCAACGGCGCGGCGACCGGCTCGACCTGATCGAAGCGCGCGTCGAGGTCCAGGCGACCGTCGAAGGCCAGCGCGGCGTCATAGGCCTGGGCGTGGGCTGGCGAGGCCGTCAGCCAGGCGTCGAAATCCAGCCAGTCGCGCTCGGTGACCGCCTCGCCCTGCAGGCGAACCAGCCAGTCGATCGCGGCCTCGACGGTCTCGGCGTCGATGTCCGTTTGGGCGCGCGTCATTTCGCTCCGTCCCGACGCCAAGTCGCGTCCTCGCAAGGATAAGACGTCGCCAAGCCGCCAACACCTCCAAGACCCGTGCTCGAAACCATAGCCGCCCTCATGCCAGCTTCGCCATCAGCGCTTTCAGGGCGGCGCTCACATGCTTTTCGACCGAGCTGCGGCTGACGCCCATGGCGGCCGCGGTGTCGGCGTGGCTCAGGCCTTCCAGCTTGTGAAGCCTGAACGCCCGGGCGACCTGGGGCGGCAAGTCCTCGACCGCCGTCATCATCGCGCTCAGACGCTGCCGGCCGGCCACCACCTCCTCGGCCGACGGGACGTCCGCCACTTGCTGGTCGCCGAGCGACGCGCCTTGCAGACTGCGCCACCCCTCGTCGCGAGCGCTGGCGCGGGTCTGGCTGCGCAACCGGTCGAGCATCAGGTTGTTGGCCATGCGGAACAGCAAGGCCGAGCCGTCGCCCTCGACCTCCAGGTCGCCCAGGGCCTGGACCTTCAGGTACAGGTCCTGGATCAGGTCCTCGGCCTCGCTGGCCGAGCGCAGCCGGGCGGCGAAGACGCGCACCAGGTTGGCCCGCTTCTCGCCGTACAGCCGGGTCATCGGCGTGATCGATCGAGGGTTGGCGGACAGCGCGGGCTCCAGGGACTCAAGGGCGGCGAACGGGTTACGGCGAGGGCTGAACCTAGGCCGCTGGCGCGCTTGGGTCCAGCGCGCCGAAGGATCAGTTGTTGCGATTGACTCGCAACAAGATCGCGCGCTAGATGTTGCGAGCAGGTCGCAACAATGACCGCGACGCCCGTCCGAGAGGCCGCGATGACCCCCGATTCCGTAACGCTGCGCTGGACCTCCGGGCCGACGGTCGGCGAGAGGCTGCTGCTGAGCGCCATGCGCCAGTGGGCGGCGCTGAGGTCGGCCGGCGAGCCTCCCAGCCGGCTGGTCGCCCAGGCCCTGGCCTTCCGGGCGTCCAACCGCACCGGCGGGCTGTTCGTGGCCTGGATGCAGTCGGTGGAGGCCAGCCTGCGCCGGCCGATCCAGGTGGAATGTCCGGCCTGCGGCGGCATCTCGACCGACGAGCAGCGGCTGATGGTCTCGTGCGGTCTGGCCGGAACCGCCACGGCGGCGGGCGAGGCGCTGCTCGAGCCGCTGCTGGTCGACTCCCAGCCGACCATGGTCCTGGCCCGGGCCCTGAACGCGGCGCTGCGGGTCGACGGTTATCCCTTGCCCGCCCGGCTGCGCGACGAGCGGACGGCCGAGCCGGGCCCGCCGGCGCCCGAGCGGCCGACCGTCCATTAGTCGACGGCGAGGATGACGTTGGACGGGGCGACGGTCGCCACGACCTGATCGCCAATGGCGGGCGGCCTGGCGGAATTCAGCACGGTAGCGACCAGGGTCTTGCCGGCCGACAGGCTCAGGGTCACTTCGCTGACCTCATGGCCGTCCTCGCGATCGACCACGGTCCCGGCCAGGCGGTTGACCCCGTCCTCGGGCGGACCGTCGCCGGCCAGGACGACGAAGCTGGACTTGATCAGGGCGAGCGCCGGCTTGCCGACCGCCAGGCCCAGTTCCCCGCGGCTGCGGCGGGTGATGACCGAGGCGATCTCGACGCCGTCGCCCAGGTCGAGGGCGACCCGGGCGGTCACCGCGCCGTCCTCGATGGCCGCGACGGTCCCGCGCAGGGCGTTGCGGGCGCTGGTGCGCAGACCCAGGCTCCAGAACAGCTCGCCCAGGCCCTGGCCGGTGTTCGGTTCCGCCGCCGCCAGGCCCGTCTCCAGCCGCGACAGGGCCGCGCCAATCTCGCGCTCGACGTCGCGGTAGGCCCGGACCACCGCCAGGCCGCGCGGCGTGACGACGGCCGCGCCGCCGGCCTTGCCGCCGGCGTTGGCCACCACCAGGGGCGCGTCGAATAGGTTGTTCAGCGCCTGCACCCCGTCCCAGGCGCCCTTGTAGCTGAGGCCCAGCTGCCTGGCCGCGGCGCTGATCGAGCCGAGGCCGGCGATCGCCTCGACCAGGGCGATGCGCTCCAGGCCGACCCGCGCCAGGCCGCCGCGCTTCAGGACCAGGGACGCGCTCAGATCGCCTTCGGTGGACATCGTAGCCTCATGCCGGATCTCAGGCCGAACGTGACCGGGACGAGAAATCCCGTTATGCAGCTCCACTACATAACCGTGCCTCCGCCAGAACCAAAGCCATGCCGCCCCCTCCGCCACCAATCAAGATCAAGGCTGCCTGACGATGCTGGAGGTCGCGTGGCTGACGGCCAGGCTGGCCGGGATCACCACGATCCTGCTGCTGGTCCTGGCCACGCCCCTGGCCTGGTGGCTGGCGCGGGGCCGTTCGCGCTGGAAAGCGCCGGTCGGGGCCCTGGTGGCCCTGCCGATCGTCCTGCCACCCACCGCCCTGGGCTTCTACCTGCTGATCGCCCTGGGCCCGCAAAGCCCGCTGATCGCCCTGCTGCATCCGTTCGGGGTGCGCACCCTGGCCTTCACCTTCCAGGGCCTGGTGATCGGCTCGCTGATCTATTCGCTGCCGTTCGCCGTCCAGCCGCTGCGCAACGCGTTCATCGCGGTGGGCGACGAGCCGCTGGAGGCCGCCGCCACCCTGGGCGCCTCGCCCTGGGCCCGGTTCGTCAGGGTGGCCCTGCCGCTGGCCCTGCCGGGCTACGCGGTCGCCGCCCTGCTGGTCTTCGCCCACACGGTCGGCGAGTTCGGGGTGGTGATGATGCTGGGCGGCGGCATTCCGGGCCAGACCGAGGTGCTGTCGATCGAGATCTACCGGCTGGTCGAAGCGCTGGAATGGGACAAGGCCCACCAGCTGGCCGGCGCCCTGCTGGTCTTCGCCTTCCTGGTGATGCTCAGCCTGCTGCTGATGGAACGCCGGGTCGACACCCGCGCCTCGCGGTCCTGAAAGCCTTTCAGGTTTTCTCGATAACCCCTTGATCTAGATGATCCTTCCAAGTCCAGGCCGAAGTCGCTTCAGAACGGGACGTCGCCCTGGATCGTGACCCGCTCGACAACGCGCTCCTGCGGCCAGTAGTCGAGGATGGCGTAGTGCTGGGTGGCTCGGTTGTCCCAGAAGACGATGGCGTTCGGCGTCCAGCGGAAGCGGACCTGGTATTCGGGCGTCTTCACCCGGTCCAGCAGCTCGGCCAGCAGCCTTGCGGCCTCGTCCTCGGCCAGGCCCAGGATCCGCGTCGTGAACACCTTGTTGACGAACAGGTGCTTGTCCCCGGTCTCCGGATGGGTGCGGACCACGGGATGGACCTGGGGCGGATAGGCGGCGCGCAGCTCCTGGCGCTTGGCCTCGTCGACCCGGTAGCCGTAGCTCTGCAGGATGTCGTGCTCGGCGGTCAGGGTCGCCAGTTGGTCCTTCAGTTTGTCGGGCAGGTCGCGATAGATGGCGGCGGTGTCGGCGAACAGGGTGTCGCCGCCCAGCGGCGGCAGATGGCGGGCCCGCAGCACCCCGCCCATCGACGGCGCCGGGCGGAAGGTGACGTCGGTGTGCCACTTGTTGGCGACGCGGACGATCGGCACGATCTCCTCGCGCAGCTTCATGCCGTCGGCGGCCTCGATGTGCAGGATCTCGGGAAAGCCGGGCACGTGGGCGGTGACAGGATGGCCTTCCAAGTCCCCGAAATACCGACCGAAACGCACATGGTCCTCATGGCTGATGTCCTGGTCTCGGAAGAACACGACCTTGTGGCGCAGCAGCGCCGTCCTGATCGCGGCGACGATCTCCGGCGCCAGGGGCTGGCGCAGATCGACGCCCGAGATCTCGGCCCCGAGCACGGGCCCCGCAGGCATGACGGTCAGGCCGGCAAGGTCGGGGGTCTCGGCAGCGGCGATGGGGGCAAAGGCGTTCATGGCGTCCTCCCGGCGCGCCGCCCGTCCGTGCGAGCGGCGTCTGGTTCGTGCAGACCTTAGTACCCGCCATACCAGCGGTCTTTTAGTTTCGAGTTCAAGCGCTTCCGTCCCTCCCCCTGTGGGGGAGGCGATCGCGCAGCGATCGGTGGGGGAGGTTTGGGATCGTGGATGCAAAGTCGCGGCCATAGCCCATCACTCCCCCCTCCGTCGGCTTCGCCGACACCTCCCCCACAGGGGGAGGATCTTGGGCGCACGGCCTCGTCGCGTTTCGGGATCTCCGAAACGCGGGGTGGGGAGGCGCGGAGCGGTCCGGGCCGAGCCCGGATGACCGTGGGTTTAGAGTTTGCGTTTCGGCTAGACCTGACCGCTCCGCGAAACCGTTCTTCTCAAGGGACGGCGATTGAGGGCTTGTTTCATCCCGATCGACGTTTCCCCTCAGGCGGGCAGGATCAAAGTCGCCCGGAAGGGGCCGTCGGCGACTCCGACTGATCCTCGAACAGGCCGGTTTGAACTCCCGGCCCCGTCAACCCGCCTGTCCCGCCATCGTCCCCGACCAGCCTTGGAGCCTTCTGAGCCCCGCCGCCCGCCGCGGTCCGATCGCCAGGCCCAGGCGGCCCCGCTCGGTTCCATCCCCATCGCCTGCTTGGGCCGGTACCAAGAGCCTTCCCCCGCGATAGGGACAGCGATGATTGTGCGGGAGGTTTGAGGTCCGAGGACTTGTGACGCTGATTATTTTTCAGAACATTGAAAAAGCTGGGGTTATTTGCGCCGCCAGCGGGGATTGAGGGCCGTCCATCCCCCTGAACTCCCTCTCTCTTTGAGAGAGGGAGGGGCCCGCCGCGAAGCGGTGGGAGGGTGAGAGGTTTCACCGCTGGCCGGCGTGCCGGCAGGGCTTTAGGTACGAACCTGCGAGGGTGTAACCCCTCACCCTCCCACGCCTGCGGCGCGGGTCCCTCCCTCTCCCTCTGGGAGAGGGCGAAGGAGGCGGCCGCATCTCCGACCTACGGAAGCAGCAGCGTCGCCCCGGTCGTCCGCCGACCTTCCAGCGCCTCGTGCGCAGCTCGGGCCTGAGCCAACGGAAACGTCTGCCCCACCTCGATCTTCACCGCGCCGGACGCCAGCATCGCGAACAACGCCGCGGCGCTCTCGTCCAGTTCGGCGGTGGTGGCGATGTAGTCGAACAGCCGCGGCCGGGTCAGGAACAGCGACTTGGCGCCCAGCTCCAGCGGCGCGATCGCCGGGGCCGGCCCCGAGGCGTTGCCGAACGTCGCCAGCACGCCGCGCCGGCCCAGGCTCTTGAGGCTGGCCTCGAAGGTGTCCTTGCCGACCCCGTCATAGACCACGGCCACGCCCTTGCCGCCGGTGATCTCCGTCACGCGCGCCGCGACATCCTCCTGGCCATAGAGGATGACATGGTCGGCGCCGTGGCCGCGGGCGAGGGCGGCCTTGGCCTCAGAGCCGACCGTGGCGATCACGGTCGCGCCCAGGGCCTTGGCCCACTGGACCAGGATCGACCCGACGCCGCCGGCCGCCGCGTGGACCAGGACGGTCTGACCGGGTTCGACCTTGTGACAACGGCGGACCAGGAACTCGGCGGTCATGCCCTTGAGCAGGATGGCCGCGGCGGTCTCCAGGCTGACCCCGTCGGGAACCCTGACCGCCCGGTCGGCCGGAACCACGGCGGCCTGCGCATAGGCGCCAAGCGTGCCGTTATAGGCGATGCGATCGCCGGCCTTGAACCGGGTGACGCCGTCGCCCAGCGCCTCGACGACACCGGCGGCTTCCAGGCCCAGGACCGCCGGCATCTTCATCGGATAGAGGCCGCTGCGGTGGTAGGTGTCGATGAAGTTCAGGCCCACGGCCTGGTGGCGGACCAGGACCTGGCCCGGACCTGGCGTGGGCACGGGCAGGTCGACGGCCTCCAGCACATCGGGGCTGCCGGTGCGCACGGCTTGTATGGCCAGCATGGCGGTCAGCCCAGGTTGGACTTGAAGAAGGCCAGGCTGCGGGCGTTGGCCGTACCGGCGTCCGCCGCGTCGTAGTGGGCGCCGCCGACCCGGGCGAAGGCATGGTCGCGGCCCGGATAGGTATGGATCTCGATCTGCGGGTGGTCCTTCAGCGCGTCGAGGATCAGCTTCTGGGCCTCCTTGGGCACGAATTGATCTTCCTCGCCGAGGTGCATCAACAGGGGACGGGCCAGCTTTTCGGCCTCGGCCAGGTGCTTCTCGATTCCGACGCCATAGTAGGCGACGCTGGCGTCGGCGTCCGTGCGGGTGGCGGTCAGGAAGGCCAGCAGGCCGCCCAGGCAATAGCCGACCGCCCCGACCTTGCCATTGACGCCCGGCAGCTCGCGAACGGCGGCGATGGTCGCGGCGATGTCCGAAACGCCGGCGTCGACGTCAAAGGCGTTATAGAGCTCGAACGCCCGCTTCCATTCGGCGTCGCTCTGATCGGTGATGTCGATGTCCGGTTCGATGCGCCAGAACAGGTCGGGGCAGACGGCCACGAAGCCCTGGGCGGCCAGGCCGTCGCAGATGTCGCGCATCACCTTGTTGACGCCGAAGATCTCCTGGATGACGACGATGGCCGGGGCGGAGGCCGCCGAAGGCCGCGCCACATAGGCGGAGAAGGCCCCGTCGGGGGTGGTGATCGTGAGGGTCTCGGACATGGGGCTCTCCGTATCGCTGGCGGGGATCTTATTCGCGTCGATGGGACTTTCGACCGAAGCGCTCTAACGTGCGCCGAAGCGGTCAGGGCATAACAATATCGTGCCCTCAAGGCAGGGAACCCCAGATCATGAAGATGACCATCGAGATCGACTGCACGCCGGTGGAGGCCCGCGCCTTCCTGGGCTTGCCGGATGTGAGCGCCCTGAACGAGCATCTGGTCAAGGAAATGCAGGATCGCATGACCTCGAACATGGCCATGCTGGCGCCCGAGGAACTGATGAAGAACTGGATGGCGTTCGGGGCCGGGGCCCAGGACCAGTTCCGCAAGCTGATGACGGCCGCCGCCGGGGCGGCGGTCGGCGGCATGGGCGGCAAGACCGAATGAACGACACGATCTACGCGCCGGCCACGGGCGTGGGCAGGGCGGCGGTGGCGGTGGTGCGGATTTCCGGACCGCGCTCGGCCGACCTCGTACGAGCCCTGGCCGGCGACTTGCCCAAGCCGCGCCGCGCCGCGTTGCGCGGACTGAGTCGCGGCGGGGTGGCCCTGGACGATGCGCTGGTGCTGTGGTTCGAGGGGCCGGCCAGCTATACGGGCGAGGACGCCGCGGAGTTTCACGTGCACGGCGGGCGGGCTGTGGTCGAGGCGCTGCTTGAAGCGCTCGCCGCCGAGGGTTTGCGTCTGGCCGAGCCCGGCGAGTTCACGCGGCGCGCCTTCGAGAACGGCAAGCTTGACCTGACCCAGGCCGAGGGCGTGGCCGACCTGATCGACGCCGAGACAGAGGCCCAGCGGCGGCAGGCGCTAGGCCAGCTGGGGGGTGCGCTGAGCCAGCGCTACGACGCCTGGCGCGAGCTGCTGGTCCAGGCCCTGGCCATGCTGGAGGCGGCGGTCGACTTCCCGGACGAGGAACTGCCGGAAGACGTGGCGGCGCGGGCGCGGCCGGGACTGGCTGTCCTGGAGGCCGAGATCGCCGCCGCCCTGGTCGACGCCTCGCGCGGCCGGCGGGTGCGGGACGGCTTCCGCATCGCCCTGGTCGGAGCCCCTAACGCCGGCAAGAGCACGCTGCTGAACGCCCTGGCCGAGCGCGACGCGGCGATCGTGACGTCGACGCCCGGCACCACCCGGGACGTCATCGAGGTTCCCCTGACCCTCGGCGGCTACAAGGTCCTGCTCGCCGACACAGCTGGGTTGCGGGAGACCGAGGACGCCATCGAGGCCGAGGGCGTTCGCCGGGCGCGGGCCTGGGCGGCCGAGGCGGACCTGCGGCTGTGGGTGATCGACGCGGCGATGTTTCACGTGAAACAGGACAACGAGCTGTCGGCGCTGCAATCCGGCGACTGGGCGGTGGTCAACAAGATCGACCTGGTCGACGCCTATCGGCTGGAGGAGCTTCGCGAGGTGCTCGCCGCTCAAGGCCTGAAGGTGATCGAACTGGCCGCCCGCAAGCCAGGCGGGGCGGAAGAGGCGAAGGCGGCCCTGACGTCCCACGTGGTCGAGGCGCTGGCTGGCGCTGAATTCCCGGCGGCCACGCGGATCCGCCACGCGGAAAGTCTGGTTGAAGCGCGGACCTATATCCAGCGGGCCCTTTCGGACGTCGGGCTGGAGGTCGAACTGGCTGCCGAGGACGTCCGGCTGGCCGCCCGGGCCTTGTCGCGGATCACGGGGCGGATCGACCCTGAGGTCGTGCTGGACCGTGTGTTTTCGAGCTTCTGCATCGGCAAGTGATGTTTCACGTGAAACACCGGCTTGAAACATCCACAGGCTGACCACAGATGTCTGGTCGCTGTTTCACGTGAAACACGCCAGACCGACTCGCCGATCGGCGGGGTTCCACGTATAAGGTTGATCACGCCCCCGCCGCGACGGGGGCGTTCGCATTGAGGCGCGTCTTGTCCAACACTTGGGATGTCATTGTCATCGGCGGCGGTCACGCCGGCTGCGAGGCGGCGGCCGCGTCGGCGCGCACGGGCGCGCGCACCCTGCTGCTGACCCACAAGCGCGAAACCGTGGGCGAGATGTCGTGCAACCCGGCCATCGGCGGCCTGGGCAAGGGCCATCTGGTCCGCGAGATCGACGCCCTGGACGGCCTGATGGGCCGGATCGGCGACAAGGCCGGCATCCAGTATCGCCTGCTGAACCGCTCGAAGGGTCCGGCCGTTCGCGGTCCGCGCTCGCAGATCGACCGCAAGCTCTATCGCCAGGCCATGCAGGCCGAGCTCTTCGCCTATCCGAACCTTGAGGTGATCGCCGCCGCGGCCGAAGACCTGATCGTCGAGAACGACGCCGTGGCCGGGGTCGTCGACGGGGAGGGCGGGGTCTACCGCGCTTCACGTGTGGTGCTGACCACCGGGACCTTCCTGAAGGGCGTGATCCATCAGGGCGAGACCCGCACTCCGGCCGGCCGGGTCGGTGACGCGCCGTCGATCGGCCTGTCGGACCGCCTCTACGCGCTGGGCTTCGACATGGGCCGCCTGAAGACCGGCACCCCCGCCCGGCTGGATGGCAGAACCATCGCCTGGGATCGCCTGGAAATGCAGGCCGCCGACGCCCAGCCCGAGCCGTTCTCGTTCCTGACGTCGCACGTGGACGTGCCGCAGATCCAGTGCGGCATCACCTATACGACGGCTGAAACCCACAGGATCATCGCCGAGCGCCTGGGCGAGTCGGCGGTCTATGGCGGCCGCGCCACGGGGATCGGCCCGCGCTACTGCCCGTCGATCGAGGACAAGGTCGTCCGCTTCGCCGACAAGACCAGCCACCAGGTGTTCCTGGAGCCCGAGGGCCTGGACGACGACACGGTCTATCCGAACGGCGTCTCGACCTCGGTCTCGGCCGAGACCCAGTTGCTGTTCCTGCGCACCATGCCGGGCCTCGAAAACGTCGAGGTCATCCGGTACGGCTATGCAATCGAGTATGACTATGTCGACCCGCGCGAGCTCTACCCGACGCTGGAGACCAAGCGTCTGCCCGGGCTCTACCTGGCCGGCCAGATCAACGGCACGACCGGCTATGAGGAGGCCGGGGCCCAGGGGCTGATGGCCGGGCTCAACGCGGCGCTGGCCGCGCAGGACAGGGAGCCCGCCGTCCTGGCCCGCGACGAGGCCTATATCGGGGTGATGATCGACGACCTGGTCACCCGGGGCGTCACCGAGCCCTATCGGATGTTCACCAGCCGGGCCGAGTTCCGCTTGATCCTGCGGGCCGACAACGCCGACCAGCGCCTGACCGACAAGGGCCTGGCCCTGGGCGTGGTCGGCGCGGTGCGCGCCCAGGCCTGGGCCGCCAAGAAGGCCGAACTGGAGGCCGTCCGCGCCTTCGCCCGCTCGGTCACCCTGACCCCGGCGGAGGCCAATCGGGCCGGGTTCAAGGTCAATCACGACGGCCAGCGACGCGATGTCCTGGCCATGCTGGCCCTGCCCGAGGTCAGCCTCGATCGGCTGGCCGCGGTATGGCCGGAGATCTCCACGTGGAGTCCGATGGCCCGCGAGCAGATCGAGATCGAGGCGGCCTATGCCGGCTATCTCGACCGCCAGCGCAACGACGCCGAAGCCTTCCGCAAGGAAGAGGACCTGCGCCTGCCGGCCGACCTGGACTACGGCCTGGTCGGCAGCCTGTCCAACGAGGTGCGCGAGAAGCTGGCGCGGGTGAAGCCGCTGACCCTGGGCCAGGCGGCGCGCATCGAGGGCGTCACGCCCGGCGCCCTGACGGCGCTGCTGGCCCACGTCCGCCGGGCGAAGGCCGCTTGATGTCGGTCAGCGCCGCGCCCCTGGTCGTCGAAGAGCTCGACCCGGTCGACGCCACCGCCTTCCAGCGGCTGACCGGCTGTTCCGACGCGCAACTATCTGACCTGACGCGGTTCCAGGCCCTGCTGGCCGAGTGGAACGCGGTGATGAACCTGGTGGGCCCGGCGACGATCGCGCCCTACTGGAACCGCCATGCCTGGGACAGCGCCCAGCTGCTGCGGCTGGCGCCCGAGGCCCGGACCTGGGCCGACCTGGGGGCCGGCGCCGGCCTGCCGGGCGTGGTGCTGGCCATCCTGCTGAAGGACACGCCCGGGGCCAAGGTCCATCTGGTCGAGAGCATGGCCAAGCGCTGTCGCTTCCTTCGGGTCGTGGCGGACGAACTGGGCCTGCCCGTCGAGATCCACAACGCCCGCGCCGAGGACCTGGACCTGAAGGTCGAGGTGGTCACCGCGCGGGCCTGCGCGCCGATGGTCAGACTGCTGGGTTACGCCCAGCCCTACCTGAAGCGCGGCGCGGTCGCCTGGTTCCTGAAGGGACAAGATGTCGCTTCTGAACTGGCCGAGGCCGCCACATACTGGAAATTCGAGTCCGACCTGCGGCCATCCCTGAGCGACCCGCGAGGCCAGATCGTGCAAGTGAAGGGGCTTAAGAGTGTCCGTAAAGTCTGACCAACCGCTGCGCGTCCTGGCCATCGCCAACCAGAAGGGCGGGGTCGGTAAGACCACGACGGCGATCAACCTGGGCACGGCCCTGGCGGCCTGCGGCGAACGTGTGCTGCTGATCGACGCCGACCCGCAAGGCAACTGCTCGACCGGTCTGGGCATCACCCGGATGCAGCGCAAGACCACGCTCTATGACGTGCTGATGGGCGAGAAGCCAGTGGTCGACGCAGCGGTTCGCACAGAGCTTCCCGGCCTGGACGTGATCCCCGCCGACGCCGACCTGTCGGGCGTGGAGATCGAGCTGGGCCAGCAGGCGCGCCGTTCTTACCGCCTGCGCGACGCCCTGGAGCCGCTGCGCACGAGCGGGGAATATAGTTATGTGCTGATCGACTGCCCGCCGTCGCTGAACGTGCTGACCGTCAACGCCATGACCGCGGCCGACGCGGTGTTCGTGCCGCTGCAGTGCGAGTTCTTCGCCCTGGAAGGCTTGACCCAGCTGATGCGGACCATTGAGCGGGTGCGCGGCAGTCTCAATCCCAAGCTGGAGATCCAGGGCGTGGTGCTGACCATGTACGATCGCCGCAACAGCCTGTCGGACCAGGTGGCGCGGGATGTCCGGCAACACTTCGGCGACAAGGTGTACGACGCGGTCATACCCCGCAACGTCCGGGTGTCGGAGGCGCCGTCGTTCGGTAAGCCCGTGCTGCTCTACGACCTCAAATGCGCCGGCAGCCAGGCCTATCTGCGGCTGGCGCGCGAGGTCATCAGCCGCGAGAAGTCGCGACTGTCCCAGGCGGCCTGATCGCCTGCCTGAGGAAAACCGTACAAGTCGTTGTCGAAGTTGAGTGTTGAGCGCGTGAAGGAGTCGGTTGTGGCAGGAGAGCCGGGGATGTCTGAAGGTCGTCGTGGTTTGGGTCGCGGCCTTTCCGCCTTGCTTGGCGAGGTCGATTCCGCCCCCGCCCAGGCCCCCGGTGATACCAGCGGCGGCTCGCGGGAAGCCCCGATCGAACTGATCCGCCGTAATCCCGACCAGCCGCGCCGGACTTTCCGCGAGGAAGACCTGGTAGAACTTTCGGACTCGATCCGCGAGAAGGGCGTGCTGCAGCCGATCCTGGTTCGCCCCGCGCCGGGCGCGGCGGGCGAGTACCAGATCGTCGCCGGCGAACGCCGGTGGCGGGCGGCCCAGCGCGCCGGCCTCAAGACCCTGCCGATCATGGTCCGCGAGCTGGACGACCTGGCGGTGCTGGAAATCGGCATCATCGAGAACGTCCAGCGCGCCGACCTGAACGCGATCGAAGAGGCTCTGAGCTACAAGGTGCTGATCGAGAAGTTCGGCCAGACCCAGGAGGTCATCGCCCAGACCGTGGGCAAGAGCCGCAGCCATGTGGCCAACACCCTGCGGCTGCTGTCGCTGCCGGACTCGGTCCAGGGCTATGTGACCTCGGGAGAGATGACGGCCGGTCACGCCCGGGCGATCGCCACGGCGCCCGACCCCGCGGTCCTGGCGCGCGAGGTCATCGCCAAGGGCCTGTCGGTGCGCGACACCGAGGCTTTGGCTCGCCGGACGCCGAACGCCGCCGGCGAGGTGCGTTCCAAGGCGAGCGGCGGTCGGCCGCCGAAGTCGAAGGACACCGACACCCAGTCGCTGGAAGCCGACCTGTCGTCGCTGCTCGGCCTGGACGTCGAGATCGACGACCGCGGCGGGGCCGGCGCCCTGACCATCCGCTACGCCACGCTCGAGCAACTCGACGACCTGTGCAACCGCCTGACGCGGGGCGGCTGAGGCGCCGAAACAGGGTCCTCTGTGGCGCACAGAACCTGGCTTGGCCGTGGTTCTGCCCGCCCGATGTTCGACAACGCGACGTCCTGGATCGACGATATTGCTTCAAGTTTTTGATATATAGGCAGAAATCGCGTTTTCGAACTCGGATTCGAATGGCTTCGAAGACCGCGATTTCCACAGAAAATCTCGGATCCGGACGCTACGCGCTTTGACAGGGCGCGCGACTCACGGTCGCGAGCCCTGGCCGGCCTAGCCGCTCAAGCCCAGCCATCGTCGAACCGTCCCCAGGATCACGGCGCCGATGGTCTTCGGAGGGGCGGGTCGGCTTGCCGGCGCCGCCGGCGGCCGGACCGTCGTTCCGGCCCTGACGCCCGAGATCTCCGGGGCGATGTCGAGGGCAAGACCGAACGATCCCGCCGCCTCGAACACACCCTTCACCCGAAAGGCCTTCAGGTCGGCAAGATCGTGAGCGTCGCGCGGCAGGAAGGGGGCGCCCAGGTCCTCGAACAGATGGACGTCGCCCTGCAGCGCGCCGCACTCCGAGCAATGGTTCGCCCAGTAGGAGCCGCGGGTCGCCTGACTGAACGCTCGCCGATAGCGCGGCGCCCGCATGATCGCCTGGGCCGCGATCGGGGAGGGCAGGGCGTCGATATGGAAGGCGAAGCACCAGCTCTCGCCGCCGCCCCACCGGCCCTGGCCGTCGAGGTCGTCCTCCCAGACGCTGAAGTCCTCGAAGCCGGGGGCCATCAGGAAGCCGGCGACGGTGGTGGTCTGCTCGCAGCTCCAGCACCGCCGAGGCGCGGTGACCACATAGGTTTCCGCCGACCGCAGGTTCGATCCAGGAAGGCTGGAGGTCTGCTCGGGAAACCAGCGTCGAAAAGGCTGGAGATCCAGGCCGTCCGGAACATACCAGCAGCGCCGCGAGGGTTCCCAGAGCGCGCCCAGCGCCTCGGCCTGGTCCCTCTCCGCGTAGGGCACGTTAAGGTCCATGACGCCTCGTACTGGGTCTCCAACGCTTAAGATAGACCAAGCGCGTCAATTCCCAAGCTTGGCCTTACGTTAGAGTCCCAGCCGCCGCGCCTTGCCGGCGATCTGCAGCGCCAGGCGCTCGGAGATCAGCTGGTCCGGCGAGCCGGAGGTCTTGCAGGCCTTGTCGGCCGCCAGCACCTCGGCCTGGACCAGGAGAAGCTGGTCGAGGGTCCAGGCCCGGGCCTGGCGCAGGAACTCGCGCTCGCTCTTCCAGAACACGCCGGAGGCCTTGGCCGCCGCCGCCAGGTCGACGCCGTTCTTGTGCAGGGTCAGGGTGCGGCGCAGGCGGCCCAGGTGATAGCCCATGGCCCGCACGGCCGCTGGGCCGCCTTCGCCCTCGGCGGCGGCGCGGCGCAGGCCGGCCTGGGCGGGGCCCACACGGCCTCCGAACGCGTCGATCGCGGCGTCGCCCAGGGAAGCCTCCGGTTCGACCCCCAGGAAGTCCGTCAGGTCGGCCGAGGTGGCCACCACGCCGCTGCCGGGGCCCAGAAAGAGGGCCAGGCGCTCGACCTCCGCCCGGGCCACGCCGCGCTCCTTGGGCAGGCGCGAGACGAACAGGTCCAGGGCCTCGCCGTTCAGGCTGACCTTGTCCTTGGCCAGGGTTTCGCGGGCCAGGCGGGCCAAGTCGCCGGCCTCGTCCTCGTAGCAGGGGATGACCGCCGCGCCGGCGGCCTTCTCGGCCGCCTTGCGCAGGGCGGAATCGCGGCCCAGGGCGCCGGCCTCGATCAGGAAGAAGGCGTCGGGGTTCAGCTGGCCCTCGACGTGCCGGACCAGGGCCTCGGCGGCCTGCTTGTCGGGGCCGCCCTTCTCGCCGGTCAGGCGCAGGCGCACCAGGCGCCGGCCGCCCATCATCGACAGGGCCGAGAGCTCGTCCTCCAGCTTGCCCGCCTGGCTGTCCAGGTCGCTTTCGGTCAGCTGGGCGGTGTCGAACGGATCGTCGGGACGTGCGAACAGCTTGTTGGCCAGCTGGTCGGCCCGGTCGCGCACCACGCCGCGGTCGCGGCCATAGATGACCACGGCGCGGATGTCGGCGGCCGGGTCCCGCAGGAAGCGTTCGATGTCCGGTCGTTTCGACAGGATCATGGCCAGCCTATTCGAGCGACGTGGACGCCAATGCGCGTGAGGAGGACGCGCGAGAACAAGGCCGGGCCCCTACGCCTTGGCCTTACCGGCCAGCCAGGCGGCCAACTCGAGCTGGATGCGGCGGGCCAGCTCGGTGGCGGCGCGTTCCTGGCTGTCCTGCTGGGCGGCGATGGAGGCGTAGGGCTGGTCGGCCGAGTCGTAGGTCACCGCCGCGCTGGTGGAGCCGGATCGCACCTCTTGACCGGTCTTGATGTCCAGGAGCCGCCATTTGGCCGTCAGGCTCAACTCGTAGCGGTTGGCGACGTTGTCGACGCGAACGCCGCGCGCATAGCGTTTCTCCTCGATCGCGTAGACCAGCCGGTGGGACGGCAGCCGGTTGACGTCGCGCGCGAAGGCGTCGTCGAGCTTCTCGCGCAGCAAATAGCCGGCGCGGCCGTCGGCCGCCACCACCTCGATGGTGCTGAGCCCCTTGGTGACCGACTGGTCGCCGTACAGGGGTGTGAAGCCGCAGGACGACAGGGCCAGGGCCGCCACGGCCAGGAGGACGGCGGGAAGGGTCTTGGAGAGCGGAAAGCGCTTCATGGATCAGCCGGCCACGATGTTGACGATACGGTCTTTCACCACGATCACCTTGCGAACGGTCAAGCCCTCAAGGTGGGCCAGGACGGCGGCGTCCGCCAGTGCGATTTTCTCGACATCGACCTCGGCCGTGCCGGCCTTGACCTTGATCTCGCCGCGCCGCTTGCCGTTGATCTGGATCGGCAGCACCCGCTCGTCGTCGGCCGCCAGCAGCGGGTCGGCCTTGGGCCAGGGCGCGTCGACGACCATGCCGGCCTTGCCCAGCCGCGCCCAGGCCTCCTCGGCCAGGTGGGGGGTGAAGGGCGAGATCAGGCGGGCCAGGATCTCCAGCGCCTCGGCCCGGGCGGCCAGGACGCCCTGGGAGGCGTTCTCGGCCGGCGCGGCCTTCAGCATGTTGAGGAACTCGTAGAGGCGCGCCACGCCGCTGTTGAAGCGGAAACCCTCGATCGAGTCGGTGACGAAGCCGATCAGCCGGTGGGCGCCCTTGCGCAGGGCCAGGGCGGTGGCGTCGGCCTCGTCATGGGCGAAGTCGCCGGCCGGTTGGCTGTCGAACTCGTTCCAGACCCGGTGGGTGAAGCGCCAGGAGCCCTCGACGCCGCTGTTGGTCCACTGCACGTCGCGTTCGGGCGGGCTGTCGCTCATCACGAACAGCCGGGCGGCGTCGACGCCGTAGGCCTCGAAGATGTCCTCGGGGGCGACGACGTTCTTCTTGGACTTCGACATCTTCTCGATGTCGCCGATGACGATCGGCTCGCCGGTGGCGGCGTGGCTAGCCGAGCGCGCATTGCCCTCAACCGCGATCACCACATCGGACGGCTCGACCCACTCGCCGGCGGCGTTCTTGTAGGCCTCGTGGGTGACCATGCCCTGGGTGAACAGGCCGGCGAACGGCTCCTCGACCGAGACCAGGCCCTCGTCCTTCAGGGCGCGGGTGATGAAGCGAGCGTACAGCAGGTGCAGCACCGCGTGCTCGACGCCGCCGATATACTGGTCGACCGGCATCCAGTGGTCGGCGGCGGCCTTGCTGATCGGCTCGGCGGCGGTGGGATCGGTGAAGCGGGCGAAGTACCAGGAGCTGTCGACGAAGGTGTCCAGCGTGTCGGTCTCGCGCTCGGCCTTGCCGCCGCAGCTGGGGCAGGTGGTGTGCCGCCAGGTCGGATGGCGCAGCAGCGGGTTGCCCGGCTTGTCGAAGCTGACGTCGTCGGGCAGCACCACGGGCAGCTGGTCCTCTGGCACGCCGACCGGGCCGCAGGCCTCGCAGTGGATCACCGGGATCGGGCAGCCCCAGTAGCGCTGGCGGCTGACGCCCCAGTCGCGCAGGCGATAGACCGTGGCGCCCTGGCCCTGGTCCATGGCCTCGATGCGGTTGACGGCCTCGGTCTTGGCCGCCTCGATGTCCAGGCCGTCCAGGAACCGCGAATTGAAGATCGACCCGGGGCCGACATAGGCCTCCTTGCCGACCTGGAAAGTCGCGGCGTCCTCGCCCGGCGGCAGGACCACCGGAAGGACGGGCAGGTCGTACTTGCGGGCGAAGTCCAGGTCGCGCTGGTCGTGGGCCGGGCAGGCGAAGATCGCGCCCGTGCCGTAATCCATCAGGATGAAGTTGGCGATCCACACCGGCAGGGTCTGGGTCGGGTCCAGCGGGTGGACGACGCGCAGGCCGGTGTCGCGGCCCAGCTTCTCGGCGCCCTCGATGTCGGCCTCCGACGTGCCGCCCTTGCGGCACTCGGCGACGAAGGCGGCCACGGCCGGGTCGGCCGCCGCCAGCTGCTCGGCCAGCGGGTGCTCGGGGGCGATTCCGACGAAACTGGCGCCAAACAGCGTGTCGGGGCGGGTGGTGTAGACCTCCAGGCCATCGGCGTGGCCTTGCGGCGCGTCACCATCGAACTTGAACGTGAATCGCAGGCCCTTGGACCGGCCGATCCAGTTCTCCTGCATGATCCGGACCTTCTCGGGCCAGCGGTCCAGGGTCTTCAGGCCATCGATCAGGGCGTCGGCATAGTCGGTGATGCGCAGGAACCACTGGGTCAGCTTGCGCTTCTCCACGGTCGCGCCCGAGCGCCAGCCCTTGCCGTCGATCACCTGCTCGTTGGCCAGGACGGTCATGTCGACCGGGTCCCAGTTGACCGAGGCCTCCTTGCGATAGACCAGGCCACGCTTCAGCAACCGCAGGAACCAGGCCTGCTGCTGGCCGTAATAGGCCGGGTCGCAGGTGGCGAACTCGCGCGACCAGTCGACCGACAGGCCCAGGGCCTTCAGCTGCTCGCGCATGGCGGCGATGTTGTCGTAGGTCCAGCCCTTGGGATGGACGCCGCGCTCCATGGCGGCGTTCTCGGCCGGCATGCCGAAGGCGTCCCAGCCCATCGGGTGCAGGACGTTGAAGCCCTGGGCGCGCTTGTAGCGGGCCACGACGTCGCCCATGGCGTAGTTGCGCACATGGCCCATGTGGATGCGCCCCGACGGATAGGGGAACATCTCGAGCACATAGTACTTCGGACGCGCGTCGGGGGTGATCGGCGTCAGGAAGGTGTTGGCGTTCGCCCACGCGGCGCGCCACTTGGGCTCGGTGTCTTTGGGGTTGTAGCGGGCCATGAAACCAGACTGTTGGGAACGGAAACGCGCGCCTCGGGCGCGGTCCGCGGAAGTCTTAAGCGGTTTCGGCCGTGGCGCGCTTCTCTAAAGTACGGACGGGAGCCATTTGTCGCGCGGACAAAGGGCTCCCGCGAAGAACCCGGGGTGAGACCCTAGTTCTTGATGTTGGAAAGTCGAAGCTGACGGGCGCGGGTCAGGATGGCGTTCTCGATGTCGGTCGCCGTCTGCTCGGTGGCCGCCGTGTCCGTCCAGCCGCCGCTGGCGTCCTTGACCTGCTTGAAGATCGTGACGTTCAGGCCGTCGGCCCGCAGGCGGGTGTCCAGGATGTAGACGGTCGCCTTGAAGCGCTCGTCCGGCTTTTCCGGATTGGTGTACCAGTCGGTGACGATCACGCCGCCGTAGGGGTCGGCCGAGGCCAGGGGCATGAAGGCCAGGGTGTCGAGGCTGGCGCGCCACAGGAAGCCGTTGACGCCGATCACGCCGGCCTGGGACGTGGACTTGCCGCCGCCGCGACCCCCGAACAGCCTGAAGCCCGGCTCGTCGTTCTGGGTCGTGAAAGTACCCCCGCCCTTGTTCCCGCCGCAGGCCGAAACCCCGGTCAGGACGGTCAACGCCAGAACGCCAGCGGCGACGCCGCGCAACACCGACCCACGCTCAAACGCCATAGTACCTCGCTCCAATGTCTCGCCGACGCGTTCGCGCATCGCTGGCGCGCATCTCGGGCGCGCCCCCGCAGCCGGAAGCCGGTCTATAGCATGGTCGCGCTGCGTCAAAACAGGAATCGCGTGGCAGGACCGCCACAGGCGCCGCTTGAATCGACTCCTGCGACCTCTTGCCTAATCCAACCGTGGTTGACCGCGTTGTACTCAGGCCTTTAATCGATAATCAGGGAGCCCGCTCCTATATAGGGTTTGACTCTATATGAGGCGCGGGTTGGGGATTGGGTTCGAGTAACATGTTCGCCGTACGGTATTTCATGGCAGGGGCCGCCACGCTGATCCTTCTGGGATCGGCTTCGGGAGCCTATGCCCAGAGCAAGCCGCGCACGACCACGCCCGATTTCGCCGTCAAGAACGACTTCAGCAACCCGACCCCGATCGCGCCGTTCAACCCGCAGCAAGGCCCGAAGAAGTCCCTGAAGTGGGACGACAAGAAGGGCAAATGGGGCCTCAAGCTCGATCTCGATCAGCCCGTGGGCCGCGAGATGGAAGCCAAGGACGTCCAGGCCGGCGCGTACTACAGCGTCACCCCGTCGATCCGCGTCGGCGGCGCCGTGGCCCTGGGCGATCAGAACCCGGCCCTGGCCGCTCGCCGCAACGAGATTCAGGAGCCCGCGCCGCGGGTGAAGCTGGAAACCGCGTTCAAGTTCTAGAACGCGATCAAGCGCCCGAAGGGGCGCTCAGCGCCTCCACCGCCGCGATCCCGACAATCCCCGTGTCCAGCAGCCGCGCCACCGTGTCGGCGCGCACGCCGCCCAGGGCGTAGACTGGCGTCTCCACCGCCTCGACGATCCTTTTCAGGCCTTCCACGCCCAGCGGCGCGCCCGCCGAGGGACTGCGGCTGGGGAAGACCGGCGAGACCACCAGGGCGTCGGCGCCCGCCACGGCCCCGGCCTGGGCCGCCTCCAGGCCATGGGCGGCGATCGTGATCAGCCAGTCCGAATGAATCTCGCGCAGGTGGGGCAGGGTGGAGGCCAGGCGTTCGGGCAGGTGAAGACCGTCAGCCTCGACCGCCCGCGCCAGCGCCGCGTCGGCCCCGACCAGCAGCGACAGACCCCGCCGCCGCGTGATCTCGCGCAGCCGCGAGCCCCGCGCCACCGCGTCCGGCGCGCCGAACGCCCGGAAGACCACGGCCGCGCCGGCCGGCAGGCGCTCGGCGACCCGTTCGGGATCGGGCGTCCGTTCGGGATCGGTGAAGAACAGCAGGTTCGGCAGCGGCTTTCCGCGCACCAGCCATGGGCGAAGGCCCGCCGCCGTTCTAGACAGGGCTTCCATCTGGTCGCTCACGTGCTTGAAGCCATGTCTGAAGTCTACGCCTCGATCCAAAACCGCATCCGGGCCGCCGCCGTGGCCGCCGGCCGGCCGGCCGACGCGGTCACCCTGGTGGCGGTGTCCAAGCTGCAGCCGTGGGACCATATCGCGCCCATTCTCGCCGCGGGCCAGCGGGTGTTCGGGGAAAATCGTGTCCAGGAGGCCATGGGGCGGTGGGGCGAACGACGGGACCAGGTCGAACTGCGCCTGATCGGGCCCCTGCAGAGCAACAAGGCCCGCGACGCGGTGGCCTTCTTCGACGTGATCGAGAGCCTGGACCGCGAAAAACTGGCCCATGTGCTGGCCGACGAGATCCAGGCCCAGGGCAGGGCCCCGCGCCTGTTCGTCCAGGTCAACACCGGCGAGGAGCCGCAGAAGGCCGGGATCGCGCCCGGCGAGGCCGACGGCTTCATCGCCCTGTGCCGGAGCCTGGACCTGCTGGTGGAAGGCCTGATGTGCATCCCGCCGGCGGAAGGCGACCCCGCGCCGCATTTCCGGCTCCTGGGCCAGATCGCCGCCCGCAACGGGCTGGCCAAGCTCTCCATGGGCATGAGCGACGACTTCGAGACCGCCATCGCCTGCGGCGCCACCTCCGTGCGGGTGGGGTCGGCGCTATTCGGCAGCCGCACCTGACCCTTCTCCCGCAAGGGGAGAAGGATCATTCAGCGATCTCGACCACATCCCCTGGCTTGGCCGCCGCCAGCAGCGCCTCCACGTCCTCGCGCTCCAAGGCCACGCAGCCTTCGGTGCCCGGATAGCCGTCGCGGGCCAGGTGCAGGAAGATCGCCGAGCCCAGGCCGGCGACGGGCGGGTCGTCGTTGTGGCCCAGCACCACCACCAGGTCATAGACGGGGTCGTCGCGCCACAGCCGTTCGGCGCTGGTGGGGTAGGGCAGCTTGACGGACTGGTTATAGGCCGGATCGCCCGGCGCGTCGCACCAGCCGTCGTCCGGCGCGATCGGCCGGGTCGGCAGGGCCGTCGCCGGCCCGTCCGGATAGACGTCGGGCCTGTAGAGGACGTAGCGGATCGGCCAGACGCCGGCCGGGCTGCGGTTGTCGCCCTCGCGCTTGTCGCCGGCCGCGATGACGCCGGCCTTGCCAAGCGCAGCGCGCGCCGACCCTCCATCCCATTCGATCCAGCCGTCCCAGGGGCTCGGACCGTCGGGGCGGGCGCGAAAGATCGTCAAGACGCGGTCTCCAAGGGCGTTGCGGCGCCGGGAACGAGAACCGCCCTTGGCGCCGGGGGCCGCAGCGGTGCATGTTCCCGCCCATGGCGCAACGCAAAACCCTTCTCCTGGTCGATGACGACGATGATCTGCGCGGGGCTCTGGCCGAGCAGCTCGCCCTCCACGAGGAGTTCGCGGTCGCCGAGGCGCCCACGGCCGGCGAGGGCGTGCGGATGGCCAGGGAGCTCAAGCCCGACCTGGTCCTGCTGGACGTCGACCTGCCCGACATGGACGGCCGCGAAGCCTGCCGGCTGATGCGCAAGAACGGCGTCACCGCGCCGGTGATCATGCTGACGGCGGCGGCCAGCGACAGCGACACCATCCTGGGCCTGGAATCCGGCGCCAACGACTATGTGACCAAGCCCTTCCGCTTCGGCGTGCTGCTGGCCCGCATCCGCGCCCAACTGCGCAGCTACGAGGCCTCCGAGGACGCCCTATTCCGGATCGGCCCCTACGAGTTCCGGCCGTCGGCCAAGCTGCTGATCGACGAGAAGCAGAAGAAGGTCCGGCTGACCGAGAAGGAAACCAACATCCTCAAGTACCTTTACCGCGCCGGGTCCAAGCCCGTGTCGCGCGAGGAGCTGCTGACCGAGGTCTGGGGCTACAACGCCGGGGTCACCACCCACACGCTGGAGACCCACGTCTACCGCCTGCGCCAGAAGATCGAGCCCGACCCGGCCGTGGCCCGGATCCTGATCACCGAGATGGGCGGGTATCGGCTGCAGCCGTAGAACTTCCCTAAGGTTTGTCATCCCGGACAAGGCCCAAAGGGCCGCCGATCCGGGACCGCCGGAAGCTCTGAGTTCACGCGTCGGTCCCGGATCTTCGCGCTGCGCGCTCGTCCGGGATGACAGGCTTTGGATATAAAAAAGCCCCGGCCGCTTGGAGCGACCGGGGCTTTTGTCATTCAGCGCTCAGCCTGTGATCAGGCGTTGCCGACCACGACGCCTTCGGCCTGGGCCTTGCGGGCGGCGTAGACGCCGGCGAAGTCGATCGGGTCGATCAGGAAGGGCGGGAAGCCGCCTTCGGTGGTGACGTCCGAGACCAGGCGGCGGGCGTAGGGGAACAGGAAGCGCGGGCACTCGATCAGCAGCACCGGCTCCAGCTGGTCTTCCGGCACGCCGGAGATGTGGAACAGGCCGCCGTACATCACCTCGACATGGAACACCGGCTGCTCGTCGCGGGTGGCGCGCGCCGACAGCTTCAGGTCGACCTCGAACAGGCCGTCGGGACGGCCGCGGGCGTTCATCTCGACGCCCATGTCGATGGCCGGCGGGGCGCCGCCGGAACGCAGGGAGTCGGGGGCGTGCGGGCTCTCGAACGAGAAGTCGCGCACGAACTGGGCGATGATGCGGATGCCGGTTTCGCCGGGCGCGCCGTCTTCGGAAGCGGCGGGCGGAGCGGCGGTGGTGTCGGTCATGTGCGATAAATCCGTATTCGGCGTCGAAATTGGCCGCTAGGAGAGAGCCGGGCTGCTAACACGGGGGCGGCTGGCGCGCAACGCCAGGCGCCTGACGCGCGAGCCCGTTATGGCCTATATAGGTCCGATAAGGCGCGTCGGCCGAACGAGCGGAAAATATCGTGTTTGAATGGATTATCCTCGCGGCCCTGGCCGCGGTCGTCCTCTACCAGCTCTACGCCACCCTGGGTCGCCGGGTCGGGCGTCAGCCCGAGGACGCGCCGCAGCCCGTTCCCGCCAACGCCCCGGCGCGCGACCTGAAGACCGTCGAGGCCCCGCCAGAAGCCCTGTCGGGCATCGCCGCCTTGCGCGCCCGCCAGGCCGACTTCGATATCGGCCATTTCCTGAGCGGCGCCCGCCAGGCTTACGAGATGATCGTCAAGGCCTTCGCCGCCAGTGATCGCGAGACGCTGCGGCCGTTGCTGTCGCCGGACGTGATGGCCAATTTCGAGACCGCCATCGCGGCCCGCGAGGCCCAGAACCGCACCGAGAAGGCCGAATTCCTGGTCCCGCCGCGCACCGACCTGGACTCCGTCTCCGTCGAGGGCGACGTCGCCAAGGCGGTGGTCCGCATCCTGGCCGAGATCCGCACCCGCTCGACCAGCGCCGAGGGCGAGGCGGTCGACGACCGCCGCACCGCCGACCTGTGGACCTTCCAGCGCGACCTGAAGAGCAAGAACCCGAACTGGACCCTGGTCCGCGTCGACGTCGCGGAGGCTTGATGTTTCGCCAGGGGTTTGTCGCCGCCTTCGCCTTGCTGGCGCTGGCGGCCTGTACGACCGCGCCGGTCCGGCCGGCGGGTCCCGTCACGCCGGGGACGACCCCGCCGCTGGTCACGCACACCGCCCCTTCGACGCCCGTGTCGTTCAACGACCTGGCCGGATGGGCGCAGGAAGACCACCTGGGCGCCCTGGACGCTTTCCGCCAAGGCTGCGGCGCGGCCAAGGATCCGGCCCTGGTCGAGGTCTGCCGCAAGGCGCGGGCCGAGCGGGTCGGAAACGACGACGACGCCCGACGCTTCCTCGAGGCCAACTTCCGGCCCGAGGCCCTTCCGGGCCAGGGCCTGCTGACCGCCTATTTCGCCCCGGAATACGAGGCGCGGATGTCGCGCTCGGCCGAGTTCAGCGCCCCGATGCGCGGCAAGCCGGCCGACCTGGTCACCCTGGACCTCGCCCAGTTCGATCCGGGCCTGTCAGGCAAGAAGGTCGCCGGCGAGATCGAGGGCGGCCAGGTGCTGCCCTATCGCGACCGCGCCGCCATCGAGGCGACGCCGGAGACCCGTCCGCTGGCCTGGCTGCGGCCGGAGGACCTGTTCTTCCTGCAGATCCAGGGCTCGGGCGTGCTGGTCCTGCCCGATGGCCGCCGGGTCCGCGCGGCGTTCGCGGCCCATAACGGCCGGCCGTTCGTCGGCATCGCCACCCCGATGCGCGACCGCGGCCTGCTGGCCGACAACAACACCTCCGGCGACGCCATCCGAGCCTGGCTGGCCAATCATCGCGGTCCCGAAGCCGACGCCATCATGCGGCTGAACCCGCGCTATGTGTTCTTCCAGACCCTGCCGGACGACGGTCGGCAGGCCGTGGGCGCGGCGGGGGTGCCGCTGCCCCCCGGCCGGGCCATCGCCGTCGATCCTGGCAGGCACGCGATGGGCGAGCTCTTCTGGCTGGACGCCAGCGCGCCCAAGCTGGCGGGCGGCTTTCCGACCTATCGCCGCCTGGCGGTGGCCCTGGACGTCGGCGGGGCGATCAAGGGCGAGGTGCGGGCCGATCTCTACACCGGCACGGGCGCGGCGGCCGGGGCCGAGGCCGGGCGCGTGCGCCACGACCTGCGTCTCTACCGCCTCGTCCCCCGGGGCTGACGCCGTGAAACGCCCCCCTCGCCAGGACGAACTGCGCCTGTGGGGCATGGTCACGGCCACGGTGAAGGCCAAGACGGCCCAGAAGGCGGCCGGCTGGACGCCGAAGGCCCAGAAGTCCCTGGTCCAGCCGACCAGCCTGCAGCCGATGGCCCCGCTGCTGGTCGATCCCAAGACGATCAAGCCGGCCGGCGCCAAGCGGACCCCAGGGCCGCTGGAGGGCATCGAGCCCAACCGCAAGCGCAAGATCGCCCGCGAACACGCACCGCTCGACGCCCGCCTCGACCTGCACGGCCTGGACCAGGACCGCGCCCGGCCGGTGCTGGAGGCCTTCCTGCGCCGCGCCTGGGCGGACGGCCACCGCGCGGCCCTGGTGGTCACCGGCAAGGGCAAGCTGGGCGTGGGCGTCCTGCGGGCCCGCACGCCCGAATGGCTGGCCGACCCGGCCCTGCGCGACATCGTCGCGGGCGTGTCGCCGGCCGACAAGCGGCACGGCGGCGACGGGGCCCTGTACGTGGCCCTGAAGCGGCGTCCGCCGAAGATCTGACCCGCCGCCGCCGCGCCCTCGCCATGATCTCGGCGTCAAGCTTCGCCGCGTTCGGAGAGGCGAGATGGACATCGAGATCGGGGCCGAGGCCAAGGATAAAAGCTTCAACCGGCGCGTGGCGATCACCGTGGTCGCCCTGTCGATCTTCATGGGCCTGTGCGGGGTCAAGGACGGCAACATCGTCCAGGCCATGCAGCAGGCCCAGTCGAGCGGCGTCGACGCCTGGGATCAGTACCAGGCCAACAAGACCAAGCTGCACATCGACGAGACGGCGCTGGCCCAGACCCGTTTCCTGGCCTTGTCGGGCGATGCGCGGGCCGCGGCGCCCGAGGCGGCCGAGATCGCCCGTCTCGGCGCCGAGATCGCCAAGTACAAGGCCGAGGTCCCGGCGCTGAAATCCCGGGCCGAGGGCTTCCAGGCCCAGTATGACGCGCTCAACGTCCACGACGACCAGTTCGACGCCGCCGACGCCCTGAACTCCATCGCGGTGTCGATCGCCGCCGTGGCGGCGCTGGTGGAGATCCCGGCGGCGCTGTGGGCGTCCTGGGCGTTCGGAGCGCTAGGGATCGTCATGGGCCTTGCGGGCTTCCTGGGCTGGAGCCTGCACTCGGCGTTCCTCAGCAAGCTGCTGGGTTAGAGGTCGAAATACAAGGTCCTCCCCCTTTGGGGGAGGTGTCGGCGAAGCCGACGGAGGGGGGAGTGATCCGCCCGCTCAGCATATCCCCCCACCGATCCCATAGGGGGAGAGCCTATAAGGGTCGCGACGCCTTCTCGGCGACGCCCGACGTGCCCTCGCGCGCCGCCAGCTTCTCGGCCACGGCGTCGAGCGACACGCCCGAGGCGGCCATCAGGGCCAGCCAGTGGTACAGCAGGTCGGCGCTTTCGCTGGCCAGGGCGTCAGGTCCGCCCTTGTCGGAATTCAAGGCGACGGCGGCGATCACCGTCTCGACGGCCTCCTCGCCCAGCTTCTTGGCGGCCAGGGCCGGGTCGTTCAGCAGCCTGGCGGTGTAGGAGGTCGCCGGATCGCCGCCCTTGCGGGTCTCGATCGTCGCGGCCAGGCGCTCCAGGACTTCGAACAGCGTGCTCATGCCGCCCCCTTCAGGTCGTCCAGGCGCACGGGGATGCCCGCCTGCGCCATGGCCCGCTTGGCCTCGCCGACGCTGATCTCGCCGAAGTGGAAGATCGAGGCGGCCAGCACGGCGGCGGCGTGGCCGTCGCGGGCGGCTTCCACCAGGTGGTCGGTCTTGCCCGCCCCGCCCGAGGCGATCACCGGCACGGTCACCGCGCCGGTCACGGCCTGCAGCAGGGGAATGTCGTAGCCGATCTTGGCCCCGTCGCGGTCCATGGAGGTCAGCAGGATCTCGCCGGCCCCGCGCTCGACGACCTTGGCGGCCCAGTCGACCACGTCGATCCCGGTGTCCTTGCGGCCGCCATAGGTCCAGACGTTCCAGCCCGAGCCGTCCGCGCGCGCCTTGGCGTCGATGGCGACCACCACGCACTGGGCGCCGAAGGCGTCGGCCCCGGCCGCCACCAGGTCGGGATTCTCGACGGCGGCGGTGTTGACCGAGACCTTGTCGGCCCCGGCCAGCAGCAGGCGGCGCATGTCGCCGACCTGGCGCACGCCGCCGCCGACCGAGACCGGCATGAAGCAGACCTCGGCGGTGCGGGAGATCACGTCCAGGATCAGGCCGCGGCCCTCGCTGGAGGCGGTGATGTCCAGGAACATCAGCTCGTCGGCCCCGGCCGCGTCATAGGCGCGGGCCTGCTCCACCGGGTCGCCGGCGTCGCGCAGGGCCACGAAATTGACCCCCTTGACCACCCGGCCGTCCTTGACGTCCAGGCAAGGAATGATCCGGGTCTTCAGCATCAGGCGGCCGCTATGGTCAGGGCTTCGGCCGGTTTGATCGTGCCGGCGTAGAGCGAGCGGCCCAGGATGGCGCCGGCGATCTCGACCCCCGGGCGCGCCTTCAGCCGCTCGATGTCGGCCACCGAGGCCACGCCGCCCGAGGCGATTACCGGGATCGATACGGCGTCGGCCAGTTCGCCCACGCCCTCGACATTGACGCCGGTCAGGGCGCCGTCGCGGCTGATGTCGGTGACGATCAGGGCGGCCACGCCCACGTCCTCGAAGCGCTTGCCCAGGGTGATGGCGTCCAGGTCCGACAGGCCGGTCCAGCCGTCGACCGCCACCTTGCCGTCGCGCACGTCGACGGCGACGGCGATCTGTTCGGGCCACAGGCGGGCGGCCTTGCGGACCAGGTCGGGGTCATGCACGGCTACGGTGCCGAGGATCACGCGGCTGACGCCGGCCTCGATCCAGGCCTCGACGCCTTCCAGGGTGCGGATGCCGCCGCCCAGCTGCACGGGGATCGAGATCGACTCCAGGATCGACTGCACGGCGGCGGTGTTGACCGACTTGCCCTGGATGGCGCCGTTCAGGTCGACCACGTGCAGCCAGGAGAAGCCGTCGCGCACGAAACGCTCGGCCTGGTCGGCCGGGCTGGTGTTGAAGACCGTGGCCTTGTCCATGTCGCCGTGCAGCAGGCGCACGCACTGGCCGTCCTTCAGGTCGATGGCGGGATAGAGGATCATGGGCGCCATTCCAGGAAGTTGGCGAGCAGGGCGAGCCCCGCGGCTTGGGATTTTTCGGGGTGGAACTGTACGCCCGCCACGTTGCCCTTGGCCACAGCGGCCGTGAACGGGCCGCCGTGGTCGGTGGTGGCCAGCACGTCGGCCGGGTCGGCCGGGGTCAGGGCGAAGGAGTTGGCGAAGTACATGTGGGCGCCGTCTTCGACGCCCTTGAACAGGGCGTGGTCGCGCGCGAAGGCGATCGCGTTCCAGCCCATGTGCGGAATGGTCAGGGCCGGATCGTTCGGCTCGAGCTTCTTCACCTGGCCGCCGATCCAGTCGAGACCGGGCGTGACGCCGAACTCCAGGCCTTCGCTCGCCAATAGTTGGTGGCCGACGCAGATGCCCAGGAACGGCGCGCCCTTGCCGTGCACGGCCTCGTTCATGGCGTCATAGACGCCAGAGGCGTCCAGGCCCGCGCGGCAGGAGGCGAAGGCCCCGACGCCGGGCAGCACCACGCGGTCGGCGGCGGCCACGATCGAGGGCTCGGCGGTGACAACGATGTCAGCGTCGATGCCGTGGCGGCGGGCCGCCTCGCGCAGGGCCTTCTCGGCCGAGCGCAGGTTGCCCGACCCGTAATCGATCAGGGCGACGGTCTGCATGAAATCAAATTCCCTACAGCACGCCCTTGGTGGAGGGGGCATGGCCGCCCGTCTTGGGGTCGATCTCGACCGCCTGGCGCAGCGCCCGGGCCAGGGCCTTGAAGCCGCTTTCGGCGACATGGTGGGTGTTGTCGCCGTACAGGGTCTCCAGGTGCACGCACGCCCCGCAGTTCATCGCGAAGGCGTGGTGGAACTCCTTGAACAGCTCGGTGTCCATCTCGCCGACCTTGGGCCGCTTGAAGTCGACCTTCCAGATCAGGTAGGGCCGGTTGGACAGGTCGATGGCGCAGCGCGTCAGGGTCTCGTCCATCGGGATATAGGCGTGGCCGAAGCGACGGATCCCCTTGAAGCCGTCCAGCGCCTTGTGGATCGCCTGGCCCAGCACGATGCCCGTGTCTTCCACCGTGTGGTGCATGTCGATGTGCAGGTCGCCCTTGGTCTCGACCTTCAGGTCGAAGCCGCCGTGGCGCGCGAAGCTCTCGAGCATGTGGTCGTAGAACCCGATACCGGTCGAGATCGTCGAGGCGCCGGTCCCGTCGAGATCGATCCAGACCCGGATCTGGGTCTCCTTCGTCTCGCGGACCACTTCAGCGGTGCGGGCCATGGCTTGGTCTACAGTCCGTTCTTGTCCTAGAGGCCGTTGCGGGCGGCCAGCTCGCGCAGGGAGACCTGCGGACGCGGACCATAGTGGTCGATCACCTCGGCGGCGGCCAGGGAGCCCAGCTGGCCGCAGACCGGCAGCGGACGGCCCTGGGCCAGGCCGTAGAGGAAACCTGCGGCGTATTGGTCGCCCGCGCCGGTCGTGTCCACGACTTTTTCCACCGGATAGGCCGAGATTTCGTGCAAGGCCGCGTGCGAGGCGACGATCGAACCCTTGGCGCCGCGGGTGACCGCGGCGATCTCGACCCGGCTGGCCAGGGCTTTGACGGCGGCGTCGAAGTCGGTCGTCTCGAACAGCGAGCAGATTTCG
This sequence comes from Caulobacter sp. BE254, assembly GCF_031457295.1. Lineage (NCBI taxonomy): Bacteria > Pseudomonadati > Pseudomonadota > Alphaproteobacteria > Caulobacterales > Caulobacteraceae > Caulobacter > Caulobacter sp. BE254. The sequence continues at coordinate 420,794 of NZ_JAVDWJ010000002.1, read as the reverse complement.
TTCTCGTTGGCGAACACCACGTCGCACTGGGTCTCGATGAAGCCCAGCAGGGCGCCGCGGTGGCGGTCGACCATGAAGCTGTCGCTCAGGGTCATGGAGATCTTGCGGCCCGCGCCGTGGCTCAGGGCCGCGGCCTTGGCGAAGGCGCGGCGGGCTTCGGACGGGTCGAACAGATAGCCTTCCAGATAGGAGAATTGCGCGGCCTCGATGATCGCCGGATCGACGTCGGTCGGGTTCAGCTCGACGCAGGCGCCCAGATAGGTCGACATGGTGCGCTGGGCGTCGGCGGTGACATTGATCAGGCTCTGGGCCGTGGCCGGGCCTTCCGCCAGCGGCGGGGTGGAGAAGTCGCAGCCGATGGCCTTCATGTCGTGGCGGAACACGGCGCCCAGCTGGTCGTCGGCGACCTTGCCGATGAAGGCGACCTTGCCGCCGAAGCTGGCGACGCCGGCGGCGGTGTTGGCGGCCGAGCCGCCCGAGGCCTCGATGCCCGCGGCCATCACTTCGTACAGGCTGGCGGCGCGCGCCGGGTCGATCAACGCCATAGAGCCCTTGACCAGGCCCTCCCGCTCCAGGAACGCGTCGTCGCACTGGGCAATGACGTCGACGATGGCGTTGCCGATAGCGGCGACGTCGTAGAGAGCGGTCATGAAAGGCCTTTTCCGAAAAGCACGACGCGCGCGGAGTACCGGATCGAGGGCCGCAAGGCAACGCGAGCCTTGCTCGCGGGCGCGCGGCGTTCTACCGCCAGGGCATGACCCCAGCCTCGACTGACGTCCTGATCCTGACCCCCGCGCCGGACGAGCCCCGCTTCGCCAGCACCTGGTCGCCGATTTTCGAACGCCTCGCGGCGCCGCTGCGGGCGCGTGGGCTGACCGTCGAGCCCGCCAGCTGGGTGGAGGCCGAAACGCCTGGCGCCCGCGTGGTGCTGCCGTTGCTCACCTGGGGCTACCACCTGCGGACCGAGGCGTGGTTCGCGCGGCTCGACGCCTTGGAGGCGGCCGGCGTTCCCCTGGTCAATCCGGCCGCGGTGCTGCGCTGGAACACCACCAAGACCTATCTGACGGAATTGGCCGCCAAGGGCGCGCCGGTCGTGCCGACCCACGCGGTCGACCGGTTGACGATGGCGGCGCTGGACCACGCCCGCGACGTGTTCGGCGTCGACGTGCTGGTGACCAAGCCGCAGATCTCCGGCGGCTCGCAGGACACGGTCAAGCTGCGCCACGCCGACGGCCTGGCCGGCTGCACGACGGGACCGGCCCTGATCCAACCCTTCCTGCCGGCGGTCGGCGAGGAGGGCGAGCTGTCGCTGTTCTATTTCGACGGCCAGTTCAGCCACGCGGTGGCCAAGGTGGCCGTGGCCGGCGACTTCCGGGTCCAGCCGCAGTTCGGCGGCCAGGTCAGCGGCGTCGCGCCCGAGCCCGAGGCCCTGCGCGCGGCCGAAATGGTGCTGAAGGCGGCCGGTCCGCCCCTGACCTACGCCCGCGTCGACCTGATCCGCGGCCTGGACGGGACGCCGCAGCTAATGGAGCTGGAGGTCATCGAGCCGGACTTGTTCCTGGAGCACGCCCACGACGACGGCGCGGCGTTCGCGGCGGCGGTGGAGCGGGCGCTCTGAGTTAAGATCCTCCCCCTGTGGGGGAGGTGTCGGCGAAGCCGACGGTGGGGGGAGGTGATCGGCTGGTCGCCAGATCCTGATCGACGACCCCAAAACTCCCCCCACCGATCGCTTCGCGATCGCCTCCCCCACGGGGGGAGGGTCTATCCCCCGACGAACAGCTCCCGCGACGGACACAGGTCCGCGATCCGGCAGATCTCGCACTTGGGACGCCTCGCCACGCAGACATATCGTCCGTGCAGGATCAGCCAGTGGTGGGCCCGGGTCTTGTAGCGGTCGGGTACGATCCGCATCAGGTCATCCTCGACCGCGTCCGGCGTCTTGCCGGCCGACAGCTTCAGGCGGTGGGAGACGCGGAACACGTGGGTGTCGACGGCGATGGCCGGCTCGATGTCCAGCTCGTTCAGCACCACGCTGGCGGTCTTGCGGCCCACGCCGGGCAGGCTTTCCAGCGCCGCGCGGTTCAGAGGGACCTCGCCCCCGTAGCGCTCGACCAGGATCCTGGCCGCGGCGATCACGTTCTTGGCCTTGGTCCGGTAGAGGCCGATCGAGGCGATGTATCGCGTCAATTCCTCTTCCCCCAGCTCCAGCATCTTGGCGGCGCTGTCCGCCACCTGGAACAGGGGCCCGGTGGCCTTGTTGACCTGGACGTCGGTCGCCTGGGCCGACAGGGCGACCGCCGTCACCAGGGTATAGGGGTTGGAATAGTGGAGCTCGGTCTTGGGATGGCGCTCCAGGCTCTCGAACCGAGAGAACAACACCTCGACCCGCTCCCGTTCGGCCGGCGACACGCGCTTGGCGGCGGGACGCTTCTTGGCGAGGGACTTGGGGGGCTTGCGCGCGGGGAGAGCCATGGGCGGCGACCATGCCGTGATGCGCCCGGTTCGCCAAGCCGGGCCTCGCCAAGCCGCTCCGCCGGGCCTAAATCAGCGCCATGGCCCAGCCGCTGTACATGGACGCCGTGATCAAGCCGAACCGCTCGATGAGCCGGCGCGGCCTGCACGTCGTGCTGGGGGTGATGATCGCCTTCAACCTGATGGTCGCGGTGTTCCTGCTGGTGCTGGGCGCGCCGCCGGTCCTGCCGTTCCTGGGGCTGGACGTGCTGGCGGTATGGCTGGCCCTGCGCGCCAGTTTCCGGGCCGCCGAGCGCGCCGAACGGATCCGGGTCACGGCCGAGGCGGTGACGGTCAGCCGCGAGGACGAGAAGGGCGCGCGGGTGATCTGGACCTCGCCGACCGCCTTCACCCGGGTGGGCGTCGACCAGCCCGGCGAGCACGAGACGCGGGTGCGGCTGATGATGTCGCGCAAGCGCCTGACCCTGGGCCGGGCGCTCAGCCCGCCCGAACGGGTGGATTTCGCCCGGGCGCTGGAGCGGGCGATCCTTCGGGCGCGATCCGAACGGCACGCCTGAGGGGCCGCAAGAACCGGGCGGACGAACGCCGGTCGCAGCATTATCTTCTCCACATGGCCCTCGACATCTCCCCTTCGCAAGCCTTCGCCCACCTGACCGAGCGGTCGGCCGACTACGATCGCATGGCCAAGGCCCTGGCCTGGCTGGCCGACCGCTGGCAGGAACGGCCGTCGCTGGACGAGGCGGCCCAGGCCGTCGGCCTGTCGCCGTTCCACTTCCAGCGGGTGTTCAGCCGCTGGGCCGGGGTCAGCCCCAAGACCTTCGTCGCGGCCATCGCCCACGCCGAGGCCCGCAAATCGCTGGAGGAGGGGGCCAGCGTGCTGGACGCCGCCTACGACGCCGGCCTGTCGGGGCCCTCGCGCCTGCACGACCTGTTCATCGCCCAGGAGGCGGTCACCCCGGGCGACGTGCGTCGGCGCGGCGAGGGGATCAACCTCAGCTGGGGCTGGGCGCCGACCCCGTACGGCAAGGGCCTGTTCGTCATGGCCCCGCGTGGCCTGGCCGGCCTGGCCTTTTCCGACGGCGACGACGCGGCGACCTTCGACGACATGCACCGAAGGTTTCCCGCGGCCGACTGGCGTCGGGATGACGCCATCGCGGCTCGCACCGCCATCCACGCCTTCGCCGGCGGCGACCAGCCCCTGCCGGTGGTGCTGATCGGCTCGCCGTTCAATGTCCAGGTCTGGAAGGCCCTGCTGCGCATTCCACCGGGCCGAACCTCTAGTTATGGCGAGATCGCCGCCTGGGCCGGCAGCCCGCGCGCCTACCAGGCCACCGGCGGGGCGATCGGGGCCAATCCGATCTCGCTGCTGATTCCCTGCCACCGGGCCATCGCCAAGGACGGCCGGCTGACCGGCTACCACTGGGGCCTGGGCCGCAAGGCGGCGATGCTGGGGATGGAGGCGGTGGGGGCAAGCAGGTCGAATTAAATCCTCCCCCTGTGGGGGAGGTGTCGGCGAAGCCGACGGTGGGGGGAGTGATAGGTAGATAGCCGTGGCCCGGATCGGGGATCCTAAGCCTCCCCCCACCGATCGCTTCGCGATCGCCTCCCCCACAGGGGGAGGATCTGGGATCTACAGAATGAACCGGCTGAGATCCGCATTGGCCGCCAAAGCCCCGATCCGCTCCTGCACATAGGCCGCGTCCACCGTCACCGTCTCGCCGGAGCGGTCGGCGGCGGTGAAGCTGATCTCCTCGACCACTTTCTCCAGGATGGTCTGCAGGCGCCGGGCGCCGATGTTCTCGACCGAGGCGTTGACCGCCACCGCCGCGTCGGCCACGGCGTCGATCGCTTCCTCGGTGAACACCAGGGTCACGCCCTCGGTCAGCAACAGAGCCTGGTGCTGGCGGACCAGGTTGGCTTCCGGCTCGGTGAGGATGCGGCGCAGGTCGTCGCGGGTCAGGCCCTTCAGCTCGACGCGGATCGGCAGGCGGCCCTGCAGCTCGGGCAGCAGGTCGCTGGGCTTGGCCACGTGGAAGGCGCCCGAGGCGATGAACAGGATGTGGTCGGTCTTCACCGGCCCGTACTTGGTCGAGACCGTCGTGCCCTCGATCAGCGGCAGCAGGTCGCGCTGTACGCCTTCGCGCGAGACGTCGGCGCCGCCGCGCTGGCTTGAGCTGGCGACCTTGTCGATCTCGTCCAGGAAGACGATGCCGTGGTTCTCGGCCAGCTCCAGGGCTTCCTGGGTCAGCGCCTCCTGGTCGAGCAGCTTGTCGCTCTCCTCGGCGATCAGCGGCCCCCAGGCCCCGGCGACGGTGGTCTTGTGGGTCTTGGTGCGGCCGCCGCCGAACGACTTCATCATTTCCGACAGGTTTAGCACCGAGGCGCCCGGCTGGCCGGGGATCTCGAACATGCCGCCGCCGCCGGTGTCCGCCAGCTGCAGCTCGACCTCCTTGTCGTCCAGCTCGCCGGCCCGCAGCTTCTTGCGGAAGCTGTCGCGGGCCGCGGTCGCGCCGGGCCCGGTCAGGGCGTCCAGGATCCGCTCCTCGGCGGCCGCCTCGGCCTTGGCCTTGACCCCGGCCCGGCGCTTGTCGCGGACCATGCCCAGGGCGCTCTCCACCAGGTCGCGGACGATCTGGTCGACGTCGCGGCCGACATAGCCGACCTCGGTGAACTTGGTGGCCTCGACCTTCAGGAACGGCGCCTGGGCCAGCTTGGCCAGCCGGCGGGCGATCTCGGTCTTGCCCACGCCCGTGGGGCCGATCAGCAGGATGTTCTTGGGCGTGACCTCGTCGCGCAGGTCGGCGGGCACGCGGCGGCGACGCCAGCGGTTGCGCAGGGCCACGGCGACGGCCTTCTTCGCCTCGGTATGGCCGACGATGTAGCGGTCGAGTTCGGAGACGATTTCGCGGGGGGAGAATTCGGTCATGTGTCCGTGTTCAGGGTCTCGAAGATCAGGCGCCACCCTTCGGCGCGCCTTTGCCAGACATGCATATAGTGCGCGGCGACCGGCCTGTCAGAAGACGAGGACCATCCGGCCGTTCCGTGGGTCCAGACCAGGTCGCCCGCCCGCGCGGCGCCGCCCCCCTCCATCCCGATCGTCATGCGGGCCGGGCGCAGGCCGAGGCGGCCGGCGAGGTCCGAAGGCTTGAGGGTTTCGGTTCCGCCCGGTCCCGTCAGCCAGGCGTCGGACGCCAGGACGGCGCGATAGGCGGCGGGCGCGTCGCCGGCGGCCGCCTGGGCCAGGGCGGCTTCGGCGGAGCGGACGGCCTCAAGCGCCTCGTCGGGTGACCTGGAACCCTTCGCGGCCGTGACGCCCTGGATCGCCGGCGTCGAGGCGTCGGGAGCGCTGGCCGCGTCGGCCTCGGCCCCGCCGTCATAGATCCACTTCCACTGGCCGTCGGGACCTTTGCGCCAGATCGTGGCGTAGTAGCCGCCGCGCTGGCCGTTGACGACCGCCGGACCGACCGACAGGCCCAGGTCCCCGGAGCGGGCGATCACCACCTTCTGCGGCCACCATTCCAGGCGGAGCGTCTTGCTGGACGGCCGCTTCTCGTAGAGCGCCTTGGCGCTGACCGGTCCCGGCCGGAAGACGATGGCGTCGTCGGCCATGTGCTTGAGGAACGAGTCCCGCACGCCCAGCGCCAGACCGTCGGCGGCGAAGGCGCGCTCGGCCTTCTCGATCTCGGCGGGCGAGGGCGTCGCCGCCCCGGCGGGCGTGGCGGCCAGCAGGGCGCAGGCGATCAGAGCGGTCTTGAGCATGACGGAAGCCTCCCGCGCCGAGCTAAGCGCCGCGCGGGGCCGATGGCTCGTGAATTCCGCGTAACCGCGATAATCAGAGGCTTTCGACCGTCAGGTTACCGTTGGTGTAGACGCAGATCTCGGCGGCGATGGCCATCGAACGTCTGGCGATCTCCTCCGCCGTCAGGTCCTGGTCGATCAGGGCCTTGGCCGCCGCCAGGGCGTAGTTGCCGCCTGAGCCGATGGCCGCCACCGAGCCGCCGCCCTGGCTCTCGCCGGGTTCCAGCACGTCGCCCACGCCGGTGACCGTGTAGATCGAGGTCGCGTCCGCCACCAGCAGCATGGCTTCCAGCCGGCGCAGGTAGCGGTCGGTGCGCCAGTCCTTGGCCAGGTCGACGCAGGCCCGGGCCAACTGGTCGGGATACTGCTCGAGCTTGGCTTCCAGCCGCTCGATCAGGGTGAAGGCGTCGGCCGTGGCCCCGGCGAAGCCGGCCACCACCTTGCCGCCGGCCAGGCGGCGCACCTTGCGGGCGTTGCCCTTGACGACGGTTGGGCCCATGGAGACCTGTCCGTCGCCGGCGATCACGGTCTGTCCGTTCTTGCGCACCGCCAGAATGGTCGTGCCGTGCCAGTCGGGGAAACTATTGCTGTTTTGCATGGCTTCGCATGTGGCGAGGCCAAGCCTGGAGATCAAGCGCGATGAGCTTCTCGCCCGAGGAAGTCGAACGCTACGCCCGCCATCTGGTGCTGCGCGAGATCGGCGGGCCGGGGCAGCAGAAGCTGAAGGCGGCGCGGGTCCTGGTGGTCGGGGCCGGCGGTCTGGGCGCGCCGGCGGCCCTGTACCTCGCCGCCGCCGGGATCGGGGCCCTGGGCCTGGTGGACGCCGACACCGTCTCGCTGTCAAACCTGCAGCGTCAGGTGCTGTTCGCCACCGCCGACGCCGGCCGGCCCAAGGTCGAGGCCGCGGCCGAGCATCTGACGGCCCTGAACCCGCACCTCACGATCGAAGCCCACCCGGTATGGCTGGGTGAGGCCAACGCCCGGGCGGTCATATCCGGGTATGACCTGGTGCTGGACGGCACCGACGACTTCGCCACCCGCTTCGCGGTCAGCGACGCCTGCCTGGCGGAGGGCAAGACCCTGGTCAGCGGGGCCCTGGGCCGTTGGACCGGCCAGGTCGGAGTGTTCCAGGGCCGACCCTGCTACCGCTGCCTGGTCCCCGAGATTCCGCCCGACGCCGAGACCTGCGCCCTGGTCGGCGTGGTCGGCGCCCTGGCCGGTGTGATCGGTTCCATGATGGCCCTGGAAGCCGTGAAGGTGATCACCGGCGCCGGCCAGTCGCTGGCGGGCCGCCTGCTGATCTACGACGCCCTGGCGGCGGAGACCCGCACGGTGCGGATCGGGGCGGACCCGGCGTGTCCGAGCTGCGGCGGCTGACGCCCCCTACAGCATCGACGGGATCACCCGGTCCGGCGGCCGGTGGCCGTCCATGAAGGTCTTCACGTTGACGATGACCTTTTCGCCCATGTCGATGCGGCCCTCGACGGTCGCCGAGCCCATGTGGGGCAGGAGCACGACGTTGGGCAGCTTCAGGAGCTTGGGGTTGATGGCCGGCTCGTGCTCGTAGACGTCCAGGCCGGCCCCGGCGATCTCGCCGCGGGCCAGCATGTTGGCCAGGGCGCCTTCGTCGATCACCTCGCCGCGGGCGGTGTTGACGATGATGCTCTGCGGCCGCAGCAGCTTGAGCCGGCGGGCCGACAGCAGGTGGTAGGTGGCCGGGGTGTGCGGGCAGTTGACCGAGATGATGTCCATCCGGGCCAGCATCTGGTCCAGGCTCTCCCAGTAGGTGGCCCCGACCTCCTCGGCGATGCGCGGGCTGACGGGCTTGCGGTTGTGGTAGTGCACCTGCATGCCGAAGGCCTTGGCGCGGCGGGCCACGGCCTGGCCGATGCGGCCCATGCCGATGATGCCCAGGCGCTTGCCCCACAGGCGGCGGCCCAGCATCCAGGTCGGCGACCAGCCGTGGAAGCCGCCGGCCTTGACCACCTCGGCGCCTTCGACCACCCGGCGCGAGGCGGCCATGATCAGGGTCATGGTCAGGTCGGCGGTGTCCTCGGTCAGCACGCCGGGCGTGTTGGTGACGATGATGCCGCGGGCGTTGGCCGTGGCGACGTCGATATTGTCGACCCCCGCCCCGAAATTGGCGATCAGCTTGAGCCGGTCGCCCGAGCGCGACAGCAGCCGGCCGTCGATGCGGTCGGTGATGGTCGGCACCAGCACGTCGGCCTGGTTCATGGCCTCGACCAGTTCATCGGCCGTCAAGGGTTTGTCGGTGACGTTCAGCTGGGTGTCGAACAGCTCGCACATCCGCGTCTCCACCGGATCGGGGAGTTTGCGGGTGACGATGACTTTGAGCTTGCGAGCTGACATGAGCGGTTCGAAAAGCCTTCCCTGACGGGTGTTCGGCCCTGATGGGCGCCTGCCTCGGACGGGTGTGCGAAATCTGTAGCAAAGGGGCCCCATGCGGCCAAGCAACATGCCGACGAATTGCAAACATCGTTCGCTCGGCGCCTCGGTCTTCGTCGTGTTCGGGCTCGCCTTGGGGCTGGCCGTCGTCACGGACGGCGGCGCCCGCGCCCAGGCTCCGAAGACCACGCCGTCCGGCATGGAGGTGCCGCGCTACGTGTCGCTGAAATATGGCGAGGTGAACGCGCGCGTCGGTCCGGACGAGGCCCATCGGCTGCTGTGGATCTACAAGGTCCGGGGCCTGCCGGTGCAGGTGGTGGCCGAAACCCGCGAATGGCGCCGGATCTGCGATCCCGAGGGCAACCTGGCCTGGGTGCACAAGCGCACCACCGACGGCCGTCGCACGGCCATGCGGGTCCAGGCCACGGCCCTGCCCCTGCGCGCCCAGCCCAAGGCCGGCGCCCGGGTCGAGGCCTATCTGGCCGGCCGCTCGACGGCCAATCTCGACCGCTGCGAAAAGGGCTGGTGCAAGCTGAAGGCGGGCGGCGAGTCAGGTTGGGCGCCGCAGGCCGAGATCTGGGGCGCGGCGCCTGAGGTCCAGTGCAAGGAATAGGCGGTTTTCGCCGCTTTGCAGCCGTCGCCGTTCACAGGCGTTACCGAAAGTAACATTGAGGCGCGGCCCGCCGCCGTGCTAGGGCGAGGCCATGCAACAAAGTTCCTACACCTTCGACGAGCTCCTGGCCTGTGGCCGTGGCGAGATGTTTGGCCCCGGCAACGCCCAACTGCCGGCGCCGCCGATGCTGATGTTCGATCGCATCGTCCGCATCGAGTCCGACGGCGGCAAGTACGGCAAGGGCTATGTCGAGGCCGAGTTCGACATCAATCCCGACCTCTGGTTCTTCGCCTGCCATTTCATCGGCGACCCGGTCATGCCGGGGTGCCTGGGCCTGGACGCCATGTGGCAGCTGGTCGGCTTCTTCCTGGGCTGGTCGGGCGGTCCCGGCCGCGGCCGCGCCCTGGGCGTGGGCGAAGTGAAGTTCACCGGCCAGGTCACGCCGGACGTCAAAAGGGTCACCTACAAGATCGATCTCAAGCGCGTGATCATGCGCAAGCTGGTCATGGGCATCGCCGACGGCGTGGTGGAGGCCGATGGCAAGCCCATCTACGAGGCCAAGGACCTGAAGGTCGGTCTGTTCACCGCGGAACAAATGGCGTCGTGATCCACCTGTAGGGTGGCCGCCTAGAGCCGCCCCTTCTGGGTCATGGGGAAGAAAAGAGGATTGTTCATGCGTCGCGTCGTCGTCACCGGACTGGGGATCGTCTCGTCCATCGGCAACAACGCCAATGAGGTGCTCGCCTCACTGCGTGAAGCCAGGTCCGGCGTGGTCTCCGCACCGGACTATGCGGAACTGGGCTTTCGATGCCAGGTTTACGCCGCGCCCCAGATCGAGTGGGAGCCGCTGGTCGATCGCCGCGCCGCGCGTTTCCTGTCGCCCGGCCTGGCTTACGCCCACATCGCCATGGAACAGGCGATCGCCGACTCCGGTCTCGGCGAGACCGAGGTCTCGAACGAGCGCACCGGCCTGATCGTCGGTTCGGGCGGTCCCTCGACCAGCATCATCGTCCAGGCCGCCGCCACCACCAAGGAAAAGGGCCCCAAGCGCATCGGCCCGTTCGCGGTGCCCAAGGCGATGTGCTCGGGCCCGTCGGCGGTGCTGTCGACCTGGTTCAAGATCCGCGGGATCAACTATTCGATCAGCTCGGCCTGCGCCACCAGCGCCCACTGCATCGGCGCGGGCGCCGAGCAGATCCAGATGGGCAAGCAGGACATCGTCTTCGCCGGCGGCTGCGAGGAGCTGGACTGGACGCTGTCCAACCTGTTCGACGCCATGGGCGCGATGAGCAGCAACTTCAACGACCGCCCGGCCGTGGCCAGCCGCGCCTATGACAAGGACCGCGACGGCTTCGTGATCGCCGGCGGCGCCGGAATGGTCGTGCTGGAAGAGTACGAGCACGCCAAGGCGCGCGGCGCGAAGATCTATGGCGAGGTCGTCGGCTACGCCGCCAATTCCGACGGCTACGACATGGTCGCGCCGTCGGGTGAGGGCGCGGCGCGTTGCATGAAGATCGCCATGGCCGAGGCCGGCGGCCGGACCATCGACTATCTGAACCCGCATGGCACCTCCACGCCGGTCGGGGACAGCAAGGAGATGGGCGCGGTCCGCGACGTGTTCGGCGACAAGGCTCCGCTGATCTCCTCGACCAAGTCGCTGACCGGCCACAGCCTGGGGGCGGCTGGGGCGCAGGAGGCGATCTATTCGATCCTGATGCTCGACAACGGCTTCGCCGCCCAGAGCGCCCACATCGAGACCCTCGACCCCGAGTTCGCCGACCTGCCGATCCTGCTGGAGCGCTCGGACAAGCCGCTGACCACGGTGATGTCCAACAGCTTCGGCTTCGGCGGCACCAACGGCACGCTGATCTTCAGCAAGGCGGACTAGGCTTTGACAAGGACGCCGCTAGGGCTGGACCTGGTGCGGCGCGCCAGTCGGCTCCTGTGGTCTTCGCGAACCTCCGATCCGGCCGCCCGGGCGACCATCCGGGCTTTGGGTGCGGGCTTCGGCGCGACACGTCCCGACGCCGCCTCGCCTCTGGAAACGGTCTGGGGCGAATTGGCCCAGGCGGCTTCGAGGTCCGACGCCGACGATCGCCTGGCTCGCCTGGCGCAAAGCGGGGCCCGGCCCTATGCCGTCATCGGCGACAGCCACGGCCGTCTGCTGGTTCGGCGGGCTCGCGACCGAGACGGGCGGTGGTTGGCTCCCCTGTGGTGGTTGGAAACCGGCGCCTCGGCCCGGGGTCTGGGCCGGGTCGGCGCCCGCTCCGGGGCCGGTGAACGGGTCGGCGTGGCGATCCGCCGGGCCCTGACCGTTTCGGAAGCGCCGATCCTGTTGAAGTTCGGCCAGGTCGACGTCGAGTTTGTCCAGGTGTTCAAACGCCTGGAACAAGGTCAGACGGCCTTCGACCCGTCCGCCTTCAAGACCTTCGCCGACGAGACCGTCGCGCGCTATGTGGACTTTCTGACGGACGTGGTGGCGTCGGACGACCGGTCGCGCGTGCGCCTGTGTTCGCTGTTCCCCCCCGCCCTGTCCGATGCCGCCTGGCGCAGGGGCTACTTCAACGCCCATATCGCCGACCTGCACGGTCCGGCGGATGGCGAAGACCTGGCCGAACGACTGTCCGGCTTCGAGATTCCGGATCTACGCTCCCGCACGGCGCTGCACGCCGACGTCAATGCGACCCTGGCGGCGGCGGGACGGGCGGAGGGTTTCGCCATCCTCGACGATTTCACGCCGCTCCTGGCGGCGGGCGGCGTGGCGGATCCGCGTTACTTGGGCGCTTCGGCGGGAAGCGACCATCACCTGGATTTCCATGCGACACGCGCTCAGGTAGTTGACCAGCTGTGGCGATTGCTCGCAGGATCGCCCGGCAATTCGAGAACGGCATGACCCTCAAGACCTCTTCCGGCGCCCTTCCTCAGACCCCGTGGGTCGAATCCGAAGACCTGGAAGCCCGTTTGGCGGAGAGCGGCGCCAGCGAGACCGTCAAGACCTTCGCCCGTGATCTGGCGCGCGACGGCTTTGCGATTCTCGACCTGGGCGAGGATGTGCTCGCATTATGCGACGTGATCGCCGCCGAGACGGCCGAGCATTTCGCGCGCCCCGGCGTCGTCCGCGTTCACGACGCCTGGCGCCGTTCGCCCGCCGTGCGCGCCCTGGCCACCCATCCGGCCCTGCTCGAGTGCCTGGCGCTGGCCTATGGCCGCAAGCCGTTCCCGTTTCAAAGCCTGAACTTCATGCGGGGCAGCCAGCAGGACATCCATGCCGATGTCCTGCATTTCCACGCCGAGCCGGCGCTGTTCATGTGCGGCGTCTGGCTGGCCCTGGAGGACGTCAAGTCCGGGGCGGGGCCGCTGCGCTACTATCCGGGCAGCCACCGCCTGCCGGTTCTGACGATGCAGGACGCTGGCGCGACAACGGGGGCGGCTCCGAGCAAGGTCACCACCGAAAACTATAACGAAACCTACGGCCCCGCCATGCAGGCGCGCCTTGCACAGGGGGGTTTCGAACCGCGCCACGCCCTGCTCAAGAAGGGTCAGATCGCGGTCTGGGCCGCCAACCTGGCGCATGGTGGTTCGCCGATCCTCGACCCGGAATCGACCCGCCAGTCGCTGGTCGTGCACTACTATTTCGAGGATTGCCTCTACTACACGCCGATGTTGTCGACGCCGGAGCGCGCCTATGTCCGGCTGCCGGCCAATATCGCCACCGGCGGCTGGGTGTGGCCGCGCCGAGCGGGGCGGCGGGTTCCCGTGTCGCTCAAGCAAGTGGCGGCGACCATCGTCTATACGGCCCTGCGTCGAACGCCGCGCTTCTGACGGGTCGCGAGGGAACAAACTCAAACCTCAGGCTTGACCATTATGCCGAGGTTGCATCGCGTCGTCGCCGACGGGGTTCCGAAGTGCGCGGCGTCCTGCTAGCTAGCGCTCAAGGATTCCAGGAGAGCCAAGCCATGGCCGACGAATACGCATTCCCCAAGGGCGAGCTGATGCGGGGCAAGAAGGGCCTCGTCATGGGCGTGGCCAACCACAACTCCATCGCCTGGGGCATCGCTTCGCAGCTGGCCGCCCAGGGCGCGGAGATGATCTTCACCTACCAGGGCGAGGCCCTGGAGCGCCGGGTGCGGCCGCTGGCCGAGAGCATCGGCGTCACCACCCTGGTCCCGGCCGACGTCACCGACGACGCCTCGATGGACGCGGCCTTCGCCGCCATCGAGGAGAAGTTCGGCACGATCGACTTCGTCGTCCACTCGGTGGCCTTCGCCAACAAGGACGAGCTGAAGGGCTCGTTCGTCGACAACACCACCCGCGACGGCTTCCTGCTGGCCATGAACATCTCGGCCTTCAGCTTCGTGGACGTCGCCAAGCGCGCCGCCAAGCTGATGCCGAACGGCGGCTCGCTGATCACCATGACCTATCTGGGGTCGGAGCGGACCATTCCGAACTACAACACCATGGGCGTGGCCAAGGCCGCGCTGGAGGCGGCGACCCGCTACATCGCCCGCGACCTGGGCCCCAAGGGCATCCGCTGCAACGCCATCTCGGCCGGCGCCATGCGCACCCTGGCCCTGGCCGGCATCGCCGGCGGCCGCGGCATGATCGCCCAGGGCCGGGCGTTCAGCGCCATGAAGGAAGACACGTCGATGGAAGGCGTCGCCGGGGCGGCCCTGTGGCTGGTCTCGGACCTGGGCCGCTCGACCACCGGCGAGGTGGTCCACGTCGATGCGGGCTTCCACATGATGGGCATGCCCGACGAGGCGGAGGGTTAGCCTGGCCGCCGTCTACGGGGCGTAGGCGCGCATGAAGCGTCTCGCGGCCTCGCGTGCGAGGTCGTCGAACTCCGCCGCCGTCTTGTCGGACGGCAGGCGCAGCAGGGCCCGCAGCTGGCTGTGGCCCATGACCATGCCCGAGAAGAACTCGGCCGCCTGATCGAAGTTCTCGACCTTCAGGCGGCCGAGTTGGGTTTCCATCTCCAGGAACGCGGCCAGCTGGCGGCGCGCCTGGCGGGGCCCGGCCTCGAACACCTCCTGGGCGACGTCGGGCATCTCGCCGGCGCCCTGGATGATCACCCGCAGCACCGAATAGCTCTTGGTGGTGATCACCGTCTCCAGCATCGAGCGGGCGTAGGCCTCCAGGGCCTCGCCGGGATTGTCGATCGCGCCGGGCTCGCGCAGCGGGGCGGTGATCGCCGCCACACGGCGGCCCATCAGGGCGCGGACCAGCTCGGCCTTGGAGCCGTAGTGGTTGTAGACGGTCTGCTTGGACACGCCCGCCCGCTTGGCGATGGCCTCCATCGGCGCGCCCAGGCCGCGCTGACCGATCACCTCGACGGCGGCGTCGAGGATGGCCTCGGTCTTGGCGACGTCGATCTGTCCCGCAACTCTAGGCATGGGCGACTCTAGGCATCAGTGGGCGTCCGAAGGCGGGGGAGGGGCGTTCCTGGCCGGCTTGGCCAGCAGCGAGACGACGGCGGCGACGAAACAGCCATAGGCCAGCAGGGTGAAGCTGTCGCCGAAGGCCAGCACCGTGGCCTGCTGGCTGAGCATGCCGCCGATGGCCTTGCGCGTGGCGCCGTCCGGATCGGCGACGCCCAGCTGCTGCATGCGCGCGGCCAGGCCCGTCATCATGCCGGCGATCCGGGCGTCGCCCTGGCCCAGCTCGTCCGACAGGCCCATGTAGTACAGCGCCGTCTGGTTGGTGATCGTCGTGGCCAGCAGGGCCAGGCCGACCGCGCCGCCGGTGTTGCGCGCCAGGTTCACCAGGCCCGAGGCGTTCTTGACCATGTGCGGGGGCAGGGTGCTCATCGTCACCTGCTGGGTGGCGATCATCGCGATCATCACGCCCACGCCGCGGCAGGCCTGGACCCCGGCGAACTCCCAGAAGCCCCAGTCCTTGGTCACGCCGTGGGCCATGTACATGCCGAAGCCCGCCAGCATGAAGCCGATGCACATCGGGATGCGCGGGTCCATCTGGCGCACCAGCCGGCCGGCGATCGGCCCCGTGGCGAACATCGACAGGCCCGAGACCACCATGGTGGTGCCGACCTCCGAGGCCGAATAGTGCCGCACCCGGCCCAGGAACTGCGGCAGCAGGAAGGTGCCGCCGAACAGGCTGGCGCCCGACACCGCAGTCATGGCCACGCCGACGCTGAAGTTGCGGTTGGCGAAGGCCCGCAGCTCGACGATCGGGTTGCGATAGCTCAGCGACCGCCAGACGAAGACCACGCCGGCGACGCAGGCCAGCACCGCCAGGCCCAGGATGCCGCTGTCCTCGAACCAGCCGTCCTTGGAGCCCTCCTCCAGCACGAACTGCATGCTCATCAGGAAGGTGGCCATGACCGCGAGGCCGAACCAGTCGAAGCCCTTGGCCAGGCTGGGGTCGCCCTTGTCGAACTGGCCCCAGCGGGCCACGCCGAACAGCACGACCAGACCGGTCGGCACGTTGATGAAGAACAGCCAGCGCCAGCTGAGCCACTCGGTCAGGTGGCCGCCCAGGGTCGGGCCGACCGTCGGGGCCAGGGTGACGATCAGGCCCATGATCACGCTGGCCGTGACCCGCCGCTCGGGCGGGAAGGCGGTGAAGGCCACGGCGAACACCGTCGGGATCATCGCCCCGCCGATGAAGCCCTGCAGGGCCCGGGTCAGGATCATCATGTCGATCGACGAGGACAGGCCCGTCAGCACGCTCATGACGATGAAGCCGGTGCACGACATCAGGTAGACGCGCTGCGTCCCCCACAGCCGCGACAGGTATCCCGACAGCGGGATCATCACCACCTCGGGGATCAGGTAGGCGGTCTGGATCCAGCTGACCTGGTCGGCGCTGGCGCCCACCCCGGCCTGGATCTGCGGCAGCGAGGCCGCCACGATCTGGATGTCGAGAATGGCCATGAACTGGCCGATGACCATGGCCCCGAAGCCGAGGAGCAGCTTGCCCCAGTCGATGTCGGCCGCCGGCGCGGCGGCGGGGGGCGCGGATTGGGCAGGAAGGGCGGCGTCGGTCATGGCGGCGATCCGAACCGGCGCCCTAGCGCGCCTGGCCTCGTTGGGCGTACTGGGCCGCGCCCGGTAGGCCGGCCTCGGCGAAGGTCGGGCCCGAGCGGTCGCGGACGTCGACCTTGACGTCGACCGACAGACCGGGGCGCAGGGCCGAGCCGAGCGGCGACCTGTCGACCACGATCTTCACCGGCAGGCGCTGGGTGATCTTGGTGAAGTTGCCCACGGCGTTCTCGACCGGGATCAGGGCGAACTCCTGGCCGGTGGCCGGGGCGAAGCTGTCCAGCTTGCCGTGGATCACGCTCTTGCCGAAGGCGTCGGCATGGATCTCGACCGGCTGGCCGACGCGCAGGCGGCCGACCTGGGTCTCCTTGAAGTTGGCGACGATGTAGCCCTGGCCGACCGGGACGATCGACATCAGGGCCACGCCCGGTTGGACCAGCTGGCCGGGGCGCACGGCGCGGGCCCCGACCACGCCGGCGGCGGGGGCGCGGATCACGGTGCGGTCCAGGTCGATGCGGGCCTGCTCGACGGCGGCCCTGGCGGCGGCGGCCTGGGCCACGGTCTGGGCGCGGGCCGAGCCCAGGGATTGGGCGGCGCGGCGCTCGGCCTCCAAGGCCGCCTGGGCGCTCTGGACGGCGGCGGCCGACTGGGCGGCGGCGGCCTGGGTGGTCTGGACCTTCTGGGTCGAGACCCAGCCCTGCTGGGCCAGGGCGTCGTAGCGGACCAGGTCGGCCTTGGCGCGGCCCTGGTCGGCCTGGGCGCTGGCCACCCCGGCGGCGCGCTGGGCGATCATCGCCTGTTCCAGGACGGCCTTGTCGTCAACGCCCGTGATGGCGGCTTCCAGCGCCTGGGCGTTGGCGATCGCCTGGTCAAGCTTGGCCTGCAACGGGGCGGGGTCGATGCGGGCGACGACCTGGCCGGCCTCGACGCGCTGGTTGTCGGCCACCAGAACCTCGGCGACATAGCCGGAGACCTGCGGGCTGACCTGCACGGTGTCGGCCTGGACGAAGGCGTTGTCGGTGCTTTCGTAGCGCTGCTTGTCGACGAACCACAGCCCGCCGCCGACGACCAGCGCCACGACGGCGACGCCGCCGACGATCAGGGGAACGAGCTTCTTGTTGGGGGCGGCGGCCATGGACGAGGGATCCCGAATTCAACCCGATGGACCGGGCGATATATCGGACCTTCGTCCCGGGCAAGGGATAAATGGACGCATCCGTCCAGAAATCAACCGGGTGCGGAAGGAAAACTCAAGGTCGCGTCATCAGGTCGCGCGAGCGGGAGGGCCGGGCGCTCGGGACCGCCCATGAACGCCCACCGCCCGCCTTCGCGTCCCGCGCTCTGGTCGGCGGTCGCCGCGCCCCACCTCGTCCAGCTACTTCGCGCCGGTCGAGCCGAAGCCGCCCGCGCCGCGCGCCGTCTCGTCCAGGCTGGTCGTCAGCCCCCACGAGGCCTGGACCACCGGGGCGATCACCAGTTGGGCGATGCGGTCGCCGCGGCGGATGGTGAAGTCCTCCTCGCCCAGATTGATCAGGATCACCTTCACCTCGCCGCGATAGTCGCTGTCGATGGTGCCGGGGGTGTTCAGGCAGGTGACGCCGGCCTTGGCCGCCAGGCCCGAGCGCGGCCGCACCTGGGCCTCGAAGCCCAGCGGCACGGCGAAGGCCAGGCCGGTGGGGACCATGAACCGGGCGCCGGGCTTCAGCACCAGCGGCGCGTCCTCGGCCACCGCCGCCCGCAGGTCCATGCCGGCCGCGCCGTTGGTCTCGTAGGCGGGGAGGGGCAGGCCCTGGGCGTGGGGCAGCTGGACGACGGGGATGTGCGGCGTGGTCATGAAAGGCTCGTTGTCAGGTATTGGGCTATGCGTTGGGCGAGGTCGCGGGCCACCGAGTCCTTGGCGGCCCGCGTCCAGCGTTCGGTCTTGTGCTTGGAGATCAGCAGGACGGCGTTTTCGTCGCCGCCCATCACGCCGGGCTCGGTGACGTCGTTGGCGATGATCCAGTCGCAGCCCTTGCGCGCCAACTTGGCGCGGGCGTGGGCCTCGACGTCGTTGGTCTCGGCCGCGAAGCCGATCACCAGTTTCGGACGCCTCGGCCCGGAGGCCGACAGGGTGGCCAGGATGTCCGGGTTCTCGACGAAGGTCAGGGCGGGCGGTCCGCCCTTGTCCTTCTTCAGCTTGACGCCGAACACCTCGTCGATGCGCCAGTCGGCGACGGCGGCCACGAACACCCCGACATCGGCGGGCAGGGCGGCCTGGCAGGCGGCCAGCATGTCGCGGGCGGTCTCGACGTCGACCCGGTCGACCCCCAGCGGGGTAGGCAGGGCCACCGGACCGCTGACCAGGGTGACCCGCGCGCCCAGCTTGGCCAGGGCGCCGGCGATGGCGTAGCCCTGGCGGCCGCTGGAACGGTTGGTGATCCCGCGCACCGGGTCGATCGGCTCGAAGGTCGGCCCGGCGGTGACCAGGGCGTGCTTGCCGGCCAAAGGTCGCGCAGCGGGCCCTTCAAGGGCCGCCATGACCGCCTCGAAGATCACCGGCGGCTCGGCCAGCCGGCCCGGGCCGAATTCGCCGCAGGCCATGGCGCCCTCGTCGGGACCGACGAACAGCACGCCGTCGGCCTTCAGGGTCTCGATGTTGCGCCGGGTCGCCGGGTGCAGCCACATCCGCACGTTCATGGCCGGGGCCATCAGCACGGGCTTGTCGGTCGCCAGCAAGGTGGTGGACGCCAGGTCGCCGGCCAGGCCGTGGGCGGCCTTAGCGATCAGGTCGGCGGTCGCCGGGACCACCACCACCAGGTCGGCCGAGCGCGACAGCTCGATATGGCCCATCTCGGCCTCGTCGGTCAGCGAGAACAGCTCGCCATAGACCTTGTCCTCGGCCAGGGCGGCGAGGGTGAGGGGGGTGACGAACTCGGCGCCGGCCTTGGTCAGGATCGGCCGCACGGCTACCCCGGCCTTGCGCAGCAGGCGCGTCAGCTCCAGCGCCTTATAGGCGGCGATGCCGCCGCCGACGACCAGAAGAACCCGCCTTGTGGCGGTGGAGTCGGTCATGAAGTCGGTCATGGGGTCGGCCTCCGGCGCGTCTCCCCAGGCGCATAGAGCGACGCGGCGTCCAGCGTAAGCCCCCATGCGCAAAAAACCTTAACGGGGACTCGACATCCGTTCCGTCTTCGTTCTTACTCTCCAAAGTAGAGGAAACATTCGGAGATCGATCATGACGGTACGGCGTGCATCCTGGTTTCCGGCCGTGGCGGCCGCCGGCCTGGCCCTGGGTCTGGCCGCCTGCGACGGCGGCGCCTCGGCGGTGAAGGCGCCCAAGGCGGGCGACGTGGCCACCGCCGCCGAGCCGGCGTCCGACCGCGACGCGCCTTCCTATGGCGGCGGGGCCTATGATAGCGCGCCGACCCGACCCGATCCGCGCGACGCGCCAGTACGCAAGGTGGCGGGCAAGCCGATGTGGGCGGCCAACCGCACGCGCACGGCCGAGGAGAACGCCCAGCGCGGCTTCGAGCGCTATGGCGCCGACTTCGCCGCCGTCGACGTCGACGACTATGTGCGCAAGACCCACGCCTTCGTCGCCCATCCGCCGGCCGGAGCCCAGACCCTGACTCGGGCCAATGGCGACACCCTGATCTATGACCCCGCGGCTAACGTCTTCGCGGTGGTCACCAAGGCCGGGGCGCCGCGCACCATGTTCAAGCCCGACGACGGCGCGGCCTATTGGGCGACGCAGAAGACCGGCCAGTCCCGGCGCACGGCCTCGACGCGGGATCGGGCGGCAAGCGCCGACAGCTAAGAGGTTCCCACAAGCGCGCCTGGGGGAAGGCGCCGAGGCGAGGGCGGCCGCGCCGACCCCGCCTCGTCACCCCGGTCGGCCCTGCCGGCGACTGGGACCCAGGGGCGGTGCGCAACGCCCCTGGGCGAGCTTGTCGAGGTCAAGAGCATCGGCCTGCTCGGGCCTCTGCCGGAGGAGAGAAGGTGGGGCAGGGCCAAGAGCGGCTGTCATCCCGGACGAGCGCGCAGCGCGAAGATCCGGGACCGGAGCGTGAACGCAGGCGCTTCCTGTGGGCCCAGATCGGCGCTCGGCTTCGTCGAGTTTGTCCGGGACGACGGTTTTGGCGCGGAACATTTGGCGCGAAACTATAGGCGACGGTCGTGCTTGAGAACGGGAGGAATGGGCGACGACGGTTTTCGTCGGCTTGCTGCGGGTGTCGGCGCGAGCGCGTGATCCGTGGAGGCGCCGACCCTAGACCAACCAGGCCCCCGCCGCGAAGGCCAGGCCCGCCACCGCCGCGCCGGCCAGGAACCACAGCAGCGGCCGGGAGGGGCGCGGCTGGACCACGGCGACGGCCGGAACGACGGGCGCCTCGGCCAGGCGGGCCAGGGCGCGGATCGCCTGGGCGGCCTCGTCGGCGAAGGCTCGAACCTTGGCGGCCGGCGACAGCTCGCGGGCGATCCAGCGGCGCACCACCGGGTCGGCGGCGGCCCACAGGTCGTGGGTCGGGTCGATGCGCCGGGCCACGCCCTCGACCGTGACCATGGTCTTCTGCAGCAACACCAGCTCGGGCCGCAGGGCCATGTCGAACAGGGCGGTGATCTCGAACAGCTGGGCCAGCAGCCTGCCCATCGACACGTCGCTGGCGTCGCGGCCGAACACCGGTTCGCCCACCGCCCGCAGGGCCTGGGCGAAGGCGTCGCGATCCTGGTGGGCGGGCACGTAGCCGGCGTCGAAATGGATCGCCGCCACGCGCGGATAGTCGCGATTGAGGAAACCGTACAGGATCTCGGCCAGGTACTTGCGCTCGGCCGGGCCCAGGCGGCCCAGGATGCCGTAATCGACCGCGACGATCGCGGCGACCCCTCCCTGAACTGGGGCGCTGACGAACAGGTTGCCCTCGTGCAGGTCGGCGTGGAACAGGCCATGATCCAGGGCCTGGGCCAGGAAGCCGCGCGTCACCGCCTCGGCCAGGGCCTTGCGGTCCAGGCCCGGCTGCTCCAGCGCGGCCGGGTCCGAAAGGGCCAGGCCCGGGGCCCAGGTCAGGGTGAGGAACCGCTTGCCGACCCCGTCCCACACCACGTCGGGCGCGCGCATATAGGGGTCGCGCTTCATGGCCTCGCCCAGCTCGGCGCAGCCGGCGGCCTCGAACCGCAGGTCCAGCTCCAGGTCCAGGGCTCGGATCACCACCTCGACGAACTCGCGCGGCCGCAGGCGGCGGGCCGCCGGGGCCAGGCGCTCGGCCAGGCTGGCGGCCAGGCGCAGGGCGGCGCTGTCGCGCGCCACCTGGCGCTCGACGCCGGGCCGCAGCACCTTGACCGCCACCGGCGTGCCGTCCAGCAGGGTCGCGGCATGGGCCTGGGCCAGGGAGGCGGCGGCGATCGAGGCGTCGAAGCGGGCGTAGAGGCTGTCCAGCGGCGCGCCCAGGCCGCGCGCGACCTCGGCCTTGGCCACCTCCAGCGGGAAGGCCGGCAGGCGGTCCTTCAGGTGCGACAGGTCCTCGGCGAACGCCGCGCCGAAGATGTCGGCGCGGGTCGACAGGAACTGGCCCATCTTGATGGCGGCCGGACCCTCGCGCTCCAGCACCCGCGCCAGGCGCTCGCCTGGCCGGCCCTTGCGGGCGGCCGGGCCGGCGAACAGCCGCAGCGCCCGTCCCGCCAGCCGCGCCGATGGCGGCAGGATCGGTTCGACCTCGCGCGGGACCAGGGCGTCGGCCCGGACCAGGGCCCAGCCGGTGGCGATCAGGCGCAGGCATGCGGCGACCCGGCTCATGCGGCGAAGGTCTCGATCGGCAGGCGACGGGCAGGCGGGAAAAAGCTCATGTCCCGGCCTGAAAGCCCGCTCCGCGCGCTCCGGTCAAGGCCGCTTTCACCGCTGACCGGCTAGGCCCCGCGAAAAGCGGCGCAGGAAACCCTTGGCAGGACATGACCGAGTGGGTGTTCGGCCCTCGGCAGCCCATCAAAACGTCTGCTCCAAGGGCGGACTCTCGGGAAGGCGTGCCTTAGGCGCTCTCGACGGTTGGGCGTTTCGCGTACAGGCGCTGCCCTCGTCCTTCGACAGGCTCAGGATGAGGGCTACGGTTGATGAGGGCCACGGGTGAGCTTACCGCTTCTCCAACAGACAAGGGGTTCAGTAGAATTCCTCATCCTGAGCTTGTCGAAGGACGAGGAATTCGGCCCAAGACCACTGACTGTCCACGGAGCCTGCAGGCGATAGCCTAGGCGCAGTGATCCGCCTTTACCGAATTCCGCGCCCCAACGCTATTCACGCTGGGTATCCCGGAGTGACTCCGGAATCGTCCGCGACACGGCGGCCTGACAACCGCCGGCGAGCGCGAAGCTTCAGGCTCCAGCGCTCGCCACGGCGCTGTCGATCAACAGCTTGGCCGCATCGCGGTTCGCCTCCGCCACGAGCGGGTCGCGGGTCGATTGCGCCATCACGATCGCGCCCTGGATCAGCGACAGGATCTGCATCACGGTCCTTTCAGGCCTGTTCAGGCCCAAGGGCTCGACCAGCGCGGCGACAAGGTCGTGCAGGTCCTTGAAATAGGCGGTGATGGTCGCCTGGACGTCCGGGGCGTCGGCATCCGGTCCGAACTCGGCCATTCCCTTGACGAAAGGACAGCCGCGGAAGGCCGGCGAGCGGAAAGGCCCGTCCAGCGCGTCGAAAATGGCGAGGATGCGCTCCGATGGAGAGAGTCCGGGTCTCTCCGTCGCCGTTTCAAGCATCTGGAACCAGAGGGCGCTCTTGTGGCGCAGATAGGTCGCGACGAGGTCGGCTTTCGACGGAAAGTGCTTGTAGAACGTCATCTTGGCCACGCCGCTTTCGGCGATGATGCGGTCGATCCCCACGGAGTGGACGCTGAACCGGTAGAACAGGTCCGAAGCCGTTTTCAGGATCCGCTCTCGCGGGGCGAGGGCGGCCAGCGGTTGCGTCTCCAGGTCCGCGAACCCCGTCACGTCGGCCATGTCCATCCTCGCGCCTCGAAGCACCAGTTCGTAAACAGACTAGTCTGTCTATTTGTTCTTGGCAAAGACAGACAGATCTGTCTATCTAGGTTGCGACACCCCCTCGGATGGAAAGACAAGATCGATGAGCGGAAAAATTGTCGTTGTGACCGGCGCCAGCAGCGGGTTCGGGAGGCTGACGGCCCTGGAGCTCGCGCGGCGCGGGCACGTCGTGGTGGCGACCATGCGCGACGTCGGTGGGCGAAACGACCCTGTCCGGCGCGAGCTCGTCGAGGCGGCGAAGGCGGGAGGCCATGCGCTGCAGGTCCTCGAAATGGACGTCGCCGACGAGGCGTCGGTCAAGTCGGCGATCGACCAGGTCATCGCGCAGCACGGAAAGATCGACGTCCTGGTCAACAACGCCGGCGTCATGGCCGTCGGGGTCACCGAGGCCTACACGGTGGCCGACATCGAACGGCAGTTCGCGGTCAATTTCTTCGGCGCCGTGCGCGCCGACCGCGCCGTCCTGCCGCATATGCGCGCCGCCGGCGGCGGGCTTCTCGTCCACGTCACGTCTCTGATGGGGCGCGTGGTCGCCCCCTTCTTCGGCGTCTATTCGGCGAGCAAGTTCGCGCTCGAGGCGCTGGCCGAAGCCTATCGCTACGAACTGTCGAGCTTTGGCGTCGACTCGGTCATCGTCGAGCCAGGCCCGTTCCCCAGCAACCTTCTCCCGTCCAGCCCGGAGCCCTCCGACCGGGGCGTGCTGGCGACCTATGGCGAGGTCGCGGCGATCCCCGGCCAGATCAAGGCCCACGCCGGCGACGGCGACGATCCGGCCAACCCGCCCCGACCCCAGCGGGTCGCCGACGCCATCGCCCGGCTGGTCGAGGCCACGGACCGGCGGCCGTTGCGGACCGTCGTCATGCCTGAGGGTCTGGATTTCGGCGTCGAGCAGTTGAACGCGGCCGTGGCCCCGATCCAGAACGGCCTCCTCAGCGCCATGGGCATGTCGAGCATGATCTGAAGCGCCGGGGCGGCGGGCAGCGCCTGCCTGCCGCCCCGCTTCCACGTCGTCTGAGCGTCGCGCCACCAGCCCATTGCGGCGCTCGTGGCGAGGTGAATGCCGGCAGGCGGGTTGAAGCAGGTGTTAGAGTCATTATCTAGAGCACTAGATAATTGTGCGCTAGGAACCAGACGTGACACGGCGTAGCACGGCGACCCAACTCTCCTTCTCGCTCCACAGCGCCGCCAACCGCATGGTGCGCCTGCACAAGCCGATCCTGGAGCCTCTCGGCCTGACCTTCCCCCAGTACCTGGTCGTCCTCGAACTGCTGGACGGCGGGCCGCGCACCGTGGGCGCGCTCGGCGCCGCCTTGGACATGGACACCGGGACCATCACCCCCCTGGTCAAGCGCCTGGAAGCGGCGGGGCGGGTGAGCCGCACCCGGGACGCCAAGGACGAACGCCGGGTCATGGTCGACCTGACGCCCGTCGGTCGTTCCCTGGAGGCGGCGGTCCGTGGCGTCACCGGACAGATCAAGACCGCGTGCCAGCTGACCGATGAAGGTCTCGACGACCTTCGACGCACCCTAGAC
Organism: Caulobacter sp. BE254; assembly: GCF_031457295.1. Taxonomy (NCBI): domain Bacteria; kingdom Pseudomonadati; phylum Pseudomonadota; class Alphaproteobacteria; order Caulobacterales; family Caulobacteraceae; genus Caulobacter; species Caulobacter sp. BE254. The sequence continues at coordinate 395,967 of NZ_JAVDWJ010000002.1, read as the reverse complement.
GCCCTGGCGATCGCGCCTCGGGGCTGACATGAGCCGGCGCTGATGCGTCGGCTGACACCCCTACCCTTGCGGAAAGAAACGGCATGAAGATCGGCGTCATCGGGACAGGCAACATCGGCGGCGCGCTCGCCGGCAAGCTGCGCGCGGCGGGTCACGAGGTGCGCGTCGCCAACTCGCGCGGCGTGGAAGGCGTGCGCGCCTTCGCCGAAAAGGTCGGCGCGACGCCGGTCGACATACGGGGCGCGGTCGAGGGCGTGGACGCGGTGATCCTGTCCATCCCGTTTCCCGCCGTGGCCGACCTGCCGAAGGACCTGTTCGACGGCTTGCCGCCGGCCGCGCCGGTGATCGACACCGGCAACTACTATCCTGGCCTGCGCGACCCCCAGATCGCCGAGATCGACGGCGGGATGGTGGAAAGCGTCTGGGTGTCGCGCCAGATCGCCCGCCCGGTCGTCAAGGCGTTCAACAACATCCTGGCCTATTCCCTCGCCGACCTGGGGCGTCCCCCCGGCGCGAGCGACCGCCTGGCCGTCGCCATCGCCGGCGACGACCCGGACGCCAAGGCCCTCGTCGCCGGCCTGGTCAACGACGTGGGCTTCGACCCGGTCGACGCCGGTCCCCTGGCCGAGTCCTGGCGCCAGCAGCCCTCGACGCCGGTCTATTGCTGCGACTGGAACGCGGAGAAGACCCGCGAAGCCCTGGCCCTGGCCCGCCCCGGCGAGGCCCCGGCGAAGCGCGACGCGATGATGGAGACCCTTGCGAAGCTTGGGCCAAGTCCCACCCACGCCGACATCGTGGCGTCCAACCGCGTCACGAACGCCCCGAGCTAGGCGGAAGCGGAGCGCGCGAGCCGCAGGGCCGCGTCGGCCCGGACCCTAGATCGCCCAGCCCTGGTGCATCGCCGCGACGCCGCCGGTGAAGTTGGTGATCGTCACCCGCTTGAAGCCGGCGTTCTCCATCATGCCGGCGAAGGTCTTCTGGTCGGGGAAGCGGCGGATGCTCTCGACCAGGTACTGGTAGGCGTCGCGGTCCTTGGCCAGCCATTCGCCGAACTGCGGGATCAGCTTGAAGGAATAGGCGTCGTAGGCTTTCGCGAGCGCCTCGGTCACCGGCTTGGAGAACTCCAGGCACAGGAACCGGCCGCCGGGCTTGAGCACCCGCCGGGCCTCACGCAGGGCCGCGTCGATGTCGGTGACGTTGCGGATGCCGAACGAGATCACATAGGCGTCGGCATGGGCGTCGGGCAGCGGCAGGCGTTGGGCGTCGCCCACGGTCCAGGTGATTTCGGGCGCGCCGCCCTTTTCGATGCCGGCGGCGATCATCTCGGCGTTGTAGTCGATGATGTGGACGGCGGCGTCCGGGCCGCCCCGGCGCTCCTGGGCCTGGCGGGCCATCTTGGCGAAGCGGCGGGCCATGTCGCCGGTGCCGCCGGCGCAGTCGATGATGATCTCGCCCGGCTGCGGGTTCAGGCGCGCGGCGACCGCGTCCTTCCACAGCCGGTGCACCCCGCCGCTCATCACGTCGTTCATCAGGTCGTAGTTCTTGGCGACCCGGTCGAACACGCCGCGCACCAGTCCGGCCTTGGCCGAGGGATCGACGTCCTTGAATCCGAAGGTGGCGGAGGCCTTGGTCATGTCATTGCTCGAATTTGGCGCTCGAAATAGCCGTGGAGACGGTTCGTGGCGCACGGCCCCGTCGTCAGGTTCTTATAGCCGCCCGTGTCCGTCCGTCACCGGTTTTGCGCGGGACCCTTCCGGCTAGCCCTAGGAACCGCGCGTCGAATGACCGATATCTGGCGGCCCTTTCCCGCCCGAGGTCCGCCTTGCCCGAACTGCCCGAAGTCGAGACCGTGCGCCGCGGCCTGGAGCCCGTCCTGGCCGGCGCCCGCCTGGCCCGCGTGCGCGCCAACCGTCCCGACCTGCGCTTTCCGCTGCCCGACGGCTTCGTCCAGCGGCTGACGGGCGCGAGGATCCTGCGGCTGGACCGCCGGGCCAAGTACCTGCTGGCCCCGCTCGACCGGGGCGACACCCTGGTGATGCACCTGGGCATGACCGGGCGTTTCGAGATCGCCGCCCCGGAAGGCGCCACCCGGCCCGGCGACTTCGCCCGCCAGGTCACGCCCGACGACAAGCACGCACATGTGGTGTTCGAGACCGAAAACGGGGCGGTGGTCACCTATTACGACCCGCGCCGGTTCGGCTTCATGGACCTGGTCGCCACCGACCGGCTGGACCGCCACCCCTGGTTCACGGCCATGGGGCCCGAGCCCCTAAGCGAGGCCTTCGACGCCAGGACCCTGGTCGCCGCCTTCAACGGCCGCAAGCAGGGGCCCAAGACCCTGCTGCTGGACCAGAAGACCGTCGCCGGCCTGGGCAACATCTATGTCTGCGAGGCCCTGCACCGGGCCCATATCTCGCCGTTCAAGCCGGCCGGGATGATCGCCGGCAAGCGGCTGGGCCCGCTGACGACGGCGATCAAGGACGTGCTGGCCGAGGCGGTCGAGGTCGGCGGCTCGTCCCTGAAGGACTTCGCGGCGGCCGACGGGGCCCTGGGCTATTTCCAGCACCGCTTCCGGGTCTATGACCGCGAGGGCCAGCCCTGCCCCACGCCGGGCTGCAAGGGCGTGATCGCCCGCGAGGTCCAGGCCGGCCGCTCGACCTTCTTCTGCCCGGTCTGCCAGGTCTAAAGCAAGCCGCGCGATAAGGATCGCACGGCTTGCTCTAGCTTTTTGTTTTCGCATCGCTTTTGCGGAAAACCGGCGTCCACTTTTCCGCGCGATGCTCTAGGCGGGACGGCCTCCGGGGAGACGGTCCCGCCTAGGCTGTCAGGCTTGCAGCGAGCCCTCGGCGACCAGTTCGCGAGTGCGCTTCAGCGTCGACAGCAGGGCGGCCCGGTAGCCCGTGTCGCCGTTGAACTGCGCCTGCTCGGCCTGCTCCTCCGGTCCGTTCGGCGTTTTGCCGCGCAGGCCGAGATAGCAGTAGAAGCGCAGCTGCAGCGCGCCGGCCTCGTCCTCGAAGAGTTCGTTGACGATGGCGCCTTCGCGCGGTCCCGCGGCCTGGAAGAAGGTGACCTTGCCCTGGGGTTCCAGGGCGACGATCTCGCGCAGGTCGACGCCGCCGATCGTGGCGTCGCGGACGAAGTGGGTCGCGCTTTCCTCCACGACGTCACAGCGGGTGCAGAGGCCCGGCGGCAGGAACAGCCGGGCGTCGCGGGCCTTGAGCTCTAGGCCGGCCCACGCCTGGGCGCGGGTCAGCTTGGTTTCGCCTTCCGGGTTCACCGGAACGGTGGCGGTCGAATAGATCATGGCCTCAGTCCTTGCCGGCGGTCGCGGCGATCTGGGCCGCGAACTCGCGATAGCTGTGCAGCGGGCGGCCCAGGATGGCGGTCAGGCGCTCGACGTCGCCGGCCTCGGGAAGCATGCCGTCGCCGACGAAGCGCTCGGCCATCAGGCGCATTTCATAGGCCATCCACTTGGGCATGAAGGCGCCCAGGTTCTGCTCGAACCCGCTGGGATCGTCGCCGCCATAGGCGACCGGACGGCCCAGGACGTCGGACCAGATCGCCGCCACGTCCGAGCCGGTCAGGGTGTCGGGGCCGACCAGGTTGAGGGTCTCGGTCGGCAGCTTGCCGGGCGCCTGGTCGCGGCGGATCAGCTCGATCGCGGCGACCTCGGCGATGTCGCGGGCGTCGACCATGGCCAGGCCCTTGCCGCCGATCGGCATCGGATAGAGGCCGTGGTTCAGGACCACGTCCTTGATCGTCAGTTCGTTGTCGATGAAGTAGGCCGGACGCAGGATCGTGGCCGAAAAGCCCATCTGCTGGATCATCCGCTCGGCGCCGGACTTCACCGCGAAGTGCGGCACGTTCACGAAGCGGTCGGCGTGGATCACCGACAGGTAGACGACGCGCTCGACGCCGGACTCGCGGGCGATGTTCAGGGCGATCAGCGCCTGGGTGAATTCGTCGGCCGCCACGGCGTTGAGCAGGAACAGCGTGCGCACGCCGCTGAAGGCGGCGCGCACGGCGTCGATGTCGAGCAGGTCGCCCTGGACGACTTCGACGCCGGCCGGGAAGTCGGCCTTGGCGGGATCGCGGACGAGCACGCGCACGTCGGCGCCGCGCTGGACCAGTTGCTGGACGACTTGGCCGCCGACACGGCCGGTGGCGCCGGTAACGAGGATGGTCATGAGAAAATCTCCGGGGTTCAAGTGACACCGGCAAATTAGCGATCCACAGTTCGTCCAATAGCCGCTAGATCTGGACACTCCGTCTCACTGGTGGAACACATGGACTGGCTGGCCCTCGCCGATTTCAATCTGGTGGCCCGGCATGGCGGGGTCGGCCGCGCCGCCCGCGCCGCCGGACGGCCCAAGGCCACCCTGTCGCGCCGGGTCGCGGAGCTCGAGGCCAGCCTGGGCCTGCGGCTGTTCGAGCGCGGCGGGCGGACGCTGAAGCTCACCCAGGAGGGCCGGACGCTCCACGAACGGACGTCCGCCCTGCTGACCGAGCTCGACGAGACCGCGGCCGGGATCGCGTCCGGCGGCAGCACCCCGCGCGGCTTGCTCCGGGTCAGCGCGCCCTTGCTGTTCTCGCAGATCGCGATGGGACGGCTGGCCGCCGGGTTCGCCCTCAAATATCCGGACATCCGCCTGGAGGTGACGACGGAAGACCGGCCCGTCGACATGGTCGAGGAAGGCTACGACCTGGTGATCCGCGTGAATCCGAATCCGGACGAGACCCTGGTCGGGCGAGCCTTCATGCGCGACCGCCTGGTGGTGGTGGCCAGCCCCGACCTTGTCCGGCCGGCGGACGGCTCGGCCGTCCCCGCCGTCGTGCGCGGGACGGGGTCCGGAATCGAGGCCTGGAAGGTGGCGAGCGCGACCGGACGCTCGACCCTGATGGTCGATCCCGTCCTGGGCCTGTCGTCGATGATCATGGTCCGCGACGCGGTCCGGACCGGCGTCGGCGTCGCGCGGCTTCCGGTGTCGCTGGTCAGTCACGACCTGGCGGCCGGCCGTCTGGCCCATTGGGGCGACGTCGACGGGCCGGAAATCCACCTGTGGACGCTCTACCCTTCGCGCCGCCTGCTCAGCGCGCGGGTCTCGGCGTTTCTCGACCACCTCAAGACCGCCTTCCCCACCGGCGAGCCGCACGAACTGGCCGCCTTCATCGCGGTGTAGGGGGCGGTCGGCGGCGCCCGCTTCCCCAGGGGCTCCCCAACGCCGTCCGGCGCTCTATAACGGCGGCGCGCAACAGGAGACCGCCGATGGCCGCGTACCAGACCCTGATCGTCGAGACCCCGGAGGCCGCGCCCGGCGTGACCCTGATCCGCCTGAACCGGCCCGAGGCGCTGAACGCCCTCAACACCGCCCTGCTGGCTGAGCTAGGTCAAGCCCTGGCGGCGGCCCAGGCCGACGAGGCGATCGGCTGCGTCGTCATCACCGGCTCGGCCAAGGCCTTCGCGGCCGGGGCCGACATCAAGGAAATGTCCGACAAGTCCTACGCCCAGATGTTCAAGGACGACTTCTTCGCCGCCGGGGCCCGGGCGATCGAGGGGACCCGCAAGCCGATCATCGCCGCGGTGGCCGGCTACGCCTTGGGCGGCGGCTGCGAGCTGGCGATGATGTGCGACTTCATCCTGGCCGCCGACACGGCCAAGTTCGGCCAGCCCGAGATCAATCTCGGCGTCGCCCCCGGCATCGGCGGCACCCAGCGCCTGACGCGGCTGGTCGGCAAGTCCAAGGCCATGGACATGATCCTGACCGGCCGGATGATGGGCGCCGAGGAGGCCGAGCGGGCCGGCCTGGCGTCGCGGATCTTCCCGGCCGACACCCTGGTCGACGAGGCCCTGGCCGTGGCCGCCAAGATCGCCGCCCAGTCGCCGCTGGCCACGGCGATGAACAAGGAGCTGGTCAACGCCGCCTATGAGACGACGCTCAGCACGGGCGTTGCGCTGGAGCGGCGCCTGTTTCACTCGCTGTTCGCCTTCGACGACCAGAAGGAAGGCATGGCCGCCTTCGTCGAGAAGCGCAAACCGGCGTTCAAGGGGTCGTGAACCGCCGTCAGGCCGGCGCGCGAGATTTCTAGGTGCTCGGCGATTGACCCAAGGCGGCCGTTCCCGTATATCCGCGCGCTCTTGATTTCTCCTGCTTCGCGGCCGCCCGCGCGGCTGTCCGTTTGAAGGTCCGAACTAATGGCCAATAATCCCGGCGCCAAGAAAGCGATCCGCAAGATCGCTCGTCGCACCGAAGTGAACACCGCTCGCCGTTCGCGCGTGCGCACCTTCCTGCGCAAGTTCGAAGACGCCCTGGCCGCCGGCGACAAGGTCGTCGCCAAGGCCGCGTTCATCGAAGCGCAGTCGGAACTGATGCGCGCCGTCTCCAAGGGCGTCGTCCACCCCAACACCGGCTCGCGCAAGGTTTCGCGCCTGGCGGCTCGCCTGAAGAAGCTTGATCAGGCCGCGGCCTAAATCCAGTTTCTCACCGAACGTCGTTCGGCTAGCGAAATCAAAGACTTAGAAAAGCCGATCGAGGAAACTCGGTCGGCTTTTTCTATTGCGTTTTTTCAAACTGAAGATTGTCCACGAGACATTCCGACGGTTGAGCATCGGGCTCCGAAATAGCATTCCCTTGGCGGGCGCGGACGTCTGTCGAGTCAACAGAAATATCCGCCGACGGACGCAAGTTTTCCGTTTGACCGGCGGGGGCCGCTGGCTAGTTTAAGCGTCTCAACGCTCTTCCAGTCCATGGAGATCACTGGCGGCGGCCGAACCCTTGCGTTCGCCGATCAAGCCCCTGTGTCTTGTGGACAGCGAAGGTTTTGGGGGACGCGGTCGTGCGCCATGGGGGGCGGCGATCGGGGATGACGCGACAAATACCGAGGCGGTGACGATGACGACCAAAGGCGGGGTAGTGACCCAAGAGTTCTCGGCTGCGTTCTCGACGGTTGCCTGCGAGCCCGCGGGCGTCGTCTGGAACAAGGTCTGCTTGGTGCTGAAGCGCGAGCTGGGCGATGCGGCCTTCGGCTCGTGGATCGCGCCCGCCGTCCTGCGCGAGAGCGCGGCCGGCGACGTGGTGGTGGTGACCCCGACGGGCATCGCCCGCGACTGGATCCGCCGCAGCGCCTGGCGTCGCGTCAGCGAGCTGTGGGCCGCCAACGACCCCACCGCGCGCCGGCTGGACCTCAAGTCGCGCCAGGAGTTCGAAGCCGTCCATGGCGCTTCGGGCGTCGCGTCCTCCGGCTACGAAGCCAAGGCCGAGCCGATCGAGATCGTGCTGCCGGTGTCCAGCGACGTGCCGGGACTGGCGCCCACGGCTTCGGGCCTTGGCGCCAAGGCCTCGCCCGTCCAGGGCCTGCAGGAACGCTTCACCTTCGACACCTTCGTGCCGGGTCCGGCCAACGAGTTCGCCCACGCCGTGGCGCGCCGGGTGGCCAGCTGGGCCGACGGCCACTTCAACCCGGTGCTGTTCCACGGCCCCTACGGCTTCGGCAAGACCCACCTGCTTAACGCCCTGGCCTGGGAGGCCATGCGCCAGGCCCCGACCAAGCGCGTGGTCTACCTGACCGCCGAGCGTTTCCTGTCGACCTTCGTCCGCGCGGTGATGGACCGCCAGACCGCGGCCTTCAAGGAAGAGCTGCGCGGCGCCGACCTGCTGATCATCGACGACGTGCATTTCATCGCCGGCAAGCAGTCGAGCCAGGAAGAGCTGTTCCACACCCTGACCGCCCTGGTCGAGGACGGCCGCCGGGTGGTGTTCTCCTCGGATCGGGCCCCCGCGGCCATGACCGAGATGGACGCCCGCCTGCGCTCGCACCTGTCGGCGGGCCTGGTCTGCGGCCTGGAGCCGGCCGACCGCGCCCTGCGCCTGGGCATCCTGGACCGCAAGCTGCAGGCGCTGTCGCGCCAGCATGGCTTCGAGCCGACGATGCGGACCGAGGTGCTGAACTTCCTGGCCGACCGCTTCACCGACAGCGTCCGCGAGCTGGAAGGCGCGCTCAACACCCTGTCGGCCCGGGCCGGCGAAGGCGTCTCGCGCCTGACCCTGGACGAGGTCCAGGCGATCCTGCGGCCGCACCTGCGGGCCGGCGAGAAGCGCATCACCATCGACGACATCCAGAAGGCCACGTCCGAGCACTACGGCATGAAGCAGGCCGACCTGCTCAGCGAGCGCCGCAACCGCGCCATCGCCCGTCCGCGCCAGGCGGCCATGTGGCTGGCCAAGCAGCTGACCACCCGCTCGCTGCCCGACATCGGCCGGCGCTTCGGCGGCCGCGACCACACCACCGTCCTGCACGCCGTGCGCCGCATCGAGGCCCTGCGCGCCGAGGACCCGGTCCTGAGCCAGGACCTGGAGACCATCACCCGCAAGCTGCGCGGCTGAGGCTTCCGGGGTTTCGGGGATGAACAAGGGGCCGTCCGGTGGGGCGGCCCTTTTTCGTTGATCCTCCCCCTGTGGGGGAGGTGTCGGCGAAGCCGACGGTGGGGGATTGATCGGCACGTGGCCGCAACCCGGATCGACACCCCCAAGACTCCCCCCACCGATCGCTTCGCGATCGCCTCCCCCACAGGGGGAGGACCTTAGGCGGACTCCGCCCGTCTCAGCGTGATGTTGATCCGCCCTCCCCCCGCAACCAGCCCCGACGAGCCCGGCAGGATGCGGTCCACGCCGTGGAAGGCCAGGCGCGCCGGGCCGGACAGCCGGCAGACGTCGCCGGACGACAGTTTCAGCGATCGGGTCGAGTCCTTGCGCGACGGTCCGCCGATCCGGAACACCGCCGTGTCGCCCAGCGAGATCGACAGCACCGGAAAGCGCGGATCGGCCTCGTCGCGGTCCTGGTGCAGGCCCATGCGCGCCTCGCCGCGATAGAGGTTGATCAGGGCGGAGTCCGGCGGGACCTCCGGATCGCCCAGCGCCGCCCAGAGGTCGAGCAGGACCTGGGGCATCGCCGGCCAAGGCCGTCCGCTGGCCGGATGACGGTCGGCGTAGCGATAGCCGGCCTTGTCGCTGGTCCAGCCCAGCGGACCGAAGCTGCTCATGGCCACGCTCATCGCCTTGCCGTAGGGCGTCTCGTAATGGGCGGGCGGCGCGGCCTCGAGCGCCGCCGTCGCCAGGCGCACGAGATCGGCCTGGGCCTTGGGGTCCAGCGCCCCAGGCCAGAGGTCGAAACCGGGCAGAACATTGATCGATCTGAACATTACGCAGATTTAATGGGCCAGACGCGCCGCGACCGTGTTGGTTTGCGCCGCCGGGCAGGCCGGCCGAACAAATTTTGCAATCCAAGGCCGTTCATGCGTCGACTTCTCTCCTCCGCGGCTGCCGCCGTGCTCGTTTTTGCCGCCGGATCGACCCTAGCCGCAACCGTCGCACCGGCCCGGTCGGCGGCTGCCGCCGCCACCGTCACGACCCAGCTGCCGCGCGGCGTGGTCCCGACCCACTATGATCTGGCCTTTACCCCCGACGCCGACAAGCTGAGCTTCACCGCCTCGGTGAAGATCGACATCGAGGTCGCCGCCCCGACCCGGACCATCACCCTGCAGGCCGCCGACCTGACCTTCGCTAGGGCGCAGATCGCCGGCCCAGGTGGCGCTAACGAGGGCGCGGCCAAGGTCAGCGTCGACGCCCAGGCCCAGACCGCCACCTTCACCTTCGACAAGCCGGTCGCCAAGGGCGCCCATGTCCTGGCCATCGACTACAGCGGCAAGATCTACAAGCAGGCCGCCGGCCTGTTCGCCCTGGACTACGACACCGCCCAAGGCAAGAAGCGCGCGCTCTACACCCAGTTCGAGAACTCCGACGCCCGCCGCTTCATCCCCTCGTGGGACGAGCCGTTCTTCAAGGCCACCTACGACGTCCAGGTCACCGTGCCGACCGGCCAGATGGCGGTCGGCAACATGCCCATCAGCAAGACGCAGGACCTCGGCGGCGGCAAGTCCAAGGTCACCTTCGCCACCTCGCCCAGGATGTCGACCTATCTGCTGTTTTTCGCCCTGGGCGAGTTCGACCGCGCCACCGCCAAGGTCGGCGACGTCGAGATGGGCGTGATCACCAAGAAGGGCGACCTGGCCAAGGCCGACTTCGCCCTGAAGTCCGCGGGCCCGATCCTGCAGTGGTACAACGACTATTTTGGCGCCCCCTACCCGCTGCCGAAGCTGGATCACATCGCCGCCCCCGGCCAGAGCCAGTTCTTCGGCGCCATGGAGAACTGGGGCGCGATCTTCTACTTCGAGTACTACCTGCTCGACGATCCGGCGATCTCGACCCAGGCCGACCGCCAGGCCATCTACACGGTCGTGGCGCACGAAATGGCCCACCAGTGGTTCGGCGACCTGGTGACCATGTCGTGGTGGGACGACTTGTGGCTGAACGAAGGCTTCGCCTCCTGGATGGAAAGCCGGGCCGCCGAGCGCTTCCACCCCGAATGGAACGTCCAGCTGGCCTCGGTCGCCAACCGTGAAACCGCCATGGGCCTGGACTCGCTGTCGACCGCCCATCCGGTGGTCCAGCACGTGGAGACCGTCGACCAGGCCAGCCAGGCCTTCGACGCCATCACCTACGAAAAGGGCGAGGCGGTCATCCGCATGCTCGAGGCCTATGTCGGCCCCGACGCCTGGCGCGACGGCGTGCGCGCCTACATCAAGGCCCATGCCCACGGCAGCAGCACGACAGACGACCTGTGGGTCGAGGTCGAGAAGGCGGCCGGCAAGCCGATCACCGCCATCGCCCACGACTTCACCCTGCAGCCGGGCGTGCCGCTGATCACGGTCGACGCCGGCGCCTGCGCGGCCGGCAAGACCCCCGTCACCCTGACCCAGGGCGAGTTCAGCCGCGACAAGCCGACCAAGACCCCCCTGGCCTGGCGCGTGCCGGTCTCGGCCCAGGTCGCCGGCTCCAGCACCGTCGCCAAGACCCTGGTCGAGGGCGGCAAGGGGAGCTTGAGCGTCGCGGGCTGCGGCCCGGTGGTCGTCAACGCCGGCCAGGCCGGCTATTTCCGCACCCTCTACACGCCCAAGGCCTTCGCCGGCGTCTCGGCCAGCTTCGCCAAGCTGCCGGCCATCGACCAGTTGGGCGTGATCTCCGACGCCTGGGCCCTGGGCCTGAACGGCCAGCAGCCCGTCACCGACGCCCTGGACCTGGTCATGGCCACGCCGGCCGACGCCGATCCCCAGGTGTGGGGCAAGGTCGCCTCGATCCTGACCAACATCGACGGCATGTACGACGGCGCGCCGGCCGAACGGGCGGCCTTCCGCAAGCTGGCCGTGGCCCGCCTGTCGCCGGTGTTCCAGCAGGTCGGCTGGACCGCCAAGGCCGGCGAGCCGGGTCCGGTCGCCACCCTGCGCGCCACCCTGATCACCTCGCTCGGCACGCTGGGCGACGCCGCCGTGATCGCCGAGGCCAAGCGCCGCTACGCCGCCGACAAGACCGACCCGACCGCCGTCCCCGGCCCGCTGCGCAAGCCCATCCTGGCCGTGGTCGGCCGCAACGCCGACGCGGCCGCCTGGGACGCCCTGCGCGCCCAGGCCCAGGCCGAGAAGACGCCGCTGATCCGCGACCAGCTCTACACCCAGCTGGCCTCGGCGGCGGATCCGGCCCTGGCGGCCAAGGCCCTGGCCCTGGCCCTGACCGACGAGCCCAGCGAGACCCTGTCGGCCAACATGATCTCGACCGTGGACAAGCTGCACCCGGACATGGCGTTCGACTTTGCCGTCGCCCACAAGGACGCGGTGAACGGCAAGGTCGACGCGGCGTCGCGCACCAAGTTCATCCCGAGCCTGGCCAAGGCCTCGGCCGACCCGGCGATGGTCGGCAAGGTCACCGCCTACGCCGCCGCCAACCTGCCGGCCGGCTCGCGCGGCGAGGCCGGCAAGTCGGTGGCCTCGATCACCGACCGCATCAAGACCCGCAAGGCCGCTCTGCCGCAGATCACCGCCTGGACGGCGAAAAAAGGCTGAGGCGGGCTCGCTCGCCCCGCCTGACGAGCCGATTCAGCGAACGCGAGGTGAGGCTTTCGGGCCGCGCTCGCGACCTATCTGACGGAAGGGCCGCGCTTTTTCGGGCGCGGCCTATTTCGTCGCAGGTCACGATTCCCCTTCATTCCTTGCGGGATTGGGCTTGCAGGCTGGCGCCTATCCCCCATATCGGGCATCGAAGCGGGGTTGACGGGCTCGTCAACTTCGATTGAACGAACGCTTGCCGTCCAGAACTCGTTTTTTGGGCGGCGAGGATTTGGATCAACCGTTAGAACGCGACCAGACGGGGACGGCTCGAGAAAAACCGGGGCGCTTGCCTTAAGGCCCTTGTCACCGCCGTCCGCCATTCAGGAGCTGCAGGTCTCAACATGAGCAAGATTATCGGTATCGACCTTGGCACCACGAACTCGTGCGTGGCCATCATGGACGGTAAGACCCCGAAGGTGATCGAGAACGCCGAAGGCGCTCGCACCACCCCTTCGGTCGTCGCCTTCCTTGAGGACGGCGAGCGCCTCGTCGGCCAGCCCGCCAAGCGCCAGGCCGTCACCAACCCGACCAACACCCTTTTCGCGATCAAGCGCCTGATCGGCCGCAACGCCTCCGACCCGGTGGTCGAGAAGGACAAGGCCATGGTGCCCTACGAGATCGTCAAGGGCCCGACCGGCGACGCCTGGGTCAAGGCGCACGGCAAGGACTACAGCCCGCAGGAAGTCTCGGCCTTCATCCTGCAGAAGATGAAGGAAGCGGCCGAGACCCATCTGGGCGAACCGGTGACCAAGGCGGTCATCACCGTTCCGGCCTATTTCAACGACGCCCAGCGTCAGGCCACCAAGGACGCCGGCAAGATCGCCGGCCTGGAAGTCCTGCGCATCATCAACGAGCCGACCGCGGCCGCCCTGGCCTATGGCCTCGAGAAGAACGACGGCAAGAAGATCGCCGTCTACGACCTCGGCGGCGGCACCTTCGACGTCTCGATCCTGGAGATCGGCGACGGCGTCTTCGAGGTGAAGTCGACCAACGGCGACACCTTCCTGGGCGGCGAGGACTTCGACCTGCGGATCGTCGACTACCTGGCCGACGAGTTCAAGAAGGAGCAGGGCGTCGACCTGCGCAAGGACAAGCTGGCCCTGCAGCGCCTGCGCGAAGAGGCCGAGAAGGCCAAGAAGGAGCTGTCGAGCACCGCGCAATACGAGGTGAACCTGCCCTTCATCTCGATGAACGCCTCGGGCCCGCTGCACCTGAACATCAAGCTGTCGCGCTCCAAGCTCGAAGCCCTGGTCGAAGACCTGATCGCCCGCACCATCGGTCCGTGCGAGCAGGCCTTGAAGGACGCCGGCCTGAAGAAGAGCGACATCGACGAAGTGATCCTGGTCGGCGGCATGAGCCGCATGCCCAAGGTCCAGCAGGCGGTGCAGGACTTCTTCGGCCGCGAGCCGCACAAGGGCGTCAACCCGGACGAAGTCGTGGCGCTGGGCGCCGCCGTGCAGGCCGGCGTTCTGCAAGGCGACGTCAAGGACGTGCTGCTGCTGGACGTCACCCCGCTGACCCTCGGCATCGAGACCCTGGGCGGGGTGTTCACCCCGCTGATCGAGCGCAACACCACCATCCCGACCAAGCGCTCGCAGACCTTCTCGACCGCCGACGACAACCAGTCGGCCGTGACGATCCGCGCCTTCCAGGGCGAGCGTCCGATGGCCGTCGACAACAAGTTCCTGGGTCAGTTCGACCTGCAGGGCATTCCGCCGGCGCCGCGCGGCGTGCCGCAGATCGAGGTCACCTTCGACATCGACGCCAACGGCATCGTCAATGTCCACGCCAAGGACAAGGCGACCAACAAGGAGCACTCGATCCGCATCCAGGCCAATGGCGGCCTGTCGGATGCGGACATCGAGCGCATGGTCAAGGAAGCCGAGGCCAACAAGGCTTCGGACGAGAAGAAGAAGGCGCTGGTCGAGGCCAAGAACCAGGGCGAGGCCATCGTGCACTCGACCGAGAAGGCCCTGGCCGAGCACGGCGACAAGGTCGGCGCGCCCGAGAAGACCGCGATCGAGACCGGCCTGACCGAGCTGAAGTCGGCCCTGGAAGGCGAGGACGTCGAGGCCATCCAGGCCAAGACCCAGGCCCTGATCCAGGCGTCGATGAAGCTGGGCGAAGCGATGTACAGCGCCCAGCAGGGCGCTGAAGGCGGCGAGGAAGCCGCCGCCGATGACGGCGTCGTCGACGCCGAATTCGAAGAAGTCGACGACTCCAAGCCGTCGGCGTGACCATGGGTCGCGGGGCGAAACGCCTAACCGCTGTTTCGCCCGCCCTATGTTTCGGGAACAAGGCTCCTGCCCGCCGCTTGCGGCCGGGCGGGGGCGCTCCCACCTCCTATTCCAACATGGCTAGTGATCGACCCTGACGATGCGCGACTATTACGAAGTCCTGGGCGTGGCCCGTGGCTGCGATGACGCCGCCCTCAAGGCCGCCTTCCGCAAGATGGCGATGGAGCACCATCCCGACCGCAATGGCGGTTGCGAGAACGCCTCCTCGCGGTTCAAGGAAATCAACGAAGCCTATTCGGTGCTGTCGGACGCTCAGAAGCGCGCCGCCTACGATCGCTTCGGCCACGCCGGGGTGAACGGCTCGCAGGGCGGGCCGGGCGGCTTTGGCGGGGCTGACGCCGGCGACATCTTCAACGACGTGTTCGGCGACGTGTTCGGCGAGATGTTCGGCGGCGGCCGTCGCCAGTCGAACGGCCCCCAGCGCGGCCAGGACCTGCGCTACGACCTGGAGATCTCCCTCGAGCAGGCCTATGCGGGCGCCGAGGTCGAGATCAAGGTTCCCGCCGCCATCACCTGCGAGGTCTGCGACGGCTCGGGCGCCAAGCCCGGCACCAGCCCGACCGTCTGCGGCTCGTGCGGCGGCGCCGGCCGCGTGCGGGCCACCCAGGGCTTCTTCGCGGTCGAGCGCGCCTGCCCTCGCTGCGGCGGTTCGGGCCGGCTGGTGCTGGACCCCTGCCAGAACTGCCACGGCCACGGCCAGGTGCGCCGCGAGCGCGTGCTGTCGGTGCGCATCCCGGCCGGCGTCGACGACGGCGCCCGGATCCGCCTGGCGGGCGAAGGCGACGCGGGCGTGCGCGGCGGCCCGCGCGGCGACCTCTACCTGTTCCTGTCGGTGATCCCGCACGAACTGTTCGAGCGCGACGGCCTGGACCTGCTGTGCACCGTGCCGGTGCCGATGACCGTGGCCGCCCTGGGCGGCGACATCGAGGCCCCCTGCCTGCTCGGCGGCGAGAACTGCGACGGCTCCAGCCGCATGACCGTCAAGGTCCCGGAAGGCGCCCAGACCGGCAAGACCGTCCGCCTCAAGGGCAAGGGCATGCCGTCCCTGCGCAGCCGCCAGCGCGGCGACCTGGTGGTCGAGCTGTTCGTCGAGACCCCGACCCACCTGTCGGCCCGGCAAAAGGAGCTCCTGCAGGAGCTGGCCGGCCTGTGCAGCGAGAAACAGAACCCCAAGTCCGCCAACTTCGTCGGCAAGGCCAAGCGGTTCTGGGAAGAAGTGACGGGCAGCTAGGGGCGGCGCTTCTGGTCGGGCTTAAGCTCTTCCGTTAGGCGAAGCATTTCCTCGACGTGCTCGATATCCGCCGCACGCGCCTCGGCCGTGCGACGCCCCGTATCGAATGCCTCGAATCGCTCGTGTGCGATCCGCTTGGCGGCGTCGTGGGCGACCCGTGCCGTCGGCGGCAGTTGTCAAGGATTCCTTGACAACTGAAGTCTCCGCCAGCTCCCGCTCAGCCAGCAGGTTCCGCAGGTGCAGCGAAACGTTCTGTTTTGTCGTATCGAACAGCTCGGCGATTTGCGCCTGGGTCAGCCAAACGGTGCCATCCGCCGCTCTAAGCTGGACCCGCGCGAGGCCATCTTCGGTGTTGTAGAGAACGATCTCGCCGTCGCTCATGCCGCCCCTCGAATCCGACGCAGAAAAGCATCGGCACAAATCATGAACATGCTACATCGCACTTCTGCGATTCAGCGGCAAACGTTAAGTCTTTCGGGATGAACGCCCCCGCCTCCCCTACCGTCCAGACCTATGACGCCACCGGCGCGACGCCGGTGATGCAGCAGTTCTTCGAGATGAAGGCGCGGCAGCCCGACGCCCTGATCTTCTTCCGGATGGGCGACTTCTACGAGCTGTTCTTCGACGACGCCTACAAGGCCGCCGCCGCCCTAGGCATCAGCCAGACCTTCCGGGGAACCCACAACGGCCAGCCGATCCCGATGGCCGGCGTGCCGCAGCACGCGGCCGAGGCCTATCTGTCCAAGCTGATCCGCATGGGCTTCAAGGTCGCCGTCTGCGAGCAGATGGAAGACCCGGCCGAGGCCAAGAAGCGCGGCTCCAAGTCGGTGGTCCGCCGCGACATCGTCCGGGTGGTCACCCCCGGCACCCTGACCGAGGACGGCCTGCTGGACGCCCGGGGCGCCAATCGGCTCGCAGCCGTCGCGGTGCGGGCCGGCCAGGCGGCGGTGGCGGCGGTCGAGCTGTCGACCGGCGAGGTCGAGTGCTTCCTGGTCGCCAAGGACGCCGTGGCCGCGATCCTGGCGGCCCTGGCCCCGTCCGAGACCCTGGTCGCCGACCGCCTGCTGTCGGACGAGCACCTGTCCCAGACCCTGAAGATCTGCGGCGGTCTGATCCAGCCCATGCCCTCGGCCCTGTCCGAGCCCCAGGCCTCGGAGACCCGGGTCAAGCGGCTGTACGGCGTCGACACCCTGGACGGCTTCGGCGGCCTGTCGTCGGCCGAGATCGGGGCCCTGGGCCTGATCGCCGCCCACCTGGAAATGACCCAGGCCGGCAAGCTGCCGGCCTTGCGCGCCCCGCGCCGCGCGGCCGAGGCCGACGTGATGGCCATCGACCCGGCCACCCGCTCCAGCCTGGAGATCGACCGCACCCAAAATGGTGATCGAAACGGCTCGCTGCTGGCCTGCATCGACCGCACGGTGACCGCCGGCGGGGCCCGCCTGCTGGCCTCGCGCCTGGCCCGGCCGCTGCTCGACCCGGCGGCCATCGACGCCCGGCTGGACGCGGTGGAATGGTTCGTCGACCACCGGACGCTGCGCGAGCGCCTGCGCGAGGTGCTGAAGGGGGCCGGCGACATGGCCCGCGCCCTGTCCCGCCTGGCCCTCGGGCGCGGCGGCCCGCGCGACCTGGGCTGCCTGAAGGATGGCCTGAAGACCGGCGAGAAGCTGGCCGGCATGGTCGGCGGCACCAGCGATCCCTTGTCGCCGCCGCCGGCCGAGCTGGAAGCGGCGCTGAAGGCCCTGACCCCGTCGCTGCAGGTCGGCCTGTCGCGCCTGCTGGACGCCCTGGAAGTGGGCCTGGGCCCCGACCTGCCGGCCCTGGCCCGCGACGGCGGCTTCGTGGCGCCGGGCGTCCGGCCCGAGCTGGACCAGGCCCGCGCCCTGCGCGACGACAGCCGCCGGGTGGTGGCCGCGCTGGAAACCCGCCTGTGCCAGGAAAGCGGCGTGCCGCTGAAGATCCGTCACAACGGCGTGCTGGGCTATTTCGTCGAGGCCACGGCCGGCAAGGCCGACCCGCTGTTCCAGCCGCCGCTGAACGCCACGTTCATCCACCGCCAGACCCTGGCCAACCAGGTGCGGTTCACCACCGTCGAGCTGGCCGACCTCGACGCCCGCATCGCCCAGGCGGCCGAGCGGGCCCTGGCCATGGAGGTCGCGGCCTTCGAGGACTGGCGCGCCGAGGCCGTGGCCCAGGCCGAGCCGATCCAGCTGGCCGCCGAGGCCCTGGCCCGGCTGGACGTCGCCGCCGCCCTGGCCGAGTGGGCCGAGGACGCCGGCGCGGTGCGCCCGACCGTCGACAGGTCCCTGGCCTTCGACGCCCGCGCCGCCCGCCACCCGGTGGTCGAGGCCGCGGTCAAGCGGGCCGGCGACCCCTACACCCCCAACGACTGCCGCCTGGACGCGGCCGGCGAGGCGGGCGCGCGGCTGTCGATCGTCACCGGGCCGAACATGGCCGGCAAGTCGACCTTCCTGCGTCAGAACGCCCTGCTGGCCATCCTGGCCCAGTCCGGCTGCTACGTGCCGGCCAAGTCGCTGCGCCTGGGCGTCGTCGACCGGCTGTTCAGCCGCGTCGGGGCCGGCGACGACCTGGCCCGCGGCCGCTCGACCTTCATGATGGAGATGGTCGAGACCGCCGCCATCCTCACCCAGGCCAGCCCGCGCAGCCTGGTGATCCTGGACGAGATCGGCCGGGGCACGGCCACCTATGACGGCCTGGCCATCGCCTGGGCCTGCGCCGAGGCCCTGCACGACGTCAACCGCTGCCGGGCGCTGTTCGCCACCCACTATCACGAGCTGGCCACGCTGGAGACGCGGATGGCCCATGTCTCCAACCTGTCCCTACGGGCCAAGGAGTGGAACGGCGACCTGGTCTTCCTGCACGAGGCCGCCGCCGGTCCCGCCGACCGTTCCTACGGCGTCCAGGTGGCCAAGCTGGCGGGCGTGCCGCCCCAGGTCGTGGCGCGCGCCAAGGCGGTGCTGGACCGGCTGGAGTCCAAGACCGAATCGCCGGCCAGGCTGGACGAGCTGCCGCTGTTCGCCGCCTCGGCGCCCGTCGCGGCGCCCGCCCAGGCGGCGCCCAGCCGCACCGACGCGGCCCTGGCCGACCTGGACGTCGACGGCATGAGCCCGCGCGAGGCCCTGGACGCGCTCTATCGTCTTAAGGCTCTGCTCAAGACCTGACATCGTATAGTGAAGGCGGCGGCGCGGCGGACCGGCTTGACGGGTTCGACGCGCACGCCCGGGAACCCCATATAGCCGCCATGCCCCGTCGCCTTCGCCCTACCCCGCTGGAACATGTCGTCGACGGCCACGCCCTGCGCGCCCGGCTGTCGGCCGCCGCCCTGGACCTGATCGGCGACGAGGCCGGCCAGCGGTCCCGGGCCATCGAGATCCTGAAGCAGGCGCTGTTTCGCGGCCGGATGATCGCCAAGGAGCGGCTGGAGAACGGGGCCGGCGGCCTGGAGACGGCCCGCCTGCTCAGCGGCGTCACCGACGAGGTGATCACCGCCCTCTACGACTTCACGACCGTCCACGTGTTCCGGGCCCGCAACCCGACCGAGGGCGAGCGGCTGTGCCTGCTGGCCGTCGGCGGCTACGGCCGGCGCACCCTGGCGCCCTTCAGCGACATCGACCTGTTGTTCCTGCGCCCCTACAAGCAGACGCCGCACGCCGAGAGCGTGATCGAGTACATGCTGTATGCCCTATGGGACCTGGGCTTCAAGGTCGGCCACGCCTCGCGGACCATCGAGGAGTGCGTGCGGCTTTCCAAGGAAGACTACACGATCCGCACCTCGATCCTGGAGGCCCGCCGGCTGACCGGCGACGAACGCCTGGGCGAGGAGCTGAAGAAGCGCTTCCGCGACGACGTCATGAAGGGCACCGGCGCGGCCTTCGTCTCGGCCAAGCTGAAGGAGCGCGACGACCGCCAGGCCCGGGCCGGCGCCAGCCGCTACATGGTCGAGCCCAACGTCAAGGAGGGCAAGGGCGGCCTGCGCGACCTGCACACCCTGATGTGGATCGCCGAATACCTGCACCCGGTCGACCGGCCCGAGGACGTGTTCCTGCTGGAGGTGTTCGACCGCCGCGAGGCCAAGGGCTTCATCCGGGCCTTCGATTTCCTGCATGCGGTGCGCGCCCACCTGCACTTCGCCACCGGCCGGCCCGAGGAGCGCCTGACCTTCGACCTGCAGCCCGAGATCGCCCGCCGCATGGGCTATGGCGACCGCGGCGACGCCCCGGCCGTCGAGCGCTTCATGCGCCGCTACTTCCTGGTGGCCAAGGAGGTCGGGGCCCTGACCCGCGCCTTCTCGGCCAAGCTGGAGGCCGAGCACTTCAAGCACGAGCCCAAGGGCATCTCCCGCTTCCTGCCCGGCGGCGGCCGGCCCAAGCGCAAGGCCCTGGACGTGGCCGGCTTCTACGAGGACGGCGGGCGGCTGAACATCGACGGCCCGCAGGTGTTCGAGGCCGACCCGGTCAACCTGATCCGCCTGTTCAAGACCGCCGACGACCGCGACCTGGACCTGCATCCCGACGCCTTCACGGCCGTGACCCGCAACCTGAACCTGATCACCTCGAAGGTCCGCCGCGACCCGCAGGCGACCCGGGCGTTCCTGGACCTGCTGGCCCGGGGCAAGCGGTCCTACCGCACCTTGACCTTGATGAACGACGCCGGCGTGCTGGGGCGGTTCATCCCGGAATTCGGCCGCATCGTCGCCCAGATGCAGTTCAACATGTACCACTCCTACACGGTGGACGAGCACACCCTGCGGGCCGTGGGCCTGATCGGCGACATGGCCGCCGGCCGCCTGGTCGACGACCATCCGCTGGCCGTCTCGATCCTGCCGCTGATCGAGGACCGCGAGGCCCTGTTCCTGGCCATGCTGCTGCACGACACCGGCAAGGGCGGGGTGGGCGGCCAGGAGAAGGCCGGGGCCCGCAGCGCCCGCAGCGCCTGCGAGCGCCTGGGCGTGGAGCGCGCCAAGGTCGAGCTGGTGGCCTGGCTGGTCGAGAACCACCTGGTGATGAGCGACTTCGCCCAGAAGCGCGACGTGGCCGACCCCAGCACGGTCGCCGCCTTCGCCCGCATCGTCGAGAACCCCGAGCGCCTGCGCCTGCTGCTGGTGATCACCGTCGCCGACATCCGCGCCGTCGGCCCGGGCGTCTGGAACGGCTGGAAGGGCCAGCTGCTGCGCGAGCTCTACAACGCCACCGAGGCGGTGTTCCGGGGCGGGCGCGGCAGCGACGCCGCCGCCAACGTCCAGCGCCACCAGGAGGCCGCCGCCGAGGCGGCGCGCGAGGCCCTGGTCCAGGCCGACCCAGCCGCCAAGGGCTGGGCCCAGGCCATGGAGGCGGCCTATTTCGGGGCGTTCTCGCTGGACGACCTGAAGGCCCACGCCGAGCTGGCCCGCCGCGCGGCGATCCAGGGCGGGGCCGCCGCCGAGGGCCGGGTCCCGGCCGGCGCCAACGCCGCCGAGATCGTGGTCGCCGCCAAGGACCGCCGTGGCCTGTTCGCCGACCTGGCCCTGGCCATCTCGTCCTTGGGCGGCAACGTCGTGGGGGCCCGGGTCTTCACCTCGCGCCAGGGCCAGGCCCTGGACGTGTTCCATGTGCAGGACGTGACGGGCGCGGCCCTGGGCTGTGAGAACCCCCGCGCCCTGCGCCGCCTGGCCGACGCCCTGGAGGCGGCCGGCCGCGGCGAGCCCCTGGCCGTCGAGCCCCGCCGCGGCGCGGAGCTGTCGCGCACCGCCGCCTTCTCGATCGCCCCGACCGTTGTGGTCGACAACGAGGCCTCCAACGAGGCCACGGTGGTCGAGGCCTCGGGCCGCGACCGTCCCGGCCTGCTGCAGGCCCTGGCCCGCACCCTGGCCGACAACGGCCTGTCCATCCAGTCGGCCCACATCGACGGCTACGGCGAGCGGGCGGTCGACGCCTTCTATGTCCAGACCTCGGAGGGCGGGAAGGTCGAGGAGGCGCGGAAGATCGCGGCGCTAAAGGCGGACCTGCTGGCGGCCCTGGAGCAGAACGAGGCGGGGGCGCCGAACACGCGTCCGGGTCTGAAGCGGGCGCGGGCCAGCGTGGCGCGGTAGGAGACGGGGATCAGGTGTTCACCCCTTCGTGCGAACGCTCCATGGCGCGCTTGTAGGCGTCGCGACCGGTGGTGCGGGCGAGGTAGGCCTGTTCGGCGTCGCCAAGAGAGATCCCGCAGTTCCGTTGGCCCAGGTTCAGGGCGTAGGTCACCGAGATGTCGGCGGCCGTGAAAGCCTCGCCCGCGAGGTAGGGCGAGCCGGCAAGTCGTTGGCTGACCAGCTTCAGCCGCTTCTGAAACGACCGCAGACACCAGGTCGCGCCCCAGTTCTCCCGCTCGGCGTCGGGCGCGATGAAGCGGCTGACGACGACGGGCATCATCAGGGTCGCGAGGCCGGCTTCGCCCAGGTGCAGGAATTGCTGGTAGGCGGGGAAGGTCGGATCCTGTGGCGCGGGCGCCAGCGGCGTCGGCCCGTAGCGGGCCATCAGGTACTCCATGATCGCGATCGACTCGACCATGACGACGTCGCCGTCCTGGATCGCCGGGATGTAGTCGGCGGGATTGACCGCCAGGAACGCGGGGTCCTGCTCGGCGGCCAGCATGTCCACCTGCCGCACGCGGTAGGGAAGGCCCATCTCCTCCAGCACCCAGACGACCCGGATCGATCGCGAGGTCTGTCCGCCCCAAACGGTGATCATGCGCCAGCCCTTTCCCGGTGTGACTGAGGATCGGCCGTAGCGGACCTCATATGGCCGTGGCGTTCAAGGTCTACCCGAAGCTCAGCTTCAGCGAGGCCCTCTCACTCTTCGGACTCTCGCAATGTCCGCCTTGCTCAAGCCCCCATCCGCCCCGGATGGGGCCGGGCGAGTGGGGACGGTTGACGATCGCGGCCGGGGACGCGCTCTCACGGCAAGACGCCGGCCAAATTGCGGGGCGCTGGCTGTGAGTGCGTGTCCCCTACAGACCCGCTGAGTCCGGCGCTGAAGTCCCGTGGCGCCGCGGATGGCGTTGGGGACATGCACTCACCCGCAGGCCGAGGATCGATCCGCGACGCCTTGCCGTGAGAGCACGTCCCCGGCTTGCGCTCGGCGTTCAGCGAACAAACCCTCACGATTTCAACGCCCTGAACTTTTTCGACCCGATTTGATCCCCACTCTTCCAGACCGGCCGTATCCTGACCTCACCTGAAGGCACGGGGAGGGCGCACGTACGGCGACCGATGCGGCTCTCAGGGGTGGTCGAGCGGGAAGCGTTTGTCGGTGGTCTTCGGTGACAACCTTTCGCGACGGTTCTGGGCAGGTTCTCCTTAGTCGAGACGAAACCCAGGCGGCGGAGGATCGGCAAGCGCAACAGGCATGGGCTGAAATCGCCCGTGCGGTCCAGGACGGAGCCAACGTCCTGCCCGTCGGGGGCCTCCATCGGAGCGGGTTAAAAATCCGCGACCCGAAGGCTTCCGGATAACGGCCGCGCGAAGCGCCTGCACTTCGTCGAAACGGTACAAAACATCAAAGCTACTCCGGGCGAGGCCCGGGCGCTTCGCACCCTTCCCATCAAGCTCAGCGGGGGTCCGCGTGAGGCGGCGAAGCCGTGCACTCAAGATCCTCCCCCTGTGGGGGAGGTGTCGGCGAAGCCGACGGTGGGGGGAGTGATCGGCCGATGACCAGATTCTGGATCGACGACCCTAAAACTCCCCCCACCGATCGCTGCGCGATCGCCTCCCCCACAGGGGCAGGGGTATCGCATATGGATTCGTCCTATCGAGAGCCCGCGTTGGATCGAGGCAAGCTCTACCAAAAGGCGAACAAAACGAATCCAAACAGACTCACGAGCCTGCCTTTTTGGTCTCGATTGGACGCACGGCTCAGGCCGTCCACCTTTCGTTCTTCATATGCGATAGCCCTGCCCACAGGGGGAGGGTCTGATCGGACGGCCCTGCACCGAAAATCCTCGGCTCCTGCCGCGCCGCTCGCTTGACGGTCTCCCGTTCAGCCCCCAGAAGCCATGCGTGACCGATATCGCGCCCCCCGAAAAGCCCGCCCAGACGCCCGACCAGCCCAGGAAGGCCGGCGGCCTGCTGAAGTCGTCGGCGATCTATTCCGGCCTGACCCTGGTCAGCCGGTTCATGGGCTTCGCCCGCGACCTGGCGGTCTCGTACCGCATGGGGGCCAGCGCCACCCCAGCCGCCGACGCCTACAACGCCGCCCTGGCCTTTCCCAACCTGTTCCGCCGGTTCTTCGCCGAGGGGGCCTTCGCCGCCGCCTTCGTGCCGGCCTACGCCAAGTCGCTGCAGCGCGACGGCGAGGAAACGGCCGACATCCTGGCCGCCGACGCCATGGCCACCCTGGCGGCCTCGACCATCGTCATCACTCTCGTCTGCCAGCTGGCCATGCCCTGGCTGATGATGCTGATCAGCCCCGGCTTCGGCTGGGGCACCGAGAAGTACAAGCTGGCGGTGCTGCTGACCCAGATCACCATGCCCTACCTGCCGTGCATGGCCATCGTCGCCCACCTGTCGGGGGTGCTGAACGCCCGCGACCGCTTCGTGCTGTCGGCCGGCGCGCCGATCCTGCTGAACATCGCCACCCTGGTCTTCATCCTGCCCCAGACCACCGCCGTCGGCGCCGCCACCTGGGGCTCGGCCGGGGTGATCGTCGCCGGCGTCGCCCAGGCGGCCCTGCTGACCTGGGGCGTCAACAAGTCCGGCGCCAAGGTCCACTGGCGGCTGCCGCGCCTGACGCCGGAGGTGCGCGCGCTGATCGGCAAGGCCATTCCCGGGGCCCTGGCGGCCAGCGCCACCCAGGTCAACATCTTCATCTCCGGCAACCTGGCCAGCCATGTGCCCGGCGGCCGCTCGTGGCTGGCCACCGCCGACCGGCTGTACCAGCTGCCGCTGGGCCTGGTGGGCGTGGCCATCGGCGTGGCGCTGCTGCCGCGGCTGTCGCGGGCCGTCAACACCAGCGACCGGCAGGACGCGCAAAGCGCCATGGACCAGGCCATTACCCTGGCCATGGCCCTGACCATCCCGGCCGCCGCGGCCCTGGTGGCCATGCCCGGCTTCCTGTCGGACGCCCTCTACACCCGCGGCCAGTTCACCAGCTTCGACGCCAGCCAGACGGCCTCGGCCCTGCTGTTCTACGGCCTGGGCACCCCGGCCTTCGTGCTGCAGCAACTGTACTCCCGAGCCTTCTTCGCCCGCGGCGACACCAAGAGCCCGATGCGCTTCGCCCTGGTTTCGGTGGCCATGAACATCGGCCTGGGCATCCTGCTGTTCAAGCTGGTCGGGGTGAAGGGCATCGCCGCCGCCACGGCGGTGGCCTCGTGGATCAATGTCGGCCAGATGGCCTTCGGCCTGTCGCGCCAGGGCCACTACAACCCCTCGCTCCAGACCTGGTCGCGGGTCGGCCGGATCCTGGCGGCCAGCGTCGTGATGGGCGGGGTGCTGGCGGCGGCTTCGCACTGGCGGCCGCTGATCGAGGCGCCGCTGCGCGAGCTGGGCCTGCGCGGCCACACCCTGGGGGCCAAGGAGTTCGCCCTGCTGCTGACCGTGCTGGTCGGCGCGGCGCTGTACCCGCCGCTGGTCTTCCTGTTCGGCGGGGTGACCCCGTCGGAGCTGAAGGGCGTGCTCAAGCGGGGCAAGGCCTAGGGACCTTGGTCCGCCGCATCACCAATTCGTTGTCATCCCGGAAGCTCCGCAGGGGCTGTCCGGGACGGGGACCGGGCTGACGCCCTGCCGTTCACCTGGGTCCCGGACAAGCGCTGCGCGCTTTCCGGGATGACAACCTTTGTCCAGCCCGGTAACCAGCATCCATGGCTTCGATCGGTTCTTCCGCGCCGCGATGGCGCAGCTTTCCTTGACCCGTTCCGCCGCGTCCCGCACGCGGCTCGCGCTTCCGCGCCACCGCCATGCCCGTTTCAAGTTCCAAGGCTGAAGCCATGACCGACCACACCCCCGTTCCCTATGCGGGCCCGACCCGCGTGCTCTCCGGCGTCCAGCCGTCCGGCGCCCTGCACCTGGGCAACTACCTCGGCGCCCTGGTGAAGTTCGCCCGGCTGCAGCACGAGATGGACACCTTCATCTTCGTGGCCGACCTGCACGCCATCACCGTCTGGCAGGACCCGGCCCTGCTGGCCCAGCAGACCCGCGAGATCGCCGCCGCCTACCTGGCCGCGGGCCTGGACCCGGCCAAGGCCACGATCTTCCCGCAGTCGGCGGTGCGCGAGCATTCCGAACTGGCCTGGATCTTCCAGTGCGTGGCCCGCCTGGGCTGGCTGGACCGCATGACCCAGTTCAAGGAGAAGAGCGGCAAGCACAAGGAGCGCTCCAGCGTCGGCCTCTACACCTATCCGGTGCTGCAGGCCGCCGACATCCTGGTCTACAAGGCCACCCACGTGCCGGTCGGCGAGGACCAGAAGCAGCACCTGGAGCTGACCCGCGACATCGCCGGCAAGTTCAACCACGACTTCGGCGTGCAGGGCTTCTTCCCCCAGCCCGAGCCGCTGATTCAGGGGCCGGGCGCGCGGATCATGAGCCTGCGCGACGGGACGGCCAAGATGAGCAAGTCCGACCCGTCGGACTACAGCCGCATCAACCTGACCGACGACGCCGACGCCATCGCCACCAAGGTCAAGAAGGCCCGCACCGACCCGGAACCGCTGCCGGAGACCCTGGAAGAGCTGGCCGCCCGTCCCGAGGCCGACAACCTGGTCGGCATCTTCGCGGCGCTGGCGGGGCGGACCAAGGCCGAGGTGCTGGCCGAGTACGCGGGCAAGGGCTTCGGAACCTTCAAGCCGGCCCTGGCCGAACTGGCGGTCGAGAAACTGGCCCCGGTCGGCGAGACCATGCGCCACTTCCTGGCTGACCCGACCGAGATCGACCGTATCTTGAAAGCCGGCGCCGAGCGAGCGAGCGAGGTCGCCGCGCCGACGGTGGCCGACGTGAAGAAGCTGGTGGGGTTCTGGGGGGCCTGACCTTACACCTTCTCCCAGAGGGAGAAGGAGGGGCCCGCGCCGTAGGCGTGGGAGGATGAGGGGTTACACCGGCGGCCGGCGTGCCGGCACGCCGTCAACCGTTCCTAACCCCTCTCCCTCCCATGCTTCGCATGGGCCCCTCCCTCTCCCTATGGGAGAGGGTTTCTCTGAGGAATCCGCACCGGCAAGCTCTCATAGCCCTTCACGAAGCTGGAATAGACCCGCTTGGGTTCGCCCATCACCTCGATCTTCGGGAAGCGCTTGAGGATCTCCTCCCAGATGATCTTCAGCTGCAGCTCGGCCAGGCGGTTGCCGACGCAGCGGTGGATGCCGAAGCCGAACGACAGGTGGCGGCGGGCTTGCGGGCGGTCGATCAGGAAGGCGTTCGGGTTCTCGATCACCGTCTCGTCGCGGTTGCCCGAGACGTACCACATCACGACCTTGTCGCCCTTCTTGATGGTCTTGCCCGACAGCTCGAAGTCCTCGATCGCCGTGCGGCGCATATAGGCCAGCGGCGTCTGCCAGCGGATGATCTCCGAGACCATGTTGGGGATCAGCGACGGGTCGGCCCGCAGCTTGGCCTCCTCCGCCGGGTTCTGGCTCAGGGCCAGCAGGCCGCCGGTGATCGAGTTGCGGGTGGTGTCATTGCCGCCGACGATCAGCAGCAGGATGTTCCCCAGATATTCGAACGGCGGCATGTTCCGCGTCGCCTCGCCGTGGGCCAGCATCGAGATCAGGTCGTTTCCCGGCTCGGTGGAATTGACCCGCTGGTTCCACAGCTCGGTGAAATAGGCCAGGCACTCCAGCAGTTCGGCCCGGCGCTGGTCCTCGCTGTCGACGATGCCGGCTCCGGGCACAGCGGTGGTGACGTCGGACCAGCGGGTCAGCTTGCGGCGCTCCTCCCAGGGAAAGTCGAACAGGGTGGCCAGCATCTGGGTGGTCAGCTCGATCGACACCTTGTCGACCCAGTCGAAGGTCTCGCCGATCGGCAGGTCGTCGAGGATCCCGCCCACTCGCTCGCGGATCGTGCCTTCCAGCAGCGCCAGGTTCACCGGCGAGACGATCGGGCTGACGGTCTTGCGCTGGATGTCGTGCTTGGGCGGGTCCATGGCGATGAACATCGGCAGGACGAAGTCCTCGTCGAAGTTGCGGATTGTGATGCCGCCGAAGCTGGAATCCGACGAGAACACCTGATGCGTCGTGTCGACCGTCATGATGTCGGCATAGCGGGTGATCGACCAGTAGGGGCCGTATTCGCCGTGGGCGCAGTAGTGAACCGGGTCCTCGGCCCGCAGGCGCTCGAAATAGGGCCAGTGGGCGTCGGCCTGGAACAGGGCGGGATCGGCGACGTCGATCTGCTCCAGGGGCATGGCGTAGGCCTTGGCCCGCGCCGCGTCCTTCTGGGCGTCGCCCGACAGGTCGATGGCTCCGTCGCTCATGGCGACCTCCCTGAAACATCTGTTTTGACGATGGAGCCACAAGCCGGCAGCTTTGTCACGATGACGCAAGCGGCGCCCCGCCGCAGGTCCGGCCTCTTGTCTTGCGAGGCTCTCGGGTCCATCTCTCCGCCATGTTCATCCAGACCGAAACCACGCCCAACCCCGAGGTCCTGAAGTTCCTGCCCGGCCGCGAAGTGCTGGGAGAGGGCGCGCGGGAGTTCAAGACGATGGAGGAGGGCGACGCCTCGCCCCTGGCCGAGGCCCTGTTCCGCCTCGGCGACGTCAACCGCGTGTTCTTCGGTCCGGACTTTCTCACCGTGACCAAGGCCGAGGGCGCCGAATGGCCGCACCTGAAGGCGCCGATCCTGGCCGCCATCATGGACCACTTCACCAGCGGCCGTCCCCTGCTGCTGGACCAGGTCGAGAGCGGCCACGACGAGGACGGCGTCTACGACGAGGAAACCTCGCAGATCGTCGCCGAGATCAAGGACCTGCTCGACACCCGCATCCGCCCGGCCGTGGCCCAGGACGGCGGCGACATCGTGTTCAGCAAGTTCGAGCCGGCCACCGGCGTGGTCTGGCTGCACATGCGCGGCGCCTGCTCGGGCTGCCCGTCGTCGTCGGCCACGCTGAAGGCCGGGGTCGAGAACATGCTCAAGCACTATGTGCCGGAAGTGACCCGGGTCGAGCAGACGCTCTAGCCCCGAACCGGCCTTCGCGCGTGCGCGTGGAGACAAGGGAATACGCCTGCGGTGTCTTGCCAGCGCGTTTCGGCGACCTTATTGTAACTGTATAAGTTGCAATTATATCGCCCATAAGGATCGCTGATGGCCAAGCTCGCCGACACGGCTCTCGACCAACTGTTCACCAAGGCCCGCACGCGCAACGGCTGGAGCGACCAGCCCATCCCCGAACCGGTGCTGCGCGAGCTGTACGACCTGGTGAAGTTCGGCCCGACCGCGGCCAACACCACCCCGGCGCGTTTCCTGTTCCTGCAGAGCCCCGAAGCCAAGGCCAGACTGGCGGCGCTGTCGTCGGGCTCGAACGGTCCGAAGATCCTCAAGGCCCCGGTCACCGTCATCGTCGGCTACGACCTGGACTTCCCCGAGACCCTGGATCGCCTGTTCCCCAACGCCCCGGGCGCCAAGCACTGGTTCGGCGATCCCGTGGCCAAGGAGGTCGGCGCCCTGCGCAACAGCTCGCTGCAAGGCGGCTATTTCATCCTGGCGGCCCGGGCCCTGGGCCTGGACGTCGGCCCGATGTCGGGCTTCGACAACGCCGCCGTCGACAAGGAATTCTTCGCCGGCACCAACATCAAGTCGAACTTCATCGCCTCGATCGGCTACGGCACGGAAGAAAACCTGTTCCCGCGCAACCCGCGCCTGGACTTCGAGGAAGCCGCGAAGATCCTCTGATCCAGCCTCGAGCACCCAAAAGGTTGTCATCCCGGAAAGCGCGTAGCGCTTGTCCGGGATCCAGGGGCGGTCGCACCGCTTTTGCCCAGTCCCCTGGGTCCCGGCTCTACGCTTCGCTTCGGCCGGGATGACAACTTCTTTGTGCACCTGATGCACATATCGGCGACCCGGTGCTAGAACCGCCCCATGACCCAGCGCCTCGCCCTGATCGCCGCCCCGCTGCTGCTGCTCGCCGCCTGCGGCCCCGCCAAGCAAGCCGACACCGCCGCGCCGCCGGCCGCCGCGGGCGGTTCGGAGGTCCCGAAGTCCGGACCGGTCGCCATCGCCGTCACGCCCTATGTCGACGGGCCGCTGCACGTGCGCGCCGACGGCGTGGGCCCGATCACCGGCGAGACGGCCTTCGACCTGGCGACCATCAAGGCCCTGTTCCCCAAGGCGGTGGTCAAGAGCGCCTTCATCCACACTGGCGAGGGCCCGCCCGGACCGATCATCACCGTCGAGCAGGACAACGTCCCGCTGCTGGAGATCGGCAAGGGCGTCGAGGGCGGCATCGGCGAGATCCGTCTGGCCGGCGGGCCTGTCGAGGGTCCCAAGGGCGAAGCCCTTCTCGGAAAATGGGCCGATCTCGGTTTCGACATCGCCCAGTGCCGGGCCGGCGAGGGCCGCACCGTCAACCAGACGGTCTGCGTGCGCCCCGAGGCCCCGACCGTGTCCTACGTGTTCGGCGTCCCCGGCTGGACCCAGGGCGGCCTGCCGCCGGTCGAGGCCCTGAAGGCCAAGGGCCAGCTGAACGAATTCGTCTGGCGCCCGGCCGAGAAGGCCGCCGTCGGCGCGGCCTGATCCGATGCTCCGACCGCTGATCCTCGCCGTCCCGCTGCTGGTCCTGGCCGCCTGCGGACCGGCCGACAAGCCCGCCGGCTCCCAGGCCGCGGCGCCCGCGAGCGCCGCGGCTTCCGTCATGGTGACGCGTCAGGACGCGTCCGGCGCCGTCGACCGCTTCACGCCCTACGGGGGCGGCCCGCTGATGCTGGACGAGTTCTCGGTCGGCCCGGTCATGGCCCAGACCGACTTCTCGCTCGACGCCATCAAGCCCCGCTTTCCGAAAGCGGTGGTGAAAGCCGCCTTCCTGCATCAGGGCTCGGGCGAACCGACGCCGATCATCACGGTCGAGCAGGGCGGCGGCGCGATCGAGATCCAGGGCAATCCCGGCACGACCAAGGTCGGCGACATCCGCGTCGCCGGCGGCTCTCCTCAAGGGCCGCGCGGCGAGACCCTCGGCATGAAATGGGCCGACGCCGGCATGGACTATCCGCGCTGCTGGGCGGGCAAGGATCGCGACGTCCACGCGGTGATCTGCACCCAGCCCGGCGAGCCGGTGCTGCGCTACGTGTTCGGCGTCCCCGGCTGGACGCAGGAGGCCATGCCGCCTGAAGCGACGCTGCGCGACAAGGCCGTGCTGCGTGAGTTCCTCTGGCGCGGCGGAGCGCCAACCCAATGATCCTCGCCCTCGACACCTGCCTGGGCGCCAGCTCGGTGGCGATCCTGGACGGCGACAGCGTCCGCGCCGCCCGCAGCGAGCCGATGACCCGCGGTCACCAGGAACGCATCGCCGTCCTGGCCCGGGAGGTCGCCGCCGAGGCCGGCGTGAAGTTCTCCGGCCTGACCCGGATCGCCGTCACGGTCGGTCCCGGCTCGTTCACCGGCCTGCGGGTCGGGCTGTCGTTCGCCAAGGGCCTCGCCACGGCCCTGTCGATCCCCTGCGTCGGCGTCAACACGCTGGAGGCCCTGGCCGCCTCGGCGAACGCGACAGGCCTGGCAGCCGGGGTGCTCGACGCTAAGATGGGTCAGGTCTACCTGCAGGTGTTCGACGGCGGAAAGGCGCTGATGGCCCCCGACGCCCTGGAGGTCGGGGTCGCCGCCGCGCGCCTGGCCGAGCTCTGGTCCGGCGGCCCGGTCACCCTGGTCGGCTCGGGCGCGCCGCTGGTCGCCGACGTCCTGCCCGGCGCGACCGTGCTGACGCCGGCCTATGCCGACCCCGTCGCCGTCGCCCGCCTGGCCGCCGCCAGGCCCGCGCCCGGCCATTCGCCCCGGCCGCTTTATCTGCGCGCGCCCTACGCCGTGGCGCCGGCGGCATGATCCTGCGTCCCGTCGGGCTGGAAGCCTGCTTCACCCTGGCTGACCTGCACGACCGCGCCTTCGATCGGCCCTGGTCGGCCGAGGAATTCGAGACCCTGCTCAAGGGCCCCGGCGTCTTCGCCGTGCTGGGCGAGGCGGGCGAGCCCGGGGAGGCCAAGGGCTTCATCCTGTGCCGGGCCATCGCCGGCGAGGCCGAGATCCTGACCGTGGCGGTCGATCCAGCCGCCCGCCGTCGCGGCTGGGGCGCGGCCCTGGTCGAGATGGCCGCCGGGATCGCCCGGGAGGCCGCCGCCTTCGAGATGTTCCTGGAGGTCGCGGCCGACAATGTCGCGGCGATCGGGCTCTACCAGACCGCCGGTTTCGGCCGCGTCGGCTTGAGAAAAGGCTATTATCCCCACCCGGATGGGGCCAAGGACGCGGTGGTGATGCGTCGGGTGCTTAACAGCTAACGCCCAAGCCCCTATCTTGCCCGCGAATCTGGCTTGGATTCATCTTTCCGGAGACGCCGCCGTGGACCGCCTCGAGAAGCTTTGCATCGATAAGGGCATGCGCATGACCGACCAGCGTCGGGTCATCGCCCGCGTGCTGTCGGCGGCCGACGACCATCCGGACGTCGAGGAACTGCACCGCCGCGCCCACGCCGTGGATCCGCACATCTCGATCGCCACCGTCTATCGGACCGTGCGGCTGTTCGAGGAAAGCGGCATCATCGAGCGCCACGACTTCCGCGACGGCCGCTCGCGCTACGAAGAGACCCCCGACCATCACCACGACCACCTGATCGACATGAAGACCGGCAAGGTCGTCGAGTTCGTGGACGAGGAGATCGAGGCCCTGCAGAACGCCATCGCCCGCAAGCTGGGCTACAAGCTGGTGGACCACCGGCTGGAACTTTACGGGGTTCCGATCGAGGAGTGACGTCACTCTAGCCCTCCCCCTGTGGGGGAGGCGGCGCGAAGGCGCCGGTGGGGGGAATAGACCCACATCAGCAAACTCCCCTTTCCGTCGGCTTCGCCGACACCTCTCCCACGGGAAGGGGCTATGAGGTGTGGCGCCGACGACCTTGCGCGTTAACGCCCTCGCGCCCATAACGCCCCGATGAGCGAGACCCCGCAAAAGCGCCTCTATATCAAGACCTACGGCTGTCAGATGAACGTCTATGACAGCGAGCGCATGGCCGATGTCCTGCGTCCGCTGGGCTATGGCGTGGTCGATGATCCCGAAGGGGCCGATCTGGTGGTGCTCAACACCTGCCACATCCGCGAGAAGGCCACCGAGAAGGTCTATTCGGAACTGGGCTACATCAAGCAGATGAAGGGCCGCAAGGCCGAGGCCGGCGGCCAGATGACCATCGCCGTGGCCGGCTGCGTGGCCCAGGCCGAGGGCCAGGAGATCATGCGTCGCCAGCCGGCGGTCGACCTGGTGGTCGGGCCCCAGGCCTATCATCAGCTTCCCGAGCTGATCGCCCGCGCCCATCGGGCCACCGGCGAGCGCCTGAGCGCCGACTTCGCCGCCGACGAGAAGTTCGACGCCCTGCCGGCCGAGCGCCAGGTCAACGGCGTCAGCGCCTTCCTGACCGTGCAGGAGGGCTGCGACAAGTTCTGCACCTTCTGCGTGGTGCCCTACACCCGCGGCGGCGAGTGGTCGCGGCCGCCCGAGCAGATCGAGGACGAAGCCAAGCGCCTGGCCGACCAGGGCGTGCGCGAGGTCACCCTGCTGGGCCAGAACGTCAACGCCTATGACGGCGGCGGCTACACCTTGGCCAAGCTGGTGCGGCGACTGGCGAAGATCCCGGGCCTGGACCGCATCCGCTACACCACCAGCCACCCGCGAGACATGGGCGAGGACCTGATCGCCGCCCATGGCGAGCTGCCGGAGCTGATGCCCTATCTGCACCTGCCGGTGCAGGCCGGGTCGGACAAGATCCTCAAGGCCATGAACCGCGACCACACGGCCGAAAGCTATGTGCGCCTGATCGAGAAGATCCGGGCGGCGCGTCCGGATATCGCCATGAGCGGCGACTTCATCGTCGGCTTCCCCGGCGAGCGCGACGGCGATTTCGACAAGACCCTGGAGCTGGTCCGCGAGGTCGGCTTCGCCAGCGCCTTCTCGTTCAAATATTCGCGTCGTCCCGGCACGCCGGCCTCGGCCATGCCCGGCCAGGTCGACGAGGCGGTCAAGGCCGAGCGCCTGGACCGCCTCAACGCCCTGCTCGACCAGCAGCAGAAGGCCTTCAACGCCCTGCAGGCCGGCAAGGTCCTGCCGGTGCTGTTCGAGAAAAAAGGCCGCAACCCCGGTCAAATCGTCGGCCGCAGTCCCTATCTGCAGGCGGTCCACGCGGTGGGCCCCGACAGCCTGCTGGGCCAGATCGTTCCCGTCCGTATCGAGTCGTCGGCCAAGATGAGCCTGGGCGGCGTGCTCGAGAGCCAATCCCAGCTGGAGTCCGCTTGAGCCGCACGCCTGAGTTCCTGCCGCTGTCCGACACCGCCGTGCGCGCCGTTTCCGGCCCGAACGGCCGTCACGCCGCCCTGATCGAGGACGCCTTCAAGGTGCTGATCGAGACGCCGGGCGGCGGCGTCACCATCACCGGCGACGTCAAGGGCCGCTCCAGCGCCAAGCGGGCGATCGCCGCCCTGGCCGATCGCGCCGACGCCGACGACGAGGTGGTCGAGGCCGACGTGCGGGTGGCGGTGGGCGAGGCCCACAGCGCCGGCGGCCAGGCCTCGCCGCGGGCCGTGCGCAAGGGCAACGTCTCGCCCAAGACCAAGGGTCAGGCCCGCTACATGGAGGCCATGCTCAGCCATCCGCTGACCTTCGGCCTGGGTCCGGCCGGCACCGGCAAGACCTTCCTGGCCGTGGCCCATGGCGCGGGCATGCTGCTGCGCGGCGAGGTCGACCGGCTGATCGTCACCCGTCCGGCGGTCGAGGCTGGCGAGAAGCTGGGCTTTCTTCCCGGCGACCTCAACGAGAAGGTCGACCCCTACATGGCCCCGGTCTGGGAGGCCTTGACCGACATCATGGGCGCCGACCAACTTCGTCGTCGCAGGGACAAGCTGGAGATCGAGGTCGCCCCGATCGCCTTCATGCGCGGCCGCACCCTGGCCCATGCCTTCGTCATCGTCGACGAGGCCCAGAACTGCTCGCGCCTGCAGATGAAGATGGTCCTGACCCGGCTGGGCGAGGGCGCGCGGATGGTGGTGACGGGCGACCCGACCCAGGTCGACCTGCTGAACCCCCGGGATTCCGGCCTGGCCCATGCGGTGTCGATTCTGGAGGGCGTCGAGGGCGTGGCGGTGTCGCGCTTCACCTCGGCCGACGTGGTCCGCCACCCGCTGGTCGAGCGCATCGTCAAGGCCTATGACGCCGACGCCCTGCAGACCACGACCCGCTAGATGACCATGACCGTGGACATCGAGATCGAGGACGAGGCCTGGACCAGGGCCGAGCCCGAGGCCGAGGCCCTGGTCTGGCGCGCCGCCCAAGCGGTGCTGGACGCCCACGAGGACATCGAGGGCCAGGGCATCGTCATCCTTCTGGCCGACGACGACAGCGTCCAGGTCCTGAACCGCGACTTCCGCCAGAAGGACTACGCGACCAACGTCCTGTCCTTCCCTTCGCCGCCCAATCCGGAGGGACAGATCGGCGACATCGTCCTGGCGTTCGGGGTCTGCGCCCGCGAGGCGGCCGAGCAAGGAAAGCCTCTGGCGCACCACTTGCAACATCTGGTGGCGCACGGGGTGCTTCATCTCTTAGGATACGACCATCAGGACGACGCCGAGGCGCAGGCCATGGAAGCGTTCGAGCGCGAGATCCTCGCGGGCTTGGACATTCCCGACCCCTATGCCGAACCCGCGTCCCCAGAGGGATAACCAAGCCAGGGCATGCCCAGCGACGACCAGAGTTCCACGCCCGCCGGCCCGGCTCGCTTGAGCCGGGGCGTGCGGGCGTTCTTCCGCAAGATGCGCAAGGACCTCGCGGGCCGGGGCGTACCGGGCCTGGCCGAGGCCTCGCGTCCGGCCGACCCCGCCATGGTCCACGAGGTCGACATGGTCGACCAGGCCGAGGCGTTCCAGAGCCTGCGGGTGGCCGACGTGATGACCCCGCGCGCCGACATCGTGGCGGTCGAGGTCTCCACGACATTCGAGGCGGTGGTGGCCCAGTTCACCGAGGCCGAGCACTCGCGGATGCCCATCTATCGCGAGACGCTGGATGACCCGGTCGGGGTGGTCCACGTCAAGGACGTGTTCCGCCTGCTGGCCGACGACGACAAGCGTCCGGGCCCGACCGACCAGATCCTGCACCGGCTGCGGCGCGAGGCCCTGTACGTCCCGGCCTCGATGCGGGCCGCCGACCTGCTGCTGCGCATGCGCACCAGCCGCATCCACATGGCCCTGGTCATCGACGAGTTCGGCGGCACCGACGGGCTGGTGACCATGGAGGACCTGATCGAGGCGGTGGTCGGCGAGATCGACGACGAGCACGACGACGCCCAGGTCTCCAGCATCGTGGCCCGTCCCGGCGGCCTGTTCGAGGTCGACGCCCGCGCGCCGCTCGAGGACCTGGAGGCCGCCCTCGACCGTGACCTGGCCCCGCCCGACATGGAAGAGGACATCGACACCGTCGCCGGCCTGGTCGTGGCCCTGGCCGGCCGCGTGCCGCAGCGCGGCGAGGTGATAGCCCATCCGGCTGGCTTCGACCTGGAGGTCGTCGAGGCCGATCCGCGCCGCGTGCGCCGGATCCGCGTGCGTCCGGCCGTCGAGCTCGGCGCCGAGACGGCCGACCCGCCCGGTCGCATGGCTGCTTCGTGAACCTGCCGGCCCTGCCGAAGCTGACGCCGTGGCGCGCCCGGGGCCTGGCCTTGCTGGCCGGCCTCGCCGCCGCCCTGGCCCATCCGCCGTTCGGGATCCTGCCCGGCCTGCTGGGCTACGCCCTGCTGCTCTGGCTGCTGGACGCGATCGACGGTCCCCGGCCCTTGCGCGCGGCCTTCCTGCGCGGCTGGCTGACGGGGCTGTCCTATTTCGGCCTTTCCACCTGGTGGATCGCCGAGGCCTTCATGGTCGACGCCGCCAACCAGGGCTGGATGGCCCCGTTCGCGGTGGCCGCCATGGCCGCCGGCATGGCGCTGTTCTGGGGGCTGGCGGCGGTGCTCTACCGCCTGGTCCGCCCGCCCGGCGTGCGACGGGTGCTGGTGTTCGCCGGGGCCTTTGCGGCCCTGGAATGGACGCGCGGCCATATCCTGACCGGCTTTCCCTGGAACCTGCCCGGCGAGACCTGGCGGGCCGGTTCGGCCGTGTCGCAGGTCGCGGCCGTGGTCGGGGCCTACGGCCTGACCTGGATCACCCTGGCCGTCGCCGCGGCTCCGGCCGTCTGGCGCGACGGGCGTCGCGGCCGGATCGCGGTTGGCGCGGCCCTCGCCGGTCTGGCCGTGCTCTTCGCCGGCGGGTGGCTGCTGCGCGCCGCGCCGCCGCCGGCCGCCGGTCGGCCGCCGACGACCGTCCGCATCGTCCAGGCCGACATCCCGCAGGAATCCAAGTGGGACGAGCGACGGTTCGCCCAGATCGTCCAGGCCTATGTCTCGCTGACCGCCAGGCCCTACGCGGGCAAGCCCGCCGACATCGTCGTCTGGCCCGAGGGCGCCCTGCCGCTGGCGATCAACGACTACATGGTTCCCGGCAGCTGGGTGCGGCAGGCCATCGTCGACGCCCTGCGGCCCGGCCAGCTGATGCTGCTGGGCGGATATCGCTACGAGGGGACGCCCGACAAGCCGGTCTACTACAACAGCCTGGTCGCCCTCCGGCGGACGGCGAGCGACGTCGAGGTGGTCGGGATCTACGACAAGCACCGTCTGGTGCCGTTCGGCGAATACCTGCCGGCCGACGCCCTGATGACCCGGCTGGGCGTCAAGAGCATGGCCCACCTGGGCGACGGCTTCGCCACCGGTCCGGAGCCCCGCCCGCTGCGGATCGCCTCGGACCTGCTGGTCCAGCCGCTGATCTGCTACGAAAGCCTGTTCCCGCGCCTGGCCAAGCCCGTCCCGGGCGTGCGCGCCATCGTCAATGTCTCCAACGACGCCTGGTTCGGGGTGACGTCCGGACCGCTGCAGCATCTGAACCTGGCCAGCTACCGCGCCATCGAGACGGGCCTGCCCTTGATCCGCGCGACGCCTACCGGCGTCTCCGCCCTGATCGACGCCCAGGGACGAGTCTTGCCCGGCGCCCGCTTGAAACTTGGCGAATCAGGCGTGATCGACGGTAATGTCCCCAATGTCGGCTCGCCGACCCTGTTCTCCAGACTTGGGCATTGGCCGTTCGTGCTGCTGCTTTTGGTTTCATTTGCCGCCGCGATTCGCGTCCCAGGGGGTCGGGGCTTGGAAAAAGCCCCAAACTGAAACAGACAGGCTTCCAGATTATCCGTGGCTTTTCTCCCAGTGATTGAATCGGCATGAACACGACCCCTGACCAGGACCGCTCCCCCAACCCGATCGACCTGCACGTCGGCGCCCGCATCCGCATGCGGCGCAAGATTCTCGGCGTCAGCCAGGAGCGTCTGGCCGATGACCTGGGTCTGACCTTCCAGCAAGTGCAGAAGTACGAGCGCGGCGCCAACCGCGTTAGCGCTTCCAAGCTCTACGAGATCGCCAGGAGCCTGCAGTCGTCGGTCTCCTACTTCTTCGAAGGCCTGGCCGACCCGACCGACGTCGATGGTTTCGAGGAAAACGGCTCCGAGCAGTTCGTGCACGACTTCCTGATGACGCCGGAAGGCCTGGAGCTGGCCGCCCTGTTCCCGCGCATCGGCAAGTCCCGTGTCCGGCGGCGCATTCTCGACCTCGTCCGGTCGATGGCCGACGAGGTTGTCGAGGAAGAGTCGGAAGCCTGATCGGCGAAAGCGGGCTCGGGCGGCTTGCGGACATAAACATATCTTTATATGTTTGCGACCAAGTCCCTCGGGCAGACCGTCCGAGCGGGCGACGTCATGTCCGGAGCTGACCCTTGAGCCGTTCTTCCTACATCTTCACCAGCGAAAGCGTTTCCGAAGGCCATCCGGACAAGGTCGCCGACCGGATCAGCGACACCGTCGTGGACGCCTTCCTGAGCGTCGACCCCGAAGCGCGGGTCGCCTGCGAAACCCTGGTCACCACCAACCGCATCGTCCTGGCGGGCGAAGTGCGGGCCGGCAAGCCGGGCGGCGACAAGGCCGCCAACAAGGCGCTGACCAAGGACATCATCAAGTCGCTGGAGCCCAAGATCCGGGCCGCGATCAAGGACATCGGCTACGAGCAGAAGGGCTTCCACTGGCAAAAGGCCAAATACGCCTGCTACCTGCACGGCCAGTCGGCGCACATCGCCCAGGGCGTGGACGCCTCGGACAAGAAGGACGAAGGGGCCGGCGACCAGGGCATCATGTTCGGCTACGCCAGCACCGAGACCCCGGAGCTGATGCCGGCCACCCTGCAATACAGCCACAATATCCTCAGCCGCCTGGCCCAGCTGCGCCACTCGGGCGAGCTGTCGGCGCTGGAGCCCGACGCCAAGAGCCAGGTGACCCTGGAATATGACGGCGCCGGCAAGCCGGTCCGCGTGGTCTCGATCGTGGTCTCGCACCAGCATAAGAAGAAGATCGACGGCAAGGCCCCGACCAGCAAGCGGGTGCTCGACCTGCTCAAGCCGCACATCCTGCCGATCTTCCCGGATGGTCTGATCACCAAGAAGACCCAGTGGTTGGTCAATCCGACCGGTCGCTTCGAGATCGGCGGGCCGGACGGCGACGCCGGCGTCACCGGCCGCAAGATCATCGTCGACACCTACGGCGGCGCGGCCCCGCACGGCGGCGGCGCCTTCTCGGGCAAGGATCCGACCAAGGTCGACCGCTCGGCCGCCTATGCCTGCCGCTACCTGGCCAAGAACGTCGTGGCGGCCGGCCTGGCCGAGCGCTGCACGATCCAGATCGCCTACGCCATCGGCGTGGCCCAGCCCGTGTCGTTCCACGTCGACCTGCACGGCACCGGCAAGGTTGATCCGGCCCAGCTGGAAAAGCTGCTGCCGCAGCTGATCGGCGGCGCCACCCCGCGCTCGATCCGCGAGCACCTGCAGCTGAACAAGCCGATCTACGCCCGCACCGCCGCCTACGGCCACTTCGGCCGCACGCCGGACAACGAAGGCGGCTTCTCGTGGGAGAAGACCGACCTGGTGTCGGAGCTGAAGGGCCTGGCGTAAGCCTGGAAACACCTGGGGACAGGCGCATGCGCCTGTCCCCAACCGTTCAACGGGCCTCGATCCTCGGATCGGGGCCCGTTTTCATTTCGACTTCAAAGCTCTAAGACCCCGCCCATGACCCATCCCCAACAGCCCCATGGGCCGCTGCGCTCGTTCGGCCGCCTGAAGTCGCGCCCCGTCAAGCCGCGCCAGCAGGCCCTGCTCGACAGCCTGCTGCCGAAGATCGCCGTGCCGACCACGGCGTTCCAGCCCCGCGACCTGATGCCGGACGCCGCGGAAGTCTGGCTGGAGATCGGTTTCGGCGGCGGCGAGCACATGGCCGCTCAGGCCGGCAAGCGCCCCGACGTGCTGGTGATCGGGGCCGAGCCCTTCGTCAACGGCGTGGCCAGCGCCGTCCGCCATGTCGAGGAACAGGCGCTGGCCAATGTCCGCATCCACGAGGGCGACGCCCGCGACCTGGTCGGCTGGCTGCCCGACGCCAGCGTCGACCGCCTGTTCATCATGTTCCCCGACCCGTGGCACAAGGCCCGGCACAACAAGCGCCGCCTGATCCAGCCGGCCTTCGTGGCCGAGCTGGCGCGGGTGCTGAAGCCGGGCGCGGCCTTTCGCTTCGCCACCGACTGGGCCGACTACGCCGAGTGGACCGCCGAGCGGGTGCTGGCCGACCCGGCCTTCGGTTTCGCCGACGAGGCCGCCGACCGCAACGCCGCGCCGGCCGACCACGTGACCACCCGCTACGAGGAAAAGAAGCTGGGCGACTGCGCGCCGGTGTTTCTGGATTTCGTGAGGAAATAGAGACCTTTCCCTCTCCCTTGTGGGGAGGGTGGCCCCGAAGGGGTCGGGTGGGGTTTGATGAGTCAAAGGGACGGTGAAGCCCCACCCACCAGCTTCGCTGGTCCCCCCTCCCCATAAAGGGGAGGGAAGAATCTTTTTAACTCAGTAGGTCTCGTCGTGGCGCTTGATCGCCGTGCGGATCAGCTCGGCGGTCTCGTCCGGATCGGCCCAGCCGGTGATCTTGGTCGACTTGCCCTTTTCCAGGTCCTTGTAGTGCTGGAAAAAGTGGGCGATCTGCTCGGTCAGGATGGTCGGCAGGTCGCGCCAGCTGGACACGCCGGTGTAGAACGGGTGCAGCTTGTCGACTGGCACGGCCAGGATCTTTTCGTCCGAACCGGCCTCGTCGACCATCATCAGGGCGCCGATCGGGCGGCAGCGGATGATCGCGCCGGGCACCACCGGGGTCGGGCCCACGACCATGATGTCGGCCGGGTCGCCGTCGTCGGCCAGGGTGTGCGGGATGAAGCCGTAGTTGGCCGGATAGAACATCGCCGTGTGCAGGAACCGGTCGACCATCAGGGCGCCGCTGGCCTTGTCGATCTCGTACTTCACCGGCTCGCCGCCTTGCGGGATCTCGATGACGGCGTTCAGGTCGTACGGCGGGTTGACGCCGACGGCGATCTTGGAGAGGTCCATTGTGACTCTTCGTTTGGGATAGGTCCCGCGGGGAGGCGAGCCTGCGCGGGGGCGCTTATAGGCCACAAGTGCTGCACTGCGGAAGGGGCGGCGAGCTTGACCAGGGCTAAGGAAGGCTGAAACTAACCGGATGCCCCGGTTCTTCGCCATGACGATCCGCGTTTCGATCATCGCCTCAATGCTGGTTGGAGTGTCGGCCTGCGCTTCGGCCGGAGATGCGCCAATCGGCGGCAAGCCCGACAGCGTCCACTTGTTCTCCGAAGGCTATCTGCAGATGGTTGGCGCGACGGACACGACGGCCACACGAGGCGCCGACGGTGTCTGGCGTGTGACGACCGTCAGGGGCGTTCCGGAAAACTGGTCCAAGCCCACCGTTCACCGGCTGGGTCGCAAGCGAGCCAAGGCGCTTGAAGCCATTCTCGACAGTCCGTCATCCTACCTGGACGATCCTGGCCCGGATCCAAATGGCGTTTGCCTCGATCCGTGGTCGATGGACGTCGATTGGCTTTGGCGCTCGAAAGCGCACGCCTTCACCCAACAATGCGGCCCCTGGGGCGTCGCAGACAAGATCAGCGAGCTTTTGCGGTAGAGGGCGCGTCGAGACGGGGGCTTCCAACCGTCCGAACATCGCGCTATATAGCTCTCACATCGTCCGTCAGCGCTGATAGCGCTTTCGAGCGGCGGCCCGAAAGGCTGCCGCTTTTTCTTTGGCCGCTCGCCAGCTTGAGCGTGCAGGCCCAGTGAGTTGAGAGAACCGTGCGCGGCAAGACGCAGGAAGATATCGGTCTGGTCGAGTTGCTCGATCCCGTCGCCGAGTCCGTCGGCTACGAGATCGTCCGCCTGCGCCTGATGGGCGGGGCCGAGCAGCGTCGGCTGCAGATTATGGCCGAACGTCCGCTCCTTGAAGATGGGAGTGGGGGCGACATGAACGTCGAGGACTGCGCCCGCCTGTCGCGCGCCATCTCCGAGATCATGGACGCCGCCGACCCGATCAGCGGCGAATACACCCTGGAAGTCTCCAGCCCGGGCGTCGATCGCCCCCTGACGCGGCTGAAGGACTTCGACACCTATGCCGGCCTGGAGGTCCGCATCGAGCTGGACCGGGTCGCCGAGGGCCGCAAGCGCTTCAAGGGCGAGTTGGCCGGCGTCGAGGACGGCCAGGTGGGCCTGAACCTCGAGGGCGAGGACGACACCACCGTCTATTTCCCGTTCGAATGGATCGTCGACGCCAAGCTGGTGTTGAACGACGAACTGATGAAACGCGGCGCCCAGCAGCGCGCCGCCCGCGTCGGGGCCGAAGGCGAAGACGCGGATTCCGAAGATCTCGGCGACGACGCCGACGACGATATTGACCTGTCCGAAAGTGAAGAGGACTGACCATGGCCATCGGCATCTCCGCCAACCGCCTCGAGCTGCTGCAGATCGCCGACGCGGTCGCGCGTGAAAAAGGCATCGAGAAGGAAGTCGTCATCGAGGCGATCGAGGACGCCCTGCAGAAGGCCGCCCGCGCCCGCTACGGCGCCGAGCACGACATCCGGGTGAAGATCGACACCAAGACCGGCGAGACCACCCAGAAGCGGGTGATCGAGGTCGTGCCCGACGACTTCGAGCTGGAAGGCGAGATCGGCAAGGTCCAGCTGTCGTCGGCCAAGCGCACCTGGCGCGACGCCGAGGTCGGCAAGATCTATGAGGAAAGCCTGCCGCCGTTCGAGATCGGCCGCGTCCAGACCCAGATGGCCCGCCAGGTCGTCATGCATAAGGTCCGCGAAGCCGAGCGCGAGCGCCAGTACGACGAGTACAAGGATCGCGCCGGCGAGATCGTCAACGGCAGCGTCAAGCGCGTCGAATACGGCAATGTCATCGTCGACCTGGGCCGCGGCGAAGGCATCATGCGCCGCGACCAGTCGATCCCGCGCGAGAACTTCAACGTCGGCGACCGCATCCGCGCCTACATCTACGACGTCCGCCGCGAGACCAAGGGTCCGCAGATCATGCTGTCGCGCGCCCACGGCGGCTTCATGGCCAAGCTGTTCGCGCAGGAAGTGCCGGAAGTCTACGACGGCGTCATCGAGATCCGCGCCGTGGCCCGCGACCCGGGCTCGCGCGCCAAGATGGCCGTGATCTCCAACGACAGCAGCATCGACCCGGTCGGCGCCTGCGTCGGCATGCGCGGCTCGCGCGTCCAGGCGGTGGTGGCCGAGCTGCAGGGCGAGAAGATCGACATCATCCAGTGGTCCGAGGACGAGGCGACCTTCATCGTCAACGCCCTGGCCCCCGCCGAGGTCTCCAAGGTCGTCATGGACGAGGAGGACGAGCGCGTCGAGGTGGTGGTGCCCGACGAGCAGCTGTCGCTGGCCATCGGCCGCCGCGGCCAGAACGTCCGCCTGGCCTCGCAGCTGACCGGCTGGCAGATCGACATCATGACCGAGAGCCAGGAAAGCGAACGCCGCCAGCGTGAGTTCTCCGAGCGCACGGCCCTGTTCCAGGAAGCCCTGGACGTCGACGAGGTCATCGCCCAGCTGCTGGTCACCGAAGGCTTCGCGGCGGTGGAAGACGTCGCCTATGTCGAGCCGCACGAGATCGCCGCCATCGAGGGCTTCGACGACGAGACCGCCGACGAGCTGCAGACCCGGGCCCGCGAGTTCCTGGAAAAGGAAGCCGCCGCCTTGGACGCCAAGCGCCTGGAACTGGGCGTCGAGGACGGCCTGCTCGAGATCGAGGGCGTCACCCTGCCCGTGGCCGTGGCCCTGGGCGAAGGCGACGTCAAGTCGGTCGAGGACCTGGCCGGCCTGATCCCCGACGACCTGCGCGGTTGGTTCGAGACCAAGGACGGCGAGCGCACCCGCGAAGCCGGCATCCTGGACAGCTTCAACCTGTCGCCGGAAGACGCCGAGGCCCTGATCATGCGCGCCCGGATCGTCATGGGCTGGGTCGAGGCCCCGCCCGAGCCGGAATATGTCGAAGAGGAAGGCGAGTTCGAGGAGGAGGCGGGCGAAGCGCCGGTCGAAGCTTCGGACGAGGCCGAGGTCTCGGACGAAGCCGTCCAAGAGGCCGAAGAAACCAAGGAAGACTGATCCAGCAACCGGGCCTCCCACGAAAGTGCGAGGCCCGGTGTTTTCCAGAGCCGCATGACCGAAACCGACACGCCCCATACCCCCGTGGCCAAGACCCACGCCCAAGCCAATCGCCTGCGCAAGGACATCGTCCTGGGCGAGGCGACGGACGAGGCGCGCCTGGTGCGGTTCGTGGTCGGGCCCGACGGAACGGTGGTCCCGGACGTGGCGCGCAAGCTGCCCGGCCGGGGGATGTGGGTCGACGCCACCCGCGAGGCGGTGACGATCGCCGCCAAGAAGGGCCTGTTCTCGCGCTCGGCCAAGGCCAAGCTGTCCGCCCCGGCGGATCTGGCCGACCAGGTGGAACGGCTGCTGACCAAGCGGGTTCTGGATGGGCTGGGGCTTGCACGACGCGGCGGAACGATTATCTCAGGCTTC
This sequence comes from Caulobacter sp. BE254, assembly GCF_031457295.1. Classification (NCBI taxonomy): domain Bacteria; kingdom Pseudomonadati; phylum Pseudomonadota; class Alphaproteobacteria; order Caulobacterales; family Caulobacteraceae; genus Caulobacter; species Caulobacter sp. BE254. The sequence continues at coordinate 351,288 of NZ_JAVDWJ010000002.1, read as the reverse complement.
GAAAAGGTCTCCTCGGCCCTGGCCTCGGGACAGACCGCCTGGTTGATCGAGGCGTCCGACGGCGCCGCCGACGGTCGCCGAAAGATTCTCACCGCGGTCCACAAGGCCCCGAACAGTCCCAAAATCTGCGGGATGTTCACGTCCGACGAATTGGGTTTGGCCTTGGGCGGGGAGAATGTGATACACACGGCGCTCCTTGCCGGGCGCGGCACTGATCGCTGGACTTTGGACGTCGAGCGGTTATCAGGCTTTCGCCCACTCCTTCCTTCGAGTTGGTCGGCGAGTTGGCGCGAGGAGCCCTAGGCCCTGGCCTCGACGAATGGCTTCCATTCGTCGGCGACAGAGGCCTGGAACTTGAAATGAGGAGCGTGATCCGCTCCTGAGTGAAGGGTCGGGAAACGCGCTTCCTTCGGGAAGTACGTCCAGGCCCCTTTCTCGTATGGATCAAACGGTTTTTGGCCGGCCCCCGCCGGCGGAAGTACAAGCGAGCGCATGAGCGACGAGAACGAAAACGGTCGGCCTGGTTCCAACCCCGGCGGGCGAGCGCCCATCACGCTGAAGCCCCGTCAGGGGTCGGTCAGCGCCGGCGTCGTGAAGCAGAGCTTCAGCCACGGCCGCACCAAGACGGTGGTGGTTGAAACCAAGCGCGTGCGACCGCACGCGCCGCCGGCCGGCAATCTCGCCGCGCCGTCCTCGGCCGAGCGCCGCCAAGGCGACGCGCCGCGTCCGCAGTCGTCCCAAGGGGGCGGCGGTTCGGCCGGAGGCCTGTCGCAAAGCGAAATGGTGGCCCGCCAGCGCGCCATCGAGGCCGCCCGCGAACAGCAGGAGCGTCAGGCGTCCGAACGCCGCGCCGCCGAGGCCCGCGCCACGGCCGCCGAAGCCGCGGCTCGCGAAGCCGCCGCCAAGGCCGCCGCTGCCGCCAAGGCCGCCGCCGCGCCGACTCCCGCCCCAGCTCCGGAAGCGCCCGCCGTCCCGGTGGCTCAAGCGCCGGCCGCCCCGACAGCTCCGGCTCCGGCTCCGGCTCCGGTCGCTCCCGCGCCCCAGGCTCCGACGCCGGCTCCGGCCGCGCCGCCGGTCCGGGCCGAGGCTCCGCGTCCGGCCCCGGCCCCGGCTCCGGGTCAGACCCGCACCTACGAGCCCAGCCGCGACCGTCGCGACGACCGCTCGTCGACCACCACCTATCGTCCGGGTCCGGGCGCCCAGGGCGACCGCCCGCAAGGCGACCGTCCCCAGGGCGACCGTCCCAACTTCGCGGACCGGCCGTTCAACCAGCGCGCCCCGCGCCAGGACGGACCTTACAACCAACGCACCCCGCGTCCCGACGCCGGCGGTCCGCCTCGCGGTCCCCGTCCCGAAGGAGCCGGAGGCTATCGCGGCGACCGTCCGCAGGGTGACCGCCCGCAAGGCGATCGTCCCCAGGGCGACCGTCCGCAAGGCGACCGCCCGACCCAGACCGTCCGCTATTCGGCCCTGGCCCCGCGCCCGGCGCCCGGCGCCCGTCCGGGTCCCGGCGGTCCGCGCGGCGCCCGTCCGGGCGTCCCGGCCTCGGCTCCGGCCACGCCGGAAATCCAGCGCGCCACGCGTTCGGCGCCCCGCCCCGGCAGCGACATCGGTCGCAAGCCCGAGGAGGACGACGACCGCCGCAAGGCCGCGGCTCCCGGCAAGGCTGTCAGCCGCGCCAAGGGCGCCCCGGTTCGCCGCGAAGGTCGCCTGACCATCCAGACCGTGGCCGGCGACGGAGATTCCGCCGACCGCATGCGCTCGCTGGCCTCGGTTCGCCGGGCCCGTGAACGCGAGAAGGAAAAGCGCCGCGGCGGTCCCGCCGACGTGGTCAAGGTCAGCCGCGAAGTGGTCATTCCGGACGTCATCACCGTGCAGGAGCTGTCCAACCGGATGGCCGTGCGCGGCGTCGAGATCATCAAGTTCCTGATGCGTCAGGGCGTGATGCTGAAGATCAACGACGTCATCGACAACGACACCGCCGAGCTGGTGGCCACCGAATTCGGCCACACCGTTCGCCGCGTGTCCGAAGCCGACGTCGAAGAAGGCTTCATCGGCGCCGAGGACATCGACGATCACCTGGAGCCCCGGCCCCCGGTCGTCACCGTCATGGGTCACGTCGACCACGGCAAGACCAGCCTGCTGGACGCGCTGCGCAAGGCCGACGTGGCCGGCGGCGAGCACGGCGGCATCACCCAGCACATCGGCGCCTACCAGGTGCGTCTGGAAAATGGCCAGAAGGTCACCTTCCTCGACACCCCGGGCCACGCGGCCTTCTCGCAGATGCGGGCGCGCGGCGCCAACATCACCGACCTGGTGATCCTGGTGGTGGCCGGCGACGACGGCGTCATGCCGCAGACCATCGAAGCGATCAAACACGCCCGCGCCGCGGAAGTGCCGATCATCGTGGCCGTCAACAAGATGGACAAGCCGGGCTCGGATTCGACCCGGGTGACCAACGAGCTGCTGCAACACGAGATCGTGGTCGAAAGCCTGGGCGGCGACACCCAGATCGTCGAAGTCTCGGCCAAGACCGGCCAGGGCCTGGATGAGCTGATCGAGCGCATCCTGCTGCTGGCCGAGGTCATGGACCTGAAGGCCAACCCCGACCGCATCGCCGACGGTGTCGTGATCGAGGCCAAGCTGGACAAGGGTCGCGGCGCGGTTTCGACCGTGCTGGTCAAGCGCGGCACGCTGAAGCGCGGCGACATCGTCGTGGCCGGCAGCCAGTTCGGCCGGGTTCGCGCCCTGCTGAACGAGCGTAACGAGCAACTGACCGAAGCCGGTCCCGCCACCCCTGTCGAGATCCTCGGCCTGGACGGCGTGCCTTCGCCCGGCGACAGCTTCGCCGTCGTCGAGAACGAGGCGCGGGCTCGCGAGCTGACCGAATACCGCATCCGTCTCAAGCGCGAGAAGTCGATGCACCCGGTCGGCGCGGGCGCCACCAGCATGGCCGACATGATGGCCAAGCTGCAGGACAAGAAGTACCGCGAGCTGCCGCTGGTCATCAAAGCCGACGTGCAGGGTTCGGCCGAGGCGATCATCGGTTCGCTGGACGCCATGTCGACCGACGAGGTCCGCGCGCGGATCATCCTGTCGGGCGCCGGGGCGATCAGCGAAAGCGACGTGATGCTGGCCAAGGGCGCCGGCGCGCCGCTGATCGGCTTCAACGTCCGGGCCTCGGCCCAGGCGCGGGCGCTGGCCGAGCGCGAAGGGGTCGAGATCCGCTACTACGCGATCATCTACGACCTGTTGGACGACATCAAAGGCGTGCTCTCGGGCATGCTGGCCCCGATCCAGCGCGAAACCTTCCTCGGTAACGCCGAAGTCCTGCAGGCCTTCGACATCTCCAAGGTCGGCAAGATCGCCGGCTGTAAGGTCACCGAGGGTGTGGTCCGCAAGGGCGCCAAGGTCCGGATCATCCGCAACGACATCGTCGTTCTGGAGCTGGGCACCCTGGCGACGCTCAAGCGCTTCAAGGACGAGGTCAACGAAGTCCCGTCCGGCCAGGAGTGCGGCATGATGTTCGCCGGCTTCCAGGACATCAAGGTCGGCGACACCATCGAGTGCTTCACGGTCGAAGAGATCAAGCGCCAGCTGGACTAAGGTTCGCTGAAGCTTTGACGAGACGGGGCGCGGGTCGAGAGATCCGCGCCCCTTTTTCGTTCAGGTCCGTTGGTCGACAGGATGCGAATTCTGGGATATTCCATGATATCCTTGTTTGGGCGTGATGATCATGACCGGCGCAGCCAAACCTCGGGCCAGGACCAAGGCCGAAGCCACCGTCGGCACATGGGGCAAGAGCCTGGCCGTGCGCATACCGCTGGACGTCGTCCGGTCCGCGGGCCTGTCGGAGGGCGAGAAGGTCGAGATCGAAGTCAGGAACGGCGACATCGTCATCCATCGCGCCAATGCGCGGGCGGAGGCTCGGGTGCGCGCGTTGGCCGCCTTCGAAGAGATCATCGCCGACAGCAGGGGCAGAACGCTCGGCGGCGTCTCGATCCGCGAGTTGATCGACGAAGGGCGCCGATGAGCGTCGTGCTCGACGCCTCCATCGTGATGGCCAGCCTGTTCGAGGAGCCGAACCACCAGGCGGCGCGGGTCATCATCGTCGACGCCATCGACGAGGGTCTCGTCGCGCCTTCGCTCTGGCGGCTGGAAATCGCCAACGCCCTCACCATGGCGGCGCGTCGCAAGCGCTGCGACGCGGCCTTCGTCGATCGATCCCTGGAGCGGCTCGACGCCATGTCGATCGCGATCGACGTCGAGACAGACCTGCATGCCTGGACCGAAACGCTCGACCTCGCGCGCCACGAAGGACTGACCCTCTATGACGCCGCCTATCTGGAACTGGCGATAAGGACGGGGTCGAGCCTTGCCTCGTTCGACCAGGACCTTGTCGACGCCGCTCGTCGGCGCGGGGTGGCGGTCTTGACCGCCTGACGCCCGCCGGACTGGAAATCGCCCGATTTCAGGCCTAACCCTAGAGCCATGCGCATTCGAGCCCTTCTCGCCGTCAGTCTCGCCGCCGTCTCGTTGTCGGCCTGCGCCACGGCCACCCGCTACGACGCGGCCGGCGACGTCCACGCCCTGCTGGTGGCGATCCGCAACAACGACCACGCCGCCTTCGACGCCCGCGTCGACCGCCCGGCCCTGAAGGCCGAGATCGAGAGCGAACTGGTGCGCAAGGCGCGCAGCTCGGCCATGGGCGGCGGCTGGCAGGCCGCGGCCGTCGCCCTGGCCGGTCCAGCCGCCGATATCGCCGGCGAGGCCCTGGTCCAGCCCGAGACCTTCCGCTACGCGGCCAACTATTACGGCTACACGCCCGACAAGCCGATCCCCGACCGGATCAGCATCGCCGCCGGCCTGCGCTATATCGGCTCCGACCAGGTCTGCGCGGCCAAGTCCAAGGATGGTCCGTGCCTGCTGACCTTCACCCTCGAGGGCGGCACCTGGCGGCTGTCGGGCTTCGACCCCGAAACGGCGAAGCTGCGTCTGAAGCTGTGAGGGCAGGGGTGTCGGGGGCCGCTCGCCGGACGAGCCTGAAGGCTGTGCTGGGCCTGGCCCTGGCCTGCCTGGCGACGGCGGCGGCCACGGCGGCCCACGCCGAGCGCAAGATGTACTCCTACGACCCGGTCTCGCCGGACGCCAAGCGGCTGACCGGCGCGGGCCTGACCGTGCTGTTCGACAAGAAACTGACCGGGACGCGGGTGACCAAGGTGCTGGCCACCGGCGTGCCGGTGCAGGGCCGACTGATCGACGGCCGCGAGAAGGACCTGGGCCCCGGGGGGCTGAAGGCCATGAGCGGCGTCGACGCCGACGCGGCGCTGTACGAGATCGATCCCAAGTTCGAGCAGGGCAAGATCTATATCCGCGCCTTCTGTCCGGGGGCCACGCGTCTGTGGCTGAGCTTCAGCCGGCTGGCGGTGCATCGCGACCTGCGGGTCCAGGCTTTCGGTGACGACCCCAAGGGCGGCCAGACCCGGCTGTGCGGCACGCTGGATTTCTCCTTCCGGGGCGAATGGAAGCTGCCGAGCGGCAATCTGCCCGACCCGATGGAGGACTGGACCGGCGGCAACGGCCCGGGCTGACCTCCAGGTCCGTCGGCCTGACCGGCGTCTGAAGAACCGCCGCGCTGGACTTTTCGTCCCCACGCGCCTAGACACCCCGCCTCCCATTTCTCCCCGCGACCCGGCGTTCGATCCGCCGGCCGGGCATCGAGGCGACCGCGCCATGAAGCGCCATACCGACAACAAGAAGAGCGGGCCCGTGGGTCCGTCGCAACGCCAGCTGCGGGCCGGCGAGCTGATCCGCCACGCCCTGGTCGACATCCTGCGCGGGGAAGAACTGGTCGACCCGGCCCTGGCGGGCATCTCGGTGACCATCTCCGAGGTGCGGATGAGCGCCGACCTCAAGCACGCCATCTGCTTCGTCGAGCCCCTGGGGGCCAGCGTGACGCCGCAGGTCGAGCGCGAGCCCTCCTCGCCGTCGCGCACCGTGGTCGTTCCGGGCAGCCCCGCCGAAGTGGTGGCCGGTCTCAACCGCCTGAGCAAGTTCCTGCGCGGGCGCCTGGCCAAGGTCATCGACATGAAGTTCACGCCCGACCTGAAGTTCCTGCACGACGAGACCTTCAACTCGGCCACCTACATGGATCGCCTGTTCGCCGATCCGCGCGTGCAGCAGGACGTGCGCCGCCTGTCCGACGTGGCTGAAGACGAGGAAAACTAGTGGCCCGCCGCAAGAAGGGCGACGCCATTTCCGGCTGGATCTGCCTGGACAAGCCCTACGACCTGACTTCGACCAGCGCCGTCAGCCGCGTGCGCCGGGCGTTCAACGCCCAGAAGGCCGGCCATGCGGGTACGCTGGACCCCCTGGCCACCGGCATCCTGCCGCTGGCCCTGGGCGAGGCGACCAAGACCGTCCCGTTCCTGATGGACGCCGACAAGGCCTATCGCTTCATGATCCAGTGGGGGCGCTCGACCACCACCCTGGATCGCGAGGGCGAGACCACCGACAGCAGCGACGTGCGCCCGACCGCGGCGCAGGTCGAGGCGGCGCTGCCGGCCTTCGTCGGCGAGATCGACCAGGTCCCGCCGAACTATTCGGCCATCAAGGTCGACGGCGAGCGGGCCTACGACCTGGCCCGCGACGGCGTCGAATTCGAGCTGAAGACCCGCAAGGTCACGGTGCACGCGCTTCGCGTGACGGGGGCTCCGGACGCCGATCACATCGAGCTGGAGATGGAATGCGGCAAGGGCACCTATGTCCGCGCCGTGGTCCGCGACCTGGCCGCCGCGCTCGGCGCCTGCGGTCACGTCGACCAGCTTCGCCGGACGCGAGTGGGGCGGTTCGGCGAGGATTCGGCGATAGGCCTGGAAACCCTTGAGAATTTAAGCTATGAGGCCCGGCTGTCGGAGGCATTGCTTCCGGTCGAGACCGCGCTGGACGACATCCCGGCGCTGGCCGTGACCGATGAAGACGCCTTCCGGCTTGCGCAAGGACGCGCCATCGTTCTGCTCCCAAGGCAGGTGGAATCGCTGAAAGCCGAGCTCACGCCCGGTGATCGCACCGTTTCCGCCATGTCGGGCGACAGGTTGGTGGCCTTGTGCGAGATGCGCGCCGGAAAGCTCAATCCGGTGCGGGTCTTCCAACTCACCTGAGCGGAGACAACCCGATGTCGATCACTGCCGAGCGCAAGACCGCTCTCATCGCCGAACACGCCCGCACCGAAGGTGACACGGGCAGCGCCGAAGTCCAGGTCGCGATCCTGTCCGAACGGATCGCCAACCTGACCGAGCACTTCAAGACCCACAAGAAGGACAACCACAGCCGTCGTGGTCTGTTGATGATGGTTTCCCAGCGTCGCAGCCTCCTCGACCACCTGAAGAAGTCCGACGCCGCCCGCTACGCGGCTCTCATCGAGAAGCTGGGTCTGCGCCGCTAAGACGCAATTCCGCCGCCCTACTCGCGTAGGGCGGCGGAACGCTTTTCAGGATCATGGCGGCCGAAGACGGAGACGGCTTCGACGCCCGTCATGATCCAGGCCTAGAACAGGCTTCACGTTTCGAGACAGGCCGAAACGTGCAGTCGATCCGGATCGCTTCCGTCAAAGGATAAGCATCCGAATGTCCGTCCGAGGGTTTCCATCCTCAAACCCGCCTGTCGAACTGGATGAGGATCATCGGGCCGCCCATCGCTCATGAAGGCAGGCCGTCCGCCCCCTGTCCGCCCCCGACGGGAATCCGCCCGCGGGAACCGAAAGAAGAAAAATGTTCGATATCAAGCGCAAGACGATCGAGTGGGGCGGCAAGACGCTGGTCCTCGAAACCGGTCGCATCGCCCGTCAAGCCGACGGCGCCGTCCTGGCCACCATGGGCGAAACCGTCGTCCTGGCCACCGCCGTGTTCGCCAAGACCCAGAAGCCCGGCCAGGACTTCTTCCCCCTGACGGTCAACTATCAGGAAAAGACCTTCGCGGCCGGCAAGATCCCCGGCGGCTTCTTCAAGCGCGAAGGCCGTCCGTCGGAAAAGGAAACCCTGGTTTCCCGCCTGATCGACCGTCCGATCCGCCCGCTGTTCGTCAAGGGCTTCAAGAACGAAGTCCAGGTCGTCGTCACCGTGCTGCAGCACGACCTCGAGAACGATCCCGACATCCTGGGCATGGTGGCCGCCTCGGCCGCCCTGGTCCTGTCGGGCGCCCCGTTCATGGGCCCGATCGGCGCCGCGCGCGTCGGCTATGTTGACGGCGGCTACGTGCTGAACCCGACGCTCGACGAGCTGAAGGAAAGCAAGATGGACCTGGTCGTGGCCGGCACCGCCGACGCCGTGATGATGGTCGAAAGCGAAATCCAGGAGCTCTCGGAAGAGATCGTGCTGGGCGGCGTCAACTTCGCCCACAAGGAAATGCAGACGGTGATCGACGCGATCATCGAGCTGGCCGAGCACGCCGCCAAGGAGCCCTTCGAGTTCGAACCCGAAGACACCGACGCGATCAAGGCCCAGATGAAGGACCTGGTCGGCGACGACATCATCGCCGGCTACAAGATCCAGAAGAAGCAGGACCGCTACGAGGCGATCGGCGCGGCCAAGAAGAAGGCCATCGCGGCGCTGGGCAAGTCGGACGAGCATCCGGCCGGCTACGACCCGCTGAAGCTGGGCGCGGTGTTCAAGGAACTGGAAGCCGACGTCGTGCGTCGCGCGATCCTCGACACCGGCATCCGCATCGACGGCCGCACCGTCGACAAGGTCCGCCCGATCCTCGGCGAAGTCGGCATCCTGCCGCGCACCCACGGCTCGGCCCTGTTCACCCGCGGCGAGACCCAGGCGATCGTGGTCGCCACCCTGGGCACCGGCGACGACGAGCAGTTCATCGACGCCCTGGAAGGCACCTACAAGGAATCCTTCCTGCTGCACTACAACTTCCCTCCCTACAGCGTCGGCGAGACCGGCCGCATGGGCAGCCCGGGCCGCCGCGAAATCGGCCACGGCAAGCTGGCCTGGCGCGCCCTGCGCCCGATGCTGCCGAGCAAGGAAGACTTCCCCTACACCATCCGCCTGGTCTCCGAGATCACCGAGTCGAACGGCTCGTCCTCGATGGCCACGGTCTGCGGCAGCTCGCTGGCCATGATGGACGCGGGCGTGCCGCTGATCCGTCCGGTCTCGGGCATCGCCATGGGCCTGATCCTGGAAAAGGACGGCTTCGCGGTCCTGTCGGACATCCTGGGCGACGAAGACCACCTGGGCGACATGGACTTCAAGGTGGCCGGCACCAGCGAGGGCCTGACCTCGCTGCAGATGGACATCAAGATCGCCGGCATCACGCCGGAAATCATGAAGCAGGCCCTGGCCCAGGCTCACGAAGGTCGCGCCCACATCCTGGGCGAGATGAACAAGGCCATGGACGCGCCGCGTGAAGACGTCGGCGACTACGCTCCGAAGATCGAGACCATCACCATCCCGACCGACAAGATCCGGGAAGTGATCGGCACCGGCGGCAAGGTGATCCGCGAGATCGTCGCCACCACCGGCGCCAAGGTCGACATCAACGACGAAGGCACGGTCAAGGTCTCGGCCTCGGACGGCGCCAAGATCAAGGCGGCGATCGACTGGATCAAGTCGATCACCCAGGAAGCGGAAGTCGGCGCGATCTACGACGGCAAGGTCGTCAAGGTCGTCGACTTCGGCGCCTTCGTGAACTTCTTCGGCGCCAAGGACGGCCTGGTCCACGTCAGCCAGATCAGCAACGAACGGGTGGCCAAGCCCTCGGACGTGCTGAAGGAAGGCCAGATCGTGAAGGTCAAGCTGCTGGGCTTCGACGATCGCGGCAAGACCAAGCTGTCGATGAAGGTCGTCGACCAGGAAACCGGCGAAGACCTGTCCAAGAAGGAAGCCGTGACCCCGGAGGAGGCCGTCACCACCTGAGGGTGAGACGGTCTCCATCGTGAGGCTTCAAGCAGCGGGCGGCTCCGAAAGGAGCCGCCCGTTTTGCGTTTTGGGGGTTACTTGCCCGGTTTCCAACGATGTCCACACGCCAGACACGTTATGAGCAAGTGCGAGCTACCAATCGTTCCGGCCAGAAGACCGGGGAGGCCGAGCCCGACAGGACTGAGAATGATTGCTCCGAGCGCGGCCTTTCCCAAGCTGTAGCCCTTTGCACCCGTCGAAAAATCCTTGGATTTACACTTTGGGCAAGCAACGCCGGGTTCATCGATTTTCTGGGGCGCGACTTTGAGCGCGGGCGCGCTAGCTTCGCGCGAAATCTGGGCGGCGGTTTTCACGGAACGCTTCGGTGAGCCTTCCGGCTTTTCGCGACCACATGCAGAACAATTTAAACCGGAACTCCAGGCAGAGCAGGTCACGCAAACGATTTCGACCTGCATGGCTCTGCCCCACTTGTTCGACGCGAACATGCATCCGCCCGTGGATGCGACCCCACCTTAAATCCTTGGTGGATCGGAGCTCTGGGGTCAGGCCGTGTCAAGGACCGGCCTCCGGCCGGCCGCGCCGCGGCGGCGCCTGGCGCCGTCCTTGACACGGCCTGACCCCAGAGCAAGCTCGCCTTCAAGGATTTAAGGCAGGGCCTGTCCGCTGGAGCGGATCAGCCGTCCGGCGATCAAAAGAGACGCCTTCCCTCCGCCACCTCGAAAGACAATGGCCGGGATACCCGCCCACCCCCACGCGTTCCTCCTAAGAAGGAGCGCGTCCATGACCATCAAGGACCAGGCCGACCAGGAGATCGAGGCCAGCCGCAACGGCGACGTCGACATCGCCTTCCTGCTGCCCGAGGACCGCTGGGACGAGTTCCTGTCGCTGACCGGCGCGCGGCCCGAAGGCGACCCGCCGGAGGCCACCTATCGCGGCGTTCGTTTCAAGCGGGCGCCGGTGACCGCGATCATCCACGAGGAGGGCTTCTAGCGCGGCCCTACCGCCTCGGCGTCACTCGGATGGTCACCCGGTCGGGCGTGCCGTTGCCGCCCCGGCACGCGGCCAGCTTGAAGTCCAGGTCCATGCAGACCCACACCTCGGTCAGGCGGTTGTCCTTGTTGACGCGCACGTTCAGCCCGTCGGCCGTCATGCCGCGGTTGCGCTTGAGGAAGGCGGTCCGCACCTCGCCCGCCGTCATGGTTCCATTCGCATCGGGCTTGAGGTCCGGCACGTTCAGGCGCTCGCGAACCTGGCGGGCCTTCTTGAAATAGGCCTCGGGGGTGTCCCACTGGCACGTGCCGTGGGCCTGCCATTCGTGCTGCAGCAGCCAGGGCGAGGGGGTCATGCAGAGGTTGGCCAGCACCGTCGCGGCGCCGATCGGCGGGCTGGGCTTGCAATAGCGCGGGTGGACCTTGTCCGGCCCGTTGGGCCACAGACCGTGCACCGTGAAGCCGAAATCGTTGTTTCGGCACTGGATCGTCTTGTCCGACTCCGGGATGCCGGCCCGGCAGGACTCCGGCGACCAGAACAGGGCCAGCAGATAGGCGGCGGTCGGCACGTCGGTGTGGACCTGGTCGGCCGGCGGGACCTCGGCCGGGGCGGGGATCACGCTGGGCGGGACCGCGCAGGCCTTTAGGCTGGACGCCTGGGCGGCGCCGGTCAGGGCCAGGGCGGCGAAAAGACCGATCACGGCCTGGGCGATCTTCGACGACATGCGGGCTCCGGAACTGGCTTGAGCCTTCTCTAGCACGGCTTGGCCCGTCCAGAAGCCGCTGGGACGCGCGGATTACTTCCGCGCTTCGGTCGCCATCCGCACCGCCAGGCCGCCCAGCACCGAGGCCATCAGCCAGCGCTGGACCAGGGCGAAGCTGGGACGCGTGGCCAGGAAGCCGGCGATCGTGCCGGCCGCCAGGCAGATGCAGCCGTTGACGGTCAGGCTGATGGCGATCTGGCTGCCGCCCAGGGCCAGGGACTGGCCGAGCACCGCGCCGCGGTGCGGGTCGATGAACTGCGGCAGCAGCGACAGGTACAGCATCGCCGCCTTGGGGTTCAGCAGGTTGGTCAGGAAGCCCATGCTGATCAGCTTGGCCGGGCTGTCCTTGGGCAACTCGCGCACCTGGAACGGCGAGGCGCCGCCGGGCCGGATCGCCTGCCAGGCCAGCCAGGCCAGGTAGAGCGCCCCGCCGAACCGCAGGATGTCGTAGGCGATCGGGGCGGCCATCAGCAGGGCGGTGATGCCCAGGGCGGCGCAGACCAGATAGACCACGAAGCCGGCGGCGGTGCCGGCCAGCGACACGATCCCGGCCCAGCGCCCCTGGCTGATCGAGCGGCTGACCAGGTAGAGCATGTTCGGTCCCGGGGTCAGGGACATGCCCAGGCAGATCAGACAGAAGGCGATCCAGGTCTTGGCTTCGGGCATGGGCGAACTCCTCGCGGACAGACGACGAATGGGCGGGCGCGCCCGCGATCGCCGGTCGCGCGGACGAAGGCTGTCTACACCGGTTCGCGGCGAAGGTTGAGGCCAGCTTTCCTGAACGCCGCCTCAGAGCGGGCGGCCTGCCGGCAGCGCCCAAAAAAGCGCGGCCGGTCTCCGGATATTCCTGAGAATGATTATCATTGCACGCCGGCAACGCTCCAGCTAAGAACGCGTCGCAATTACGACAAAGGGCCGCGCTCCCCCGACGGCCTTGCTGGGGTTTCTCGATGCACACGTCCGCCAAGCCCGCCGTCGCCGGCGTCCGCAGCCAAGCCCGCAGCGCGCTGGGCGTCGCCGCCGTCGCCGGCCTGGCCGGCCTGACCCTGGCCCCGGCCGCCTTCGCCGCCGCGCCCGACGCCGACGCGGCCGTCGCCACGGCCAGCGGCGGCCCGGCCGCTCCGGCCGACAGCGCCACCGAACTCTCGGGCGTCAAGGTCGACGGCAAGCGCGGCGCCGAGGTGCAGTCGCCCAAGCTGACCGCGCCGCTGGTCGACACGCCCAAGGCCATCACGGTGATCCCGCGCAAGATCATCGAGCAGACCGCCGCCACCTCGCTGCAGGACATCCTGCGCACCTCGCCGGGCATCACCTTCGGGGCGGGCGAGGGCGGCCAGCCTCTCGCCGACCGTCCGTTCATCCGCGGCCAGAGCAGCGCCAACGACGTCTTCGTCGACGGGCTGCGCGACAGCGGCGGCCAGACCCGCGAGGTGTTCAACCTCGAGCAGGTCGAGGTCGTGAAGGGGCCCGACAGCGCCTATAGCGGCCGCGGCTCGGGCGGCGGCAGCATCAACCTGACCTCCAAGGCCCCGAAGGCCGATGATTTCGCCACCGCCTCGCTGGCCGGCGGCACCGACGCCTATGTCCGCGCCACCGTCGACCTCAACCACCAGATCAACGACAGCGTCGCGGTGCGCCTGAACCTGTTGGGCACGCAGGGCAATATCCCCGGCCGCAAGGCGGTGGACTTCGACCGCTGGGGGATCGCGCCGTCGATCGCCTTCGGCCTGAACGGCCCGACCCAGGTGACGCTCAGCTATTACCACCTCGACAGCAACGCCATGCCCGACTACGGGGTCCCGCTGTTGACCAAGACCACCCAGCCGCGCACGGCCTCGGGCATCCTGGACGTCGACTACCGCAGCTTCTACGGACTGAAGGCCCGTGACTACCAGAAGACCAAGGCCGACATCGCCACCCTGATCGTCAACCACACGATCAACGACAATCTCGGCGTGCGCCAGGTGGTCCGCTACTCCAAGAGCCTGAACGACTACATCGTCACCAACCCTGGCGACGGCGGCCCGGCCCAGTTCATCGACGGCGCCTGGTGGATGAAGCGCGGCACCAAGACCCGCTGGAACCCGACCAAGACCGTCGCGGCCAACACCGACCTGCACGGCAAGTTCGACACGGGCGCCATCGGCCACAGCTTCGACATCGGCGTCGAGCTGAGCCACGAGGAAAACCTCAACGCCACCTATTCGACCTTCACCACCTCGGGTTCGGCCTGTCCCGCTGCCTACAAGTACGCCGCCAGCGGCACGGTGACGACCAGGGAAATCTTGGGCGCGGGCGACTGCACCCTGGTCTATGCGCCCAACGCCGACGATCCGTGGACAGGGGTGATCAACCGCAGCCCGGCGAACCGCAACGTCACCAAGACCGCGGCGATCTACGGCTTCGACACCCTCAAGTTCGGCGACAGGTGGCTGCTGAACCTGGGCCTGCGCCACGACCATTACGAAAGCGCCGGCTACGACTACAGCGCCTTCACCCAGACCCAGGGCGTGTTCAGCGGGGGCACGATCGCCTACCGCCAGGGCGAATGGGACTTCACCAACTACCAGGCGGGCCTGGTCTTCAAGCCGACCGAGGACTCCAGCCTCTATATCTCGTACGGCACGGCCTCGACCCCGCCGGGCGTCGCGGCCGGTGACCAGAACAGCAACGGCATCGTCGGCACGATCGGCACGACGCCGAACCAGGTGGTGCAGCCGGAAGACAGCGAGAGCTTCGAGGTCGGCGCCAAGTGGACCCTGTTCCACGATACGCTGGCCCTGTCGGGCGCCGTGTTCAAGACCACCCGCAAGAACGCGCTGATCCAGATCGACAACGGCCTCTTCGCCCAGGTCGGCGAGACCCAGGTCAAGGGCGTCGAGCTGGGCGTTTCGGGCAACATCACGCCCCGCTGGCAGGCCTTCGGCGGCTACACCTACATGGACAGCGAGCTGGTCCGCGGCGCGGTGACGATCCCGACGGGCGGCGGTGCGCCGACCGCCAACATCAACCAAGGCGACCCGCTGGCCAACACGCCCAAGAACAGCTTCAGCCTGTTCACGACCTATCGCGTGGTGCGCGGCCTGTCGGTCGGCGGCGGCGCCTACTACGTCTCCAAGATGTTCGGCGGCAACCAGGGCGGGGCCGGCGGCGGCGCCAACGCGGTCTACGCGCCGGACTACTGGCGCTTTGACGCCTTCGCCAGCTACAGGATCAACGACAAGGTCGACCTGCAACTGAACGTCCAGAACGTCGGCGACGAGCGCTACATCATGCGGACCAACGGCGTCCACCACGCCGACCCGGCCCCCGGCCGGCAGGCGATCCTGACCTTGAACGTCAAGTACTGAGCCTTCTCCTCCCCGAAAGCGCTCGTCCGTTGACGTCCAAGCCTCGCCCGGGAGCGGCCCCTCCCGGGCGAGGGCATTTCTGATAGGAGCCAGTTTCTTGCTAGAAGTCTGGCCATGATGATCCAGATCCCCGACGTCCTGACGCCCGACGAGGTCGCCCACTGCCGGGCCGTGCTCGACGCGGCCGACTGGGTGGACGGCAACGTCACCTCGGGCTTCCAGGCGGCGATGGCCAAGAACAACCTGCAGCTGCCGCAGGACGGCGCGGCGGCGCGCGAGGTCGGGGCGATCATCGTCCAGGCCCTGCAGGCCAATCCGCTGTTCGTCTCCGCCGCCCTGCCGCGCACGATCCTGCCGCCGCTGTTCAACCGCTACGGCGTCGGCATGGGCTTCGCCGACCATGTCGACAACGCCATCCGCCGCGACCCCTCGACTGGCCAGCCCTTGCGCACCGACCTGTCGATCACGGTCTTCCTGAGCGAGCCCGACGCCTATGAGGGCGGCGAGCTGGTGGTCGAGGACGCCTATGGCAGCCACCTGGTCAAGCTGGCGGCGGGGGCGGCGATCCTCTATCCGGCCTCCAGTCTGCACCACGTCACCGAGGTGACGCGCGGCGTGCGCACGGCCAGCTTCTTCTGGATCCAGAGCCTGGTGCGCGACGACGCCCGCCGCGCCCTGCTGCTGGACATGGACGTGGCGATCCAGCGCCTGTCCGTCGCGGTGGGCGCCGCCGACCCCTCGGTGCTGTCGCTGACCGGGACCTATCACAACCTGCTGCGGATGTGGGCCGAGGTCTGACACGCGGCCAGCGAACAATGATCGTCGACGACAATCATAAGTTTACTCTTCAGCTTCACGATCGCGGTTCCGTTCCCTGGAGTCGCGATGCCTTCGCCCCCCAAGTCCGCACGGTTGAGCGACGCCGAGAGCGCGCAGTGGTTCTTCGACCACGCGCACGACCTGTTCGCCGTGGTGGCGCGCGGGCGGTTCGCCACGGTCAACGCCGCCTGGACGCGGGTGACCGGCTGGACCCGGCAGGAGCTGATCGGCCAGCCTGCTCTGCGGTTCGTACATCCGGACTCGCGCCAGGACTTCGTCGAGACCGCGTCCCTGATCCACGCGTCCGGCGAGGCGCTCAATCGCCTGAAGGTGACCTGCAAGGCCGGCGGCTGGGTGTGGCTCGAGGGCCAATCGCGCCTGGGGCCGAACGGCGAAATGGTCGGGACCTTCCGGGACGTCACCGCCGACGTGGCCCGCCGCGCCGAGATCGCCGCCGCCCGCCAGACCCGTGAACTGCTGGCCACCTCGGCCGGCATCGGCCTGTGGAGCTACGAGCCGCACGAGCAATCGATCGAGTGGTCGCGCGACCTCCTGGAGACCACGGGCCTGGGCGCCGAGACCATCGCCCGTCCCGAGTCGTTCTACGCCCGGCTGGACCCGGCCGAGCGCGAGGGCTTGGTCGAGGCGTTCGAACGGGCCGTGCGCACGGGCGAGGGCGGCACGATCGAGCACCGCCTGCGCGGGGCCGGCGGCCAATGGTTCACCTACCGGGCCACCTTCCGCACCGAACCGCGCCCCGGCGGCCTGTTCGCCCTGAAGGGGATCTCGCAGAACGTCACCGAGGTGGCCCGCACGCGCGACGCGGCGGTCTGGGGCGAGCGCCAGGCCCGCCGGCTGGTCGAGGAGGCCCCGTTCGCTGTGGCGCTCTATGACCGCGACCTGCGCCTGCAAGTGGTCAGCCCGCGCTTCCTGGAGATCTTCCAGGCCGACGAGGCGCGGGTCATCGGCCGCAGCCTGCATGAACTGACCTCAGGCTCGCGCAAGCGCTTCGTCCGGGCCGTCGAGCGCGCCCTGACCGGCCAGACGGTGGTGCGGCGCGAGGACCAGCTGCACGATGGCCTGGGGCGCAGCCACACCCTGCGCTGGGAGGCCCGTCCCTGGCGCGACGCCGACGGGGTGATCGCCGGGGTCATCACCTACATGGACGACGTCACGGCCCTGTCGCAGGCCCGGCGCGAGGCCCGGGCCAACGCCCGCCGGCTGCGCGTGGCCCTGGGCGCGGCCCAGGCCGGCGTCTACGAGATCGACCATGCGGCCAAGGCCTTCTGGGGCTCGCCCGAGTTCCACCGCATCCTGGGCCGCAAGGTCACCTATGACGACGTGCGCAGCGCCGTCTGGCCGATGATCCATTCCGACGACGTCGCGGCGGTCTATGCCGCCGCCGAGGCCCGCCGCCGCGCCGAGGGCGAGGACGACGAGTCCCTCGACCGGTCCTTCGACGTGCGGGTGATGACGTCCGACGGCGACGGCAAGTGGATCCGCATCTTCCACGAGGTGCGCGCCGACGCCGGGGGCCGCATCCGCAAGGCGTTCGGCCTGATCCTCGACATCGACGAGAAGAAGCGCGCCGAGCTGGCCCTGGTCGAGGCCGAGCGCGCCGCCCAGGCCGCCAACGACGCCAAGGCCCAGTTCCTGGCCAATATGAGTCACGAGATCCGCACGCCGATGAACGGGGTGCTGGGGGTCATGCACCTGCTCAAGCGCGAGAAGCTGCCGGGCGAGGCCGACCACCTGCTGGGCGAGGCCCTGGCCTGCGGCCGCATGCTGTCGACCCTGCTGGACGACGTGATCGACTTCTCGCGGATCGAGGCCGGACGGCTGGACGTCAGCCAGGAGGCGGTCGATCCCAGCGATCTGGCCGCCAGCGTGGCGCGGCTGCTGCGGGCCCAGGCCGAACACAAGGGGCTGGAACTGCGGGTCGACGCGCCCGATCTCGGCCTGATCCTCACCGACCCCAGCCGGCTGCGCCAGGCGCTGTTCAACCTGGTCGGCAACGCCGTGAAGTTCACCCTGTCCGGCTCGGTCACCCTGACGGTGCGCCGCCTGGAGGGCGGCGAGCCGCGCGTGGCCTTCGAGGTGATCGACACCGGCGTCGGCATCGCCGCCGAGGCCCAGGCCCGATTGTTCGAGCGTTTTCAGCAGGCCGACGCCAGCACCACCCGCCGGTTCGGCGGGTCCGGCCTGGGCCTGGCCATCACCCGGCGACTGGCGCAGATGATGGGCGGCGAGGTCGTGTTCACCTCCCGCGAGGGCGTCGGCTCGACCTTCCTGCTGACCATCGCCGCCCCGCCGGCCCAGGCCCGCGCGGCCGAGGCCGAGATGGCCGACGGCCTGCTGGAGGGCCTGAAGATCCTGGTGGTCGAGGACAACGCCACCAACCGCCTGGTCGCTCGCCGCATCCTTGAGCAGCTGGGCGCCAGCGTCGAGACGGCCGAGGACGGACTGGACGGGCTGACGGCGGCGGCGCGGGGCTTCGACCTGATCCTGATGGATGTGCAGATGCCCGGCATTGACGGGCTGGAGGCCACCCGTCGCATCCGTAACCTGCCCGGTCCCGCCGCCAGGACGCCGATCATCGCCCTGACCGCCAACGTCCTGTCGCACCAACGCGCCGCCTATCTGGCCGCGGGCATGGACGGCGTCGCCGCCAAGCCGATCTCGCCCGCCGCCCTGATCGGCGAGATCGTCCGCCTGGCGGGCGGCGAGGTGGAGGCGGCGGTAGCCTAGGCCGCCGTGAGGATTTGGCGCTTCGGGGCGGATGACAATCGCGCCCGCCCTGGGCTAGACCCTAGTCCATGACCGTCGACATCACCGGCTTCTGCCCCGACCGCTTCTCCGCCGTCCGCGACGCCTTCGCCGCCAATTTCGAGGACGGCGGCGAGTTGGGCGCGCGGTTCTCGCTGGCGATCCATGGCGAGGTGGTCGTCGACCTGATGGGCGGCTTCGCCGACCGCAAGCGCGAGGTCGCCTTCGGGCCCGACACCCTGACGCCGCTGTTCTCGACCACCAAGGCCGTGGCCGCCCTGCTGATCGCCCGTCTCGTCGACCAGGGCAGGCTGACCTACGACCAGACAGTGGCCTCGATCTGGCCGGAGTTCGCGCAGGCCGGCAAGCAGCACGTCACGGTCGGCCAGGTGATGTCGCACCAGGACGGCCTGTCGGGCTTTCCCGACGAGACCGATCCGGCCATCTGGTTCGACTGGGAAGCCACCACCGCCAAGCTGGCGGCCATGGCCCCGCTATGGCCGATCGGCTCGGCCAGCGGCTATCATCCGGTCACGTTCGGCTTCACGGCCGGCGAGATCTTCCGCCGGGTCGATGGCCGGACCATGGGGATCGCCCTGCGCGAGGACCTGGCCGAGCCCCTGGGCCTGGACATCTGGATTGGCCTGCCCGACAGCGAGCACGCCCGCTGCGCCGAGCTGATGCGGCCGACCGCCCTTCCCAAGTTCGGGGCGATGAACGAGGCCGTGAAGGCCGCCTTCATGACCAAGTGGGCCGCGCCGGGCGGACGGGGCACGGCAGACTGGCGGCGGGCCGAGATCCCCTCGGCCAACGGCCACGCCACCGCCCCGGCCCTGGCGCGGCTGATGGGGGCTCTGGCCTCGGGCGGCGAGCTGGACGGCGTGCCCGTGCTGTCGCCGGCCGTGATCGCCCAGGCCAGCGCCGAGCGGATCGTCGGCCAGGACCTGGTCCTGCCCTATGTGATCAGCTGGGGCGCGGGTTTCATGCGCAACACGCCCAACTTCTTCTACGGTCCGACGGCCGACGCCTTCGGCCACAGCGGCTGGGGCGGCTCGTGCGCCTTCGCCGACCCGTCGCGCGGCGTGTCGGGAGCCTATGTGATGAACAAGCAGGGGACCGAGCTGATCGGCGACCCCCGCGCGGTGCGGCTGATCCAGGCGGCGTACACCGCGCTCTAGCGGGGCTTCGGAGGGAACCATGGGCAAGGCCGGGATCGCGAGCGTCGTCGGCCTGGCCGCCCTGGCCTGGGTCGCCGCCGCTCACGCCGCTCACGCCGAGGACGCCGGGCGCGACTTCTGCGCCGACCGGCCAGGCAAGGGCTCGCCGCCCTGCGTGCTCGACGCCGGACGCTTCCAGGCCGAGCTGGGCGTGGCCGACGGCGCCTGGAGCCGGGGCGGCGGCGTCTTGACCGACGACACGGCCTTCGGGGCGCTGGAGCTGCGCCTGGGCCTGACCTCGACGCTCGAGGGCCAGCTCAGCTGGACGGCGCACGAGCGAATCCGTCAGAAGGACCGGGCCTCGGGCGCGGTCTCCACCGTCGACGGGGGCGGCGACGTCGGCTTGGCCCTGCGCTGGTCGCTGCGCAACCCGGCCGGCGACGGCGTCTCGGTGGCCCTGCAGCCCTTCGTCACCACCCCGACCGGGGCCAAGGGGATCGGCGGCGACGCCTGGCAGGGCGGGGTGATCGTGCCGATCTCGCTGCCGCTGAACGCCGATTGGTCGCTGGCCCTGTCGCCGGAGCTGGACGCGCGGGCGAACGCCGACGGTTCGGGCCGCCATGCCGGCTTCGGCGGCGCGGTCGGGATTGGGCGGTCGTTCGGCCCCGTGGCCCTGGGGGTCGAGCTGTGGGCCGATCGCGACCAGAACCCGTCCGGCCACGTCACCTCGGCCAGCTTCGACCTGACGGCCGGCTGGACCCCGGCCTCGGCCAAGGACCTGCAACTGGACGCCTCGGCCTATGTCGGCCTGAACCGCGACACGCCCGACCTGGAGGTGGCGGTAGGGGTGGCCAAGCGGTTCTAGGCGCCCGTGCGTCCTTGCTTCGGCCTGCCCTCGATCATCAGCCACCCCACGATCCCCGCGACGACCGCCGCCGCGGCGCTGATCCCCATCACCCAGGGATAGCCCTGGGGGCCGGGGGCGAAATAGATCAGGCCCAGCACCGCCACCGCCAGCAGGCCGGCTACCCGGGCGACAGCGTTGTTGATCCCCGAGGCGACGCCGGCATGGCTGGCGGCGACCGCGCTCATCACGGTGTTGGTCAGGGGCGCGACGGCGATGGTCATGCCCAGCGCGACCACGAGCAGGCCGGGCAGCACGCCGGTCCAGTAGCCGGCGCCCACCCAGGGCGCGCCCAGCAGGCCGAAGCCGACGCCCGCCAGGATCGGACCGACGGTCAGCATGGGCCGGGCCCCGAACCGGTCCGCCAGCCGGCCCGCCGTCCCCGACAGCGTGCCCATGATCGCCGAGAACGGCAGCAGGGTCGCCCCAGCTCCAGCGGCCGAATAGCCGTGCCGGGCGATCAGTTCGAACGGCAGGAAGAACAGGGCCCCGGTCAGGCCGAAATAGAGCGCCAGGGTCAGCAGGTTGGCGCCGCTGAACGTCCTGGAGCGATAGAGGG
Organism: Caulobacter sp. BE254; assembly: GCF_031457295.1. Classification (NCBI taxonomy): domain Bacteria; kingdom Pseudomonadati; phylum Pseudomonadota; class Alphaproteobacteria; order Caulobacterales; family Caulobacteraceae; genus Caulobacter; species Caulobacter sp. BE254. The sequence goes on along the minus strand of NZ_JAVDWJ010000002.1, from coordinate 330,057 downwards.
ACAGCGGCATCATCGGGTGTTTCTCGCGAGCCTGGCTGATCACGAAACCCGCCAGCAGGACCGCGCCGGCCGCCAGGGCGGCCCAGACCGCGCCACTGGTCCAGCCCCGCTGGCCGACAGCGGTCAGGCCCCAGGTCAAGGCGCCCAGGCCTGTCGCGGCCAGGGCCGCGCCGCGCCAGTCCAGCTGCTGGACCTCGGGGTCGCGGCTCTCGCGCACGGCGATCAGGGCCAACCAGACGGTGGCGGCGGCCAGGGGCAGGTTGATCAGGAAGATGGCGCGCCACGAGACGTGGTCGACCAGCCAGCCGCCCAGCACCGGGCCGATCGCCGTGGTCACTGCCCCGAACCCGGCCCAGGCCCCGATCGCCGCGCCCCGCTCCTGGTCGTCGAAGGTGGAGCCGAGGATCGCCAGGCTGGCCGGCACCAGCATGGCCGCGGCGAGGCCTTGCAGGGCGCGGGCGGCGATCAGCCAGCCGGCGTCGGGGGCCAGGGCGCAGCCCAGCGAGGCGGCGGCGAACAGCGCCACCCCCGCCACGAACACCTTGCGCCGCCCATAGCGGTCGCCCGCCGAGCCGCCGATCAGCACTAGCGCGCCCAGCAGCAGCAGATAGGCGTTGACGATCCACTGCACCTGGGCCGCGTCGGCCTTCAGCGCGGTTCGCATGGCCGGCAGGGCGACATTGACCACCGAGCCGTCGATGAAGGCCATGCTCGAGCCCAGCACCGTGGCCGCCAGGGCCAGGCGCTTGCGGGGCGTGGGCGCGCCGGAGACGGGATGCGCCCGGATGGCGCCTTCGTCGCACGGGGGATGCACCGGTCCGGTCATGGGGCGGAGGCTACGACGGGTCTCCCCGTCGCGCCACCTGTCCCGAAGGCTAGGCCCTGGCCACCGCCCGCGTCCGCTTCCAGGCCCCATAGGCGAACACCGCCACGCCCAGCCAGATGAACACGAACGACAGGGCCCGCATCGGGGTGAACGCTTCGCCCAGGGCCACGCCGATCAGGAACTGCAGGGTCGGGGCGATGAACTGCAGGAAGCCCATGGCGCTGAGCGGCATGCGGCGGGCCGACCAGGCGAACAGGACCAGGGGCACCACCGTCGCCGGGCCGGCCAGCAGCAGCAGGGTGGTGACGCCCGCGCCGCTGGCGAGGTGGCCGGCGCCGGTGGCCTGCAGGTGCAGCACATAGAGCAGCCCAGGCACGGCCAGGTAGACGCATTCGATGAAAAGGCCGGTCTGGGCGTCGGCCTTCACCTGCTTGCGCAGGATGGCGTAGAGGCAAAAGCTCAGCGCCACCCCCAGCGAGATGATCGGCAGGTGGCCCAGGGCCGCGGTCTGGATGGCCACGCCGATCACCGCCAGGCCGATGGCGATCGCGCCCTCGCGGCTGATCCGCTCGCGGAACAGCAGGGCCCCGGCCGCCATGTTCATCAGCGGGTTGATGTAGTAGCCGAGGCTCGCCTCGATCACGTGGTTGGCGGTGACCGCGAACACATAGATCGACCAGTTGATGAAGATCGCCGCCGTGCTCAGGGCCAGGATCCCCAGGGTGCGCGGCTGGCGCAGCACCGCCGCCACCTGTCCGCCCTGCCGAGCCATCAGCACGGCGAGGAAGGCCCAGGGGGCGGCCCACAGGGTGCGGTGGGCGACCATCTCCCATGCGCCGACGCCCAGCCCAGACAGCAGGTGAAAATAGAGGGGCAGGACGCCCCACAGCAGGTAGCAGCCCACCCCGGCGATCAAAGCCGTCCGGGATTCGTCCGGGCTCTTGGTCGTGTCCGCCGACATCGCGTCGTTCCTCAAGATCGCCAATGAAAAAGGCTCCCGGGACCTGAAGTCCCGGGAGCCCCTGAAATCGTCCACCCGCTTGTTGCGGAGGGCGGCTTAGGCCGGGAGTTTCTGCTTGATGAGACCCTTCTCATGCAGCAGCTGCGCGATCTGCACGGCGTTCAGCGCCGCGCCCTTGCGCAGGTTGTCGGCGACGCACCACAGCGCGATGCCGTTCTCGACGGTCGGGTCGGTGCGGATGCGCGAGACATAGACCGGGAACTCGCCGGCGCTTTCCTTCGGCGTCATGTAGCCGCCGTCCTCGCGCTTATCGACCACCTGCACGCCGTCCGCGTCTCGCAGGATCTCGCGCACGTCGTCCTCGTCCAGCGGGGTCTCGAACTCGATGTTCACCGCCTCCGCATGGCCGACCATCACCGGCACGCGTACGCAGGTGGCGGTCAGCTTGATCGACGGGTCCAGGATCTTCTTGGTCTCCATCATCATCTTCCACTCTTCCTTGGTGAAGCCGTCTTCCATGAAGACGTCGATGTGGGGGATGACGTTGAAGGCGATCTGCTTGGTGAATTTCTTGGGGGGCGGGGCGCCCAGGACGAAGACGCCCTTGGTCTGCTCCCACAGCTCGTCCATGCCTTCCTTGCCCGCGCCCGAGACCGACTGGTAGGTCGAGACGACCACCCGCTTGATCTTGGCTTCGGCGTGCAGGGGCGCCAGCACCACCACCAGCTGCGCGGTCGAGCAGTTGGGGTTGGCGATGATGTTCTTGGGCAGCTTGTCGACGGCGTCCGGGTTCACTTCCGGCACCACCAGCGGCACGTCCGGGTCCATCCGGAAGTGGCTGGAATTGTCGATGACGATCGGACCGGCCGCGCCGATCTTCTCGCCCCAGGCCTTGGAGATGGCGCCGCCGGCGCTCATCAGCACGATGTCGACCTTGGAGAAGTCGAACTGCTCCAGGTCCTCGCAGTGCAGGGTCTGGCTGCCGAACGAGACTTCCACGCCGATGGATTTACGCGAGGCGATGGCATGCATCTTGTCCACGGGGAATTTCACTTCCTCGAGGATGTTGAACATTTCACGGCCCACATTGCCCGTGGCGCCGACCACGGCGACCCGGTAACCCATCGCAGCCTCCAATTCATGTCTTGAGCCCGCCATCGGCGGCGGGAGCGGACCCGTTACGCCCCGGAAGGCTCGGAAGCAAGAACAGGCTTTCTAATGCGACGCTTAGCGCGGGGCCGGAGGGGAAGATTTCACCTGAGGTGGATGGGATTTGCATCTCTCGCGCCCTCTCCCATGGGGAGAGGGAGGGACCCGCGCCGCAGGCGTGGGAGGGTGAGGGGGTAAGACGGTCGACGGCGCGCCGGCAGAGCGTCCGTGTGAAACCGGTAAGGGTGTAACCCCTCACCCTCCCACCGCTACGCGGCGGGCCCCTCCCTCTCCCGCTGGGAGAGGGTGTTCGAAGCCTTCACGAAATCCACGAACGCCCGCAGCGGCGCGGGCATGTGCCTGCGGCTGGGATAATAGAGATACGGCCCGCTGAACGGCGGCAGCCAGTCGTCGAGAACGGTCTCCAGCTTGCCCGCCGCGATGCGGTCGGCGCAAAAGGCCTCGAAGGTGGCCAGCAGGCCAAGCCCCGCCTCGGCGGCGGCCAGCTCCAGCTCGCCGCTGTTGGTGACCAGCGGACCCTCGGGCTGGACGCGGACCACCTCGCCGTCCTTCTCGAACTCCCAGGCGTAGCTGGACCCGCTGGGGAAGCGATGGCGGATGCAGGGGTGGCCCAGCACCTCGCGGGGATGGGTCGGCCGACCGCACCGGGCGAAATAGGCCGGCGAGCCGACCACCACGAAGCGCTGCGGCCCGGCCAGGGGCACGGCGATCATGTCCTTCTCCAGCCGCTCGTCATAGCGCGCCCCGGCGTCGAAGCCGGCCGCCAGCACGTCGACGAAGGCCTCCTCGACGCTGACCTCGACGCGGATGCCGGGATGGGCGGCCAGGAATCGGGGGATCAGGTCGGGGAGGACGATCTTCGACACCGCTCCCGGCACGTTCAGCTTCAGCACGCCGGTCGGGCTGTCGCGGAAGGCGTTGACCTCGTCCAGGGCCAGGGAGACGTCGGCCAGGGCGGGGGTCAGGCGGGCCAGCAGCCGCTCACCGGCCTCGGTGGCTGTGACGCTGCGGGTGGTGCGGTTCAGCAGCCGCACGCCCAGGGCCGCCTCCAGCCGGCGCAGGGCTTCGGACAGCGACGAGGCCGAGACCCCGCGCGAGGCCGCCGCGCCTCGGAAGCTGCGGGCCCGCGCCACGGCGGTGAAGGCGTCCAGATCGGCCAGGTCGGGCTGGGCCATTGTGCGACTTTCCGAGCGGCTGGTGTGGTGGCGAGCGGATTATCGCACGCGAAGCGGCGCTGCCTAGCGCCCGCGCTCGAACGGCGTCCTATGTCGTCAGGTTCGCGCCCGCGATTTTGCAAGGGGAGGCGGACGAAAATTTTGCGTCTTTTCTCCGGCGGCGCTCGCGCTAGGGTCGCCGTCATGATCGAAGCGCTGCTGAACAAGATGGTCAAGGTCGGCGACCTGACCGTCCACCTGCCCAACGGCTCGGTAAAGAAGGCCGGCGACGGCTCGGGCCCGCCCGTGACCATGCGGGTCAACGCCCGCGGCCTGCGCCGCCTGGTGGCCAATCCCAGCCTGGGCCTGGGCGAGGCCTATATGGAAGGCGACCTGACGATCGAGCAGGGGACCCTGTGGGACCTGCTGGAGATCGTCGGCAGGAGCGGCGGCCGCACGCCCAAGCGTGGCACGCCCCTGACCCGGGCCAGGAAGGCGGTCAAGCGCACGGTGCAGTCGCTCAACGACCGCATCGCCTCGCGCCGCAACGTCGCCCACCACTACGACGTGGGCAACGAACTCTATAAGCGCTTCCTCGACACGGACATGCAGTACAGCTGCGCCTATTTCGCGCGGCCGGACATGACGCTGGAAGAGGCCCAGGCGGCCAAGAAGGCCCATATCGGCGCCAAGCTGAACATCACGCCCGGCATGAAGGTGCTGGACATCGGCTCGGGCTGGGGCGGCATGTCCCTGACCCTGGCGGCCGACCATGGGGCCAAGATGACCGGGGTCACCCTGTCGACCGAGCAGCTGGCCCTGGCCCGGGAACGGGCCGAAAAGGCGGGGCTGTCCGACCGGGTCGAGTTCCGCCTGACCGACTATCGCGACCTGGACGAGACCTTCGACCGCATCGTCTCGGTCGGCATGCTGGAGCATGTCGGCGCGCCGAATTTCCAGACCTATTTCGACACGGTCAAAAGGCTGCTGACCGACGACGGCAGCGCGGTGATCCATGCGATCGGCCGCATGTCCGGTCCCGGCGCGACCAACGCCTTCACGGCCAAGTACATCTTCCCCGGCGGCTACATCCCGGGCCTGTCGGAGATCGTCAAGGCGGTCGAGGCGGCAGGCCTGTGGATCACCGACATCGAGATCCTGCGCCTGCACTACGCCGAGACCTGCAAGCACTGGCGCATGCGGTTCCTGGCCGATCCGGACATCCCGACGATGTTCGACGCCCGGTTCCGGCGGATGTGGGAGTTCTACCTGTGCGGGGCCGAGCTGGGCTTCCGCTATGGGGGGCACATGGTCTTCCAGATCCAGGTCGCCAAGAAGGTCGGCGCCCTGCCGATCACCCGGGACTACATGTTCGAGGGCGAGCGGTAGAACGAGTTCCTCCCCCTATGGGGGAGGCGATCGCGTAGCGATCGGTGGGGGGAGTTGTCGGACGGTTGAACCTGTGCGACCAGCACCCGAGCATCCCCCCTCCGTCGGCTTCGCCGACACCTCCCCCACAGGGGGAGGGTCGTCACCGGCGACCAGACCCCGAGGACACCATGGGCCAGTTTCGCGCGGCCGATCTCTTCCGCCGCAAGCCCGTGGGCCGGGTCGTCGCCGAGGGCGGCGAGCATCTGCCGGAAGATCACGCCCTGGGGGGGCTGCATCGCACGATCGGCCTGTTCCAGCTGACCATGCTGGGCGTCGGCGCGACGATCGGCACCGGCATCTTCGTGGCCTTGACCACGGCCGTGCCGGCCGCCGGGCCCGCCGTCGTCGTGTCGTTCGTGATCGCCGGGATCACCGCCGCCCTGACCGCCCTGTGCTATGCCGAGCTGGCCTCGACCATTCCGGTGTCGGGGTCGTCCTACAGCTACGCCTACGCCACCCTGGGCGAGTTCGCGGCCTTCCTGGTCGGCGCCTGCCTGCTGCTGGAATACGCGGTCTCGGCCTCGGCCATCGCCGTGGGCTGGGGGCAGTACCTGAACGAGATGTTCTCCGACCTGATCGGCTGGCGGATGCCCGACGCCATCGCCAAGGCGCCGGGGGCGGGCGGGGTGTTCAACCTGCCGGCGGTGGTGCTGGTCGGGGCCTGCCTGGTCCTGCTGCTGCGGGGCGTCAAGGAATCGGTGACGGTCAACGCCGTGCTGGTGGTGCTGAAGCTGCTGGTGCTGCTGTTCTTCGTGGTCATCGCCTTTTCCGGCTTTCACGCCGGCAACCTCAAACCCTTCGCCCCGATGGGCATGGCCGGGATCGGGGCGGCGGCCTCGTCGATCTTCTTCTCCTATATCGGCATCGATGCGGTCTCGACGGCTGGCGACGAGGTCAAGGACCCGCGACGGACCCTGCCGCTGGGCATCATCCTCAGCCTGCTGATCGTCACGGCGGTCTACATTCTGGTGGCCCTGGCCGCCGTCGGGGCCCAGCCCTGGACCGCCTTCGCCGGTCAGGAGGCGGGGCTGGCGGTGATCCTGCGCAACCTGACCGGCCAGGCCTGGACCTCGCTGATCCTCTGCGTCGGGGCCATCGTCTCGATCTTCTCGATCACCCTGGTGGTGATGTACGGCCAGACCCGCATCCTCTACGCCATGAGCCGCGACGGCCTGCTGCCCAAGGTGTTCCAGCGGGTGAACCCCAAGACCCAGTCGCCGGATCTCAACACCTGGATCGTCGCGGTCTTTATCGCGGTCCTGGCCGCCTTCGTGCCGCTGGACACCCTGGTCAACCTGACCAGCATGGGCACGCTGATCGCCTTCGCCATCGTCTCGCTGGGGGTGATCATCCTGCGCCGCACCCAGCCGGACCTGCCGCGCGGCTACCGCGCGCCGCTGTGCCCGGTCGTGCCGGCCCTCAGCGTGGCGTTCTGCGGCTATCTGATCGTCGGCCTGCCGCTGGACACCTGGATCCTGTTCGCGGTCTGGGCGGCCGCCGCGTGCGGGCTGTACTTCGGCTATTCGGTCAGAAGATCGAAGCTGGCCGCCGGGTTCTGAAACCCGCTGCCGCGCAGGCGTTGAGCCAACGCTCGGGGCGGATTCGCTCTCTGGGAACACAAGCTCATCCACAGCAGTTTTGTCGGTGCAACCTTCAATGGCCGCGCGCGAGAGTTGCGGCGATCTCGAAAAACAAACGATTGCATCGATATTGCAATCGTTCTACATCGTGCAATCGGTACATCCGCCGTTCCAGGCGGGGGCCGAACCGCCTTGGGGAGGATTCATGCACAAACGTTACGCTCTGCGCGCCCTGTTGCTGGCCGGCTGCAGCGGCTTCGCCGTTCCCGCCTGGGCTCAGACCGCGTCGACGCCGCCCCCTGTCGTCAACGCCCCCGCCGCCCAGGTCCCCGCTCCCGCCGACGCGCAGACCGTCAGTGAAGTCGTCGTCACCGGCATGACCTCGCGCAACCGGCCGCTGATCACCGCTTCGGCCGACATCACCCTGGCCACCCGCGCCGACCTCGAGCGCAAGGCCCCGCGCTCGACCGCCGACCTGCTGGAGCTGGTGCCCGGCATCTTCGTCGAGGGCACGGCCGGCGAGCTGTCGAACAACTATTCGGTGCGCGGCCTGCAGGGCGGCGGCCAGCGCTTCATCCAGCTGCAGGAGGATGGCCTGCCGGTCATCTATCAGGGCGGCGGGGCGGACTTCTTCTTCTCCGAAGACGTCACCATCGACCGGATGGAAGCGGTCAAGGGCGGCACCTCGGGCATCCTGACCGTCAACGGCGCGGGCGCCACGATCAACTTCCTGTCGCGCAAGCCCAATTTCGACAAGCCCGAGGGGGTGGTGCGGGCCACGGGCTACAATTACGGCCTCAAGCGCGGCGACTTCTACTATTCCGCGCCGATCGCCAACAACCTGGCCTTCAACATCGGCGGCTATGTCCAGAGCAGCCCCGGGGTGCGCAAGAACAGCTTCGACTATGACGGCTATCGCCTGAAGGGCATGCTGGAATACCGCTTCGACGGCGGCGGGTTCGTGCGCCTGACCGGCAAGACCGGCGACATGAAGAGCGCCTACTACGCCGACCAGCCCTACGCCTACAGCAACGGCAAGCCGCACGGCATTCCCGGCCTGGGCACCCAGTTCGGCAATGTCGGCGGCGACGCCTTCAACCGGATCTCCGTGCCGGTGTCGACCTTCGTCGAAAGCGACGGCTTCCGCGATTTCCGGCTCAGCGAAGGCGTGCGGGTCAAGACCAAGCAGTTGCGCGTTGATTTCGAAAAGCCGCTCAGCGACAGCGTCGAGATCTTCGCCCGAGCCCGCTACCTGGATCTGAAGGATGACTTCAACGGCCTGTTCCCGGGTTCGGGCACCGGCAATGCGGGTCTGGCCAGCGCGGTGACCTATCTGACGCCGGGCGCGAGCTCGCCGATCAACAACCTGCTGACCGCCGGAACCGCCGCCTATCCGGCCACGGTGCGTTTCGGCATCCGCAACCTGCGTACCGGCGCCGTCACCGGATCGAACGACACCGCGACCCTGAACGCCCTGAACGGCAACGGCTTCCTGCAAGAGACGACGCTGAACCACGACTATCAGTCGGGCCACGACTTCGGCTCCAACATCGGGGCGCGCTGGGAATATAGCGGGGACGCGTTCCAGAACTCGCTGACCGCGGGGATCCAGTATTACGACGTCAGCCGCAAGCAGAACCAGTCGGCCGTCGCCACGGTGGTCAACGACGTGCGGACCAACAGCGACATCTATGACATCGTCTCGCTGGACGCCAACAACCAGGTCATCGGCACGCTGAGCGACAACGGGCTGGTGTCCTATGGCGACTGGGGCGCGGGCATGCGCCAGCGCACCGACAAGTCGGTGTCGCTCTACGCCAATGACGAACTGGCGATCGGCGACAAGATCCACATCGATGGCGGCGTGCGCTGGGAAAGCGACAAGGCCAAGTATCTGGACGGCAACGCCGCGGCGACCAACCAGCCGGTGCAGCCGGGCGTGGGCGGCGTCGTGCGCACCGTCGGCTCGACCTTCGACGGGACCTATACCGTCACCCGCCGGACCCAGGACAAGGTCGCCTGGACGCTCGGCGCCAGCTACCTGATCACGCCGCACTTCTCGGTCTATGGCCGCTACGCCAACGGCTTCCAGACCAACAACACCGATCCGATCACCAAGATCGAGCTCTACGAGGCCGGGGTACGCTTCGAATATGGCCGCCTGCTCAACGCCTCGGCGACGGTGTTCCGGACCAATTTCGACAACCAGTTCTACAACTTCATCGACCCGTCCGACCCCACCAAGCAGACCAGCTTCCTGGCCGACCTCAAGACCAAGGGCGTCGAGCTGGACGCCCTGGTCCGGCCCGTCGACTGGTTCTCGGTCAATGTTTCGGGCGTGATCCAGGATCCCACCCTCAACAACCTCAGCCTCAACGGCGTCCCGCAGCCGACCTATGACGGCAATCGCCCGGAGCGGACACCGGCGCGGCTCTACACCATCACCCCGGCCATCAAGCTGCCCAACGGCCTGGGCGAGGTCTATGCCCGCTACAAGTACGTCGGCAAGATCTACGCCGACTCCGGCAACGGCGTGGCCCTGCCGTCCTATGGCGTGACCAGCGCGGGGGTCACCCTGAACGTGAAGGACAATCTCCAGGTCAACTTCAACGTCGACAACATCTTCGACGTCGTCGGCCTGACCGAGGGCAATCCGCGGCAAGGCCAGACCCAGAACGCGGCCTCGGGCTATTTCTACGCTCGCGGCATCGTGGGACGGACCTATGGCGGTTCGCTGACGCTCCGCTTCTAGGACGCGGCGAGGAGACTAGGCGGCGGACGCGCCAGCGTCCGTCGCTTTTCGCGCGGTTGGAGAGGCTGGATGTTCAAGAACTTTCGATGGGCGGCCGCCGGCGTCCTGCTGTCGCTGAGCGTCTCGAGCCAGGCGTTGGCCAGGCCGGACTTGGCCTACCAGCTGACCGAGGGCCAGAACCTCAACGCCTTTGTCCGCGAGGACACGGTCGCCGCGCACCTGTTGCTGCGCAACGGCGTCGATCCGCGCATCCTAGTCGCCTTCCCGGCCGGCAACAGCGGCGTGGGCCTGTGGTTCGAGCCGACGGCCAAGCCGGCGACCTGGCGTCTGGACCAGCCGCCAAAGCCGCTCCGCCGTGGTGCGCTCAACGGCGTGATCGCCCGCGCCAGCCTCGACGCGCCAAGACTGGTCGCCAAGCAGGCAGTGCTCTCCAACGTCCGCTACCTGCGGGACTATCAGGCGGTCGGCCGCTTTCCGGCTGAGGTCGCGACCAAACCGAAGATCCAGGGCGACACCCTCACCTGGCGGCGCGCCCGCCTCGACGGCGGGCCCGGCTACGCGCTGACGATCCGAGTCATCGGCGGCCGCATCGACCAGGGCGCCATTGTCGCGGGACCCGACGGACGGATCGCGCTGGAGATCACGGCGCTGAGCGGCGATACGCCGCTGACGCCGCTGCCGGTCGGGCAGCTGCTCGACGCCCAGGCGGCCGCCGATCCCGGCGTCCGCGACGCCCTGGCCTTTCTCAGCTATCGCGAGAAGTTCCTGGCCGGATCCTGGCGCTTCAACACCTATTTCGGCCGCGACACCCTGATGTCGGTGCGGCTGTTGATGCCCGCCCTGCGGCCGGCGGCGGTCGAGGCGGGGCTCAATTCGGTGCTGGCCCGGCTGTCGCCCGGCGGCGAGGTGGCGCACGAGGAGGGCATCGGCGAGTTCGCCGTCGTCCAGAACCGCAAGGTCGGCCGCGACGGCGACGCGGCCGAGCTCGACTACGGCATGGTCGACGACGACTACATGCTGGGCGCCGTCGCCGCCGACTACCTGCAAGGCCCCGGGCAGGCGCGGGCGCGGACCTGGCTGGCCCAGCCCTTGGCCAGGGAGAGCCAGCCCGGCGTCCGCACGCCGACCGGCGCCATGCTGGTCAGCAACCTGCGCTTCGTGCTGAACCAGGGCCGCGGGTTCGCTGACGCCCCCTCGGCTCGGACGCTGGTCTCGATCAAGCCCGGCCGGATGACCGGGGAGTGGCGCGACAGCAACGAAGGGCTGGGCCGCGGGATCTATCCCTACAACGTCAACGCCGCCCTCGTGCCGGCCGCGATCGAGGCGGCCGACCGCCTGTTCCGCGCCGGCCTGCTGGACCCCTATCTTTCGGCCGAGGATCGCGCGCTGTTCGCCGACGCCGGCCGGATGGCCCAGGTCTGGCGCGCCCGGGCGCCGCCGCTGTTCCGGGTCGAGCTGCCGGCCGCCGAGGCGGCCGTATCGATCCGGTCCTACGCCGACAGCTTGGGCGTTCCCGCCGCCCCGGCCCTGAAGGCCCTGGCCGGGCGAGCGCTGGTGTTCCACGCCCTGTCGCTGGACGCCACGGGCAAGCCCGTGCCGATTGTCAATTCCGACGAGGGTTTCGCCCTGCTGTTCGGCCATCCCTCGGCGGCGGATCTGGACACCTATGTCACAGCGACGATGCGTCCCTTTCCGGCGGGCTTGATGACCGACGTCGGCCTGGTGGTCGCCAACGCCGCCTTCGCCGATCGTGAGACGCAGGCCCGTTTCACCCCGGCCGCCTATCACGGCGCCGTGGTCTGGTCCTGGCAGCAGGCGCTGCTGGCCGCCGGGCTCGAGCGGCAACTGGCCCGGTGCGACCTGCCCGCGCCGCTGCGCGCCAAGCTGGTCGCGGCTCAGGCCGAGCTGTGGCGGGCGATCCGCGCCACCCGCGCGGTGCAGAGCTCCGAACTGTGGTCCTGGGCCTTCCGGAACGGTCGCTACGAGGTCGTGCCGTTCGGCGCGGGCAAGGCCGATGTCGACGAGTCGAACGCGGCGCAGCTGTGGAGCACGGTCTATCTGGCGGTGCGGCCCCCTCTTGAATCGGGGCGTCCGGCCGCGAAGGCTAACCAGCCCGTCATCGGCGTGGGCGCGGCGCCCGAATGGAACCGCTGCCCGGGCTAGGCCGAGCTTCCGAGCAGGGCGGCGATGGCGTCGTCGTGCTTCGGCAAGGTCGGTGGCGCCCGCGCGATCACCGCCGCGATCTGCTCCAGCTGCTGGCGGTTGAGGGCCGGATCCAGCGTGTCGGCCAGGGGGCTGTAGCCCTCGGCGCGCACCCCCTGGCCTTCGAGTACGGCCAGCCAACTGGCCTCGCGGAACAGCTCGTCGGGCGTCAGCATCAGCCGTCCGGCGCGCCGATACTGCTCCTCCCTGTCGACCAGGCTATCGGGCAACGCCATGTGGCGCGTATGCCGCCAAAGCGGCGACTTGTGCCCCTCGGTGGCGTGATAGTGCAGGATCAGGAAATCCTTGATCCCGTCCATGTCGCGGCCGAACAGCGTGTTGAACTGCCTGGCCAGACCCGGGTCGCAGTCTTGGTCGGGAAACAGCGTGATCAGCTTGGCGATGGCGCTCTGGATCAGGTGGATGCTGGTCGACTCCAGCGGCTCCAGGAAGCCGGACGACAGGCCTATGGCCACCACGTTCTTGCGCCAGGTCTCGCGCCGGAAGCCGGCCTTGAACCGCAGGAAGCGCGGCGCGTCCAGCGCCGCGCCGTCCAGGCCGGCCAGCAGGGTCGCCGCGGCCTCGTCGTCCGAAAGGAAGGCGCTGGAATAGACGTAGCCGTTGCCGGTGCGGTGCTGCAGGGGAATCCGCCATTGCCAGCCGGCCTCGCGCAGGGTCGCGCGCGTGTAGGGCGTGGTCTCGGCCACCCGGGCGCAGGGCGCGGCGACGGCGCGGTCGCAGGGCAGCCAGTGCGACCAATCCTCGAAGCCGGCCTCCATCACCCCGTCGATCAGCAGGGCGCGAAAGCCCGAGCAGTCGAGGAACAGCTCGCCCTCGATCCGCTCGCCGCGATCAGTGGTCAGGGCGGTGACGAAGCCGGTGTCGGGCGCGCGCTCGACCGTCTCCAGCTTGCCCTCGTGCCGCGTGACGCCGGCGGCTTCGGACAGGCCGCGCAGGTACCGCGCATAGAGCGTCGCATCGAACTGGTAGGCGTAGCCCAGCGTCGACAGGATCGACCGCGCCTCGTCGACCGGCTTGGCGAACCGGTTGGCGGTCGCCAGCTGGGTGGCCAGCGAGAAGGCCGACAGCGGACCGTCGAACCCCTCGGCGCGGGCCTTCAGCCAGCGCTGGTGGAAGGGAACGGGCCCCAGGTCGACGCCGTAGCGTCCGAACGGATGGAAATAGCGGCTGCCCGGACGGGCCCAGTCGACGAAGGCGATGCCCAGCTTGTAGGTGGCCTTGGTGGCGCGAACGAACGCGGCTTCGTCCAGGCCGATCAGGTCGTTGAACCACTGGATCGTCGGGATGGTCGCCTCGCCGACGCCGACCGTGCCGATCGCCTCGGACTCCAGAAGATCGATCTTCAGTCGGGACCCGAAGGTCTTGGCCAGGGCGGTGGCCGCCATCCAGCCGGCCGTGCCGCCGCCCAGGATCACCAGACGCTCAACGCGGTTCATTGCCGGCTCCCCATTTTTGAGCGCCATATTGCAATCGTTTGTATGAAAGGCAACATGGATTGCGACGGCCGCCCGGGCCGAAAGCCCCCTGGGCTAGGCGGGTGAATCGGATTGCCGTACAGCTCCGTGGGGTTGGACAGGCGCAGGGGCTCTCGCCGCAAGCGCCGATCGAAGAAGGGGAAGGTCTCTGGAAAAGCCGGTTCGCATCCGCACGCTTGCCGACCTGGCCAAGATCGCCGGCGTGAACACCGCGACCGTCTCGCGCGCCCTGGCCGACAGTCCGCTGGTCAAGACCGACACCAAGGCTCGCATCCAGGCGCTGGCCCAGGCGCATGGCTTCCGCCCCAACCAGATGGCCAGGCGGCTGCGGGCCCAGCGCACGGGCGTCATCGGCGTCGTGGTGCCGCTGGGTCACGAGAAGCGCCAGCACCTGTCCGACCCGTTCTTCATGACGATGCTGGGTCACCTCGCCGACGCCCTGACCGAGAACGGCTACGACATCATGCTGTCGCGGGTCATCCCCGACACCGCCGACTGGCTGGAAGCGATCATCGGCTCGGGCATGCTGGACGGCGTGCTGCTGATCGGCCAATCGGACCAGTTCGAGGCCATCGAGCGCGCCGCGGCCCACTATCGGCCCCTGGTCGCCTGGGGCAGCCATTGGTCCGGCCAGAGACACTGCTCGGTCGGCACCGACAATTTCGCCGGCGGCTGGCTGGCCGGCGAACGCCTGACGGCGGCCGGGGCGCGCCGCATCGCCTTCCTGGGCGAGGTCCGCACGCCGGAAATCGGCCAGCGCCATGCCGGCCTGTGCGCGGCCTTGCAGGCGCAGGGCCTGCCCGCCCCGCTGCAGTTTGACGTGCACCTGGCCTCCGACGTCATGGAGCGGGAGATCTCCGCCCATATCGCCCAGGCCGGCGAGGACATCGACGGCGTGTTCGCGGCGTCCGACGTGATCGCCATGACGGCGCTGCGCGTGCTCGCCGACAGGGGCAAGGTCGTTCCGGACCAGGTCCGGGTGGTCGGCTATGACGATATTCCGCTGGCCGCCCAGACCGTGCCACGCCTCACCACCGTCCGGCAGGACATCGCCACCGGCGCCAAGGCGATGGTCGACGCCCTGTTCGCCCGCATCGCGGGCGAAGACGCCGCCTCGGTCCAGATGATCCCCGTGCTCGTCCGGCGCGACACGGCTTGAGTTGGGCGCCAACAGACGTATTCCTCAAATGCAAAGGATTGCATTTATCATTGCAATCCTTTGTTGTTGCGATATCCAAGTGTAGCCGACGCCCTCTTTGAGCCTCCGCGCCGCCTCGACGCCGGATGGCGGTTGGCGTTCGTCTAGCTGGATTGCGACTTTCCATGACGTCCACGAGCCCTTCCGTTCCGCCCGCGACGGATCCGCATGAGAACGACGTCGGGCGTCGGTGCCTGGCCCACTGGCCGCGACTTGAGGCGAAACTGGCCGAGGTCTATGGCGGGAACCCGCGCTGGGCGACCTTCGTCGCGGCGCTTAAGGACCGGGTCTGGGCGGCGGCGATCGCGCGTCCGCCGGCGTTGCGCGACCTCGACGCGCGCCGAGAGGCGTCTCCCGACTGGCTCGGCGCGCCGGGCCAGGGCGTCTATACCTTCTATGTCGACCGTTTCGCCGGCGATCTCCCGGGCGTGCGGAAACGCCTCGACTATCTCGACGACCTGGGCGTGCGCTGGCTGCATCCCTTGCCGCTGCTCAAGTCCCGTCCGGGCGACAGCGACGGCGGCTTCGCCGTGGCCGACTACCGCCAGGTCGATCCGCGCCTGGGCGACATGGACGATCTGGAGGCCCTGGCCGCCGACCTGCGAGACCGCGACATGGGCCTGATCCTGGATGTCGTCTGCAACCACACGGCCCGCGAACACGCCTGGGCCGCGGCCGCCCGGGCCGGCGATCAGGCCTATCGCGACTACTACATCACGCTGGACGCCGAAGAAGCCGCCGAACGCGAGCGGCATCTGGTCGATGTCTTTCCCGACACCGCGCCGGGCAGCTTCACCTTCGACCCGGACATGGACGGCCATGTCTGGACGACCTTCTATCCGTTCCAATGGGACCTCAACTACGCCAATCCGGCGGTCTTCGCCGAGATGCTGGAGGTCCTGGTGTTCCTGGCCGCGAAGGGCGTGCAGGGCTTCCGCCTCGACAGCGCGCCCTATCTCTGGAAGGCGGCCGGGACGACCAGCCGCAACCGACCCCAGGCCTATGCGATCGTCGAGGCGTGGCGCGAAGCCCTGGCCATTATCGCGCCGTCGACGGTGCTGGTGGCCGAGGCGATCGAAAGCCTGGACGACGTCCTGCCGTTCTTCGGCCGTGACGGAAGCGGCTGCGACCTGGCCTACAACAACGCGGTGATGACCGCGCTCTGGGGCGCCTTGGCCGACGGCGACGCCGGCGTCTTCGACCGCTGCCTGGCGGCCTCGGCCGGCAAGCCGCGACGCGCGGCCTGGCTCAACTATGTGCGCTGCCACGACGACGTGATCTGGAACGCCTTGGCGGCCTACGCCTCGCCGCGGGACCTGGACCGGTGGTCGGCCTTCTATGGCCAGGGCGGCGGATTCTCGCACGGACGGGCCTTCCAGACCGCCGGCGGCGGCGCGCCGTCGACCAACGGCATGGCCGCGGCCCTGGCCGGTCTGGCGCCGGGCGAGGGGCCAGGGTCGGCGGGCGCCGAGCGCCTGGCCCTGCTTTACGGCGTCATCCACGCCCTGGACGGCTGGCCGCTGATCTATATGGGCGACGAGATCGGCCTGCCGAATGACGAGGCCTATGCGGATGATCCGCTGCGCGCGACCGACGGGCGCTGGCTGCATCGCCCGGCGATGGACTGGAGGGCGGCCGCGCGCCGGAATCGGGCCGGGACGCTGGAAGCCGAGCTCTTCACGCACTTCCGCCAGCTTGGCGACCGGGCCAGGGCGCTGACCGACCTCGGCGTCGCTGGCCCGGCCCGGCCGGTCGACCTGGGATCGCCGGCGATCCTCGCCTTCGAACGGACCGAGGGCGCGCGGAGCCTGCTCTGTCTGGCCAATCTCACGGATATCCCGCGCTCCACCCTCCTGCCGGCGACCTTTTCGGCCGCGACGCGCGACGTGCTGACCGGACGAGAGCGAACCGGCGAGACAATCGACCTGGGGCCCTACGACCTCGTCTGGCTGGTGACCCCATGACTCCCGCCGCTTCAGGCCCGCGCGCGTCGAACATCCGGCTGATCAAGCTGATGACGTTCCTGATGTTCATGATGTTCGCCATGACCACCGACGCGGTGGGAGTGATCATCCCGCAGATCATCAAGACCTTCGGCCTGGACCTGACCGCGGCCGGCGCCTTCCACTACGCGACGATGGGCGGCATCGCCCTGTCGGGCCTGTGCCTGGGGTTCCTGGCCGACCGCATCGGTCGCAAGGCGACGATCATCGTCGGCCTGGTCGGGTTCGCGGCCTCGGCCCTGGTCTTCGCCGTAGCCGAACGGTTCGCCGTCTTCGTGGTCCTGCTGTTCGTGTCGGGCGCGGCGATCGGCGTGTTCAAGACCGGCGCCCTGGCCCTGATCGGCGACATCTCCCGTTCGACCCGCGACCACACCGCGACCATGAACGCCGTGGAGGGCTTCTTCGGCGTGGGCGCCATCCTCGGGCCGGCCATCGTCGCGGCGCTGCTGGCGGCGGGCACGTCGTGGAAGTGGCTCTATGTGATCGCCGGCGGTCTTTGCGTGGTCCTGACGATCACGGCGCTGCTGATCCGCTATCCCGCGCCGCAGGGCCAGGGCGAGCCGGTCGACCTGGCCGGGGTGCTGCGCGTCGCCGGCGATCCGCACGCCCTGGTCTTCAGCGCCGCGGCCATGCTGTACGTCGGCGTCGAGACGGCGATCTATGTGTGGATGCCGACCCTGCTGGCGGGTTATCGCGGCCCGGGCGTCGGGCTCGTGGCCTTCGCCCTGCCGATCTTCTTCGTGCTGCGGGCCAGCGGCCGGTTCCTGGGCGCCTGGATGCTGGCCCGCCTGAAGTGGACCCTGGTGCTGGCGATCTGCGCCGTGGCGATCCTGGCCTGTTTCGCCGGCGCCCTGGTCGGCGGACAGGCCGGGGCGGCGGTCCTGCTGCCGCTGTCGGGCCTGTTCATGTCGGTGGTCTATCCGACCCTGAACTCTAAGGGCATCAGCGGCTTTCCCAAGGCCGAGCACGGGGCGGTGGCCGGGGTCATCCTGTTCTTCACCTGCGTCAGCGCGGTGATCGCGCCCCTGGCCATGGGCGTGGCGAGCGACGTCTTCGGCGGCCCGGCCTACGGCCTGGCGCTGGCCTGCGGCCTGGCCCTGATCCTGGCGCTGGCCGCCCTGGCGAACGCCGTCTGGACGCCGTTCGAGCGGCGTCTCGCGACGTGCGACGACCGCGAGTACGGCTGACGCGGCGCCGGCGGCGTCCTCGACGTTCGCGGCAGGTTCGCCGCTATACAGCGCCGTCCGGTCCAGCGGCCTCGTCGCGGAATTCAGCCGCCGGGACGAAGACCGCGCCGTTTTCGTCCAGCACCCACGCCCCCACGAACGCGGGATGGTCCGGATCGAGATCCTCGTCGATCAGGTCGCCGTCGTAGAGACCGATGGTGCTGTAGTCGAAGTCCAGCGAGAGCTGATGGGCGAAGCCCGCCATCTCCTCGGCCATCCGGCGCGAATAGCCCAGGACTTCGCTCTCGTTGGCGAATTCGTCCGTCAGCGTGCTGACTTCCGCCGCATCGCTGCCTTGGGTCGCACTGGTCGTGACGATGGTATAGGCGGGCATGGTCATCTCTCGTGAATCTGGAACCCTCACCTAGCCCGGTTCGCTCGCGGGCGTGGTCCGGATTCCGAAAAAACTTCAGTGGGGACCCCGGTCGTTCCTCTTGGTGGCGCGGTAGACTTTTTGCAGCCCGCCCTGGCGGCGGCGTTCGGCGTCCCTGGCGGCGCGTTCGGCCTTCTCCTCCACCGCCGCCAATTCGAGGCCGAGCTTCTGGAAGTGCGCCCAGCGGTCCGCATCGAGAGTCCCGCTTTGCAGGGCGTCGCGAACCGCGCAGCCGGGTTCGTTGGCGTGGCTGCAGTCGTTGAATCGACAGGTTTCGGCCAGGCGCTCGATATCGTCGAACACCATGCCGACCCCGTCTTCGGCGTCGATCAGCCCGACCTCCCGCACGCCGGGGGTGTCGACGATCATGCTTCCGCCGGGAAGCAGGACCAGCTGGCGGTGGCTGGTGGTGTGGCGTCCCTGGTCATCGGATTCGCGGATCGCCTGGGTCGCCATGCGTTGTTCGCCCAGGAGCACGTTGAGGAGGGTGGACTTTCCGACGCCGGACGAGCCGATCAGCACGCAGGTCTCGCCCGGCGCCAGATGGGCCAGCAGGGCGTCGAGGCCGAGGCCTTGCCGGGCCGAAACCATGATCACTGGGCAGCCCGGCGCAAGGGCCGCGATCTCGGCGGCCTGCGGGCCCGACTCGATGCAGAGGTCCGACTTGGTCAGCACCACCACGGGGCGCGCGCCGCTCTGCCAGGCGGCGGCCAGATAGCGTTCGATCCGGCGGGGATTGAGGTCGGCGTTCATCGAGGTGACGACGAAGGCCAGGTCGATGTTGGCGGCGATGACCTGCGGCGTCTGCACGCTGTCGGCGGCCCGGCGCACGAAGGCGGTGCGGCGGGGTAGGACGGCGTGGATGGTGGCCGTGCGTTCGGCGAGGTTCGTCGACAGCGCCACCCAGTCTCCCACGGCGGGGTGGCCGGCCTCCTGGGCCTGGTGACGCAGGCGGCCGGAAAGCTTGGCGCGCAGCTCACCCTGGTCGGTGATCACCCCATAGCCGTTCCGCTGCTGGACGACGACACGCCCCGGCGCGTGGCCAGCCCGTGCGTGACCTTCGAAGGCCCGCGCCAGCAGATCGGACCATCCGTACTGTCTGATCAAGTCAGGGGCTTTCAAATCGTCAGCGATCCATCGCCACCGTTCGGCGCACTCTATGGCCGGCGGTCCGCGACGGCCAGCCATTCCCGCCGCCGCCGGAAGACTCGACCAGGCGCGGGGCGGCCGGCGCGGACTATTCCACGGTGACGGACTTGGCGAGGTTGCGCGGCTGGTCGACGTCCGCCCCCTTCACCACGGCCACGTGATAGGCCAGCAGCTGGATCGGGGCCGACATCACCAGGGTCGAGACCAGCGGGTCGCTGGCCGGGGCGGTGACCACCACCCGGGCGCCGGCCGGGGCGTGCTTGGCGCCTTGTGGGTCGGTGATGAACACCACCTGGCCGCCGCGCGCCATCACCTCGCTCATGTTCGAGGCCGACTTCTCGAAATAGCTGTCATAGGGGGCCAGGATGATGATCGGCGTCTGGTCGTCGACCAGGGCGATCGGGCCGTGCTTCAGCTCGCCGGCGGCGTAGCCCTCGGCGTGGATGTAGCTGATCTCCTTCAGCTTCAACGCGCCTTCCAGGGCCAGGGCCGACATCGGGCCGCGGCCCAGGAACAGCACGTCGCGGGCCTTGGCGATGTCGACGGCGATCTCCTTGAGGGCGTCCTCCAGGCCGATGGCCTCGGCGATCAGGCGCGGGGCCTCCAGCATCAGCCGGACCATCCGCTGCTCCTCGGCCGCGTCGATCGTCCCACGCGCCTTGGCGGCGGCGACGGCCAGGGCGATCATCACGCTGACCTGGGCGGTGAAGGCCTTGGTCGAGGCCACGCCGATCTCGGGGCCGCAGTGGATCGGCCAGACCACGTCGACCTCGCGGGCCATGGTCGATTCCTGGGCGTTGACCACCACGGCGCTCTTCATGCCCTTGGCCTTGCAGTAACGCAGGGCCGCCAGGGTGTCGGCGGTCTCGCCCGACTGCGACATGGCGATGACCAGCGAGCCGGGCCGCAGGGCCGGCTGGCGGTAGCGGAACTCCGAGGCGATCTCGACGTCGACCGGCAGGTCGGCCAGCTGCTCGATCAGGTACTTGCCGATCACCCCGGCGATGTAGGAGGTGCCGCAGGCGACGATCTGGATGCGCTCCAAGGCCTTGAAGTCGATGTCGCCGGGCACGGCCGCGCGGGCGGTCAGGGCGTCGACATAGGCGGCGATCGTCCGCTGGCAGCCTTCCGGCTGGTCGTGGATCTCCTTCTCCATGAAGTGCCGGTAGTTGCCCTTCTCCATCATTACCGCCGAGGCGGGGACCACCTTGACGGGGCGTTGGACGGACGCGCCCGAAGCGTCGAAGATCCGGGCGCTGTCGTGGTCGATGGCCACGTAGTCGCCCTCTTCCAGATAGATCACCCGGTTGGTGAACGGGCCGACGGCAAGGGCGTCCGAGCCCAGGAACATCTCGCCCTTTCCCTCGCCGACCACCAGGGGGCTTCCTCGACGCGCGCCCAGGATCAGGTCGTCGGCGCCCTCGACCAGCACCGCCAGGGCGTAGGCCCCGGTCAGGCGGTCCAGGGTGGCCTTGAACGCCTCCAGCGGCGCCAGGCCCGTGGCCAGTTCGGCGTCGATCAGCTGGGCGATGACTTCGGTGTCGGTGTCGCTCTCGAACGTGCGGCCGGCGGCCTTGAGCTCGGCCTTGAGCTCGGCGAAGTTCTCGATGATGCCGTTGTGCACCAGGGTGACGCGGCCGGCGGTGTGGGGGTGGGCGTTGACGACGTTGGGCGCGCCGTGGGTGGCCCAGCGGACGTGGCCGATGCCGTTGCGGGCGACCAGCGGCTGCTCGGCCAGCACCGTTTCGAGGTTCTTGATCTTGCCCTGGGCCCGCCGCCGCTCGACTTTACCGTCAACGACGGCCGCCACGCCGGCCGAGTCGTAGCCGCGATATTCCAGCCGCTTGAGGCTGTCGACCAGGCGCCCGGCGACGGGCTCTTTTCCGACGATGCCGATGATGCCGCACATGGGCCATGATCCTTTGTAGAACGCCGCGCCTGGGACTATGGCTATGACACGGGTTATTTCGCGCTGGGCCTTTAGCATTCGTGCAGATCCAGCCCTCATAAATCTGCATTTCGGATCATTACGCTGTCCGATCTAGACCCCCGGATCATTCCGAAGGAATGATCCAAACCGAACAATTTGAGCGTGACGCTGTCACGCTCGGGCGAGACCAGACCACCATGAGCAAGCGCGCCTATTTCGGCACCGACGGCATCCGCGGCCAGGCCAACAAGCATCCGATGACCGCCGAGGTCGCTCTGCGGGTCGGCCTGGCGGCCGGCAAGCTGTTCCGCTCGCAGGACGACCGCCGCCACCTGGTGGTGATCGGCAAGGACACCCGCCTGTCGGGCTACATGATCGAACCGGCCCTGGTGGCCGGCTTCGCCAGCGTCGGCATGGACGTGCGATTGTTCGGCCCGCTGCCGACTCCGGCCGTGGCGATGATGACCCGCTCGATGCGGGCCGACCTGGGCGTGATGATCAGCGCCAGCCACAACGACTTCGCCGACAACGGCATCAAGCTGTTCGGCCCCGACGGCTACAAGCTGTCGGACGAGCAGGAGCTGAAGATCGAAGCCCTGATGGACGAGGGCCTGCAGGAAGGCCTGGCGCCGCCGCGCGGCCTGGGCCGGGTCAAGCGCATCGACGACGCCCAGGCCCGCTATGTCGAGATCGTCAAGGCCACCTTCCCGCGCCACCTGTCGCTGTCGGGCCTGCGGGTGGTGATCGACTGCGCTCACGGCGCGGCCTATCGCGTCGCCCCCACGGCGCTCTACGAACTGGGCGCCGAGGTGATCGAGGTCGGCGTCACCCCCGACGGGACCAACATCAACGCCGAATGCGGCTCCACCCACCCGGAAGCCATGGCCAAGCTGGTCCGGGAATATCGGGCCGACATCGGCATCGCCCTGGACGGCGACGCCGACCGGCTGGTGATCTGCGACGAGAAGGGCGTGGTGGTCGACGGCGACCAGATCATGGCCATCATCGCCCTGGCCCTGGCCAAGGCCGGCAAGCTGAAGGCGGGCGGCGTGGTCGCCACCGTGATGTCCAACCTGGGCCTTGAACGGCTGATGACCGACAATGGCCTGACGCTGGAGCGCACCAGCGTCGGCGACCGCTACGTGATGGCTCGCATGCGGGAGGGCGGCTTCAACATCGGCGGCGAGCAGTCGGGCCACGTGATCCTGTCGGACTTCTCGACCACCGGCGACGGTCTGATCGCGGCCCTGCAGGTTCTGGCGGTGATGATCCAGACCGGCCAGCCGATGAGCGCCCTGGGCCGGCAGTTCGAGCCGGTGCCCCAGCTGCTGGAGAACGTCCGCTTCGCTGGCGGCAAGCCGCTGGAGCACAAGACCGTCAAGGAGGCCATCGCCGACGGCGAGGCCCAGCTGAACGGCGCGGGCCGCATCGTCGTCCGCCCGTCCGGCACCGAACCGCTGATCCGCATCATGGCCGAGGGCGACGACCCGGCCCTGGTCAAGAAGGTGGTCCGGTCAATCGTCTCGGCCGTGAAGGCGGTCTGACGAGGCGCAACGGCGCGGCCGCTTCAACCGTTCATGAGGAATAACCCCAAGGGAGGTTCCCCATGGACGGCTCGACTTCACCCGCCACGACCGGCCATCCGATGATCATGGCCAATCGGGTCACCAGCACGCCGGTGTTCAACCGCGAGGGCGATCATATCGGCCATATCGACAATCTGTCGATCGACAAGGTTTCGGGCCAGGTGACCTACGCCATCCTGTCGTTCGGCGGGTTTCTCGGCATCGGCGACAAGTTGCATCCGTTGCCGTGGGACCGCCTGGAATACCAGCCCGAAAAGGCCGGCTACGTCGTGTCGCTGAGCAAGGAAGACCTCAAGGCCGCGCCCGCGCTCACCCGGGAGGACCTGGAGACGCTGGGCGCCGGTCCCGACTGGCGCGACGACATCGCGGCCTATTACGGCATGGGGCCGGCGATCTAGCCGCGTTCGGCTCGCTGCCCATGGACAACGCCCCGAGGGGTGAGCCTCGGGGCGCGCGCGGACCTGAGCTGGCGGGCGGCGTCAGGCCGCCGTCTTCCAGTTCGGTTCCAGCACCACGTGCGGCGGGCAGGGCGCGATCTGGCCGTGCGGCAGGCCGCGCAGTTCGTTGGCGAAGCCGTGGTTGACGTCGCGGTGGTGGGCCTCGTCGGCCCGCACCACCTCGACCACGTCGCGCAGGGTCGCGCCGGCCGGCAGGTTCCAGTAGTCCAGCGCGATCCGCGGCGCGGCCACGTTCTCGGACCGGCCCTCGTCGATCTCGGCCAGGTAGTGGGTGTAGCTGATCACCGCCTCCTCCTCGAAATAGCCGACCACGCGGTGGGCGGTGCGGGAGGAGACGAGATAGAGGCCGAAGAAGAACAGGTAGAACACCCACTGGGCGGCCACGACCACGAAGCGTTCGAACATCGTCGGCTTGGCCACCTGGATGAAGGTCATCAGGTGCATCCGCTCGTTCTCGGCCTCGTCCATCAGGGTCTTGATCCAGCCCCGGTCGTCCTCCATCCGGCGCAGGCACTTCAGGTGGTTCAGCGTCGCGCCGACCATACCGGGCACGGCGGCCACGGTCTCCAGGACCACGGCTCGGTGGCCGTAGCGCTTGGCGAAGAAGGTGTCGGCGAAGAAGCGCAGCAGCTTGACGAAGCCGTAGGCGACGCGATCCGAGGCGCCGGCGGGCTTGTGGTGGACGGTCAGGTCGATGGCTGGGCTGGTCATGGTGGTTGTCCCCGAGCCGGCCCGCGTCGGGCCGGTCATGAGGATGTGATACGCCTCGGCTCCGCCCCGGAAAATTCGGGGCCGCTCCCTAACGGACGCCCCCTAAGGGGGGCTACGTAGCTCCGTTCGATGGGACGTCACCAGCCGGCGGCGCGGCCCTCCGACAGCGCCTCGGGGGTGAACCCGGTCATCCGGCCGGTCCGAGGATCGCGCTTGATCATCACCAGCATGCCGGTGTCGACATAGCCGGCCTGGGAGAGGGCCACGCCGCGCCGCTTCATCGCGTCGATCACCTCGGCCTTGAAGCGCTTGTCGATCACGTTGACCGACAGGTCGGCGCTCATCTTGGCCAGGTCCAGGCCGTAGCCGCCAAATCGCGGGGTCAGGGCGACCCGTTCGGGATCCCAGCCGAAGTCCAGGACGCTGGAAACCATCTGGAAATCGCCCGGCCACAGCGAGACGGAAAACGTGCTTGCGGCCAGGACCAGCTTGTCGCCTTCGAAGGTCAGAACGGCCGACATCGGTTCGACCAGATAGCGGCCGGGCGGTGTGGCGTAGGCGGAATCAGCCGTGTAGGGGTGCAGCACGCCGGTGTTGTTGAGCGGGACGCCGCCGACAAAGATCCCGTTGGTCCCGAATGGCAGGGACTCGATCGTGTGCGTGCCGGCCACGGCATTGCCCTGGGCGTCGACCACGGTCACGGCGTAGCTGTGCGATCCCGGGGCGGGCAGGGACGTGCGATCGATCCTGGCCTGGACGTCGGTCCAGATCTCGCCGGCTCGCGGTCCGGCCAGCAACGCCGCCGGCTGGGCCGGATCTTCGAAGAAGGCGTGGGTGTTCAGCGCCGGCTCGGCGGCGACCGCGCGGCTGACGCGGACCATGGCTTCGAGACCGTCCAGCGATTGCGAGGGATGGCCGAGAGCGACGATGTCGCCATGTTCCAGCGCCTTGAGCGCCAGGAGCAGCCGCGTCCCACCGCTGTCGTGACCCGAAAGGCCGTAGACCGTGCGGCCGCGATAGGTGATCCGCAGCGGCGGCGTCCATTCGGCGCGGTAGTCGGCGAGGTCGGCGGCGGTCATGTCGCCGCCGTGGGCCCGCACCGCCGCGACGGCCGCCTTGGCCCAGGGGCCGGTCTGGACATAGGCCGCTCCCTGCAGCGCCACGCCGTCCAGGGTGTCGGCCATGGCCGGCAGCGTCAGGGTTTCGCCGACCCGATACGGCGCGCCGTCTGGATGGAAATAGGTCGCCCGACCATAGTCGGAAGCGCGCAGGGCGGCGCCGTACGCGCTGGCTATGCCGGCGTAGATCGGGGTCACGACGAAGCCCTCGCGCGCCATCCGCGCGGCCGGGCGGACCAGGTCGGCCCAGGGCAGGCGGCCGTCACGCCGATGCAGGGCCTCCAGTCCGGCGACCGCGCCGGGGACCAGCACCTGCTTGCCGACGGCCGTCTGGCCCGTCGTCCATTGGCCGTCCAGGCCGCGCACCGTCTTCAGCGGCGCGCCCAGACTGGTCACCTGGCCGGAGCGGGCGTCGTAGACCAGGGCGGCCATCGGTCCGGCCAGGCTGCTGGCGCCTGGCGTCTGCACGTAGTCGGCGAAGGTGACGGCGATGAAGGCGTCGGCCGCCGTGCCGCCTCGGCGCAGGATGTCCAGGCCGATCTGGACCGACCGGTCGTGGCAGGCGGCGACCATGGCGTGATCGGCCACGCCCATCGTGCCCTTCTTCGCCAGGTCCCGGGCCTCCAGAGCGGCGGCTTCCGCCGTTTCGCCGCCCCAGAAGGTGTCCGGCAAGCGGCGCTCGTCCGCCTGGGCGGGGCCGAAGGCCATGCCCAGCGCGAGCACGCCGGCGGCAAGGCGGGACAGAACCGTGATGCTCATCGGAGCCTCGTTTTTGCGGGTTGCGAGAGGGCGCGCCTAGTCGTCGTCCACGCCCTCGACCACGGCGCGCAGATAGTCGACATGGCGGCGGAAGGCCTTGCGGCCGGCGGGGGTCAGGGCGACGCGGGTGCGAGGCTTCTTGCCGACGAAGTCCTTGGCGATCGCCACATAGCCGGCCTTTTCCAGGGTGTTCAGGTGACTGCCGAGGTTGCCGTCGGTGGCCTGGGTCACGGCCTTGAGGCGCGAGAACTCCACCGGATCGGCGTCGCGCTCGGCGTGCAGCGCGGCCATGATCTTCAGCCGCAGCGGCTGGTGGATCAGTTCGTCCAGCTCGGCCACGCTCACGCCCTCCGCAGCCAGAGGCCGCCCACGAACAGCCCGCCGCCGCCGACCGCCGCCATCCAGAAGGCCAGCCACGGTTGGAAGAAGAACCAGCCGATCAGGGTGGCGACGAACACGCTGGCGCCGATCCACAGGTAGCGCGGCGCATAGGCGATACCGACGCCGCAATAGACCAGGCCCGCCACCAGGCCGGGAAACACCATGGCCGGGTCGAGGGAAGTCGGCCGGAACACCGTGAAGGTCGCGGCGATGAAGACCAGGATCGTCAGGACGCCGGCCACTGTCTTCCAGCCCTGCCCGGCCTTGGCGCCGCTCTGGGCGGTTCCCCTGGGGCGGCGGCCGAGCAGGAGGCTCGCCGCGATGCCGATCGCGTCCAGCACCAGCCAGGCCAGGCCCCAGCGTTCGGGCGGCAGCACGCCCATGGCGGTGTAGCCCAGGGCCCACACCACGCCCCAGACCATCAGGATCGGCCCGCCGACCTGGTAGCCCTTCAGCAGTCGGCCGCGGCCGGTCGTGCTCTCGATATCGGCCAGCGCGGACGCCGCCTCGGTCTTGGAAATGCCCATCGCACCCTCCTTTGAAGTTCGCGCCCAGAGCGCTCTGTAATGCAGAGTTATCAGATTCACATACTCTGTCAAGCAGAGTGTTCTGTGGTCACCATCTCGCGAGATCGGGCTGTCGCCTGAGACCAAAAAGCGGTTGTCATCCCGGGCGAGCGCGCGGCGCGAAGATCCGGGACCAGGACGTGGACTCAGAGCTTTCGGCGGTCCCGGATCGGCGCTCGGCTGCGCCGAGCTTGTCCGGGATGACAGGCTTTCGGTGCGAAACCGTATGCGATAGCCCCTCCAGCGAGGAACCGATGGCTCGTCGAACAGGTTCAATCCGCCTACGACCGTTCAGCGCGGAGCATGGCGATGGCGTCCCTGGCATCTTCACGGAAGGGCGCCGGCGGCTGGGCGGTCATGCTGCTGGGCGTGGTCCTGGCGCTGATCGGCGTGGTCCTGACGATCGGCGGCGCCTGGCTGGCCGCGCTGGGCGGCTCGCCCTACTACGTGCTGGCGGGCCTGGGCCTGCTGGTGTCCGGCGGACTGCTGGTGCGGCGACGGGCGCTGGGCGCCTGGATCTATGTCGGCGTGTTCATCGCCACTGTGCTGTGGGCGCTGTGGGAGGTCGGGCTGAACGGCTGGGCGCTGGTGCCGCGGGTGATCGCCCCCACCGTGCTGCTGGTCCTGGTGCTGGCCGCCCTGCCGGTGGTCGACCCCGGGCCGCCTGGCCGCCGCAAGTCGCTGGTCGGTTTCGCGGCCCTGGCGGTGTTCCTGATCGTCGGCGGGGTGGTGGTGGCCGGAGCCAACAAGGCCCGGGTCGACGGGCCGCTGCCGGCCGTCGCCGCCATGACCGACAACGACCCCTCGCTGATGCGGGTCGGCGTCGACTGGCCGGCCTATGGCGGCACCTATGCCGGCCAGCGCTATTCGTCGCTGGCCCAGCTGAACCCGATCAGCGTCCGCAAGCTGCAACGGGTGTGGATGATCCGCACCGGCGACATGCCCAGCGCGGCCGCCGAGGGCAAGTACGGCGCGGAGAACACCCCGCTGAAGGTGGGCGACACCCTCTATGTCTGCACGCCCAAGAACATCATGATCGCCATCGACGCGGCCACCGGCCAGACCCGCTGGCGCTACGACCCGAAGGTGCCCGACGAGGCCATCCCCTACACCGCCGCCTGCCGGGGGGTGTCCTACTACGCCACACCGGGCGCCGATCCCGCCCAGGCCTGCGCGACCCGGATCATCGAAGGCACGCTGGACGCCCGGCTGATCGCCGTCGACGCCCGCACCGGCGTCCCCTGCGCCGACTTCGGGACCAATGGCCAGGTCTCCACCGCCGCCGGCATGGGCCCCTCGGCGCCCGGCATGCTGTCGATCACCTCGGCCCCGACCATCGTGCGCGGCGTGATCGTCACCGGCCACCAGGTGCTGGACGGCCAGCGGCGCGACGCGCCGTCGGGGACGATCCAGGGCTATGACGCTGTGACCGGCGCCCTGCGTTGGGCCTGGGACATGGTCCGGCCGGACATCGCGACCCTGCCGCCGCAAGGCCAGACCTACACCAAGGGCACGCCCAACATGTGGACCACGGCCACCGGCGACGAGGCCCTGGGCCTGGTCTACCTGCCGCTGGGGGTCAGCGCCGCCGACTATTGGAGCTCCAGCCGCTCGCCGCTGGAAAAGCAGTACTCCACCTCGCTGGTCGCCCTGGACGTGACCACCGGCAAGCCGCGCTGGAGCTTCCAGACCGTGCACAACGACGTCTGGGACTACGACCTGGGCTCGCAGGGCACACTGGTCGACTTCCCGACCGCCGGCGGTCCGGTTCCCGCCGTGGTGCTGCCCAGCAAGCGCGGCGACGTCTTCGTGCTGGACCGGCGCACCGGCCGGCCGCTGACCGGCGTGCAGGAGCGGGCCGTGCCGCAGGGCGGACTGGAGCCGCAGCAGCGCGCCCCGACCCAGCCGTTCTCGCTGTACCACAGCCTGCGCAAGCCCGACCTGACCGAGAAGCGGATGTGGGGCATGTCGCCGGTCGACCAGATGATCTGCCGCATCCAGTTCAAGCGCGCCAAGTACGACGGCTTCTTCACCCCGCCGGTCGCCGACCGCCGCTACATCGAATACCCCGGCTATAACGGCGGTTCCGACTGGGGCGGCGTGGCCGTCGATCCCAGCCGCGGCGTGATCGTCGCCAACTACAACGACATGCCCAACTACAACCGCCTGGTGCCCCGCAAGGAGGCCGACGCCAAGGGCTGGACCCCGCGCGGCGACGCCCGCGGCGGCTCGATGAAGAAGGGCGCGGAAGGGGCGGGCGATCCGCAGGTGGGCACGCCCTACGCCATCGACGTCAACGCCGGTTGGCGGCTGCCGTTCACCGGCCTGCTGTGCAAGGAGCCGCCCTATGGCGGCATCCGCGCCATCGACCTGAAGACCGGCAAGACGATCTGGGACCGCCCGTTCGGCACGGCCCGCACCAACGGCCCGTTCGGGATCCCCTCGCACCTGCCGCTGAACATCGGCACGCCCAACAACGGCGGGGCGGTGGTCACGGCCGGCGGGCTGGTGTTCGTGGCCGCCGCCACCGACAACCTGATCCGGGCCATCGACCTGAAGACCGGCAAGACCGTCTGGCAGGACGTGCTGCCGGCCGGCGGCCAGGCCACGCCGATGACCTACGACGTCGGCGGCAAGCAGTACCTGGTCATCATGACAGGCGGCCACCACTTCATGGAGACGCCGATCGGGGATCAGGTGATCGCTTACGCGCTGAAGTAAGGGGGTGCTCAAATCAGCTGTCATCCCGGAAAGCGCGCAGCGCTTGTCCGGGATCCAGGGGCGGATGCACGGCTTTGGCACAGTCCCCTGGGTCCCGGACAGCCTCTGCGAGGCTTCCGGGATGACAACCGTGGAGGCTGCCTAGGCGAAGACCTCGACCTGGTTCTCGGGCGGTGAATACGGCCGCCCGAACAGGGACCAGTTCGTCTTGCGCCAATGGGGCAGGACGAGCGCGAAGTAGAGGGCCGTGGGGATCACGAAGACGAATATGCCTAGCAAGGGATAGTGCGCTCGCCAGTCAAAACCCGCCTGATGTCGATTCTGCAAGATCAGACCGAAGCTGATCGATTGCAGGACAATCGGCCATCGGCTGAGGCGCCACAGAGCGATCGCTTGGTAGGTCACAAAGCCTAGAGCCGCTGAGAGCGTTGTGAGCCACCAGAGGGTGATTCCCGACGCCGGGATCCTGCTGTTCGTCGCGAGCTGAAGCAGACCGATCAGCGACCAGACCACCACCAGGATTTTGATCGACAGCGGCGTACGGTGCGGTCGCGTCCTCACCCGACCTTCGGCGCCTTCAGCCGGCGCTTGTTGACGTGGGCCGCCGGGGCCGGGGCCTCGACCTCCTCCGGGTATTCGCCCTTGAAGTAGAAGCGCTGCCACGCCTCCTTCATCGCCTCGGGCTCGCGCTTGAAGATCCGGGCGTTGAACTCGCCGCGCTTGGCCGCCCAGGTGTCGTACTGCTTGCGCAGGTCCGGATTGGAGTTCATCGACCGGATCACCGGCTGCACCTGCTCCAGCGGCTTGTCCTGGATCATCATGAAGAAGCAGAACGGCTCGCCCTTCTCGAAGCGCACCGTGCCGGGGCGAGTGAAGATCCAGTTCATCGTGAAGGGGAAGGGCAGCCAGTCGGTCTCGACCAGCCCAGCCAGCGGCTGGACACCATCCTTGATATGATTTGGCGGACCCATGGTCCAGATCGACCAGCCCGGCGGGGTGCGGAACAGGTAGCCGGTGTGGAAGGTGATGGTGCCGCGCGAGAAGTGCGACTTGACGAAGTCGTCGAAGCCCGGATGCGGATGGTCGGCGCGGAAGGTGATGCAGTTCTGGTGCGCCCCGCCATCCCAGGTGGCCGTGAACCCGACCGGGCACAGGATCTCCCAGCCGGTGGTGTTGGCCATGGTCAGGGGCAGGCAGCGATAGGGATGGCGGTCGGCGAAATGGTCCATCCAGGCCCGTTGCGGCCGGCCCGGCACGATCTCGGGCGGACGGGCTTCGGTGGGGTAGCACTCCAGTTCCATGCGGGTCTCTTCTCGAACCAGTTTTGGTGGGGCCTGCTTTGCCGTCTGGTCTAGCGGGCGCGGGCTCGGCTAGGAAGTCCCTCATGAAGACCCGCGCCGACCTGCTGTCCTTCCTCGACGCTCACGGCGTCGCCCATTCCACCCTCGACCATTCTCCGGTGTTCCGGGTGGGGGAGGGGCAGGAGATCAAGGCGGCCCTGCCGGGCGGCCACACCAAGAACCTGTTTCTCAAGGACGTCAGGGGACAGCTGTGGCTGATCTCGGCCCTGGGCGAGACGGCGATCGACCTCAAGCGCCTGCACACGGTGATCGGTTCGGGCCGGCTGTCGTTCGGTAATCCGGAACTGATGATGGAGACCCTGGGCGTGACGCCGGGCTCGGTCACCGCCTTTGGCCTGATCAACGACACCGACCATCGCGTGCGCTTCGTGCTCGACGCAGGCTTAGCCAAGGCCGATCCGGTCAACTTCCACCCCCTGTCCAACGACGCCACCACGGCCGTGTCGCAGGCGGGCTTTCGCCGGTTCCTGGCCGCGCTGGGGGTCACGCCGATGGTCGTCGATTTCGCCGCCATGGCGGTCGTTCATTAAGCGGATCGACCGATTGCGAACCGCGCGCCGAGAGACCATCTTGGCCGCCAGGAGCGACGTTTCCCTCCCGCCCCCGCCGATCCATTCGGCGCCCCGTGCGTTCAAGACCCGCGTATTCAGAGAGACCCCATGGCCCTGATCGGCGAAAAACCCGCTCCCATCCAAGCCGGCGGCCCCAATGGGCAAGGGGGGGCCAAGAGCGCGCACATCAAGGACGGCACGGACGCCAGCTTCCTGGCCGACGTCATCGAGGCCTCCAAGATCCAGCCGGTCATCGTCGACTTCTGGGCCACCTGGTGCGGCCCGTGCCGCCAGCTGACCCCAGCCCTGGAAAAGGCGGTCAACGCCGCCGGCGGTGCGGTCAAGCTGGTCAAGATCGACGTCGACAAGAACCCCGGCTATTCGGGCCAGCTGCGCGTGCAGTCGATCCCCACCGTCTACGCCTTCGTCAACGGCCAGCCGGTCGACGGCTTCCAGGGCGCGGTGCCCGAGAGCGAGATCAAGGCGTTTATCGGACGCTTGTCCGGACCGCCGGCCGAGAGCGACGTCGACGCCCTGCTGGGCATGGCCAAGGAGTCGCTGGACCTCGGCGACCTGGGCGGCGCGGCCCAGGCCTTCGCCCAGGTGCTGCAGATGGACCCCGCCAACGTCAAGGCGATCGGCGGCCTGGCCCGCTGCTACCTGGCCGGCGGCGACCTGGAGGGCGCCCGCGAGGTGGCGGCCACGGCCCCGGCCGGCGCCAAGGACCCCGATCTGGAAAGCGTCCGCGCCGCCCTGGCCCTGGCCGAGGACGCGCCGTCCGAGACCGCGCCGTTCGAACGGCGCCTGGCCGCCGACCCCGACGATCACGAGGCCCGCTTCGAGTTGGCCAAGGCCCTGGCCGGCGCCGGCCAGCTTCAGGCCGCTTCCGACCATCTTCTGACCATCATCGAACGCGACCGTGCCTGGAACGACGAGGCGGCCCGCAAGCAGCTGCTGACCGTCTTCGAGGCCGCCGGCTATGCGTCGGAAACAGCCAAGGCCGGCCGCAAGCGGCTGTCATCGATCCTGTTCAGTTAGGCCAGGTGGGTCGGATAAGGGAGCGTCGCATGCCAGGATCCTATCGAAGGGCGGACGACCTGCCGCTGGTGATCCCGGTGTTCCCGCTGGACGGCGCCCTGCTGCTGCCGGGCGGCCAGCTGCCGCTGAACATCTTCGAGCCGCGCTACCTGAACATGTTCGACGACGCCATGTCGGGCGAGCGGATCATCGGCATGGTCCAGACCCGTCCGGGCGGCGAGGCCGAACGGCCCAACCTGGCGCCGGTGGGCTGCGCGGGCCGGGTGACCAGCTTCGCCGAGACCAGCGACGGCCGCTACCTGGTCACCCTGACCGGGGTCTGCCGCTTCCGGGTCGGCGACGAGCTGCCGGCCCGCGGACCCTATCGCCAGGTCCGCGCCGACTTCACGGCCTTCGAGGCCGACCTGCGCGAGGGAACGCCCGACAGCGCCGCGTCCGGCGACCCCTCGTCCCTGCTGGACGCCCTGCGCCGCTATCTGGACCATCGCGGCCTGGCCATCGACTGGAGCAGCGCCGAGGCCGCGCCGTCCGACGCCCTGATCAACAGCCTGGCCATGGCCCTGCCGTTCGAGCCGGTCGAGAAGCAGGCCCTGCTGGAAGCCCCGACCCTGGCCGAACGCCGCGAGACCCTGGTGGCCCTGCTGGAGATCGACGCGGCGGCGGGCGACGACGAAGACCCGACGATGATCCAGTGACCGCCTTTTCTCCCCGCGAGGGAAGGGAAGATCCCTTGATCGATTTGCTTGCGCTCTGAAACCGCCTAGAAACGCCCCATGACCGCCGCACCCCCGCCCCCGCCCGCCGATCTGGACCCGCGCCTGCTGGAGGTGCTGGTCTGTCCCGTCACCCGCGCGCCGCTGTTCTACGACCGGGCCCGGGGCGAGCTGATCAGCAACACGGCCAAGCTGGCCTATCCGATCCGCGACGGCGTGCCGATCATGCTGCCCGAGGAAGCCCGCAGCCTGGAAGAGTAGCGGCCGCGCTGAAGATCCTCCCCCCGTGGGGGAGGTGTCGGCGCAGCCGACGGAGGGGGGAGTCATCCCGCCTCATCAACACTCCCCCCACCGATTGCTCCGCGATCGCCTCCCCCACAGAGGGAGGACCGTTAAAGCGCCACGCCCCGCAGCAGCTTGGGCAGATCGCCGACCCCGCCGCCAGCCTCGTGCATGAAGAACCGGCGGGCCGGGGCGATGCGGTTGACCGCCGCCATGCCGACGCCGCGCGCCAGGCGCAGCAGCGGGTTGTCATTGGAGAACAGGCGCACGAAGCCGTCGAAGGCCAGGGCGTTGGACACGTTGTCGAACCGCCGCCAGCGGGCGTAGCGCTCGAGCGTAGCCTCGGCGCCGATGTCCTCGCCATTGCGCAGGGCTTCGGCCACCACCTCGGCCAGGGCCGCGGCGTCCTTCAGGCCCAGGTTCAGGCCCTGGCCGGCGATCGGGTGCACGCCGTGGGCGGCGTCGCCGATCAGGGCCAGGCGCGGGGCGACCAGCCGCTCGGCCAGCGACAGCGACAGCGGATAGACGAAGGTCGGACCGGCCATCTCGACCGCGCCCAGGAACTCGCCGAACCGCCGCATCAGGTGGGCGTGGAAGGCTTGCGGCGAAGCATGACGCAAGGCTTCGGCGCGGTCGGTGCTCTCGGTCCAGACCAGGCTGGCGCGATTGTCCGTCAGCGGAAGAATGGCGAACGGGCCGCTGGGCAGGAAATATTCGTGGGCCACGCCCTGGTGCGGATGCTCCATGCGGACGGTGGCCACCACGCCGCTCTGGCCGTAGCTCCAGCCGATGTCGCCGATGCCGGCGGCCTTGCGCAGGACGCCGTTGCGCCCCTCGGCGCTGACCACCAGCGGCGCGCTGAGGGTCCGACCGTCGGTCAGGGTCAGGGTCGCGCCGGCGGGGGTGACCTCCAGCGCCTTGGCGGCCGTCGGGGCCAGCACGGTGACGCCCTTGTCAAGCACCGTCCGGGCCAGGGCGGCGCGGATCTGGCGGTTCTCGATCAGATAGCCCAGGGGCTCGCCCTCGGAACGGTCGGCGATCTCGCCGCTGTCGAAGCGCAGGAAGAACGGCGAGGGGCCGCCCGTGCTTGGCCCCGGCGTCTTGCCGTCGGTGACCAGGATCTGCTCGATGCGCTGGGCGTGGGGCGCCAGGGCCTCGCCGGCCCCGATCGCCCGCCACTGGCGGAAAGACGAATAGGCGATGGCCGACGAGCGGCCGTCGAAGCTTTCCGCCAGCTGGGCGTCGAACGGCTGGGGATCGACCAGCAGGGCCTTGACCCCCGCCGAGGCCAGGGCGAGCGCCAGGGTGGTCCCGGCCATGCCGGCTCCGGCGATGATGACGTCGGCGTCGTGGTCGCGCATGGGCGGATATGGCGCGCGCGGGGCAGTGGTGTCTAGGGGGGCGGGGACGCGCACTCACGGCAGAGCGCCGGCCGGTTTGCAGGGCGTCGGTTGTGAGTGCGTGTCCCCAGCGGAGCCGCTGAGTTTGGTGTTGAGGTCTCACGACGCCGTGGATGGCGTTGGGGACATGCACTCACCCGACGGCCGTGGATCGATCTGCGAGGCCCTGCCGTGAGAGCACGTCCCCGGTTGCGCTCGGCGTTCAGCCAGCAAAGCCCCACGATTCCAACGCCCTGAACTTTTTCGACCCGATTTGATCCCCACCCTTCCAGACCGCCCTTATCCTGACCTCACCTCGACGCAGGGAAAGGGCGCATGGCCAGCGACCGATGCGGCGGCGGGGGGCGATCGAGCGGGAAGCTCCGTCGGCGGTCCTTTTGGACCAAACCTCGCGTCTCCAGGGCCGGCCGGGCATGGAACACTAAAACGGCGTGGCGCGAGGGCTGGCGGAGCAACAGGCGGGCGGTGACGCGCTCGCGGTCCGGGACCGGGGTTCGTTGACCTGGCCCGCCCGCCGGAGGCTTCAAGGCGGCGAGGCCCTAACAGGGCTCAGCGCCGCGGGCTTCCGGATAACGACCGCGCGGAGCGATCGGGCTTCGTCGAAAACGGTTACTACTCAAACACTCCGGACGATGTCCGGCGCTCCGCGTCCCTTTCCATACGCTCAGCGAGAGATCGCGTGAGGCGAGAGACCGTGCCTGCTAATACTTGCCCCCACCTGACCGCTTCGCGGTCTGTCCTCCCCCGGAGGGGGCGGAGCGCTTGGGTCCTAAGGCAGGGGCCGCGGCTTGCGATCGTCGCCGATGGCCACGAAGGTGAACACCCCTTGCGTCACCTTGTGGGCCTGCTCGCCGTCGCGGCGGCGGCGCCAGGCCTCGACCTCGACCTTCAGCGAGGTGCGGCCCACATGCACGACCTTGGCGAACAGGCTGACCTCGTCGCCGACGAACACCGGGCTGAGGAAGGTCATGCCGTCGACGGCGATGGTGGCGCAGCGGCCGGCCGCGCGGTGGAAGGCGATCGAGGCCGCCGCCAGGTCCATCTGCGACAGCAGCCAGCCGCCGAAGATGTCGCCCTCGGGATTGGTGTCGGACGGCATGGCGATGGCCCGCAGCACCGGGGCCTCGCGCGGCCATTCGGCGGCCTCCCAGGCCTTGGCCAGGGATTCGGCGCGCTGCAGCGCGGGAATGATGTCGGTCATCGCGGCGGTCGCCTAGTGGCCGCCGGAGCCTTCGTAGACCCCCGGGGCCAGCTGCTCGTCCTCGTCGTGGCCGGCGGCGGTCGAGGCCACGAAACGGCGGTCGCAATAGGGGCAGTCGACGAAGCCGGCCGCGCCCATCTCCAGCCAGACGCGCGGATGGCCCAGGGCGCCGCCGACGCCGTCGCAGGCGATGCGGTGCGAGCGGACCATGACGGTTTCGGGCGCGGGGCCGGCGCCGACCTCGACAGTGGTCGGCTCCATGGCGGTGGGAGCGGTGGACTTGGCCTTGCGCGCCATGTTCGTGAAACCCTTGAAAATCAGACGCGGCCTTGGCGTGGCGGCGATGCAGGCATACCTATGCGACCCATCGCGCCGTCGTCAATTGAAGGCGCGCCCCTTCGTTTCCCAATACCGCTGCAAAGCGGCGCATCTGGACGCTCCATGGACCTGCCCGCCTACGCGATCGAAGCCGAAGGCCTGTTCAAGACCTATCCCGCCACCAAGACCGCGCCGGAAAAGAGGGCCCTGAACGGCATCGACCTGAAGGTGCCGCGCGGCTCGATCTTCGGGCTGCTGGGGCCGAACGGCGCGGGCAAGTCGACCTTCATCAACATCCTGGCCGGCCTGACCCGCAAGAGCTCGGGCAAGGTGCGGATCTGGGACCGCGACATCGACGAGCGACCGCGCGACGCCCGCGCCGCCATTGGCGTGGTGCCCCAGGAGCTGGCCGCCGACGTGTTCTTCACCCCCCGCGAGTCGCTGGAGGTGCAGGCCGGCTTCTACGGCGTGCCCAAGAACGAGCGCCGCACCGACGAGCTGCTCAACGCCCTGGGCCTGGGCGACAAGGCCAACGCCTATGTCCGCCAGCTGTCGGGCGGCATGAAGCGCCGTCTGATGGTGGCCAAGGCCATGGTCCACCAGCCGCCGGTGCTGATCCTCGACGAGCCCACCGCCGGGGTCGACGTCGAGCTGCGCCGCCAGCTCTGGCAATATGTGACCGGGCTGAACCAGCTGGGCGTGACCATCGTCCTGACCACCCACTACCTGGAAGAGGCCCAGGAGCTGTGCGACCAGATCGCCATCGTCAACCGCGGCGAGGTGGTGGTCTGCGAGCCCACCGCGACCCTGCTGCGCCGGATGGACAGCCGCAACGTGGTGGTCACGCCCGAAGAGCCCGTCACCGTCGCGCCGCTGCTGCCCGGGTTCGAGACCCGGCTGCGCGGGGCCGGGGCCTTCTCGGTCTCCTACCGCACCGGCCAGTCCAGCGTCGAACAGGTGCTGGCGGCGGTCCGCGCCGAGGGGCTGAAGATCAAGGACATCGCCACCGAGGACCCGGACCTGGAGGACGTGTTCGTGTCGCTGACCTACGGCGATCCGAACGCGAAAGACCCGCTGAAGACCTGAACTTGCCTAAAAGGCC
This sequence comes from Caulobacter sp. BE254, assembly GCF_031457295.1. NCBI lineage: Bacteria > Pseudomonadati > Pseudomonadota > Alphaproteobacteria > Caulobacterales > Caulobacteraceae > Caulobacter > Caulobacter sp. BE254. Next base: position 292,340 of record NZ_JAVDWJ010000002.1, on the reverse strand, counting down.
CTCCCCCTGTGGGGGAGGCGGCCCGAATGGGCCGGTGGGGGGATAGGGCAGGCGGTGGATCACTCCCCCCTCCGTCGGCTTCGCCGACACCTCCCCCACAGGGGGAGGAATTAAGGCAGCGCCTTGACGAACGCCCGGACGACCGTCGCCGAGTTCTCGGCCGCGAACTTCAGGAACACCGGGAACTGGTTGCCGGCCGGGTCGCCGCCGGCCAGGTCCGACAGGCTGCGGAAGGCGATGAACGGCGTGCGGTTGACGTAGGCCACCTGGGCGACGGCGGCGCTTTCCATGTCCAGCACCCGGGCGCCGAACACGTCGTGGGCATATTGCCGGAAGGCGGCGTTGTCGACGAACACCGGCCCCGAGCCCCCCACCCCGCCGACCACCACCTTGGGCGGCTTGGCCAGGCACTGGTCGGCGGCGCAACGCTTCAGGGTCAGGCCCGCGACGCTGCGGCGGGCCAGGTCCAGCAGGGCCGGGTCGACCGGAAAATCCTTCAGGTCCTCGGGCTGGCCATTGTCGCGGGTCACGGTCACGGCGCGCGGATACATCATGCCGAAGTTGGTCCGGCCGTCGGTCAGGCCCGGGGTCGGGGCGAAGCCGCCGGGGACTTCGCGGGCATAGGCCATCTCCGACGACTGCACCCAGCGCTCGGGGGCGACCACGTCGCCGACCTCCAGCGCCGGGTCGGCCCCGCCGGCCACGCCGGAAAAGACGATTCGCTCGATCCTGAACCGGTCCAGGGCCCCCTGGGTGGTCATGGCGGCGTTGACCATGCTGATCCCGCTGAGGAACAGCACCACGGGCTTGCCTTCCAGGGTCCCGGTGACGAACCGCGTCCCGGCGGCGGCGTATTCGTGCTTGTCGACCGTCGCCGCCTCCAGGGCCGCCAGCTCCGGCGGAAAGGCGCTGATCACCGCCGTGCGCGGGGCGGGATCCAGAGGCTCGGCGGCCTGGGCGAAGAGGGGCGCGCTGGCCAGCAGCAGGATCAGGAGAAGGCGCATGGGGGCTTTCGAGATGAAAGGCGATTCGCCGGCGACCCTAGCCGCCGCGCCGGCCATGAGGCGAGGCCTCCCGCGTCGCCGAGCCAAGGATCGGGCGCCGACGCCTCGCGGGTGGGCAGCGCAGGGCGGGGCCAACGCTCCCGGCGATCCCCGATTGCGTCGCGGGCCGCATCGGTGGAGGTTCACCGCCGGATTTCCGGTGGGGCTTGTATGCGTAATTTGTGGTTTCGGATCGTCCTGGCGCTTGCGCTCGCCCTGGGCCTCGGCCTGGCCGGCGCCCAGGCGGCGGGCTCGTCCAAGCGCCTGCCGGTCAAGGTGGTGATCGTCACCACCTTCGAGATCGGGGCCGACACCGGCGACATGGCCGGCGAGTTCCAGCCCTGGGTCGAGGGCTGGCCGCTGAAGCACGAGATCAAGATCCCCGGCGTCCGCCACGTGGCCCGCTATTCCGACGACGGCGTGCTGGCCATCGTCAGCGACATGCGCGGCCGGACCCGGGAAAGCGTGGCGGCCCTGATCCTGTCGGACCAGTTCGACCTGACCAAGGCCTACTGGATCGTCAGCGGCATCGCCGGCGTCGATCCCGCCGTCGCCTCGGTCGGCAGCGCCGCCTGGGCCCGCTACGTGGTCGACGCCGACCCGATCTACGAGCTCGACGAACGCGACATGCCGGCCGACTGGCCCTACGGCCTCTATGCCGACAACGCCGAACGCCCCAACGTGAAGGGCAAGGCCCCGGGCTCCAGCGCCATGGTCTGGAGCTTGGACAAGGGGCTGGTCGACTGGGCCTACGGCCTGACCCGCGACGTCGGCCTGCCGGATTCTCCGGGCCTTCAGGCCCTGCGCGCGCCGTACGCCGGCGACGCCGAGGGGCAGAGGCCGCCGTTCGTGCTGCAGGGCGACGCCCTGGGCACTGTGCGTTTCTGGCACGGCGCGCACCGCACCCAGTGGGCCCATGACTGGGTGAAGCTCTGGACCGACGGGGCCGGAACCTTCACCATGACCGACTGCGAAGACCAGGGGATCCTCGACGTGCTCGACGCCCACGCCGCGTCCGGAAGGATCGACCGTCGCCGGGTGCTGGTGCTGCGCACCGGCAGCAACTACTCGCGCGGGCCGCTGGGCCAGGCCAGCTTGCCGCATGTCTTTCACGGCGAGGGGCTGAAGGCCGGGTTCGAGGCCACCTTCCTCGTCGGCGGCGTGGTCGCCCGCGACCTCGTCGCCCACTGGGACCGTTACGCCACGACCCTTCCCACCGCCACCCCGACCGGCCGGAGCCGCTAAGCCCATGCTCGAACGCCTCTTCGGCCTCAAGGCCCAGGGAACCGACATCCGCACCGAGGTGCTGGCCGGCGTCACGACCTTCATGACCATGGCCTATATCGTGGTGGTCAATCCGGCGATCCTGGGCGAGGCCGGCATGCCGGTGGCCGCCGTGGCCGCCGCCACCTGCCTGGCGGCCGGCTTCGGCTCGATCCTGATGGGGCTGATCGCCAACTACCCGCTGGCCCTGGCCCCCGGCATGGGGCTGAACGCCTATTTCACCTACACCGTGGTCAAGGGCATGGGCGTGCCGTGGGAGACCGCCCTGGGCTGCGTCTTCCTGTCGGGCGTGGCCTTCCTGGTCCTGACCCTGGTGGGCGTGCGTCAGATGATCGTCGCGGCCATCCCCAAGCCGCTGTTCTCGGCCGTCGCCGCCGGGGTGGGGCTGTTCATCGCCTTCATCGGCCTGAAGGAGGCGGGGATCATCGTCGCCAGCCCGGCCACCACCGTGGCCCTGGGCGACCTGACCACCCCGACTGCGGCGGTGGCGATCCTGGGCCTGGTGCTGATCGCCGTGCTGCAGGCCTGGCGGGTCAAGGGCGCGATCCTGATCGGCATCCTGCTGGCCGCCGCCGCCGGCTGGGCGCTGGGCCTGGCCAAGATCGCGCCGGGGACCTCCAGCCTCGCCGACCTGACCGCCACGGCGTTCAAGATGGACGTGGCCGGCGCCTTTCACCTGAAGGGCGGCATGGCGGTGGCCATGCTGGAGATCATCTTCGTCTTCCTGTTCGTCGACCTGTTCGACAATGTCGGCACCCTGGTGGCGGTGACCAAGAAGGCCGGCCTGCAGGCGCCCGACGGCTCGATCCCGCGGCTGAACCGCATCCTGCTGGCCGATTCGGCGGCGACCATGGTCGGTGCGGCGGCGGGCACCTCGACGGTGGTCAGCTATATCGAGAGCGCCTCGGGCGTGACCGCGGGCGGCCGCACCGGCCTGACGGCGGTGGTGGTCGGCCTGCTGTTCCTGGCCACCCTGTTCTTCGCGCCGCTGGTCCAGGCGATCCCGGCCGCCGCCACGGCTCCCGCCCTGATCCTGGTGGGCGCCCTGATGGTCGGCTCGCTGGTCGATGTCGACTGGGCCGACCCGACGGTGGCGATCCCGGCTTTCCTGACCCTGATCACCATCCCCCTGACCTTCTCGATCGCCAACGGCCTGGCGTTCGGCATCACCAGCTACGCGGTCCTGCGTCTGCTGACCGGCAAGATCGGTAGGGGCGACTGGCTCCTGCTGGTCCTGGCGGCGCTGTTCGTGGTCCGCTTCGTCTATCTGGCCAAAGGCTGAGACCGGCCCGAAAGACCCGTTTGCGCCGACGCGGCCTTTCGGCTAAGACCGCGCTTCCGCAAGGCGGAAGCACCCGTAGCTCAGCTGGATAGAGCGTTGCCCTCCGAAGGCAAAGGTCACACGTTCGAATCGTGTCGGGTGCGCCAATCCCCATAAGGGATTGAGCGTTTCAAGCGATCCCCTCCATTCCGCCTGTCCGCAGAATGTCCGCCTTACGCGTTCTGGCGAGGGTCCGGGGAGCCTCCAGGTCATACGAAAAACCCCGCCGAGGCCGCCACCTCGAACGGGGTTCGAATGACCCGCCGCTCACGAAGCTTGGGTCGGGACCGAGTCTATAGTCCCGCCGCCTCCGTGCCCCGCAATCCGACTATCTCCGGGCGCCGGAGCGGTGGCATGAGCCGACTCCTGGGTCTCAGAATTTCGTCGCCGGGAAGCTCGCGCAGCTCCAGGTTCTGACGGACGCCTCGCTGACACCGCTGGCGAAGACGCTGGCGGCGCTCCTCATGCACGTCCTGAATTCGAAAACGGGCGACGGCTATCGTTCTCGAGCGTGGCTGGCTGCAGGGCACCGCCCTGTTCCGCTCCAGGCCGCCGGGCCTGCGTGCGGTGCTGGCCAGAACCAAGAGCGAGTTACCGACGACGCGCGAAACCTCACCAAGACGCGCGCTCGCCGTCGCCAGGAAGGGGAAACCGAGCGTCCCTCCCCGCGGCCGCGACTCATACGCACGAACAGCACAGCCTTGTATCGTGTATCTTAAGATTGTATTCGAGTTGTAGTGGCTTGGAGTAGAGTTTGTGCGGGCTGTTTTCATCAAGGGTCAGTCGGATTACGACGCCACCCGCGTGTTCGTTGATGAGTTGGCTGGCGCTTTCGAGCGTGAAGGATACGCGTCCGTCGTGATCGACGCTCTTGGGGAGCCAGACCTCCAAGAGACCCTTCGGCGAGAAGCCGCGGCGGGCCCAACCGAGCTCATCTACACCGTCGGAATGCTAGGGGAACTGCGGGACAAAGACGGTCGCTCCCTGGGTCAAATCTTCGGTGCGCCGCATGTGCTGCACCATGTCGACTACCCCCTTAGCCATCTCGAACGCTTGGAACGGACCGCTTCTGAAACCGCGCTCCTGGTCGTCGATCCAACCCACGTCGAAGCGGTGAACGCCACGTTCGGACAAGATCGCTTCGCCGACGTGGCGTTTGGACCGCACGGCGCGGTTGGCGAAGCGTCCAAACCAGAGCTTGACGCCGAAGAGTTTAGCGATGGCCGCCCCATCCCAATTTTGTTCGCGGGCACCTATTACGGACCTGGACGGCCGCCATGGTCACACGAGCAGGGCTTGGTGCGCAGCCTCTTTGACACCGCCTTGGAGATTGCGCTCGGGGCGGAGTTCATCCCCGCCCTGGACGCCATGGATCATTCCTTGCGCGCTCATGGCCTGGACCCAAGCGATCCGCATCTGCAGCGGACGCGAAAATTCGCGACCACAATCCACGAGCAGGTGCGCCAGGTTCGCCGTCTAGCTTTGCTTGAGGCTGCCGGAGCGGCGGGATTGCCCCTCCACATCGTCGGCGGCGGGTATGGCGACAGGTTCGACCATTTCCCCTCGTTTCGCTTGCTCGGGGCGGCTAGCTTGCCCAACGTCTCGCGACTGATGCGGACCGCTAAACTCGTCCTCAACGTGAACGCAAACTTCGGTGCGGGCTCTCATGAGCGCCCATTGACGGCGATGCTCGCGGGCGCCGCCGTGGCGTCCGACCACGGCGCCTGGTGGGCGGAGCATTTCGTCGAAGATCGGGAAATCCTGCTCTATCGCTGGAAGGATCTCTCGGCTGGTTTGGAGCGCGTCGCCGCCCTGCTCGAGGATCCAGAGGCGGTCTGGCGGTTGGCCGGGGCTGGACAGCAACGGGTGCTTAAAGAGCATCGCTTTGATCGGCGTGTACAGACCGTGGTCGATGCAGCTCGGAGGGCCAGAACTCGCCGCCTTGATCTGTTCGGCCCGATGGACGCGACCTAAGCTACGGTCTTTGCTATCGACCCTTGGACGTAGCCGGCGACGCCGCCCCGTTTGAGCGAGGTATTCCCGACTAGCTTCTGCGCCTCAGGGATAAACCAACCCGATCCTTGATCTCCTCACGACCACCGAAGAGATCGGAAATCTGCTTGGCCCACGCCGTATCCTGCTGGTCTTTGGCGTCTCACGGGCGTGGCGCCGGCTACCTCCCACCAGTTGGCGCCCAAGGATCAGCTAAGAGTCATCGTTGCCCGTTCGGCATCATCAAAAGGAGAGAGGAGGGTGTCCCCGAACACCCGTCAGCCATGTCCCCGGTCTGAAAAACAAGGGCGGGAATGACGAGGAAGAGGGGATGGTTCGAAGAGTGGCGTGGTCGCTCTGTCTAGCAGTTGGAGGAATCATGAGCGTCAAGGATCGCGTCCGCGTCCACGAGACCCGGCTGCTCTCGGACAACTGGTACGTCCTGAAGACGACCACCTTCGACTGGAAGCGCCGCGACGGCACCTGGCAGACGCAACACCGCGAAGTCTACGACCGTGGCAACGGGGCGGTGCTGCTGCCCTACAATCTGGCCAATCGCACCGTGCTGCTGGTCAAGCAGTTCCGCTATCCGGCCTTCGTCAACGGCCATGACGACCTGCTGATCGAGGCCGCCGCCGGCCTGCTGGACAACGCCGAGCCGGAAGCGCGGATCCGCGCCGAGGTCGAGGAGGAGCTGGGCTATCGGCTCGGCGCGGTGAGCAAGGTCTTCGAGGCCTTCATGAGCCCGGGATCGGTCACCGAGATCCTGCACTTCTTCGTGGCCGAATACGACGCGGCGATGCGGATCGGCGACGGCGGCGGTCATCCCGACGAGGGCGAGGACATCGAGGTGCTGGAGCTGACCCTCGACGAGGCCCTGGCCATGGTCGCCGACGGCGCCATCCGCGACGCCAAGACCATCATGCTGCTGCAGCACGCGGCGCTGAACCTGTTTCACTGAACCCGCCAGCCCCGCTCGCGGCGCCTGCCCTGAGAACGTTTCTCAACAAGGGCGGCCGCGTTGACACCCCCAACGTCGCGCTTAAAAGCATCCCGCAACGCACAAAGCCAAAGGGTTGGACGCAACCATGACCGACACCCGCGGGGGCCTTCCCGACCGCCCCCTGTCGCCGCACCTGCAAGTCTGGCGCTGGCACATCACCATGGCCTGCTCGATCCTGCACCGGGCCACGGTCTTCGCCCTTTATGTCGGCGTGCTGCTGCTGGCCGGTTGGGCCGTGGCCCTGGCCTCGGGCCCAGACGCCTATGCCTGCTACACCGGGGCCCTGGGTTCGCCGCTCGGCAAGCTGGTGCTGTTCGGCCTGACGGTCGCCGTGCTCTACAACATCGCCTACACCGTGCGTCAGACCTTCTGGGACGCCGGCAAGGGCTTCACGCCGAAGACCGCCGACATGACCGGCGCCGGGGCCATCGCCTTCGCTGTGGTCGGCGCGATCGTCGTCTGGGTCATCGCCGCCCAAACCGGAGCGCTCTGAATCATGGCCGGTCCTTCCTCCTCCGCCCGCTACCGCACGCCGATGTCCCGGGCTCGCGGCCTGGGCGCTTCGCACCACGGCGTCGGCCATTTCATCACCGAGCGCGTGTCGGGCATCGCCCTGGTCCCGCTGGCCCTGTGGGGCCTGTTCGCGGTCCTGCGCCTGGCGGCCCTGGGCTTCGACGGCGCCGCCGAATGGGTGGCCATCCCGCACAACACCGTCCTGCTCTGCCTGCTGATCGTCGTCGCCCTGATCCACTTGAAGGGCCAGGTGCAGGTGGTGATCGAGGACTACGTCCCGGACTTCACGACCAAGACCGTGCTGGTCCTCGCCAATCTTTTCGTCTGCGTCCTCGGCGGCGCTCTTGGGGTCGTGGCGATCCTCAAGGTCGCCTTCACCGGAGCCCTCTGATGTCGGCCTACAAGTTCATCGACCACAAGTTCGACGTCGTCGTCGTCGGCGCCGGCGGCTCGGGCCTGCGGGCCGCGCTCGGCTGCGCCCAGGCCGGGCTGAAGACCGCCTGCGTCACCAAGGTGTTCCCGACCCGCAGCCACACGGTCGCCGCCCAGGGCGGGATCTCGGCCTCGCTGGGCAACATGGGCCAGGACGACTGGCGCTGGCACATGTTCGACACCGTCAAGGGCTCGGACTGGCTGGGCGACCAGGACGCCATCGAGTACCTGACCCGCAACGCCCCGGCGGCGGTCTATGAGCTGGAGCACTGGGGCGTGCCGTTCTCGCGCACCGTCGACGGCAAGATCTACCAGCGCGCCTTCGGCGGCATGACCAAGAACTTCGGCGAGGGCCCGATCCAGCGCACCTGCGCGGCGGCGGACCGCACCGGTCACGCCATGCTGCACACGATGTACGGCCAGTCCCTGGCCCACGACACCGAGTTCTTCATCGAGTACTTCGCGCTCGACCTGATCATGGAAGACGGCGTCTGCCGCGGCGTCACCGCCTGGAAGCTGGACGACGGCACCCTGCACCGCTTCCAGGCCCAGATGGTCATCCTGGCCACCGGCGGCTACGGCCGCGCCTACTTCTCGGCCACCTCGGCCCATACCTGCACCGGCGACGGCAACGCCATGGCCCTGCGGGCCGGCCTGCCGCTGCAGGACATGGAATTCGTCCAGTTCCACCCCACCGGCATCTACGGCGCCGGCTGCCTGATCACCGAGGGCGCCCGCGGCGAGGGCGGCTACCTGACCAATTCGGAAGGCGAGCGCTTCATGGAGCGCTACGCCCCGTCGGTGAAGGACCTAGCCCCGCGCGACATGGTCAGCCGGGCCATGACCATCGAGATCCGCGAAGGCCGGGGCGTGGGTCCCAACAAGGACCACATCTTCCTGCACCTGGACCACCTGGACCCGAAGATTCTGCACGAGCGCCTGCCCGGCATCTCCGAGACCGCCAAGGTGTTCGCCGGGGTCGACGTGACCAAGGCCCCGATCCCGGTCCTGCCGACCGTCCACTACAACATGGGCGGCATCCCCACGAACTATCACGGCGAGGTCGTCACCAAGTCGGGCGACAATCCCGACCAGGTGATCCCCGGCCTGATGGCCGTGGGCGAGGCGGCCTGCGTCTCGGTGCACGGCGCCAATCGCCTGGGCTCCAACAGCCTGATCGACCTGGTGGTGTTCGGCCGCGCGGCCGCCCTGCGCTGCGCCGAGATCCTCAAGCCGATGGCCACCCAGCCGGAGCTGAAGGACAGCATGACCGACGCCCACGTGGCGCGCTTCGACCGCTTCCGCAACGCCAACGGCGGCCAGCCGACGGCGGCCCTGCGTCTGGAGATGCAGAAGGCCATGCAGGAGGACGCCGCGGTGTTCCGCACCGGCGAGACCCTGGACGGCGGCCTCAAGCGCCTGGGCGTGGTCTGGGACAAGGCCAAGGACATCAAGGTCAGCGACCGCGGGCTGGTGTGGAACACCGACCTGATGGAGACCCTGGAGTTCGACAACCTGATCGGCCAGGCCGTCGTCACCGTGGCCGGGGCGGTCAACCGCACCGAAAGCCGCGGCGCCCACGCCCGCGAGGACTTCTCCACGCGCGACGACGCCAACTGGATGAAGCACACCCTGGCCTGGCTCGACCAGGGCACCGGCCAGGTGAAGATCGATTTCCGGCCGGTGCACAGCTACACCATGTCGAAAGACATCGACTACATCCCGCCCAAGCAGCGCGTGTACTGAGGGTACGATCGATGGTTCAGCTCACCCTCCCCAAGAACTCCACCGTCCAGAACGGCAAGACCTGGCCCGCCCCCGCCGGCGCCAAGAACACGCGGTCGTTCAAGGTCTATCGCTACGACCCGGAAGACGGCCGCAACCCGCGCTGGGACACCTACGAGGTGGATGTCGACGCCTGCGGCCCGATGGTCCTGGACGCGCTGCTGTACATCAAGAACACCATCGACCCGACGCTGGCCTTCCGCCGCTCGTGCCGCGAGGGCGTCTGCGGCTCGTGCGCGATGAACATCGGCGGCCGCAACACCCTGGCCTGCACCCACGGCCACGCCGACACGCCCGGCAAGGCCGTGCAGATCAGCCCGCTGCCCAGCCAGCCGGTGGTCAAGGACCTGATCCCGGACCTGACGCTGTTCTACGCCCAGTACGCCTCGATCGAGCCCTGGCTGCACACCGTCACGCCCGAGCCGCAGACCGAGTGGAAGCAGTCGCCGGAAGACCGCTCCAAGCTGGACGGCCTCTACGAGTGCATCCTGTGCGCCTGCTGCTCGACCTCGTGCCCCAGCTACTGGTGGAACGGCGACAAGTACCTGGGCCCGGCCACCCTGCTGCACGCCTATCGTTGGCTGATCGACAGCCGCGACGAAGCCACGGGCGATCGCCTCGACGACCTCGAGGACCCGTTCAAGCTCTATCGCTGCCACACGATCATGAACTGCGCCCAGGTCTGCCCCAAGGGCCTGAACCCGGCCAAGGCGATCGCCGAGATCAAGAAGATGCTGGTGGAGCGCGTCGTCTAGGGCGACACGCTTTCCGCCTCGTCCTTCGACGGGCTCGGGACGAGGCTCATCCAATCGCCGTAGAAGGCCGGGATCCTGTCGCATAGGACCCGGCTTTCGAGCCCAAGGCCGATCGGCTTGCAAAAAGGTGACGCTGCCGTCATCTTTGCTCGAACGGGAGGATGTTGGCGTTGAGTGAACCAGGGACCGGCGATCTGAGCGCCCGCGTCGTCATCGTCGGCGCTGGCCATGCCGGCGGCTCGGCCGCGGCGTTCCTTCGCCAGTACGGCCACACCGGCCCGATCGTGCTGATCGGCGACGAACCCCTGCTGCCCTACCAGCGCCCGCCGCTCAGCAAGGCCTGGCTGAAGGGCGAGGCCGACGCCGACAGCCTGCAGCTCAAGCCCAGCAGCTGGTACGAGGAGGCCGGCGTCTCCCTGCGCCTGGGCGGGACGGTGGTCTCGATCAACCGCGGGGCCAAGTCCGTGACCCTGGCCTCGGGCGAGCACCTGCCCTACGACTACCTGATCCTGGCCACCGGGGCCCGGGCCCGGGCCCTGCCGATCCCTGGCGCCGATCTGACTGGCGTGTTGTCACTGCGCACGGCGGCCGACGCCGAGGCCCTGAAGAGCCACCTGGGTCCCGGCAAGCGGCTGGCGGTGGTCGGCGGCGGCTATGTGGGACTGGAGGCGGCGGCCTCGGCCACGGCCCTGGGCGGCCACGCCACGATCATCGAGCGCGAGCCGCGGGTCCTGGCCCGGGTGGCCTGCGAGACCCTGTCGACCTTCTTCCAGGACTATCACGGCGCGCGCGGCGTCAGCTTCGTGCTCAACGCGGGCGTGGCGGGCTTCGACGAGAAGGATGGCCATGTGACGGGCGTGCGGCTGGCCGACGGCACGGTGATCGCCTGCGACGTCGCCCTGGTCGGGGTGGGGGCGATCCCCAACGAGGAGCTGGCCCGCGACGCGGGGCTGGACTGCACCAACGGCGTGGTCGTCGACATCGAGGCGCGCACGGCCGACCCGTTCGTGTTCGCCATCGGCGACCTGACCCACCGCCCGCTGCCGACCTACGGGCGCCAGTTCCGCCTGGAAAGCGTGCCCAACGCCCTGGAGCAGGCCAAGCAGGCCGCCGCCGCCATCGCCGGCCGGCCGATGCCGCCGCACGAGATCCCGTGGTTCTGGTCCGACCAGTACGACCTGAAACTGCAGATCGCCGGCCTGCCGTTCGACGCCGACCGCCAGGTGGTGCGCGGCGACGTGGCCGCCGCCCGGTTCGCCGTCTTCCACCTGAAGGGCGACCTGGTGCAGGCCGTCGAAGCCGTCAACGCGCCGCCCGAGTTCATGGCCGGCAAGCAGCTGATCGCCCGACGCACGCCCGTCAGCCTCGAAAAGCTGGCGGACACCGCCATTTCCATGAAAGACGTCGCGGCGTAAAACGACCGTTCAAGAGCTAGTCCAGGGGACCCATGGCCAAGATCACCTATATCGAGCACGACGGCGAAGAACACGTCATCGACGTCAAGCCGGGCCTGACGGTCATGGAAGGCGCGGTGAAGAACAACGTGCCGGGCATCGACGCCGATTGCGGCGGCGCCTGCGCCTGCGCCACCTGCCACGTCTATGTGGACGACGCCTGGCTGTCCAAGACCGGCGACAAGTCGGCCATGGAGGAGTCGATGCTGGACTTCGCCGAGAACGTCGAGCCGAACTCGCGCCTGTCGTGCCAGATCAAGGTGAGCGACGCGCTGGACGGGCTGGTGGTGCGTCTGCCGGAAAGCCAGCACTAAATTCCTCCCCCAGTGGGGGAGGCGATCGCGCAGCGATCGGTGGGGGGAGTTTTTAGGATCGTTGATCCAGGTGCGGTCGCCTTCCGATCACTCCCCCCACCGTCGGCTTCGCCGACACCTCCCCCACAGGGGGAGGACTTTCTAAAACCCGAACTCCGGCTGCGCCGCCCCCGGCTGCTGCGTCTCGGGCAAATGGCACGTGAACGTCGAGCCCGCGCCCGGTTCGCTTTCCAGCGCCACCCAGCCGCCGTGCAGCTCGACCAGCGCCTTGACCAGGGCCAGGCCCAGGCCGGGGCCGCCGCGGTCCCGGCCCACGAAACGGTCGAAGATGTGGGCCTGAACGTGGAACGGCACGCCCCGGCCGGTGTCCGAGACGTCCAGCCGCACCTCGCCCAGGGCCCGTCGCGCCGACAGAGTGACCACCCCGTCCGGCGGCGTCTGGCGAAGGGCGTTCTCGATCAGGTGGTCCAGGATCTGCGACAGGCGCTTGTGGTCGCCGCGGATCAGGCCGACGTCCTTGTCGCATTCCACCGACAGCGTCACCCCGCCTAGCTGGGCGACCTTCAGCGAGCGCTCCTGGGCGTCGGTCAGCAGGCCGGCCACGCGGATGTCCTCGATCTCCAGCGCCATCTCGCCGGCGTCGATCTGGGCCATGTCCAGCACGTCGTCGATCGAGCGGGCCAGCTGGGTGGCGGCGGCGCGCACCGAGGCCACGTGCCCGCGACTGCGCTCGCTCAGGCCGTCGGCCCGCTCCAGCAGCTCCGAATAGCCGATGATCGTCGTCAGCGGCGTGCGCAGCTCGTAGGAGACGTTACCGACGAAGTCGCGCTTGAGCCGTTCGGCCTCGGTCAGGGCCGCCGAGCGGTCGTCCAGGGCGTTCTGCAGGGCGCGGGTGTCGGTGACGTCGGCGAAGGCGATCAGGGTCGCGCCGTCCGGCAGCGGCCGGCTCTGGTAGACCACGATGCGGTTGTCCGAGGTGCGGGTCTCGCCCGAGGTCGGGGCGCGCATCTGCGGATCGGGATCGGCGACCCGGCCCTTCAGCTCGCGCCAGAAGCTGAGATCGTGCAGGCGCGGCACGCACAGCTCGACCACGCCCTCGAAGTCGACCGCCGCCTCCAGGGCCTGGGCCGAGACGTTCCAGAAGGTCTCGAAGGCCTCGTTGTGCAGCCGCAGGCGGCCGTCCGAGCCGAACACCGCCACCGCGTCGTTCAGCTTGTCCAGCGTGGCCTGCTGCACCTGGATCAGGGCGTTGTACTGGGCCTTCAGCCGCAGCTCGCCGGTGATGTCGGAATAGAGCAGCAGCATGCCGCCCAGCGGGTGGGGCTGGCGCACGACGCGCAGGGTGCGGCCGTCGGGCAGGTCCCACATCTCGTCGGCCTGGGGGCCCAGGTCCTCGTAGCGCGCCAGCTCGGCGGCCTTCCATTTGGCGTAGTCGACGGTCTCGGGCAGGCGGCGGCGCTGGCGCAGGCGGTCCAGCACCTCGCCGTGGGTCGGGCGCTCGGCCAGCCAGGCCGGCTCCAGGCCCCACAGCTCGGCGAAGGCGGTGTTGTGGAAGGCCAGCCGCCGGCCGGCGCTGAAGATCGCCACACCGTCGGCGATGTGGTTCAGGGTCTCGTCGTGGGCGGCGACGTGCTTCTTCAGCGCGTCGCGCATGTCCTCGACCTCGGTGACGTCGCTGCTGAACACCCCGACTCCGCCGCCCTCCAGCGGCTGGGCCGAGAAGCGCAGGGCGCGGCGGCGGCCGTCCAGCGGCACCCAGCGCACCAGCTCGCGCAGCTCGCCGGCCTTGGCCGCCTCGATCGCCAGGGCGTCGGCGGCCCGGTCGAGCGACTTGTTGTCGCGCGCCGCGTCGGCGGCCGTCTCGACCCCGACCACGCGCAGATAGGCCGCGTTGCCCCAGACCGGCGCGCCGTCGGCACCCGAGATCCAGGCCGGCTCGACCAAGCCGTCCATGAAGGCGGCGAAGCGCTGGGCGTCGGGCAGGCCGGTCTCGTCGGCGGCGGCTGCGGCCAGGCGCAGCCAGGCGCGGGTCCCGGCCGCCCGGCCCTCGACCAGCACGCCGCCGCGCGCGCCGCGCGTCTCGAAGGCGCACGCCTCGCCCTGCTCGAACAGGGCCTTCAGCTTGTGGGCGTGGGACGGATCGGCCTCGGTCAAGGCCACGACCACGGCCTGGGCGTCGGCGGGAACGTCGAGAATTTCGGCGCAGGCGGCCAGGGCGTCCTGGCCCGACACCAGGTCGACGCCGTCGTCGTGCAGGACGACCACCGCCGTCTCGAAGGCCTCGGCCGCGCCCTGGCTGTCCATCAGCCGCGTCTCCAGCGTCGCGGCGCGGGTCTTCAGGCGGGCAAGGTGATCCTCGAACCGCCGTCGCTGCGACATCGCCCACAGGGTGGCGCAGAGGGCGAGGCAGACCGCGCCGGCCGTCGCGGCCAGGATCAAGTCGGACGAGGTCATCAGGCTTGTCGTCGGCCCCCGGGCTGCGGACGTGGTTAGCGAATCAGATTCACAGATTAGGCCGCGCGTGGCCAGAGCGCGATGAGCTGCGCCGTCGCGGCGCCTTTCCGGCGCGTCTCCTCCGGCCTATGTACCGACCATGACCTGGATCGACCGACCCGCCTCGGCGCTGGCCCCGTCGCTGGACGACTTCGCCGTCCTGGCGCGCAAGGCCTTCGACGACCTGCCCGCCGACTTCCGCCGCCAGACCGGCGACGTGGTGTTCCGGATCGACGACTTCGCCGCCGACGAGGTGCTGGACGAGCTGGGCATCGAGGATCCGTTCGAGCTGACCGGCCTCTACCAGGGCGTGGACCTTGGCCGCCGCTCGATCCTGGACCCCTCGCCGCAGCCGTCGATGGTGTTCCTGTACCGCCGGCCGATCCTGGACGAATGGTGCGAGCGCGGCGACGTCACCCTGGGCGAGCTGATCGCCCACGTGCTGGTCCACGAGATCGGCCACCATTTCGGCCTGTCCGACGACGACATCCACCGCATCGAGGACGACGCATGAGCCACGCCGACCGCCTGTTCGACGCCGATGCCTGGCGCGGCCGCATGGACGAGCGCTGGTTCGAGAGCGGCGCGGCCATGGCCGAGGCCGGGGCCGTCGACCTGGTGGCGATCGAGGACGACGTCGTCACCGGCCACGTCACCGGCAGCGCCGGCGACCTCTATGTCGTCACCCTGCGCGCGCCGGCCGGCGAGGGCGCCTGCACCTGTCCCGGCTTCGACAAGTTCGGGGCCTGCAAGCACCAGGCGGCGCTGGTGGCGGCGGCCAACCTGCTGGACGCGACCGGCCGGGGCTATGTCCGCGACCGCCTGGCCCGCCTGCGCGACGGCCTGGCGCTGGAGAGCCGCGACGCCCTGATCGAGCGGATCGTCGAACTGGCCAAGAAGGACCCCAAGGTGCTGGCGGGGCTGGAAGGTTAGCCGCGTCTACCCGCCCAGCACCTCGTCCACCCAGGCCGGCACGACTTGCGTCGCGGGGCCGTAGCGGCGCTCGTCGAAGGCCCGCGCGTTGTCGGAGGGCTCCAGGTTCAGCTCGCAGGTGCGGATCCCCAGCCGCCGGGCCTGGGCCACGAAGCCGGCGGCCGGATAGACCGCGCCAGACGTGCCGATCGCCACGAACAGGTCGCTGTCCTCCAAGGCGTCCTCGATCGCGTCCATGAACAGCGGCGTCTCGCCGAACCAGACCACGTGCGGCCGAGCCGTTCCGGTTTCGCCGCAGCGGCCGCAGGCGGTTTCACCGCTCAGGGGCTCGGCGTCCGGCCAGGTCGTTCCGCAGGCGTGGCAGCGCGTGACCCCCAGCTGGCCGTGCATGTGGACCACATCGGCGCAGCCGCCCTGCTCGTGCAGGTCGTCGACGTTCTGGGTGCACAGGAACAGGCGTCCGCCGCGCGCGGCCAAGCCCTTCTGAAGCCGGGCCAGGGCCAGGTGCGCGGCGTTGGGCGTCGCGCCCGCCAGATTGGCTCGGCGGGCGTTGTAGAAGGCCCGGACCTTGGCCGGATCGCGGGCGAAGCCCTCGGGCGTGGCCACCTCCGAAAGGTCGTACCGGGTCCAGATCCCGCTGGTGTCGCGGAACGTGCCCAGGCCGCTTTCGGCCGAGATCCCGGCGCCGGTCAGGACGAAGATGTTCAGGCCCATGGCGCGTTTCTCAGCATAATCCGGACGTTCTCCAAACCTGACGCGGCCGTCATTTTTAATTTGACCCCGCCGGCCCTTTGAGTTGACAGTGTTTAGATAGGCCAGAGACCCGCGTTAGACGGAGCCTGGCCAGCCCCTTCAGGCGAGGAGCCCCCAGGATGACAAGCGTGACGGACAAGAACATCACCAAGGACGCCATGTACGACGCGGTGGCGCCGGACGACTTCGAGTCGATGCTCGAACTGGACCGCTACAACAACCGCTCCACGGCGTTCGACAAGATCATTTCGGCGACCCACGACCACTTCTGGGACCCGCTGGACAAGACCTATATCGACTATGACGAGCCGTTCGACATGGAGAACCAGGCGCTGGTTCCCGAGGACCTGGTCATCGCCCTGTCGACCGACTACGTCTCCGACCACCTCAGCGATCCTAAGCAGCGCATCCGCTTCATCAACCAGTCGGTGCTGCGCAGCTTCTCGTCGATCCTGCACGGCGAGCAGGGGGCGCTGAACCTGTCGGCCAGCCTGTGCCACGTGCTCAAGGACCAGGGCGCCCAGGAATACGCCGCCAACCAGACCCGCGAGGAAGCCCGCCACGTCACGGCCTTCGCCAAGTACATCAAGGCCCGCTGGGGCAAGCCGGTCGAATGCGGCCCGGCCCTGAAGACCCTGCTGGTCGAGATCATCGGCGCGCCCGAGGTCTACAAGAAGATCATCGGCATGCAGATGCTGGTCGAGGGCCTGGCCATGGGCGCCTTCGCCACCTTCTACACCAAGATCCATGACCCGCTGGGCAAGAAGATGCTGCAGCTGGTGATGACCGACGAGGCCTTCCACCACAAATTCGGGAAGATCTGGGCCGACCGAACGGTGCCCAAGCTGACCCCCGAGGAGCACGCGATCATCGAGGACTGGGCGGCGCACTGCTTCCAGACCCTGCTGTTCAACCTGGTCTCCCCGCACCAGCAGCTGGACCTCTACGCCGAGTTCGGCCTGGATCCCGACAAGGTGGTCGAGGAGTACGGGAAGATCATGACCGACGACTTCCGCCGGGAGAACATGAAGGAGCAGACCAACATCTTCCGGGTGCTGGTCAAGACGCTGCTCAACGCCGGCATCATCACCGAGCGCACCAAGGCCTTCTACGCCATGTATGTCGACCTGGACGAGCTGAAGGGCGAGGGCGAGCGGATGGTCGGCGACGACATCGCCGAGGAGGGCATCCGCCACCTGCAGGCCATCAATTTCCGGGACCGCGCCACGCCGGTGACCATCGCCGCCGAATAGGCCGCCGTCGCACGCCCGCCAGCGCCTCGCCGGAACTTCGGCGAGGCGCTTTGCGTTTCTGGCGTCCCTGGGGGCAAGATGACGTCATGCGCAGACTTACGATCCTGATCGCCGCCGCGACCCTGCTCGCGACCCAGACCCCGGTCGCGGCCTGGGCGGCGGCTCAACAGCCGTCCAAGCCGGTGGCCGCCAGCTTCTACACCGGCAAGTGGTACGAGATCGCCCGCACGCCCAATTCGGGCCAGCGCGACTGTCAGGCCCCGACCACGGAGTTCACCGGCAAGGGCGCCAACGGCTTCTCGGTGCACCAGATCTGCCGCAAGGGCTCGGCCGCGGGCGCGGAAAAGGTGTTCGACACCACGGGCCAGATCGTTTCGGGAACCCAGAACGCCAAGTTCAAGATGAGCTTCCTGGGCGGCCTGAAGAAGCAGGAATACTGGGTGCTCGACCGGGCCGACGACCAGTCCTGGGCGATCATGGCCACACCGGGCGGCAATTTCGTCTGGCTGCTGTCGCGCAAGCCGGTGATGGACGCGACCGCCAAGGCCGCGGCCTTGGCGCGGGTCAAGGCCCTGGGCTACGCCAAGCTAGAATATCCGCAGCAGCCGCCGGCCTGATCCAACGGTTGCTTGGCCTGCCGCCGGCGTCGTGCCGACCACTACCTCGGTGGCCGCCTGACCAACCGAGGCCATGGCGATGGATACGCGATGCTACGGTTACGAATCACGCGTCTTGATCTGTACAAAATATTGTACCACAGTGAGCGCGTCGATCATGGAGGATCGCCATGGACGTGATCAGCTATTCCGACACCCGGGCCAATCTCAAGGAAGTCATGGATCGGGTGGTCGAGGACCGCGCGCCCGTCGTGGTGACGCGCCAGAAGGCCGAGTCCGTCGTGATGGTCTCGCTGTCGGATTGGCATGCGATGGAGGAGACCCTGCACCTCCTGTCGTCGCCGACCAACGCCGAGCGCCTGCGCCAGTCGATCGCGCAGCTGGACGCCGGGCAAGGCTCGGAGCGGACGCTGATCGAGCCGTGAAGCTGGTCTTCTCCGACCAGGCCTGGGAAGACTATCTGCACTGGCAGGCCACCGATCAGACGACGCTGGATCGGGTGAACGCCCTGCTCAAGGAATGCCTGCGCACGCCGTTCAAGGGCACGGGCAAGCCGGAGCCGCTGAAGGGCGACCTGAAGGGCTGGTGGTCGCGACGTGTCACGCTGGAGGACCGGCTGGTCTATCGCGTCGCCGGCTCGGGCGACGACCAGCGGCTGGAAGTGGCGCAATGCCGCTACCACTATTGACCCCTTGATCCGCGAACAAAGCTGGAACAAGGTTCCGGCATGGACGTCGTCATCGATCTTCGGCCCTCGCGGCCCGAGACCACCGACCTGGTGACCCGCGGGGCCGGGCGGTTCCTGGTGTCGCTGGGCTATGCGCCCCTGGCCGAGGTCACCCTGCCCAATGGCCGTCGCGCCGACCTGATGGCCCTGGGCCCCAAGGGCGACGTGCTGATCGTCGAGGTCAAGTCGGGGCTGGAGGACTTCCGCGTCGACCGCAAGTGGCCCGAATACGCCCCCTATTGCGACGCCTTCTATTTCGCGGTGTCGCCGGACTTTCCCGAGGGGATCCTGCCCGACGAGCCGGGCCTGATCGTCGCCGACGGCTTCGGCGGCGCGGTGATGCGCGAGGCGCCGGTCGCGCCGCTTGCCCCGGCGCGGCGCAAGGCGCTGACCCTGGCCTTCGCCCGAATGGCCGCCCTGCGCGCCGCCGGCGTCACCGCCGAGCGGCTCTCGCTTTGAGACTCTAGCGGTCGAAGTTGCGGGCCAGCAGGAAGCCGAACACCAGGCCGGCCACGAAGGTCCCGACCGCCAGGGCGACGGGATGCTCCTCGGCCTGCTGGTGGGCGACCTGAGCCTTTTCGGCGGTCCAGGTCTTACCGACTTCGGCCTTCTCGGCGGCGTAGGCGCGGGCGACCTCGGTCTTTTCGGCCACGGTCTCGACGGCCTTTTCGACGGCGACCTTGGCGCGCTTCACGCCGGCCTGGGCTTTCGTCTTGGCGGAGGCCTTGGGGGCCGGAGTCTTGATCGTGAAGTCGGTCATGCGAAATCCCGTGGAATGAGGCGCCAACAGCCTAACACGTCGCGCCGCGAAACGTTTCCCTCGCCGGCGCCACTTAGTTGTCGCGCACCACCTTCAGCACCGCCTCGCCATAACGGTCAAGCTTGCCCTGGCCGACGCCGCCGGCCTTGGCCAGGGCGGCGACCGTGGCCGGGCGGGCGGCGGCGATCTCGGCCAGTGTGGCGTCGTGGAAGATCACATAGGGCGGCACGTGCTGCAGGGCCGCCTCTTCGCGCCGCCAGCTGCGCAGGGCTTCGAACAGCGCCTGGTCCTCCAGCGGCACGGTCAGGGCCTGGCGCTTGCGGGCCGTCTTGCCGGCGCCTGAACGTCCCGGACTGTCGGCCGTCGCCGCCTGCTGGCGCACCGAGACCAGCCGCTCGCCGCGATAGACCTGGCGTACGCCCTCGCCGTCGCCCAGGCCGATCAGCGGCCGCCCGTCGTTGGGGTCCTCGCGTAGCAGGCCCTCGAACACCAGGGTGTCGATCAGGTCGCGCCAGCCCTGCGGGCTGAACTCCTTGCCGATGCCGAAGGTCGACATCGTCGCCTCGGCCGAGGTGACGTCCTTGGTCTTGCCCAGCAGGTGGTCGACCAGGCGGCCGCGCCCGAACCGTCCGCCCATCCGGTGGGCGGCCGACAGGGCCTTCTGCGCGGCCTGGGTGGCGTCGACGCCGGTCGGCGGCGAGACGCAGATGTCGCAGACCCCGCAGCGCTCGACCCCCTCCTCGCCGAAATAGCGGCGGACGGCGGCGGCGCGGCAGGTGACGCCCTCCAGCATGGCGTAGAACTGCCGCAGCTTGCGCAGCTGCACGGCCTTGACCTCGTCGGGCGCGCTCTGGGCCTCGATCCGCCGCACGGCCCAGGCCAGGTCCGCCGAGCTGTAGAGGGTGATGCCCTCGGCGGGCTGGCGGTCGCGGCCGGCCCGGCCGATCTCCTGCCAATAGGCTTCGATGGCGGCCGGCGGGTCGGCGTGGATCACGAAGCGGACGTCGGGCTTGTCGACCCCCATGCCGAAGGCGATGGTCGCCACCATCACCGCCTCGTCGGCCTCCAGGAACTCCTCCAGCCGCCGGGCGCGCACGGCCTTGTCGAGGCCGGCGTGGTAGGCCAGGGCGGGTATCCCCTCGGCGATCAGCTTCTCGGCCAGCTTCTCGGTGGAGTCGCGGCTGCCGGCATAGACGACGCCGGCCCGGTTCGGTCGCTCGGTGACCAGCTCGATGACCCGCTCGTGGCCCTTGCCCTTCTTGCGCTCGGCGTTCAGGGCCAGCTCGTGGCGGGCGAAGCTGTCGACGAACTCGGCCGCGCCCTGAAGGCGCAGTTCGCTGCGGATGTCGTCGCGGGTGCGGGCGTCGGCCGTGGCGGTGACGGCCAGGCGCGGGGCATGGGGGAACACCTCGGCCAGCCGCCCCAGCATGCGGTATTCGGGTCGGAAGTCGTGGCCCCACTGGCTGACGCAGTGGGCCTCGTCGACCGCGACCAGCGACAGGGGCAGGCGCGACAGCCGCTCCAGCATCGACGGCTGCATCAGGCCCTCGGGCGACAGGTACAGCAGGTCCAGCGCCCCGGCGTCGATCCGCCGCCAGATCTCGGCCCGCTCGCCCGGCAGGGTGTTGCTGTCCAGCCGCTCGGCCGCCACGCCGGCTTGCTGCAGGCCCGCCACCTGGTCGGCCATCAGGGCGATCAGCGGCGAGACCACCAGACCCAGGCCGGGACGAACCAGGGCGGGGATCTGGTAGCACAGGCTCTTGCCGCCGCCGGTGGGCAGCACGGCCAGGGCGCTGCGCCCGGCCAGCAGCTCGCCGATCACCCCAGCCTGCAGGCCCCGGAAGTCCGCGTGGCCGAAGGTGCGGCGCAGCACCTCGCGCGCCGCGTCGAGCGAGGCGGGCGGCCCCAGGTCACGGGGCGCGTAGGCGGAATCAGGATGGTCGTACACGAGCGTCTTTTGACAGCGCGCGGGGGCCAGGCCAAGCGCGGCGCCACGATCCGGCCCTCAAAATCGGTTTGAAAGCGGACATAGGTCCCATGGGGGGCCTTATCGGGGGCCTCATCGGGTCTGCAAGGCGGCTCATCAGCGTGTTCGCGATACGATTGGAAGCTGAAACGAACCATGAACACGCGCGAGGCGCAAGCGGCGGCGCGAGGCTGGGGCGAAGGGGGCGGGGGGCGGCGTTCATTCCTCGTCAATCTTGTCGCGCGTCTTGTGCGCTTCGGCTAAACGGATTGCGGCCCGGCCCCGGAAGGGTCGCGCCTTCGCGGGATTAAGGACGACATGGCCAACGGTACCTTCGGCGGGAACAAGCCGGCGAAGCCGCAACGCACGCCCCTGCAGGCGTTGCTCTACTGGACCGTCGTGCTCGGCGTCTGGGGCCTGATCTTCATCGTCGCCTTCTTCGCGGTGTTCGCCAGCGACCTGCCCGACACCTCCAAGCTGTACGACGTCAAGCGCCAGCCCTCGATCAACTATCTGGACCGCTCCGGCGCCCTACTGGCCGTGCGCGGCAGCCAGTACGCGCCGCCGGTCGACCTGGACGCCCTGCCCGAATACGTGCCGGCCGCCTTCGTGGCCATCGAGGACCGGCAGTTCTACCACCACATCGGCTTCAACCCCTGGGGCATCGCCCGCTCGCTGATCTGGAACCTGAGCCACGAGGGCGGTCCCCAGCGCGGCGGCTCGACCATCACCCAGCAGCTGGCCAAGAACCTGTTCCTCAGCCCGGCCCAGAACTATCGCCGCAAGGCCCAGGAGCTGATCCTGGCCGTCTGGCTGGAGCTGAAGTTCAGCAAGAAGCAGATCCTGGCCCTCTACATGAACCGGGTCTATTTCGGGGCCGGCGCCTATGGCATCGAGGCCGCCTCGCAGCGCTATTTCAACAAGCCCGCCTCGCAGCTGACGGTCGGCGAAGCGGCCCTGCTGGCCGGGCTGATGAAGGCCCCGGCCCGCTATTCGCCGGTCTCGGCCAGCGACCGCGCCGCCCGCCGCGCCACCGTCGTGCTCGACGAGATGGTGCGGATGAAGGCCATCACCGCCCAGCAGCGCGACGAGGCCTTCCAGGAGCCGGTTCGCGTCTCGGCCACCCTGGCCAACCAGCGCGCCCAGTACTTCACCGACTATGTCGACGCCCAGGTGCGCTCGCTGGTCGGCGAACCCACGGAAGACCTTGTCGTCGAAACCACCCTGGACCTGCCGATCCAGGTCGCCGCCGAGCGCTCGGTGCAGACCGGCGTCGAGGGCCACAAGGGCCAGGGCGTCCAGCAGGCGGCCCTGGTGGCCATCGACGGCGAAGGCCGCATCCGCGCCTATGTCGGCGGCGCCGACTACAGCGAAAGCCAGTTCGACCGCGCCACCAGCGCCCGCCGCCAGGCCGGCTCGGCCTTCAAGCCGTTCGTCTACCTGACCGCCATGGATCAGGGCCGCAATCCCAGCGTCATGGTGGTCGACGAGCCGGTGAAGATCGGCAACTGGGAGCCGAAGAACTACACCAACAAGTACCTGGGCCCCATGACCCTGCAGACGGCCCTGGCCCAGTCGATCAACACGGTCGCCGCCCGCCTGGCCAGCGAGGTCGGCACCAGCAACGTCGCCGCCACCGCCCGCCGCCTGGGTATCACCAGCAAGATCCAGCTGGACCCGTCGATGGCCCTGGGCGCGGTCGAGGTCTCGCCGATGGAGATGGCCCAGGCCTACGCCCCGTTCTCGAACGGCGGCTTCCTGGCCAAGGGCTACGGCGTCGAGCGCATCCGCACCACCAGCGGCAAGGTCCTGTACGACCACAGCGTCGACAAGCCGCCGCGCCCGGCGGTGATCGCCTCGCCGTCGCTGCAGTACATGAACCAGATGATGCGCCAGGTCGTGGCCGGCGGCACCGGGACCCGGGCCAAGGTCGAGGGCTACGACATCGCCGGCAAGACCGGCACCACCAGCGACTACCGCGACGCCTGGTTCGTCGGCTACACCGGCGGCTTCGTCACCGCGGTGTGGACCGGCAAGGACGACAACACCTCGATGAAGCGGGTCACCGGCGGCGGCGCCCCGGCCGAGATCTGGCACAACTTCATGGCCGCGACCCTGCCGCGCCTGAAGGCCACCCCGATCCCCGGCGGCGTGATCGAGCCTCCGCCCCCGGCCGGCGAGGACCCGATCGGCGACATCCTGAACCCGGCCGCCGCCCCCGAAGGCCCCGCCGCCGAAACCCCGCCGGCCGGAACGCCGGCTCCGGAGCAGTTGCCCTACTGACATCGATCCTCCTGACCGCGCCCCTCCCCCTGTGGGGGAGGCGATCGCGCAGCGATCGGTGGGGGGAGTTTTAGGGTTGGCGATCCGGGCTGTGGTCATCGGCCGATCACTCCCCCCTCCGTCGCCCTTTGGGCGACACCTCCCCCACAGGGGGAGGATCTTGGATGCACGGCTTGGCCGCCTCACGCGGCTAGCCGCTGAGCTGATGGAAAGGGACGCGGAGCGCCGGACATCGTCCGGAGTGTTTGAGTAGTAACCGTTTTCGACGAAGCCCGATCGCTCCGCGCCATCGTTATCCGGAAGCCCGCGGCGCTGAGCCCTGTTCGGACCTCGCCGCCTTGAAGCCTCCGGCGGGCGGGCCAGGTCAACGAACCCCGGTCCCGGACCGCGAGCGCGTCACCGCCCGCCTGTTGCTCCGCCAGCCCTCGCGCCACGCCGTTTTAGTGTTCCATGCCCGGCCGGCCCTGGAGACGCGAGGTTTGGTCCCGAAGGACCGCCGACGGAGCTTCCCGCTCGATCGCCCCCGCCGCCGCATCGGTCGCTGGCCATGCGCCCTTTCCACGCGACGAGGTGAGGTCAGGATAAGGGCGGTCTGGAAGGGTGGGGATCAAAACGGGTCGAGAAAGTTCAGGGCGTTGAAATTCCGAGAGTTTATTCGCTGAACGCCGAGCGCAAGCCGGGGACGTGCTCTCACGGCAAGGCCTTGCAGATTGATCCATGGGCCCAGGGTGAGTGCATGTCCCCAACGCCATCCACGGCGTCATGCGACTTCAGCGCCGGACTCAGCGGCTCCGCTGGGGACACGCACTCACAACCAGCGCCCTGCAATCCGACCGACGCCTTGCCGTGAGTGCGCGTCCCCGGTCCTCTACGCCGAGATCGCGTGCAGCTCCGCCGCATGCGCCCGCAGCCAGCGGCGGTGGGGCGCGGGGTCGCCGGACAGCTGCTCGCACAGCGCCCAGAACCGCGGGCCGTGGTTGGCCTCGACCAGGTGGGCGCACTCGTGGGCGACGACGTAGTCGGCCACCTCGAACGGGGCCAGCACCAGCCGCCAGCTGTAGCGGATCGCCGCCGGGTGGCCAGGACGGGCCGGACGGCACGAGCCCCAGCGGGCCTTGGGGTCGGCGATGGCCACCGAGGGCATGGGACGGCCCAGGGCGGCGGCATGATGGGCGGTGCGCTCGGTCAGCCGGACCAGGGCCTCGCGCTTGGCCAGGCGCAGGATCTTCAGCGACCAGGTGCTGTCGTCGGGGGCGACCAGCGCCTCGTCGGTCATCTTGGGCCGGCCGGGCCCGACCTCCAGCCGATAGGGCCGGCCCAGCAGCCGCAGGATCCCGCCGGGGGCGATGACCTGGCGGTTGGGCAGGGCGGCCAACTGGCCGGCGATCCAGTCGGCCTTCTCGTGGGCGAAGGCCACGGCCTCGGACAGGCGGCGCGGGGTCGGCGCCAGGGCCACCACCTCGGACTTGGCCCGGTCGACCCGCAGCGAGATCCGCCGCGCCCGGCCGTCGACCTTCAGCCGCACCGCGCAGCCGCGCACGTCCAGCCGGTCACCGTCGGCGTAGCGCTGCGGGCGGAAGAGATTCATGGTCCCTAGATCGCCCCTGGCCGGGAGTCGCGCAAGGTCCTCCCCACGGGGGAGGCGGCCGAAGGCTGGTGGGGGTTGCGGCCACACGTGCGGTTGTCATCCCGGAAAGCGCGCAGCGCTTGTCCGGGACCCAGGCAGCCGCACCGCCTTCGCCCAGTCCCCTGGGTCCCGGACAGCCTCTGCGAGGCTTCCGGGATGACGACGGAAGGGAGAGGCTCGACCTCGCTAGCCGAAGTTCGGGTCGCTCTTGAGGATGAAGTCGCGGACCCGGGGATAGATCTCCTCGCGGAACCGGCGGCCGTTGAACACCCCGTAGTGGCCGACGTCCGGCTGGACGTAGTCCTCCTTCAGGGCCTCGGGCAGGGACGAGCACAGGCCGTGGGCCGCCTGCGTCTGGCCGACGCCCGAAATGTCGTCGTTCTCGCCCTCGACCGTCATCAGGCCGATGTCGGTGATGGCCTGAGGGTTCACCAGCCGGCCGCGATGGGTCAGCTCGCCCTTGGGCAGCAGGTGCTGCTGGAAGACGATGTCGATGGTCTGGAGGTAGAACTCCTCGGTCAGGTCCAGCACCGACAGGTATTCGTCGTAGAACTCCAGGTGCTTGTCGGCGCTGTCGCCGTCGCCCTTCACCAGGTCCTGGAAGTAGCGCTGGTGCGCCTGCTGGTGCTTCTCGGCGTTCATGCTCATGAAGCTGGCCAGCTGGACGAAGCCGGGATAGACGCGCCGGCCCATGCCCGGATAGGGCGGGGGCACGGTATAGATCATGTTCGACTGGAACCAGGTGAACGGCTTTTCCTCGGCCAGCTGGTTGGTCACGGTCGGCGACAGGCGCGCGTCGATCGGCGAGCCCATGAAGGTCATGCTGGCTGGGCGCGACGGGTCGCCGTCCTCGGCCATCAGGGCCGCGGCGGCCAGGACCGGCGGGCCGGGCTGGCAGACGGCCACCACGTTGGGGCGCGGCCCCAGGGCGGTCAGCATCTGGCGGATGTGGTCGATATAATCATGGAAGTCGAAGCGGCCCTCCAGGACCGAGACCTCGCGGGCGTTGACCCAGTCGACGATGAACACCGCGTGGTCGGGCAGGAAGGCCTCGACCGTACCGCGCAACAGCGTCGCGTAGTGACCCGACAGCGGCGCGACGATCAGCACGGCGGGGTCCAGCGAGAACTTGCCGGCCCGACGCATGTCGGACATGTCGCGGTCGAACTGGATCAGCCGCGCCCAGGGGCTCTCCCAGACCACGGTCGGCCGCACCCGCACGTCGACCTGGCCGACCTTGACGGTGTCGATGCGCCAGTCGGGCTTGCCGTAGCGGCGGGTGACGTTGGAGACCAGGTCCGCGCCGGCGTGGATGCGGCGGCCAAGATCGCTCTCGGCCGCCGGGTTCAGGGGCGAGCCCCAGAAGTCACGGGCCGCGCGGGCGGCGAGGCGCAGGGGCGTTGAGGCGTAGAAACTGGCCTCGTGCAGGGCGTACAGCATGGCGCATCCGTTATGTTGCGATGCAGCATAACACGCCGAAGCCTAAGAAAGTACAGCCTTCCGGTAGCGGTGCAGCGTCGCGCGAACGCAACGCGCTAGATTTTTGTTTCGCATCGCTTTGCGGAAAACCGGCATCCACTTTTTCCGCGCGATGCTCTAGCCGCGCCCCGCCATGGCGTCGCGGATCTGCCGGGCGATCTCGTCGGGCGGCAGGTTATAGGGGATGACTTTGACGAACCGGCCCTTGGGATCCATCAGATAGACCGCCGTGGAGTGGTCGACGCTGTAGTCCGGCCCGTCGCCGACCGCCTTGTAGTAGACGCGATAGGCCTTGGCGGCGGCGGCCGTCTGCTCGGGCGTGCCGGTCAGGCCCAGGATGTTGCCGGGCAGGGTGGGGCCCGACAGGAAGGCCTTCAGCTGCTCGGGCTTGTCGCGGCCGGGGTCGACCGAGATGAAGACGATCTTCAGGTCCTTGGCCTTGGGGCCCAGCTGGTCGCTGGCCGCGGCCAGGGCCTGCAGGGTGCCGGGGCAGACGTCCGGGCAGTAGGTGAAGCCGAAGAACACCGCGTTCCACTGGCCCTTCAGCGCCGCCTCGGTGGTCGGCTTGCCGTTCTGGTCGACCAGCTGGAACGGTCCGCCCACCAGGGACGGGGGCGGGGCCTTGTCCAGCACCCCGGTCTTGAGGATCAGCCCGCCGGCCAGCAGGACGGCCAGCAGACCCGCCAGAATCGCAAGCAACCGATGGCGTGGCATGGGCTTTGAACCTTTCGCTCTCGCCAGACGAGAATTTCTGGCCTTATGGTGCGACATGGCAGACGCGTCTCTCAGGAATGCGCCGCACAGTTCGCCTCGGACCGGGCTCGATAGGCCCGACGTCGAGGCGGCGCAAGACGAGGACTGGTCCTGGGCGGGGCCAGGGCTGCGTCGTGGACGCCTGAGGGTCCGCACCCTGATCGCCCAGCGCTGGCTGATGGTGGTGGGCCAGGCGATCGCGGTGCTGGTCGCGGGCCTGGTCCTGGACCTCAAGGTTCCCTACGCCCTGTGCTTTTCCCTGATCGCCCTGTCGGCCTGGCTGAACGTGCTGATCGGCCTGGCGTTCGGCGGCCAGCGGATGGCCCGCGAGGGCGAGGCCACGGCCCAGATCGCCTTCGACACCCTGCAGCTGGCGGGGATGCTTTACCTGACCGGCGGGATCGTCAATCCGTTCTCCCTGCTGCTGATCGCCCCCGTCACCCTGGCCGCGGCCACCCTGCCGGCCCGGTACTCCGTGGCGATCGGGGCCCTGGCGGTGGCGGCCTGCCTGGTCCTGACCTTCTTCTTCATGCCCATACCCTATCCGCCGTCGGCCGGACCGGGGCCCACGCCCGGCGGCCTGACCCTGATGACCATCGTGCTGGCGCGGATCCTGGGGATCGCCCTGACCGGGGCCTATGCCTGGCAGGCGGCGACGGAATCGGCGCGGATGGAGCTGGCGCTGAACGTCACCGAGACGGTGCTGGCCCGCGAGCAGCGGCTCTCGGCCCTGGGCGCCCTGGCCGCCGCCGCCGCCCACGAGCTGGGCACGCCGCTGGCCACCATCTCGGTCGTGGCCCGCGAGATGGTCCGCAACGCCCCGGACGAGCAGACCCGCGAGGACGCCGAGCTGATGATCGGCCAGGCCGCGCGCTGCCGCGAGATCCTGGCCCGGCTGACCGAGATGCCCGAGGCCAAGGACGCCGTGCACGAGCGCATCAGCCTCACCCAGCTGGTGCACGAGGTGATCGAGCCGCACATGATCCACGGCATCCGGGTCGAGGCGGTGGTCAACGGCCCGCCGGGCGATTCGGCGCCCGACATCTGGCGCCGGGCCGAGATCCTCCACGCCCTGACGACCATCGTCGAGAACGCCGTCGACTTCGCCCGGGCCGAGGTCATCGTGGTGGCCCGCTTCGACGCCCGGGCGGTGGTGATCGAGGTGCGCGACGACGGACCGGGCTTCTCGCCCGAGATCCTGGCCAAGCTGGGCGAGCCCTATGTCACCTCTCGTCCGGGGGCGGAGGGGTCCAGGACCGGCCATATCGGCATGGGCCTGGGATTCTTCATCGCCAAGACGCTGCTGGAACGAACCGGGGCGAGCGTGGATTTCAAGAATGGGCGGCGTGGCGGCGCGGTGGTCGCCGCGCGCTGGCCGAGGTCGGCGCTGGAGGCGCCGGCGATCATCGGAGCGAGCGAGCTTTAATGAAACACTTGCGACACTCGCCAATTGGGCAACAAGATGGCTCGCTCGTGGCGTGGTTGAGTGTCGGCGTTGGGAGGCGCTGAAGTTCATGGCGGATATTGCTGAGATGGTCGCGGCCCTGCCCGACAAGTCCCTGCTGCTTCTCGACGACGACGCGCCCTTGCGGACGCGGCTGGGTCGAGCCCTGGAGCAGCGCGGATTCGCGGTCACGCTCTGCGCTTCGGTGGCCGAGGCGATGAGCGCCCTGCGAAGTCAGGCGCCGGCCCACGCCGTGCTCGACATGCGGCTGGAGGACGGCACGGGGCTGAAGGTGGTCGAGGCCGTGCGCGACGTGCGCCCGGACGCCAAGGTCATCATGCTGACCGGCTACGGCAACATCGCCACCGCCGTCGCGGCCGTGAAGGCCGGGGTTATCGACTACCTGTCCAAGCCGGCCGACGCCGACGACGTGGCCCGCGCCCTGCTGGCCGCCAAGGACGCCGCCCCGGTTCCGCCGGAGAACCCGATGAGCGCCGACCGCGTCCGCTGGGAGCACATCCAGCGGGTCTACGAGATGTGCGGCCACAACGTGTCGGAAACCGCGCGGCGGCTGAACATGCACCGGCGGACCCTGCAGCGGATCCTGGCCAAGCGGGCGCCGCGGTAGACCGGTCCAAGGGCCTCCCCCTGTGGGGGAGGCGATCGCGCAGCGATCGGTGGGGGAGTTTTCGGATAGTTGATCCGGGCTGCGATCGCCGCCGATTCACGTCCCCCCTCCGTCGGCCTGCGGCCGCCACCTCCCCCACAGGGGGAGGTCGGCTCGTTCACATCGCCGAGATGCCGCCGTCCAGCTTCAGCTCGGCGCCGGTCATGAACTTGCTCTCATCGCTGGCCAGGTAGAGCACGGCGTTGGCGATGTCGTTCGGCTCGCCGATATGGCCCAGCGGGATCTGCCGGCCCAGCTTGGCGTGGGCCTCTTCCTTGCCCAGGCGCTGGCTCAGCGGGTCGAGGATCGGGGTGTCGATGAAGGTCGGGTGGATCGAGTTGGAGCGGATATTCAGCCCCATCTTGGCGCAGTAAAGGGCGATGTTCTTGCTCAGCATCCAGACCCCGGCCTTGGAGGCGTTGTAGGCCGGCGAATTGTGGTTGGCGATCAGGCCGGCGATCGAGCTGATGTTGATGATCGAGCCGGGCTGATGGGCGCGCATGTATTTCAGGGCGTGCTTGGCCCCCAGGAAGACGCTGTCGACATTGATCGACATGATCGTCTTCCAGAGGTCGAACTCCATCTGCTCCAGCGGCTTGTCGCCGGCCACCCCGGCGTTGTTGAGCAGCACCGAGATCCCGTCCATAGCCGCGTCGGCCTTTTCCAGGGCCTCGATCCACTGGTCTTCCTGGGTGACGTCGAGCGCGAAGGCGAAGGCCGTGCCCGCCCCTTGGGCGGCGTTGATCTCGTCGGCCACGGCCTGGGCGCCGGCGAAGTTGATGTCGGCCAAGCTGACCTGGGCGCCTTCCCTGGCCAGCAGCCGCGCGGCGGCGGCGCCCAGCCCCTGGGCCCCGCCGGTGATGAAGGCCTTCTTGCCGGCGACCCGGCCCGTGCTCTGCGCCATTGGCGGCGTCCTCCCGATTATAATTCAAACATTAGTTTGAACTGGAAGCGCGGCGGGCGGAAGGGGGAAACGGAGAGGTGGGCGCCCAGATCCTCCCCCCGTGGGGGAGGTGATCGCGCAGCGATCGGTGGGGGGAGTTTTAGGATCGAAGATCCGGGCCTCGGCCGCCGGCCGATCACTCCCCCCTCCGTCGGCTTCGCCGACACCTCCCCCACAGGGGGAGGATCTTCAGCGTCAGCCCGCGATCGAATCCATGAACCGCGCCATCGTCAGGTCCAGTTCGCTGACCCCGTCGGCGTCGTGGGTGGTCAGCACCACCTCGACGCGGTTGTAGACGTTGAACCATTCGGGATGGTGGTCCAGCTTGTCGGCCATCAAGGCCACCCGGGTCATGAAGCCGAAGGCGGCGTTGAAATCGGCGAACCGGAAGGTCTTGGCGATGGCGTCCTTCTCGGACACGGCGGCCCAGCCTTCCAGCTGGGAAAGGGCGGCGGCGGCGCCGATCTTGGCGGGACGGGACATGGCGGCTCCTGCGAACGGACTTTTTCCAGTCAGAACGCCAAACCGGTCGCGGCCGCAAGCGCCTCCAGCGCCTGGCCTTCGGTCGTGACCTTGATGGCGGTCATGCCCAGGGCCGCCGCCGGCTTGCAGTTGATCCCCAGGTCGTCGAGATAGACGCACCGCTCCGGCGGCACGGCCAACTGGGCGCACATCATCTGGTAGATGCGCGGATCGGGCTTGCGCACCCCGGCCCTGGAGCTTTCGATCACCGCGTCGAACCGGGCGAAGATCGCGGCGATCGCCTGGGCCTTCTCGGCCGAGCCGGCCATGCCGGTCCCGTGCCCGGTCACGACATTGTTGGTGAGGCAGCCGACCTTGAACCGCGCCTTGCAGGCGTCCAGCGCCGCCACCACCCGCGGCCGCACGTCGCCCGACAGCAGCGGCAGCACCTCGGCCCCGCGCAGCGGATGGCCCAGGCGCGTCGCCTCCTCCAGGAACATGGCGTCAAAGGCCGCCGCGTCGATTTCATTGCGCTCGAACAGCGCCCAGGCGTTGGCGTCGGGATCGGCGGCGTTGACCCGGCGGATGAAGTCGGCCGGCAGGCCGCGCTGGGCCTCGAACCGCCGGAAGGCCTCGAACGGCGAGGTGGTGAACACTCCGCCGAAGTCCCAGATCACCGCCTCGATCGCCATGCGCGCCTCAAACATCTGTTTGACCTGACGCTAGGCGGCCGGCGCGGTCCTGACAATCGCCCTGAGAATCTTCATGGCCACGCTCGCGTCGAAGGCGAAAAGGCGCGAAACCTGACGGCGGCTCTGGTTTGTTAACCTTCTGGAGTTTTCGCCATGGTCCGCCGCCTGCTTCCGTCGCTCGTGCTCGCCGCCGTCCTCTGCGGCGTGGGAACCGCCGCCTCGGCCCAGGCCTGGCCGGGCGAGTGCGTGACCCGGCGGGTCACCGGCCCGGGCGGAGCCTATCGCTGGGACCGCGTCGAGTGCGAGGCCCATGCCGGGGCGAGCGACTTCGACCGCTGGGGCCGGCGACCGCTGGACGTGGTGGAAGGTCCGCCGTTGGACGGCCCGCTGATCGGCGACCGCTATGGCGGTTGGCGCCCCGCGCCCGCCTATCCGGCCTACGACCAAGGCCCGTACCGGGAGGAGCCCTACCCGTACTATCCGACCTACCGCGTCGCCGGCCGCGACGAGGACGGCTTCCTGGTCTGGCCGGGCAAGCTGCCGTAGCGGCCGGCGACGTGGCCCGGGGCTTGCGTGGGAGTCGATCGTTCGCGCCAATCCGGGACGAGGGGGCTTTTCCATCATGCGCACGCCGAGCAAGCGGGTCTTCGAGACCTATGAGATCGTGGCGATCGTCGCCTTCGTGCTGGCCGCGGTCGCCGTCGCCGCCCTGAGGCTACTCGCCTAGGCTGGATCAATCTTCAGCCCTGGAGCCGAAAACCCCGTCCTTCGACAAGCTCAGGATGAGGTTTTCTAATGCCACGGCCTGCACAATGGTCCTCATCCTGAGCTTGTCGAAGGACGAGGACCACGCACGGCGTTCGACGTCGGTCCGGCCAAGCCCCCGCCGGAACTGGCCGGTTTCGGAACACAAGGACCCCGCCCGCGCGTTGTGGACGGGTATCTGGAGGTTCCGCCCTGACGACGCTCGCCCCTAATCCCCCGCCCAGCCTGGCCGCGCGCCTGCGCGGCCTGCCGCCGCGCGCCCGCTGGGGGATGATCGGGGCGATCCTGCTGACCGTCGCGATCGTCGTCTTCCTGGTGATCTTCGACTGGAACTGGTTTCGCGGCCCGCTGGGACGCTTCGCCTCGGCCCGGCTGAACCGCGAGGTGGTGATCACCGGCGACCTGCGCGTCCATCCCTGGTCGCTGTCGCCCAAGGCCGAGGCCCTGGGCGTGCGCATCGCCCAGCCCGACTGGGCCGCCAAGGCCGACCCCAAGGGCTCGCCGGCCGGCGTGCCGATGGCCCAGGTCGGCCGCATCGCGGTGCAGATCAAGCTGCTGCCCCTGCTGAAGGGCGACGTGATCCTGCCGCTGCTGGCCGTCGACCGCCCCAACCTGCGCCTGCTGCGCGAGGCGTCGGGCCGCGCCAACTGGACGTTCGGCGATCCCAACGCCCCCAGGAAGCCGCTGAAGCTGCCGGCCATCCAGCACTTCATCATCAATGACGGCCAGCTGCGCTACGAGGACCAGCAGCGCGACGTCGTCTTCGTGGGCACGGTCAGCTCCAACGAGCACGCCGGCGGCGACGGGCGCGGCAGGTTCGTGCTGGAGGGCAAGGGCCAGCTGAACCGCGCGCCGTTCACCGCCCTGGTCACCGGCGGGCCGCTGCTGAACATCTCGCCCAACCGGCCCTATCCGTTCGACGCGCGGGTCGACGCCGGCTCGACCCATGTCACGGCCAAGGGCGACATCACCAAGCCGTTCAACCTGGGCCTGTTCGAGACCCAGCTGACGGTGTCGGGCTCGGACCTGAACCGCCTCTACGCCCTGACCGGCCTGGCCCTGCCCAACACCCCGCCCTACCGGATCAGCGGCCACCTGACCCGCAAGGGCGAGCGGTTCGACTTCAACAAACTGAACGGACGGGTCGGCGACAGCGACGTCTCCGGCGATCTGTTCGTACTGATGGGACGCGAGCGGCCCTATCTGGAGGCCGACCTGAAATCGCGGCGCCTGGACTTCGACGACCTGGGCAGCCTGGTCGGCGCCGCGCCGGCCACGGGCCGGGGCGAGACCGCCTCGCCCGGCCAGAAGGTCGAGGCGGCCCAGCGCGACGCCACCCGCCGCCTGCTGCCCGACGCCACCCTGCAGGTCGAGCGCGTCAAGGCCATGGACGCCAAGGTCAGGTACCGCGCCCTGGCGGTCAACGCGCCCAACCTGCCGCTGAAGAAGGTTCGGCTGGACCTGACGCTGGACAAGGGCGTGCTGACCATGGACCCGCTGGCCTTCACCTTCTCGCGCGGCGACCTGGCCGGGAAGGTGCGGCTGGACGCCAATCCCAAGGTGCCGCGCACCGATCTGGACATGCGGCTGACCAACGCCAAGCTGGAGGACTTCATCCCGATCCAGAGCGGCGGCAAGCCGGCGATCGAGGGCGGGGTGATGGCCCGGGCCAAGCTGACCGGTTACGGCAATTCGGTGCACCGCGCCGCCTCGTCGGCCAACGGCCAGGTGACGGTGGTCTCGCCCCGGGGCGAGATCCGCCAGGCCTTCGCCGAGCTGCTGGGGGTCAACGCCTCCAAGGGGCTGATCCTGCTGCTGAGCAAGGACAACCGCGAGACCAGCGTCCGCTGCGCCGTGGCCGACTTCAGCGTCAAGGGCGGGATCATGACCGCCAACCAGATCGTCGCCGACACCGGCGTGGTGCTGGCCAAGGGCAAGGGCACGGTCGATCTCCAGACCGAGCGCCTGGACCTCAAGATCGAGGGCGACAGCAAGAAGCCGCGCCTGGTGCGCCTGTTCATCCCGATCACCATCCGGGGGCCGTTCATGACCCCGAAGGTCGGGCTGGACGCCGGCGGCGCCGTGGCCCAGGGCGGCCTCGCCGCGGCCCTGGGCAGCCTGGTCTCGCCCCTGGCCGCCATCCTGCCGTTCGTCACCGGCGGCGAGGCCAAGGACGCCGACTGCGCCAGCCTGGTCGCCGAGGCCCGCCGCGACGGCGCCCCGGTCAAGGTGGCCCAGACCACGCCGGCCAAGCCCAAGAAGAAGTAGGGTCTGGCTCAGGTTCGCCGGAAGAAGAACACCTTGGCCGCTCCGTAGTCGCGCGCGTCGAGCCGCTCGAAGCCCACGGGCGCGGGGTCGGGCTCGTCGCGGCCGCGCTCGAACATCACCACGGCGCCGGGGACCAGCCAGTCCCCGGCGAGCAGTTGCTCCAGCGCCTTCTCGCCCAGACCCCTGGCGTAGGGCGGGTCGAGGAGGGCCACCTCGAACGGCGCGCCGACGCTGCCGGGGCGCGGGCCCAGGTCGGTGGCGTCGCGCCGGTGCACGCGGGCCTGGCCGAACAGGCCGAAGGCTTCCAGGTTCTCGCGGATCGCGCCGCGCGCGGCGTCGTCGGTCTCGACGAACAGGCAAAAGCCCGCCCCACGCGACATCGCCTCCAGGCCCAGGGCGCCCGAGCCGGCGAACAGGTCGATGACCCGCGCGTCGTGTAGCGCCGGCGCCCAGGCGGCGTGCTCGAGGATGTTGAACACCGCTTGGCGCGCCCGGTCGGAGGTGGGTCGGGTGGTGGCGCCCGGCGGGGTGACGATGGCCTTGCCGCGATATCGGCCCGAGACGATGCGCAAGCGGTCAGTCCTCGGCGATCTGGGCGGCCGAGAGCTTGCCGCTCCGGACCATCAGGCGATTGATCAGCGACAGCGCGCCGATCACCAGGGCGATGCCCAGCCAGCCCCAGGGCGTGCGGGTGACGATGCTGAGGAAGGTCAGGCCGCACATCAGTCCGGGCAGCAGGGCCACGCGCAGCAGGACGTAGATCTTCTCGATCGCCGGCATCGGCTCCGACAGGCCGCCGAGGAGGGCGGCGTAGCCCCAGGCCACGGCGTGGGCCAGGCCGATGGCGGTCACCAGACCCACGTAGACGAACACCGCCGGAGCGGAGCCGCTTTCCCACAGCAGCTCGGTGGCCAGCGGCAACAGGGCCAGCAGGCCCAGCATGACCAGGTTCAGGACATCCAGGGCGCCGTCGGCCTTGCGCAGGCGCGAATAGGTGCGGCGATGGCTGATCCAGTAGATGCCGACGACCGCGAAGCTGACGGCGTAGGCCATCAGCTTGTGCTGCATCTGGCCGAACAGGTCGGCCACGCCATGCCAGTGCTCGGGCGGATGGATCTCGATGGCCAGCAGCGTGATGGCGATCGCGAACACCGCGTCCGAGAACAGGATCAGGCGATGGAGGTGCTGCGCCTCCTTGTCGGTGATGTCGGTCATGAGGCGCCCCGTTCCTGTCCCGCCCGCTTTCGCCCCGATGTGTGCCGCGCGTCGGCCATTGCGGCAAGTCGCCTGTCGCGCCGCTTGCGTCGCGCGCGCCGAACGCCTAGCGAAGAAGCGGGCTCAGGATCGAAAAACAGTGGTGCTAGCAGAGCTTCGACGGTCGCCGTTCCTGGACGATCTGACGCCGGCCGACCGGCGCGTGGTTCCGCTGCTGCTGACCCTGGTGGTCGGCGTGGTCGCCGCCCTGCTGGCCGCGGTGATCTGCGGCATCGCGGTGTTCGTGGCCTTCGCGATCGGCGGCGGCGGCGTGGAGTCGGCCGAGCGGCTGATGGCCATGATCGGCGGCGGCGGGACGCCGACCGGCCTGACCCAGATCGCCTTCGTGATCAGCCTGCTGGCCTTCGTCAACGGCGGCATGGCCCTGGCCTTCGTCGGCGTCGCCGCCCTGCTGCACCATCGCCGGCTGGCCTCCTATTTCACCGCCGCGGCGAGCTTCCGCTGGCGGCTGCTGCTGCTGGGCCTGGGCCTGTTCGCCCTGACGATCGGACCCCTGCTGCTGGCCTCGGCGGCGCTGGACCCGAAGGCGCACGGCGCGCCGTTGCTGGCCGTCAGCCCAGACCTGGGCGGACGCCTGGCCTATGCCGCCCTGATCGTGTGCCTGCTGGTGATCGCCGCGGCGGCCGAGGAGCTGGTCTTCCGCGGCTGGCTGGTCAAGATCGTCGGCGCCTGGTTCCCCGACCCGCGCGTGGTGCTGGTGCTGAGCGGCCTGCTGTTCTCGGCGATCCACTTCGATCCCAATCTCGACGCCTTCCTGGTGCGGCTGGCCATGGGCGTGGGCCTGGCCTGGATGACCCTGCGGCTGGGCGGGATCGAATTCGCGATCGGCGCTCACGCGGCCAACAACATCCTGATCCTGCTGTTCGTCCAGCCGATGTCGCTGAAGCCCGACCCGCCGCACGGCTTTCCGCCGGAGACTCTGGTGATCGCGCCGCTGATGCTGGCCGGCTATGTCGCCCTGGCCGAGATCGTGGCCCGATGGGCCCCGCTGCGCCGCTGGACCCGGCTGGCCGCCACCTAGACGATTCAAGACCACCGCAGGGGCGGGGCCTGGTCCTTCAAGGCCAGCAGCGCCGCGCGCAACCGCGCCATGAAGGCCGGCCGGTCGCCTTCCCAGTCCAGCGGCTCGCCGACCAGCACCGCGCAGTTCAGCGGCGCGGGGATGGCCTCGCCCTTGGGCAGGACCCGGCCGGCGCCCTGGATCCAGACCGGCGTCACCGGCGCCTGGGGGAAGGCCTCGGCCAGGCGCGCCACGCCGCCCTTCAGTCGGCCCAGCTGGTCGCCGTCGCCGCGCGTGCCCTCGGGAAACACCACCACGATGTCGCCGGCCGCCAGGGCCGCGCGGGCCGGGGCCAGCACGTCCTCTCCGGCCCCAGCCTTCAGCCGCGCCACCGGCACGATGCCGATCACGTGGCGCGAGAACCAGCCGATCACCGGGTCGCGCAGGAAATAGTCGGCCGCCGCCACCGGCCGCACCCGGGCCACGGCGCGCGACGGGAAGATCGCCAGCAGCAGCAGGGTGTCGACATGGCTGGAATGGTTGGCCGCGACGATGGCCGGGCCCTTCAGCGGCAGGCGCTCGCGGCCGGTGACGTCGGCCCCGGTCAGGAACAGGGCCAGGGGCCGAGCCGCCAGCACCAGCAGCAGGAAACGCAGCCAGCCCATCGTCAGAATTTACTCATCAAAACTTACTGAGGGCGAACACCGCCAGCAGGTGGAAATAGAGCGGCGCGGTGAAGGTCAGGCTGTCGGCGCGGTCCAGCACCCCGCCGTGGCCGGGAATGGCGTGCGAGGTGTCCTTGACCCCGATGTCGCGCTTGACCGCGCTCATGGTCACGTCGCCGGCGAAGCCCGCCAGCGGCAGGGTGAAGGCGACCACCAGCAGGCCGTGGCCGGCCAGCGGCGTGAACAGCGGTCCCGTGAACCAGATCAGCAGCCCGGTCGCCAGCCAGCCGCCGAGGAAGCCCTCCCAGGTCTTGTTGGGACTGACCGTGGGCGCGATCTTGTGGCGGCCCAGCAGCTTGCCGAACACGTACTGGGCCACGTCGTTGAACTCGGTGACCAGCAGCAGGAAGAACACCAGCCCCGCCGCCCCGGCCGGCAGGCGGTCGCTGTCGGGGACTCGCATCAGGAAGGCGGCGAAACCCAGATTGTAGACGCAGGTCACCAGGCCCCAGTGGAAGGTGGCGGCGGTGGTCAGGAAGCCCCGCGTCTGGCCCAGCATGGCCATCAGGAACGGCAGGCCCAGGAAGGTCCAGACCGGGATGAACACCAGGTAGAACATGTACTTGTCGGCCGCGATGAAGCCGTAGGCCGCGACCAGGGCCAGGTAGGCGGCGAAGATGGCGGGCCGGTCCTCCTTGCGGATCGGGGCCAGGGACAGGAACTCGCGCAGGGCCATGAACGAGATCAGGGCGAAGACCAGCACGGTCGCCCCCCAGCCCAGCAGCAGGGCCCCGGCCAGCAGGGCGACCATCACCCACCAGCTGGCGATGCGCTGGCGCAGCTCGCGATAGTCCTTGTCCGGCTTCAGGGCGGTCAGCAGGGTGGCGATCGCCCCGGCCACGCTGAGCAGGGCCACCACGCCCGCCAGGCCCGCCAGCAGGATCGGCGGCTGGCCGGCGAAGAAGGCTCGAACGGTCGCGACGATGTCCATGCGGCTCCCGCCAACGCGCCTCCTGGCGGCGCTCGCGTTTAGCTATAGCCTAGTTCTCGCCTTGGAGGAGACGCCATGACCCAGGACCTGGACAACCGCCGCCCGCTGAAGGTGCGCGACGCCGCCTTCGCGCGCCGGATGGCCCGAAGCCTGGCCGAGGCCAAGGTCGAGCCGGACGCCATCTCCGCGACCAGCGTCGCCTTCGCGGTCCTGGGCGGCGCGCTGCTGATGACGGCCGGGGCGCTGGACAACGGGGTCTTCCGCGCGGCGCTGTTCGTGCTGGCGGCGCTGTGCATCCAGGGCCGGCTGCTGTGCAACCTGCTCGACGGTCTGGTGGCGGTCGAGCACGGCCGGGGCGGGTCGGCGGGACCGATCTGGAACGAACTGCCCGACCGGATCGCCGACGTCCTGCTGCTGGCCGGGGCCGGCTACGGCGTGCAGTCGGCCGGGATCGACGGCGGGGCGGCGGTTGGCTGGATCGCGGCGGTGCTGGCGGTGCTGACCGCCTATGTCCGGGAGCTGGGCCGGGGCCTGGGCCAGCCGGCCGACTTCTCGGGCCCGATGGCCAAGCAACAGCGGATGGCGACCCTGACGGCGTTCTGCCTGGTCTCGGCGCTGGAGCCGCTGTGGCGCGGCCATGGCCCGGTGCTGCTGTGCGGACTGGTGGTGATCGCAGCGGGGAGCCTGGTCACGGTGATCCGGCGGACAGGCAACCTGGCGCGCGGGCTGCGGGCCTGATGCGCGACCCGGTGCCCGCCGACGGGGACAGGCGCCTGCGCCTGTCCCCAGCCGTTCGCTAGCGCTTGCCGCGCGGCGGGCCCGAACCGCCCGGACGCGGACCGCCTGGCTTGCCGCCGGCGCGTGGCGCGCCCTTGGGACTGTCCGGCCGAGCGCCGGCCGCCTTCGCCATGCCGGGCTTGGACCACACCTTGCCCGCTTCGCCCGGCTTGGAGCCGGCGGTCTTGGGGCCCGCCGCCTTGACCGTGCTGGGCTTGCCCCCAGGACGCGCGCCGCCGGGCTTGCCGCCCGCCTTGGCCGGGCCCTCGGTCAACGGCTTGTAGCCATTGGCCCGCAGCGCGCCGAGCTTCGGCTTGGACGGCGCCTGAGCGTCCGACTTGGCCGGACGGGCCGCCTTGCCCTGGGCGGCGCGCTTGTCGGCGGCGTTCTTCTCGGCCAGGTCCCTGTCGCGGACCCGCTTGGCGGCGGCGTCGCGATAGGACAGCGGCTTGGGGCCGATCATCTTGCTCTCGATCGACTTCTTGGCCGGACGAACCGGTTCGCGGCCGGCGATGGCCGGCTTCTTCTTGGGTTTGGCCCAGCCCGGCTTGCGGACGAACTTTTCTTCCTCGACCTTTTCCTCGGGCGTGATGATCGAGACCTGGGCCAGCCGGTTGGTGCGGGGCACGCCGCGGCGCTGCATGTCGCCGCCGCCCGCCGTGCCGACCGCCTTCAGCGGATCGGCCACCCCGATGAACTGCGGCTTGTCGCCCTTGGGCATGTTCTCTTCGGCGACGATGCCTTCCAGCAGCTCGCGGATCACCCGGGGACCGACCTCCTCGACCTGGCCCGGCAGCAGGGTCCCGAGCGCGAACGGGCCGTAGGACAGGCGGATCAGCCGGTTGACCTTCAGGCCGATGGATTCCAGCACGCGCCGCACTTCGCGGTTCTTGCCTTCACTCAGCGACAGGGTGATCCAGATGTTCTTGCCGCCGCCGGCCTTCTCCTGGGCCTTGTCCAGGCGGGCCTCGATCGGGCCGTAGCGCACGCCCTCGACGGTGCAGCCGTCCTTCAGCCGGTCCAGCTTGGCCTGGGTGGTGTCGCCGAAGGCGCGGGCCCGATAGCGGCGCACCCAGGCGTTGTTCGGCATCTCCAGGGCCCGCGACAGGGCGCCGTCATTGGTCAGCAGCAGCAGACCCTCGGAGTTGAGGTCCAGGCGGCCGATCGAGATCAGGCGCGGCAGGTCGCGCGGCAGGGCCTGGAACACCGTCGGGCGGTTCTTGGGATCGTTGTGGGTGGTCATCAGCCCGGTGGGCTTGTGATAGCGGAAGACCCGCGTCGCCTCGGGCTCGTCGATCATCTTGCCGTCGACGGTCAGGATGTCGCCCGGACGGACCTTAAGGGCAGGGGTGGTCAGGACCTCGCCGTTCAGGGCGACCCGGCCATCTTCGATCAGCCGTTCGACCGCGCGCCGCGAGGCCACGCCGGCACGGGCCAGCATCTTGGCCACCCGCGCGCCGTCTCCGTCGTCGTCCTGACCCGGAATGGCGTTGTCATGCAGGTGGGGCTGGTATTTGTCGGTCACGGCATCGGTCCTTCAAGGGGCAGGGCGCATCTCACGATGGGCGGTTTTCTAATGCGCACCGAAAGCGCCGGGGATCAAGATTGGCGAGGCTCGCCCAAAATAGTATATACTAAGCATGTCACGAAGTTTCCTGGAGGAAGCGGTGAAGTACGAACCTTTGAAGCGACACTTGGAAGGTTTGTTTTCGCGCGGAGAGGTGCGACTCAGTTTCACTGAGATCGAGCGCATTCTGGGCTTCGCCCTGCCGCGCTCGGCCTACGAACACCAAGCCTGGTGGTCGAACACGCGCGCCGGGCACTCGCACGCGGCCGCTTGGCTCGACGCTGGCTGGAAGACCGCCGCCCTCGATCGCGCCGCGCGGAAGGTGAGCTTCGTCAAGGGAGGCCTCGCCCGGTCCGGCGTATCCGAGGAGAGCGCACCGTTCTTGCGAGACAAGCCGACCGTCGTGGCCTTTCCGCTGGACGCGTTAGGCGAGCGCGCCGTGCGGATGCTTGACGAGCATGTGAAGACCCACGGCGGAGACCGGGCCGGCGCCTGCATCGCCCTGCTCGACCAGTTGGCCAACGACCGGCTGGTGGCGCTGGTCGAGTGGTTCCAGAAGGCTTCGCCGCCCTTGCCGGCCGATGTCGATGTCGTCGATCTGATCCGCGAAGATCGCGATGCGCGATGAGGTCGTACTGGACGCTTCGGTCGCTGCTGACTGGCTTTTTCCAGGATCGCGTTTGGAACTGGCGCTGACCTTCGCCAAGTCCGATGCGAGGACTATCGTACCGGATTTAATCTTCGCCGAGTTCGCCTCGGTCGCGGTCACGCTCGTCCGCCGAGGCCTGATCTCGAAGATCGTCGCGCGGGAGGCCGTCGAGCAGCTTCCGACGTTGATTGATGAGGTGGCGCCCATGAGCGACCTGGCCGCGCCCGCCTACGATCTGGCGACGCGGCATGGGCTCTCGGCCTACGACTCCTTCTACCTGGCCCTGGCGCGGCAACGTGGCGTTCCCCTGGTCACGGCGGATGCGAAGCTTGCTAGAAGGGCCGTCGACATCGGCATGGCCGACAATGTCCGCCTTTTGAGCCCGGAGTTCTGATCATCGCCGCCGCCCCGATCACCGACGAAGCCGCCATGGCCCTGGCGTTGGACGAGGCCCGCGCCGCCGCCGAGGCCGGCGAGACGCCGGTCGGCGCGGTGATCCTCGACCCGGCGACCGGCGAGATCCTGGCCCGGGCCGGCAATGGGCCGATCGGCGCCCACGACCCCACGGCCCACGCCGAGATCGCGGCGATCCGGCTTGCGGCCGCCAAGCTCGGCAATTATCGCCTGACCGACCTGACCCTGGTGGTGACGCTGGAGCCCTGCGCCATGTGCGCCGGGGCGATCAGCCATGCACGGATCGGCCGGGTGGTGTTCGGGGCCGAGGACCCCAAGGGCGGGGCGGTGGTCCACGGTCCCAGGTTCTTCGCCCAGCCCACCTGCCACTGGCGGCCGGAGGTCACCGGCGGGGTGATGGCCCAGGAGAGCGCGGACCTGCTGCGGGGGTTCTTTCGGGAGCGGCGGAAGAAGTAGGCTCGCGCGGCCTTCAGTTCACCATCGCCGAGCCCAGCAGCACCTTCGACCCCTTGCGGCCCAGCACCTGGTCGGCGGCGTCCTGCATGCGCGAGCCCAGATAGGTCAGGTCCGGGGCCGCGCCGCGCGGCAGGCCGGCGGTGTAGGTCATCAGCACCTGGGCGAAGGCGGCGCGCAGACGCGGTTCCGACTGCCGGGCGCGCTCCATCAGGGCCGGATCCAGCGCCTGGACCCCGGTCTCCAGGGTCATGACGCCCCGGCGGCCGTCACGGCGGATGGCGGTGGCGGTCAGGGGCTGCAGGGCGAAATAGGTCGCGGGCGCCGTCTTCTCTTCCTTGCCGTGACCGGCGAAGGCGGGCGGGGCGGCCAGGCTGGCGGCGGCCAGCAGCGACAGGAGGGGCAGGGCGAGGGCGCGGCGCATGGGGCCTTGTCGCACGACCGGGTTGACGTCCTCTTTACGTCTGGCGGGCACAAAGGGACGTTAACCATGACCCGCCTCGCGCGCCGATCCGGCGGCGGAGGCTCAGGAGGCTGAAATTGGGGCGCTTTTCACCAAAAACCCTCGATCTGGACGGCAAGGTCATCCTGGTGACCGGCGGCACCGGGTCGTTCGGCCGCCGTTTCATCGAGACCGTCCTGCGCCGCGCCGACCCGCGGAAGGTGATCATCTATTCCCGCGACGAATTGAAGCAGAGCGATATGCAACTGGAGCTGCGCGAGCAGTTCGACGAGGCTGTCTGCGGCAAGCTCCGCTTCTTCCTGGGCGACGTGCGCGACCGTGAGCGCCTGACCCTGGCCCTGCGCGGCGTCGACATCGTCATCCACGCCGCCGCCCTCAAGCAGGTGCCGGCCGCCGAGTACAATCCGTCGGAATGCATCCACACCAACGTGCTGGGCGCCGAGAACGTGGTCTGGGCCAGCCTCAACAACCACGTCAAGCAGGTGGTGGCCCTGTCGACCGACAAGGCCTGCAACCCGATCAACCTCTATGGCGCGACCAAGCTGGCCTCGGACAAGACCTTCGTGGCCGCCAACAACCTGTCGGGCGACATCGGCACCCGCTTCTCGGTGGTCCGCTACGGCAACGTCGTAGGCTCGCGCGGCAGCGTCGTGCCGCTCTACAAGCGCCTGCTGGGCCAGGGCGCGACCGAGCTGCCGGTCACCGACGCCCGGATGACCCGGTTCTGGATCACCCTGAACGAGGGCGTGGAGTTCGTGCTGTCGTCGCTGGAGATCATGCGCGGCGGCGAGATCTTCGTGCCCAAGATCCCGTCGATGA
Organism: Caulobacter sp. BE254; assembly: GCF_031457295.1. Classification (NCBI taxonomy): domain Bacteria; kingdom Pseudomonadati; phylum Pseudomonadota; class Alphaproteobacteria; order Caulobacterales; family Caulobacteraceae; genus Caulobacter; species Caulobacter sp. BE254. The sequence continues at coordinate 248,486 of NZ_JAVDWJ010000002.1, read as the reverse complement.
CCATGCCCGACCTGGTCAAGGCCATGTCGCCGGAGGTCGGCATGAAGATCGTCGGCATCCGCCCGGGCGAGAAGCTGCACGAGATGATGATCAGCGCCGACGACGCCCGGGCCACGGTCGAGCTCGAGGACCGCTACGTGATCGAGCCCACCTTCGTGGAATATCCGCGCAAGCCCTTCCGCGGCGAGGCGGGGGCCAGGGACGTGGCCGAGGGCTTCAGCTACAGCAGCGACAGCAACGACGACTGGCTCAGCGAGGACGGCCTCAACGCCATGCTGGCCGAGAAGGCCTGATGTCGGCCTCGTCTGCTGGAGGGGCGCCGCGGCCCTTCCTCCCCTACGGCCGCCAGACCATCGAGGACGACGACGTGGCGGCGGTGGCGGCGGCCCTGCGCGCCGACTTCCTGACCACCGGCCCGACCGTCGAGGCCTTCGAGACAGCGTTCAAACAGAAAGTCGGGGCCGAGCACGCGATCGCCGCGGCCAACGGCACCGCCACCCTGCACCTGGCCATGCTGGCCCTGGGGGTCGGCGAGGGCGACGTCTGCATCGCCCCGTCGGTCACCTTCCTGGCCACCGCCAACTGCGCCCGCTATGTCGGCGCCGAGGTGGTGTTCGCCGACGTCGACCCCGATAGCGGGCTGATGACGCCGGAGACCCTGGCCGACGCGCTGAAGCGGGCCGACGGGCGAAGGGTCCGGGCCGTGCTGCCGGTGCACCTGCGCGGCGACGTTTGCGATCTGCCGGGCCTGAAGGCCCTGGCTGACGGCGTCGGCGCGGTGCTGGTCGAGGACGCACCCCACGCCCTGGGCTCGGTTGGCGCCTTCGACGGGGTCGCCCATCCGGTCGGTGACGGGGCCTTTTCCAGTTTCGCCAGCTTCTCGTTCCACCCGGTCAAGACCCTGGCCACCGGCGAGGGCGGCATGCTGACCACCAACGACGCGGCCCTGGCGGCGCGGGCCCGTTCCCTGCGCGGCCACGGCATGGTCCGCCCGGCCGGGGCCGAGCCCTGGGTCTACGAGATGCCCGAGCTGGGCTTCAACTACCGCATTCCCGACGTGCTCTGCGCCCTGGGCATCTCGCAGCTCTCCAAGCTTGACCGCTTTGTCGCTCGCCGGCGGACGCTGACGGCGCTCTATGCCGACAAGCTCGCGCCCCTCGCGCCGCATGTGAAGCTGGCGACCAGCCCCGCCGGGTCCGACCCGGCCCTGCACCTGCTGACCGTGCTGATCGACTTCGAAGCCCTGGGCACGACCCGCCTGGCGGTGGTCGAGGCCCTGAAGGCGGCAGGTGTCGGCAGCCAGGTCCACTACATCCCGGTCCACACCCAGCCCTATTACCAGGCCCGCTACGGCGCCCTCGACCTGCCCGGCGCCGACGCCTGGTACGCGCGGTGCCTGACCCTGCCGCTGTATCCGGGCATGGCCGACGGGGACGTGGATCGGGTGGTCGAGGCGCTGGCGGCGGCCCTCACCTAGCCGACAGGCGCCGTCGTTCCCTTCCGTTCTTCGTCTGCGGGGGCGCCAGCTAGATCCGGCGCCACTGGCCTTCGGAAGAGGTCTCAGGAGGGCCCTCCCCATATGCAGCTTTGGTCGCCAAGCTGGCTCCAAGCTTCGCATTACGAAACCTTCATTTGTCACTTTGCGCGCTGCGCCCCATGGCGGCCCATCCAGAGGGTAAAGCGATGCGTGTTGTTGTACTGCTTCTAGCGATCCTTGGCGCGCCGTCCGTGTCGTTCGCCGAGTCGAACTTAACCCGACACAATCTCCCAGGGCCGTACGCCGTCGGCCTGAGGGTCGTCGAGCAGTACGACTTCGCGCGCGGCTATCGCGGCGACACCGACGTTCAGACCGGCAAGCCGATCACCGGCGAGCGGGCGCGACCGATCCAGACGCTGGTCTGGTACCCGGCGGCGAAGGGTTCAGGCCAGAGCCTGACCGTAGGCGACTACGCCAAACTGGGCGCCACGGCCGACGACTTCGAGCACCCCCCAGCCGAACGCATCGCCATCCAAGCCAAGTTCGTCGCCGCGCTGGTCGCCACGCTGCCGTCGGACCGCGCCAAGGCCGAGCTGGCCGCGCCGATGCAGGCCCGCCGCGACGCCGCCCCCGCGTCCGGCAAGTTTCCCGTCGTCATCTACGCGCCCAGCTTCAACGCAGAGGCCTATGAGAACGCCGACCTCTGCGAATACCTGGCCAGCCAAGGCTACCTGGTCATCGCCAGTCCGAGTTTCGGCCAAGCTTCTCGCGGCATGACCACAGACCTGGAAGGTGTCGAGGCCCAGGTCGGCGACATCGAATTCCTGATCGGATACGCCCATGGCCTGCCCCAGGCCGATCTGAGCCGCCTGGCTGTGGCCGGCTACAGCTGGGGCGGATTGGCCAACGCCATGGCCGCCGCCAAGGACAGCCGCATCCGCGCCCTGGTCACCCTGGACGGCTCGATCCGCTATTGGCCCAACATCGTCAAGCAGTCCCAATACCTGACCCCGGCCCGCGTCACCGCGCCGATGCTGTACATCGCGGCCGCGCCCAAGGCGGTCGAGGACACGGCCGCCGACGTCAACCGGGACCAGAGCTTCCTGGCCAAGATGAAATACGCCGACCTCTACAATGTCACGATGTATCCCTACGTCCACGCCAACTTCTCAGCGATGTTTGGCCAGCGGCTGCAGGGCAACTACGGCGCCTATGACAAGGATGAGCTGTCGACAGCCAACGACTGGGTGGAGACCTATGTCCGCCGCTTCCTGGACGCCTACCTGAAGGGCGACGTCGCCGCCCGCGCCTTCCTGGACACGCCGGTCGCCAAGACCGGCGCGCCGCGCCACCTGCTGACCATCGACGTCAACAAGTCCACGGGCGCACCGCCCACCCGCGCAGCCTTCGCCGCCGAGCTGAACCGCGCCGGTTTCGAGAAGGCGCTAGCGACCTATCAGGCGTTCAAAACCCGCGACCCCGGCTTCGAGATCGACGAGACGGAGCTGAACCGCTGGGGCTACCAGCGGCTGGCCGCTGGCGATACGCACATGGCCGTCGGCGTCCTGAAGCTGGCCGCCGACCTCCATCCCGACAGTTGGAACGCCTTCGACAGCCTGGGCGAGGCCTATGCCGCCGACGGCGACAAGGCGCGGGCGGTCGCGGCCTACCGCCAGTCCCTGGTCCTGAACCCTAAGAACGCAAACGGCGCGGTACAGTTGAAGGTCCTGGGCGCGGCGCCCTAGCTATTAAGCCTCGAGCCAATGTCCGCTAAGAAAGCGGGCCTTGGTCCTTGTTGGACCCCTAAGCCGCCGCCTTCTGCTGAACCATGCCCTTGAGCAGGTCCAGGGTCTCGGGAGAGCCGGCCAGTTCCTCGCGGGCTTCGGGGGTGCGGGCCAGCTTTATCGCTTCGGCCTTGGCGCGGTCGGCGACCGGACCGGTCGGGCCGGCCTCGCCCATGGCCAGCTTGATCAGCAGGGCCATCTTCTGGGGCAGGGGGGCGGGGGCGCGGACCAGCATGGCGACCAGGCGGGCGTCGGCCTCGATCATGCCGCCCACCTCGCCCAGGCGGGCGCACAGCGGCTCGTAATCCTCGACCACCAGGCCCGAGCGGACCAGGGCCCTCTGCAGGGCGGCCAGGGCGGCCAGCTTCGACGCCGGCGAGTCCGGACCCTGGCGCAGCTCGCGCTCGAAGCGCAGGGCCAGGACATTGGCCGACAGCCAGCGGGCGGCCATGCGCTTGTTGACCGCGCCCATGACGTTCTCGGCCAGGCGGATCAGCATCAGGATCTCTTCGCGCGACGAGCGGTCGCGGCCGAGCAGGGCCTCGATGAACTCGCCGTTCAGCAGGGTCTTGGACCGGGTGGTGAAGGCGCTGGTGATGTCTTCCGGCGGCAGGATGCGGCCGGCGGCGGCGGTCAGGCTCATGGCCAGGGCGCGCAGATATTCGATCTCGGCCTCGGCGTCGGCGGGCTTGAGGCGGCGCACGCCGTTCAGCTCCTTGAGCACCCGCTGGGCGATCGACATCCGCACGGCCGGGAAGTCCTCGCCGGCCAGCCAGTCGCTCAGGCGCTTGGCCGTGCCGGAGAGCTCGGGCATGCAGGTGCGCACCCCGGCCTCCATGCGGATCAGGCCCTCGACCTGGGCCCCGCCGGCCAGGCGGGTCATGGCGGCCAGGGTCGTGCCCAGGTCGGCGTCCCCCCCCGTATTGGTGGCTCCCAGCAGGTCGGCCATGCCCGCCTTGGAGCCGATGATCTCGGCCAGGGGCGTCTCGATGGCGGCCAGGGCGGCGGCGCGAGCCTTGGGATCGCTGGGCGCGGCGTCGGCCAGGTCGATCAGGCGGGCGATCTTCTCGGACCAGTTCTTGCCGGGCGCGATCGAGGCGGCGACCCCGGCCCCCAGCAGGAAGGCGCGGTCGGGATCGGCGGCCAGCCGCTCGGCGGCCCGGGCGAAGCCTTCCCTGTCCAGGTCGGGCAGGGCGCCCTTCTTGAACTGCTTCATCAGGTTGGCGACCGTGCGCTCGACCAGGCCCTGGAAGGTGCGGATCAGCTCATGGACCGACATGCCCCGGGCCTCGGCCTCGGGGATGGCGATCTTCTGCAATGCGTGCTGCAGGTCGGTGCCCGAGGCTTCCAGCTTCTCGACCAGGTCGGGGCGGTGCAGCAGTTCGAACGGGGTGGCGTTGTGGCGGTCCAGCCAGGCTTCCAGCAGCCGGCCGATGCGGTCGCGGGCGTGGGCGGTGTAGAGGTCGGCGGGCTGGACGCACAGCGGGTCCAGGTCCTCCTGCACCTTCTTGGGCTTGCCGCCGTCGACCTGGCCCTTGGTGAAGATCGAGATCGACTTGTATTCGCGGCTTTCGGGGTCGAGGGTTTCCTTGCTGACGCGCACGGCGATCGCCCGCCCCTGCTCCAGCGCCTCTTCGGCGGTCTGCAGGGCGTGGGCGCGGATCTCGGTGGCCATGTCGAGCGTCCACTGCGCGCCAGGCTTGCGGCGCACGAACAGCTCGTAATGGACTTGGTCGCTCATCGGCAAAGGGCTCCCCGAACCTCCCTTATGGGATACAAGACCTTAAGGTGAGGTTGCCGCCCGAGCGCGCCGTGGGCGCGACCGGAAAGGCGGGCGTCCGGACCGCGCCGCAATCGCGCCACGCTGGAGTCGCAAAAGGCGGGGAAAGCTTAGCCGCCCCCATGCGTTGTAGGGGGCGCGCGTTGTAGCGGGCGACGCCGATCGATAGTATCGGCAGGAAAATCGCGAAAGGACCCATAGGGCTCGATGGCCGATATTACTCTCATCGACGACGACGAGAACATCGTCGCTTCGGTTTCGCTGGCGCTGGAAAGCCACGGTCACGTGGTGAAGGCCTATTACGACGGCGCGTCGGGGCTCGACGCGGTCGAGAGCCAGGCGCCCGACCTGGTGATCCTGGACGTCAAGATGCCGCGGATGGACGGCATGGAGGTGCTGCGCCGCCTGCGCCAGACCACCGAGATCCCGGTGATCATGCTGACCTCCAAGGACGACGAGATCGACGAGATCCTCGGCTTCAACCTCGGGGCCGACGACTACATCCACAAGCCGTTCAGCCAGCGCCTGCTGCTGGAGCGGGTCAAGGCCGTGCTGCGCCGCGCCCGTCCCGAGGAGGAGGACGCCGCCAGCGCCGCTCCCGGCTCGGCCAATTCCAAGATCATGAAGCGCGGCAAGCTGACGCTGGATTCCGCGCGCCACGACAGCCTGTGGGACGGCAAGCCGGTGCGCCTGACGGTCACCGAGTTCCTGCTGCTGCAGTCGCTGGCCCAGCGCCCGGGTTTCGTGAAGAGCCGCGACAACTTGATGGACGCCGCCTACGACGATCAAGTCTATGTCGACGACCGCACCATCGACAGCCACATCAAGCGCATGCGCAAGAAGTTCCGCCAGGTCGATCCCGAATTCGATTCCATCGAAACCCTGTATGGCGTCGGCTACCGATATCGCGAATCCTGATCGCAAGGGGGCCGGCGAGCCCGGACCGGAGGCCGCGGCCAGGCGACGTCTGACCTGGCCGTTTTCCGGCTTGCCCAGGCTTGGCTGGCCCAAGCTGGCCTGGCCCAGGGGCTCGCGCCTGGGCCGGCTGATCATCGGCCTGAACCTGCTGGCCTTGGCCGTGCTGCTGGGCGGGGCCCTGGTGCTCAACGAGCTGCGCAGCGGCCTGATCAACACCCGCATCGACAGCCTGACCACCCAGGGCGAGCTGATCGCCAACGTGATCGACCTGGCCGCCACGGTCGGCGACCCCGAGCCGCGCCTGGTGCCCGACCAGGCCAGCGACATCCTGCAGAGCCTGTTCATCCCGCGCTCGCAGCGCGCCCGGCTGTTCGACGCCCAGGGCAACCAGCTGGCCGATTCCTACGTCGTCGCCGACCGGGTGGAGTCCAAGGTGCTGCCGCCGGCCCGCCGGCCCGGCCAGCCGGCTTTCGGCCTGCCGACCCATAGTCCCGACACCAAGCCCAGGGTGGCCGAGGCGGCGCGCGAGGCCCTAGCCGCCGAGATCGCCCAGGCCAAGCTGGGCGAACCCGTGGCCGGCACCCGCATCGACGAGATGGGCGAGCGGGTGGTGTCGGTGTCGATCCCGATCCAGCACGTGCGCGCGGTCCTGGGCGTCCTGACCCTGGAGGCCGGCGACGTCGACCAGATCATCGCCGCCGAGCGCAAGGCCCTGCTGCCGTTCGCCCTGATCGCCATCGCCACCACCCTGATCTCGTCGTTCCTGCTCAATCGCCTGATCGCCCAGCCGGTGCTGCGCATGGCCAGCGCCGCCGACCGCGTGCGGCTGGACGGCGCGCGGGCCATCTCCCTGCCCGACATCTCGGGCCGCAAGGACGAGCTGGGCGACCTGTCGCGGGCCCTGGAGGAGATGACCGACTCGATGTCCGAGCGGATGGACGCCATCGAGCGTTTCGCCGCCGACGTCGCCCACGAGATCAAGAACCCGCTGACCTCGATCCGCTCGGCGATCGAGACCCTGGACCTGGTGACCGACCCCGCCGCCCGGGCCCGGCTGCTGGGCATCCTGCAGCAGGACGTCACCCGCCTGGACCGCCTGGTCACCGATATTTCCAACGCCTCCCGGCTGGACGCGGAGCTGTCGCGCGAGGCGCCGCGGGCCTTCGAGCTGGACGGCCTGCTGGCCGAGGTCATTCACCTCTACGAAGCCCAGCTGCGCCCGGGCGAAGCGCCGGGCAGCGTGCGGGTGACCTTCGACGCCAAGGCCGCTCCCCAGCACGCCCGGATCGTAGCGCGCGAGACCCCGGTCGGCCAGGTGTTCCGCAACCTGATCGACAACGCCCGCTCGTTCAGCGCCGCCGACGGCGAGGTCCGCGTCACGCTCAAGCGCGACCCGGGCCTGCGCGACCATCACAATCGCCTGATCGTCACGGTCGACGACGACGGTCCCGGCATCCCGCCCGACAATCTGGAGACCATCTTCGAGCGCTTCTACACCTCGCGGCCCAAGGGCAAGGCGTTCGGCGGCAATTCGGGCCTGGGCCTGTCGATCGCCCGCCAGATCGTCGAGGCGCACGGCGGGACCATGCGGGCCGAGAACCGCAAGGACGCCGAGGGCAAGGTGATCGGCGCCCGGTTCCTGGTCGACCTGCCCGAAGCCAACGCCCACAACGGCCACCATCATCACCACGGGGGTCGCGATGGCGGCCCGCGCGACGGGGGCCATCGCGACGGGGGGGCGCGCGAATGATCCGCCATGCCGGCCTGATCGCCCGTCGGGTCGCCGGCGTCTGGCGCGGGGCCCTGATCGAGGGTCCCTCGGGGGTCGGCAAGAGCGACCTGGCGCTGCGGGCGCTGGACCAGGGCTTCGTGCTGGTGGCCGACGACCGCACCCTGGTGTTCGTGTCCGGCGGCCGGCTGCACGGCCGCGCGCCCGATCCCCTGGCCGGCCAGGTCGAGGCCCGGGGCCTGGGGGTGCTGCTCCAGCCGCACCGGCCGTTCTGCCGAATCGATCTTCTGGTCCGCTGCGTGGATCGGCCGCAGGCCGTCGAACGGCTGCCGGACCCCATGTTCCAGGTCATCGAGGGGATTTCCACGCGGGTGCTGGACCTGTGGCCCCTGGAACCCGGAGCGCCCGGGAAAATCAGACGGGTGTTTGAGCATCTTGGAGTCGCCGACTAACAAGCGTATCAAGGCGGCCCGCGCGGCGCCTCCCTGCCGCCACGGGTTATGGGGATCCCGTTTGAGAGATCAGGCATGATCGGGCTCGTGATAGTCACGCACGGGCGGCTGGCGGAGGAGTTCGTCTCCGCCATGGAGCACGTGGTCGGACCGCAAGGCGCGGTGCAGGCCATCTGCATCGGCCCGGAAGACGACATGGAGCGTCGCCGGTCCGACATTCTGAAGGCGTGCGCCGCGGTCGACGAACAGGGCGACGGCGTGATCCTGCTGACCGACATGTTCGGCGGCACGCCGTCGAACCTGGCCATCTCGGTGATGGAGCAGACCAAGGCCGAGGTGATCGCCGGCCTGAACCTGCCGATGCTGATCAAGCTGGCCAGCGTGCGCCAGCGCGAGCCCCTGCCGGCCTGCGTCGCCCACGCCCAGGAGGCTGGACGCAAATATATCTCCGTGGCCTCCTACGTGCTCGCGGGAGAAAAATGAGTCGCATGGCGGCGCGTACGGTCGAGATCGTCAACGAGCGAGGGCTGCACGCCCGCGCCTCGGCCAAGTTCGTCAAGCTGGCCTCGGGCTTCGACGCCGAGGTCACGGTCGCCCGCGACGGGACCAGCGTCGACGCCCGCTCGATCATGGGCCTGATGATGCTGGCCGCCGGCATCGGCTCGACCATCGACATCGCCGCCGAGGGCCCCGAGGCCGACGCGGCGGTCGAGGCCTTGACGGAACTGGTGTCGAACCGGTTCGACGAGGAGCGGTAGTTTAGCTCGATCCTCCCCCTGTGGGGGAGGTGTCGGCGAAGCCGACGGAGGGGGGCGTGATCGGGCCGCGGCGGACCTGGATCGACGACCCTAAAACTTCCCCCACCGATCGCTGCGCGATCGCCTCCCCCACAGGGGGAGGACCTTCGGAAACGACTCGAACTACTCCGCCGCCACGGCTTCCGGCGCCGCGGACTTCACGCCCATCGGCCGCAGGTCCAGGTCCTGGAACAGGGCGCTGTCCTCGTCCTGGCCGGGCAGGGGGGTGGTCAGCAGCTTGCCGCCGACGAAGATGGAGTTGGCGCCGGCCAGGAAGCACAGGGCCTGCAGCTCGCGGCTCATGGTGTCGCGGCCGGCCGACAGGCGGACCATCGACCGGGGGCAGACGATGCGGGCCACGGCGATGGTCCGCACGAATTCGATCGAATCGATCGCCTTGGCGCCGTCGGCCAGCACCTGGTCGCCCAGCGGCGTGCCGCTGACCGGCACCAGGCCGTTGATCGGCAGGCTGTCGGGATGGCTGGGCAGGGTGGCCAGCTGATGCAGCAGGCTGGCGCGGTCGCGGCGGGTCTCGCCCATGCCGACGATGCCGCCGCAGCAGGTGCTCATGCCGGCGTCGCGGACGTAAGCCAGGGTGTCCAGCCGTTCCTGGTAGGTGCGGGTGGTGACCACCTCGCCGTAATATTCCGGGCCGGTGTCGAGGTTGTGGTTGTAATAGTCCAGGCCCGCGTCCTTCAGCTGCCGGGCCTGGTCGGGCGTCAGCATGCCCAGCGTCGCGCAGGTCTCCAGGCCCAGGGCCTTCACCCCGCCGATCATCGCCGCCAGCTTGGGCAGGTCGCGGTCCTTCAGTTCGCGCCAGGCCGCGCCCATGCAGAAGCGCTGGGCCCCGCCGTCGCGGGCCTGGCGAGCCTTGGCGATGACGACGTCGGCGTCCATCAGCTTCTCGGCCTTCAGGCCGGTCTTGAAATGAGCGCTCTGGCTGCAATAGCCGCAGTTCTCGGCGCAGCCGCCGGTCTTGACCGACAGCAGCTGCGACAGCTGCACCTCGGACGGGTCGAAGCCCGCGCGGTGCACGGTCGCGGCCTGGAACACCAGCTCCATGAACGGCAGGTCGAACAGGGCCTCGACCTGGTCCAGGGTCCAGTCGTGGCGAGGGGCGGCGGCGTTGATCTGGCTCATGGCGCGCAGGTTTGGACTCCGCCACATTGATTGGCAAGCACGTCCCGCGTGCGTCCGCGCAAGACGGCTGATGGAGCCAAAACCGGCGCGCCCGGTTATAACCGCCGCATGGATCACGAAATCGAGCTGAAGTTCCTGATCGCCCCGGAGGCTTCGAACGCGATCCTGGCCCGGCTCGAGGGGCGGGAAGCGGTTCGACAGCTCGACGCCACCTATTTCGACACGGTCGACCACGCCCTGCGCAAGGCCGGCTTCGGCCTGCGCATCCGCGACGGCGAGAACGGCCGCAAGCAGACCCTGAAATCGGCCTCGTCCGGCGGCGTCTTCGCGCGCGGCGAGTGGGAAAGCGCAGTCGAGGGCCCCGAGCCCGACCGCGACCTGCTGGCCGCCACCCCGGCCGCCAAGGCGGTCGACGGCGACGTCCTGGTTCCGGTGTTCACCACCAGGGTCCGGCGCGTGACCCGGCTGATCGAGCGCGACGGCGCCACCATCGAGGCGGCCCTGGACCAGGGTGAGCTGCTGGCCGGCGGCCGGCGCGCGGGGGTCAGCGAGCTGGAGCTGGAGCTGAAGGCCGGCGCGCCGCGCGTGCTGTTCGACCTGGCGCGCGACCTGGCGGCCCACGCGCCGCTGCGCCTGTCCCTGGTCAGCAAGGCCGAGCGCGGCTACGCCCTGGCGCTGGGCGAGACGGAAGGGCTTCGCGCCGAGGCGGTCCTGGCGCCCGACGCCGCCACCGGCGAGGCGCTGCAGGCCCTGGGTCGCGCGGCCCTGGACCGGCTGTGCGCCGCCGCCGAGGGCGTGCGGACCCGTCCCGGTCCCGAGCGCGTGCACAAGCTGCGGGTGGCTGCGCGGCGGTTCCGGGCCCTGCTGTCGACCTTCAAGCCCCTGGCCGCCGATCCGGCCGCCGGTCAGGTCAAGGCCGAGCTGAAGTGGCTGGCCGACGCCCTGGGCGCGGCGCGGAACCTGGACGTGTTCATCGCCGACGTCTGGCGGCCGGCGGTCGAGGGCCAGCCGGCGCCGGACCCGGCCGCCCAGGAGGAGACGGCGCAGGACGAGGCGCGGGCCCTGGCGGCGTTCGGCAAGGCCCTGCTGGCCGCCCAGACCGACGCCTACGCCCGGGCCGGCGAGGCCGTGGACAGCGCCCGCTTCCGCGCCCTGGCCATCGACGCCGCGGCCTGGCTGGAGGCCGGCCCCTGGACCACCGACCGGCGGCTGGAAAAGATCCGGGCCAGGCCCGCCGCCGACTTCGCCGCCAAGGCCCTGGACAAGCGCCGCGACCGGATCCGCAAGGACGGCCGCGACCTGGCCGCCCTCGGCCCCGAGGATCGCCACCACCTGCGCATCCGCGGCAAGAAGCTGCGCTACGCGGTCGAGGACCTGGGCGGGCTGTTCCCCGGCCATCCCAAGCGCCGCGAGCGCTTCGTCGCGGCGGCCAAGGACCTGCAGGACGCTCTCGGCCTGCTCAACGACCAGGCCGGCCGCGAGGCCCTGGCCCGCGACGTGGCGATGGCCTGCGAGGATCCCGAGGCCGCCTTCGCCGCCGGCCGCCTGACCGCCGGGGCGGCCGATCGCGAGGCCGAGCTGCTGGCCGAGGCCCAGGGCGCCTACGTGACCTTCGCCGAAGCCAGGCGGTTCTGGTGAGCCAAGGCATATAAAGAAATCCTTATGTCTTAATTGCGAGAAGGGGCCGGGCGCGGTATAGACCGCGCAAGACCATCCCCCGACCGCAGGAGCCCGACCGTGGCCGACTACATCGTCAAGGACATCTCGCTCGCCGATTTCGGCCGCAAGGAAATCGCCATCGCCGAGACCGAAATGCCCGGTCTGATGGCCACCCGCGCCGAATACGGCCCGGCCCAGGTCCTGAAGGGCGCCCGCATCGCCGGCAGCCTGCACATGACCATCCAGACCGCCGTGCTGATCGAGACGCTCACCGCGCTGGGCGCCGACGTCCGCTGGGCCTCGTGCAACATCTTCTCGACCCAGGACCACGCCGCCGCGGCCATCGCCGCCTCGGGCGTGCCGGTGTTCGCCTTCAAGGGCGAGAACCTGGTCGAGTACTGGGAATACGCCCACAAGATCTTCGAATGGGCCGACGGCGGCTATCCGAACCTGATCCTCGACGACGGCGGCGACGCGACCCTGCTGTGCGTCCTGGGCCCGAAGGCCGAGAAGGATCCCTCGATCCTCAACAACCCGACCAACGAGGAAGAAGAAGCGCTCTACACCGTGATGAAGCGCTACCTGGCCGAAAAGCCGGGCTTCTACACCGCGATCCGCGACGCCATCGGCGGCGTGTCGGAAGAAACCACCACGGGCGTGCACCGCCTGTACCAGATGGCCCAGAAGGGCGAACTGCCGTTCCCGGCCATCAACGTCAACGACAGCGTCACCAAGAGCAAGTTCGACAACCTGTACGGCTGCCGGGAATCGCTGGTCGACGCTATCCGCCGCGGCACCGACGTGATGCTGTCGGGCAAGGTCGCGGTGGTCTGCGGCTATGGCGACGTCGGCAAGGGCTCGGCCGCCTCGCTGCGCCAGGGCGGCGCCCGGGTGATCGTCACAGAGATCGACCCGATCTGCGCCCTGCAGGCGGCGATGGAAGGCTATGAGGTCCAGACCCTGGACGACGTGGCCGGCCGCGCCGACATCTTCGTCACCGCCACGGGCAACAAGGACGTCATCACCGTCGACCACATGCGGCAGATGCGCAACAACGCCATCGTCTGCAACATCGGCCACTTCGACTCGGAAATTCAGGTCGCCGGCCTGAAGAACTTCAAGTGGGACGAGATCAAGCCGCAGGTCCACCACGTGGAATTCCCGGACGGCAAGAAGATCATCCTGCTGTCGGAAGGCCGCCTGGTGAACCTGGGCAACGCCACGGGCCACCCCTCGTTCGTGATGAGCGCCAGCTTCACCAACCAGACCCTGGCCCAGATCGAACTGTGGACCAACAAGACGGCCTACAAGAACGACGTCTACACCCTGCCCAAGCACCTCGACGAAAAGGTCGCCTTCCTCCACCTGGAGAAGCTGGGCGCCAAGCTGTCGACCCTGCGCAAGGACCAGGCCGACTATATCGGCGTGCCGGAAAAGGGCCCGTTCAAGCCGGACCACTACCGCTACTAGGCTTCGCTCAAAGCCAAGCCGGAAGGGCCCGCCGCGGAAACGCGGCGGGCCTTTTTCGTGGGTCGCCGGGGCCGAGGTCGAGACGTCCGTCGTGCAGGCCCGCCCTGTTCAAGGCCGCGAGGCTCGGCTAAGCCGCTGGTCATGCCGATGGCCCTGATCCTCTCCAGCCATGTCGCGGGCAGCCAGGTGGGCGCCTCGGCCCAGGCCGCCGCCCTGGCCCAGTTCGGCGTCGACTCGATGGTCGTGCCGACCGTGCTCTACGGCCGTCATCCCGGCTGGGGGCCGCCGGGCGGCGCGCCGACGTCCGTCGAGGTGATGACGGGCATGCTCGAGGGCGTCGAGGCCAACGGCCTGCTGAGCCTGACGGACGTGGTCATCACCGGCTATTTCGCCAGCGCCGCCCAGGTGCGCGTCGCCGCCCAGGCCATCGACGCCGTGCGCGCCGCGCCGCGCGAAGATCCGCCCAAGGGCGCGTCCTCGCGCGCGCCGATCGTGATCGTCGATCCGACCATGGGCGACGCCGGCAAGGGCTTGTACGTGCCCGCCGAGGTGGCCGAGGCCATCGCCGGCGAGCTGGTCCCGCGCGCCGACCTGGTGGCCTGCAACGCCTGGGAGCTGCAGCATCTGACCGGCGCGGACTGCGACGACCCGCTGGCCGCGGTGCGCGCCGGCCGGCTCCTGGGCAAGCCGGTCCTGGTGTCGTCGGTGCGACGGGAAGACGAGATCGGCGTGGTCTATGTCGACCGCGACGAGGCCTGGCTGGCGGCCCACGCCAGGGCCGAGCGCGCGCCCAACGGCACGGGCGACCTGCTGACCGCCCTGTTCGCCGCGTCGTTGCTGGAGGGCCAGACCCTGCCCTACGGCCTGGCCCGCGCCGTCGGCGGCGTGGCCGAGACGGTGACCGCCGCCAACCTCTGGGACGCGCCGGAGCTGCCGATCGTGGCCATGGCCGCGCGGATCAGGCAAACCTCGCCGGCCGTGCGTATCGAGCGGCTGGCTTAGGTGTGTGGTCCCGAATCTTGGCGCTGCACGCCTTGCCCAACAGGACGATCCGCCTTCCCACCCCGCCCGAAACCACGCTAAGCATTTCCCCAAGAACACCGGGGGAAACCACGCATGACGGCCAAGGCTCAGGGTGAGGACCGCGCCTCGATGCGCACGGTGGTGGCGGCCTCGTCCGCGGGCACCGCCTTCGAGTGGTACGACTTCTTCATCTTCGGCAGCCTGGCCCAGGTGATCTCCAGGACCTTCTTCACCGGCCTGTCGGAGACGGCCGGCTACATCGCCGCCCTGGCCCTGTTCGGGGTGGGCTTCGCCTTCCGGCCGCTGGGCGCGCTGGTGTTCGGCAAGATCGGCGACCAGGCAGGCCGCAAGGGCGCCTTCCTGGCCACGGTGCTGCTGATGGGCGGGGCGACCTTCGCCATCGCCCTGCTGCCCACCTACCAGCAGGCGGGGATCGTCTCGCCGATCCTGCTGATCCTGCTGCGTTGCGTGCAGGGTTTCGCCCTGGGCGGCGAGTATGGCGGGGCGGCGATCTATGTGGCCGAGCATTCGCCGCCGGAGCAGCGCGGCCGTTCGACCGCCTGGGTGCAGAGCTCGGCCTCCCTGGGCCTGTTCGCGGCGCTGCTGGTCATCCTGGCGACCCGTTGGCTGCTGGGCGGTCTGGCCGGGCCGGCCGCCTTCGACGCCTGGGGCTGGCGCATCCCGTTCGCCGTCTCGATCGGCCTGCTGGCGGTCTCGGTCTGGATGCGCCTGAAACTCAGCGAAAGCCCGACCTTCGCCCGGATGAAGCAAGAGGGCGCGGCGTCCAAGGCGCCCTACGCCGAGGCCTTCGGCCAGTGGAAGAACCTCAGGCTGGTGCTGCTGGCCTTCTTCGCCGTCATGTCGGCCCAGGGCGCGGTCTGGTACACGACGTTCTTCTACATCCAGACCTTCATGGAGAAGTTCCTGAAGGTCGCGCCGGGCACGATCAACGGCCTGATGATGGCCGCCGCGGCGGTCAGCGCGGTGCTCTATGTGGTGTTCGGTTGGCTGTCGGACCGGATCGGTCGCAAGCCGGTGATGCTGGGCGGCATGATCGTCGCCCTGGTCTTCTATTTCCCCGGCTTCCACCTGCTGGAGCGCGCCGCCAACCCGGCCCTGGCCGAGGCTTCGGCCCGAGCCCCGGTCACCGTCACCGCCGATCCCGAGGACTGCGCCCTGCAGTTCGATCCGATTGGCAAGGCCGCCTTCGTCTCGTCCTGCGACATCGCCAAGAGCGCCCTGGCCAACGCCGGGATCTCCTACGCCAACCAGGCCGGCCCGGCCGGTTCGGCGGCCGTGGTCCAGATCGGCGAGAGCCGCATCGTCTCGCGCAGCGCCGAGGGGCTCGCGGCGAAGGAAGGCAAGGCCGTGAAGACCGCCGGCGAGGCCGCGATCAAGGCCGCCCTGGTCAAGGCCGGTTATCCGGCCAAGGCCGATCCGGCGCGGATGAACTGGTGGGGCGTGTTCGGCGTGCTGCTGGTGTTCGTGGTCGGCGCCACCGCCCTGTATGGGCCGTTGGCCGCGGCGCTCGTCGAGCTATTTCCGACAAGGGTGCGCTACACCGCCCTGTCGCTGCCCTATCACATCGGCACGGGCTGGATCGGCGGCTTCGTGCCGTTCAGCGCCTTCGCCATCGTCGCGGCGGTGGGCAACATCTATGCCGGCCTTTGGTACCCGGTGATCTTTACCCTGATCAGCGTGCTGACGACCCTGTTCCTGCTGCCCGAGACCAAGGATCGCAGCCTGGACGGTTAGATCGCCTCGACCGCCACCGAGGCGGCCGCGAGCGCCTGGACGATCGCCGGATCAACGGGGGCTACGATCAGCCGCACGATCTGCTTGCCCTCCCGGGCCAGGGCCACCAGCGTCTCGGCGCTCGCCTCGGCGGGCTCCAGTCGCTGGGCGTCGCGGCGGGCCATGGTCACGATCTCGGGGTCGGCGCCGTCATCGGCGACCAGCACGTCGGCCGCGCCCAGGGCCCGCAGGGCCCTCAGCGTCAGAAGGTCGGACGGTCCCTTGCCGCCGATGAACCGCACCTTGCCCTCGCGGCCGACGCCCTTGGCCAGGGCGTCGCGAAGCAGCTGGCCGGCCTTGTCCATGTCGCCGGCCATGGCGGCCTGGGCGGCCTCGCCGGTCACCGCGTCGCGCAGGAAGGCCCGGCGTTCGTGCAGGGCGGGCAGGGCGGCGCGCACCTCGTCCTGGTGCTTGCGCAACAAGGCCGCCACCCGGCCGGCGCCCTCGGGGACCTGGGCCTCGATGTCGTTGCGCAGCTTGGTGGCCAGGGTCGGCGAGCCGCCGCCGGTGCCGACCGCCGCCACCACCTCGCCCCGGTCGATCACCGCCGGGGTGTTGAAATCGCTCATGGCCGGCTTGTCGACGACATTGACCAGCACCCGCGCCGCGCGCGCCGCGCTGGCCGCCGCCTGCAGGAACACCTCGTCGTCGCCGGCCACGAAGGCCAGCACCGCGCCGGCGTAGGTCCCCGGCAGGAAGGCGGCGTGGCCGTCCACCCGCACCAGCGTCGCCGGCGAGCCGTCGAACAATCGCGCCTTGTTGTCGGCGGCCTCGCCGCTGCCGGCGATCACGACCCTGCGGCCGGCCAGGGGGAAATAGGCGGGAAAGGAATCCAAGGGCGCGGGTCCTGAAGGCGGAAGCGGGTGAAGATCCCGGTCAGGCTAGCCTGCCTGGCGCAAGATTTCACTGGCGGGATTGGGTCTGAGCAGTGTTAGGTTCGCGCAAACCGGGTCGTCAGGCCCCTCTTTTCGCGTGGGAGGCGAAAGCATGGCGTCGATGTTGGACATCAACGGCAAGACGGTCAGCGTCAAAGCGGCGCCGGAGACGCCCCTGCTGTGGGTCTTGCGCGACGAGCTGGGCCTGACGGGCACCAAGTTCGGCTGCGGCATGGCCCAGTGCGGGGCCTGCACGGTCCACGTCAACGGCGACCCGGTGCGCTCGTGCGTGACGCCGATCGCCGCCCTGTCGGGGGCCAAGATCGCCACCATCGAGAGCCTGGGCGGAACCCATCCGCTGCAGCAGGCCTGGGTCAAGCACGACGTGCCGCAGTGCGGCTACTGCCAGTCGGGCCAGATCATGTCGGCCGCCGCCCTGCTGGCCCAGACCAAGGCGCCCAGCGACGAGGACATCGACAACGCCATGAGCGGCAACATCTGCCGCTGCGGGACCTACCAGCGCATCCGCGCCGCCATCAAGGAGGCCGCCGGCCTGACCGGGGCCCCGGCGGTCGGCGCGCCCGCCGCCAAGCCGCTGGCGTCCAACGACGTCGATGACGACATCGCCGCCGCCTCGGGCTCCACCGGCCGGGGAGCGGGCCAATGAACGGGCCGTTCGAGAAGCTGCGGCGCCAGGACGGCGTCAGCCGCCGCGACCTGGTGGTCGGCGCGACCCTGGTCGGCGGCGCCCTGCTGGTCGGCTGCTCGCCGGCCGACCTGATGAGCGCCGGCTCCAAGGTCGAGCCCGGCGCCTTCGGACCGTTCATCCAGTTCGATCCGGACGGGGCGGTGACGGTGCTGTCCAAGCACATCGAGTTCGGCCAGGGCAACCATGCGGGCCTGGCGGCCATCGTCGCCGAGGAGCTGGACGCCGACTGGAGCCGGGTCAAGGTCGTCCACGCGCCGGCCAACGCCAAGCTCTACGGCAACAGCACGGCCGGCATCCAGCTGACCGGCGGCTCGTCGGCGATCTCCAACTCCTGGGAGCAGCTGCGCAAGGCCGGAGCCGGGGCGCGGGCGATGTTCGTGCAGGCGGCGGCGACGCGGTGGAACGTCCCGGCCGGCGAGATCACCGTTAAGGACGGAGTGGTCGGCCACGCCAGTGGCAAGAGCGCGGGCTTTGGCGAGCTGATCGCCGACGCCGCCAAGGTCGCGCCGCCCCAGAGCCCGACCCTGAAGGACCCCAAGACCTTCACCCTGATCGGCACCGACCGGGTGCGTCGCAAGGACAGCCTGGTCAAGAGCACGGGCGCGGCCCGCTACACCCAGGACGTCCAGCTGCCGAACATGCTGGTGGCGGTGGTCGCCCACGCGCCGCGCTTCGGCGCGACGGTGAAGAGCTTCAACGCCGACGAGGCCAGGAAGGTGGCCGGCGTGGTCGACGTCTATGAGATCCCGACCGGGGTCGCGGTGGTCGCCGACACCACCTACGCCGCCCGCATGGGCCGCGAGGCGCTCAAGGTCGAGTGGGACGAGGCCAAGGCCGAGACCCGAAGCTCGGCGACGATCGCCCAGCAGTGGCGCGACATCGCCGCCGGCAAGGGTCCCGCCGACCTGAAGTGGGAAGCGTTCGACTCCAAGGGCGACGCGGCCGCGGCTTCGGCCGGCAAGGGCGCGTCGGTGTTCGAGACCGCCTACGACTTCCCCTACCTGGCCCATGCGACCATGGAGCCGATGAACTGCGTGGCGATCGTCGACGGCAGCAAGGTCAAGCTGATCCATGGCTCCCAGGCCCAGACCCTGGACCAGATGAACGCGGCCAAGATCGTCAAGACCCTGCCCGGCTCGGTCGAGATCGAGACCCTGTTCGCCGGCGGCTCGTTCGGCCGGCGCGCCAACTTCCCGTCCGACTACGTGGCCGAGTGCGTGACCATCGCCCACAAGGTCGGCGGCGGCCGCCCCGTGAAGCTGGTCTGGACCCGCGAGGACGACATGCAGGCTGGCTTTTTCCGGCCACTGGTCCATCACGCCGTGCGGGTGACCCTGGACAAGGACGGCTATCCGGCGACCTGGCGCCACCGGATCGTCACCCAGTCGATCATGAAGGGCTCGCCGATGCCCATGAAGGGGCCGGACCAGACCGCGATCGAGGGCACGGCCGGCTCGCCCTATCTGAAGGCCACGCCGGTCGTCGACGCCCAGCTGGCCCTGCCCGAGGGCGGCGTGCCGGTCCTGTGGTGGCGGTCGGTCGGCGCGACCCACACCGCCTTCGTCATGGAGCACACGATCGACCAGCTGGCGCTCAAGGCCGGCAAGGATCCCGTCGACTATCGCCGGGCCCTCTACGCCAAGGCCGGGGCCCAGCGGCACCTGGCGGCCCTGAACCTGGCGGTCGAGAAGGCCGGCCCGGCGCCGGCCGCCGGTTTCACGCGCGGCGTGGCGGTGCACGAGAGCTTCGGCTCGGTGGTCGCCCAGGTGGCCGAGGTCAGGCTGGTCGACGGCCACCCGCGCGTCGGCCGGGTGGTCACGGCCATCGACTGCGGCGTGGCGGTCTCGCCCGACCAGGTCGCGGCCCAGATGGAAGGCGGAACCTGTTTCGGCCTGTCGGCGGCGCTGTATGGCGAGATCACCCTGACCGACGGCAAGGTCGACCAGAGCAATTTCGACACCTACCGCGTGCTGCGGATCAACGAGGCGCCGACCGTCGAAACCTACGTCGTGCCGTCGGGCAATCCGCCCAGCGGCGTGGGCGAGCCGGGCACGCCGGTCATCGCCCCGGCGGTGGCCAATGCTCTGCTGGCCCTGTCGAAGACGCCCACCGCCCGCCTGCCGTTCGTCCGCGCGGCGGTCTGAGCGTCGGGTCGCCGACAATAATCGATGTTGGGCCTTAGCGAAATTCGATGCGGTTTTGACGCAATGCGCCCTCCGAGGACGTCATCGGTCAAGTCTTGCTGGACGTGAGGCGAGCCACGAACCATTTTAGCGCCATGGTGGACTCCAGCGACAACCTGGGCTTCAAGCGACTGACTCCTCGCGAGCGCGAGATTCTGCGGCTGATCGCCCAGCATCGGCAGTCCAAGGAAATCGCCCGTCTGCTGAGCCTGTCGCCGAAGACGGTCGAGATGCACGTGCTCAGCGCACGGCGCCGGCTGGCCGGCCTGAACCGCCGCGACGCCGCCCTGGCGTTCATCGCCTGGGAAACCGACCCCGGTAATGACTACCGTAAGCAATCGGCCGAGCTAGCCACGGCCCAGTTAGAGGGCTCTTCTCGTTTCAACAGCGAGGGCAGCCATGACCAAACCTTCCACGAACAGTCCGCATCCGGCCTCGGCCTTCTTCATCGCGAGCTGGCAGTCCCTCGAAGAGGGCCTGACCCTGATGGCGGGGACGCCCGAGCGCGGCCGGCTGGTGGCGGAGACGGTCTCGGCCCTGCGCAAGGCGCAGGCGGCGGGCGATCCTCCGGGCAAGCTGCTCCTGAGGGTCCTGGCCGCGACGGCCTTCCTGGCGGACGACACGCCGCTCCGTATGGAAGGAGTTGGCGCGATGACCTGACTCCCTTGCAATGGTTGGGTCTGATCCTCGCGGTCGCCACCCTGGGCGGAATCCTGCTCGGGACGGTCACGATGGGCGCCCATGAATTCCTCTACGCCCTCCAGCGGTTCCGCGAGGGCTGGAGCCCGCCCCCGGCGCCCTGAGCGCCGAGCTTCCAGGAACATTTTCATCGACTTGAACGTGCGGGGGGCACCCGTGCGACCGGGAGAGTCATGCCATGAAACGTACCGAAGCCGCCCGAGCCGGCGCCGAAAAGCTGATGCGCGCCGAGGCCGCGATCGACGCCGCCCTGCGCGAAACCGCCGAGCTGATGGGCCTGCTGCCCGCGCTGCGGCTCGAGACCAGATTGTCGGCGGTGCTCGGTCAGGAAGCCGTCGCCAATCTCGGCGAGACCCTGGCCCACATCGTTTCGGCGCGGCGAACGATCATCGAAACCCACAGCGCCCTGGCCACCGTGCGCAGCCAGATCGGCTGCGGCGCCCTGGCCAGCGGCGACATGGACAAGCCGGGCGACCCGCCTCGCACCACCGGACTGCACGCGGTTCCCGGCGGCCTGGCCGCCTGATCCCGACTCCTTCTCCACCCGCGGCGCAAGCCGTCCTTCGACCCAAAAGAGGTGTGCAATGAGCACCGCCCAGATCGTCCAGCTGCAGCAGGACGCCTCGCTTGATGAGCTGAACGAATTTCGCCGGCACCTGCGGACCCTTGGTCCCGTGCAGCGCCGGATCCTGTCGGTGCTGATGCCGCAACTGGTCGCGCTGGAACAGGCCGGCGACTCCGACGGCGCGCTGAGCATCATCGAGGAAGTGAAGACGATCCTCTGGGAAGGCCGTCGCACGCGCCATTGACCGACCTCTGGTTGCTTCTCTGGGCGTCTCGCCTGGGGCATGGTGACGCCCGACCTAACCGGGCGTCACCCTCGTGCAACTTCACACGCTGATCTCCCTGATCCTCGCCATCCTGGTCTGCGGATTGGCCATGTGGCGCGGCGACCGCGCGGCGCGCGGGGTCGGCGCGGCGTTCCTGGCCTCCTGGCTGGGATCGATGCTGGTCTATCGGCGCGACCCCTACAACGCCGACTACGGCATCCTGGCGGTCGACGCCGCGACCCTGGTGGTCTTCGTCTGGATCTCGATGCGGACCCGGCGGATCTGGACCGTCGTCGCCTCGGCCTTCATGGCCATCATCGTCGCCTCGCACGTGGCGGTGATGATCGACCTTCGGGTCACCCTGGGCACCCTGTTCATCGGCATGGCGATGTGGAGCTACGGCGTCCTGGCCTGCATCGCGTTCGGGACCTGGGCCGCCCGCCGCGGCCAGGGCCACGCGCGGTCCTGATCCATCGGAGTCCGCCGGCCCTCAGGCCAGGTCCTCGGGCCGGTCGACATCGAACAGGACACCGGCGTGGAAGGTGTCGACCCACGCCAGGCGGTCGCCCAGGACGGCCAGCACCTCCCGCGCCCCGACATCGCCGCCCAGGGCTCGCAGCGCGCGAAAACAGTCGCGCCCGAACAGCACCGGATGCCCCCGCCGTCCCGCGAGGCGCGGCGCGACCGCGTCGACGCCGGGGACCAGCGCCCGGACCAGGTCCCGGGCGAGGCCGGGCGGGACGCAGGGCATGTCGCCCAGGAACACGAAGACGCCGTCGGCGTCCGGCGGCACGGCCTCGATCCCGGCCCGCAGCGAGGCGCCCATGCCCTCCGCGGCGTCGGCGGCCACCACGACCTGGAGATCGTCGTCCCGGCCCAGCGCCCGGGCGTGCTCACGCGCGAAGGCGGCCAGCTCTCGGTCGCCGTCGGTGACCAGCAGGACCCGCCGGACCGGGGCCGCGAACGCCGCGTCCAGGGCCCCCGCCGCCAGGGGCCGGCCCTCGAACGGCGCGAGCAGCTTGCGCCCGCCGAACCGGCGTCCCGCTCCCGCCGCCAGGACCACGGCGTCGCACCGCGTGCTTTTACTTTCCGCCATGCCGTCGCGCGCCTATCTTATGAACCGACATGACGCCCTATGACGCCAGCCCCGCGCAAGCGGCAACCCGTTCCCCGCGCGCGCCCAGCCGCCTGATCGACGGCTTCGGCCGCGCGGTGACCTATCTGCGCGTCTCGGTCACCGACCGCTGCGACCTGCGTTGCACCTATTGCATGGCCGAGCACATGACCTTCCTGCCCAAGGCGGAGGTCCTGTCGCTGGAGGAGCTGGACCGCCTGGCCTCGACCTTCGTGGGCCTGGGCGTGCGCAAGCTGCGGCTGACCGGCGGCGAGCCCCTGGTCCGCAAAGGGATCATGACCCTGGTCGAGAGCCTGTCCCGTCACCTGCGGTCCGGCACCCTGGACGAACTGACGATGACCACCAACGGCACCCAGCTGGCCGGTCACGCGGCCGACCTGGCCCGCCTGGGGGTGCGGCGGGTCAATGTCTCGCTCGACACCCTCAAGCCCGACCTTTTCCGCAAGCTGACCCGGGGCGGGGACCTGTCCAAGGTGCTGGCCGGGATCGACGCGGCCCTGGCGGCCGGGATCCAGGTCAAGGTCAACGCCGTGGCGCTGAAGCACGATAACGCCGAGGAACTGCCGGCCCTGATCCAGTGGGCGCATGGCCTGGGCGCCGACATGACCCTGATCGAGACCATGCCGCTGGGCGAGATCGACGAGGACCGCACCGACCAGTACCTGTCGCTAAAGGACGTCCGCCGCGACCTCGCCTCCTTCTGGACCCTGACCGACCTGACCTACGCCACGGGCGGTCCGGCCCGCTATGTGCGGGTCGAGGAGACCGGCGGGCGGCTGGGCCTGATCACCCCGCTGAGCCACAATTTTTGCGAGGCCTGCAACCGGGTGCGCCTGACCTGCACCGGCACCCTGCACACCTGCCTGGGCCGCGACGACGCCAGCGACCTGCGGGCGGTGATCCGCCGCGGCGCCGACGAGGCGGAGCTGGAGCGGGCGATCTTCGCGGCCATCGGCGCCAAGCCTCAGGGCCACGACTTCCAGATCGACGGCGCGCGGCCGGCCGTGGCCCGCCACATGTCGACGACCGGGGGCTGACATGGCCCGGGTGCTGCTGTTCGGACGCCTGGCCGACCAGGCCGGCTGGCGCGACCGGGCCGTCGAGGCCGGCTCCCTGGCCGCCCTGCGCGAGGCCCTGGCCGCCGACGATCCGGACCTGGCCGAGGCCTTGTCCGGGCCTGGCGTGCAGGTGGCGGTCGACAAGGTCCTGGTCCGCGGCGAAGCCAGCCTGGCGACCGCGACGGAGGTGGCCTTCCTGCCGCCGATGAGCGGCGGATGACCACCCTGCCGTCCATCAGCCTGACCGCCCAGGCGTTCGAGCCGGGGGCCTTGCTGACGACGTTCTGCGCCGGCCGCGACGAGACCGGGGCGGTGGCCAGCTTCGTCGGCCTGGCGCGGGCCGAGCGAGGCCAGGCCACGACCCTGGAGCTGGAGGCCTATCCCGGCTTCACCGACGCGGCGATCGCCGCCTTCGCCGAGGCCGCCAAGACCCGGTTCGACCTTCACGACTACCGCATCGTCCATCGCATCGGCCGCATCGCGCCGGGCGAGGCGATCGTCTTCGTGGCCACGGCGGCCAGCCACCGCCGCGCCGCCTTCGAGGCCTGCGACTTCCTGATGGACTATCTGAAGAGCCGCGCGCCGTTCTGGAAGAAGGAGCACGGCCCGGACGGCGAGCGCTGGATCGAGCCGACGGCTCGGGATAGGACCGACGCGGAACGCTGGGACTAGGAGAACGATCGATGTCGGCAGGCCTCACCCCGGGCGGCGGGATCAAGCCCGAGCTACCGTTCAAGCCGGTGCGGGTGGCGGTCCTCACCGTCTCGGACACCCGCGACGAATCCACCGACACCTCCGGCCAGCTGCTGGTCGACCGGATCAAGGCGGCGGGCCATGAGCTGGCGGGCCGTGTGGTGGTCCGCGACGATATCGAGAAGATCCGCCAGACCGTGCGCGACTGGATCGCCGGCGGCCAGGTCGACGCCATCGTCTCCACCGGCGGCACCGGCCTGACCGGCCGCGACGTCACGGTCGAGGCCCTGGAGCCGCTGTTCGACAAGAAGATCGACGGCTTTGCGGTGGTGTTCCACCTGGTCAGCTACGCCACGGTCGGCCTGTCCACCCTGCAGAGCCGCGCCACGGCCGGCCTGATCGGCGGGGTGTTCGTGTTCTGCCTGCCGGGCAGCAACGGGGCGGTGCGCGACGGCTGGGACAAGGTCATCTCGGCCCAGCTCGACAGCCGCCACAAGCCCTGCAACATGGTCGAACTGATGCCCCGACTCCTAGAGCAATAGGACTGCTGGAACAGTGACCCGCCTGACCCACATCGACGACCAGGGCCGCGCCCGCATGGTCGACGTCTCGGACAAGGCCGAGACCGTCCGCGAGGCGATCGCCGTCGGCTTCGTACGGATGCGGCCCTCGACCCGTGAGCTGGCCATCTCCGGAACCGGCCGCAAGGGCGACGTTCGGGCCGTGGCCGAGATCGCCGGGGTGATGGCCGCCAAGAAAACCTCCGACCTGATCCCGCTGTGCCACCCCCTGGCCCTGTCCAAGGTCGAAGTGTCGGTCGAGCCGGCCGAGGGCGGGCTGGCGGTGATGGCCCGGGTCAAGCTGAAGGGCCAGACGGGCGTGGAGATGGAGGCCCTGACCGCCGTCTCGGTGGCCTGCCTGACGATCTACGACATGCTCAAGGCCGCCGAGAAGGGCATGGTCATCGAGGCCGTCCGCCTGGTCGAGAAGACCGGCGGCAAGTCGGGCGACTGGCGAGCGGAGTAGGGACTCCGACCAGCCTCGAGCGTCCGCTAGCGGCGGCGTTCGACCCGTTGCGGATGTTGGCTCTACCGCCGGATATCAACGGTTGAGCTTTTTCAACAATCACTAGGCAAGGCTGGCAACAGAATGCCTGGCGGCAGGCTAGTGGGGTTTTGCATATTCCCGGGGGGCACAATGCGGCGACTGAAGATGGCGGGGATCGTAGTGGCGGCCTTCGCGCTGGCTTCATCAGGGCCAACGCCGGCTACGCTGCCCTACCAATTCATTGACCGGCCGGACGACGGCGGTCTTTCCCTCAAATACGAAAACACCTCCAATGGAGCCGTGTGTATCCGGGGAGACTGGCCTTTTAACAGCGGCCCCAATGGCGGCCCGGTTGTGCTGGAGGTCGCCGGACGACGGTTCCCGCTGCGACCGGAAGCGTGGGCAGTCTGCAAAAAGAACTGCACCGAACGCATGTGGACGGGGACGAGTCGGGGTTGGAATCTACCCTATACGGCCTTCGGCCTGCCCGAAGAATTGACCAGCGCGCCCAAAACTATCGACGCCTCCTTGGTCGCAGCCTCCTGCAAAGGCACCAAACCCTTGCCCGAGGAGCTCTTTGAGACCTCTGAATGGATTCCTGTCGGCTCGACGGAAAAGCAAATCTGTGCGGCCTTCCGCCGGGTGACCCAATGGGACAACCGCGACAGGATCAGTTACGCGCATAATGGGGGCGACCGTGTGGGCGACGTTCAGGAATACGACCGCGAACAGTTTCCCGGCGGTTCGATCTATAACTCGTTGGTTTCCTTGTCTGACAGCCAGCTTGCCGAACCGACCGACACCAACGGTCGCTACCTGCGGTTCTACATCTTGGCTGAGCGCGACAAAGCAAGGGGAAGGTCAACGATCGACCGGATGCGCCACCTGTTGGTCAGCGCGCTTACACCGGCATCCGAGCTCGGAGATTTCGACGGTCCGAACGAAAGTATCCGGCTCAAGCAGAGCAGAATGCTTGGCACCTATGTCCCTGCTATGTGTAGCCTCCAGGCCCTTTGCCGCCCCCATGGCGTTGTCAAAACGGCCAACAAGTTGCCGTGCGGTGACCTGAACATCAATGCAAGCCGACCGATTACGCCACCTCAGGTTCCGAACGTCGCTCCAGAATCTAGCCAGAGCAGGTCCATAGTAACTAAGGCGACGGGCGCTCAAACCTCGCCAGAGGTCGGGCACCCCTTCGGCTACTCCGCCGTGATCGAGATCAGGCTTCCGTCTGGCTCCAAAGGTTTTCCATGTTCGTTGGGTGGAGGAGTTTGCACAGCAAAATTCGCCAGGTGGACCGCTTTTCCAGATCGGGCCCAGGCAACAAAGTTCATCTCTCTGGCTGGCCGCGTCGAGGGCGTAACCGAGACCACCTGCCGGGTCGGGCCCAAGGGCGATCTCGTGCGATGCCGATCGAAGGGAGTGATGGACGAGCATGTTGCTGCAGCCATCGACAGTTCCGTACCGCTCATGCGCGTTCCAGAGACGATGCTTGATTTACCGACTAAGGGTGGAACCGTCTCGATCTCATGGAATTGGCGCGAATTGAGCCAGGGCGTTTGGCTGACTCCCCGACCGAACGAAGCTGACGACTAGGGATGGCCGCGGTCTTTATGCTGGTCCAGTGATAGGCAAGCGTCTGAAAACCACCCGTTGCCGACGGAGAGAACTTAGCCAATCTTAGGTCATGCCGCAGGCTCAGCTTCCTCTTCCGCTCAAACAACCCGCGCCTCTGACCCCAGAGGAGGAGCGGTATATTTTGAAGACCATCCGAGCATACTACGGCGACGACGCTATCGTGCGGAACTGGGGGCCAGACCCAAACCGCCTCTTGCTCCACGTCGAAAGCGACCGCGACATAGGTCTCGGCCGTCATGAGTGCCTCGGGCTGCTGATGTGCGAAATCATACGCGATCAGATCAGTCTGGAAGCGACGCGCCCTAGCGGGCAGTGGGGACGAGCAAAGGTCGCTTATCGTCAGGGCGTGATCCTGCCGACGTCTATCGATGGGTAATTTGGCCAAAGTCCGCTCACCACCCTAGCGCATGCCGCCCATCGTCCCGGATGGGGCCGCGCCTTAAAGCCTTGGTGGATCGGAGCTCTGGCGTCTGACCGAGTCAAGGACCGCCTCCGGCGGCCGCGTCGCGGCGACGCGGCGCGTCGTCCTTGACTCGGTCAGACGCCAGAGCAGGCTCGCCATCAAGGTTTCAAGGCGTGGCCTCGCCGCTGGCGGAGGGCGGCAGGGGCAAGGAGCTTTCGCTTTTTACAACCGTCATTCCCGCCACAAGGGTACGGTTGTCCGGTTGGGAAGACTTGAGGGCGGCCCTTCAAACGGCGGTGTGGATAAATCCTCGTCCTTCGACAAGCTCAGGATGAGGATTTCTACTGAACCGTCGTTGAATTCGTCCTCATCCTGAGCCTGTCGAAGGACGAGGACGCCTCTGGGGCGCCGGTCATCGCTGCGTCACTGTCCAAACGATTTCAACCTGATCCCATCCAGGTTGCGAACCGGACAGCCGTGCCGCAAGGGCGGAGATGACGACCGTTGGGGGGATCGGGCGGCGTCTATCCCCGCGATCGCTGAAAAGAAGTCCAGCAATCTCAATGTCCTGAAAGAAAATCAGCGTCACAATCGCCGCCGTATTCAAACCCGTTGCACAATAATCCCGTCTCCATCACGGGGAGGGCTCTTGGTACCGGCCCGAGCAGGCGATGGGGATGGAACCGAGCGGGGCCGCGCAGGCCTTGCGCGAGGCAGGTGTGGGTCTGTTCGTTGGATAGATCCGGGACTCACCGAAACCTCGCCGGGACTTGCGCGGGTTGACGGGGCTGGGAGTTCAAACCGGCCTGTTCGAGGATCAGTCGGAGTCGCCGACGGCCCCTTCCGGGCGACTTTGATCCTGCCCGCCTGAGGGGAAACGTCGATCGGGATGAAACAAGCCCTCAATCGCCGTCCCTTGAGAAGAACGGTTTCGCGGAGCGGTCAGGTCTAGCCGAAACGCACACACTACACCCACGGTCATCCGGGTTGGACCCGGACCGCTCCGCGCCTCCCCACCCACTCGCCGCGCAAGCCCGAGGTCGAGAAGCCGTGCCTGCAACACCATGCCCGCTAAGACTTGCCCCCACCTGGCGGCTTCGCCGCCTGCCCGCCCCCATCGGGGGCGGAGGACGGCCGCCGCGCCAGGGCCGGCTGGCCGTGGCGGCTGGCCATGATCTCGCCGATGATCGCCACGGCCACCTCGAACGGCGCCTTGCCGCCCAGGTCGAGGCCGATCGGGGCGCGCAGCTTCTCAAGGTCGGCCTCGGCGACGCCGGCCGCCTGCAGGCGATCCAGCCGCCCGCCCAGCCGCCGCCGCGCGCCCAGCAGGCCGACATAGGGCGCGGCCGAGGGCAGGGCGGCCAGCAGGGCCTGGTGGTCGACCTCTTCGTCGTGGCCGCAGACCGCCACCGCCGTCCAGGCGTCCAGCCCGACCGCCGCCGCGGCGCTCGCCACGTCGTCGCGGCGATAGGCCACGCCGGCCAGGGGCGGCGGCGCGATCGGGCCCTTGGGGCGGACCAGGGTGGTCGAAAAGCCCGACTGGGCCCCGAGGCTGGCCACGGCCAGGGCGGTGGGGTCGCCGCCGAACACCACCAGCCGGGGCGGCGGGTCGAATCGCCGCGAAAAGGCGCCAGGCCAGGGCTGGACGGCGTCCGACGCCGGGCCGCAATGCCGCCGCTCGCCGTCGCTGATCCAGGAGGCCGGGACGCGGGCGGCGGCCAGGGCCAGCAGCGCCTGGGCCGCGGCGTCGTCGGGGGCGAGGCGCTCGACCAGGATCTCGATCCGCGCGCCGCACAGCAGGCGGATGTCGGGCCAGGGGCTGCCCTCGCCATAGACCAGGCGCCGGGGCCGCCCGTCGGCCATGCAGGCCCGGGCGTGGGCCTCGACATCGGCCTCGATGCAGCCGCCCGACAGGAACCCGGCGCGGCTTTCCATGCCGAACACCATCTGGGCGCCGACCGGACGCGGACCGCCCTCGCCCAGGGAAATGATCGTCGCCAGGCCCGCCGCGCCGCGCGCCAGGGCCTGGGCCAGGGCGGGGCGCATGTCCTCGGCCAGGCCGTGCAGCGGCCAGTCCCCGGCGATTTCGGAGGCCTGGTCGAGCGGGGGATCGGGAAGCTTCATCGCCGGCGATGTTAACCCCTCGGCAAGTTTCCAGAAACGCCTTCTTCAGTCCTTTGGGCCTAGGCTCGTCGATACTGGTGTTCCATCCGCACGGATTTCCATGTCGCTCTCGGTTTCCAAGCTCGGTCTCGCCGCCGCCCAGTTCGGACTGGACGGCATGAGCGCGTCGCCGCGCGCCCGTTCGCCCGAAACCGAAGCCCGTGACATTCTCGCCATCGCCGCCCGCGCCCGCCTGTCGGTGCTGGACGTGTCGGGCAACCATGGCCGCGCCGAGCAGGTGCTGGGCGACCTGATCCCGCGTCCCGTGCCGTTCCGCGTCACCCTGTCGGCCGCCCGCGCCGACCGCGGCCCGGACTTCGTCGAGGCCGAGGCCCGCGCCTCCCTGCGCCGCCTGGCCGTGGAACGCGCCGACGCCATCATCGTCCCCTCGCCCGCCGAACTGTTCGGCCCGCACGGCGCGGCCGTCTGGGACCGCCTGGCCCGGCTGCGCGACGAGGGGCTGTTCGCCAAGGTCGGCGTCGCCGCCCACGCCAGCGACGATCCGGTCGGCGTGGCCCGCCGCTTCAAGCCCGACATCCTGCAAGCCCCGGCCAGCCTGCTGGACCAGCGCCTGCTGGCCGATGGCTCGCTGCAGCGCATCGCCGGCATGGGCATCGAGGTGCAGCTGCGCTCGATCTTCCTGAACGGCCTGCTGTTCCTGCCGCCCGACCGCGTTCCCGCCCAGCTGAAGGGGGCCTCGGGACGCCTGTCGAAGGTGCGCCGGATGATCGCCGAGGGCCGGTCCGACCCGCTGCAGGCCGCTCTGGGCTTCGCCCTGTCGCGCGTCGAGGCCAGCGCCGTCCTCGTGGGCGTCACCTCGGCCGCCGAGCTGTCGGCCGTGGTCGCCGCCGCCTCCAGCCCGCCGCCCGATCTCGACTGGGACGACATGGCCATCGACGATCCGGTGGCCCTGGACCCGCGACGTTGGGTCGCCTGACGCCGGAGCGAATAAAGGCTCAGCCTCGAAGACGGCGCTGAGAAGCCGAAGAGGGAGCCGAACGCCATGATCCTCGCCGTCGTCCAGGCCCGCATGGGCTCCAAGCGCCTGCCCGGCAAGGCCGTCGCCACCCTCCAGGGCCAGCCGATGATCCTGCGCCAGCTGGAGCGGCTGCGCGGCGCCCGGCGCCTGACCAAGATCATCGTCGCCACCAGCAGCGACCCGGCCGACGACGGCCTGGCCGGCCTGGTGGTCTCGCGCGGCTACGCCGTGCACCGGGGCGCGGGCAGCGACATCCTCGACCGCATCGCCCGCTGCGCCGAGGCCGCCGGCCCGGTCAGCCACATCGTCCGCATCAAGGGCGACGCCCCGTTCGTCGACCCGGCCGTGATCGACGAGGCCGTCCGCCTGGCCCAGGTCACTGGCGCGGCCTACACCTCCAACCGCGTGGAGCGCACCTTTCCGGCTGGCTTGGAGGTCGAGGTGATCACCGTCGAGGCGCTGCGCGTCGCCGCCGCCGAGGTCCGCGACCCCCTGGCCATGATCTCGCCGACCGCCGCCATCCGCGCCCGCCCCGACCGCTTCCGCCAGGCCCACCTGAAAGCCCACCGCGACTGGTCGCGCTACGACTGGCGGGTCAAGACCCCGGCCGACCTGGCCTTCGCCCGCTCGATCTACGACGCCCTGTACGCCGCCGATCCGGGCTTCTCGATGCACGACGTGCTGGACCTGGTGGAAAGCCGCCAGGATTTGGGCCGGTTCGCGGCCTAGGCGGACTTTTGGCGCCGTGCGCGCCACTTGCCCCCTCCGCGCCTGCGGCGCTCCTCCCCCAGAGGGGGAAGAGCCTCGCGCCATAGGCTCCGCCCCCTATGGGGGCGGACAGACCGCGCAGCGGTCAGGTGGGGGCAAGTGTTCGCCCGCCGCTTACTTCCAAGCCCCATACGGATCCACCGACGTCTTCCCCAGCGCCTCGGCCACGGCCGGGTGGGTCAGTTGGCCGGCCAGGACGTTGAGGCCCTTGGCCAGGTGGATGTTGCTCTTCAGCGCGTCCAGGCCGTGGTCGGCAAGGGCCAGGCCGAAGGGCAGGGTGGCGTTGCCCAGGGCTTCGGACGAGGTGCGCGGCGCCGCGCCCGGCAT
The DNA here is from genome assembly GCF_031457295.1 of Caulobacter sp. BE254. Lineage (NCBI taxonomy): Bacteria > Pseudomonadati > Pseudomonadota > Alphaproteobacteria > Caulobacterales > Caulobacteraceae > Caulobacter > Caulobacter sp. BE254. Next base: position 216,956 of record NZ_JAVDWJ010000002.1, on the reverse strand, counting down.
GTTGGCCACGCAATAGTGGACGACGCCGTCGACCGTGTAGGTCGGCTCGGCGTGGGTGGTCGGGTGGCTGGTCTCAAAGCAGCCGCCCTGGTCGATCGACACGTCGACCAGCACCGAGCCCGGCTTCATCTTCGACAGGTGCTCGCGCTTGACCAGCTTGGGCGCGGCGGCCCCGGCGGTCAGCACCGCGCCGATGATCACGTCGGCCTTGAGGATCTCGTCCTCGACCGCGGCCATGGTCGAATAGCGCGTGAGAATGCGGCCCTGGTAGAGGTCGTCCAGCTCGCGCATCCGGGGGATCGAGCGCTCCAGCACCACCACCTCGGCGCCGAGGCCGGCGGCCATCCGCGCGGCGTTGGAGCCGACCACGCCGCCGCCCAGCACCGCCACCCGGGCCGGGGGCACGCCGGGTACGCCGCAGAGCAGCAGGCCCATGCCGCCATTGTGCTTGAGCAGGGTCTCGGCGGCGCTGAACACCGCGATGCGGCCGGCCACCTCCGACATCGGGGCCAGCAGCGGCAGGCCGCCGCGCGCGTCGGTGACGGTCTCGTAGGCGATGGCCGCGCAGCCCGAGGCCAGCAGGCCTTCGGTCTGGGCCGGATCGGGCGCCAGGTGGAGATAGGTGAACAGGATGTGGCGGGGCGTCAGGCGCTCCCACTCGACCTTCTGCGGCTCCTTGACCTTGATGATCAGCTCGGCGCCCGCGAACACCGCGTCGGCGTCGGGCGCGATGGTCGCGCCGGCCTTGACGTAGAGGTCGTCGCCGTAGCCGGCCCCCAGGCCCGCGCCGGCCTGGACCAGCACCGCGTGGCCATGGCCCACATACTCGCGCACGGCGGTGGGGGTCAGGCCCACCCGGTGTTCGCCCGGCTTGATCTCGGAAGGCACGCCAACGCGCATGATAGTCTCCTCCAAATGGCTTTTCACGCTGGTTTACGCCTGAGTCTATGCAGGTTCCTGGGGAGTTTCATGCGCCCATAACCGTGATATGCAGGATTCTGTCACTATGGAGCCCTTGCGGTGAAGAAACCTGCGGCCAATCTCGACGCCTTCGATCGCAAGCTGCTGAACCTGCTCCAGCGGCGGGGCCGAGCCAGCTATGTGGAAATGGCCGAGGCGGTGAATCTTTCCGAATCCGCCTGCCTGCGCCGGGTCAAGGCGCTGGAGGAGACGGGGGTGATCGGCCGCTATGCCGCGGTGATCGACGAGCGGGCGGTGGGCCTGCCGCTCAGCGTCTTCGTCACAGTCACCCTGTCGTCCCAGGCCGAGGCGACGCTCAGCGTCTTCGAGAAGGCCATCGCCAATGTCCGCGAGGTGGCCGAATGCTACCTGATGACCGGCGGCTCGGACTATCTGCTGCGGCTGGTGGTGGCCGACGTCGACGACCTGGAGCGGGTGCACGCCCAGGAGCTGACGCGGATCCCGGGCGTGGTGCGGGTCAGCTCGTCGATCGCCCTGCGCACGGTGGTCAAGCGTGTCGAATTGCCGCTTTGAGGCGAGCCCGCCGTTGCGGCGAGGTTAACCTTCCCCTGCCAGGACTGTAGGCCACAGTCGTCGCGCTCGTCGGGGGATGAGATGGTTTCGAGACGTTTGCTGCTGGGCGCCCTGGCGTCCGGCCTCGCCGCGCCCGCCCTGGCCTGGGCCGAGGGCGACGGCGCCGCGCCGTCGGTGCTGACCCGCAAGGGCCGCCGCACGCGCCGGGCGCTGGCGACCCAAGCCACCGACAAGGCCGCGCTGGACAAGGCCCTGGCCCAGGTCAAGCCGCTGGAAGAGCCCGACGCGGTCGAGCCGGCCGAGGTGCACCCGCCCCAGCTGGTCAGCCCGGACGAGGCGCTGGGCCGCCTCAAGCAGGGCAACGCCATCTTCGCCCGCGGCGGGGCCAGCATCGTCCTGCCGACCATGATCCGCATCGCCGAGCTGTCCAAGGGCCAGAAGCCGTTCGCGGTGATCGTCGGCTGCAGCGACAGCCGCGTCGGCCCCGAGCTGGTCTTCGACTGCAATCTGGGCGAGCTGTTCGTGGTCCGCGTCGCCGGCTCCACCGTCAGCCAGGAGGGCCTGGGCTCGATCGTCTACGCGGTCGAGCACCTGGGCGCCCCGCTGGTCGTCGTCCTGGGCCACAGCAAGTGCGGCGCGGTCGGCGCGGCGGTGGACGTGGCTACCAAGCACAGTGAGCTGCACGGTTCGCTGCTGAACATGGTACTGCCGATCATCCCCGCGGTGCTGGAGGCCCAGGAGAAGCATCCGGCCGACCTGCAGGACGCGGCCATCCACCAGAACGTCCGCGACGTCGCCGCCCGCCTGAAGGTGGCCGACGGGACCCTGGCCGAGAAGCAGGCCGAGGGCCGCCTGAAGATCGTCTCGGCCACCTACGACCTAGCCAGCGGCGTGGTGGCGTTCGACGCGTAGAAATCCTTCAACCCCTAGCTACGGTCGGGGACAGGCGCATGCGCCTGTCCCCAGCCAAGCAACGCAGATCCGTTGACCCCTTGCCCGGCTTAGGTTCAAGTCCCCCCTGACACGCTAAAGTTGGGGGAGGCCTGGGATGTCGACGGACGAGACGCCGCCGGAAGGCGGCCGTGGGCCCAAGACGTCCCGCTGGGCGGCTTTCAAGGCCAGGATTCCGTCCGGGCTGAAGTCGCCGCTGGTCGCGGTCGGCGCCGCCGCCCTGGTGGCCGGCTTCGGCGGCGGTTTCGCGGTCGGCAAGGTCGCCGACTTCGGCTGGTTCGGCCACAAGGCGGCGACGGCCGAGGCCCCGAAGGGCCAGGCCTGGTCGCTGTTCGGCAGGCCCCGCTCGGCTGGCGCCCCGCGTCGCGGAATCCCCAAGCCGGAAGGCTTCGCCGTCTGGCGCAGCCGCATCGACAGCACCGGCGCCGAGCCGATGGCCTGCGTGCAGATGAGCAAGCCGCTGGACCCGTCCAAGGCCTATGCCGACTTCGTGCTGATCTCGCCGGACCTGGGCCGCCAGCCGGCCGTACGGGTCAAGGACGACGAGCTGTGCATCGGCGGCGTCGGCTTCACCGACCATCGCGTCACCCTGCTCAAGGGCCTGCCCGGCAAGGGCGGCGAGACCCTGGCCGCCAACGCCGACGTCGACTTCACCTTTGGCGAGAAGCCGCCCTATGTCGGCTTCGCCGGCGACGGCGTCATCCTGCCGCGCGAGGAATCCGACGGCGTGGCGCTGGAGACCATGAACGTCTCCAAGCTGGCCATCGAGGTCTGGCGGGTGTCGGACCGCAACCTGGTGCGCAAGTCGATCGGCGCGCCCGACCCGACCGGCGAGGGCGACTACGCCAGCGACTATGGCGACGACAGCCCCGACGACGAGGGCCGCCAGGTCTGGAAGGGCGTGATCGACGTGCAGGGCGCGGCGGGCCAGAAGGCCACGACCGTCTTCCCGCTGGGCGCGGTGCTCAAGGAGATGAAGCCCGGCGGCTATGTGATCAAGGCGCGCGACGCCTCGGGCGGTCGCGATCCGGACGGCGAGGGCGACCCGACCCCGGCCCAGGCCCGCCGCTGGATCATGTTCACCGACATGGCGCTGATCGGCTACGACGGGGCCGAATCCCTGGACGTGGTGGTCCGCTCGTTGAAGAGCGCCAAGACCGTGGCCGGCGTGCGCGTGGCCCTGGTGGCCAAGGACGGCGAGGACCTGGCGGTGGCCAAGACCGACGCCGACGGCCGGGCGCGCTTCGCCCACGCCCTGCTCGAGGGCGACGGCGCGGCGCGGGCCAAGATGGTCATGGCCTATGGCGACCAGGGCGACCTGGCGGTGCTGGACCTGGACCGCTCGCCGGTCGACCTGTCCAAGCAGGGCGTCGGCGGCCGCACCGAGTCCGACGGCGGCCGGGCGCTTTCCAGCGACATCGACGGTTATCTCTACGCCGACCGCGGCATCTATCGTCCCGGCGAGACCGTGCACCTGACGGCCATGGTCCGCGACCGGCTGGCCAAGGCGGTCAACGACCGCAAGGGCTACATTCTGGTCAAGCGGCCCTCGGGCGTGGAGTTCAAGCGCTACAATTTCAGCCGCGCCGACGCCGGCGCCGTGCTGGCCGACATCGCACTCCCCCGAAGTGCTCCGCGCGGCCGCTGGACGGCGGTGCTGAAGATGGAAGGGTCCGACGCCGAAGCCGGGTCGCTCAGCTTCAGCGTCGAGGATTTCGCCCCGCAACGGCTGGCGGTCACCGCCACGGGCCAGGAGTCCGTCCCCGTCGCGGCCGGCCAGGAGCGCAAGATCGACGTCTCGGCCCGCTTCCTCTACGGCGCGCCGGGCGCGGGCCTGCAGACCCAGGGCGAGGCGCGGCTGCGCACCGACACCGACCCCTTCCCGCAATACAAGGGCTATGAGTGGGGCGACGACCTGGCGCCCTTCGACGAGAAGTTCATCGAGCTGGGCACGACCGTCACCGACGGCGACGGCCACGCCATGCTGAATCTGGGAACTGGCGAGGCCGGCGACACCGCCCAGCCGCTGGTGGCGGCGGTGACGGCTTCCGTGTTCGAGCCCGGCGGCCGTCCCGTGCGCGAGGGCCTGGAGCTGAAGGTGCGCGGCAAGCCCGTCTACTACGGCGTCAAGGTCGAGCAGGGCGACGCGGGGAACGGCGATCCGCCGGTCAGCCTGGAAATGATCGCGGTCAACGCCGCCGGGGCGCGCATTGCGTCGACGGCGACCTATACCCTGATCAGCGAGAACTGGAACTACGACTGGTTCCAGCAGGACGGCCGCTGGCAGTGGCGGCGCACCAGCCGCGACGCGGTGGTGGCCAAGGCCACGGTCAATATCGGCGCCGGTCAGCCCGCGCGCTTCAACCGCCGCCTGGGCTGGGGCGACTACCGGCTGGTGGTCGAGGGCCCGGACGGGTCCAGGACGGTGACCAAATTCTCGTCGGGCTGGGGCTCGCCCGCCAAGGAAGGCGAGGCGCCCGACTTCGTGCGGGTCAGCGCGGGGACCAAGGCCTACAATCAGGGCGACACGGTCGAACTGACCCTGAAGTCGCCCTATGCCGGCCAGGTGCAGGTGGCGGTGGCCACCGACCGGCTGATCGACTTCAAGACCCTGAGCGTCGGCGAGAACGGCACGACCGTGCGGCTGAAGACCTCGGCCGCCTGGGGCGGCGGGGCCTATGTGATGGTCACGGTGATCCAGCCGCGCGACCCGGTCAGCTCGCCCAAGCCCAAGCGGGCCCTGGGCCTGATCTATGTGCCGCTGGAGCCCAAGGGCCGCCGGCTGACGGTGGACATCGGCACACCGGTGAAGCTGGACTCCAAGGCCCCGGTCGACGTGCCGATCAAGGTCCAGGGCCTGGGCTTCGGCCAGAAGGCCAAGGTCACCATCGCCGCGGTCGACGAGGGCATCCTGCGCCTGACCCGCCAGGACAGCCCCGATCCGGCCAAGTGGTACTTCGGCAAGCGGGCCCTGACCCTGAACTACCGCGACGACTACGGCCGCCTGCTGGATCCGAACATGGGCGCGCCGGCCAACGTCAATTTCGGCGCCGACGAGCTGGGCGGCGAGGGTCTGACGGTGACGCCGATCAAGACCGTGGCCCTGTGGTCTGGCATCGTCGAGACCGGCATGGACGGCAAGGCGGTGGTCAAGCTCCCGGCCGCCGACTTCAACGGTGAGCTTAGGATCATGGCCGTGGCCTGGACCGAAAACGCCGTCGGCTCGGGCTCCAAGGCTATGACCGTGCGCCAGCCGGTGGTGGCCGACCTCAACCTGCCGCGCTTCCTGGCCCCTGGCGACAAGCCGATGGCGACGCTGGAGCTGCACAATGTCGAGGGCAAGGCCGGGGCCTATACGGTCGAGGCCAACGCCACCAATGGCATCGCCGTGGCCTTCAGGAAGGTGATCACCCTGGTCCTGGGCCAGCGGATCGCCGAGAAGATCCAGTTCCTGGCCCCGACCGTCACCGGGATCGGCAAGGTGGGCTTCAAGGTGTCCGGCCCCGGCTTCCAGACGGCCAAGGACTATCCGATCCAGACCCGCCTGGGCTGGGGCGACGTGGTGCGCACCACCACCGAGCTGCAGCAGCCGGGCATGAGCTACACCCCCAGCGCCCAGCTGCTGTCGGGCCTGGCGGCCGGCGACATCACCCTGCAGGTCAGCTACTCGCCGTTCCGGGGCTTCGACCCCTCGGCGATCGCCGTGGCCCTGCAGCGCTACCCCTATGGCTGCACCGAGCAGCTGGTCTCGACCGCCTATCCGCTGCTGTACGCTCAGGGCGTCTCCAGCGATCCCAAGCTCAAGCGCAATCCGGCCATCCTGGCCGGGGCGGTGGGCAAGCTGCTGGATCGCCAGACCCTGGACGGCGCCTTCGGCCTGTGGCGGGTGGGCGATGGCGAGGCCGACGCCTGGCTGGGCGCCTACGCCACCGACTTCCTGGTCGACGCCAAGGCCCAGGGGATCGCCGTGCCGGACGAGGCGATGGACAAGGCGCTGAACGCCATGCGCCAGATCAGCCGCCCCGACGGCTGGAGTTCGGTGTCCTACCGCCTGGAATATCCCGAATGGTGGGGCCGCACGCCCGACGACTCCAAGAAGGCCACCGAACGCATGCGCCGCCGGGCCAGCGCCTACGCCCTCTATGTGATGGCCAAGGCCGGGCGCGGGGATCTCGCCCGCCTGCGCTGGTGGCACGACGTGCAGATGAAGGACGAGGACCAGCCCTTGGCCAAGGCCCAGGTGGCGGCGGGCCTGGCCCTGATGGGCGACCAGGCCCGGGCCCGCTCGGCCATGCGCCAGGCGGTCCGCTCGCTGGGCTGGCGCGACGACGCCGACTGGTACCAGAGCCCGCTGCGCGACGTCGCCGCGGTCACCGCCCTGGCGGTTCAGGCCGGCCAGGGCGACGTCGCCCGCCAGCTGCAGGGCCGCCTGGAGAACGTGGTCAAGGATCCCGACGCCCTCAACACCCAGGAGCAGGCGGCGGTGCTGTCGGCGGCCTACCAGCTGCTGAAGGCGGCCGGGCCGATGACCATCGACGCCCAGGGCGTGACCGCCCTCCCGCCGGCCGGCGGCGCGCCGCGCTGGGCCGTGGGCCGTCTGGCCGACGCCCGCTTCGTCAACAAGGGCAAGGGCGCCCTGTGGCGGACGGTCAGCGTGCGCGGTACGCCGATCGCAGCCCCGGGGGCCGAGGCCAACGGGATCTCGGTGTCCAAGCGCCTGTTCTCGATGAACGGCGGGGCGATCGATCCGGCCCAGATCCACCAGGGCGACCGGGTGATCGTGCTGGTGTCCGGCCGCTCGATGCAGGCCCGCTCGACCGCCCTGGTGGTCGACGACGCCCTGCCGGCCGGCTTCGAGATCGAGACCACCCTGGGCGCCGACGACGCCCAGAACGGGCCGTTCAAGTTCCTGGGCGAGCTGACCAATCCCGACGTCCAGGAAAGCCGCGACGACCGCTACATCGCCGCGCTGGACCTGGGCGGCGAGAAGCCGTTCGCCATGGCCTATGTGGCGCGGGCCGTGACGCCGGGCGAGTTCTTCCTGCCCGGGGCGATCGCCAAGGACATGTACCGGCCGAGCCTGAACGCGCGGTCGGAAGCGGGACGGATCACGGTGGCGGCGGGGCAGTAGGGGCGTTCTGACTTGCCCCCACCTGACCGCTTCGCGGTCTGTCCGCCCCCATAGGGGGCGGAGCGCTCTTCCCCCTCCGGGGGAAGACGGTCGCGAAGCGACCCGTAGGGGGCAAGGTGAGTCGGCCGTAGCGAACATGATGATCACCATCCCCCGCCTCACCCGCCTCCTCGTCGCCTTCGTCGCCGTCCAGGTGGCGCTCTACGCCCTCAGCGCCGCCTTCCCGCCGGACATGGCGCGGGCGAAACGCTCGTCGCCCGTGGTGCTGGACCATCGTGGCGCCTGGCTGCGGGCCCTGCCTGTCGAGGACGGGCGCTGGCGGGTGCGGGCGGATCTCCAGCGCACGGACCCGACCTTTCAGAAGCGGCTGATCGCGGTCGAGGACGCGCGGTTCTACGGCCATCTGGGCGTCGACCCGCTGGCCCTGGTCCGGGCGGTCGGCTCGGCGGCGGTCCATGGCCGGGCCACCTCGGGCGCCTCGACCCTGACCATGCAGACCGCCCGCCTGCTGGAGCCCCGGCCGCGCAATCTCGGCTCGAAGCTGGTCGAGATGGTCCGCGCCGCCCAGCTGGAGGCGCGGCTGACCAAGCGCGAGATCCTGGCCCTCTACCTGACCCTGGCCCCCTATGGCGGCAACCTGGAGGGGGTGCGGGCCGCCAGCCTGGCCTATTTCGGCCACGAGCCGACCAGCCTGACCGACGGCGAGCAGGCCCTGCTGATCGCCCTGCCGCAGTCGCCCGAGGCCCGTCGTCCGGACCGCCATCCCGAGGCCGCCCGCGCCGCCCGCCGCGCCGTGCTGGACAAGATGGTGAGAGCGCGGGTGCTGACCGAGGCCGCCGCGTCCGAGGCCGACGCCGAGCCGATCCCCCGCCGGGCTCCGTTCCCGACCCTGGCCTGGCACGCCGCCGGCGAGCTGGCCCTGGCCGCGCCGCCCGGCCAGCCCAGCGTGGTCTCGACGATCGACGCCGACCTGCAGACCCGGCTGGAGCCGATGGCCGCCGCCGTCGCCGCCGCCCAGGGCCCGGACGTCACCGCCGCCATCCTGGTGGTCCAGATCAAGGGCCGCGCCGTGCGGGCCCTGGTCGGCTCGGCCGGGCGCGAGCGGCCCGGCGGCTGGATCGACCTGACCCGCGCCATCCGCTCGCCCGGCTCGGCCCTGAAGCCGTTCATCTACGCCTTCGCCTTCGACGACGGGGCCCTGGCGCCCGACACCCAGATCGACGACGCCGCCACCCGCTTCGCCGACTACCAGCCCGAGAACTTCGACCACGTGTTCCACGACAAGGTCACGGCCCGCGAGGCCCTGGCCTATTCGCTGAACGTGCCGGCCGTCGCCACCCTGGAGAAGATCGGCCCCGACGCCTTCGCCGCGCGGCTGGAGAGCGCCGGCGTGCGGCTGGTGCGGCCCAAGACGGCGATCAAGGCTTCTGGGCTTGCGTTGGCCCTGGGCGGGGCGGGGATCACGCCGCGCGACATGGCCGTGCTCTACGCCGCCCTCGGCGACGGCGGCGTGGCCAAGCCCCTGGCCTTCACCGAAGCGCAGGCGAAACAGCGCGAGCGCATGGGCGGAACCCGGATCGTCCGGACCGAGGCCGCCGCCCAGGTGCTGGACATCCTGCGCGAGGCGCCGGCCCCACGCGGCCGCGCCCCCTCGGCCCTCACCCGCGGCGGGCCGGCCATGGCCTTCAAGACCGGCACCTCCTACGGCTTTCGCGACGCGGTGGCGGCCGGGGTGGTCGGCGGCTATGCGATCATCGTCTGGACTGGCCGGGCGGACGGCGGCGCGCGCGGCGGCCTGACCGGGCGCGACGCGGCCCTGCCGTTGCTGTTCGACGTCGCCGACGTGATCGACGCCCCGACCCTCGCCCCGCGCGCCATCGCCCCCAAGGCGGCGCCGGGCGCGCTGCAACGGCTGCGGCAGGCGTCCGAAGGCCCGCGCCTGATCTTTCCGCCCGACGGGGCGACGGTGCAGGTCGACAGCGTCGGCCCCGGCTCGCGCGGCCTGGTCATGGCGGCCGGCGGCGAAGACCTGACCTGGTACGTGGCCGGCGCGCCCCTGTCGGCCGACCCAGTCAGTGGCAAGGTGATCTGGCGTCCGGCCGCACCGGGCTTCTACCGATTGAAGGTCGTGGACACCCAGGGCCGGGCGGCCTCGGCCCGGGTGCGGATCAAGGCGCCAAGCACCGGCGGCGAAGAAGGGTGAAACGATGAAGACCATCGCCTTGCGAGCGGTGCTGCTCGCCGTCGGTTTCTGCGCGGCGTCCTGTGCTTCGGCGAACCATTGCCGCCTCGGTGAACGGCGCGTCAGTGGGGCGACAGGACATGAAACCTCACCCGAGGGCGTGGATGCCCTGATGGTGACCTCAACGTGCCAGCCCACCGGGCTGGGCCGACTGCTCTACGGCAAGAAGCGGGTTCCCAGGATCCGGGCGCCAGTCGGCGGCTAAGTCTATAAAATTCGATCAGTTGCCATTTGGCACTATATGTCCTATATTAGGCCATATAGGAGTGTTGCCGTGACCTTCGTCACCCTGATCGACACCGAACCGAAAGTCTTCGCGCCCGAGCCGGTTTCAGACGCCGAAGCCGCCGCCATGTTCCGCGCCGCGGTCAACCTGCTGAAGCTGTGGGGCGTGACCGACGAGGAGGCCGCCGTGCTGCTGGACATGCCGGTCCGGTCCTATCGCCGCTGGAAGGCCGGCGAGATCGGGCGGGTCGACCGCGACGGCAAGGCGCGGCTGTCGAACCTGATGGGGATTCACAAGGCCCTGCGGCTGATCTTCCAGGAGCCCCAGCGCGGCTACGCCTGGATCAAGGCGGCCAACACCGCGTTCAGCGGGCGCTCGGCCCTGCAGGTGATGCTGGGCGGCGAGCTGACCGACCTGATGCGGGTGCGCCGCTACCTGGACGCCGAGCGCGGGGCCTGGTGATCGACATCGCCGCGATCCCGCGCGCGCCGATCGTCTGGCGCGGCGCGGTCCGGATCATCCGCAGCGCCTGGCCGCCGATCGACCTGTTCGAGGACATCGCCGACCCCGCCGACTGGCCGCTGCTGATCGCCGCCGAGCAGAAGACCAATCCGCGCCTGATGGAGACGATCGGCAACCTCGACCTGGTGCCTCAGGATCGGTGGGTGGCCGGGGCGGGGGCCAGCTATCTGATGGCGCCGTTCACCCATGTCAGTCCCGACCGACCCAGCCGGTTCAGCGCCGGAGCGTTCGGGGTGCTGTATGTCGCCGACCGCTTCGAGGTCGCCCTGTCGGAGACCATCCACCACCACGCCCTGTTCATGGCCGCCACCGCCCAGGCGCCGGGCTGGACCTCGCAGTTCCGCGAGATCGTGCTGGACGTGCGGGGCGCGCTGCACGACCTGCGCGGCGGGGCTGCCGATGCGGTCCTGGCTCTGGACGACTATGGCGCTGGCCAGGCCCTGGGCGGTCGGCTGAAGAGCGCCGGTTCGGACGGGGTCGTCTATCCCAGCGTCCGCCATACCGGCGGGACGTGCGTGGGCCTGTTCTATCCGGACCTGGCCTCGAACGCCGTCCAGGGCCGGCACCTGGACTACCACTGGGACGGCGCCCGCGTGGACCTGATCCGCGAGCCGGCGACGGGACGGGTGTTCCGAGTGGAGGCTCCCAGTCCAGCAGCGTCCGAAAGTCTTCCGGACGAGGCGTTCAGACCTTGACCTTGGCTGGGCGCCGCCCCTCCCTTCCCGCATGAGGCCGCGCCCCGACACCGTCATCGCCCGATATTCCCTCGCCAAGGTCTCTGCCTGGGTCGGCGTCGTTCTGGGATTGGGCGCCTGTCTTTGGGCTTATGTGGCCGTTTCAGTCGCGTACGGTCTTCCTGAACGCCGTGCCTCGGACTACGCGATCGCGACGGGCTTGGCTCTGTTTTGCTTGGCGGCGGCCGCTGTCGTCGCCCTGGGCACGGCGCTTACGGGCGGGGTCGCCATCGTGGTCGTCGAAGACGCCTTCGTCTTCAACTTTCTGTTTTCACGCTGTCGAGTTTTAAGGGACGACGCCGAGGAAGCCCTGGCGACGCGATACGTAAACGACACGCCCTTTCGAGCGGGCGCGGGCTATCAGCCGCCGCCGATCATTCTGCCGCAACTGACGTTACGGCGGCGGGGTCAGGCCGATCTGACGATGCGCACCGCCCTTGTCGAGGAGACCGCCGAAACGATCGCTGCGCGCATGAACGCGGTGATCCGCCGAACCGAGTAGGCCCGGGTCCCCTGCGGAACGCTTCGGCGCCTATTCGAGGATGTTGACCAGATCGCCGAGAAGTTCGCGCCGCCAGTCTTCGGGCGCGCCGGCCGCGAGGGCATTTCGGGCCAGGGCCAGGGCGACCTCGATATCCTGATCGTCCGCTGAATCGAGCGTGTCCAAGATTTCGAAGGCCTCGTGGGCGACCTCCCAGCCGCCGCTGGCGACCAGGCTGGCCAGCAGCGGCAGATGGTCAGTGCAGTCGTAGAACCCGAGCACGTGGACCAGGGTGCCGCGATGATCGCGCAGGTCCGGGCGCTGGATCAGGCTAACCAGCACCTCGGCCAAGCCCGGCGTGCGGGCGTCGCCCAGTTCGAGCGCCAGGTCGTTGCGCGCGACGTGATCCTCAAGGGCTTCAAGGGCCTCCAGCTGTTCAAGCGCGGAAGGGGCGTTGGCCACGTCCTCACCCCGCCCCGCTGGCCACCCGCTCATAATCTTCCAGACTCGAGATCCCGACGTTCAGGTCGGTGACCAGGCCGTTGCCCAGCGAATAGACCCAGCCGTGGACGGACAGTTGCTGGCCGCGCGCCCAGGCGTCCTGGACGAAGACGTCGGAGGCGACGTTGCGCACCTGGCGGATGACGTTCAGCTCGCATAGCCGGTTGAGCTTGTCCTTCTGGGTTGGCAAGGCGTCCAGCTCGTGGCGGTGCTCGGCATGGACCTCGCGGATCGGGTGCAGCCAGTGGTCGACCAGGCCGCGCCGCTGGCCGTCGATGGCCGCCGCCACGCCGCCGCAGCCGTAGTGGCCCACGACCATCACATGCTTGACCTTGATCACGTCGACCGCGAACTGCAGCACCGACAGGTAGTTGGCGTCCTGCGGCGGGGCCAGGTTGGCGACGTTGCGGTGGACGAACAGCTCGCCCGGGTCCAGGCCGACGATCTCGTTGGCCGGCACCCGGCTGTCGCTGCAGCCGATCCACAGATATTCCGGGCTCTGCTGGCCCTCCAGGCGCTTGAAGAACTGGGGGTCGGCCTCGGTCTTGCGCAGCGACCAGGCCAGGTTGTTGCTCTTGAGGTCTTCAAGCATGGATGGCGTCCGGCTGTTGGTTGGGATGGGCGGCGGCGAAGGCCGGGTGTTCGGCGCAGCGCGCGGCGACCGCGCGGAGGGCTGGGAACGGGGTCAGGTCGGTCTTGAAGCGCTCGGCGTTGTAGACCTGCGGGACCAGGCAGCAGTCGGCCAGGGTCGGGGTCTCGCCGAAGGCGTAGCCCGCGCCGTGGCGGGCGACCATGGCCTCCAGGGCGGTGAAGCCGTCGGTGATCCAGCGCCCGATCCAGGCCTCGCGGCCCGGCTCGTCGACGCCGAGGTCGGTGAGCGCGCGCAGGATCCGCAGGTTGTTCACCGGATGGATGTCGCTGGCGACGATCTGGGCCATGGCCCGCACCTGGGCGCGATCGAACGGATCGGCCGGCAACAGGGCGGGCTGCGGGACGGTCTCGTCCAGCCACTCCAGGATCGCCAGGCTCTGGGTCAGCACCCGGCCGTCGACCTCAAGGGCCGGTAGCAGCCGTTGCGGGTTCAGGGCGGCGAAGGCCGGCGCCTGGTGCTGGTTGGCGACCAGGTTCACCGGCGCGATGTCGTAGGCCAGGCCCTTGAGGTTCAGGCCGATCCGCACCCGGTAGGCGGCGCTGGACCGCCAGGCGCTGTGGAGGGTGAGCTGCATGGCGCGGTTCAGACGACGGTGAAGGCGAGCTTGCCGACGCCCTCGACCGCGCCCTCGACCCGGTCGCCCCGGCCCAGGGCGCCCACGCCCTCGGGGGTGCCGGTGAAGATCAGGTCGCCGGCCGCCAGGGTCCACAGCTTGGAGGCCTCGGCGATGATCTCGGGGATGGTCCAGATCATGGCGGCGACCTGACCGCTCTGGCGCGGCTGGCCGTTGACCGACAAGGTGATCGCCCCGTCGGGCCGGGCCCGGTCGGCGGGGACGATGGCGCTGATCGGCGCGCTGGCGTCGAAGCCCTTGGCGGCGTCCCATGGGTGGCTCTTGGTCTTGGCGGCGGCCTGCAGGTCGCGCCGGGTCAGGTCCACGCCTACGGCGTAGCCGAACACGTGGCCCATGGCCTCTTCCACCGCGATGTTGGCGCCGCCCGACTTCAGGGCGACCACCAGCTCGACCTCGTGATGCAGCTCGTGGGTGGCGACCGGGTAGGGGACCTTGTCGCCCAGGACGACGGCGTCGGCGGGCTTGGCGAAGAAGAACGGCGGATCGCGCTGGTCGGCGCCCATTTCGCGGGCGTGGGCGGCGTAGTTGCGGCCGACGCAGAGGATGCGGCGCACCGGAAAGACGGAGTCGCCGCCTTCGACCGGAACCGTGGATTGGGCGGGCGGGGGAAAGGCGAAGGTCGTCATGGCGCCTGATTAGACCCAAACCCGCTCCGCCAAAAGTCACCTTCGTGAGGACATGATCGTGCAACACGCTGGCGATCACGCGTGTCTAAACGTTCTTTCACTTGCCCCCACCTGTGGCGGCGAGGCATGACGGGTGGGCAATTGTGGCGAAAATCCGCCATGCCGACGTCGAAGGGGCTTTGGACCGACGATGCTGATCATCGAGAACCTGACTCACGTCTACGCCAATGGCGTGAAGGCCCTCGACGAGGTCAGCCTGACCATACCGCGCGGCATGTACGGCCTGCTGGGTCCGAACGGCGCGGGCAAGTCGACCCTGATGCGCACCGTCGCCACCCTGCAGTCGCCGACCTCGGGCCACATCCGCTTCGGCGACATCGACGTGCTGAAGTCGCCCGACCTGCTGCGCCGCACCCTGGGCTACCTGCCGCAGGACTTTGGCGTCTATCCGCGGGTGTCGGCCTACGACATGCTGGACCACATGGCGGTGCTGAAGGGGATCGCCGGGGCCAGGGAGCGTAAGGACGTCGTCGAGAGCCTGCTCAACCAGGTCAATCTGTGGAACGTCCGCAAGAAGGCCATCGCCGGCTTCTCGGGCGGCATGCGCCAGCGGTTCGGCATCGCCCAGGCCCTGATCGGCGATCCGCGACTGATCATCGTCGACGAGCCCACCGCCGGCCTCGACCCGGAGGAGCGCAACCGCTTCCTGAACCTGCTGGCCGAGATCGGCGAGAACGTCGTGGTGATCCTGTCGACCCACATCGTCGAGGACGTCTCCGACCTGTGCCCGGCCATGGCGATCATCTGCGACGGCCGCATCGTCAAGGAAGGCGCGCCCGCCGATCTGGTCCGCCAGCTGTCGGGCCGAATCTGGAAGAAGGTCATCGACAAGGCCGAGCTCGAGGCGGCCAAGAAGGAGCATCAGGTCATCTCCACCCGCCTGCTGGCCGGCCGCACGGTGATCCACGTCCTGGCCGACCAGGATCCCGGCGACGGCTTCGGCCTGGTCGAGGGCGGGTTGGAGGATGTCTATTTTTCGACCCTGTCCAACACCCGGTGCGCGGCCTGATGGCCATGGAAACGGGGCGCGCGGGCATGTTCGGAAAAGTCGCCGCCTTCGAGTTCCGCTACCAGGCGCGCCAGCCCGTCCTCTGGGTCGGGGTGGTCGTCTTCTTCCTGATGGCCTTCGGGACCGTGGCGTCCAGCAACATCAACATCGGCTCGTCGGCGAACGTCCACAAGAACGCGGCCACGGCGATCGCGGGCGTCCACCTGTTCTTCGCCATGATTTCCATGTTCGTCACGACGGCCTTCGTGGCCAATATCGTGGTGCGAGACGACGACACCGGGTTCGGCGGCATCCTGCGGTCCACCCGTCTGTCGAAATTCGACTATCTGTATGGCCGGTTCGTCGGGGCGTTCGCCGCCGCGGCCCTGGCCTTCCTGGCCGTGCCCGCCGGCATGCTCCTGGGGACGCTGATGCCGTGGGTCGATCCCGAGACCATCGGCCGCTTCGTGCCGGGCCACTACGTCTTCGCCTACCTGGTCCTGGCCCTGCCGGCCATCCTGCTGACCTCGGCGATCTTCTTCACCCTGACCACCGTGACCCGGTCGATGATGTGGACCTATGTCGGCGTCATCGTCTTCATGGCCCTGCAGTTCCTGGGCGGCGTGTTTCTGCGCCAGCCGGGCCTGGAACGGGTCGCCGCGCTGATCGAGCCCTTCGGCGGCGGCGCGTTCCGCCTGGCGACGCTCTACTGGACGGCGGCCGAGCGCAATACGCTGACGCCGCCCCTCGCGGGCTATCTGCTGGCCAATCGCCTGTTGTGGACGGGCCTGGCCCTCGCGATCCTGGCCGCCGGCTACGGGCTGTTCGATCCCCGCAAGGCCGACGGGGCGGTTGGGCGACGCGACAAGGGCGGGGCGAAAACGCCGGCGCCCGCGATGACGACCGTCCGGTCCCAACCTCGCTTCGACAGGGTTTCACGCTGGACCCAGCTTTGGGTGCGCGCCCGCCTGGACGCCCAGCAGGTGTTCCTCAGCCCGGCCTATCTGGTGCTGGTCGGCCTGGCGGCCGTGCTGGCCCTGGTCAATCTCTGGTACGCGACCGACGACAGCCTCTACGGCGGCGCGGTCTATCCGGTCACCCGGACGATGGTCGCCGCGATGAGCGGCATTTTCCCGTTCATGACGATGATCATCGCCGCGTTCTACGCCGGCGAGCTGGTCTGGCGCGAGCAGGACCGCAAGACCCACGAGCTGATCGACGCCACGCCCATTCCCGACTGGGCGTTCGTCGTCCCCAAGACCCTGGCGATCGCCCTGGTCCTGGCCTCGACCTTCCTGATCAGCGTGGCGGTGTCGATCGCCATGCAGCTGGTCAAGGGCTACACCCACCTGGAGCTGGTGAACTACCTGGTCTGGTGGGTGCTGCCGCAGACCGTCGATTGCCTGCTGCTGGCCGTGCTGGCGGTGTTCCTGCAGGTGCTGTCGCCGCACAAGTTCGTCGGCTGGGGCCTGATGGTGCTCTACATCATCGGCACGATCGTCGCCTCCAGCTGGGGGCTGGAGCACAACCTCTACCTCTTTGACGGCGCGCCCGGCGTGCCGATCTCGGATTTCAACGGCCTGAGCCGCTTCTGGATCGGGGCCTGGTGGTTTCGGCTCTACTGGGCGGCGTTCGCGGTGCTGCTGCTGGTGCTGTGCCACGTCCTGTGGCGGCGGGGGACCGAGAGTCGGCTGTGGCCGCGTCTGGCCGCCCTGCCGCGCCGGCTGGCCGGTGCGCCCGGCGTGATCGCCGCGGGCGCCCTGCTGACCTTCGCCGGCGTCGGCGCCTTCATCTACATGAACACCAACGTCTGGAACGCGTACCGCACCACGATCAGCAACGAGCGCTGGACGGCGGACTACGAGAAGGCCCTGCTGCCGTTCGAGAACACGCCCCAGCCCAAGATCGCGGCGGTCAAGCTGGACGTCGACATCCATCCGGGCTGCCCACGCATCGACACCAAGGGCGTCTACGAGATCGAGAACCGCACCGACAAGCCGCTGCGCGAGATCCACGTCCGCTTCGACCGCGACCTGAAGGTGCTGGCCCTGTCGATCGAGGGCGCCCGGCCTAAGCGGACCTTCGAGCGCTTCAACTACCGGATCTTCGCCTTCGACACCCCGATGCAGCCGGGCGAGCGCCGCTCGATGTCGTTCAGCACCGCGCGCCTGGCCATGGGCTTTCCCAACAGCAACCCCGACACCCGGATGGTCGACAACGGGACCTTCATCAACGACCAGCAGCTGGCCCCGTCGCTGGGCATGGACCGCAACGGCCTGCTGACCGACCGCACCAAGCGGCGCAAGTACGGCCTGCCGCCCGAGCTGCGGCCGGCCAAGCTGGGCGACGTTCCCTCGCGCCAGTTCAACGGCCTGCGCCGCGACAGCGACTGGGTGACCGCCGACATCACCGTCACCACCGACGCCGACCAGACGCCGATGGCCCCCGGCTACAAGGTCTCGGAGCGCACCTGGCGCGAGTCGGCCGAGATGAGCGGCCCGGTCGGCAAGGCCGGCGACCGGCGCACGGCGCGTTTCGTGACCGAGGCCCCGATCCTGCACTTCTTCTCGATCCAGTCGGCCCGCTACGCCGTGCGGACCGAGCCGTACAAGGGCGTGCAGCTGGCGGTCTACTACCATCCGGCCCACGCCTGGAACGTCGAGCGGATGATCAGCTCGATGAAGCGATCGCTGGACTATGACCAGGCCAACTTCAGCCCCTACCAGTTCCGCCAGCTGCGCTATCTGGAGTTCCCGGCCTACGAGAACTTCGCCCAGTCGTTCGCCAACACCATCCCGTGGTCGGAAAACCTGGGCTTCGTGTCCAAGTACGAAGACCCGACCAAGATCGACATGGTCACCTATGTCGGGGCCCACGAGATCGCCCACCAGTGGTGGGCCCACCAGCTGATCGGCGCCGACCAGCAGGGCGGCGCGGCCCTGTCCGAAACCCTGGCCCAGTACTCGGCCCTGATGGTGATGAAGAAGACCTACGGCGAGCCGATGATCCGCAAGTTCCTCAAGTACGAGCTGGACCGCTACCTGCGGGCCCGGGGCGGCGAGGTGATCGAGGAACTGCCGCTGCGCCAGGTCGAAAGCCAGCCCTACATCTACTACAACAAGGGTTCGCTGGTGATGTACCGCCTGGCCGACGAGATCGGCGAGGACAAGGTCAACGCCGCCCTGCGCGACCTGCTGGCGACCTACGCCTTCAAGGGCCCGCCCTATCCGACCGCCCTGGAGCTGGTCGCCGCCCTGCGCCGCCACGCCCCGGCCGACAAGCAGGCGCTGATCACCGACCTGTTCGAGAAGATCACCCTCTATGACCTGAAGACCACCATGGCCACGGCCCGCAAGCGGCCCGACGGCCGCTATGACGTGACGCTGACGGTGCAGGCCCGCAAGCTCTACGCCCAGGGTCGCGGCCAGGAGCAGGAAGCGCCGATGAGCGAGCCCATGGACGTCGGCCTGTTCACCCTGGAGCCCGGCAAGAAGGGCTTCGGCGCCGACAAGATCGTGGCCTTCGAGCGCCGGACCATCCGCTCGGGAACCCAGACCCTGACCTTCGTCACCAAGGTTCCGCCCAAGGCGGCGGGGGTGGATCCCTACAACATGGTCATCGACCGCAATGGCGACGACAACACCGCCAAGGTCGAACTGCGGTGAGCGCCGCGCCCGATCCCGCGACGCTGAAGCTCGACGCGGCGGCGCTCAACGCCTTCCTGGCCAAGGCCTTTCCCGAGGCCGAGACGCACCGTCCCGAGGTGGTCGAGGCCGAGCCGGGCCGGGTGCTGGTGCGCCAGGCCTTCGCCAGCCGGACGCTTCGGCCGGGCGGGCTGATCTCCGGGCCGGCCCAGATGGGCGTCGCCGACGTGGCGGCCTACGCCCTGGTCCTGGCCCATATCGGCGAAGTGGCCATGGCGGTGACCTCGTCCCTGACCATCCACTTCCTGCGCGGCGCCAAGCCGGGCGACCTCCATGCCGAGGGGACCCTGCTGAAGCTCGGCCGGCGGATCGCGACGGTCGAGGTGCTGGTCTGGTCGGAATCGCGCGAGCGAGCCGCCGCCAAGGCGACGGTCGCCTACGCGATTCCGTGAGACAGATGGAGCGCGCCGAGGCGCGCTCCGCTCCGGTCCTGACTAATGCACGAAGCCCTTCTTCAGGCCTTCGGCTTCGTTCAGGTGTTCCTGCACGGCCGGCGCCGTGGCGGCGGCGAAAGCCTTGATCGCCGCGGTGTCGCCGTCCTGGGCGTAGCGCTGCATCAGGTTCAGGGCCGCCTGGTGGACGTCGACCTGGTCATCCGCATAGGTCTTGTCGAAGTCCTCGTTGCTGGCCTTGTTCAGGTCGTCCAGCTTGTCCTGCAGGTCGGCCGGCAGGGCGGTCGGCGGGGTCAGGGCCGCGCCCGAGGCGGCGATGGCGGCCTTCAGGTCCTCGGTGGTCTTGGTGTGGGCCTTTTCCATCATCGCGGCGAACTTCTTCACCTCGGCGTTGGTCGAGCGCTTGGCCGCGACCTTGGCGGCTTCGATTTCGTACATGTCGGTGGCGGCGGCCTTCTCGACGAAGGTGGCGGCCTTGGTCTCGTCGGACGGGGTCGGGACCGTGGCCGACGGGTTGGCGTCCGGGGTGGCGGCCTGTTCGGCCGGGGTGGCGGCGCCCTTGGTCTCGTCGGACTTCTGGCCGCAGGCGGCGACGCTGAGGGCGGCGATGGCGGCGCCGACGATGAGAAGCTTACGGGTCATGGCTTTCTTTCCCTGCGCGTTTTTCTAGAACGTTGATGGTTCGGGGCGCCGCGCTTGCGCCGACGTGGCATAAGAACTTCACGGAGCCGTGATCGGTTCCGTGATCGCTGGGAAGGGAACGGCATGGCCGACGCGCCGCTGAAGGGCCTGCGGGTCATCGAGATGGGCTCGCTGATCGCCGGTCCGTTCTGCGGCCAGGTGCTGGGCGATTTCGGCGCCGAGGTGATCAAGCTGGAGGACCCCAAGGCCGGCGACCCGATGCGCCAGTGGGGCCGCACCAAGCCCAAGGGCCACTCGCCCTGGTGGCCGGTGATCGGCCGCAACAAGACCTCGGTGACCCTGGACCTGCGCGCCTCGGAAGGTCGCGACGTCGCCCGCGCCCTGATCGACACCGCCGACGTGGTGGTCGAGAACTTCCGTCCCGGCACGCTGGAAAAATGGGGCATGGGCTATGACGACCTGGCCAGGACCAATCCCGGCTTGGTCATGGCCCGGGTGTCGGGCTTCGGCCAGACCGGCCCCTATGCGCACCGCGCCGGCTACGCCCTGATCGGCGAGGCCATGGGCGGGCTGCGCCACATCACCGGCGAGGCCGACCGGCCGCCGGCCCGGGCGGGGATCTCGATCGGCGACAGCCTGGCCGGCCTCAACGCCGCCCTGGGGGTGATGATGGCCCTGCACGCCCGCCAGAGCAGCGGCCGGGGCCAAGTGGTCGACGCGGCGATCTACGAAAGCGTGCTGACGGTGATGGAGAACCTGATCACCGAATACGACCTGTCGGGCTATGTGCGCGAGCGCTCGGGCGCGATCCTGCCCGGCATCGCCCCGTCCAACGTCTATCCCACCCGCACCGGCGAGCTGATCCTGATCGGCGCCAACCAGGACACCCTGTTCAAGCGCCTGTGCGACGCCATGGGCCGGCCCGAGCTGGCGACCGACGCCCGCTATCGCGATCATGCCGCGCGCGGCGTCAATCAGCTGCAGCTGGACGCCACCATCGCCGGCTGGACCGTCGAGCGCGACATCGACGACCTGCTGCCCCTGCTGGAGGAGGCCGGCCTCGCCGTCGGCCGGGTCTACCGCGCGCCCGACATGCTGAAGGACCCGCAGTTCGCCGCCCGCCAGTCGATCGTCGAGGTCGCCCATCCCGTGTTCGGCACGGTGAAGATGCAGAACGCCTTTCCCCGGCTGTCCGAAACTCCCGGCGGGGTCCGTTGGCCGGGGCCGGCTTTGGGCGAGCACACCGACGCGGTGCTGGGCGCGGTGGCCGGCCTGTCGGCCGAGGCGATCGCCGGCCTGCGGGCCAAGGGGGTGGTCTGATGGACGCGCCCTACACCGGCGGCTGCCTGTGCGGCGCCCTGCGCTACGAGGCCCGCGGCCAGCCGCTGTACGTGGGCCATTGCTACTGCGCCGACTGTCGCAAGGCCTCGGGCTCGGGCTTCATCCCGTTCATGGCCTTCGCAGCCGCCGACCTGACCTTCAGCGCCCCGAGCCGGACCTTCACCTGCGTCTCGGCGCGGGGGAGCGACGCGGTGCGCAACAGCTGCCCGACCTGCGCCAGCCTGGTGTTCGGCGGGCCGGTGGGCCAGACCGACTCGCACACGATCTACGCCGGCTCTCTGGACGATCCCTCACTGTTCCGCCCCACCATGGCGATCTTCGCCAAGGGCCGGCCCGACTGGGCGGTGATCCCGGAGGGGCTTGAGGTGTTCGAGGGCTTGCCGGACTAGGCGGACAACCGGGGACGTGCACTCACCCTGGGCTCGGCGCGGACCTGTCCGGCGCTCTGCCGTGAGAGCACGTCCCCGGCTTGCGCTCAGCGTTCGGCTAATAAAGTTTCAGGATTTCAACGCCCTGAACTTTCTCGACCCGATTTGGTCCCCACCCTTCCAGACCGCCCTTATCCTGACCCCACCTCGTTGCATGGAAAGGGCGCATGGCCAGCGACCGATGCGGCGGCGGGGGGCGATCGAGCGGGACTGGGCTGGAGGGGGTTACTCCAGCGTGTCCGGGGCCTTCCATCGTTGGGGAGCCCGCCCGCCGTCGGCGTCGAACGGGGATAAAGCGCGAGTATGCCCATAGGCCCGCGCCCCCGGCGTCCGGTTTCTCCCGAAAGGGATCGAGACCGGGTCCGGCTAAGCCTCAACAGGGCTGCCCACCGGACGCTGGCGGAAAACGAGCGCGCGGAGCGATCGGCTTCGTCGAAACGGTAACAACTTAAAGAACTCCGGACGATGTCCGGCGCTCCGCGTCCCTTTCCGATAGCTCAGCGGCTAGCCGCGTGAGGCGGCGAAGCCGCGCCAGTCAGATCCTCCCCCTGTGGGGGAGGTGTCGGCGAAGCCGACGGTGGGGGGAGTGATCGGCAGGCGGCCACAACCCGGATCGACACCCCCAAAACTCCCCCCACCGATCGCTGCGCGATCGCCTCCCCCACGGGGGGAGGATCTGGATGAGCCGGTCCGGGCAAGTGATGGAGCTCCTACCGCCCCGTCACCGACGCCAGGGCTCGGGCGATTTGGTGGACGTTGTAGGGCTTGCGGACGATCGGGGCGTCGAAGCCCATCGGGGCGGCCTTGTCGGCGTAGCCGGTGGCGAAGACGAACGGCCGGCCCTCGCGGCGCAGCACCTCGGCGACCGGGGCCACCGACTGGCCGTTGAGGTCGGCGTCCAGCACGGCGGCGTCGAACGTCAGCTCCAGCATCGACAGCGCCTCGGCCAGCTCGGCCGCGCAGCCCACGACCTCGACGCCGGAATCCTCCAGCCCCGCCTCCAGCTCCATGGCCAGCAGCAGCGAGTCCTCGACGATCAGCACCTTCAGGCCCGCGATGTCGCCGGTCCGGAAGCTGTCGTCGCCGCCGCCGACCGTCTCGACGATACGGGTGTCGGGGACCTCGACCGGTTCGGGCTCGGGCTCGTCGACCAAGGCGTCGGCGGCGGCGTGGATCATCGCCGTGACGCCGCTGCGCTTGTATTCGACGGTCGCCCGCCCGCCGAGCTCCCGGCCGACCACGTCCTCGATCAGGGTCATGCCGAAGCCGCGGACGTCGGGCGGCGAGGTCATCGGCCCGCCGGTCTCCAGCCATTCCAGATTGAAACCGCCGCCGGGGGCCACGCGCCAGACCACCTCGACCCGGCCGCTCTCGACCGACAGCGACCCGTACTTGACGGCGTTGACGGCCAGCTCGTGCAGGGTCAGCGACAGGGCCGCCGCGGCGCGCGGCGTCAGGAACAGCTCGGGCCCGTCCCAGCGGGTCTGGTTGGGGGCCAGGCCGCCCAGCTCGGCCGCCGCGATCCGCGCCAGGGTGGCGCCGCGCCAGCGGGCGGCGCTGAGCAGGTCGTGGGCCGAGCTCATCGCCTTGAGCCGGCCGTTGAAGGCCTTCAGGAAGCCGTCCAGGGACGAGGCCTTGCGGGCCGACTGGCCGGCCACCGACTGCACGGCGGCCAGGATGTTCTTGATCCGGTGGTCCAGCTCGGTGAGCAGGTTCTCGCGCTGGTCGTCGGCGTCCTTGCGGGCGGTGACGTCCTGGACCACCCCGATCAGCCGCAACGGCTTGCCGTCGGCGTCCCGGACCAGCAGGCCGGCCACCCGGTTCCAGACCACCCGGTGCGGATCGGACGACACGCGCCGGAACTCGACCTCGTAGCGGCCCTGGGCCTTCAGCTGGGCCTCGACCTCGGCGCGAACCGCCTCGCGGTCGTCGGGATGGATGAAGCCGTACAGGGCCTCGCCGCGTTCGGCCGGCGCCACCCCTTCGGGAACTTCGGTGATCGACGCCATCCGGGCGCTGACCCGCACGGTGTCGGTCGTCATGTCCCAGACGAACTCGCCGAGGTTGGCGGCGTGCAGGGCCAGGGCGATCCGCTCGCTGTCCAGGGTGCGCTCGGCGACGTTGCGGGCCGTCTCGGCGTCGTGCAGCAGCTCCTCCATCGCCAGGGCGGCCAGGTCGGCCAGGGCGTCGGTCAGGCCGGGATCGACGGCCTCCCGGGGCGCGGGGTCCTCGACGGTCAGCAGGCCGACAATCTCGCCCGAGGCGGTCTTCAGCGGCGCGCAGGCGAAGAAGCGACTGTCGGCGCACCAGGGGCGCAGGGCCTGGTCCGGATCGGCGGCGAGGTCGGGATGGGCCACCACGCCGTTCTCGCGCATCCGTTCGGCCAGGCCAGGGGGGCGAGGTTCCTCGACATGGTCGAACCCGACCTTGGCCTTCAGCCAGACGCTGTCCTTGCCGATCAGGCGGATCGCCGCCCGTGGGGCGCCGAACAGGCGCGAGGCCAGGCGCACGATGCGATCGAACCGGGGGTCGGCCGGGTCGCCGCCAAAGGCGCGGAGAGCATTGAGGGCGCGCAGTCGTCGCGCCTCCTGATCATCCGCCAGCGTTGCGCTCGCATCGTCCATGATTCGACCATAGACCGGGTTCGCGCGAGGCGCGAGATCGATAAAGGCGGCCCTCCGCGATCGCCGGCGAAGATCGCCTGTGGTGAAGCTCAAACCTTGTGGCTACAATGGAACTCGTCGCTTCGGCTTTGCGTTGAGCGGGCGCAGCTTCGCAGCTGCCCGCCCCCCACAAGCCGAGCCGCGAACTGGAGATCATCATGCCCGACAACGCCCTCAACCCCGCCCTGAAGGAAGCCAGCAAGGCGTCGTCGAACGCCGGCGCGGCTCTCGACCACGCCGAGCGCAGCTTCGGCGAGGCGACCACCGCCGCCCGCGGCAACCTCGGCGAGGCCGCCGCCGCCGCCAAGGCCAACCTGGCCGACGCCGCCAAGCGCATCGAAGCCTCCCTGACCCAAGGCCTGGAAACCCTGCGCGCCCAGACCCGCACCTATACCGACACCGCCGGCCAGTCGGTCGACGAAGCCAGCCGCTATGTCAGCGAGCGCGTTCGCGAGCGGCCGATCACCGCCACCCTGGCCGGCCTCGGCGTCGGCGTGCTGCTGGGCCTCCTGCTGGCCGGAAACCGCGGCGGCCGCGACAAGTGATCTTCGGCAAGACCCTGACGACCCTGGCAGCGGCCGCGGCGATCGCCGCGGCCGCTGCCGTGAGCGTGTTCGCCGCGGCCTTCGCGCTGTTCGCGGTGCTGCAGCCCCATCTCGGCGCCGCCGGAGCGGCGGCGGTGGTCGCCGCGGTGGCCGCCGCGATCGTCGGGCTGGCCGGCCTGCTGGCCGCGCTCAAGGCCGAGGAAAAGGCCCGGCCCGCGCCGGCGCCGGACGCCTTCGCTTTCGCCGAGAAGGCCATCGAGATGGTCAAGGATCGGCCGATCCTGACCGTCGGCGCGGGTCTGGCGGCGGGGATCATCGCCTTTCGCAACCCCGCCCTGGCCGCGATCGTCGCCAAGGCGCTGCTGGATTCGCAGAAACCGCCGCCGCGCTAGAGCGTGACAGCCGAAAGTGGATGCCGGTTTCGGCGTCCGTCACGCTCTGAATGTTTAATCTGGAGCCTGCTTCTCCGTTTCCAACGGAAACGGGCAGGCTCCAGCGAGAATCGACAAGACGAGCTTTTCCCGCCTCTGGTTTTCTGGGCCTCCCCGCCCATCTTCCGGGGGCGTTTTGCCCTGGAGCGATCATGTTCAAACTCCCCGACCTTCCCTACGCCTATGAAGCCCTGGAGCCGACCATCTCGGCCAACACGCTTCATTTTCACCATGACAAGCACCACGCGGCCTATGTGAACGCGCTGAACGGCCTGCTGCCGGAGGGCGACAAGCGGCCGCTGGAAGCGGTGATCCGCGAGGCCGGCCCCGGCAAGGTGTTCAACAACGCCGCCCAGGCCTGGAACCACGCCTTCTTCTGGGACTGCATGAGCGCCGACAAGGCCGCCCCGTCGGCCGAGCTGACCGCCGCCATCGACGAGGCGTTCGGCGGCCTGGCCGGCCTGAAGGAAAAGTTCGTCGCCGAGGGCGTCGGCCACTTCGGCTCGGGCTGGGTCTGGCTGGCCGTGCAGGAGGGCAAGTTGGTGGTGCTCTCGACCCACGACGCCGACGATACCCTGACCAAGCCGGGCGTCACGCCGCTGCTGGTCTGCGACCTGTGGGAGCATGCCTACTATCTGGACCACCAGAACAACCGGAAGGGCTTCCTGGAAGCCTGGTTCGACGTCCTGCCCAACTGGCCGTTCGCCGACGCCCAGTTCGCCGCGGCCAAGGGTCAGGGCGCGGCCTGGACCTATCCCGAACCGGCCTGACCGGCTTTCGGTCTCTAGATCTTGAGCGGCGCGACCTCGGTCGCGCCGTTTTCGTTTGAAGTCTTGGGAACGCAGCGGCGAGGAACCGACCAGGTCCGGAAGGTCGTGAACCGGGTGCGTTCGAAGGCCAGGGCCGTGATGCGGATGTCGACGTCGTCGACCTCGATCACATTGAAGCTGGGCGGCACGCCGCGCTCGCGCACCGACAACGTCCCCGAGCCGACCGCCTGGGTGCAGCCGTCGGAGAACGGATAGGGATGCACGAACGGCGCATGGATGTGGCCGGTCAGGACCAGGTCGACCCCGGCGTGCGAGAAGGCCTGGGCCGCCGCGGTGCCGCCATGCACCCGGGCGGTCATCGGCCCGCCCAGCATCTCGATCAGCGGGTGGTGGCAGACCACGATCTTCAGGGCTCCGGGCGCGGCGCCCTTCAGGTCGGCGCAGACCTCGCGGACCTGGCGGCGCGAGACCGCGCCCTTCGACCAGTTCAGCCGCAGCTGGAAGGCGCGGGCCGAGTTGAGGGTGACCACCGTGGCCCGCGGATCGTCCCAGTCGCTGTTCATCCGCTCGCCGAACCGGGTCTCGTACCGCCGCCACGGCGCGACCAGGCGGGCCAGAATCTCGCGTGGACCGGCGAACGGGACGTCGTGATTGCCCGGCGTGACCAGGCGCGGCCGGGGCAGCCGGTCGAGCCAGGCTTGAGCGGCGTCGAACTCCTCGACCTTGCCGTCCTTGGTCAGGTCGCCGGCGGCGATCACCAGGTCGGGCCGTTCGGCGTGGATGCGCTCGACCGCCGCCTCGACGGCGGCCTTGTGCTCGCCGCCGAAATGGATGTCGGACACCTGGACCAGCTTGAGCGGCCTCATGAAGCGGGAACCAGGGCGCGAAAGGCCTTGGGGCGGAAGCGGATGGCGACGGTGTCGTCCAGCCGCACCGGTTCGCCGTCGAGGATGGCGGGGATCCGGCCCCCGGCCCAAACCTTGCCGATCCGGCAGCGGCCGACGACCACCGACGGGTCGTTGCGCCAGTTGCCGGTCACGGTGTTGACCCCCAGGCGGAAGATGTCGAGCGCGCCGGCGGGGTCGAGGGCGGCGGCCTCCAGGGCCTGCTCGTCGGCGTCCAGGTCGGCCGAGACCAGAGGGCAGAGCAGGCTCAGGGCCTCGGTCTTGCCCTTGGGGCGGCCGTCCAGCACGTAGCGCAGGCGGCTGGAGAAGGCGCGGCGCATGGCCCGGCGGGCGCGCAGCAGCGCCAGGTCGGCCCGGCCCGCCCGCGCCGCCTCGCGCGCCTCGGCCCACAGGGCGGGGCTGCCGAGGATGGCGGCGACGAAGAACAGCCGGCCGTTGATCTCGCCGCCGGAGATCATCCGTTCCTGGCCGCCCTTCAGGCAGTTGGCCATGGCCTCGGGCCAGGGAACGACGCCGTACAGCGCGTGGGGCAGCATGTTCATGGTGCCGCCGGGCAGGGGCGCGATCAGGGGACCGTCGGGACCGGCCATCTCGGCGGCAGCCCGGGCGGTGCCGTCCCCGGCCACCACCAGCAGGGCGTCGGGCCGGGAGTCGAGGGCGTCGCGCAGGCAGACGATCAGCTCGCCCTCGCTGGGCGCGTGGACCCGCCCGGTGACCCCGTGCTCAGCCAGGATGGCCTCGGCCTGGGCGGGCGCGTCCCGGCCCACCGAGCCGGAAGCGATGTTGGTGACGACTTCCACACGCATGCGAAGTTCCAGGGCGCACGGGGCGCGGGGCCGGGGCGCGGATGCGCAAGAGGGATCGAGACCAGAAACGGCGGCGCTTGGCTGGGGTTCCCGGAACCGTTGCCGGCGCGGCCCGTTTGCTGCCTGGGACAAGCTCGAACGGAGAGCCACGATGAACAAGACCTTGATCGCCCTCTTGGGCGTCGGCGTGCTGGCCAGCGCTTGCACCGCCACCGGCAACACCGAACGCAACGCCGCGGGCGGCGCGGCCCTGGGCGCCCTGGCGGGCGCGATCGTCGGCAACAACGTCGGCGGCGGCAGCGCCACCACGGGCGCCGCGGTCGGCGCGGCGCTGGGGGGCACCGTCGGCGCCGTGAAGGGCTGCCGCGAAGACGGGGGTTGCGGCGCCACCAACGTCAATCGCCGTCAGTACTATGACGAGCGCGCCGGACGGTATTACTACTACGACTCGCGGAGCGGTCGTTACTACTGGGAAGACGGCAGCCCGCGTTAAGTCGGGCCAGGCCGAACCCTCGTAAAGGCGGCCGGCTCGTGTCGGCCGC
Organism: Caulobacter sp. BE254; assembly: GCF_031457295.1. Classification (NCBI taxonomy): domain Bacteria; kingdom Pseudomonadati; phylum Pseudomonadota; class Alphaproteobacteria; order Caulobacterales; family Caulobacteraceae; genus Caulobacter; species Caulobacter sp. BE254. The sequence goes on along the minus strand of NZ_JAVDWJ010000002.1, from coordinate 188,545 downwards.
CTTTTGCGCGCCGTGGCGTCAGAGAGGGCAAGATGAAGACGATCGGACGGGCGATAATCGGCGTGGCGGTCCTGGGCGGCCTGGTGGCGGGATGCGCGAGCCATCCCAGGCCCAAGTCGCGGTCGCAGGTCGTGCAGATGGCCCCCAGTTGCGAAGACTTTTCGGTCCAGATCTATTTCGAGAGCCGATCGGCCCAGCTGACCAACGAGGCGCGCTCCGTGCTGAAGGGGGCCGACGCCCTGGCCACGGGTTGCAAGGTCGCCTCGGTGCGGGTCGTGGGCCTGGCCGACGCCGCGGGGGCGCCGGACGCCAACCTGGCGCTGTCCAGGCAGCGCGCCGACGTGGTGACCCGGGCGCTGGACAAGATGGGCTACAGCAACGTGACGCTTGACGTCGGCGCGGCCGGCGACGCCGGGGCCATGACCAACGACGGCGAGAACCGCCCCCTGAGGCGCCAGGCCGATATCCAGTTCGATCTGGACGGAAGGCTGCGCTAGCGCGCCGCGCACGAAAAAGGCGGATCCGAAGGGATCCGCCGGCATGCGTTTTGAAGGGTAGGGTGCGGAGGCGGCAGGCTGGCTTTCACCAGCCTCAAGTCGGGGGGGCGTCGCCGCCTCCGCAATTCAAAAACGCCGCTCCCACCGGGGGGTTCCCGCCCAGCGAAACTTTTTCGCCTTTTCCGCGATATTTTTTCGCGCCGCCGTTCGGCCGCCATTCGTCGGGGCAGCCGGCAGGGAACGTCGCAAGGGACGACACGTTGATGTCCCGAAGGCCGAATGGCCTCGCACAGGGGAGCAACGTTCGTGATCCGCACCTATCAAGCCGAACAGGGTGGACTGACCTTCGACGGCCCGATGTCGCGTCGGCAACGGACCAGGCGCAACCGCATCATGGCCTTGGCGGTGATCGTCACGGTGGCGGCGTCGGCGGGCGTTCTCCAGCACTTTAGCGACAACCTCGCTCCCAGCGGCCCGGCGACGCCCGGTACGGGAGCCTATTCCGCCGCCCGATAAGGAGGCCCAAGATGCCCGCCGACCTTGAACACCACCATCCCGCCGTCAACGCGACCCGGGTCCGCCAGGGGCGCTGGGGCAAGCACGTCTTCTGGGTGCTGATCATCTCGACCGTACTGGCCGCTGCGGCGTTGTTCGGCGCCTGGGGCCTGCGCTCGGGGGACCTGGCCGGGGTCGAGCATACCAAGGGCGCGACCACCACCCAGGAAGCCGAGCGCTATTCCGGCGAACAGGCGCCGGTCAGGCAGACACCTTCCAGCTAATCTGGCCAGCTAATCTGGCTCGTGACCGCGAAGCTTAGCCCATGAAAAAGGCCCCGGCGAAAACCGGGGCCTTGATCGTTTCGGGGTCCGACCCGGACGCGCGGCCGGTATCAGGCCGCCTTTTGCGTCCGGCGCGGGTGGAAGAACAGCGCCTGGCCGATCGCCGCCTTCACCGTCTCCGGCTGGAAGGGCTTGGTGATCAGGAAGGTCGGCTCCGGGCGTTCGCCGGTCAGCAGGCGTTCGGGGAAGGCCGTGATGAAGATCACCGGCACGTCCAGGCGGGCCAGGATGTCCTTGACCGCATCGATGCCCGACGAGCCGTCGGCCAACTGGATGTCGGCCAGCACCAGGCCGGGCGTGCGCCGGGTGACAGCGTCGACGGCCTCGCCGCGCGTGGCGGCGATGTCGATCACGTCGTGGCCCAGTTCCTTGACCAGGGCCTCGATGTCGGCGGCGATCACCGGTTCGTCCTCGATGATCAGGACCTCGGTGGCCAGTTCGGCGTCGATCTCGCTCTGGGCCTCGGCGATCAGCCGTTCGACCTCGGCGAAGTCGCAATCCAGGATCTGCGAGGCCTCGGTGGGGGTGAAGCCTTCCAGGGCGGTGAGCAGGAACGCCTGGCGCGAACGCGGCGCGATCCGCAACAGCCGCTGCGAGGCGTCGTCGGCCGCGCCGGTCAGGTCGTCACGGCGCGCTTCCAGCTGGGCGCCCGAGGACAGCCAGATGGCGTGGAACACGCGATAGAGCGCGACCCGGGGCGACAGATTGGCGTCCAGCGACCGCTCGCCGGCCGCCAGGGCCTCGAGCGCGACGCGCACATAGTGGTCGCCAGTGGTCTGGTCGCCGGTCAGGGCGCGGGCATAGCGACGAACGTAAGGCAAGTGCGGCGCCAGCCGGGCAAGAAGACTCATGACCCCTCCCGTGTGAGTGTCTTCGGATACAAAAAAGCCTGCGGTGTGGTGAAGCTACGCCGTTCGGCCATCCGAACATAAACGCAACCCTCAGACACCGGTTCCATGGCGGGTTTCGAAGCGACGACAATTTTGCCATCATATGCTCAAGCTTGTGGAACCCCATAGGGAATCCGACGTTGTCATCCGGCGTACACTCATTCGGCCAAAGGGGGCGGGCGCCGCGTCTCGTCGGCGTCGAGGACATGATCGAACACGTACCCATGGAAGATCACCGCAAAGGGACGGCCGCGCTCGACGAAGCGCGGCTCCGTCAGCAGGCTATCGGCGTCAAGCTTCGCCAGATGTTCGACGAGGTCGTCAACGAGCCTGTGCCCGACGAGTTTCTGGACATCCTGCGCAAGGCCGAGACGCCTTCGGGAGAGCGTTGAGCATGAGCGAAGCGCAAGTCGGCCGGTCCCCCTTCGATCCGGCCCGTGACGGGGCCTTCAAGAAGGAACTCGTCACGCTCATTCCGCATCTGCGCGCCTTCGCCCGCACCCTGACCGGCGACCCCACCGCGGCTGACGATCTGGCGCAGGACGCCATGATGAAGGCCTGGGACGCCCGCGCCAGCTTCCAGCTGGGCACCAACATGAAGGCCTGGACCTTCATGATCCTGCGCAACCAGTTCTATTCCGAGAAGCGCCGGTCCTGGCGCCAGAGTCAGCTCGACCAGGAGGCGGCCGAACGCACTCTGGTGGCGGTCGACGATCCCGAGGCGCCGGTAGCCCTGGACGAGCTGCGGCTCAGCCTGGCGATGCTGCCGCCGGAACAGCGCGAGGCCCTGATCCTGGTCGGGGCGGGCGGCTTCGCCTATGAGGAAGCCGCCGAGATCTGCGGCTGCGCGGTAGGCACGGTGAAGAGCCGGGTCAGCCGGGCGCGGCGAGCCCTGCAGGCGATTCTCGAGGCCGGCGCCTATGACCGCGACGGCGCCGCCGCCGGCGACGCCATGTACGCCATCCTGGCCGACGCGGAGAGACTGAGCACCCTGCGGTGAAGCCCCTCCTCAGGCGAGGAGCCGGAACGGTCGGATCCATCCGGGTCCGGCTGGCCGGCGCGTTGTTCCTCGCGCTCTTGCCGGTCCTGATCCTCGGCGTGCTGCAATCGGTCTTCGCCTTCAAGGCCGAGGCCGATTCGCGCCGCCAGAGCCTGGAGCTGGCGGCCGGCCGCAGCGCCGCGATCGCCCGGGCCCGCATCGAAGCCGCCGGCGTCCTCCTCCAGACCCTCGGGCCTGGGTCGGTCGGGCTGGAATGCACCCAGCGCCTGGACACGGTGAAGCAGCGCCTGCCGGGCTACGCCAACCTGATCCGCTTCGACGCCTACGGTCGCGTGTCGTGCGCCGCCGCCACCACGCCGCCGGACGCCACCCGCGCCAACCGGCGGTGGTTCCAGCGCCTGGCCACCGGATCGCACATGGTGGTGGCCAGCATTCCGGGCGTCTCCTACGCCGACGAGCCCGCCGTGCTGACCGCCGTCCGGGCCGAGAAGCGCGACGGCCGGTTCGACGGGGCCATGGCCGCCGTGCTGACCCTGTCGACGATCCAGCCGGAGACCGCCAACCGCTACCTGCCGGGCGGGGCCGAGGTGGCCCTGGCCGACTCCGAAGGCCATGTCTTCGCCGCCACCAACCCGCGGGCGTTCGGAAGTCCGTCCACCGCCTGGCGGGACCAGACCCTCAAGAGCGGCTCGGCCCTGTGGTCGGGGCGCGACGCCGACGACCGGCCGCGGGACTTCTCGGCCGCGCCGCTGGTCGGGCAGGAGGTGTTCGTCATCCTGTCGGCCAAGGCGCCGGGCCTGGCCTCGTGGGCCTGGCTGAACCCGATGCTGCGTCTGCTGGCGCCGCTGCTGGCCTTCGTCCTGGCCCTGGCGGCCGTGCTCTACGCCACCGAACAGGCGGTGATCCGCTGGATCGTCTATCTGCGGCGGGTCGCGGCCATCTACGCCCGGGGCCGGTTCACGGTGCGTCCCCTGCAGGCCGAGCGCGCGCCGCCGGAGATCCGCGAACTGGCCGCCACCCTCGACGACATGGCGGCCGGCATCGTCGCCCGCGACGCCTCGCTGCGCGACAGCCTGGACGAGAAGGACGCGCTGATGCGCGAGATCCATCACCGGGTGAAGAACAACCTGCAGATCATCTCGAGCCTGCTGAACATGCAGCAGCGGGCGCTGACCGACCCCGCCGCCCGCACCGCCCTGAACGACACCCGCCAGCGGATCACCGCCCTGGCTCAGATCTACCGGGCGCTCTACCAGGGTCCCGACCTCAAGCGGGTGGACCTGCGGCCGTTCCTGGAGGAGCTGACGGCCCTGCTGTTGGCCGGCGACATGTCGACCGGCGGCGCGATCCGCACCGAGGTCCATGCCGACCCGCTGGTCATCGACCCGGACCGCCTGGCGCCCCTGGCCCTGTTCGCGGTCGAGGCCATCACCAACGCCCAGAAGCACGCCCTGGCCGAACGCGGCGGCACGCTGACGGTGGACTTCTTCGTACGGGGCGAAGAGGCCGAGCTGGCGATCGGCGACGACGGTCCCGGCGCGCCCATGGGGCCGGTCGAGGGCGTGGGCCGAACCCTGATGACCGCCTTCGCCCGGCAGCTGCGCGGCAAGCTGCTGTTCGACACCTCGCCGGCCGGCGGTCTGTTGGTGCGCCTGGTGTTCCCGACCCCGGAAGCGCCGCCGGCCGAGCCTGCCAATACCGGAACCTAGCCGGGAGGCCCACGTTCAACTGGGGCAACATCTTGGACGCCCACACGGGCGATCACCGGAGAAGACCCATGCGTAAGCTCATCATTCTGGCCGCGATCGCCGCCAGCCTCACCGTCGCGGCCTGCAACACCGTCGAAGGCGCCGGCAAGGACGTCTCGTCGGCGGGCGCCGCCGTCAGCGACACCGCCAAGGACGCCAAGTAGTCCTCGACCGGAAATCCGAAGCCTGGGCGACCGGGCCTGGAACGAGCCCGCCGGTCATGAATCGGCGGGCTTTTTTTCGACAGGTCACGTTCCTCGGATCCCTCTGGGGCGACATTTCCAAGGCGCAATTCAAAGTCCAGACGGCAACGCTCGGTCGCGTTTCGTGACAATCACCCTCGCCCATGACGAGCCGGTTACAAATCCGGTTTCAGTTCAATCCTCACCGATATCCGCCAGCCAAGCTGGCGCTTCAGCCTGTGGTCGTCTGTTCCACGGGTGTGATCCTCAATTGCCGCGTCCTTCTTCCGCGCCGATCTTCGTACATAGTGGCTGGCGATGCTCCAGCACCTATGTCTGGCACCGCTTCCGCGCCGTCCCCGAGGTGATGGCCTATTACGAGCCCTGGCACGAACAGCTGGCCTGGCTGACGCCCGAGCGGATCGAGCACGAACGGCCGGCCACCAGCGGCCTGCGCCACCCGAACGAGGGCCTGCCCTACCTGTCGGAGTTCGCCGACCTGCTGCGGCCGGACGGCGGCGTCGACCGTTTCGAAGCTCGCCTGGCGCTGGACGGCTATTTCCTGCCGCCCGAGCAGGAGGATTCCGGCCAGGCCGCCTATGTCGAGACGTTGATCGCGGCGGCGCGACGTCAGGACCGCACTCCGGTGCTGGCCTGCTGCCGCACGCTGGGCCGGATCGGCTGGCTGCGGCGGCGGTTCGGCGGCACCCATATCGTGCTGATCCGCGATCCGGTGCAGCAATGGCGATCGTTCTATTCGCTGCGCAAGCGGCCCCGGCCGACCTATTTCGAGCTCAGCCAATACGTGATCCTGTCCGAGGCGGCGTGCGGCGAGGCGGGCGCCCGGCGGCTGGGCCTCACGGCAGGGAAGGGCGAACTCGCCGATCGCATCCAGGCGGTCCGCAAGCGACTGAAGCGTGCGCCGGCGCGGGTGTCGTTCGCCGCCTTTCTGGCGGTCTATGTGCTGTCCTACGTGGCGGCCCTGCCGCGCGCCGACCTAGTCATCGATGTCGACCGTCTGGGCGGCGACCCCGAATACGCCCGGACCATGGCCACGGCGATCCAGGTGCTGACCGGCGTGAAGCTGGACTTCAGCGACTGCCGCACGCCCCCGCCGCATGCCGGCAGGCTGCCCGTCGACTACCGCAAGGAAGCCGTGGCGATGATCGAGGCGCTGGACCTTTCGGCGACGCTGACGGCGCCCGGATCGGTCCAGACCCTCTATCGCAAGCTGGTCAAGGCGCTCCCCGGGCGCGAGCCCGCGACGCCCTGGGCGCGGATGCTGGCCTTCTGGCGCGAGCATGGCCTGAAGCCGGGCGCGGTCGAGGCCTGAGGCGATCTCGCCGGGTCAGGCCGCGGCGCGGGCGAAAAGGCCCGAGGGTCCGGCGATCGCTTGCACGGCGTTGGTGACGCCCTCCAGCGATTCCCCGCTGCCGACCAGCAGCACGCCGTCGTCTTCCAGGCGGGCGGCGAGGCTCTCGATCACCCGGCCGTGCACGGCCGGATCCAGGCCTGGCAGGACGTTGCGCAGCAGGATGACGTCGAACTTGCCCATCGAGGACAGGTCGGCCAGCAGGTTGATCCGCCGCCAGCGCACCGCCTGGCGGATGCGCGGGGTGATCGCCCACATCTCGTCCTGGTTCTCGAAGTGCTTGACGAGCAGGCGGATCGGCAGTCCGCGCTGGACCTCGAACTGGGTGTAGAGGCCGCTCTGGGCCTTTTCCAGGCAGCGGTCCGACAGGTCCGAACCGAAGAATTCGAACCGGGCGCCCGGCGCGATGTCGCGCGCCTCGGCGGCGGTCATCGCCAGGGAATAGACCTCCTGGCCGGTCGAGCAAGCCGCGCTCCAGATGCGGATCGGCCGGTCGCGCCCTTGCCTGGACAGGCCCGGCAGCAGGTCGTCGCGCAGGTGGGCGAAGACCTCGCGATCGCGAAAGAAGGCGGTCTCGTTCTGGGTCAAGGCCTCGACCACGGCCCAGATCAACCGGTCGTCGCGATCGGCGCGCAGGGCGGCGATCATCACCTCGATCGACTCAAAGCCTTCGCGGCGGGCCAGCGGGTTGAGCCGGCTCTCGACCAGATAGGCCTTGTCGCTCTCGATCCGCAGACCGGCGCGCTGCCGGGCCAGCGCGGCCAGCAGGTCCATGTCCTCGGGCGTCACAGCAGGCCCGCCTCGGCGAACTTCGCCGCGATGATGTCGCCGTCGAACGGCTTCATGATGTACTCGTCCGCCCCGGCGTCCAGCGCCTCGCGGATGGCCTCGATCCGGTTCTCGACGGTGCAGAAGACCACGGTCGGCCCCTGGCCGCCCGGCTCCTGGCGCAGATGGCGCAGGAACTCGATCCCGTTCATGACCGGCATGTTCCAGTCCAGGAGCACGGCGTCGGGCATCGCCGCTCGGCACCAGGCCAGGGCTTCCACGCCGTCGGCGGCTTCGGCGATCTCGAAGCCTATGTCTTCCAGGACGCGCCGGGCGACTTTGCGGATCACCCGGCTGTCGTCGACGACGAGACAGGTCTTCACGGCACGCTCCAATCCAATCCCCTCAGCTTGCGGCCGAGGGTGTTAAGGACCGGTGACGGCGATGGCGATCTTAGGTTTTATCGCTCGGACGGGCTCAGGCGGGGACCCAGGCGGCGAGGGTGACCTGGTCCTCGCCCAGTTCGACCCCGACCTGGCCGCCGGCCGCGCGGACCAGGGCGTTCAGATAGGCCGCCTGCACCCAAGGGCCGCCCAGGCCCTCGGCCAGGGCCTCGCCCTTCAGGCCCGCCAGCACTTCCGGCCGCAGGCGGGCGCGGGGGCCCGCGGCGTGGGCGGTGATCGCCACCCGGTCGTCCGCGACCACGGCCCGCAGCGTCGCCTTGCCGCCGGCCGGCAGGGCGCTGGCGGCGATCTGGGCGATGTTGAGGATGGCGCGGGCGGTGGCCTTGTTCATGGTCGAGGGCGGGATCGCCCAGTCCAGGGTGGGGCGCACGTGGGCGAACACGCCCTGGGCCAGCTTTTCCAGCTCGCGGGAATCGAAGTTCTCGGCCGAGGCGGAGGCGCCGAACGCCACCCGGGTGAACTGCAGCAGGTCGGCCAGCTTGCGGGCGCTGGACGAGATCAGGCTCATGGCGTCCTCGCGCATGTCCTGCGCCGAGGGATCCTCCAGCAGGTCCAGGCCCGAGACGATGGCGCTGGCCGGGCTGATGAAGTCGTGGCAGAGGCGCGCGGCCAGGAGGGCGGCGAAGTCGGGGCCTCCTATATCCACCTTTGGGGCGTTCAATTCGGGCGCGGCGGCCTGCGGCGCGGATGCGGCTTCATCGGTCATGGCGCGATCTTTGGCGTGATTTGGGACTTTGGCAAACGCTGCTGGCGGCCTATCAGAAGCGCGTCATGGATCCGTTTCTCGAGCCGGGCGTCCTCGTGCGCCATCCCGACCAGCCCGACTGGGGCCTGGGCCAGGTGCAGTCGGTGATCGGCCATCGCGTGACCGTCAATTTCGAAGACGTCGGCAAGCAGACGGTCGACGCCACGCGCGTCGCCCTGGTGTTCGTCGGCGACGACCCCCGAGGAAGCTGAATGGCCCATACGAACCTGGCGGACTACGGCCGCGAGCTGGCGACGATCGTCGAGGCGGCCGCCGAGGTCATCCTGCCGTACTGGCGCACCGAGTTGGACGTGGTCCGTAAGGCCGACGAGAGCCCGGTCACCGAGGCCGACCGGGCTGGGGAGCGCCTGATCCTGGCCCGGCTGGCCGAACGTTTCCCGGAGATCCCGGCGATCTCCGAGGAGCACGCCTGCGAGTTCGGGACGCCCGACGCCATCGGCCCGCGCTTCTTCCTGGTCGACCCGGTCGACGGGACCAAGGCCTTCGTGCGCGGCGATCCCAACTTCACGGTCAATATCGGCCTGATCGACGACGGCGTTCCGGTGGCCGGCGCCATCTGCGCCCCGGCGACAGGCGAGGTCTGGTTCACCAGCGCCGAAGGCGTGCTCAAGCGCGAGGGTTCCGGCGGCGCCGAGGCCCGGGTCCAGGCGCGGACCTGGCCCGAAGGTCAGGCCCTGGCCCTGGTCAGCCATACGATGAAGGAAGAAAGGGCGGCCGAACTGGCGGCCCAGTACGGCTTTTCCCTGCGCGCCCCGATGGACAGCTCGATCAAGCTGGTGCGCATCGCCGAGGGCGCGGCCGACATCTATCCGCGCCACGGGCCGACCATGGAATGGGACACCGCCGCCGGCCACGCCATCCTGGTCGCCGCGGGCGGCCGCTTCACGACGCCCGAGGGCGAGGCCTTCACCTACGGCAAGGCCGACCAGGGCTTCCGCAACGGCTGGTTCGTGGCCCGGGGCGCTTAGGCCTTGCGGTTCAGGGCGCCGCCCAGTTCCGAGGCCGTCTGGTCGCTCAGGCTCCGCAGGGTCGAGCCCAGCAGCCGCGCCAGCAGCGCTTCGCCGTTCGAGGGTGGAGCGGGCAGGTGACCGACCTGGATCGGCTGGAACGCTGGCGAGCGCCGTTGACTGGCGGCACGCAACTCGTCGCCGGAAAGCTTCATGTCGCCGTCGCGATCGGCCGACTTGATCAGGTCGCCGACGGCGGTCGGGTCGAGGTTTCGAGCCTTGGCCGCTGCCATCAGTTCGTCGGCCGAAAGAACGCCGTCCCCGTCCCCGTCGTAGCGCGCGGCCAGGACGCCGGCCGTCTGGCTGCTGTCGCCGAACCGAAAGATGTGGGGGGCGGCTTCGAGCGTGGCCGTCAGTTCCTCCGTCGACAGCCGGCCGTTCTGGTCCGCGTCGGTCCCGCTGAACACCTCGGCGTTGACCTGCTCGGGCGAGTCCCCGGCGCTCGCGCCCTCCGCGTCGATCCGGCCGGAGCTGGGCGACGCGACGCCCGCATATTCCGCCGCGGACAGCGCACCGTCGCCGTCGGTGTCCGCGCGCGAGACCAGCCACTTGGCGACCCCCGCTTCGTCCTGCACGCCGAGCAGGGTCTTGAGGTTCTTGCTGTCAAGAAGCCTGGAGGCGCCGAACTCGCCGGAATCGAGCGCGCCGTCGCCATTGCGGTCGAAGGCCGAGACCAGGGCCTGCTTGTCGGCAAGCTTGTCCGGGTCGTTATTGCCGAGCTTGGCGATCTCCTGGGCCGAGACCTTGCCGTCCTGATCGGCGTCGAACGTCTTGAACACCTGGTCCTTGACCGCCGACAGCATCGCCATCCCGCCCAAATTCAGGAATCTAGGAGCCGGAATGCCGCCTTCGCGTTGGATGCCGCTCGCGCCGATGCCCATGGTGTCGCCCTTCATGCTCGCGGTCCCCGCAGCAAGTTTGGCGCCAGAGGTTGTATTGCGGTCAGGCGATCTTTTCCGCCAACCCCTTGCAGAAGGCCGCTGTCTCGTCGTCGGCGGGGAACATGCACTCCACCCGCAGCTCCTCCAGCGTGATGTCCCGCGAGGTGCCGAAGGTGGTCAGGGTCGAGAAGAAGGTCAGGCGCTGGTCGCCCTTGCGGAAGGTGACGGTCATCAGCGGCAGGGGCGTGGCGCCCAGCTCGCGTCGCTCCCAGCGGGCTGGCACGTCCGGATAGGCCAGCACCTCGTCCAGCAGGGCGCGGGAGGTCCTGTCGGTGGCGGCCTCGTGATGCAGGTGGCGGATCAGGTCGCCGGCCACCTCTTCCCAGTTTTCGACGAAAGGCCGCATGTCGGCGGGGTCGAAGACCTGGCGCATGATATTGCCGTGCGGCTGGACCCCGTCGCGCAGCCAGTCGAACACCCTGAGCAGGCCCTTGTTGGCCATCAGCACGTCCCAGTGGCGGTTCACCACGAAGGCGGGATAGGGCTCCTGCTGGGCCAGGATGAACTCGATGGCCCGCCGCATCAGGGCCATCTGCGGATCGCTCAGGGCGGTCTCGCGGTAGCCCGGCGCATAACCGGCCACGACCAGCAGGGCGTTGCGGTCGCGCATCGGCATGTCCAACGCCCCGGCCAGCAGAGCGACCAGCTCGCGGCTGGGCCGCGCCTTGCCGGTCTCGACATAGCTGAGGTGGCGGGTCGAGATCCCGGCCTCCAGCGCCAGGTCCATCTGGCTCATGCGGCGGGCGCTGCGCCACTGGCGCAGCAGGTCGCCCAACGGATGGTCGGCGACGGCGGGAACGCCCCGAGGCGGCGGCGAGGTCATCGTGTTCATGGCGTGACACTAACCGCGTCGAGCATGATCGCCATAACCTTGCAGGTCATGGAGCCGGTGATCCGGCGATCCTACTCCTCCGGCTCATCGGGGCTTCCGCCCCCCATGAGGACCGGATCCATGCAAAGACGACAGTTCCTGACCGCTTCCGCGGGGTTGGCGACCCTGGCCGCCGCCGGCGCGGCCCGGGCCGACGGAGGCTTGCCCCGCGCCGAGCACGACGCGAGCGCCGCGCGCGCGTGGAACGCGGCCCGCCGCTACCAGTCGACCCGGTTCGGCGACATCGCCTATGTCGAGCGCGGCGCCGGCCCGGTCGCCCTGTTCCTGCACGGTTTCCCGCTCAACGGCTTCCAGTGGCGTGGGGCGTTCGACCGCCTGGCGTCGCACCGACGCTGCATCGCCCCGGACTCCCTGGGCCTGGGCTTCACCCGGGTGGCGGCCGGCCAGGGCGTGACCCCGTCCGACCAGGCCGACATGCTGGCGGCGTTCCTCGACAAGCTGGGGATCGCCTCGGTCGACCTGGTCGCCAACGACAGTGGCGGGGCGGTGGCCCAGATCTTCGTCACCCGCTTTCCGGAAAGGGTGCGCACCCTGCTGCTGACCAATTGCGACGTCGAGCCCGACAGCCCGCCGCCGGCCCTGCAGCCGGTGCTGGCCCTGGCCCGCGACGGGACCTATCCCGACCAGTGGCTGGTCCCCTGGTTCAGGGACCCCAAGCTGGCGCGTTCGCCGCAGGGCTTTGGCGGCATGTGCTTCTCCGACCCCAGCCAGCCCACCGACGCGGCGATCGCGATGTATTTCGGTCCGCTGGTCGCCACCCCGGCCAGCAAGGCCCTGGTCAACGCTTACACCCTCGGCCTGGACCCCAATCCCCTAGCCGGGATCGAGACGGCGCTGCGCCGGTGCAAGGTGCCCGTCCGCATCGTCTGGGGCATGGCCGACGACATCTTCGCCAAGGAGAGCCCGGACTATCTGGACCGCCTGCTGCCGAACTCACGGGGCGTTCGTCGCCTGCCCAAAGCAAAGCTGTTCTGGCCCGAGGAGTATCCGGAGGTCGTCGCCGACGAGGCGCGCAAGCTGTGGGGCGTGTGAGGGGGAGCGGCGCCGCCGAGCCGGGCGCTGGACATGGAAACGGCCGCTCCCTTTAGGGAAGCGGCCGTCTTGGTGGAGCTAAGCGGAGTCGAACCGCTGACCTCTTGAATGCCATTCAAGCGCTCTACCAGCTGAGCTATAGCCCCAAGGTTTTCCCAAGTTTCCCGGTGGGAAGCGTTGGTATTCCCTAGTCTCTCCAGTGGTTCCGAGTGGGTGGCCCCCGAAGAGGCGCGGAACCTATGCCGGGAGGATTTTTGGATCAACCCTCCCGGCGAACTTTTTTCGGAAAATTTTTCGAACCGTTGTTCTTCAGAATTTCCCCAAGGAAACGAGACGGGTGCGGACGAGCTTAGTCGTCGTCGTCCGCGCCCGGCAGGCCTTCGATTTCGTCGTCCAGGACGTCCTCGTCGTCTTCGTCCTCGAGGAACGGAACGTCGTCGGCTTCGTCCTCGGCCAGGTCTTCGTCTTCCGAGAAGTCGACACCCAGGTCGTCGGCGGCCGGGGCCGGGGCGACGGTCGGGTCGGTGTCGTCGTCGTCGGCTTCGACGACTTCCTCGGCGACCTCGTCGATTTCCGGGGTCTCATCGACCTCGTCCTCGAAGCCATCCTCCTCCTTGGGAGCGGGGGCGGGCTTCTCGTCCTCGGCGTCGTAGTCCGGCGTGACGGCGCGAGCCCGGACGCGGCGCGACTTCAGCGCCTCTTCCGGATCAAACGTCTCCCCGCACTTGGGGCAAGCGGCCGGGCGGCGGCCCAGGTCATAGAATTTCGATTGGCAGTTGGGGCAAATTTGTTTTGCGCCCAATTCGGGATTGGCCAAGTTGGCGACCCTTTGATCCAGATGGGAAAAGCGGCCGGTCACTTGCCATGACGAGGGGCCGCTGTCAAAAGCAATCCCCTCGCGAAAAGCACATGATACGGAGGCCGGTGACGGCATGGCGGCGGCTGGACTGAAGAGCACGCCCGGCGGGGCCTTGCGGGGAACCGTCCGGGCCCCTGGCGACAAGTCGATTTCGCACCGCTCGATGATCCTCGGCGCCCTGGCTTCGGGGACCACCACGGTCGAGGGCCTGCTGGAGGGCGCCGACGTGCTGGCGACCGCCCAGGCCATGCGCAGCTTCGGCGCCCGGGTCGAACAGGAGGGCGTCGGCCGCTGGCGGATCGAGGGCCATGGCGGCTTCGCCGAGCCGTCGGACGTGGTCGACTGCGGCAACGCCGGCACCGGCGTGCGGCTGATCATGGGAGCGGCGGCCGGCTTCGCCCTGTGCGCCACCTTCACCGGCGACAGCTCGCTGCGCGGCCGACCGATGGGCCGGGTGCTGGACCCGCTGGCCCGGATGGGCGCCACCTGGCTGGGCCGCGACAAAGGCCGCCTGCCGCTGACCCTGAAGGGCGGCAACCTGCGCGGCCTGTCCTACAGGCTGCCGATGGCCTCGGCCCAGGTGAAGTCGGCCGTGTTGCTGGCCGGTCTGCACGCCGAGGGCGGGGTCGAGGTGATCGAGCCAGAAGCCACCCGCGACCACACCGAGCGCATGCTGCGGGCCTTCGGGGCTGAGGTGATCGTCGAAGACAGGGCCGGGGTGCGTCATATCCGCCTGCCGGCCGGCCAGAAGTTGACCGGAACCCACGTCGCCGTGCCTGGCGACCCATCGTCGGCGGCCTTCCCGCTGGTGGCCGGCCTGATCGTCCCCGGCTCGGAAGTGACGGTCGAGGGCGTGATGCTCAACGAATTGCGCACCGGCCTGTTCACGACGCTGCAGGAGATGGGGGCGGATCTCGTCGTCTCGAATGTTCGCGAGTCGAGCGGTGAGCAGGTCGGCGACATCACCGCCCGCTACTCGCCGAACATGAAGGGCGTCGTCGTGCCGCCCGAGCGCGCCCCGGCGATGATCGACGAATATCCGATCCTGGCGATCGCCGCCGCCTTCGCCACAGGCGAGACGATCATGCGCGGCGTCGGCGAGATGCGGGTCAAGGAAAGCGACCGCATCGCCCTGACCGCCGCCGGCCTGGAAGCCTGCGGCGTCGACGTCGAGGAGGAGCCGGAGGGCTTCATCGTCCGCGGGACCGGCCAGCCGCCGCGTGGCGGGGCCATGGTCGAGACCCATGGCGATCACCGGATCGCCATGAGCCACCTGATCCTTGGCATGGCCGCCCAGTCGGCGGTGTCAATCGACGAGCCCGGCATGATCGCCACCAGCTTTCCCGGCTTCGCCGAGATGATGCGTGGCCTTGGCGGGACGGTCGAGGAGGCCTGAGCATGGCCTTCATCATCGCCGTCGACGGCCCCGCCGCCTCGGGCAAGGGCACGGTGGCCAGCCGGCTGGCTAGACTCTATGGCTATCCGATGCTCGACACCGGCCTGCTCTACAGAGCCGTGGGCGTGCGTCTGCTGGACGCCGCCGGCGACCTGGACGACGCGACCGCGGCCGAGGACGCGGCACGCGGGCTCGACCTGGCCGAACTGGAAAAGGTCGAGGTCCGCACGCGCCAGGCGGGCGAGGCCGCCAGCCGCGTGGCGGTGCACCCTGGCGTCCGCGCGGCTCTGTTCGACCTGCAACGCGATTTCGCCCTGCGCGAGCCCGGCAGCGTCATCGACGGTCGCGACATCGGCACGGTGATCGCCCCCGAAGCGCCGGCCAAGCTGTTCGTCACCGCCAGCCCGGAGGTCCGCGCCGACCGCCGCTGGAAGCAGCTGCTGGGCCAGGGCGAGGCCGTGACCTTCGAGGAAATCCTCGCCGACATCCGCAAGCGCGACGAACGGGACGGCGGCCGAGCCAGCGCGCCGATGACCCAGGCGCCAGACGCGGTCTTGCTTGATACGTCGGAAATGACTATAGACCAGGCCTTCGATGCGGCCTGCCGCATCGTCGAGACGGCGCGCGCCCGGTGGGGAAACCCCAAGGGCTAATCCACCGCCCGCCTCGCCGCCGCTCAGGACGCGGTGGATCGCATCAAAAACCCACATCACCCGGAATCCCGAGAACCGTCATTCGGCGGCGCTCATCGCAGGGCTTCCCTCAACACGAGACTAAACATCAGCATGGCTGACGATATGAGCTTCAACCCGACGCGCGACGATTTCGAAGCGCTGCTGAACGATTCCATGGGCGGCCGCGACTTCCAGGAAGGCACCGTCGTCAAGGGCATCGTTGTCGGGATCGAGAAGGATTTCGCGATCATCGACGTCGGTCTGAAGACCGAAGGCCGGGTTCCGCAGAAGGAATTCGGCGTCGACGAGACCGGCAAAGCCACCATCAAGGTCGGCGACTCGGTCGAAGTCTTCCTGGAACGCCTGGAAAACGCCCTCGGCGAAGCGGTCATCAGCCGCGAAAAGGCCAAGCGCGAAGAAGCCTGGACCCGTCTGGAAGGCGTCTACGCCAAGAACGAACCCGTGCTCGGCGCCATCGTCGGTCGCGTCAAGGGCGGCTTCACCGTCGACCTGGGCGGCGCCTCGGCCTTCCTGCCCGGCTCGCAGGTCGACATCCGCCCGGTGCGCGACGTCGGCCCGCTGATGGGCAAGGAACAGCCCTTCGCCATCCTGAAGATGGACCGTCCGCGCGGCAACATCGTCGTCTCGCGTCGCGCCATCCTGGAAGAAGCCCGCGCCGAGCAGCGCACCGAACTGGTGTCGCAGCTGCAAGAGGGTGAAATCCGCGAAGGCGTGGTCAAGAACATCACCGACTACGGCGCGTTCGTGGACCTGGGCGGCATCGACGGCCTGCTGCACGTCACCGACATGAGCTGGAAGCGCGTCAACCACCCGAGCCAAGTGCTCGCCGTGGGCGACACCGTGAAGGTCCAGATCGTCAAGATTAACCCGGACACCCAGCGCATCAGCCTCGGCATGAAGCAGCTGCAGAGCGATCCCTGGGACGGCGTCGAAGCCAAGTACCCGGTCGGCGCCAAGTTCACCGGCCGCATCACCAACATCACCGACTACGGCGCCTTCGTGGAGCTGGAAGCCGGCGTTGAAGGCCTGGTCCACGTCTCGGAAATGTCCTGGACCAAGAAGAACGTCCACCCCGGCAAGATCGTCTCGACCTCGCAAGAAGTCGACGTGGTCGTGCTGGATGTCGATCCGTCCAAGCGCCGCGTGTCGCTGGGCCTGAAGCAGGCCCTGGCCAATCCGTGGGATTCCTTCCTGGAAACCCACCCGGTCGGCTCGACCGTCGAGGGCGAAGTCAAGAACGCGACCGAATTTGGTCTGTTCATCGGCCTCGACAACGACATCGACGGCATGGTCCACCTGTCGGACATCGACTGGAGCGCCTCGGGCGAAGAAGCCATGTCGCGCTACAAGAAGGGCGACATCGTCAAGGCCAAGGTCCTGGACGTCGACGTCGAGAAGGAACGCATCTCGCTGGGCATCAAGCAGCTGGGCGGCGATCCGATGTCGGGCGACACCTATCGCAAGGGCCAGACGGTGACGGTCACCGTGACCGAGGTCACCACCGGCGGCATCGAAGTGCGCTTCGGCGAGGACGACGCCCTGATGACCGCGTTCATCCGCAAGTCGGACCTGTCGCGCGATCGCCAGGAACAGCGCCCCGAGCGCTTCGCCGTGGGTGACCGCGTCGACGCTCAGATCACCAACATCGACAAGGCGGCTCGCCGCGTCTCGATGTCGATCAAGTCGCTGGAAATGGCCGAAGAGAAGGAAGCCATCGAGCAGTTCGGCTCGTCGGACTCCGGCGCTTCGCTGGGCGACATCCTGGGCGCGGCCCTGCGCGAGCGGGCCACCAAGGACTAAGCCTTCGCCTGATCGCGAAGACGAAAAGAGCGGCGGCCGGAGCGATCCGGCCGCCGTTTTCTTTTGCCTGGAAGCTTGCTACGACTGCCTGAGGTTGTGTTTGGCGCGCGTGCGCCATGTGGCTTTGGGGGCGTCTCGTGCTGAAATCCTGGAAGGTCGCGATCGCGATCCTGGCGTGGAGCGCGTTCGGCGCGAGCCTGGCCTGGGCCGACGACAAGCCGACCTACGCGCCGCCCGCCGCGTGGGTGCAGCCCGCGCCGATCCCCGCCGCGCCTGACGACGGCCAGCCGCCCCCCGCCGTCCAGACCCTGCTGAACGACAACCAGGCCTTCGCCGACGCCGAAGGCATCACCTACTACAACCGAAGGGTCGTTCGGATCGCCAAGCCCGAGGGCCTGGCGGGTTCGGGTTCGCGGTCCATGACCTGGGATCCGGTGCGCGAGCGGCTTGTCCTGCACGCTCTGGCCATCGTCCGGAACGGCCAGACGATCGATCTGCTCAAGGGCGGCAAGGACGTCCTGGTCCTGCGGCGCGAGAAGAACATGGAGCGGGCCATGTTGGACGGGCGCATGACCGCCAGCATCCAGCTCAACGATCTGCAGGTCGGCGACGTCGTCGACTGGTCCTACAGCCTGCAGCACAACGAGCCCCTGTTCGGCGGCCGCAGCAACGATTCCGAGCGCATGGGCTGGGCGGGCGTCGCGTCGCGTTATCGTGTGCGGCTGCTGTGGCCCGATGGCGTCGCCATGACGTGGAAGGCGACCGCGGGCTTTCCGGAGCCCAAGGTCTCGACGATTGGAAAAACCCACCAGCTGCTGGTCGATGTCTCCAACGTCACCGCGCCGAAGCCGCCGATCGGCGCGCCGGCCCGCTTCCAGCGCGTGGGCCAGTTGGAAGCCTCGACCTTCCGCGACTGGAACGAGATCTCGGCGCGCATGGCGCCGCTGTTCACCGAGGCCTCGACCCTGACGGCGGCCTCGCCGTTGAAGGCCGAGGCGGCGACGATCGCCGCCGCCAGCCCGGATCCCAAGGTCCGGGCCTTCGCCGCCCTCCAGCTGGTCGAGGAAAAGACCCGCTACCTGTTCATGGGCATGGGCGACGGCGGCTATCGCCCGACGTCGGCCGACCAGACCTGGTCGCGACGATTTGGCGACTGCAAGGCCAAGACGGCCCTGCTGTTGGCTTTGCTGCGCGAGCTGGGCGTCCAGGCCGAGCCGGTGCTGGTGGCCATGGCGGGGGGCGACGGCCTGAACCTCCGCGTGCCCAGCGCCGCCCAGTTCAACCACGTCCTGGTGCGTGCCCGCATCGACGGCGCCGACTACTGGCTGGACGGCACGCGCACCGGGGATCGGGGCGGGCTCCAGACCCTGCGCCCGCCAGGCTATCGCTGGGGCCTGCCGATCCGGGCGGGCGGCGCCAGCTTGGTCGAAATCGAGCAGCCGCCGCTGACGATCCCTGACAGCGACGTTGTCCTTCACATCGACGCATCGGCTGGGCTGGATGCGCCTGCCCCCACGCGAATGACCACGACCTTGCGAGGCGATCCCGCGCGGGCGATCGGACGGATGACCGAGACGGCCAGCCGCGCCGATGTCGAGCGCGCGCTCAAGCAAGGCTTCTCCACCAGCCTCAGCTGGATCGATTTCAAGACCGTGGACTGGGCGCGCGCCGACGACGGGTCGATGACCGTGACCCTGACGGGGGAGGCGACCCTGGACTGGCGACCCAATGACGATCTGGGCGTGCGCGAGTTCCATGTTCCCGGCACGGGGGAGGGCCAGGTCAAGGCCCTGCCGCGTCGCGAGCCAGGGCCGGACAGCGACGCGCCCTACGCCGTAGCCTATCCGACCGCCTCCCGGGGCGTGTTCGAAATCGTCCTGCCCAAGGCCGGGGCGGGGTTCAGCGTCAAGGGGCCGAACGGCGAGGCGATGATCGGCGGCGCCAGGAACGTCCAGACCAGCGTGCTGTCCGGCGGCGTCGCACGCTTCGAGCGGACGGCCGTCAGCCAGGTCCGCGAAATCCCGTACGCGGCGGCCGAGGAGACCAACCGACAACTGCGCAGCGCCGCCGCGGAAGCCAAGATCGTCCGGGCGCCGAAGGGGCTTTGAGAGAGCCATGCGCGGTCGTCCGGTCGACTCAAAAGCCTTGGTTAGGCAAGCTTTCCCCTTGAAGACTCAGGCTTGCTTGGGCAAAGGTCGCACGCGCGTCGGGTCCTGCCTCCCCAGGACCGCCTTGCCGCGTCGGGGATATCGATGATCAAGTCCGAACTCATCGCCAGGCTCGCGAACGAAAATCCGCACCTGACCCAGAAGGACGTCGAGCGGGTCGTCGGCGTCATTCTCGAACGCATGATCGGAGCGCTCGAAGAGGGCGGTCGCGTGGAGCTCCGCGGCTTCGGCGCCCTGTCGGTGCGCTCGCGCCCGGCCCGCGCCGGCCGCAACCCCCGCACCGGCGAGACGGTCGATGTGCGCGCCAAGCACGTGCCGTTCTTCAAGAGCGGCAAGGAACTGCGCGGTCGCCTGAACGCCGACGAGTAGACCGCCGGCCGCTTGACCCAGGGAGGCGAACGCGCTCAGCCTTTCGCGCCAGTCGGAAGAGGTTCAGCATGAGCATCGTCAAGGAATTCCGCGAGTTCATCGCGCGCGGCAACGTCATCGATCTGGCGGTCGGCGTCATCATCGGCGCGGCCTTCAACTCGATCGTCAAGAGCCTGGTCGATCAGGTGATCATGCCGCCGGTCGGTCTGCTGATGGGCGGGCTCGACTTCTCCAAGCTGCAGTGGGTGCTCAAACCCGAGGACCCGACGACGCCGGCGGTCGAGTTGGTGGCGGTCCAGTACGGCGCCTTCATCAACACCGTCATCCAATTCCTGATCGTGGCCGTCGTGGTGTTCCTGCTGGTCAAGCTGGTCAACAAGGTTCGCCGCGCCGACGCCGACGAACCAGCCCCGGCCGCCCCGACGCCCGAGGAAAAGCTGCTGACCGAGATCCGGGATTTGCTGGCCAAGCCGGCGACTGCGCCCAAGGCGGCGGTCGCGCCTGCGGTCGATGTCGTGGCGAAACCGGCGACCAAGTCCACCGCGAAGGCCCCGGCCAAGCCAAAGCCCAAGGCCTAACCCTATTTCCGCTCATCCCGGCGAATGTCGGGACGAGCGGAATTCGAGGGCTTAAATCCCCAGAGCCGCCAACACTTCGCGCGCCGCCCGCTCCCCTGTCTCCCAAGCCCCATGCGCGGTCGAGAAGGCATGGGGCGAGCAGGCCTCGCCGGCGAAGAACAGCCGGCCGTCCACGGGCGCGGCCAGCACGGCGCGCTCGCCGGCTCGGCCGGGCAGGGCGTGGGAATAGGATCCCCGAGCCCAGGGATCGGTGGCCCAGGCGGTTTCCCCGAGCACCGAGACCCGTCGCCGGAGCCCCGTTCCATAGATCCCCGCCAGTTCGTCGACGGCGAACGCCGCCGCCGCGCCAGGGCCCTCGGCCTCCAGGGCGCGGGCGTGCGCCCCGCCGAAGAACGCCTCGATGATCGGGCGACCGAGCGGGCGCAGGTGATAGGAGCCCGTCGCCGTCCGGTCGGCGGCGCCGTAGACCATCGCCTCCACCGCGAAGGCCTCGGGTTCGTCGAGCCTGAGGAACACCTTGTCGGCCAGGCCCAGCGGCAGGCCCTCGGCGGCGGCCAGCTTGGCGGGCAGGTCGGGCAGGATCCGCAGGGCGCCGGCGACCAGCACCGCCGTGGGCACGCAGACGATGGCCGCCCGGGCCTGGACCACGCCTCGGGGCGTCTCCAGCGCCAGGCGCGGCCCGTCGTGGCGCAGGAGCGAGACCGGACAGTCGCTAACGATCCGGACGCCGGCTGGGGCCAGACCGGTGATCGCCGCGCCATAGCCTTCCGCGACCCGCCAGTTGACCTCGCTGTCGTCATAGGCGGCGTAGTCCATGACCGAGACCTGGTCGAACGCCGCGCCGTTGTAATAGGCGCTGAAGGCGTTCAGCAGCGGATTCCAACGGCCGCCGGGCTCCAGCAGGTCCGAGGCGGGCCGGTCGGCCGGTTCGCGGGCCGCCGCCTCGACCCGTTCGTCGAACGCCGCGAAGGCCTGACCATAGGCCTCTCGCTCGGCGGCGCTGAAATTGACCGTGGCTTCCGGATTGGCCCAGGGCGGCGGGGTCTTGTCGATGGTCAGGCCCGAGCCGGTGATCGGCGCGACCAGCGGGTTGCGGTCGGCCGAATGCAGCCACTCGCAGCCAAGGTCCAGCGGCAGGCCGGCCAGCGAGACGGTGTGCGCCCGTCCGCCGATCCGGCCCTGGGCTTCCAGCACCACCGTGCTCAGCGGCGCGGTCGCCAGGGTCGCGGCCGCGGCCAGGCCGGCGACCCCGGCCCCGATGATGGCGACGTCGACTTCGGTCATCGGGCGAGGGTCATGGGACGGCTGGCTCGGTCGGTGGCGCCTGCTCGGGCTCCAGCTCGATCGACTCGCCGGGCTTGAGGCCGCAGGCCAGCAGGGTGGACCACACCGTCTCGGCGCTCTCGGCGAAGCGGAAGAGCTCCAGGTCCGCGGCGTTGATCATGCCGTGCTCGACCAGGGCGTCGAAATTCACGACCGAGCGCCAATAGGCCTCGTCGAACAGCACGATGGGGATGCGCGGGGCCTTGTCGGTCTGGCGCAGGGTCAGGATCTCGAACAGCTCGTCGAACGTGCCGAAGCCGCCGGGGAACACCACCAGGGCGTTGGCCCGCATCGCCAGGTGCATCTTGCGCATGGCGAAGTAGTGGAAGCGGAACGACAGGTCGGGCGTGGCGTACGGATTGGGCGACTGCTCGTGCGGCAGGGTGATGTTGAACCCCACCGAAGGGGCGCCGGCGTCCCAGGCCCCGCGGTTGGCGGCTTCCATCACCCCGGGGCCGCCGCCGGTGGCGATGACGTTGTCGCGGATCCCGTCCGTGGCGTGGATCGCCCCGCCGCGCTCGGAAGCCAGGCGGCCGAAACGCCGGGCCTCGACGTACCAGTGGGCCTGCCGCCCAGGGCCGTCCTCACGCACCCGGGCGCTGCCGAACACCACGATGGTCGAGCGCACGCCCCAGGCCCGCAGGGCCTCGTCGGCCTTGGCGAACTCCAGCAGGAACCGCACGCCCCGCATCGATTCGCCCAGCAGGAAATCCTGGTCCAGCGCCGCCAGCCGATAGGACGGCGAGGCGAGCTGGGCGGCGCTCGGCGATGCGGGCGGCGGCTCGGACATTTCAAAGCTCCACTCAATACAGCGGCCGAACGCAGCTGACGGGGACATGCCCATGGACATGTCCCCAACCCCTGCGCGGCTTGCTAGTTGCCCTTGCGCAGCGTCGGACTGTCCAGGTCCAGCTGATCGATCGGGATCTGCACGGCGGCCGGCAGGGCCGCCTTGACGCCCTCGCCCATCGCCTTGGCGTCGCCGACCACGATGACGCTGGCCTGGGCCGGATCGAGCACGGCCTTGGAGAAGGCCTGGACGTCGGCTGCGCTGACCGCTTCGACCTTGCCAGTATAGGCCTGGATCTCGTTCAGCGGCACGCCATAGATCGCCAGGTTGCCCAGGATGTCGGCCAGGCCCTCCGAGGTGCCCAGGTCGCGGCCGAAGCCGCCGACCAGCACCGATTTGCGGGCCGCCAGTTCGGCGGCCGAGGCCGGCTCGGCGGCCAGCCGGGTCAGCTCGTCCTTGATCAGCCCCACCACCTGGGCGGCGGACTCGTTCTTGGTCTGGACGCTGGCCGAGAAGCCGCCGATGGCCGCGCGGGGCGAGAGGCTGGAGCTGGCGCCGTAGGACAGGCCGCGCTTGATGCGGATCTCCTGGTTCAGGCGGGACGAATAGCCGCCGCCCAGCACGCCGTTGGCGACCAGGCCGGCATAGTAGCGCGGGTCGGCGCGCAGGATCGCCGGCTTGGTCACCACGACGGCGGCCTGGCCTGTGCCGGGAAGGTCGACGACCACGTTTCGGGCGGCGTAGCCGGTCGGGCCCTTGACCGGGGCCGGCGGCGGGCCGGCCGGCTTAGTCCAGCCGCCGAACGCCCTTTCCGCCAGGGCGAAGCCTTGCTCGGGAGTCAGGTCGCCCGTCAGCACCAGGATGGCGTTGTCGGGGCGCCAGTTGGCGGCGTGGGTCTTGACCAGGGCGTCGCGCTGGATTTTCGGCAGCGAGCCGGGGGTGCCGCCCGCCACGTGGCCGTAGCCCGAGCCGGCATAGATCACGGTCGGTACGACGAAGCTGGCCACCGAGCCGGGCTGCTGGAGGCTGACCGACAGGCCGTCGAGGGTCTCGGTCTTGACCCGTTCCAGCTCCTCGGCCTTGAAGGTCGGGTTCTGGGCGACATCGGCCATGATCGACAGGCCCTGCGCGGCCTTGTCGGCGGTGACGCTGAGGGTCAGGGACGTGGCTTCCCAGCCCGAACCGGCCTCCAGATTGGCGCCGAGGGCCTCGGTGGCGGCGGCCACCTGGGTGGCGGTTCGGGTCTTGGTGCCTTCGGTCAGCAGTTCAGCGGTCAGGCTGGAGACGCCGGCCAGGCCCGCCGGGTCCGCGCCCGACCCGCCGCGCACCGTCAGGTCGGCGGTGATCAGCGGCAGGTCGCTGCTCTTGGCGACGATCACCCGCAGGCCGTTGGCCAGGGTCTTCTCCACCGGCGCGGGCAGGACCGGAGACACCGGGGCGCTGGGCGCGGGCGGGGCGACGCGCTCGGCTTCCGGGGCCAGGGCTGTGACCGGGCCGCTATAGGTCACCGAAGGGACCGTCTTGGGGGCCTCGAACGGGTCCTTGGCGCCGGCCGGCTTGGCCGATTCGGGCAGGTAGCGGACCGTCACCTTGCGATCGTCGGCCAGATACTTGGCGGCGACGCGCTGGACGTCGGCGGCGGTGACCGCTTGCAGGGCGGCCAGGTCGGTGTTGGCGCGCTGGGCGTCGCCTTCGGTGCGCAGGGCGTAGCCGATGGCGAAGGCGCGACCGTCGATGGTCTCGCGTCCGCGGACGGCGTCGGCCAGCAGGCCGGCCTTGGCCTCGGCCAGTTCGGCGGCGGTGGGCGGGGTCGTGCGCAGCCTGGCGACCTGGGCGCTCAGCGAGGCCTCGCCCTGCTCGACCGTCTTGCCGCCGGCCATGATCGCCCCGACGTAGAACAGCCCGGGCTGGGCGTTGTTGGGGGCGGCGGAGAAGATCTGCTGGGCGATCTTCTGGTCATAGACCAGGCTGTCATAGAGGCGCGACGACTTGCCGGCCGACAGGATGGCGTCCAGCACCGCCAGGGCCGGGACGTCCGGATCGGCGGCGGCCGGGGCCAGCCAGGTCATGGCCACGGCCGGCAACGGCACGTTGGGGCCGTAGGTGGTGACCACCTTGGGGCCGGTGCGGGCCGGCTCGACCGTGGTCACCTGCTTGATCGGCGCGGCGGGGGCCTTCAGCGGGCCGAAATACTGGTCGATCCAGGCGTCGAGCTGGGCCTCGTCGAAATTGCCGACCACGATCAGGGCGGCGTTGTCGGGGCGGTAATAGGCCTGGTGGAAGGCCCGCACGTCGTCGACCGTGGCGGCGTCCAGCTCCTCGATCGAGCCGATGCCGGGGCGCTTGTAGGGGTGGTCGGCGAACGAGGCCTTGGTGATGTTGAGGGCGAAGAACCGGCCGTAGGGATTGGCCAGCACCCGCTGGCGCAGCTCTTCCTTGACGACGTCGCGCTCGGACTTGAACACCGCGTCGTCGATGACCAGCGAGCCCAGGCGCTCGGCCTCGGCCCATAGCAGCCGCTGCAGGTGGTTGGCCGGCACCACTTCGTAATAGTTGGTGAAGTCGTCGTAGGTGGAGGCGTTGTTGAACCCGCCGACGTCCTCAGTCAGCCGATCGAAGAACTCGTTGGGCATGTTGCGCGTCGACTTGAACATCAGGTGTTCGAACAGGTGGGCGAAGCCCGAGCGGCCCTCCGGGTCGTCCTTGCTGCCGACGCCGTACCAGACCTGCACCGTCACGTTGGGCGTGCTGGTGTCGCGCGAGGCGTAGACCTTCAGGCCGTTGGGCAGGGTCCGCTCCTTGTAGACGATCGGGGGCACCACCACGCCGGCCGCCGCCGGAACCGCCTTCGTCTGAGCCAGGGCCGGTCCTCCCCCAAGCAGCGGCGAAAGCGCGGTGGTCGAAAGGGCCAGCGCGACGAGGGCGGCCTTGGCGGCGGGACGGATCATGAGGACGGCGCTCCGAAAGCTTGAGGGCGCGACCCTAGCACCCGGGCCGAGGGCGCCAAGATTACCGTCTTGTCATGAAAGCCGGCCGGCATAGCCGAAGATCACGCCCAGCCAGGAATGGGCGACCAGGACGCGAAAGCGGTAGGCGCCGTCGCCATTCTGGCTTGAGGGGGCGAAGGTCCTGGCCCGGATGCGCGGCGCCCAGGCGCGGGGCAGGGGAACGGGCCCCAGCCGCCAGCCCTCGAAGATCCAGGAAAAGCCGCCGGGATAGGGCGCGACCGAGAAGCGGAAGGTCAGCAGGCCGGCCGTCTCCTCGAACGTCCAGGGATCGTCGCGGGCCGGCGCGATCCTCGAGCCGAAGGTCCGGGTCCCGAACCGGCGGACCCAGCGTTCACCGCCGGCCGTCGGGGTGATCGTCACCGTGGTCGGGTAAAGGCCTGTCGGCGGCAGGCCCTGCAGGCGGCGGACCAGAGCGGCAAGGCCGGACGCGCCGCGCGCCCGGGCTCGTCCTGTCAGGGTGACCGAGACGGTCCCGCCGTGGGCGTGGCGGACGAGATCGGGCTGCGTCGCCCACCGCTCGCCCAGCAGGCGGGGAAACAGGCCGGGCGTGTCCGGGTCCTGACTTTCGACCTGGGTCCGGATCGGCAGGTCGCTCAATTGGTCCAGGATCGCGTCGAGGCCGACGAGGCCGACGCAGGGCGTGGCGCGGGGTTGGCCCAGACGGCCGTCGAGCAGGGCGCGCAGGGTGGCCGCCGCCGGGGCGGCCGGGGTGTGGGGACCGGCGCCGGCCTCGGCGCACAGGCTCCAGCGCACCAGGCGCCGCCCGCCGTCGGCGTCCAGGCCCTCGGCGCCGACGACCATGCCGCCGCGATCCGAGCCCAGCGGCGCCGCCAGGCCCGCCGCCTCGCCCAGCAGCACGGCCAGCGGCTCCAGGGTCGGGACCAGCCGGGCGCGTCGAAACAGGCTCAGCGCCCATAGCCCCAGGTGCAGGATCGGCAGTTCGAGCCCGGCGCGGAAGACCGCGTCGCGGCGGACGTGGAAACGGACGGGCAGCAGGTCGAGATCGGGCGTCTCGGCCAGGCTGGTCCAGCGGCGGCCAAGGCCGGGCATGGCCGTGCGGCGCGGATCGCTCCAGCCGGGGCGGGTCGTCCAATGGCCCTGGGCGAACACGCGGACCGGCGCGCCCGCCCAGCCCAGGATGGCGCGGATCACCGAAAGGCCGCGGGGCGCCCGCGCGCCTGGGGAGATCGCCGCCTCGATCCGGTCGATCCGGGTCCAGCCGGCGGTCATCGCGTCGAGGGCGGCGTGGCTGAGCGCCGGGGTCGAGCTGGCGCCGGTGATCGCCCAGCGGCCGGCGGCCCGGGCGGGCCCGTCGAGCGCCGCCTCGAAGCCGGCCACGAAGTCGCGAGCGTCGGCCAGGTCGACATAGTGGGCGCGGGCCGCCAGCACCGCGCGCGGGAAGGCGTGGTCCTGGCCCTGGAAAGGTCCGGCCGCGTCGACCACGGCCCAGGCGCCCAGGGCCGCCAAGCCCTTGGGGTCCAGGCGGTCGAGCCGGGCGACCTCGATCTTCGCGGCGGGTCTGGTCTTGGCCAGGTCGGCGGCGACGGCTTCCAGGCGGACGAGGTCGCGAGCCGCCAGCACCAGCACGACATCGGGCCAGCGGGCGATCATCGCCGCCAGCCTGCGGCCGAACACGCCGCTGGCCCCGACCAGGACGATGCGCTTGCGGTCGCCGCTCATGAAATCGGCGGCTCCAGGACGAAGCGGGCCCGCTGCTCGGGCGTCGGCAGCATGCAGGTCGCGCGCCTGCCCATCAGCCGGTAGCGGTTGGCGGCCAGCCCGTCATAGGCGCCGTCCAGCCAGGCGCGGGGCAGGACGCCGATCACGGCCAGCCACGACCAGGGCGCGCCCAGCCGCCGCAACAAGGCGAGGATCGCCGCGCTCTTCTCCAGCGCCTGGCCGCCGTGGAGGAACAGGAAGCTGGTCGGCTGGTCCGGATCGATCCCATGGTCCAGGGACAACCGCCGTCCATAGGTCGACTGGATCGGGGTGAAGCGGATCAGGCCCTTGCGGTCGATGGCCAGCACCGCCCGGACCGAGCCGGAGCACAGGTTGCAGACCCCGTCGAACAACCACAGCCCGTCCAGCTCGGGAGGCGTGGCGGCGTTCATCGGGCCGCCGCCACGCTTTCGCGGCGCAGGGCCCGCAGGGCGGCGGGGACGTCGCGGCGCATGGCCATGGTCGTCACGCCGTTGGGCAGGCCGAATGGCGCGGTGGCGCGGTTCTCGTAGGTGACGCGGGTCGCCCGGCCGCCGCCGAGCGGCTCCAGAAGCCACTGGCCTTCGCAGTCCTTGATGTCGCCGGCCTCGCAACGGAAGCCGATGCGCCGATACGGTTCCAAGGTCAGGCGCGAGGTCGAGTGCAGGGCCGGCAGCAGGAAGCTCCACTTGACCACGTGCTCGCGCAGCTCCGTCCGGCCTGATGGGTCGCGCGACAGCACGGTGCAGCGCTTGACGCTGGGCGTCATCCGCGCGGCCCGCTCGCAATCGAGGATCGCTGCCCAGACCACCTGGGGCGGCGCGGCGATGTCGATCATCGCCCGCACCTGGCCGCCGCGACCGCTGGAATCGGTATGGGCTTCCAGCGCGACGTCGCCGCTTTCGATCCGGCGAAGCCAGTCGGGCCTCGCCTCCCGCGCGCTGGCGACCGGCGAGGTCGCCAGCATCACGAACGCAACGACAAGGGCCTGGCCACGCATGGGCCAAGCCTAGCCGAGTTTCCGTCCACGGCGCATCAGGTGTTGGCGCGATTTTTCACCAGGTCGTCGACCACCGACGGGTCGGCCAGGGTCGAGGTGTCGCCGAGACTGCCCAGTTCGTTCTCGGCGATCTTGCGCAGGATGCGACGCATGATCTTGCCTGAGCGGGTCTTGGGCAGGCCCGGCGCCCACTGCAGCAGGTCCGGCGCGGCGAACGGGCCGATCTCCCGGCGCACCCAGAGGATCAGGTCCTTGCGCAGTTGGTCGGTGGCCTCGACCCCCGACTTCAGCGTCACATAGGCGTAGACGCCCTGGCCCTTGATGTCGTGCGGATACCCGACCACGGCGGCCTCGGCGACCGTGTCGTGGGCGACCAGGGCGCTCTCGATCTCGGCCGTGCCCAGGCGGTGGCCGGAAACGTTGATCACGTCGTCGACCCGGCCGGTGATCCAGTAATAGCCGTCCTCGTCGCGCCGACAGCCGTCGCCGGTGAAATACTTGCCCGGATAGGCCGAGAAGTAGGTGGCGAAGAACCGGTCGTGGTCGCCGTAGACGCCGCGCATCTGGCCCGGCCAGCTGTCGGTGATCACCAGGTTGCCCTCGGTGGCGCCCTCCAGGACCTTGCCGTCGGCGTCGACCAGCTGCAGCTTGATCCCGGGCAGGGGCTTGGTGGCCGAACCGGGCTTCAGGGCTGTGGCGCCGGGCAAGGGCGAGACCAGGATCCCGCCGGTCTCGGTCTGCCACCAGGTGTCGACGATCGGCAGGCGCTCCTTGCCGACCACGCGGTGGTACCAGAGCCAGGCTTCCGGATTGATCGGCTCGCCCACGCTGCCCAGCAGACGCAGGGACGACAGGTCGTTCCTGGTCACGTGGTCGTCGCCCTCGCGCATCAGGGCGCGCAGGGCCGTGGGGGCGGTGTAGAAGATCTCGACCTTGTGCTTGTCGACCACCTCCCAGAACCGGGCCGGGGTCGGATAGTTGGGCACGCCCTCGAAGATCAGGCTGGTCCCGCCGTTGGCCAGCGGGCCGTAGACGACATAGCTGTGGCCGGTCACCCAGCCGACGTCGGCCGTGCACCAGAATACTTCCCCCGGTCGGTAGTCGAACACCGCCTCGTGGGTCCAGCTGGCCCAGGCCAGATAGCCGCCGGTGGTGTGCATCACCCCCTTGGGCTTCCCGGTCGAGCCGGAGGTGTAGAGGATGAACAGCGGGTCCTCGGCGTTCATCGGCTCGGGCGCGCAGGTCGCCGAGGCGGCGTCCTTGACGTCGTCCCAGACCACGTCGCGGCCTTCGACCACGGGAACCTCGGCGCCGGTCCAGCGGATCAGCAGCACCTTGTCGACCTGCGGGCACTGCTCCAGCGCCTTGTCGACATTGGCCTTCAGCGGCACGCGCTTGCCGCCTCGACAGCCCTGGTCGGCGGTGATCACCAGGCGGCTCTCGCAGTCCTGGATACGGCCGGCGATCGAGTCCGGCGAGAAGCCGCCGAACACCACCGAATGGATGGCGCCAATCCGCGCGCAGGCCAGCATGGCCACGGCCGCCAGCGGGATCATCGGCAGGTAGATGGTGACCCGATCGCCCTTCTTGGCCCCCAGGTCCTTGAGGACATTGGCCATCCGGCAGACCTGCTCGTGCAGCTCGCCATAGGTCACGGTGTAGGAATGGCCCGGCTCGTCGCCCTCGAAGACCAGGGCCGCCTCGTCCTTGCGGTGCGGCAGGTGGCGGTCCAGGCAGTTGGCCGAGGCGTTCAGCACGCCGTCGGCGTACCAGTGGATGTGGAAGTCGTCCTTGGCGAACGAGACGTCCTTGATCTTGGTCGGCGCCTGGATCCAGTCCAACCGGCCGGCCAGGTCGCGCCAGTAGCCCTCGGGATCGGACTCGACCCGCGCCACCGCGGCCTCGTAGCCGGCGGCGTCGATATGGGCCTTGCCCGCCCAGTCGTCGGGAACCGGAAAAACCTGTCCGTCGCTCACGCCGCATACTCCCATGATCTCGTTGCGGCGGAGTTATGCGCGGTGGGATGCCCCGCGCAAGAAGACCACTGCGATTTCTCCGAAACGATTGTCCGTTCAGGGCACGGTGTAGGCTTCGCACCCGGGCAGGGGCCTGTCGGGCGCGTAGACGTCCGAAGCCGGGTCGACGGCGAAGATCCGCCTGTAGCTGCAGGCGGGATCGGGAACGGTGATCAGGTCGCGGGCCCGCAGCCGGCCCCGCGCGGCGTCCCCGGCCCGCAGGGCTCCGGCGGGGAAGGTGGTGGCCTTGGTCGCGAACACCAGGCGCGGCGGACCTGCGGCGGTGGTCGGATCCAGCGTCAGGTCGCCGGCGAAATCATACTCGTCGTGGCAGGCGCCGCGTCGCAGCCAGAAGTCGCGTTCGCCGAAACAGGCGCGGATCAGCAGTGAACCGAAGATCGGCGCGCTCAGCACCGGCTTGGCCGTGTCGCCCCGCACGCGGATAAGCTGGAGCTGGGTGGCCGCGCCGCCGCCGCCGGAATAGCTGGTGCTGACATGGCGCTGGACCCCGACGATCACGCCCGGATCGGGTCCAGCGATGCGGACGATCGACGGCCACAACGCCAGGTCGTCATTGTCATCACTGCCCAGGTCCAGGGTCGCGGCCGGCGGCTGGCCTGTCGGCGTTCCGGCGAACACGTGCAACGCCGAGGTGTTCTGGTCGACGTCGCGACTGATCTCCGCGCACCAGCCGCGGTCGGCGGTGCAATGCAGCGGCGGCGCACCTTCGGGCCCTTGCGGCGGCGTCGCGGCGAAGGCCTCAAGGCGGTTGCCAGCCTGGTCCTGGGCCGGTGGCGCCATGGTCGCCGCCCCAAGGACGAGGGCGAGCAGGATCGATGTCATGGAAGCCTCGGCTTTGAACGGCGCAGGCCTCGCCTAACGCGTTTGGCGTGCGCCGTCCAAGGCTCGCGGATCAGGCCGGCTGTTTGACGACTCGCAGATAGGGCTTCTGTTCGTCCCAGCCGTTCGGGAACAGCGTTTTCGCCGTCTCGTTGTCGACCGACGGGACGATGATCACGTCGCCGCCCTGGGTCCAGTTGGCCGGGGTGGCCACCTTGTGGCCGTCGGTCAGCTGCAGGCTGTCGATCACCCGCAGGATCTCGTCGAAGTTCCGTCCCGTCGAGGCCGGATAGGTCAGGGACAGCCGCAGCTTCTTGTTCGGGTCGATGATGAACACCGAGCGCACGGTCAGGGTGTCCGAGGCGTTGGGGTGGATCATGCCGTAGAGGTTGGAGACCGAGCGGTCGGTGTCGGCGATCAGCGGGAAGTTCAACTTCGCGCCCTGGGTCTCTTCGATGTCGACCGCCCAGCCGCCGTGGTTCTCCAGGCCGTCGACCGACAGGCCGATGACCTTGACGTTGCGCTTGTCGAATTCCGGTTTCAGCTTGGCCACGGTTCCCAGCTCGGTGGTGCACACCGGGGTGTAGTCCTTGGGATGCGAGAACAGCACCACCCACGCGCCCTGGGCCCAGTCGTGGAAGTGGATCGGCCCTTCGGTCGAGGCCTGGGTGAAGTCCGGAACGATGTCGCCGAGCTGCAACGTCATGGATGTCTCTCCCGTCGCCAAAATGGGGTCGGCTTGACCCTGGGATGGGCGTAAAGCCGTGCCCAAGTTGTAGGCGCGGGGCGTTCGGCGCGCCGCCCAGGATTTCTCGCGGAGTTTCCAGCCATGCTGCTCGCCCTTTCGACCTGGCCCGAGATCGAGGCCTATCTGGCGACGTCGAAGACGGTGGTGGTGCCGATCGGCTCGAACGAGCAGCACGGGCCGACGGGCCTGCTGGGCACCGACTGGCTGTGCCCGGAGATCATCTCGCACGAGGCTTCCAAGCAGTCGGACACGGTGCTGGTAGCTCCCACCTTCAATGTCGGCATGGCCCAGCACCACCTGGCCTTTCCGGGGACCATCTTCCTGCGGCCCTCGACCTTCATTGCCGCGATCGGCGACTGGGTGCGCTCGCTGGGCGCCCATGGCTTCGAGAGGATCTATTTTCTCAACGGCCACGGCGGCAACGTCGCCTCGATCGAGGCGGCCTTTTCGGAGATCTACGCCGAGTACAGCTTCCGCAAGGAACGCGCGCCGTTCGCCCTGAAGCTGAAGAACTGGTGGGACCTGAAGGGCGTGATGAACCTGGCCAACCAGCAGTTCCCGGTCGGCCACGGCAGCCATGCCACCCCGTCCGAGATCGCCGTGACCCAGTGGGGCTATCCCGACAGCATAAAGACCGCCGCCTACGAGCCGAAGATCGCCCCGACCGGCCCGATCCGCGAGGCGTTGGACTTCCGCGCCCGCTACGCCGACGGCCGCATGGGGTCGGACCCAGCCCAGGCCACGCCGGAAAAGGGCGGGGCGCTGGTCGCCCAGGCGGCCAGGTCGCTGATCGAGGACCTGGCGGAGTTCTCGGCGGAGAAGAGGGTTTAGCGGTCATGATTTGCGCGTCGTCGAAGCTCGTCTAATCTCGCCTGGAAGTTGTTTCTGGCTGAGGGTTGGAATGATGGCGCGAGTTGCATGGATGCTGGCCGCTATTGCGTTGAGTTTCGGTCTGTCCGGCGCCGCCCATGCGCGGGACAGTCAGCGCGAACGCTTCGACCGGAGCCAGAAGGTTCAACGGGACTTCGAACAGGAAAGGCTGGTCGCGGCTGGTCTGACGCCGTTGGCCGGAATCCAGGCCACGCGGCGCCAGGTGCGGCAGGTGGTCTACAGCGATCCATATGGCATACTGCCCATGCCCAGCCTGCAGGTCGAACGCTCGCGCAAGGGCGCGGTCAGCCTGACCTTCAAGGATCGTGGCGGATCCGAACGGGTAGTCGACCTGCCGCGCGAGAGCTGGTCGATCCTGGCGAAGACGGAAGGCGGGATCTTCAAGCCGCGCCGCTTCAAGCCCCGGCCGGAGCCAGCGTTCGGCATGCCTCGACCGCCGCTGCCGCCCATCTGCCATGGTTGGGCCGTGTTCATGGGCGCGACCGGCCGGGCGGGAGCGCGCACGACGTCGGCCAGCGCTTGCGGCGGGGCAAGCCCCACCTTGGCCTATGGCGAGACCGTAGCCCGTTTAGCGCTTACCACCCGACCTGCCTGCGCCGCGGACAAGGACGCATTCTGGTCATTCCAGAGATGCTTCGGCCAGAAGCCGCTGGTCGCCGACTAGGCCCTACCGCGGGATCTCGGCGATCTTGGTCAGCGCCACCTGGCGGTACACGGCCGTGATCTCGAAATAGCGCCCAAACGCGCCGAAGAACTGGTCGGTGGCCTGTTTCACGCCGGGTCCGCCGATCTCGCTGATGTCGTGCCAGTAGTCGTCCAACACCATCATGCCGCCCACGCTGAGCAGGCTGGCGCAGAAGCACAGGTCGATCAGCACGGCCAGGGCCGTATGGCTGCCGTCGACATAGATCAGGTCGAACTGCTCGCCGGCCGCCAGCATCTTGGGCAGCTCATAGGTCGAGAAGCCCTTGCGGGCGGTCATCGATCGGAACGAGGTGCGAGCCATGTTGCGGTGAAAGCGCGGCTCGACCGCGTGGTACTTCTCTTCCGGGTTCAGGGCCTCGTCGAACCAGGGGTCGATGACGGTGACGTCCAGGCGGTCCGGCATCAGCCAGTCCATGAACGCCAGGTTGCGGCCTTCATAGGCCCCGATTTCCAGATAGCGGATCGGCGCGTCGCCGCGCTTCTGGGCGAAGTCGCGCAGCAGCGGGGTGACGAACGGGATGTTGTTCGAGGCCCAGCCCGAGGTGAACTCGTAGCCGGTCTTCTCGCTATGGGCGTTGAAGGCGTCGACCACCGAATGGTCGCGCTTGGCCAGCATGGTGCGGGCTAGGTCGGGGGCGAAGCGCGGATTGACCTTGGCGAACGAGCGCAGCTTGGCCCCCAGGCCGCGCGCATCCTGGGCGTCGGTCAGTTCGGCGTCGAAATTGGTCGTGGACCCGTCGGCCATGGCGCGGTTTCCCGGTTTGTGTCGAGCGCAAGCCTAGGTCGAACGGGTTAAGACGAGGTTCTAGGCGACGACGATATCCGAACCTTCGACCCGCACCGGCCATGGCGTCAGGGCGACCTCCTGGCAAGGACCCGCGACCATCGCGCCGTCCTCGATCCGGAATAGGGCCGCGTGGCCGGCGCAGAGGATCAGGTCGTTCTCGCGGGTCAGGAACCGGCCGTTCGGCCCGGCCAGCGGCCAGCCGGCGTGCGGGCAACTGTCGACATAGCCGACCACGGCCTCGCCCCGCCGGACGACGAAGCCGGCGAACACCGCGTCCTCGACTCGGAAGCGAAAACCCCGCGCGCCGGGCGAGGCGACCTCGTCCAGCGGGCACAGGATCGTGCCGGTGGCGGGCCGAGCGGGGTTGGAAGGGTCGGTGCGGGACATGGGGCTCAGCGCGGGCGGTCAGCCGGGACGACCGCGCCGCTAGGCCGAGCCCACCGCCAGCCGCCAGGCGTGGATTTCCACGCTCTCGAAGACGCCCGCGGCCGTATAGGGGTCGTTGTCGGCCTGGGCGTGGGCGGCGGCCTTGTCTTCGGTCTCGACGATCAGGATCGAGCCCACCGGATTGCCGGCGTCATCCAGCAAGGCCCCGGCCAGCTTCAGGATCTTCGATTCGGCCAGATAGGCCAGGTGCTGGGGGCGGGTGGCCAGACGGGTCTCGAGCGCGCCGGGCTTGTCCTTGCAGACGATGGCGTAGAGCGGCATGGGCGGTTCCTTTCAGGATGCGGACGGGGACAGGCGCATGCGCCTGTCCCCAATCGTAGTCAGACCTCGGCCTTGAGAGGCCGCGAGAGCAGGCCCAAGACGGCGCTGTCGACGTCGACCTCGCCGGCCAGGATGGCGGCGACGGCCTCGCAGATCGGGGTCTCGACGCCCAGCGATCGGGCCAGGGCGCGGACGGCGGGCGCCGAGGCGACGCCCTCGGCCACCGAGACCTTGCCGGCCAGGGCCTGGTCCAGGGTCTGGCCGCCGCCCAGGGCCAGGCCGACGCTCATGTTGCGCGACTGCGGGCTGGAACAGGTCAGCACCAGGTCGCCCAGGCCGCACAGGCCGGCGACCGTCTCGGCCTTGCCGCCCAGGGCCACGGCCAGGCGGGTCAGTTCGGCGAAGCCGCGGGTGATCAGGGCGGCGTGGGCGCTGCGGCCCAGGCCCTTGCCCTCGGAGATGCCGCAGGCGATGGCCAGGACGTTCTTCACCGCCCCGCCGGCCTCGGCCCCGATCACGTCGGCGGCCCAGTAGGGACGGAAGGCCGGGATGGCGATGGCCTCGCCGATGCGGCGGCCCAGGCCCTCGTCCTCGCAGGCCAGGGTGACCGCGGTGGGCAGGCCGCGGGCCACCTCGCCGGCGAAGCTGGGGCCCGACAAAACGGCGATCGGCGCGCCGGGCAGCACCTCGGCGGCCACCTCGCTCATCAGCTTCAGCGTGCCTTGCTCGACGCCCTTGGAGCACAGCACCACGGGGACGCCGGCCTTCAGGTGCGGCTTCAGGGCGGCCAGGGCCGAGCGCAGGTGCTGGGCCGGCGGCACGGCCAGGATCAGGTCGCAGGCGGCCAGGGCGGCCATGTCGGCCGAGGTGGTAATCGCGTCCTCCAGCTTTACCCCGGTCAGGAACATCGTGTTCTCGCGGTCGGTGGCGATAGAGGCGACTACCTCGGATTCCCGCGCTTGCAGGGTGACCCGCAGGCCAGCCCTGGCCGCGACCTGGGCCAAGGCCGTGCCCCAGGCCCCCGCGCCGATGACGCCCGCGTGCTGGAAGGTCATGCCTTGGCTCCCTTGCGGCCGAAACTGTTGCTTGGATGGGACAACGCCGCCGCCTCGTCCAGGGGCCAGCGCGGACGCGCCACGGCGTCCAGGTCGTCGGAAATCCCGAGCGCCAGCCGCTCGGCCCCGGCCAGGGCGATCATGGCGGCGTTGTCGGTGCAATAGGCCAGCGGCGGGGCGTCGAACGAAAAGCCGTTGTCGTCGCAGTTCTTGCGCAGCGCCGCCTTCACCGCGCCATTGGCCGCGACCCCGCCCGCCACGACGAAGCGCAGAGCCTGGCCGGGATGGCTGGCGGCGTAGAGCTTCATCGCCCGGTCGGTGCGCTCGGACAGCTGGCGAGCGATGGCGAACTGCACCGCGGCGGCCAGGTCGGCGCGCTCTTGTTCGGAGGTGAGCTTCTCGGCCAGGCGGGCGGCGGCGGTCTTCAGGCCGGAGAACGAGAAGTCGCAGTCCTTGCGGCCCAGCAGGGCGCGGGGCAGGTCGAACTGGGTCGGGTCGCCGGACGCCGCCAGCTTTTCCAGGGCCGGACCGCCGGGATAGGGCAGGCCCAGGCTCTTGGCGATCTTGTCGAAGGCCTCGCCGGCCGCGTCGTCGATCGTGGTGCCCAGACGGGTGCAGGCCCCGACCCCGGCCACTTCCAGCAGCTGGCAGTGACCGCCGGACACCAGCAGCAGCAGGAATGGATAGTCCACCCGCGCCCCCAGCCGGGCCGAGACCGCATGGCCCTCCAGGTGGTTGACCGCCACCAGCGGCAGGTCGCGGGCCAGGGCCACCGCCTTGCCGAACGCCAGGCCGACCATCACCCCGCCCACCAGGCCCGGCCCGGCGGTGGCGGCCACCCCGTCCAGGGCGTCGAAGCCGATCCCGGCCGCGCGCATCGCCTCGGCGACGACGGAGTCGATGGCTTCCACATGGGCGCGGGCGGCGATCTCGGGCACCACGCCGCCGAATGGCGCGTGCTGCTCGAACTGGGTGCCGACGATCGACGACAGCACCTCGACACGGCCGTCGCCGTCCCGGCGCACGACGGACGCGGCGGTCTCGTCGCAGCTGGTCTCCAGGCCGAGGATGGTGAGCGTCGATTCCGTAAGGGGCGTCATTCGGTTGCCGGGGTCCCGCCGCTCCTGTAGCAGCGAAGGCTCTTATTCGCTCTGCAGGTAACGCCCCCACCGTGTCCCGGCAACCCATCCGCATCGGCGCGCGCGGCTCGAAGCTGTCGCTGGCCCAGTCCGGCCTGATGCAGGCTCGCATCGCGACCGCACTCGGCTGGGCGCCCGGCGAGGAGATTGACGCCTTCGCCCAGCTGATCCCGATCGTCACCAGCGGCGACCGCATCCAGGACCGCCGGCTGATGGAGATCGGCGGCAAGGGCCTGTTCACCAAGGAGATCGAGGAGGCCCTGCTGGACGGCCGCATCGACTGCGCGGTCCATTCGCTGAAGGACATGCCCGCCGAATTGCCACCCGGCCTGGTGCTGGCGGCCACGCCCGAACGAGAGGATCCGCGCGACGCCTTCATCAGCCACGTGGCCGAGCGCCTGGAGGACCTCCCCAAAGGCGCCCGCCTAGGTACCGCCTCTCTGCGCCGGCAGGCCCAGGCGCTGCACGTGCGGCCCGATCTCCAGATCGTCATGCTGCGGGGCAATGTCGACACACGCCTGGCCAAGCTGGAGCGCGGCGAGGCCGACGCCAT
Organism: Caulobacter sp. BE254; assembly: GCF_031457295.1. Classification (NCBI taxonomy): domain Bacteria; kingdom Pseudomonadati; phylum Pseudomonadota; class Alphaproteobacteria; order Caulobacterales; family Caulobacteraceae; genus Caulobacter; species Caulobacter sp. BE254. The sequence continues at coordinate 151,022 of NZ_JAVDWJ010000002.1, read as the reverse complement.
CCTGCTGGCGCAGTCGGGCCTCAACCGCCTGAGCCTGGGCCACCTGACCCGCAGCTGGCTCGACCCGCTGGCCGCCCCGCCCGCGCCGGGCCAGGGCGCCCTGGTCATCGAGACCCGCGCCGAGGACGTCGACCTGCCCTGGCTGCAAGCCGTGCGCTGCCAGGCGACCACCCTGGCCGTCGCCGCCGAGCGGGGCGCGCTCTACGCCCTGGAGGGCTCGTGCCGCACGGCGGTCGGCGCCCATGCCCGCCTGGACGGCCTGGCCCTGACGATGATCGTCGAGGCCCTGACCCCCCACGGCGCCCAGCGCTTCCGCCGAGAGGGCTCGATCACCTTGTCCAGCCCGGACGCCGCCGACGAGGCCCGGGCCCTGGGGCTGGAGCTCGGCGCCGCCGTCCGCGCCGAGGGCGGTCCGGCCCTGATCCTGACGGACTAGGCGATGACGGCCAGCGCGCGGCGGATCTGGGTCACCCGGGCGTCGCCGGGCGCGGAGGCCACCGCCGCCCGCCTGGCGGCGATGGGGCTGACGCCGCTGGTCGACCCGCTGCTGCAGGTTCGCGACCTTTCGCCTGAGGTCGACCTGGACGGCGTCGCGGCCCTGGCCTTCACCAGCGTCAACGGCGTCGCCGCCTTCGCCCGCCTGCACGGCGACCGGGATCGGCCGGTCTTCGCGGTTGGCGACCGGACGGCGCGGGCCGCTCGCGAGGCGGGCTTCGCGGCGGTCGCCTCTGCGGATGGCGACGTCGAAGCCCTGGCGGCCCTGATCCTGCGAGACGCCACGCGGCTGGACGGTGCGGTGCTGCATCCCTCGGCCCTGGAACCGGCGGGCGACCTGGTCTCGCGCCTGGCCGCGGCTGGCGTCGGCGCCCGGCGCCTGGCGGTCTACGAAACCGTTGACCGCGACCCTTCGCCCGCGACCCTGGCCGAGCTGGTCGACCTGGAGGCGGTGCTGCTGCATTCGCCGCGGGCGGCCCGGGTTCTAGCCTCTTGGCTCACGGAGCGACCCGCGCCGCGCCTGCGGGCGCTGTGTCTGTCCCCGACGGTGGCGCGGCCTTTGGAGGATCTGGTTCAAGCGGGGCGGCTGGACTGCGTGACGTCCGCGCCGCACCCGACCGAAACAGCGCTGCTGGCCCTGCTCATCCCCTAGCTGAACATTGCGCGGCGCGGCCGTGTGGGGCACGAATGGCGCATGACGCTCGCTCCCGATCCCGTTGACTCCGACGCGCCGCGCGACCCGACGCTGTACCGTCGTCGCCGTCTGCTGGGGCCCGGCTTCTGGGCGCTGATCGCCTTTGGGATCGTCTGCGTCGCGGCCGGCGCGGCCCTGGCGCGATTCGGCCCGACCTGGTTCTCGCAGGCCAAGGCGCCGCCCGCCATCCAGCAGCCCGCCAACGACCCGATCCCGTCGCCATCAGCCGCCAGCCAGCCGCTCCGTGGCGCGCCCAGCCTCGCCGCCGTCTCGCCGCCGGCGTCGGAGGACGTGGCCCAACTGGAAGGTCGCGTCGCCATTCTGGAGACGGGCCAGCAACAGACCTTGGACGCCGCCGGCGCCGCCTTGGCCGCCGCCACCCTGGCTGACGCCGCCCGCACTGCTCAGCCCTTCGCCGAGGAGTTGGCCAGCCTGGAGCGGGTGCTGCCTCTGTCGTCCGACCTGCGGGCTTTGGCGCGCCTGGCCCAGGACGGCGCGCCGACCCGGGCCGGCTTGGCCGACGAGTTCGAGACCCTGGCCGGTCGCGCCGCCGTCGCCGCCCGCGACCCTGGCCGCAACGCCGATTTCCTGGCGCGCCTGCGCCACGCCCTGTCCAGCATCGTCTCCATCCGGCAGGTGGGCTCGACCCAGGGCCAGAGCCCCGACGCAGTGCTGGGCCGGGCGCAGAAACTGTTGAACGAGGGCGATATCGAGGGGGCGGTGGCCACCACCGAGCGCCTGCCGCCCGCGGCCCAGGCCGTGCTGTCCCCCTGGCGCGCCGCCGCCGAGCGTCGGGTCGAGGTCGATCGCCACGTCGCCGCCATCCGCGCCGACGCGCTGGCGGGGCTGGTCCAGGTGACGCGGCCCCGAGCGACAAGCGCTTCGCCCGCCGTCTCGCCCGCCGTCTCGCCCGCCGCCCCGGTGGCCCCATGATCCGCGCGGCGATCGTCTTCTTCCTGGTCGCGGCCCTCGCCGTGGCGGTAGTCGCCCTGACCGGCGAACCCGGCGCGGCCAACCTCGACTGGGTGGGCTGGCGGGTCGAGATGACAGCCGCCGCGGCCGCCCTGCTGACCCTGTTCACCGCCCTGCTGGCCACGGTCCTGTGGCGCGCCCTGCTGTGGGTGATCGAGGCCCCCAAGCGCGCCGCCCGGGCCCGGGCCGAAGCCAAGCGCAAGCAGGGCGTCGAGGCCCTTTCGCGCGGCTTCCTGGCCGTGGCGGCCGGCGACGGCTCCGAGGCCCGCCGCCTGGCCCAGAAGGCGTCGGAACTGGCCGAGGACGCCCCGGCCCTGGTCCGTGTCCTGGCCGCCCAGGCCGCCGAGGCGGCCGGCGATCATGTCGCCGCACGCCAGGCCTACAACGCCATGCTGGGCTTTCCGGAGATGCGGCTGGCGGGCTTGCGCGGCCTGATGCAGACCGCCCTGGCCGAGGGCGACAAGGCGCTGGCCCTTCGCCACGCCGAAACCGCCTACGGCCTGGCCCGCACCGCCCGTTGGGCCTGGCGCGCCCTGCTCGAAGCCCGGCTGGAGGCGGGCGACTGGAAGGCCGCCCTAGCCCTGGTCCAAGGCGCCCTGGAGCGCAAGATCGTCCCGCCCCTGGTCGCCGAGCGGGCGCGGGCCGCGCTGCTGGCCGCGTCCGCCGCCGGCTTGGAGGAGTCCGACGATCCCAAGGCCCAGGCCCAGGCCGTGGACTTCGCGACCCAGGCCGCCAAGCTCAAGCCCGAGTTCGCGCCGGGCGTGGTGATGGCCGCGCGACTGCAGGCGGCCGACGGCAAGATCGCCAAGGCGGGGACGCTGATCGAGGGCGCCTGGAAGCAGGCCCCGCACCCGGCCCTGTGGCTAGCCTATCGCGACCTGAAGACCAGCGAGACTCCCAAGCTGCGCGCCGCCCGTCTGGCGGGCCTGGCCAACCTGAAGCCCGAGGCCCGCGAGAGCCGGCTGCTGAAGGTGGAGAGCGCGCTGATCAGCGGCGACCCGGTCGCCGCCCGCGCCGCCGCCCGGCTTCTTCCGGAGGAGCCGCTGACCGCCCGGATCGCCGGCCTGATGGCCCGGGTCGCCTACGCCAACGGCGAGGCCGACGAGGCGCGCGCCTGGGTCGCCCGGGGCGCGGCCGCCCCGCAGGAGCCCGACTGGTCGGATCTCGACCCCGAGGGCCGCGCCTTCGCCTATGCGCGCGACGACTGGGCGCGGCTGACCGTCAGCTACGCCGAGACCGGAGAGTTGATCCATCCGCGCTTCGAGCGTCGCGAACGCTCGATGAGCGAACTGCCGCAACTGCCCTCGGCCTACGTCGAATCCACGCCTTTTGTCCGGGCGGCCGAGGCGGGCGGCGTCCTGATGCCCATTCCGGACGACCCGGGCATCGGTCCCGGCGGCTTCGACGCGGTCCCGCCGCCGGAGCCCGAAACCGGCGGTCCGGGCCCTCGCCGCAACGCCGGTTCACGCCGACGCTTGGCAAGCGGCCCTCGCGCCGCTAAATAGGCCGCTCCTCGCGCTGGTCGGTGATTTGGCGGCAGGAACACCAGTGTCTTCCAGGCCTGTCTCGATCGGCCCCCGGAGACGAAGCGCGCCGCTTTAGCTCAGCTGGTAGAGCACCTCATTCGTAATGAGGGGGTCACAGGTTCGAGTCCTGTAAGCGGCACCACTTCTCCCTTCTGTCGGCTCTGGACGGCGCTCTCGGGCGAGGCCGCGGTCAGTCCCAGCCCTTGATCTTCTTCTTCTTGCCCAGGGCGAACAGGCCCGGATAGGGCCCCTTGCCGGTGCGGTAGAGGCACCAGTCGTCGTCCTTCTTGCAGTCGCCGTCGAAGGCCGCCTTCTTGTCCGGGTCGATCGCCGCGTACAGCGCCGGGCCGTTCTTGTGCTTGGCGCCCAGGGCCTCGGCGCAGGCGTCGCGCTCGGCCTTGGTCAGCTTGACGATATCGGCCTCGGTGCAACCGCTTCCCCGCGCGGCCTGGCGCAAGGCTTCGCCGCCGCCGGTCAGGGTTCCCCGGGCGGTAAAGCCGGGCGGCGCGACGATGGTCGCGGGCGGGGCGGGCGCCGCGGGGAACGGCGAGGGGGAGACCGGCGACACGGTCGGCGGCGGGGCCTGACGCGGCGTCGGGACGTGGAGGGGCGCGGACTGCGGGCGCGACACGGCCGGCCGGGCCGCCAGACGGGGCTGGTCGGGCGCGAAGAACTGCACCAGCACGCTGCGCGGTTCGACCAGGACGGGCGGCGCGGGAACCGCCTTGAGCAGGACCCACCCCAGCAAGCCATGGAAGGCCAGCGAGGCGACGCCGATCGCCAGCCGGCGCCGCCCGGCGGCTTGGCTCCCTGCGGGGCGTCGGCGGGGAGGCGGCCTTGTCGCGGGCATGGCGGTCTCCCTGGCGTCTCCCGGAGCCCGCCCGATCGACGAGGTCGGCCTGGCTGGATCGGCGGCGGGGTGCGTCAAAGATGGGCTCGATCTCACCCGACCAAGCTCTAGCGGCGGGGTGCGGCGGGACCATGGCCGCGAGACGTCGGGCTTGAAACGAATGCGGCCGTGGAAGGGCTTGCCTTCTTACAGCGGAACCGCGTTAACCTCCGCCACTCAGCGCAGGCCAGGGCGTTGTTGGCCGCCTGCGCCCGACTAGCCATAGGGCAGCGTATTAGGTGAACGTTGAGGGCTGGAGCGGCGGCGCCATTTGCGAGCGCGGAAGGCCGCCGCGGTTCATCGCGGCTGGCCGAGCGTCAGCAGCGCGCGAGCTTTCGACGGAACGACGTCTCAAGATGATGGATCGATTCGTCGTCCTGGCCCTGCCTTAGGCCTATCCAGCCGAGGACCGTCGCTAAGGTGAGGATTAAGAACGCGGGAAGGTCGGTCGCCTATGCGCCCGCGCTCAGACGAGCAGCCGGACGGCCGCGACGACGCCGGCCCAGGCGGCGAGGTTCAGCGTGAGGAAGCCGATGCGGCTCCAGTTCACCCGGCTCTTCGGCGGCGGCGACATCGCGACCAGGTCACGACCCGAAGTGATAGTCGTCATGTCAGTCATCCGTACTGCGATCCGGTTTGAGGCCGTTCAGTGTTCAGGGCGACTCTGTTTTCCCACATCGGCGTTAACGGGCGCCGTACATCTAGGGTTTAAAACCCATTAAACACGTCTTCCTGAAATCATTTGTCGAATGCTTCGACCACCGGGAGTTCGGGTTAGGTAACCTTGGGGTGGCTGGCGGAGGCCGGTGTCATCAGGCCGTCATGGCCGCTTCCAAACGAAAGGGACCGCCGGGCTTTCGCCTGACGGTCCCTGGAGTCTGCCTGGGCGCTCCCGAGGCTACAGAATGAAGTCGTTGCTCGTCAGCGACGTCACCGAGAGCAGGATGGAAAAGTCCGTGAGGCCGTCGCCGTTGACGTCGGCCTGGACGACCACGCCCCCCGTGGCCGCCCCGTAGCGGAGCTCGCCGGCGACGTGGTGGAAGGCTTCCTGGCCGATGAAGGCGAACGGGTCGTCCACGCCGCCGACCACCGCGTCGATGGCGGACAGGTCGATGTGATCGCCCTGGCTCGTCGAGAAATCGGTGATCCTGTCGGCGTCGCCGGCCTTATAGGGACCGAAGACGAACAGGTCGGCGCCCGCGCCGCCGGTCAGGATGTCCGAGGCGGCTCCCCCAGCCAGCTTGTCGGCGAAGGCGCTCCCGACCAGGGTGTTGGCGAACTCCGAACCGGTCGCCACGATCCCCGCGCTGGCCCCCGAGGCGTCGACGTTCTCGAAACCGGAAACATAGGCCGAACCCCCGGCGACCTGGCTGGTCGTGAAGGTGCTGAGGTCGACCGTCGCGCCGACCTTGAGGATCAGCGTGTCGCGTCCCGAGCCGCCATTGATGACCGAGTCGGCGGCGTCATAGACGATCGTGTCGTCGCCGGCCTGGCCGTAGATCTTGTCCACGCCCGCGCCGCCGTCGAGGATGTCGTTGCCATTGCCGCCGTCGAGAGTGTCGTTGCCCGAACGGCCGCTCAGCGTATCAGCGCCGTCGCCGCCGAACAGGGTGTCGGCATAGGCGCCGCCGGTCAGGCTGTTGTCATCGGCGGCACCGGTGAGCGAGACGGCACCGGTCGCGGCCGAGGCGTCGACATCCTCGAAGCCCGTGACGACCGCGCCGCCGACCATCTGGTCGGCCGTGGCGGACAGATCGACCGTGGCTGCGACGTGCAGCACCAGCGTGTCGTGGCCGTCGCCGCCTTGGACCGTCGAGGCCGTCCCGTCATAGACGACGCTGTCATCGCCCGAGGTGTCGGGCAGCGGCGCGGGTTGTTCCGCGGGTTGCTCCGCGGGTTGCTCCGTAGCCGGCTGCGAGGTGGTGGTCGTCACACCGGACCCTTCGACGTGCATGGTGGTCAGCATGCCATCGGCGGCCTTGGTCTGGACGTTCAGGTCGAGGTTGTTGATGGTCAGCGAACCAGCGCCGGACACGACTTCGGATCCCAGCTCCACCGAGGCGACATAGTCGCTCGAGGAGACGAGATTCAGGCCCTTGAGCGTGGTCAGGATCCCGGCGATGTCGAGCTGGCCCTTCGGGGTGTCCTGGTCGAGGACGACGGCGGTGTAGGTCCAGTCGCCGGTCGTCGAGGCGTAGATCTTGCCAGTGACCGAGCCGTTGGAATAGGTCCCCACCTGCGTGCCGAAGGCGTCGAAGTCGCCCTTGTGCACCCAGACCATGACCTCGGTGGTGACGCTAGAGGCGCCGCCGTTGGGCACGTCCGTCAGCCAGATGTCGAACGAGACGTTGAAGCCGCCGGTGTTGCCCTTGTAGCTGACGTCGTAATCGGCCGTCAGCGCGGTCAGGCTGCTGACCTGGGCGGGTAGGACGGTGGTGATGTCCGTGGACTTGTGGCCGCCGCTCATCGGGGCCGGCCCAAAGATCACTTCGGGATAGGCACGGATGGTGTGCGCCGAATCCGTGGTCACCGGGAACGACCAGTTGAAGGTCGTCTTGGAGGTCAGGTCGGCGCGGCTGTAGGCGCTGTCGATCGTAAAGTCGGTGCCGTAGACCAGGCTGCCGGGGTTCCAGACGTTGTTGAGCACGTACCAGCCGTTGCCGGTCCAGGCCTTATCGGGTCCCACCAGTTGGGAATAACCGGCGGGAATGGCGGCGGCGTCGGGCTTCAGGCCGAAGTCGTAGGCGGTCAGGCTGGAGAGCGCCGTGTCGCGGATGACCAGGCTCTCGCCGTTCGAGAAGCTGAGCTTGACGTCGGTTCCGCTCTGGGTCGCCAGGGTCAGGAGCTGGGAGAAGCTGGTGACGCCGTAGCCGCTCAGCTGGATGACGTCGCTGCTAGGCTTGAAATTCATGATGGCGTCGGAGCCGTTGCCGGCGGCGACCTTAAACAGGTCTCCCTGGGCGCCGCCGACGAGCACGTCGTCGCCGGCCAGGCCGTTCAGCGTCGCGCCGACGGTCCCCGCCACGATGATGTTGTTCAGGGCGTTGCCCGTGCCCGCGGTCGATCCCGCGGAGTTGAGCAGCAGGTTCTCGACATTGGCCGACAGGGTCACCGGACCCCAGAACCGCGCATCGACGGTGTCGACGCCCTGGTTGGCGTATTCGACGGCGACCGAGTTCTTGTCCCACAGATAGTAGGTGTCGTCGCCCGCGCCGCCGATCAGCGTATCGCCGCCGGAGCCTTGGAAGACATCGTTGTTGGCGGTTCCCGTCTGGGTTTCCTTGGCCGAGCTGTGGGCCGGCCAGCTGTTCGGCGCGGCCGACAGGAAAAGTTCAACGCCCTTGGCGGTAAAGTAGCGAGTCATATGCCCTCTCCGTGACCGGGAGAGATCAGCATTCGCCAGTTAACGAGAGGTACCGTGAAGCTATATAGCTAATGTATCTTCAAGTATAAAAAACAGGCATTTTGCGATAACGTCGATTTATCTATATGTGATGCGACAAAACGCCTCATATTACTTAGTGATACAATCAACAGTTGCTATTATGTTGGCGAAGTATTGGGGTGTTGGTATGCTTTTATTCTCATCATTTGTTGTCTCTTGAGCGCGACCAGCTCAGAGAAGCTCAGTCAAGACGCCGTCAGCCGATACTGAGTTGGGGCCGATCGCAGACTAAAACAGTCATTTTTCTCGCAGGTGCGAAACGGGGAGCGATGGCGGCCACTGGCGATGACTATGCTCGGTGTGGCTGAACCGAGGAATCAGCGGCGCCTAGCCGATTTCGAGACGCGATGCGGGGCGCGAGAAGGCGGGCCGGGCTCCGCCTCAAGGATTTTCCTGGCGACGAATTAGTGCGTCAGCATCGCGTGGACTAGAAGGCCACCCGCCTTGGCTTTGTGAATTCTCAATTGTTAAAAAATGACACAAAGTGAATATATCCAACAAGCTGTTTTGTAAAATACATCAAGAATACAACTATATACAACTGACAACGGGCGGAAAAGTATAGAGATTTTCATGTATTCCTGAGAAAAAGGGCCCGCCTTACTCAGGCGAGCCCTTTCCGTGGTGGCGAGATCAGTCGGAAGATTAGGCCGCGACCTGCGCCTTGACGCCAAAACGACTGTAGAAGGTCTCGCCTTTGGCGGCCATGTCGCGCAGCAATTGTGGCGGCGAGAAACGCGCGCCGTACTGTTGCGCCAAAGCGTCGCAGGCCTCGACAAATTTGGCCGCGCCCACACCGTCGATCAGGCTGACCGGCCCGCCAGTCCAAGGTGCGAAGCCCCAGCCCAAGATGGCGCCGACGTCAGCCTCGCGCGGATCGGTGATCACGCCTTCCTCGAAGCAACGGGCGGCTTCCACGGCCTGGCGGTAGAGCAGCCGGGTGCGGATTTGCTCGATGCCAACCTTGTCGACCTCGGCGATCCTGACCGGCGCCAAGTCGGCGAGGCCCGGCCACAGGGTCTTGGGGCCGTTCTCCGGATAGTCGTAGAAGCCCTTGCCGTTCTTGCGGCCATAGCGGCCTTCGCCCTCGACCATCTTCTCGATGATCGCGGTGAAGGGGCGCTCCTCGTACTTGTCGCCGAGGTCCTTCTTGGTCTGCTGGGCGATCTTGTAGGAGAGGTCCAGCGCGACGTCGTCGTGCATCTCCAGCGGACCGCGCGGCATGCCGGTGGCCCGGCCGACGTTGTCGATGATGGCCGGGGCGTAGCCGTCGGACAGCAGCTCCATGCCCTCCTGTACGAAGGTGCCGAAGCAGCGCGACGTGTAGAAGCCGCGGCTGTCGTTGACGACGATCGGGGTCTTCTTGATCTTCAGGACGTAGTCGATCGACTTGGCCAGCGCCTCCTGGCTGGTCTCCTCGCCCATGATCAGCTCGACCAAGCCCATCTTGTCGACCGGCGAGAAGAAGTGGATGCCGATGAACGAGGCCGGGCGGACCGAGGCCTTGGCCAGGCCGGTGATCGGCAGGGTCGAGGTGTTGGAGCCGAAGATCGCGGTGTCGGCCAGCTGGGCTTCCGCCAGCTTGGTGACCGAGGCCTTGACGTCGCGGTTCTCGAACACGGCCTCGACCACCAGGTCGCTGCCCTTGACGTTGGCATAGTCGGCGGTCGGGTGGATCAGGGCCAGGACGGCCTCGCCCTTCTCGGCCGTCATCTTCCCACGCGAGACCGCCTTCTTGACCAGACCCTCGGCGTAGCCCTTGCCCTTATCGGCGGCTTCCTGGGTCTGATCGATCAGCACCGTCTCGATACCGGCCATGGCCTGGACGTAGGCGATGCCCGCGCCCATCATGCCGGCGCCTAGCACGGACACCTTCTTGACGTCGTAATGCGGCACGTCGGCCGGGCGGCCCGAGCCCTTGCCCAGCTCCTGCAGAGACAGGAACAGGGTGCGGATCATGCCCTTGGCCTGGGGCGACATCAGCGTCTTGAGGAAGTAGCGGGTCTCGATGCGGATGGCCGCGTCGAACGGCACCTGCAGGCCTTCATAGACGGCCTTCATGATGTTCAGCTGGGCGGGATAGTTGCCGTAGGTCTGCTTGCGCAGCATGGCGTTGCCCATGATGAACACCTGGCTGCCGCTGGCCGTGTAGGGGCCGCCGCCGGGAATCTTGAAGTCCTTCTTGTCCCAGGGCGCGACCGGGTCGCCCTTGGTCTTGACCCCGGTCTTGGCGGCCTCGACCTCCTGGCCGGCGGGGACCACCTCGTGCACGACCTTGAAGCCCAGGGCCTCGGCCGGCTTCATCGACTTGCCTTCCAGCAAGAAGGGCGCGGCGGCCATCACGCCCATCAGGCGGGTCAGGCGCTGGGTCCCGCCGCCGCCCGGCAGCAGGCCGACCTTGGCCTCCGGCAGGGACAGCTGGATCTTCGGGTTGTCGGCGACCACGCGGTAGTGGCAGGCCAGGGTCATTTCCAGGCCGCCGCCCATCGCCAGGCCGTTGATCGCCGCGGCGACCGGCTTGCCGCCGGTTTCGAGCGCGCGGAAGGCCTTGTTCAGGGCGAAGCCGGCGTCGAAGGCCGCCTTCAGGTCGTCCGAACCGAAGCCGCCCTCGGCCCCGCCCAGTTCGCCCAGGTCGGCGCCGGCGCAGAAGCCGGTGGTCTTGCCCGAGGTGATCACCGCGCCCTTGATGGCGGCGTCGGACTTGAGGGTCTCGACCACTTCGCCGATCTCGCGGATCACCGAGGCGGTCAGGGTGTTCATCGAGCGGCCGGGCACGTCGAAGGTGACCAGGGCGATGCCGTCGCCGTCGACCTCGATCTTGAAGTTTTCCATTGTCGTTGGTCCTTGGATCTTAGACGCGTTCGATGACGGTGGCGGTGCCCATGCCGGCGCCGACGCACAGGGTGATCAGGGCGGTTTCCTTGTCCGAGCGCTCCAGCTCGTCGACCATGGTCCCCAGGATCATCGCGCCGGTGGCGCCCAGCGGGTGGCCCATGGCGATGGCGCCGCCATTGACGTTCATCTTATCGTGCGGGATGTCCAGCGCCTGCATCATGCGCAGGACGACGGCGGCGAAGGCTTCGTTCAGCTCGTAGAGGTCGATGTCCTTGACCTCCATCTTCAGCTTCTTGAGCAGCTTCTCGGTGACCAGGGACGGGCCGGTCAGCATGATCGACGGCTCGCTGCCGATCGAGGCCGCGCCCTTGATGCGGGCGCGAGCTTTCAGGCCCAGGGCCTCGCCCATCTCCTTGGTGCCGATCAGCACGCCGGCCGCGCCGTCGACGATGCCCGAGCTGTTGCCGGCGTGGTGGACGTGGTTGACCTTCTCCACCTGCGGATAGCGCTGGGTGACCACGGCGTCGAAGGCCATGTCGCCCATGCCCTGGAACGAGGGGTTCAGCGAGGCCAGGGTCTGCATGGTGGTGTTGCCACGCACGGTCTCGTCATGGTCCAGGATCGTCAGGCCCAGCTGGTCCTTCACGGCGATCACCGACTTCTTGAAGCGGCCGTCGGCCCACGAGGCGGCGGCGCGCTTTTGGCTCTCGACCGCGTAGGCGTCGACGTCGTCGCGGCTGAAGCCGTACAGCGAGGCGATCAGGTCGGCGCTGACGCCCTGCGGGGCGAAATAGGTCTTGAAGGCGGAGGACGGATCGGTGGGCCAGGCGCCGCCGTCGCTGCCCATGGGCACGCGGCTCATGCTCTCGACGCCGCCGCCGATGGCCAGTTGGGCCTCGCCCGAGGCGACCTTGGCCGCGGCCATGTTCACCGCTTCCAGGCCCGAGGCGCAGAAGCGGTTGATCTGCACGCCGGCCACGCTCTCGGCGTAGTCGGCGGTCAACACGGCGGTGCGGGCGATGTCGGCGCCCTGTTCGCCGACCGGGGCCACGCAGCCCAGGACGACGTCGTCGACATAAGAGGTGTCCAGGCCATTGCGGTCACGCAGGCTTTCCAGGACTTGGGTGGCCAGGGACAGGGCGGTGATCTCGTGCAGAGACCCGTCCTTCTTGCCCTTGCCGCGCGGCGTGCGCACGGCGTCGAAGATGTAAGCGTCGGCCATTTGATGGCTCCTTCCTGCGTAGGCTTGGATGGTTCGTTAACCAAAGAGGCGTCTGATTCCGGGGATTTGGAGATCAGGACGATGACGGCAGCGGAGCGCTCGACGGACGTGGCCCACCCGGTGGTGAGCGACTTCATCGCGCGCGGCTATCATGTGTTCGGCGGGGGCGTGGACGCGGCGGCGGCGAGCGCCCTGCTGGCCAAGATCCGCGCGCTGCGGACGTTCGACGCGGACCTTTTCCTGTCGGAAGCCGAGTTCGACGCCGACCCGCAATATATCGGGGTGAACCCCGCGCCCGGCCGCAACCTGCTGGAGCGGTTCGAGGCCGACCTGGCTTTCGTCGAGCAGGATCCGGCGATTGTCGCGGCAGTCTCCGCCCTGCTGGGCGACGGCTACGAGATCCTGCTCAAGAAGCTGATCTGCGGCGTGCCGGCCAGCGTCGTGCCGGGCTGGCTGAAGGCCCGCATCGCCGGCAATCCGGTCAACAACCTGGGCGCCTACGTGAAGGCCCCGTACCGCGATATCACCTATTTCTACGGCATCGACTTCCACCAGGACCTGATCGACTACAAGGACCGGGAAGCCGACTTCATCACCCTGTACGTCTACCTGCACGACGTGGGGGCGCACGACGCCCCGCTGTTTCTGCTGGAGGACAGCCACAAGCTGGGCGGGACGCTGTTCCCGCACGACCTGACCAAGAACCCCACAAGCGAAGGGGAGACCGGTTGGCTGTACCGCGACGGTCGCGGCCACGAAGTCCAGACCCGGCAGCACCTGCTGACCGGCAAGACCGGCTACGCGGCCATGTGGCACGCCTGCACCCTGCACGGCACCCAGCCCGACGCCGCCGACAACGAGCGTCTCTCCCTGCGCTACCTGATCGCGCGCAAGTCGGGCGTCGCGGCGCCGGGCATGGACGCGGTCAACGCCACCCTGCTGGGTCCGCTGAGCCTTGAGGCCACGCGCAAGGACCTGGACGCGCGCGGCGCGGCCCAGATCAAGGCCAACAGCGTCAACAAGGCCTAGGGGCTGAATCACTTCCAGCTTCCGATCGGCGCCTTGGCGATCGGAGCGCAGGCCAGGCCCCGGGCCGTGGCCTTGGCGCTGTAGGTGACGCGATAGCCGAACTCCGGCGCCGGCAGATAGCAGGCCTTGAAGCCCGGGGTCGTCACCGACAGGCTCCAGTCGGCCACCTTCGAGCGCAGCAGGTTGTTGCACTGGTCGACATTGGCCTTCAGCGGCAGCTCGAAATCGCCCGGCGGCTTGGAACCCGGACGCTTGGACACCAGCTTGCCAGTGAAGAACAGCGGGCGCGGACCGGCGGCGAGGACGCAGACGACGGCCGAGCGGCTGTCCGAAGCGACTTGGGCGGGGGGCGGCGCGACGGGGATCGGCATCAGCGGGTCTCCTTGCAGGTCAGCCGGCCAAACAGGCTCTTGCGATAGACGAAGGTCAGGCGCTGTCCGGCGACGGGCGGCGCGATCGGCCGGCAGAGGGCGTCGCCGTGGTGGTCGGTCGGCAGGTCGCCGGCCGCGGCGGGTTGTCCCGACCAGACCACCATCTGCGGCTTGGCCAGGGCGAGGGCGTCGATGTCGGCGCAGCCGGTCTGGCCGGCCGCCACGGTCGGAAATGGCGTCTGGGCCAAGGGTTCGCGATAGGTGAGGCTGGTTCCCGACAGCTTGGCCGAGGTGGTCTTGAAGCGACCGTCACGCACCAGGCCGAACGCGGCCGTATCGGTCGCGTTGGTCAGGCACAGGACGACGGCAGCTTCCAGCAGCATGGCTAGAGCGTCCTCGCGATCAGCAGCTTCATGATCTCGTTGGTGCCGCCGTAGATCCGCTGAACGCGGCTGTCGCGATACATGCGAGCGATCGGATACTCGTTCATAAAGCCGTAGCCGCCGAACAGTTGCAGGCAGCGGTCGACGATCTTGTTCTCCAGGTCGGTCACCCAGTACTTGGCCATCGAGGCGGTGGCGGCGTCCAGCTTGCCGGCCAGGTGTCGCTCGATGCAGTGGTTGACGAACACCTTGGCGACCGTCGCCTCGGTCTTGCACTCGGCCAGCACGAACTGGGTGTTCTGGAAGTCGATGATCGCCTTGCCGAACGCCTTGCGGTCCTTGACGTAGGCGATGGTCAGCTCCAGGGCCCGCTCGATGGTGGCCATGCCCTGGACGGCGATGTTCAGCCGCTCCTGGGGCAACTGGCCCATCAGCTGGAAGAAGCCCTGACCCTCGTCCGAGCCGAGCAGATTCTCGGTGGGAATCTTGACGTCGTTGAAGAACAGCTCGGAGGTGTCCTGGGCCTCGTGACCCAGCTTGTCGAGGTTGCGGCCGCGCTCGAAGCCGTCCGCGCCGTCGGTCTCGACCACCAGCAGCGACGTGCCGCGCGCGCCGGCGCTCGGGTCGGTCTTGGCCACGACGATGATCAGGTTGGCGGTCTGGCCGTTGGTGATGAAGGTCTTGGAGCCATTGATCACATACTGGTTGCCGACCTGTTTGGCGGTGGTCTTCACCCCTTGCAGGTCCGATCCCGCGCCCGGCTCGGTCATGGCGATGGCGCCGACCAGTTCGCCGGTGCACAGGCGCGGCAGCCAGCGCCGCTTCTGCTCCTCGGTCCCGTATTCGAGGACGTAGGGCATGACGATGGCGTTGTGCAGGCTGATACCGAAGCCGTCGACGCCCTTGCGCCCCAGTTGCTCCATCAGCACGACTTCATGGCGGTAATCGCCGCCGGCCCCGCCGTACGCCTCGGGGGTCGACAGGCCCAGTAGGCCGGCCCGGCCCGCGGTGTTCCACATCTCGCGGTCGACGACGTGGTTCTTGCGCCAGGTCGCCACCACGGCTTCGGGGGCGTGCTCGTCGAAGAACTTGCCGACCGCGTCCTCGAAGATCGCGATCTCTTCCTCGGCCATGAAGACCGGCTTTTCGACGTCGAGCACGCCCATGGTCAGAAGGCCTCCGCGGGCAGGGCCATCAGCGTTTCCGAGCCCGTCTTCAGCTTGGCCAGATGGGCCCCGGCGTCAGGCAGGATGCGCTCGATGAAGTACTTCGCCGTGACGATCTTGGTGGTGAAGAAGGGATCGGTCGAACCGGCGGCGATCTTGGCGTTGGCCGCCTTGACCATCAGCGCCCACATGTAGGCCAGCCCCGTCAGGCCGAACAGGTGCATGTAGTCGGTCGAGGCCGCGCCGGCGTTGTCGGGGTTCTGCAGGCCGTTCTGCATCAGCCACATGGTGCCGTCCTGAAGCTGGGCCTTCACCCCGGCCAGGGCGTCGACGAACGGCTTCAGCTCGGCGTCGCCGTCGTTCTCGCCGACGAACTGGTCGATCTCCTGGAAGAAGGTCATCACGCCGCGGCCGCCCTTGGAGGCCAACTTGCGGCCGACCAGGTCCAGGGCCTGGATGCCGTTGGTGCCTTCGTAGATCAGGGCGATGCGGACGTCGCGCAGGTACTGGCTGGCCGGGAAGTGCTCGGTGAAGCCGCTGCCGCCGTGCACCTGCATGGCGTCCGAGCAGATCTTGAAGCCCTTGTCGGTCAGGTAGCCTTTCAACACCGGCGTCATCAGGCCCATATAGTCCTCGGCCTTGGCGCGCACGGCTTCGTCCGGGTGATGATGGGCCAGGTCGCCGTGCAGGGCGGTCCAGAACAGGAAGGCGCGACCGCCTTCGATCAGGGCCTTGCTCTCCAGCAGCATGCGACGCACGTCCGGATGGACGATGATCGGATCGGCCGGGCCGTCGGGGTTCTTCGGGCCGGTCAGCGAACGGCCTTGCAGGCGGTCCTTGGCGAAGGCGACGGCGGCTTGGTAGGCGGCCTCGGCCTGGGCGATGCCCTGCAGGCCGACGCCCAACCGCGCCTCATTCATCATCACGAACATCAGCTTCAGGCCGCTGTTCTCCTCGCCGATCAGCCAGCCCTTGGCGTCCTCGTACTGCATCACGCAGGTGGCGTTGCCGTGGATGCCCATCTTCTCTTCGAGACCGACGCACTTGACGCCCTCGTTGCGTTCGCCGATCGAGCCGTCGGGCTTGGGCAAGAACTTCGGCACGATGAACAGGCTGATGCCCTTCACGCCGGCGGGGGCGCCCTCGATGCGGGCCAGGACCAGGTGGACGATGTTGTCGGCCATGTCGTGCTCGCCGGCGCTGATCCAGATCTTCTGGCCCGTGATGCGATAGCTGCCGTCGGCTTCCGGAACCGCCTTGGTGCGCAGCAGGCCCAGGTCCGTGCCGCAGTGCGGCTCGGTCAGGTTCATGGTGCCGGTCCATTCGCCCGAGATCATCTTGGGCAGATAGGTCTGCTTCTGGTCGTCGCTGCCGCCGGTGTGGATGGCCGAATAGGCGCCGTGAGCCAGGCCCGGATACATCGAGAAGGCCATGTTGGCCGAGCTCGACATCTCGCTAAAGGCCAGGTTGACGACATGGGGCAGGCCCTGGCCGCCATAGGTCGGGTCCGAGCCCAGGCCCGTCCAGCCGCCTTCGCACAGTTGCTTGTAGGCTTCCTTGAAGCCGTCCGGCGTCTTGACCGTGAAGTCCTTGTTCCAGACGCAGCCCTGCTTGTCGCCGATCGGGTTCAGGGGGGCCAGGACCTCGCCGGTGAACTGGGCGGCGGCCTCGAGAATCTGCTCGACGGTCTCGAACGGCGCGTCGGCGAAGCCCGGCAGGGCGCCGTGCTGATCGATGTCGAGCACGTCGCGCAGGATGAAGGCGTGTTCGCGAACGGGCGGCTGGTAGGTCATGAAGCGGTCCTGGTCAGTCGGATCGGGGAGGAGGGAGGTGTGTCCACCGCGCGGCGCTCGGGTCTTGAACGAAATGCGCGGCGCTGGGGTCTACTTGCCCAGGGCCGCGTCCTGGTGGCCGTCCAGCCGGGCGCGCAGCACCTGGTCGTAGTCGGCGGCGCGGGGCAGCAGGTCGGGGCGGATCTCGGCCAGGCGCTTTTCGAGGCGGGCGCAGGCGTCGCGCAATTCGATCAGGGCGCCGTCGATGTCCTCGCGCTGCTGTTCCAGTGCGGTCGCTCTCTCGCGGAACTTCTTCAGCGATCGGGCCATCTGGGCCGCGCCGTCGTCGTTCTCGTCATAGAGATCAAGCAGCTCGCGGATTTCCGACAGCGACAGGCCCACGCGCTTGCCGCGCAGGATCAGCTGCAGGCGGACGCGGTCCTTGTGGGAATAGACGCGGTTGAGGCCTTCGCGGGCCGGCGTCAGCAGGCCCTTGTCCTCATAAAAGCGCAGCGCGCGCGGCGTGGCTTTGAACTCGTTGCACAACTGGCGAATTGTAAAGGTGCGCTCTGGGCGTCGCAGGTCGGCCAACATTCGAACCCTCCCTGGGCAGGCCCGACTTCTGCGGCCGAGCCGGTTGGTTATCGCCGATCACCATATGCCCGCGACGATCGATCGTCAACGTTTACGTAAACGTCAACTTATCCGCGGAGCGTTAGGTTTACTTTCCTAGGGTCGAGGCATATTTTCCGGGGTCCAAGGCCAGGATACAGCCCGCCATGTCGTCCCTGTCGCACACCGAAATCTGGACCGCGATCGACGCCCTGGCCAAGCGATTCGACATGAGTCCGTCGGCCATGGCCAAGATGGCGGGCCTGGACCCCACCAGCTTCAACCGCTCCAAGCGGGGCGACGGCGATTCACGTCCGCGCTGGCCATCGACCGAGAGCCTGGCCAAGGTGCTGGAGGCGACGGGGGTGGGCTTTTCGGAGTTCGCGGCCCTGACCGAGCGGTCGCCCAGGCCCAACCCGCGCGCGGCGCCGCTGATCGGCTTCGCCCAGGCCGCGGCTGAAGGCATGTTTGACGAGACGGGCGCGCCGATCGGCTCGAGCTGGGACGAGATCGCGCTTCCCGGCGTGGAGGACGAAGGCGTCTACGCCCTGGAAATCGCCGGCGACGACTTGGCGCCGGTCTTTCGCGACGGCGATCGCGTCCTGGTCTCGCCATCGGTCGAGCCGCGCCGGGGCGACCGGGTCGTGGTGCGGACCACGGGCGGCGAACTGCTGGTCAAGGAACTGGCGCGGGTCACGGCCCGCAGCGTCGAACTGGCCTCGCTGAACCGCGACGGCCGCGACCGGACTCTGGACCTGACCGAGGTGGTCTGGATCGCCCGCATCCTGTGGGCCAGCCAGTAGATCCCGTCAGGTCAGGTGCGCGGGCAACTGCCGTGCTTGCTTTGCAGCCAGGCGGTCAGGTCGCCTTCCCACGGGGCGTCGCACGAGATGTCGACCCGGTAGGACGCCCAGTTGTCATTGTGGGCGGCCTCGACGTGCGCGGCGGGAAACTGGGTGGCCAGTTCGCCGAGCAGAGAGTCGAATTCCGAGCGGTCCGAAGGACGAAGGGTGAAGCAAGCCATGAGACTAACCTTGGTTCCGATGAAACCAGACTAGACTCCAAAGTGCGGACAGACCCTTAACCGGCAGTTCAGACTTCGTTCATCTGTTGGGTCACGGTGTCGCAGGCGGTGGTCAGCCGGCCAGCGCGCCGGCGACCACCTTCCTGGCCTCGTCCTGGACCGCCTTCAGGTGGTCGGGGCCGAGGAAGGATTCCGCGTAGATCTTGTAGACATCCTCGGTGCCTGAAGGGCGGGCGGCGAACCAGGCGTTCTTGGTCACCACCTTGAGGCCGCCGATCGCTTCGCCGTTGCCGGGCGCCGTCGTCAGGGTCTGTTCGATCGATTCGCCGGCCAGTTCGTTCGCCGTGACATCGCTGGGACTCAGCGATCCCAAGCGCGCCTTCTCCTCGCGCGAGGCGGGGGCGTCGATGCGGGCGTAAGCCGGCGCCCCGTGTTCGACGGTCAGGTCGGCATAGAGCTGGCTGGGGCTGGCCCCGGTCACCCCTTGGATCTCGGCGGCCAGCAGGCCCAGCAGCAGACCGTCCTTGTCGGTGGTCCAGACGGTTCCATCCTGGCGCAGGAAGGCCGCGCCGGCCGATTCCTCGCCGCCGAAGCCGACGCTGCCGTCCACCAGGCCTGGCACGAAGTGCTTGAAGCCGACCGGCACCTCGAGCAAGCGGCGACCCAGCTTGGCGACCACCCGGTCGATCATCGAGGAGGAGACCAGGGTCTTGCCGACGGCGACGTCCGCGCCCCATCGCGGCCGGTGGCTGAACAGGTAGGCTATGGCCACGGCCAGGTAGTGGTTGGGGTTCATCAGGCCGCCGTCGGGCGTGACGATCCCGTGACGGTCGGCGTCGGCGTCGTTGCCGATCGCCACGTCGAACTCGGCCGCGCCGTCGACCATATGGATCAAGTTGGCCATGGCCGAGGCCGACGAGCAGTCCATGCGGATCTTGCCGTCGGTGTCGAGCGGCATGAAGGCCCAGCGCGGATCGACCTTGTCGTTGACAACGGTCAGGTCCAGCCCGTGCCGGTCGGCGATCTCGCCCCAATAGGCGACGGCGGCGCCGCCCAGCGGGTCGGCCGCGATCCGCACGCCGGCCCGCCGCACCGCCGCCAGGTCCACGACGCTGGGGAGGTCGTCGATATAGTGGCCGAGGAAATCGTACTCGCCCGCCGCCGCCCGGGCGCGTTCGAACGGGATCCGCCGCACCTCGGTCAGGCCGTCCCGCAGCAACTGGTTGGCTCGCGCCGCGATCGGCGTGGTGGCGTCTGAACCGGCGGGGCCGCCGGAGGGGGGATTGTATTTGAACCCGCCGTCGCGCGGGGGGTTGTGCGAGGGGGTGATCAGCACGCCGTCGGCCGATCCGGGCGCCAGGCGGTTGTGCTTGAGAATGGCGTGGGATACCGCCGGGGTCGGCGTGAAGCCGTCGCGGGAATCGACCATCACCGTGACGCCGTTGGCGACCAGCACCTCCAGCGCCGTGCGCCAGGCCGGTTCGGATAGGCCGTGGGTGTCGCGACCGAGGAACAGCGGGCCGGTGATCCCGGCGCTGGCGCGATGCTCGGCGATGGCCTGGCTGATGGCCAGGATGTGGGCTTCGTTGAAGGCGCCGTCCAGGCTGGAGCCGCGGTGGCCCGAGGTGCCGAACGCCACCCGCTGGTCCACCCGGGAGACGTCCGGGCGGATCTCGTCATAGGCCTTGAGCAGGGCAGTCAGGTCGACCAGATCTTCGGGACGGGCCTGTTGGCCGGCGCGGTTATGCATGACGAAAACCCTTATTGCTCGCCCGGTGCGGCGACGATGTCGCCCCGCGGGATGGACCCGCGGAGGCGGTGTGTAGCCGCCAAATGCGTCAGTGTTGATATGGTCGGCGACGTCGAAACCAAGCATCTGCCTCGGGAACGATCAGCGCCTCAGGTCCAGCGCGCCGTTGGCGTGCCAGGCCCAGGCGTGCTCGATGATCGCGTCCAGATCATGGCGCGGCGTCCAGCCCAACTGCTCGCGCGCCTTGCGGTTGTCGGCCACCAGGCTGGGCGCGTCGCCGGCTCGGCGCTCGGCCAACTCCAGCGGGAACGGCCGGTTGGACCGCCGCTCGATGGCGCCGACCAGCTCGCGCACGGTGGTGCCCGTGCCGGTGCCGAGATTGAAGACGTCGCTGGGCTTGCCGTCCAGCAGCCACTTCAGCGCCAGCACGTGGGCGTCGGCTAGGTCCAGAACGTGGATGTAGTCGCGCACGCAGGTGCCGTCGCGGGTCTCGTAGTCGCCGCCGAACAGCATGAACTTGTCGCGCTCGCCCCGCGCGGTGGCGATGGCCAGCGGGATGGCGTGGGTCTCTGGCTCATGGCGCTCGCCGATCCGGCCCTCCGGGTCGGCGCCGGCGGCGTTGAAATAGCGCAGCGCCACCGAGCGGAAGCCTTTGTAACGGGCCAGGTCCTCGAGGATCTGCTCGACCATCAGCTTGCTGCGGCCGTAGGGGTTCAGCGGGGCCTGCGGATGCTTCTCGTCCATCGGCACATAGACGGGCGCGCCATAGGTCGCGCACGTCGAGGAGAACACCAGCTTGTCGACGCCGGCCCGGCGCGCCGCCTCGACCAGGGTCAGGGTTCCGCCGACATTGTTCTCGTAGAACGCCCCCGGCTCGGCCATTGAGAACCCGACCTCGATGAAGGCGGCGAAATGGATGACGGCGACAGGCTTGTGCTTGGCGAAGACGGCGTCGAGCCGCGCCGCGTCTCGGATGTCGCCAATTTCGAGTGGACCCCACTGGACGAACGATTCCCAACCGTTCGACAGGTTGTCGTAGACTACCGGCGTGTATCCGGCCTGCGCGAGTCGAAGACAGGTGTGGGACCCGATGTAGCCCGCGCCGCCCGCAACAAGGATAGATGCCTTCAAGATCGCGCTCCGCGTCGGCCCCCGGTTCCTGGGCGATGGATGCCAACCTCCTAGGGCAACGTTCGTCTAAGCGAAATATCAAAAGCAATAACCACCTGAGGCGCCTCGATGCGCCCGGTGAAGCTTAGGCTGAGCACGTCGACCGCAGCCTGTTTCGCCGTATATTTCCACGGACAAGCCGCAGCTTCAGGAAAATAACCCCAAATGCCGCAAGTTTCGCGGTTCTGTCACTGATTCTGAGGCGCGATTAGACAATTCAAGTCTTAGAAATCCACTCGTCCATGCGGCGGCTTGACCCAATTACGCCGATGTTGCAATGCAGTGCGGCGAACGGCGGCGGCACCGTTAAGATCTAGGACGAAATTATGACGCTTGGCGTGTGTTTAGTTAAAACCCGTCGGTTCGAAGATGATCGAGGGTGGTTTTCAGAAACTTACAACGCCCCGAAAATGATTTCATTGGGTATCGATTGTACGTTCGTCCAGGATAATCAATCGTATTCCAGATACGCCGGAACTATACGTGGCATCCATTTTCAAAGGCCGCCTCACGCCCAAGCAAAGCTCGTCCGTTGCGTCAAGGGTCGGATTGTAGACTATGCCATAGATCTGCGTCGAGGATCGCCCACCTATGGTCATCACGTTTCTGCGGAACTGAGCGCGGAAAACGGCCATCAGTTGTTCGTGCCCGTGGGCTTCGGCCACGCCTTCGTGACGCTCGGTGAGGGCGTCGAGGTTGCGTACAAGGTTTCCGACGTCTACTCGCCCCAGTCCGACGGCGGGATTCTCTGGAGTGATCCGACGCTCGGTATCGACTGGCCTCTGCCGGCCGGCGGCGCGGTGCTGTCGGCCAAGGACCAGGCGCTGCCGCTGTTAGCGGAGTTCGACAGTCCTTTTGAATATGATGGCAACCCCCTGCAATTGATCGAAGCCTAGTTCGGTCTGGGTTCGAAGTGGAGATTGGTAATTGCGCATTCTGATCACCGGCGGCGCCGGTTTCATCGGTTCCGCCTTGGTTCGACGTCTGATCGCCGAGAGTGATCACGAAGTTCTGGTCTACGACAAGCTGACCTATGCTGGTGTCCTGGCCTCCCTGAGCCCTGTCGCCGACAGCCCGCGTTATAGCTTCGTCGAGGCTGACATCGCCGACCCGCAGGCCGTCGCCGAGGCGCTGCGCACCTTCAAGCCGCAGATCATCGCTCACCTGGCCGCCGAGAGCCACGTGGACCGCTCGATCGATGGTCCCGGCGAGTTCATCCAGACCAACATCGTCGGCACCTTCAACCTGCTGCATCAGACGTTGGCCTACTGGAGCGGACTGGAAGCCGACGAGAAGGCGGCGTTCCGCTTCCACCACATTTCCACCGACGAAGTGTTCGGCTCGCTCGGCGAGGACGGCTACTTCACCGAGACCACGCCCTATGATCCGCGGTCGCCCTATTCGGCGTCGAAGGCCGCGTCCGACCACCTCGTGCGCGCCTGGGGGCACACCTATGGCCTGCCGGTCCTGGTGACCAACTGTTCGAACAATTACGGGCCGTATCACTTCCCGGAAAAGCTGATCCCGCTGGTGATCCTCAAGGCCCTTTCGGGCCAGCCGCTGCCAGTCTACGGCGACGGCTCCAATGTCCGCGACTGGCTGTTCGTCGAGGATCACGCCAGCGCGTTGCAGGCCGTCTTCGAGCGCGGCGTGCCGCTGGAAACCTACAACATCGGCGGCAATTCCGAGCGTAAGAACCTGGACGTGGTCAAGGCCATCACCAGCACGCTCGATCGTCTGTCGCCGCGCGCCGACGGCAAGTCCTACGCCGACCAGATCACGTTCGTGAAAGATCGCCCTGGCCACGACCAGCGCTACGCCATCGACGCGACGAAGATCCGCACCGAGCTGGGCTGGACCCCGTCGGTGACTTTCGAGCAGGGCATCGAGCGGACGGTGAACTGGTATCTGACCAACCAGCCCTGGTGGCAGGCGATCCTGGACAAGCGCGACGCCACGGCCCGGCGCGGCCATGGCTGATCCGATCACGATCCTGGTCACCGGCGGCGCCGGCCAGGTCGGCGCCGAGCTGATCGCGCACGCCTGGCCGTCGGGCGTGACGATCCTGGCGCCCAGCCGGGCCGAGCTGGACCTGACCGACGGGGCCAGCGTCTCGGCCTGGTTCGCCGCCCACAAGGTGGCGGCGGTGATCAACCCCGCCGCCTATACCGCCGTCGACCGTGCGGAAACCGAGGTCGGCGCCGCGTTCGCCGCCAACGCCCTGGCGCCGGCCTTGCTGGCCGAGGCCAGCAAGGCCGCGGGCGCGCCATTGGTCCACGTGTCGACGGACTACGTGTTCGACGGCTCAGGCCCAGGTTCCTATGCCGAGGACGGGACCTTGGCGCCGCTCGGCGTCTATGGGGCCAGCAAGCTGGCGGGCGAACTGGCCGTGCGTTCGGGCAATCCGCGCTCGGTGGTCGTTCGCACGGCGTGGGTCCTGAGCCCGCATCGCGCCAACTTCCTCAAGACCATGCTGCGCCTGGCGGGCGACCGCGACCGGGTCTCCGTTGTGGCCGACCAGTTCGGCTGCCCGACCTCGGCGCGCGACATCGCCCAGGCGCTGGCGACCATCACCCTGCGCCTGATCGCCGATCCGCAGGCGCCGACCGGCGTCTACCACTTCGTCAACGCCGGCGACACCAGCTGGGCGGGCCTGGCCGAGGAGATCTTCGCGATCAGCCGCGATCGCGGAGGGGATTTCGCGGAGGTGACGCCGATCACGACGGCCGAATACCCCACTCCGGCGCGCCGTCCGGCCAATTCGCGCCTTTCGACCGCCAAAATCACCGCCGACTACGACATCGCGCCTCGTCCCTGGCGCGACGCCGTGGCCGAGATCATCGACGAGCTTTCGAACAGGAACACCGCGCCATGAAAGGCATAATCCTCGCAGGCGGGTCGGGCACGCGCCTGCATCCCATGACGTTGGTGACGTCCAAGCAGCTGATGCCGGTCTACGACAAGCCGATGATCTACTATCCGTTGTCGACGCTGATGCTGGCCGGCATCCGCGAGGTGCTGATCATCTCGACCCCGCGGGACATCCCCAGCTTCCAGGCTCTGCTCGGCGACGGCTCGCAATGGGGCATGTCGATCGAGTACGCCGTGCAGCCGTCGCCGGACGGCCTGGCGCAGGCCTATATCATCGGCGCGGACTTCGTCGGCAGTTCACCGTCGGCCCTGATCCTGGGCGACAACATCTATTACGGGCATGGCATCACCGACCTGTTCGTCAGCGCCATCAATCGTCCGACCGGCGCGACGGTGTTCGCCTATCACGTCAACGATCCCGAGCGTTACGGCGTGGTCGAGTTCGACGAGACGATGAAGGCCCTTTCGATCGAGGAAAAGCCCCCCCAAGCCAAGTCGAACTGGGCGGTGACGGGGCTCTACTTCTACGATTCGGACGTGGTGGACATCGCGGCCGATCTGAAGCCCTCGCCGCGCGGCGAATTGGAGATCACCGACGTCAACCGCGTTTATCTCGAGCGCGGCAAGCTGTCGGTCGAAATCATGGGCCGCGGCTACGCCTGGCTTGACACCGGCACCCCCGACAGCCTGATCGAAGCGGCGGAATTCGTGCGCGTCCTGGAAAAGCGGCAAGGCTTCAAGATCGCCTGCCCCGAGGAAATCGCCTACCAAGGCGGCTTCATCGACGCCAACCAGCTCGAGAAGCTGGCGACCGCCTTGGGTAAGAGCGCCTATGGCGTCTATCTGCGGACCGTGGTGCTGAACCGCCTTGGCGGAAAATGATGAACAACGAACGGTCACTCTATATCCTGGGAACGCGCGGCGTCCCGGCGGCTCATGGCGGCTTCGAGACGTTTGCTCAACGCTTCGCGCTTCATATGCGCGATCAAGGCTGGCGGGTGACCGTCTATTGTCAGGTCGACGAAGGCCCCTCCGAGCCGGTCATCGACGAGTGGCAGGGCGTCCGTCGCGTCACGATGGCGGCCAATTCGGGCGCCGTCGGGACGATGAAGTTCGACTGGGCCTGCGTGCGCCACGCGATGAACGAGCGCGGCGTGATGCTGGTGCTCGGCTACAACACGGCCGTCTTCAGCGCCTTCCTGCGACTGACGGGCAACCCCGTCCTGACCAACATGGACGGCATCGAGTGGAAGCGCGCCAAGTGGCCCTGGCACGGCCGGCTGTGGCTGTATCTGAACGAGTGGGTCGGCGCCCTGACCTCGACCAAGCTGATCGCCGACCACCCGGAGATCGCGCGGCACCTCAAGCGCCGCCGCTCCGAGCGGGATATCGTCATGATCCCCTACGGAGCCGACGCCGTCACCGAAGCCCCGACCGAGCCGGTCGTCGCGCGCGGCCTGACGCCGGGGAACTACGTCATCTCGATCGGACGTATCGAACCCGAGAACAATATCCTGCCGATGATCCAGGCCTTCGCCGAAAAGCCGCGCGACCTGGCGTTCATCTGTCTGGGCAAGCTGGAGCCCGGCAAAAACGCCTATCACGACCAGGTCCTGGCGGCCGGGGGCGATCGGGTGATCTTCCCGGGGGCGATCTACGATCCACAGATCGTTCAAGCCCTGCGGTTCCACGCCGCCGCCTATTGCCATGGCCACAGTGTCGGCGGCACCAATCCATCGCTGGTCGAAGCTTTGGGCGCGGGCAACGCGATCATCGCCCACGATAACGTCTATAATCGTTGGGTAGCGGGCGAAGGGCAATTCTATTTCAAAGACGCCCGGGAATGCAGCGTGATCTTCGATCAGGTCGCACAGAAGGGCGAAGCTCTTGCTAAGGCGAAGGCTAGAGCCAACGCGCGCTTCATGGACGCTCTTCAATGGCCGCCCATTCTGCAAGATTATCAGCGTCTGTGCGAAACCTCGAGCGTATCGACCGGGAAGGGGTGACCGGGTGAATTATATCATCCTCGTCAACTGGAATGGCGCGCGCGATCTACTTGAGTGTCTGGAGTCTATTCTTCGCCTGAAAGACGACAATCATTGCGTTCTGGTCTGTGACAACGGTTCGAGCGACAGCTCTCTGGACAAACTGTCCGAATGGGCTGCTGGCCGATTGGACGTGGACGTTTCGACCGAGGCATGGCGACAGGTTCCAGGTCCCCGGCTGCGCCAGCCCCGGCTGATTCTGGACGCCGGTACGGCCGCGCCGCGCGAACGGCACGCGATCTATTGGCTCCCGCTGGGGCGCAACGCCGGGTTCGCGGCCGCCAACAACCACGGCCTACGTTTCGCGTTCGAAGATGATGGCGCTGAATTCGCTTGGCTGCTCAACAGCGATACGATCGCCGCGCCAGACTCCCTGTCTGAATTGCTGGCTCGAGCAAGCGAGACGGATCAGCCTGGCCTGGTGGGCTCGACCTTGTGTTTCTACTATCGGCCCGACCAGGTTCAGGCCTTGGGCGTCCACTACGACCTGAACAGCCATCGCGGGGTCGAGATCCATCGCGGCGGGTCGGCCTATGCCCTGCCCGAGCGGTCGCAGGTGGAGCAGCGCATGACCTATGTCGTGGGCGCCTCGATGCTGGTCAGCCGAGCTTTCTTCGAGACGGTCGGTCCGATGGAGGAGAGTTATTTCCTGTATTTTGAAGAGCTTGACTGGGCGGTGAGGGCCCGGGGCGTTCATCGCCTCGCCTGGGCCCCGGCGTCAGTCGTCTATCACAAGGAAGGCGGCAGTATCGGCACCAACGCGGATGCACGGCCAAGCGACACGGCGATCTACTATCTGGCCGTCAACTTGCTGCGGTTTTCTGCGCGGCGTCGTCCCGCATCGTTGGCGGCGGCCATGCTCCGGTTGGGCGCGCGCTCGTTGCGGGCCGTCCGGCAGAAGGATGCGCGCGGCGCGGCGCTGATCCGCTTGGCCTTCTCCGATTGGCTCTCGGGGCGGCGGCGTCAGGGGCCCATCGGGCCAGACACACTAGCCAGGAAAGCGGCCTGACATGGAGCGACTGAAGATCGGGATTCTGGATCCGCTCGGCCACCACGCTGGGTTCCACTACTATACCGAGGGCTTGGCGGAGGGACTGGCGCGCGCCGGTGTGGACGCCACCGTCTATGGCTTCGAGGTTGCGGAGATCGAAGGCGCCGCCTTCCGATCGGTCAACGCCTATGCCGGGCTGTACGGCGGGGACCCGGCCTGGCGCCGCGGTCTTCGTTACGTGCGCGGTCTCCTTTCGTCGCTCAAGGATGCACGCGCGCATCGCGTGCAGGTCGTGCACATCCATTGCTTCCACTACGACATACGCGAGGTGATGGCGGCGGCAGCGGTCAAGGTGTTCGGCTTTCGCCTGGTGGTCACGTTGCATGACATCGACAGCTTTGGAAAAAGCCATGGCCGTCGCGGGCGCCGCCTGATCCTGCGGCTCGCCGACGGCGTCATCGTGCACAACGCCTTCTCTTTCGAAGCATTGAAGGCGTCGGGCGAACTGGCGGCGGGCAAGGTGTCGGCGGTCGTCGCCCACGGCCACTATATCGAGAACTACCCCGACCAGCCCAGCCGCGAGGCCGCGCGGACCGACCTGAAGCTGCCGAGCGACAAACTCATCGCTCTGTTCTTCGGCAATCCGCGTACGGAAAAAGGCCTGGACCTCCTGCTCGAGGCTCTCCGTGAGATCGACGATCCGCGCCTGTTCGTGGTCGCCGCCGGCAAGGTGCGGGACGAGCAACTGCAAGAGCTGCGTGCGATGGAAGGCGGGGCCTTGGCTGGGCGGCTCCGCGTGGACGCCGGTCATGTTTCCGACGCCGACGCCGAGCGCTACTACCGCGCCGCCGACCTGATCGTCATTCCCTATCGCCGCATCTACGAGAGCGGCGTGGCGATCATGGCCATGAGCTTTGCTCGCGGCGTCGTTTACAGCGACCTGCCTCCCTTGACGGCTTCGGTCGGCGAAGCGGGCCTGTCGTTCAGGTCCGAGGACTCCGCCGACCTGGCCGCCCGCCTACGGGAGGCTCTCGCCGACCCGTCGACCGCCGACCGGTTGGGTCAGGTCGGCAAGGCTCGCGTGGAAGAGACGCGCGGCTGGCCCCTGATCGCACAGCAGACCGTCGTCGCTTACCAAGCCGTGCTGAGACCGAGGTCGCCGCGTGCGTGATAGATTGTTCATGGCCGCCTCCGTGCTGATCCGCATGGGGGTTGCGCTGTTGGTGTTCGTGCTCATGGCGCGGGGCCTGGGGCCGGCAGCCTTCGGCCTTGTGACCACCATATTCGCCTACGCCACCCTCGGCTCTTTGCTGACCGATTTCGGTTTCGTCTCGAAAACCTTGCGCGATATCGGGGCAGATCCCGCGAACGGCGGGAATGTGTTGAACGCCAGCCTTAGCGTGAAACTGTATCTTACGATCGCCGTTGCGGCCGGAGGCGCCGTAGCGATCTTCTTTTTACCTGGCGACAATGTCACGCGGCTGTCGGCTGGACTTTTGGGCCTCGCGATTCTGGTGGGAGCCATCGGCGATCTGGCCTTGATGGCCTACCGGGCCATCGGTCGCTATTCGGGTGAAACCTGGCTTACGGTCTGGACGTCCACTTTCCACCTCGTCCTGGTCGGATGGATTTCACTGGCGCACTGGGGGCTGCTTGCCCTGGCGATCGCCTTTGTACTATCGCGTACAATCTATACGGCTCTGGCGATCATCGGTGCGGAACGGCTATTTACGGGCTGTCGCCTGCGGCTCCAGCCGATTGGAACGGTCTGGGTTTCGATACGGGGCGCCTTCGGCTGGGCCGCTGATAGCGGGCTCGGTTACCTGACGGGCCAAATCGATGGCTTGATCGTCGCCTCGGCATTTGGCCTGCAAGCTGCTGGCATCTATCAATCTGGCGCGCGGTTCATTCAGGCAGCGCTTGGGCTCGTCACCATTCTCGCCTCGATCCACATCCCGAGAATGGCGAGAGAGGCCAGCATCTCGCGACATCTGACGGTAAACGAGAGACGTATGATGCTCGAGTTCACCGGGGTTGGCGTCGTGATGGGGCTCGGCTTTTGGCTTGGCGGCGGCTTGATCACGAAGTTCCTGCTCGGCCCCGCCTATAAGGAAGTGAATGTGCTTTGGCCGGGTTTGGCGGTCTTTGTCGCGATCCGGTATGCGGCCGCCTCGATCGGTGCGGCGCTCTCCGCTCGGGGCATGGCCCTGTCTCGCGTTGGAGGCCAGATCGCGGCGCTGGTGGTGCTGGGGCTTGGCTACTTGGCGTTCCTGCCCAAGGCCGGCCTTGAGGCGTTGCCCTGGCTCATGTGCGCCGGCGCCGTGACAACGCTGATCGCGAACATGACGTCCCGCATCCTCGTGGCCCGCGGTCTGCTGGGAAAGCCGACCAATATGGCCGTCGCGATGGACGATAAAATATGAGCGCCGCGTCACGAGGCTCGTCGGATCCTCGTCGGCCGCTTGTATCAAGTATGAAGTAAACCTTAATCGACCGTGATGCGGAAATCGGAAAAGACATGCCCAAAAAAATCTATCTGTCTGGCGGTTGGGGCTATGGCAACATTGGTGACAACGCCATTCTCAAGTGCACTTATGATCAACTTCTGACGATTGCAAGTCCAGATGAGATCATTGTGACGTCTTACGACAAGGGTGAGCTTCGAGTTCATCACCGGCTAGAGGCTGAAGATTCCATTCATAGCCAATTCAGCGTGCGCACCTTCTCGCGAATTCGGCGTCGCTTCTGGAATATTCCAAATATTCTGGACTACAAGCTATGGAAGAGGCTGAACGTCGCATTTCTGCCGGCGATGAAGAAGCACCTTCAACTGATTTCGTCCGCCGATGTCGTCGTTCTTTCGGGAGGCGGATACTTTAATTCGGCCTGGACCGGGATGATGAGGGCGCAGTTCCAGACGATCGAAATGGCGCATCGGTTGAACAAGCCGGTGTTCATTTGCGGTCAAACCATAGGCCCGTTCTCTGCCGGTGAGCCCCAACAGCTACTGCGCGAAGCTCTGAAGAAGGTGACCGGCGCCGGGTGCCGAGACGATGGTTCGTTCAGTCTCGTCCGTTCCCTGTCCGACAGGCCCGATTTGGCTGTCAAGACCGCTGACGTCGTCAACCTCCTGCCAAAGCCCGAGCCGCGTCCGGTCGCGGCGGGACAAAAGCAGATCGTCGGCGTCATGATCCAAATGTTCCGCGGCCATGACGGGCCCCATGGACGATCGGCGTCCGGCCAGATCAAGAGCGAGGCTGACTATCTCTCCGCCGTTGTCACCGGCTTGGCCGAGTTCGCAAAGGATAAGGCCGTCAGCCTGCGGTTCATCGCGAGCACGTCCTGGGACCTGAAAAACTGCCTGAAGGTCTATGAAGCGCTGACGGAGATCGGCGGGATAGAGATGACGCCGCCACGGACGCTGCTGAACGATGAATTCATCTCGGAGTGCCAGGGCGTAGACATGATGATCAGCACCAACATGCACCCGGTCATCATCGCCGCCACCGCCGGGCGCCCATCGATGGCGTTGTCGTACAGCTTCAAGCTGAATGACTATATGGAAAGCATCGGGTTGTCGGAATACGTCCTCAAGATCGACGACTTCTCGAAGGACAGCTTCCTGGAGCGCGCGAACGACCTGTTTGGTCGGATGGAAATGGCGGCTGCGACGGTTCAAAAGTCGATGCCGGCGCTGGTCGATAAGGCGAAGCTGAACTTCGCGTCAGTCAAGGATGCATTGGCGAAGCGAGCCTAGTCTCGCCGGAAAGACGGCCCGACGGCGACCGCACCGTCCGGCCGCTTCGGCCAAGGCGACAGAGTTCGATGAGGAAGGGGCGACGTCCGGGGGCGTCGCCCTTTTTTACGTGCGACGCCCGCCAACGGATTGGGATTTCGATCGCTCAGAGTTTCCCCGGAGGCTCCCGTCGAGCGACGGCGTGACTTCCCAGAGTGGGCGGCCAAGTGCCCGCGGACAGCACGATCGAGATGAAGATCAGCGATATGTTGTCCATGATGGACAGGATGCTGAACACCGTGAGAACAGCAGCTAGGCTCGCCGCCGCAGCAACGTCCAATCGGCTTGCATCGCGCAGGATCGCGATCCGCAAGGCGCCGATAAGCGCAGAGAACCAAGCGACCGCCATCAGAAACAAGCCCACCCAACCGCTATCAAGGAGGGAGGAAAGATAGGCAGAATCAATTGTCAGAATTCCTCTGGGGCTGCGAAGGCCACCATGCTCCGGTGATCTATTGTCACCGTAACCCACGATCGGGCTGGCTTTGATTTCGTCAAAACCCCGATCGAACATGGCTGAGCGAGACTTGGTGCTCTCGGCCTCGACAGCGGTTCGGCCGCCGATAAGGTCGCTCATCATGGCTTGGCCGGATTGGGCTGCGGCGAGCGCCAAGGCGAGCGCCACCAAACCGGCCAGGACAGTTTGTAGAGAGAATAGGCCGGTCCGCCGCACCACCAGTAGACCGGCGTACATCGCCAAAGTCATGGCGAGCGCGATCAAGCCAGATCGGGCGTCAGTCTTGAGAACGAAATAGGGAATAACGAGAAGCGTGACGGCGGCTATCGCTCGGATCATTACGTTTCGACGTGTTGTCATCGCATAGACGAGAAAGGGCGAGGCCCAGGCCAGGCACTGCGCAAAGACGATGGGGTGGTAAAAGACGGACTGCAGTCGGATGGAACCTCCGCGCGTCGTCGAAGCGCTGAGAAGGCTCAGCAATTGAGCATCGCCAGCGAATTTTAATCCGGTCAGCTGCGCGAACGTCTTGCTGGTCGCGAGTTCAACGGCGCCGACTGCGACGACGATGGCCGTCGATATGACGATAGTGACGATTGCCCGATCTCGCCCCTTTGTTCCTGTGAAAACGACCAGGCCTACAAATAGGACGGGCAACAAGTAGACGATCTGCCGCAAGAGAAAGGTCAGAGATCCGACGACGTCTTCGCCGACAAATGCGGTGAATACACGCCACAGATACCAAACGATCATGGCGATGATGACAAATCGCCGCCGCAATATTTCGCGGAATAGCTGGCTTCTGAGCTGGGTATCGAACATCGTGACGAACGGTAGAACCAGCCAGCTCGCCGTGGCGAACAACGTGAACGGTGTCGCTTTGAGAGGGCCAAACCCGAAAAACCCATATCGCGGCCAGATGATCGACAGCGCGATCAGAGCCACGCCCCATAGAATCATGAATTTCGACATGGGCGATTGCGGGGTCTGCGCACGGCCTTGAACGGGGGTTCGTTGGTCGAGTGTCATGTCAGATCCGCTTTGCAATCGTGGCGGCCAGACCTACCGCACTCGGGGACGAGACGCCAAGTCGCCGGCGGAGTTTCTTTAGTTTAGCGCCAGCTGCCCATGCCTTGTTCGCGCCGCGCTTGCCTTCCATGCTTTGGCCGCATCCTGGCAACGAGCTTGAGATGACGGCGTTGGAGCCAGGCGGAACGGGTGCGAAGCTCGCGTTCGACGCCAGGTCCTTCGTCGGCTTGGTGTTCAAGGTCGAGCGTAGCGCAGGACAGATTAGGATTGACCCATGCCGACGCGTCGCGGAGCTATCGCCGGGCTTTCACTGGGACTTGCGCCGATCGCCGCTCGCGCCGAGGCGCGAGACGATCCGGCGTCCGGGGCGTCCCGCGCCCAGAAGGCCGCCGCCGCCGCCGCCGCTGAAAGCGGGAATCCCGACAGCGCCAACCTGCCGGTCTTCCGACCGGATCGCTATGCGCGTTCGAGTCACGCCGACGACACCGCCGCGGTGCAGCTGGCGATCGACGCCGCCAGCGGATCGGGTGGAATGGTGTGGCTTCAGAAGCTGTACAACGTCTCAGGCGTCCGGATCGACGCGCCCGACGTACAGATCGTGGGGCCTCAGGCCGGCCGGCTGTTCGATGGCGAGGGATTGGGTCTCAAGCAGACGCCCGGCGCCACGAAACCTCTGCTCACCATCGGCTTGGGCGCGACGGCGGGCGGCGTCACCAACATGGTGCTTCACGGCAACAAGGAGGCTCAGACGGCCCAGAACCATGGCGTCTTCTTCGAACCATCGACACGCGGAGAGTCGGTCGAGACCGGCTGGGACTTCGACAAGGCAAGAATCGTCTACTGCAAGGGCGATGGAATCCATCAGTCGCCCGCCCGACGCGGTTGCCGGTTCGACAATACGCGGATCTTCGGCAACGATGCACACGGACTGTCGCTTTTCGGTTCCGACAACAACGTCATGGGCTGCATGATCGGCGGAAATGGCGGACGCGGCGTCAATATCAACAACTGGACCACCACCATTCTCAGTTGTGACATCTGGGACAACGACAACAATATCTGGGTCGTATCCGGAGCCCGTTACATCAACATCATCGGCAACAAGATCGACCGGTCTCGCAACGCCGCGATCTTCATACTCGACAACCCAAGCAGCCCGCCCCAGGGCGTCAACATCATAGGCAACCAGTTCCACGCTAACGTTCTGAAGAGCAAGGGCGAGCCAGTCGTCTACTATGGTGGCGACAACGGTTCGATCATTGGCAACGTCTTTGGCGACAACGGCGATGCGACCAGCACCGCGACCTACTGCATGTTCCTGCCCACGAATGTTACCGAGGGGCGCCACACCATCATAGGGAACTCCAGCTATGGACGCTCGGCTCAAAGCGGCTTCCTGAGCTATCGCGGCTCCACGAGCTACGGCGAGATCGTGCAGCGTTCGGCCAAGCATTATGGCGCGCGCCAGGAGTTCGCGGCGGGCTTCGGCTCACCGCCGCAGGCCGTGCAACCTGCCGAGCGCTGGACGGGCCTGACCGTGCTGGCCGACCGGGTCACATGGGACCCGCTGGGGAAGCGCTCAGGCGGACCCTATTGGGTTTGGTGGTCGGGGTCTGCATGGCTGGCTTTGCAGGCCCAGGCCACCTAGGGCGTCGTGCGGAAAAAGTGGATGCCGGTTTTCCGCAAAAGCAATGCGAAAACAAAAATCTAGGGCAAGCCGGCGATTCCCATATCGCGCAGTTTGCTCTAGCGCGCCTTGGCGGCGGCATTACCGATCGCGCTAGCGGCGTTCCACGGGCGCGACAAGTCAGCCCAGCTTCTCCGCGATCAGCGCCGTCGTCCTGTCCAGGCCGAAGATCGCCGCGAACGAGCCGAAGCGTGGGCCCTGGCTCTGGCCCAGCAGCACTTCGTACAGCGCCTGGAACCAGGCGCGCAGCGGGTCGAAGCCGTGGTCCTTGCCGACCGCGAACACCTCGTTCTGGATCAGTTCGGCGTCCTGGCAGTCCGACGGCAGGGCCTTGAGCCGCGCCAGCAGGTCGAGGATCGCCGCGCGCTCCTTGTCGTCGGGGGCGCGGAACGCCTTCGTCGGCTTCACGAAGTCGTCGTAGTAGTTGATCGCATAGCCGGCCAGGCGGTCCAGCAGCGGCTGGCTCTCCGGCGTCGCGCCGGGGATGTAGCGGGACAGGAAGCCCCACAGGATCGCCTTGTCCGAGGCGTTGGCGGCCGAGACCAGGTTCAGCATCAGGCTGAACGACACCGGCGAGCCGTATTGCGGCGGGCGGCCCGAATGGACGTGCCAGACGGGATTGTCGAGCTGCTTGGTTGGTTCCTGCCGCGGATAGGCGTCCAGCTGCTGCAGGTACTCGTCGGTCGCCTTGGGAATGACGTCGAAATACAGCTTCTTGGCCGACTTCGGGCTCTGGAACATATAATACGACAGGCTCTCCGGCGCGCCGTAGCGCAGCCAGTCCTCCATCGACAGGCCGTTGCCTTTAGACTTGGAGATCTTCTGCGAGTTCTCGTCGAGGAACAGCTCGTAGTTGAAGCCCTCGGGCGGAACGCCGCCCAGCGCCTTGCAGATCTGGGCCGAGGCCTTGACCGAGTCGATCAGGTCCTTGCCGCTCATCTCGTAATCGACGCCCAGGGCCGTCCAGCGCATGGCCCAGTCGGGCTTCCACTGCATCTTCACATGGCCGCCGGTCACCGGGACCTCGACGCTCTTGCCGTCTTCGTCCTGGAAGACGATCGTGCCCTTCTCGACGTTGCGTTCCAGGGTCGGGACCTGCAGCACCTTACCGGTCGAGGGGCTGATCGGCAGGAACGGCGAGTACGACGCGCGGCGCTCCTCGCCCAGGGTCGGCAGCATGACCTTCTGAATGGCGTCGAATCGGGCCAGGGCGGTCAGCAGGGTTTCGTCGAACTTGCCGCCCTTGTAGCATTCGGTCGACGAGACGAACTCATAGTCGAAGCCAAAGCCGTCCAGGAAGGCGCGCAGGCGGGCGTTGTTGTGGGCCCCGAAGCTGTCGTGGGTGCCGAACGGGTCGCGGACCACGGTCAGCGGCTTGCCCAGGTCCTCGATCAGCGGCTGCTTGTTCTCGATGTTGTCGGGAACCTTGCGCAGGCCGTCCATGTCGTCGCTGAAGGCGATCAGCCGCGTGGGAATGGCGTCGTCGGTCAGGGCGCGGAAGGCGCTGCGGACCATGGTCGTGCGCGCCACCTCGCCGAAGGTGCCCAGGTGCGGCAGGCCCGAGGGGCCATAGCCGGTCTCCAGGATCACCGGTCGGGCCAGGGCGGGGAAGGTCTTCACCGCATCGTCGGCCTTGCCCGAATGGATCAGGACCGAGGCCAAGTCGCGCTCGGCGTCGGATAGGCGCAAGCGCAGGATGCGGGTGAGCAGGGCGCGCGCCTGCTCGAACGGCCAGGATCGAGCGTCGCGGGCGAGGGGGGAGAGGCCTTCAAACATGCCGCGGGGTATAAGCGGTGTAGGCGGCCGAGGCTAGGTTTCCAGTGAGAGACGGCCTGGCTTTTGGTCTGGAGACGCTCGGTTCGCCGAGAGCGGGCCGCCTCGAATAGCGGCGGGGCTTGCGGGAAGAAGGTCGCCTTGCGGCCCCAGTAACCTGGCGATCGTCTCGATGAGATCGCCCGCGACGATCGGCTTGGTCAGAAATGCGTCGGCGCCCGCGCCGAGCCCGGCGGTCTCGTGTTCGGGCAAGGCGTTCGCGGTCAGCATCACGATCGGGGTCGCGACCGCGCCAACCTCGCGTTCGGCCTGGCGAATATGGCCGATGGCCTCCAGGCCGCCCATGTTGGGCATCTGCATGTCCATGAGCACCAGGTCGTAACCACCGGGCCGGAAGCGCGCGACGGCCTCCCGCCCGTCGACGGCCATGGTCAGGTCCACGTCCAGGCCCTCGAGCATCAGGCTCACCACCCGCCGATTGATGTCGTGGTCCTCGGCCAGCATGATTTTCAAGGTTCGCCCCGCGTTCAGGATCGGCTCGACAAGGCCTTTGGGCAAGGACGGGCGATCGTCCGCCGTCGCGACGGCGAGAAACAGGCTCACGGTAAAGCGCGATCCTTCGCCTGGGACGGAAACAGCCTCGATCTCCCCGTTCATCAGGCGGG
Source organism: Caulobacter sp. BE254 (assembly GCF_031457295.1). Taxonomy (NCBI): domain Bacteria; kingdom Pseudomonadati; phylum Pseudomonadota; class Alphaproteobacteria; order Caulobacterales; family Caulobacteraceae; genus Caulobacter; species Caulobacter sp. BE254. The sequence continues at coordinate 114,353 of NZ_JAVDWJ010000002.1, read as the reverse complement.
TCAGGGCCAGGGAAATCGACAGGCCAAGACCTGTGCCGCCGAACCTGCGCGTGATCGAGCCGTCGGCCTGGGCGAAGCGCGCGAACAGGCGGCGACCGGTCTCGGCGTCGAAACCAATGCCGGTGTCCGCGATCGTCAGGCTGAGCGCCTGTCCGCCGTCGGTCTCGGGACCGGCTTCGACGCTCAACTCGACCTGGCCGCGATCGGTGAACTTGATGGCGTTGGAGATCAGGTTGCCGAGGATCTGCTTCAGGCGCGCGGCGTCGCCGACGTGCCGATCGGCGACGGTTGGCGCGATGCGAAGCTCCAGGGCAAGCCCCTTCTCCTCGGCCTTGGCCCGGAACAGTTCGACGATCGCCCGGCAGGTCGCCCGAAGATCGAAGCTTTCAGCATGGATGGCCAGCTCCCCGGCCTCGACTCGCGCCAGATCCAGGACGTCGTTGAGCAAGACCTGCAGGGAATCGGCGCTGGTTTCGACCAGTTGGACCATCTCCCGCTGTCTTGGCGCCAGGTCGGTGCGAGCGAGCGCCTCGACGACGCCGATTATGCCGTTCATCGGCGTGCGGATCTCATGGCTCATGTTCGCCAGGAATTCCGACTTGGAGCGGCTGGCCGCCTCAGCCTTCTCCTTGGCCTTGCGCACCGAGGCGTAGGCGCGCTCCAGTCGCTGGGCGCTGCGGTTGCGCACGCTGAGCGCGGCGGTGGCGGGGACAGCCGCGGCGAAGGCCGAGGCAATGAACAGCTGGACCATGAACTGCTGGCGATAGGGATCGGCGGGCGCCATGAAGGCGATCGGGCCGTGGCCGTTGGCTGTCAGCGCCATGGCGACGACGCCGGCCGTCAGCACCGAGGCGTAGACCCATCCTGGTCCGGCCCGGAACGCCGTCAGCACCAGGGCGGGCATGACCAGTGTCAGGGCGATGAATTGGTCGGAGGTGAAGGACACGATCGTCAGGGCGACCGTGAGCGCCAGCAGCAGGAAGCGTTCCAGGCGCGGCCCGGCCGCCGCATGGAACAGCCGCTCCTGCTTGAACGGCAGCAGGGCCGCCGGGGTCGCGATCAGCAGACCCAGACCGTCCTCCAGCGCCCATTGCAGCCAGGCGTGGGCGAAATCGGCGAAGGATCCATCGATCAGTCCGACCAGGAGCTGGCCGACAAGGGCTTCGATCGCCGCGGCGGTGGCGGCGATCAAGGTGAAGATGAACAGGCGGCGGGCGCGCGAAAGGTCGAGCGCCGCCCCGCAGAAGGTCCGGGTCAGCATCGCTCCGCCAAACGCCAGCGCCTGGTTCAGGCTGCTGAACAGCACAGCGTGCGCCAGGTCGATCCGGCCGATCCAGTTATGGGCGAGATCGATGCTGAAGCAGGCGAGACAGAAACCGAGGCCGAGCCGCGGCGACAGAACCAGGATCGCGGCCAGCAAGACGCCGTTGGAGGGGAAGAAGGCGACGGCGTCGCTGATGTCGCGACAGAACAGCCAGATGCAGAGCTCGATGGCGACATAGGCCAGGAACAGCGCCGCGGCGGCGGATAGGCCTTGCGGCGGATCGGCCGGTCGATAGAGGCGAAGGCGAGCGGTCATGCGCAGGCCTCCTTTCGGCCCGAGGCGCGGCAGGCGCCGCGGATTCCGAAGGTCCGTCCTGCCGAACTGGAGGTTCAGCCCCGCGGTTTCGAAAGAGGAATTTCAGCACCGAGCCAGCACCGACGCGTCGAGTCGTCGATTGCTCAAGCGATTGCGTAAGTCGATCGTCCGTCCCCAGCCAAGATCCATGGCGCAGGAGAATGGCGGCAAGGTCAAGGAACGGTAAAACCAGACGATCCGGCTTGTCGCATCTGGCTTGGCGCGGGTTACGCTCAAAGCGGGTAAAGCCCTCGCGGTTAAGCGTGTTTTGCGCGTGGAGATTGGAAAAGGCGGGCGATCACGGTGAAATTCGCGGCGGGGGCAGGCTTTGGAACTCCAATGCGGCCATTGCCTTGGCGACGTCTTGCCGCACCGCGCGGCCGCCCGTTCAGACCGCGAAGAGGCCTTGCAGAGCCGCGGCTCGACGCCGTGATCGCCAAGCGTACGCGATCGGCTGCGTTGACTGTCGAGGTCTTCGTGGCGTTTCTGGCCGCATCTCTGGTCTCCGACGGGGCTTTTCATGCATCCTGACTGGCCGCGCGCCGTGGCTTCCGCGCTCGCCGGCGCGATCCTGGTTTTGAGCCCAGCGAGGACGTTCGCCCAGGCGCCCGAAGCGGACCATCCCGTTCGCGCCCTGCCGATCAAGTCCATCGAAGCCATCGACCAGGTCTGGTCGGGCCACAAGGTCGGCTTCGCCCTGGCCGCCGGCGCCAAGCGGATCTATGTCGGCTATTATGACGCCAACCGGCAATTGACGATCGCCCAGCGCGACAGGGCCGGGACCGCCTGGACCTATGTCAAGCTCGACACCTGGCTGGGGTGGGACAGTCACAACTACGTCGCCATGGCGGTCGATCCGGCCGGGCAGCTGCATGTGATGGCCAACATGCACTCCGAGCCGCTGATCTACTTCCGGACCACCGGAAGCGACGACGCTCGCGATCTGCGACGGCGGCCGAACATGATCGGACCCGACGACGAGGCCCGTGTCACCTATCCGACCTTCCTGCACGACGCCGGCGGGCGGCTGATCGTCAAATATCGCTCCGGACGAAGCGGGTCTGGCGATGAGATCTACAATGTCTTCGACCCTGCCACCGACGCCTGGCGACGTCTGCTCGACACCCCGCTGACCAGCGGCGAGGGCAAGCACAACGCCTATTTCGTCGGGCCGGTGCTCGGCCCCAACGGCATGTTCCATGTCGTCTGGGTCTGGCGGGATTCGCCGGACGCCGCGACGAACCATGATCTGAGCTACGCCCGCAGCCGCGACCTGGTCCATTGGGAGCGATCGGACGGCGCTCCCCTGGCCCTGCCCATCACGCTGGGCCAGGCTGAAATCGTAGATGCGGTTCCGGTGCGGGGCGGCATGATCAACAACAACACGGTGCTGGGTTTCGATTCCGCGGGGCGGCCGGTCATTACCTACCACAAGTTCGATGCGGCCGGAGATACGCAGGTCTACCTGGCTCGGCGTGAAGCCGGCGGTTGGCGCAGCGTTCCGGTCAGCCGCTGGAAAGGATTCCGGTGGGATTTCGGCGGCGCCGGCAGCCTGGCTGGCCAGGTGTCGGTCGGCGGCGCTCGACCGGCCGGAGCCGGGCGACTCGTCGTACCGGTGGTCCGCGAGGGGCGATCACTCGAACTGGTCGTGGACGAGGCCTCGCTGGCGTTCGTCGAGGAGCGTCCCGTGGCCAGTCTCGCCGACCAGATGGCCGGCAAGTATCCGCTGTCCGCCGACATGCGGTTCAACGTACTGCCGCTGTCGATCGGATCGACCGAGGCCTACGCCCTGGCCTGGCCCACGCGCCCTCCGAACCGCGACCAGCCTACCGAGGATATTTCCGCGCCGACCACCCTGCGGCTGCTGAGCCTCAAGGCCGAGCGGCCCTGATCGGATCCTTCCAAGGTCTCCGCGGTACGCGTGACGAGCGTTTGCGTCACCGTGGCTTGGCGATGATCCGTTCCGGATAGACACTTCGAGCTTCGTGAATTGAAACGGCGTCCATATCGGCTTTTGCCCACATAGGATGTCCGCCATGGCGCGTCTGGGCTCTGAATTCCCGGGATCAAAGAGATCCGTTCCGATTTGCGGACTTGCGTTTCAGAAATCTATTTGTCAGATAAATGCGATAAGGTCGGGACAATTCAGTTGGGGGGAGGCCTATGCCGGCGGTCCATATCGCACCGGGCGCGGAGCGTCCCGGCGGTTTGTCGAACAGGGCCCGGGAGCGTCGGCCTTGACGTACGACAAGGTCTTCTACGCCACGCATCCCGACATGATGGCCGGGGCCAGCAATCAGGATCTCCGCGACCGGTACCTGATCGAGGGCCTGTTCGTCGCCGGCGCCGTGAAGCTCAACTACCTGCATCAGGAGCGGCTGGTGATCGGCGGCGCCGCGCCGCTGGACGCGCCGGTCGCCCTCCCGACCCAGACCGAGCCGCCGTCGCTTGCCGGACAGCCGTTCCTGGCCAGCCGGGAGATGGGCGTGGTCAATGTCGGCCAAGGACCCGGCCGCGTCGTCGTGGACGGACAGGTCTTCGTTCTGGAACCCCTCGACGCCCTTTACATCACGCGGGGCGCGGCCGATGTCCGGTTCGAGAGCCTCGACGCGGCCGTTCCCGCCCGTTTCTACCTGGCCTCGACCCCCGCCCACGCCGCCTTCCAGACCAAGGCCCTGTCGACGGCGGCGGCCATCCCGTTAGAACGCGGGGCGCTCGAGACCGCCAACCATCGGATCATCTACCAACTGGTCGTGCCGGGCGTCTGCGCCTCGGCCCAGCTGCTGCTGGGCCTGACCATCCTGCAGCCGGGCAGCGTCTGGAACACCATGCCGCCGCACCTGCACGACCGCCGTTCCGAAGCCTATTTCTACTTCAGGCTCGGGGCGGACCAGCGGGCGCTGCATTTCATGGGCGAGCCCGACGCCACGCGGCACCTGGTCGTCGCCAACGAACAGGCGGTGATCTGCCCGCCCTGGTCGGTTCACAGCGGCGTCGGCTCCGGCAGCTACGCCTTCATCTGGGCTATGGGCGGCGAAAATCTCGACTATGACGACATGAACGTGCTCGACATCTGTCAGCTGCGATAGCGATGACGCGTCCAGGACCGGGCGAAGCAACAAGGAGGCGGGGGCGAACCCGGCCTGTACGGAGGAAGCGATGAAGTTTGTTTTCCACGCGGCGGTCGGGGTCGTGGTTTCGCTGGCGACGCTCGCGCCGCTGGCCGCGACCGCCGCCCAGGGGGAGCTGGCGTCCGCCCAACCCGCGTCCACCAAGGCCGCGGCCGTTCCCTATGCCCGCGCCGAGGTGCTGCGGTTGGCCGAGAAGGCGGCGGACTACCAGCTGGCCACCATGGCCGCAGGCTACATTCCGCCGAACACCTCGGGCGACACCGCCGATCCGAAGGGTTGGGTGCAGGGCGCTCTGTTCGTCGGTCTGCGGGACCTCGCCGACCGGTCCGACAACACCGCCTATCGCCAGGCGATCCTGGCGCGCGGCCTGGCCAACCAGTGGCAGCTGGGCAAGCGCTTCTACCACGCCGACGATCACGTGATCGGCCAGGCCTACCTCTGGGCCTCGCGCCATGGCGGCGGCGACGCGGCGATCGGGCCGTTGCGCCAACGCTTCGACGCCATCCTGGCCTATCCGCCGAAGGTGGGGCTGGAGCACGCCGAATACACCGACCCGCGCGGCGTCGACTGCGACCAGCGCTGGTGCTGGAGCGACGCCCTGTTCATGGCCCCGGCCACTTGGTTCGAACTGAGCAAGGTCACCGGCGACCCGCGCTACGCGGCCTATGCCCGCAAGGAGTTCGCCGCCGTCACCGACTTCCTCTACGACAAGGACGAGCATCTCTACTACCGAGACTCCCGGTTCTTCGCCCGTCGCGGCCCGAACGGCGAGAAGGTGTTCTGGAGCCGGGGCGACGGCTGGGTGTTCGCCGGCCTGGCGCGCATCATCCCGCTGCTGCCGCCGGGCGATCCCGACCGCGTCCGGATGGAGACCATCTTCAAGGAGATGGCCGGCAAGCTTAAGACGATCCAGAAGCCCGACGGCTACTGGTCGCCGTCATTGCTGTCGGACCCGGCCAAGTCGCCGCCGGAATCCAGCGGCACGGCCTTCTTCACCTACGGCATGGCCTGGGGCCTGAAGGCGGGATTGCTTGATCGCCCCACCTACGAGCCGGTCGCGCGCAAGGGCTGGACCGCCCTGACCCGCGCAGTGCACCCTGACGGCAAGTTCGGCTACGTCCAGCCGGTCTCCGACCGTCCGGAGAGCGTCAGCTACGACGACACCCAGTTCTACGGCGTCGGCGCCTTCCTGTTGGCGGCGACGGCGATGGCGGATCTCGACCTCAAGCCGGTTCGATAGGGGCGACCATGCACAAGCGCGACTTCATGAAGGCGGCCCTGGTGAGCGCCGCGTCCCTGGGCGCCGGCGGGACGGCCAACGCCGCCAAGCCAACCCCGTCGTCGATCGACGACCGCGCCTACATGGCCGGCCTGCTGGAGAAGATCGCCAGCCCCGTCCTGTCGGCGATGTCGAAGGGCGAACTGAAGAAGACCTTCCCGCTCGAGCTCAGTCCCACCTGGGACGGGCGGGAGTCCGGCGTGGCCTATCTCGAGTGCTTCGGTCGCATGATCTCGGGCCTGTCGCCGTGGCTGAGCCTGCCCGAGGACGCCACGGCCGAGGGCAAGGTCCGCAAGCGGCTGACCGAGCAGGCCCTGCAGGCCTACGTGCATTCCGTCGATCCGAGCAGTCCGGACTACCTGCTCTGGCGCGGCCATGGGCAGGCCCTGGTGGATTCGGCCTATTTCACCCAGGCTCTGCTGCGCGCGCCCAAGGCCCTGTGGGAACCGCTCGACGCGACGACCAAGAAGCGCATCGTCGAGGAGATCAAGGGCCTGCGCCGGGTCAATCCGCCGTTCATCAACTGGCTGCTGTTCGCGGCGATGAACGAGGCCTTCCTGCTGCAGATCGGCGAGGAATCCGACCCGATGCGGCTCAACACCGCGGTACGCAAGATCGACGAGTGGTACATCGGCGACGGCTGGATCAAGGACGGCTCGACCTTCCACTTCGACTACTACGGCTCGTTCGTGATGCACCCGATGATGATCCAGGTGCTGGAGGTCATGGAGGCCAACAAGGCGCCGTTCTGGAAGGACGACCTGACCAAGTGGCGCGAACTGGCCGTCAAGCGCGCCCAGCGCTACAGCGAGCATCTGGAGCGGTTCGTCTCGCCCGAGGGGACCTTCCCGCCGTTCGGCCGCTCGCTGACCTATCGCACCGCGGTGTTCCAGCCCTTGGCCCTGCTGGCCTGGCGCAAGACCTTGCCGGCCAAGCTGTCCGAGGGGCAGGTGCGCTCGGCGCTGGTCGCCGCGCACAAGGCGATCTTCAGCCAGCCCAGCAACTTCACGAAGGACGGTTTCCTGACCATCGGATTCGCCGGGCACAACCCGGCCCTGGGCGACTGGTATTCGAACAACGGCAGCATGTATATCACCGCCGAGGGCTTCCTGGCCCTGGGGCTCCCGGCCTCCGACAGTTTCTGGACGGCGCCGACGCAGCCGTGGACCCAGAAGCTGGCCTTCGCGGGCCAGCCGTTCCAGAAAGACTATGCCGTCGACTATTGAACCGGAACGGCGGGCTTGGGTGGTCATTGCATTTTGCCGGCGGGATCGTATCACTATCCGGTACGGCCCACGGCAATCTCGCCGGGGCGCCCGCTGAATGGCTGACATGAAGGACATCGTCCCGACGGACACCGACGAGGCCGGCGCGTCGCGAACCAGCGCTGGCGCCCAGACCCTCTTCAAGGGGCTGGAGGTGCTCAGCCGGGTCGCCAAGGGCGACACGACGCTGGGCAAGATGGCCAAGTCGCTGGACCTGAACAAGACGACCGTCCATCGCCTGGCCTCCACCCTGGTCGAGGCAGGGTTCCTGTCCTTCTCGCCGCGGGACGGCTACGCGCTGGGGACCAAGCTTCTGGAACTGGGCTACGCCGCCTCCCAGCAGATCACCCTGACCCGCGTGAGCCACGATCACCTGCGCCAGCTGTCGATCGATACCGGCGATACGGTCAATCTGGGCGTGCTGGATCGCGACCAGGTGCATTATATCGACAAGATTCCCGGGACGCGGCGCATCGAGGTGCGTTGCGTCATCGGCGAGCGCCAGCCCTTGCGGCACACCGGCCTGGGCAAGGCGCTGCTGCTGGACGAGGGCGAGGACGTCCTGCGCGAGGTGTTCCTGCGCGAGGCCGCGGTCTTTCCCCGCTATCGCTACGACCTTCGTCAGTGGCTGGAGATCATGGCCCGGTACCGGACCCTGGGCTACGCCCTCGATCTTGACGAGAACGAGGATCACATCCGGTGCGTGGCCGCACCGATCCGAGACATGGGCGGCAAGATCGTCGCCGCAGTCTCGGTGTCCTCGATCGCCCAGTACATGGACGACGCCCGGATCGCGACGGTCGCCGCCTACGTCAAGGAAACCACTCAGAAGATCAGCGCCGAGTTCGGCTACCGCTGAACCGGGGCGATTCGCGGTTTAGGAGCGCCGCGACAGGATCCGGACCTCGCTTCCGTGCGTCCGGATGCGGATTTTCATGTTGCCGTCACGCAACATTGGTTTCCGAAACGCCAGCCTGCCTGAAAAATCATACAAATGACGTTCCCATATGTGTTGCATCGCTTCGCTATGTGTTACGCCTTGGATCAGAAGCGAAAAGCTCGACCGAGGAAAAATGCCAGGACCGATGATGCGGTGCTCGACCGCCTAGACGCTAGGACAGCGTCTGTCTTCGATTTTTGAAACGCGCCGCCCGTGAGCGGGCAGCCTCCTCGACTTCGTCGAGCGGGGACGGGATCTGCGCGGCCAAAGGGCCGCGAGGGGAGGGAACCATGAAGAAGCAACTGCTGCTGACGACGATTTTGACCATGGGAATGGGCGGGGCCACCGCGGCCTGGGCCCAGGACGCGGCGACGCCAGCCGCCGCCGCCAGCGACACCGTCGAAGAGGTCGTGGTGACCGGCTTCCGCTCCTCGCTGGAGAAGGCGCTGACGCTGAAGCGCGACGCGATCGCCGTCCGGGACTCGATCGTCGCCGAAGACATCGGCAAATTCCCCGAGGCCAACGTCGCCGAAGCCCTGCAGCGCATCCCCGGTATTTACATGACCCGCGATGGCGCTTCCAACGAAGGCCAGCGCATCGCCATCCGGGGCCTGGGTCCCGAATATACGGTGACGACCCTCAACGGCGCTCCGGTCCATACGACCTCGTCGACCAATGTCGGCGGCTCATCGCGCGACTTCAACTACGACGTCTTTGCTTCCGAGCTGTTCGGCCGCGTGGACTTCTACAAGACGCCCCTGGCCGAACTGGAGGAAGGCGGGGTCGGCGGCGTGGTCGATCTGCAAACGCCAAGGCCGTTCGACGGCGCCGGCGGCCAGGTTCTGCGCTTCAACGCGGTGGCCTCCTACAATACCGCGTCCAAGAAGATGGACCCCAACGTCTTTGGGCTGTTCTCCAAGACCTGGAACAATTGGGGCTTCCTGATCGGTGTCGCCCACTCGACCAGCGTCAACATGAAGTCGGGCTTCGAGGCGACGGGCGGCTACAACAGCAACTATCTGGCTGGCCACCCCGTCCCCGTCGACACCAAGACGCCGCCGACCCTACGCAATGGTCCCTTCAACATGGCGCTGGACTGGGCCGATCCGCGCGCGGCGGGCATGCTTGGCAATCGAACGGCGATCGACAACGCCTATCTGTCGCGCTTCTACCGCTACTACGGCGCCGAGAATACGCGCGATCGCGACGGCCTGGTGTCTTCGCTCCAGTACAAGAACGGCAAGCTGGACGTGAGCTTCGACACGCTGCTGTCGCACCTGCAAGACTCGCGGGACGAATTCACCTTCGGCCTGCCGATCCGCAACTCGGCCACCACCAATGTGGCCGCCCGTCCGGGCACCGCCGGTCACAACGGCCTCGTGCCCATCAACGTCAGCATCGTCGACGGCAATCTGCTCCAGGGAACGTTCGGGAACACGTCCTATCTGGGCGAGAGCTACTACTATAACGCCGAGACGAAGTTCGCGTACGGCGGCCTCAACGCCAAGTACCAGGTCAACGACTCATTGAAGTTGACCGGCCAGCTCGCGGCTTCGGACAGCCGGGCGTTCTACGACAACAAGCGGATCGTCTCGAACATCTATGGCGTGACCTCCACCCTCGACTGGGGGAGCAACCGGGTCTATCCGGGCCTTTCGGCGCCGGGCGTCGACTTCACCAACCCGGCCAATTTCGAAGATTTCAGCACGGCCGTGGACTGGAATCGCGAAGTGGACAAGGAGCGGGTCGCCAAGCTGGTGGCCGACTGGGACTACGGGCTGGGCGACTGGAAGGGCCACCTGAAGGCCGGCCTGTCCTACGTCGATACGACCAAGCAAAAGACCAAGCGCAACGGAACCGCGATCGTCCAGGCCCGTCTGGCCGCGATCGGCGCCGCGGGGCTGCGCGCCTCGATGCTGCATCACGTGCCGCTCGACAACCTCGTCATCGGCGACAACTACCCGCAGCAATGGGCCACCTTCTCGCGCGACTATATGATCAGCGTGCTGGACCCGGTCGGCGCGGCCATGGCCTCGCCGATCGATCTCTCCACCAGCTTCACCGCCGACGAACAGGTCAGCACCGCCTTCATCCAGTCGGATTTCAGCGGACAGGTTCTTGACCGCGAACTGCGCATCAACGCCGGCGTGCGTTATTCGCAAACCGACATGACTATCGACAACTTCAAGAAGACGGGGGCCGGCGGCGCCTACCAGCCCAATACCGAGGAGAGCAGCTACAACAACACCCTGCCTTCGGTCAGCTTCGCGTACGACGTGATCCCCAACGTAGTCTGGCGGGGTTCCTGGGGCAAGACCATCACGCGAGCCTCGCTGTCGCGGATCGCCGCTCAGACGGTCATTCCCAATATCTACAACACCTATGCGACCTCGGGTAACCCGGACCTGAAGCCGGAGGTCTCGACGAACTGGGACACGACGGCCGAGTGGTACTTCGGGCGCGGTGGCATTCTGAGCGCGGGTTACTTCAAGAAGAAGCTGGAGGACACGACGATCGCCCAGCGTTCGGTCGTGCCGTTCTCCAGCCTCGGCCTCCCCGACCAGTCGCTGGCCATCATCTGGCAGACGCAGAACGGGCACGTCGACCCCAACCTCCCAATCGACGTCGACACCTTCATCAATGGCGGCACGGTGAATCTCGATGGTCTCGAGTTCGCCTACCAGCAGTCCTTCGATTTCCTGCCAGCCCCGTGGGACGGGTTTGGCGCGCTCGCCAGCTACACCAAGGTCAATTCGAAGAGCAACGATCTGAAGTATCGTAAGCAGGACGGGTCGATCGATATGGTCAACCGCATCCCGAAATACTCGTACAGCCTGACCGGCTACTACGAAAAGGGCCCGCTGGGGGCGCGGCTGACCTACAATTACAAGGCTCGGAACATCATCGACACCAACCCCGATGGTTCGGACCTCGAGCGGTGGCACGCTGGAGCCGGCTACCTCGACGGCAACGTCAGCTACAAGATCAACGACGCCCTTGAGCTGCGTCTCGATGTCCTGAACCTCACCAACACGTTGGGCTTCGACTATTTCGAAGACGTCGCGGGTCGCTACGGCAACGGCAAGAAGACCCGCCTCGACTACGCCAAGTACGACGGCCGGACGATCAAGTTCGGCGTACGCGGCAAGTTCTAGTTATCCGACGGGAAGGCCTCGGCCTTCCCGTCGACGCCCCGTTGAGGCGCGGAATACAGCTATCCGGCGACGAACAGTTCCGTCGCCGGACGCCCTAAAACGCTTCGGCCACGATCGTCCCGTCCGGCAGCAGGGCGGCGCGCTTGAGTCCGCTTGAGGCGAACGGCATGGCCACGTTCCCGTCGCGGTCGACCGCGACCAGGCCCCCGTGGCCGCCGAGGTCCGCCACGCCCTGGATGGCGGCCTGGGCTGCGGTCTCGAGACTCTCGCCGCCGAACCGCACCCGATGGGCGATCTGGGCGGCCACGGCGGTGCGGATGAAATATTCGCCCTGGCCGGTGCAGGACACCGCCGCATGGCCGTCGGCCCACGCGCCGGCCCCGATAATAGGGGAGTCGCCCACCCGACCCGGCAACTTGCCGAACACCCCGGCGGTCGAGGTCGCCGCCGCCAGCCGGCCTTCGCCGTCGTGGACCACGCAGCCCACTGTGCCGGTGGGCAGGACGTTCGCCGCGTGATTGGCTTCGAAGGCCCCGGCCTGGGTGAACCAGGCGGCGGGGTCGGCGATCGTCTTCAGCCCCTGCTCGCGCGCGAAGGCCATGGCGCCTTCGCCGGCCAGCATCACGTGCGGGGTGCGTTCCATCACGGCCCGGGCGGCCAGGATCGGACTCTCGAAGCCCTGAAGGGCCGCGACCGACCCGGCGCGCAGCGTAGCGCCGTCCATCAGGCTGGCGTCCAGCTCGTATTCGCCGTCGGCGTTCGGCGAGGCGCCCTTGCCGGCGATGTAGAGGCCCGAGGCCTCCAGGGCGACCACGGTCTCGACGGCCACGTCCAAGGCGCTGGCGCCCGCCGCCAGACGCTCGCGCGCCGCCTCGACCAGGCCGCGCATGTGGGCGATCTCCACGCCGTAGTCATGACCGCGCTTGGCCCCCGCGCCGCCGTGCAGGGCGAGAGTAAAACGTTTGTTTGACATTCTGCTTCCTTGGCCGTCCGGCGTGCGCTAGCGTCCGGCCGCTCATAAAGACAAACGCAGGGAGAGGCGAGATGAAGGCGGTGCTCAGCAAGGCGGTCGGCGGACCCGAGACCCTGGTGCTGGAAGACCTGCCCGACCCGCGGCCCGGCCCGGGCCAGGTGGTCCTGGAGGTCAAGGCCTGCGGCGTCAACTATCCCGACGTGCTGATCATCGAAGACAAGTACCAGTTCAAGCCCGAGCGGCCGTTCGCGCCCGGCGGCGAGGTGTCGGGCCTCGTCGCGGCGGTGGGCGAGGGCGTCACGACGCTGAAGGTCGGCCAGCGAGTGCTGGCCTCGACCGGCTGGGGCGGCATGGCCGAGCGGGTGGCGCTGGACGCCGCGCGCTGCACGCCGATCCCCGACGCCATGCCGTTCGACGAGGCCGCCGCCTTCATCCTGACCTACGGCACCTCCTACTACGCCCTGAAGGACCGCGGCCGCCTGAAAGCCGGCGAGACCCTGCTGGTGCTGGGCGCGGCCGGCGGCGTGGGGCTGGCGGCGGTCGAACTGGGTAAGGCGGCGCGCGCGCGGGTGATCGCCGCCTGCTCCAGTCAGGAGAAGGTCGACCTGGCGATCCGGCACGGCGCCGACGCCGGCGTGGTCTATCCGCGCGGCCCATTCGACAAGGACGGCCAGAAGGCCTTGGCGACGTTGATCAAGGACGCCTGCGGCCCCGGCGGCTGGGACGTGGCCTATGACGCGGTCGGCGGCGACTATTCCGAGGCGACGATCCGCGCGGCCGGCTGGAACGGCCGGTTCCTGGTGATCGGCTTCCCGTCCGGCATCCCGAAGATCCCGCTGAACCTGACCCTGCTGAAGTCGTGCGACATCGTCGGGGTGTTCTGGGGCGCGGCGGTGGCGCGCGATCCCAAGGGTCATGCCCAGAACGTCGCGGACCTGATGGACCTCTACGCGGCGGGCAAGATCCGGCCCTATGTCTCCGAGCGGTTCCCCCTTGCGAGGGCCGGTGACGCCATCGCTCACCTGGCCAGCCGCAAGGCCATGGGCAAGGTCGTGGTCGTCAACGAATAGTCCGCGACATCGCGACACAGGCGGATTGGCGTTCTCCGGACTGAAGTCTTCGGGAGGCCGGTCCGTGTGTGTCGTCAGTCGCTTAAATGGTGAATCGTAGTCCAGCGGACGACTTCAAGGTTAAGTCTCGCTAATCATCCTTCTTGGCAAAAGGCTAAGCCTGTTCCTGTAGACCTGTGCTCCAAGTCGTCGGAGTCGGGTAAGATGTTTCTTCCAGCGAGAGATGCCTCCTCTCCAGAGGTACGTCAGAACTTTCGTATGAGCCGCCGCCCCGAAGAGCGCGTGCAGGTGCTCGGCGGGTCGATGGACCTGGTCCGACCGGAGGAGGTCTTCCACTTCGTGGCCGGAAAGATCGCCGCGCGCGAGAGCGCCGTGGTCGCCAACCATAACCTTCACAGCCTCTATCTGATCCGCAAGGACCAGAAGATCGCCGAGTTCTTCCGCACGTCAGATCTGATCGAGGTCGATTCCGTGCCGCTGATCTTCTGGGCGCGCATCGTCGGCCGGGCCAGTCGCCGGTTCCATCGCTGCACCTATCTGGACTGGCGCGACGCCTTCTGGCAGCGGGCCATCCAGGAGAACTGGAAGGTGTTCTTCGTCGGCGGCGCCCCGGGGGTCGGGGAGAAGGCGACCGCGCGCATCCAGGCCGACTGGCCGAGCGCTCGGATCCGCACCCACCACGGCTATTTCGACGTCACGCCCGGTTCGGCCGAGAACCAGGCGGTGGTCGATGCGATCAACGACTATCGGCCCGACATCGTGCTGGTCGGCATGGGCATGCCGCGCCAGGAGGTCTGGGTGCTGGAGAACCAGGCCAAGCTGGGCCCCTGCGTGACCTTCACCGTTGGTGGGGCGTTCGACTACGAGGCTGGCGTCCAGCGACCTTCGCCGCGCTGGATGGGGCAGGTGGGCATGGAGTGGCTGTTCCGGCTGATGGTCGATCCGCAGCGCCTGTTCACGCGCTACTGCGTAGAACCGTGGCATCTGATGGGGCCCGCCCTGCAGGACGTGCGTCGCGCCTTGGCGCGGCAGGTTGTTTCCGGTACGGCTTCGGAGGTCGCCCGCAAGGAATATGTGCGAGCGTCCGACCTGGCCCGCTCTGATAGTCTGGGGGGACGATGAGCTTGAAGATCCACGCGCCGTCGCCCGGCCGAAAGGCCGAGCAACCCAATATCGCGCAACGTATCGGGGCGATCTTCGGCCTGGCCGGCCTCGTGCTGGCCTGGGCCGTCGTCCTGCTGCCGTGCGCCGTCTGGCTGCTGTTCAACCTGGTGTTCAGCCGGCCGCAGCCAACGCCGGCCCGTCAACAAGCCTGAACGCTGTTCACTTAGTCCTGGCCAGGCGGGCCCCGCCGCGCCAGGATAGCCGCGCCTGACGCAGCGGCCCGCTCTCCAGAGGTCGCGCGCGGCCAAGGGAGCGGCGCATGACGGGACGTCTGGACGGCAAGGTCGCGGTGATCACCGGCGGGTGCTCGGGCATCGGGCTGGGAACGGTGGAGCTGTTCGCGACCCAGGGCGCGAAGGTGGTCGCCGCCGACCTGCAGGCCGAGAAGGGCGAGATGCTGGAGCGGCGTTTCCCCGGCCAGGTCCGCTTCGCCCCCTGCGACGTCACCCACGAAAGCCAGGTCGCCGCCGCTGTCGCCCTGGCCCAGGACGCGTTCGGCGGCCTGGACATCCTGTTCAACAACGCCGGCCACGGCGGCGCGCCCAACGGCGTGGCCGACATGACCGCCGAGGGCTGGGACGCCACCTTCGCCCTGCTGCTGCGCGGGCCGGTGCTGGGCATGAAGCACGCCCTGCCCCTGATGTTGGAACGCGGCGGCGGCAGCATCATCAACACCGCCTCGATCGCCGGCCTGCAAGCCGGCTTCGGGCCGCTGGCCTACTCGACGGCCAAGGCGGCGGTGATCCATATGAGCAAGTGCGCGGCGGCCGAGCTGTCGCCGCTGAAGGTCCGGGTCAACGCCATCTGCCCCGGCCTGATCGCCACCTCGATCTTCGGCGCGTCGATGGGCCTGCCGCGCGAGGTGGCCGACCAGATGGCCGCTCGCGTGGCCGAGGTGGGACCGAAGATCCAGCCGATCCCCAAGGCGGGCCTGCCCGACGATATCGCCCGGGCCGCCCTGTACCTGGCCAGCGACGATTCCGAGTTCGTGACCGGAACGCACATCGTCGTCGACGGCGGGATCACCGTCGGCGGCCGGCACGCCTGGGACCACGCGTCCCCCTCGCCGCTGCTGTCGGCCATGGGCATCACCCCGGAACAGGCCGAGCAGATGCGGGCGGCGCTGATCGCGGCGCAGGGGCAATGATCCAATCGCACGGATTCGCCGCCAGCGGGCGTTCAGCCTCACCTGGCGGAGTTCCTTGGCGTGAGGCCTGCGGGGACGTCCTTCAGGCCGGATAGAATCCGCGATACCAGTCGACGAAGCGGGCCAAACCCTCGGTGAGATTGACCTTGGGCCTGTAGCCGATGAGCGCGTGGAGTTTGGAGATATCCGCGTAGGTCGCCGTGACGTCGCCCGGCTGCATGGGGCGCATGATCTTCACCGCCTCTCGCCCGAGGGCGGATTCCAGAGTGTTGATCATCGCCATCAGCCCTACGGGCTCATTGTCGCCCACGTTGTAGATCTCGTGGGCGCCAGGCGAGGGGGGATGGTCGAGGACGCCGAGGACGCCATCGACGATGTCGTCGATATAGGTGAAGTCCCGGGCCATTCGTCCTTCGCCGTAGATTTCGATCGGCTCGTTGGCGAGTATTTTCCGAGTGAAGCTGAAATAGGCCATGTCGGGCCTGCCCCACGGTCCGTAGACGGTGAAGAAACGAAGCGCCGACATGGGAAAGCCGTACAGCTTGGCATAACTGATGCTCATCAGCTCGTCGGCACGTTTGGTGGCGGCGTAGAGGGAGACGGGCGCATCGACCGGGTCGGTTTCCTTGAAGCCCCTGTCCGATGCCGGACGATCGCCGTAGACGCTGCTGGACGAGGCATAAACCAGATGGTCCACCCTTCCACGACGTGCGGCCTCCAGCACCGACAGATGGCCGGCCAGGTTCGCATGCTGATAGGCGAAGGGATGGTCGATCGAGTACCGCACGCCCGCTTGGGCGGCGAGGTGGACGATCTGTTTGACGCCCGCCGTGCAGACCAAGGCGATGAACGCTTCGGCGTCGGCAATATCGAGCCGGACCATCGTAAACCCAGGCCGTGCCTCCAGTCGGTTGACGCGGGCGTTCTTCAGGACCGGGTCGTAATAGTCGGTGAGAACATCGACCCCGATCACCGTTTCGCCCTGGTCCAGGAGGCGATGAGCGACTTGGGCGCCGATGAAGCCGGCCGCGCCGGTCACGATGACGGTCATGCGCCGACTCTGTACTCTCGTGCGTCAACCACGTCCAATGCTGGTGTAGGTGAAGCCATGGCGCACCATTTCGCCGGGTTTATAGATGTTGCGCAGATCGACGACGACCGGCGCGTTCATCAGGATTTTCAATCGATCCAGGTCGAGCGCGCGGAATTGATCCCACTCAGTGATGATCAGCAGCAGATCAGCGCCCTCCGCCGCTTCGTAGGGACCGGTCTTGAAGTCCACACCCGGCAAGAGCCTCTCGGCCTCGTGGCCGCCTTCCGGGTCGAAGCCCTGGATCTTGGCGCCCATGGCTTGCAGGGCGGGTAGGATATCCAGGCTGGGTGCGTCGCGCATGTCATCGGTGTTCGGCTTGAAGGTCACGCCCAGAACGCCGATGGTTTTCCCGCGGAGGTCGTTGGAGCCGATGGCGTCCGCCACCTTCTGCGCCATGGCCTTCTTGCGCGCTTCGTTGACCGCTACGGTGGTCTCGATCAGCCGGGTGGGGGCGCCATAGTCGTTGGCGGTTCGCACCAGGGCGACAGTATCCTTCGGGAAGCAGGAGCCGCCATATCCCGGGCCCGCGTTGAGGAACTTGGCCCCGATGCGTTTGTCCAGGCCGATGCCCTTGGCGACCTGCTGAACGTCGGCCCCCGCCTTTTCGCAGAGGTCCGCCATCTCGTTGATGAAGGTGATCTTCATCGCCAAGAAGGCGTTGGCGGCGTATTTGATCAGCTCGCTGGTGCGCCGTCCGGTAAAAACGATCGGTGTTTCGTTGAGCGACAATGGACGATAGAGCTCGCGCATCACCGCTTGAGCGCGTTCGTCGTCGCTGCCGACCACCACCCGGTCGGGGCGTTTGAAGTCTTCGATCGCGGCGCCTTCGCGCAGGAATTCGGGATTCGATACGACGGCGAACTGGGCGTTGGGGTTCGTGCGCTTGATGATCGCCTCGACCTGATCGCCGGTCCCGACCGGAACCGTTGATTTTGTGACGACCACGGTAAAGTCGCTTATCAGTACGGCGATCTCTTCGGCGGCGGCGTAGACATAGGACAGGTCGGCGTGGCCATCGCCTCGGCGGGTCGGCGTTCCCACCGCGATGAACACCGCGTCCGCCTCCCGAATGGCTTGCGCGCCGTCGAGGGTAAAGAACAAGCGTCCGCCACGCACGTTGCGGGCGACCAGATCGTCGAGGCCGGGTTCGAAGATCGGGATTTCGCCTCGCGTCAGGCGATCGATCTTGTGGGGATCCTTATCGATACAGGTCACCACATGGCCGAAATCGGCGAAACAGGCCCCTGACACCAGGCCGACATAGCCCGTCCCGATCATCGCTACGCGCATGAAGTTCCACCGTCTGACTTGGGTTCGCCGTCAGTAGGTGAACAAGAATGTCGGCACAAGCCAAGAGGGCGTCCCGCCCGCAGCCAATTTGGGTCGAGCTTGGAGCAATGCCGGAAGAGAACGCCCACCTTAGCCTGAGAGCGCGACCCGAGACGCTCTAGGACCGCATGCCGACGCCGACATGGACCCACTTGGTGGGCGCGCCGGGCGCCTGGCGATCCAGCCACTGATAGGGCGCTTCGTTCCACGGCACGATCCAGGGCGACAGGTTGTCGAGCACGACCTCACCTTCGTTGGTGGCGACCAGCAGAACGGCGTGCATTTCGCCGTGGAAGGTGCGGACGATGGCGATCGACAGGGCCTCGCCCGGCGCGCCGGCGTCGATCAGGGCGCGCCGCTTGGCCAAGGCGTAGTCCTCACAGTCGCCGCGTTTGACGTGGTCGACGCCGGCCGCCCAGTAGTCGGCGCGACCGTAGGCGGCATAGTCGTCGGAGCGGCGGATCGAGCGATTGATCTGGGTGTTGATCCGTTCCAGTTCGCGTTCGCTCAATTGGCTGACGATCGGCGGCGGGGGCTCCTCCTCCGCTGGCGGGACGGCGGCGTCGATCACCGCGGGGTCCATCTCTTCCGTCGCCTCCTCGTCCACCAAGGTGGGGGCGATGGGTTCGAACAGCGTGGCGCTGGACCGCGGCGCAAGCGGGCGGCTGACATAGCCCGGGTAGGCCGAGGCCGAGGCGGGGGCTTCGCTGAGTTCGGCGGTCGTGCGTCCGAACAAGGCGGCCCACCGGGCCTGGCCGGCCCACTGGCGCACCTCGGCCAGCCTAGCCGCCTGGCTGGCGTCGATGTCGCCGCCGCGGATGCCGTCCACGCACTCGATGGGCTGGCGCTGGCAGAGGTCGGTGAAACCGACCGGCGCTGCGGTCGGCGCGCCCAGCGGCATGGCGGGCACGACCTTCATCGGCGCCGCGACCGCCAGAGCGGGCGCGAACGCGAAAGCCAGAAGGCTGAGAGCGGACCGGATGCGCATGGATATTCATCCCCTGTTCGGGATCAATATCGCAATTAAACTATAATAACGGCCGTAGATAAATGGGTAAATGTAAGTATACAGATGTAGTAAATTTCCCATCAACCAAGTAAGTGATTTCCCTTAGATGAAGTAATCTAGTTAATAAACTTGACCGTGCGGAGCGCGATTAAAAAGGCCGGCGACGCTGGGCGTCGCCGGCCTGAAATTGGATGACGCTGGTCAGGCCGGGTTGGCCGAAGGGGCCACGTCCTGAACCTCGGGAGCGGCCTCGGGTGCGGGACGGCGGCGGCGCTTGCGCCTGTCCATCGCCCGGAGTTGCCGGACGCTGAGGTCGGGATGGACGCGAAGCTGGTGACGCAGGCGCTCGACCACGCCGGGCAGGACGGCCGCCGTGATCCCCGCCGCGTCGGCCACGAAGTCGGCGAGCGACATGTCCCGGCCGGTCAGGCCTTGCAAGATTTCGATGGCCAGCCCCAGCGCCGCGGCGACCACGGCCAGGTCGGTTCGCCGACGGCGGGGAGCGATGATGAAGAGCGCGTTGGTCACCGCGAAGAAGGCGATGGCGTGGGCTTCCTTGTCGGTGAGGCCGAACCGCAGCTCAAGGTCCTGGAACGGGCCGAGCATCACCACCATCAGGCTGGCGAAGGCGATCGCGAAGACGGCCTTGAAGCATCGTTGCAGGGTACGCGGCGTCAACATTGTGGGGTGCTCCTTACCCGCGCACCTTCGACTGCCCAGCTTCAATTCCTGGTAAATTCGTATGCTTAATGCTTGCTAATACTTAAGAAAAATGCTCGGCAGCGCAAAAGAAAAGCCCGTCGCCAGGTGGCGACGGGCTCTCCCAGAGACCCTGCGGGTTTCTTAGCTCGCGTAGTACTTCTTGTATTCGTCGTAATAGTATCCGGCGTCGCCGTAGCCATGCTTGGACTGAGCGTTCATGTCCACCTGGGTCAGGGCCACGCCCGCGATCTGGGCGTTCGCCTGCTGGAGCAGGCGGACCGAGGCGCCGATGGCGCGGGCCGGGGTCTTGCGCCAGCGCGCCAGCAGCACGACGACGTCGGTCTTGCCCGCCAGGATCCGCGTATCGGCCAGGGCGAGCACCGGGGCGGTGTCGAGGATGACCAGATCGAACGAGGCGCGGGCCTTCGCCAGAAGCTGGTCCATCGCCGGCAGGCCGAAGACGTCCTCGGTGGACGAAGCGGTGTGGGCCAGCGGCAGGACGTAGGCGCCAGAGGCCTGGTCCAGCAGCACCACGCTCTCCAGCGTCGCCGTGCCGTGCAGCACTTCGGCCAGGCCGTTTTCCGGGGTCAAGCCCAGGGTGCGGGTGACGGCGCGGCGGCGCAGGTCGCAGTCGAGCAGCAGCACCTTGCTGCCGGCCTGGGCGGCGACGCGCGCCAGGCAGATCGACGTGGTGGTCTTGCCTTCGCCCGGCAGGGCCGAGGTCAGGACCACGATCTTACCTTGCTGCCCGGGCACGGCGTAGAGGATCGACGTGCGCAGCGAGCGGAAGGCCTCCGCGAAGCCGGATAGTGGTTTGCGAAGAACGTAGTCGATCGGCTGGATACCGCGCTCGTTCGCCTCGGCGACCGAAGACATCAAGGGGATCGAAGCGACGCTGGCGAGGCCGATCTTGCGTTCGACGTCGTCCGAGGTCGCCAAGCCGGCGTCCATGATCTCGGCGATGATGACCGCCGCCAGACCCGCGCCGGCGCCAACCACGATGCTCAGCGCCACGGCCAGCATCAAGTTGGGCGAGCTCTGATGAGAGGGCGGGACCGCGCGGGACGCTATGCGGGCGTCGGCCTGCTCGACGCCTTGCTGGGCGCCGGTTTGCTTATAGCGGTCCAGGAAGCTCTGGTAGACGTTGCGGGCCGCTTCCGCGTTGCCTTCGAGCTCCTTCAGGTGGACCGAGGCCGCGCTGTTGGCGGCCAGGGTTCCGCGGGCGCCGCCGAGGCTGGCTTCAACCGAAGCCGTGCGTTGCTGCGAGACGCGGACGCGGGCCTCGAGGTTGGAGACGATGCGGCGGATTTCGGCCTGGATCTGCTGGTCGATATCGGCCAGTTCGCGCTGGGCCCGCACCATGTCGGGGTGGCGCTCGCCGTAACGGCCGGACATCTCGGCGACCCGGCCGCTGACCACCGCGCGCTGGGCGCGCAGGTTCTGCACGACCTGGGAACTCAGGGCTTCGCCGACGTCGTCGCCGTTGGAGCCGGCCGCCAGCTGGGCGCGGGCGGTGCGCAGGCGCGCCTCATCCTCGGCTTGTTGGGCGCGGGCCTGGGCCAGCTGCTGGTTGTAGGCCGAGATTTCCTGCTCGGTGAGCGTGGTGCCCTCCGAGCTGAGCAGGTTGTTGGCGACACGGTAATTGGAGACGGCCGCGTCGGCCTCCTGCAGCTGGGTGCGCAGGGTGTCGAGACGGGTGTTCAGGAAGCTGTTGGCCTGGCGGGTGGCGTCGAACTTCTCAGTCAGTTGCGATTGGAGGTAGGCGTCGGCGAACGCGTTGGCGATCGTGGCGGACTTCATGGCCGAGGTCGACTCGAAGCTGATCGTGATCGAGTAGGTGAGGCCCACGCGACGGACCGTCAGCTGCTTGCCGACCGCGGCGATGACGGCTTGCCGCTCGGCTTCGGCCGCGCCGGGCACGGCGCGCTCGGCCTTCTTGCCGCCCAGGATGCTGCCGATCAGACCTGGCGACTTGAGGGCGCCGTTGAATTCCGGATCCTTGTCGAGCTTGAGGGTGTCGACGACGGTTTCGGCCAGCTGCGGCGACTTGATGACCTCGACTTCGGTGTCGACCGTGCCGGTGTCCGCCGTCAGGCCGGACAGGACGGCTTGGGAGTCGACGACCTTCTCCGTGCGCGTGTTGATCATGACGTTGGCGGTCGCCGTGTACATCGGCGTTTGCCGAAGCATCACGAACATCAAGGCGGCGGCGATCACCCCGGCCACGGCCACGAACAGCCACAAGCGACGCCGGAATGCGGCGATCAGGCGTTCAACATCGATGGTCTCGCCAGAAGACCCGCGGGCGCGGTTCGTCAGCGGCTGCGTATCAACACTGTTTTCCATTAATCTTCGCCAGATCCATTTTCTAAAGGGCTGCGTTTAGTCGCTGTGAACAAATACGCAGTGAAGGCGTGAGCGGCTTCCGGACAGTGGATGCATAGTTCACAAACCACCTTTCGAAAGCGTTTCTCTGTTTTTTCGATCTCATCGCATGGCGCACGCCAAACCGGGCTCCACTAGCACACCCCCCGAACGCAAGCGAAGGGGTAAAAACGAAGTCAACCAAGTTTGAACAACAAGCGCGTCAGGATTCTGGCGGCCGGGCTTCGAAATGAAAAAGCGCCTACGCGCTGGGCGCCGTGTAGGCTCTGTACAGGTGAAGCTTGCCATGGGGTTCCGTTGACCGATGACTGGGAAAAGCCTTTAGACGGCGGGCTGATGTACAGCCCCGGCCAAGACGCGCTTGGAAGCCCGGGGACGAGTGTGTTCAGGAGTTGCATAATGCTTTCGGCGCTCGTCCTGGCTCTTCTCGCCTTGGCCGCGGATCAATCGGGTCCTGGCGCCGCTTCGACGAAGGTTGTCGCGCCGCCGGTGGCCGAGGCGACCGCCCAAGCCTATTCGTGGCGCCCGGTGGCGATCGGCGGCGGGGGCTTCATCACGGGATACAGCGCCGACGCAAGGGGTTTGACCCGCACCGTCAGAACCGACGTCTATGGCGCCTATCTCTGGCAACCCGAGGCGAACCGCTGGCTTCAACTGGTCACGACGGCGAGCATGCCCTCGGAGGATCACAAGCCGATGACGCTGAACGAAGGCGTCTACGAAGTCGCGGTCGCGCCCTCCGATCCGGATCGGATCTACATGGCGATCCACGGCGGGGTCTATCGGTCGAGCGACCGCGGACGCAGCTTCGTTCGGACCGGCCTTCCGCCGGTGACCTTCGACGCCAATAGTCCGTTTCGGCACTATGGCCCATTCATGAGCGTGTCGCCCCGGGATCGCGACCTCGTGCTCCTGGGCTCCCCGAATGACGGCTTGTGGCGATCGGAAAACGGCGGCCGCGACTGGGCCAGGGTCGCGACGGCGCCGGGCGGGCTCGGCCCCGGGCGCGCGGCGGTGGCGCCCAGGCCAGGGCTGGTGGTGTGGTTCTCGCCGGACGGCGCGCAGATCTGGGCAATGTCGGCCGGGAACGGGGTTTCGCGTTCGCTTGACGGCGGCCGTACCTTCGCGCCCCTGGTCTCACCACGAGATCCTCAGCCGACCAGCCTGCGCCACGGCGCCTTCGGCCTCGACGGCGCGTTCTACGGCGTCGATCACGACGACAAGAAAATCTGGAAGTTCTCGGGAAGGGCTTGGGAAGACCTTACGCGGACGGCCGGCGTGACCCCGGCGCCGTTCGGCAGCGTCGCCGTCAACCCGGCCGATGGTTCGATCTACGTCTTCGACGAAGGCGGTCATGCGATCCGCAGCGACGATGGGGGGCGGCGGTGGTCTCGCGTCCTCACCGGCGCGCGGGTCGGGAAGGGTGACCCGCCTTGGCTGCGCGTGGCCGACCAGGGCTATTTCGCCACAGGCCAGGTGGTGTTCGATCCCGTGGTCCGAGGTCGGCTCTGGAACGCCGCCGGCACAGGCGTCTATTTCGGCGATATCGCCAAGCCCCTTGGAAACATCACCTGGGAGAGCCAGGCCCGAGGCATCGAGGAACTGGTCGCCAACGACGTCAGCGCCGCGCCAGGCCAGCTGCCGCTGTTCGCGGCCTGGGATTTCGGCATCCATCGACGCGACGATCTAGGGAAGTTTTCGACCGGCTACGGCCCCAGGGAGCGGGTGCTGATCGCCGCGCAGCAGCTGGACTGGACGCCGGCCCAACCTGGCTTTTTCGTCACGAACGCCTCGGACACCCGCACCGACTGCTGCTCGGAGGACGGCGACGCCGTGCTGGCGGGCTACAGCGAGGATGGCGGCAAGACCTGGTCGAAGTTCGCGACCTTGCCGCGACCACCCGGAACGGCGCTGTCCGATCCCTGGCGCATGGCGTTCGGAACGATCGCGGTCGCGGCCGACGACGCCCGCAACATCGTCTGGGCGCCCACCCACAACCGGTCGCCCTTCTACACCACCGACATGGGGCGGACCTGGCGACGGGTGGTCTTGCCCGGCGAACGGCTGCCCGACACCGGCTCGCACGCCGACTATTACTTCCACCGCAAGACGCTGGCCGCCGACAAGGTGTTGGCCAGGACCTTCTACCTGGTCCACAGCGGCGATGGTCTCAATCCGGGTCTCGCGGGCCTGTGGCTCACCCGGGACGGCGGCGCCGACTGGTCGAGGATCTACAAGGGCGAGATCGCGCCGGGCAGCCGCTACAGCGCCAAGCTCAGGGTTGTTCCAGGCCATGCGGGCCATCTTTTCTTCACTTCAGGCGTATCCGACCCGGGCGATAGAGCCCTGCGACGGTCCGTCGACGGCGGTCGGACCTGGGTCGCGCTGCGTCGCGTGCAGGCGGCGCATGACATCGCCTTCGGCAAGGCTGCGCCTGAACATGATTATCCGGCCATTTATGTTACAGGGCGGATTGACGGTCGCTACGGTGTGTGGCGATCGATAGACAATGCGGTGAACTGGGTGCGGATCGGCGAGTTTCCCGTCGGCGCTCTTGATGAAGTCGTCGTCATGGACGCAGACAAGGACGTGTTCGGTCGTGTCTATCTCGGCTTTAAGGGGTCCGGCTGGCGGTTTGGGCAGCCTTCCGCGTGTAAAGCTGAGCCTTACACGTTTGGAGGCGATGAAGAGTGCTATTTTTTGGGATCGTGAAGCGTGCTTGGCCTTAATTTCGAGCCAAAATGTTTCAATGGCATTTCTTAAGGCCGAGCCTTGCTTATACTCGCCGGCGGGGAGGCTTGGCATCGGGTCCGCAGAACACCTTTGGGGAATGATGAGGCCATGATCGACCGCCCGCTGCGTGCGGAGGCAGGATTGGGGTTGGGCCGGTCGAGCCCGACAGGGCCCCTGCGCCCATGACGGCGCCTAGACTCCTTCTCGTCGCGTCCGCCGGGGGGCATTGGGTCCAGCTTTCGCGGCTGGTCGCGGCCTTCGAAGGCTTTGACGTACAATGCGTCACGACGCTCAAGGGCGCGCGCGCGCCTTGCGGCGGGCGGCCGGTCGCCATCGTGAGAGACGGGTCCCAGACGGATCCCATGGCCTTGCTGGTCATGTTCGCGCAGGTGCTGTTCATCGTGCTGAAGTTCCGCCCGTCCACGATCGTGACCACGGGCGCCGCGCCTGGCGTCTTCGCCGTGCGGCTGGGCAAGCTGTTGGGCGCGCGGACCATCTGGATCGACAGCATCGCCAATTCCGAGAAGCTTTCCCTGTCCGGCCGGCTCGTGCGCAAGCACGTGGACCTGTGCTTGACCCAATGGCCCCACCTCACGGACGCCTATCCGGACGTGCAATGCTTCGGGTCGGTCATTTGATACTGCTGTCCGTAGGCACCCAACTTCCGTTCGACAGGCTGGTGCGGACGGTCGACGACTGGGCGATCGCCACCGGGCGGTCGGACGTGGTCGCGCAGATCGGTCCTTCGACCTATGTGCCGCGCTCGCTGAAGGCCTTCCCGTTCCTGGCCCCCCAGGCCTTTCAGGAACTGCAATTGAACGCCACGATCATGATCAGCCACGCGGGGATGGGGTCGATCCTGACGGCGTTGGAATACGGCAAGCCGATCATCATCATGGCCCGCGATCACCGGCGCGGCGAACATCGCAATGGGCACCAGCTGGCGACCGCCGAGCGTTTCAAGGCCGTTCCAGGGATCTATGTCGCGTCCGACGAATTCAGCCTGGTCGAGCATCTGACCCGCCTGGCCGAGTTGACGGGCTCGGAGAGATTGTCGCCGCATGCGCCGGCCAGTTTCACGGATCGGCTGCGCGACTTTATTCTTCGCCCCTGAACGGCAACGGCGTCAGTCGAACAGTTCGGCCAGCTGTCGCCCGATCTGCGGCCAGGCGAGGGCTTGGCCCAGCAGGACGCGGCCGCGAGCCGCCCGATCGGACCACTCGGCCTTGGGCGTGGCGTAGAAGGCCAGGATCGACCGGGTGACGCCATCGAGGTCGACGGGCGTGGGGATCTCGACCGCCGCGAGGCCGGCGGCGATCAGATCGGCGATGCCGCCCGCCGGCGCCGCGATGACGGGTCGACCCGCCATCCCCGCGATCACGGCCACGCCGCTTTGCGAATTGAAGTCGGTGTAGGGCATGAGCAGGGCGTCGCAGGCCGCGAGAAGTTCATCGACCCGCTCGTCCGCGATGAAACCCGTCTCCATGATCAGGCCGTCGGGGCAGCGCGCGGCGATCGCCTGGCATTCGTCGAGATAGGTCGGATCGTTGGGGTCCCTGCCTCCGGCCACGATCATCCGGACGGGGCAGCCGGCCGAGCGCGCGGCGATGACAGCCTCCATCGCCAGGGCGACCTGCTTGTTCCGGCGGATCGTGCCGAAGGCCAACAGCAGGTTTGAGCCCGGCGCCGGTCCCGCGGCCGGAACGTCGAAGGCGCCATGTGGCGTCACCACGATCTTGTCGGTGGGCACGTCGAATGACCGGACCAGCGGGGCCCGGCCCGCTTCCGACAGCACGACGATCACCGAGGCGCAGCCGTAGACGAGCCGATACCCCGTGCGCTCCAGCCAACGCCAGCGCGCGGGCAGGCTCCAGGAATGGGGCTCGGGGTCGTGGCAGACGAAGACGACCTTGGCGCCGGTCAGCCGCAGCAACATCAGCGGCCAGATCGCGAAGACGAAGGGGTCGGGGATGCTGACGATGAAACGGTTGCTGGCGAAGCGCGCCGCCAGCAGCGCACCCAGGCCCCCTGCCACGCGGGCGAGCGAAAGAAACGCACGGCGCGGGCGCGAGCCTCCGTCGATCAGTTCCCGGACCGGGCGGATGCGGCGGACATTGCCGAGACGGGCGGTGCGGTCTTCCGGATAGCCCGCCGGCGCGATGAACAAGACCTCGCTTCCCGCCGCGGCCAGGCCTTCCACAAGCCCTTGGGCGTAGAGGCCGACCCCCGAGCGCCAGGCCCGCGTATAGACGACGATCGGCTTCAACGGTGGCGACCCCGATATTCGAATGGAATGGCGCCGGCCCAGTCGGACTGGGCCGGCGCCAGAGCCTTATCGCGCGACGAAGGCTTCCGCCAATAATCCGTCGCCTCGATCGCGCGGGAACGCACGGGCGGCCTTTGAACCGCGCATTCCCGGCGTGGTCCGACCGTCAGGGCGTCCCAGCGGGCGCCATCGCTTTCCAACACGCCTTGGGCGCGATAGTCAGAAACCTCTTCCCTGATGTTGGAGCCCGAATGGGACGCTACCTGCCGCAGATCGACGGGCTCCGCGCCGTGGCGGTGTCGGCGGTCGTGATCGACCATTGTTTCGGACCGCGGATCCTGGTCGGCGGCCACATCGGCGTCGACATCTTCTTCGTCATCAGCGGCTTCCTAATCACGGGCCTGCTGGTCGAGGAAATCGATCGCGACGGACGCGCATCGCTGCGCGACTTCTATCTCAGGCGTTTCCTGCGGATCATGCCGGCCTTGCTCGGGGTGTCGCTCTTCGTCGTGGCGGCGCTGCTGGCCGGATCCCTTGTGGCCAGGCGGCTGGACCTCTGGGGCGAGTTGCGCAACGTGCTCTACACCTTGGCCAGCATCATGAATTGGGCCAGGGCGGCCGGCTGGACGGGGGGAGGCTTCCTGGGCCACGCCTGGTCGCTGAGCGTGGAGGAGCAGTTCTACCTGGTTTGGCCGCTGCTGTTGAACGCGACGGCCGGACGGCTCGATCGCCGGCGATATGCGATGGTGCTGATCGGGGCGATGCTGGCCCTGGCGGCCTGGCGAGGCTTCCTGGCCTGGGACGGCGCCAGCGCCGATCGCCTGTATAATGGGACAGACACGCGCGCTGACGGCCTGCTGCTGGGCGCGGCCCTGGCCCTGTCGGGGGTGCGGCGCCTGCCGGCCATCCTGCTTAAGCTCTGGCCCGTTCCACTGCTTTGCCTGGCCGTGGTCGCGGTTTCGACGCCCTGGTCCGCGCCGCTCCTGGCGTATGGCGGTTTCACCTTGGTGGCGCTTTGCGCGGCCTGGCTGGTGGCCCTGGCCGTGGACGATCGCGCCCCGTTCGTCCCGTGGCTCAAGTCGCCGTTCGCACTGTGGATAGGCAAGAGGTCCTACAGTCTTTACCTCTGGCACTATCCGATCCTGATAATCTTTTCGTTCGCGGGCATGCGCTCGCGGCTCACCGACGTCGTGACGGTCGTGGCCTCACTCGTGGCCGCGCACCTGTCCTATGGGCTGATCGAGCAACCCTTCCTGCGCTTGAAGGGGCGTTTCCAGGATCTCTGGGGCAAGCGCGCGCGGGGCGAACGAGGGGTACCGAACTCCGCCCCCTAGCCAGGGCAGGAGCCGCGGCGGGTGCGTCGGCCGCTTCTTCAGATAGACATAGTAGGCGGCGATGAAGATCGCCGACAGCACGGTCGAGGATCCAGACCACAGGTCTGGGGCGATGACGCCCAGAAGGGTGCAGGCGCAACCGGCCAAGGCCAGACCGTCGGCGTCCGCCCGCTCGAAGCCCAGGGCCTGGAGGAAGAAGCCGGAAAAGGCGCTGATGGCGCTGATGACCATGAAGATGATCAGCCCGATGACGCCACCGGTGTAGAAAACCCCCACCGCGCCGATATCCGAGAAGAAGAAGGTGGTCGTCGCCATCAGGTTGATGGTGTCGTCGCGGCTGCTGGCCAGCCCGACGCCGAACAGCCAGTAGTCCCGCGCGAAGTATTTGGTGGCCTCGTAGGACAGCGAGCGGATCGTGGCCGAGGAGTCGTTGCTGCCGAACATGTCGTAGGGCCGGAACGCTTGATCGTTCAGGCCGATGATCAACACCAGGGACACGACGAAGAAGGCCAGGAAGCAGAGGACTCCGACCCGCCTGGTGTTTCGCAGCACGACGTAGGTGACGAGGGCGAAGATCGTGACCGCGGTGACCGCGCGGAAGTAGGAAAGCCAGATGCCGGCCGCGAACAGGCCGAAGGTCAACAGATAGAGCCACTTCTTGGCGACGAAGGCTCGGGTGAACGACAGGCATAGGCCGAACACCATCAGGGACGACATCATCGCGAAACGCGAGGGACGGCCAAGCCGCAGGTCGGCGGCGATGAACAGCTTTTCCGCGCCGGGATCCGTCGGGGCCTTCAGGCCTCCGAGGCCGAGACTAAGCGCCAGATAGAAAAGAGCGTAGACCAGCGCCACCCCGAACAGGACGTTGATCAGGGTCTTGCGCTCGAGGTTGACCAGGGCGGCGACGAAGATGACCGAGGAGAACAGCCCAATATAGACGGATATGGCGTTGAGGTTGGCGTCGCGCCCCCAGGCGGTCGAGAACCAATAGACCTGCGAGGCGGCGTAGATGGTCGCGACCACGCTCCACAGGACGATGCCGTACTGGCGATGGACGATGCAGATGGCCGAGGCCAGGCCAAGGGTCAGCAGCTCCAGGCCCAGGGCGACCGTGCGACCGTTGGGACCGGCGTAGAAGCTGATCCGGCCCTGGTGCGCTACGAACGCGATCAGGAATATCACCAGCGCGATCGTTGTCGCCAGCCTGGCCAGCCATGGCTTCGGTGTGGCGGTCGTTTGCACGAAATCGGCTTTACTGGAGTGGCTGAAGGACGGCGCGGCGATCGCTTCCGATCGCGGCGAATTGGTATCAGTGCGCATCAAGTCAGGCAACATCGGGGCGCCTTCAGGTCGCCGCGATGGTCGCGTCGTCCAATCGGTGCGCACCGCCGGGTCAACGGCGCTCGATCCGCTCCAGAGCCGTCGGCGTCGTGCGCAAGCTGAAACCTTCCGTGGCCGCGCCGGCCCCCGTCGCGGTCAGGTGCTGGAAGTCGAAATAGTAGAGCGTGTCGGGCGCGCCGTAGCGGCAGCCTTCCTGTCCGCACAGCCGCGCTTTCGTGTCGAAGAAGGTGACGCCAGGGCGCACATTCGCGACCGAGCGCAGGAGGGGCGTGGCGGGATCCTCGAAGATCTCTTGGCCGTGGGCGGCGAACACGCCGGGCGTGCGTGCGAACCAGTGCTGCGCCGTTGCTCTGGCGGGGATCATGTCGCCGACGACGCGGCTGTAGGGATCGAACCGGAAGGACGGGACGTCGTCGACCAGGACCACGCGCCGCCCGGCCGCCGTCAGGCGCGCCACCGTGGCGTCCAGGGCGCCGGCCAGCGGAACAGTCGCGCCCTTGCCGTCGGTCAGCGTCATGTCCGAGGGCCAATAGCTGGCCAGCACGACGACCTCGATCTCCGGATGGCGCTCGACATAGGCGAAGGCCTCGCGCTGGAAGGCCTGGCACTGCGCCAGGTGACCCGTGCGGCCCGGCTCCTCCCGGGCGAAGCCCCACAGCGGCGGGCACGAGGACTTAGTGATCTGCCCGAAGCCGAAACCCTCGCGCGCCGCCGCCGCCTTGAAGCCGGGCGCGATCGCGCTGCCGTGACTGTCGCCCAACACCAGGACACGGCGACCTGCGGAGGCCGGCAGGCAGGTCGCCGGGTTCCGAGGCGATACGGCCCCGTAGGGCGCCAGGCAGGGATCGACCCTGGCCTCGCTGACCGTCCGGGACATTTGCCGCACGGCCGGCGAGAACCGGCCCGGCCAGCCGTCGGTCAGGAAGAAGAGCAGGGCGGGCAGCGCGATCAGCACCGCGACCGCGCCGTAGCGCGCGAGGACGGCTTTCTCCCCCAGGACGCGGCGACGGAAGGGCTGTTCCACCCATCGCCACGAGGCCACGGCCGGGACCAGGGACAGCACCAGCAGCGCGATCGGCGGCAGGCCCTTGCCGTCCGGCGCAAGGATCCGGTTCAGGAAGAACAGCGGCCAGTGCCACAGGTACCAGGAATAGGAGATCTTGCCGATGAAGACGAAGGGGCTCCAGGACAGGACCTGGCGGTTGAACAGGCTGCCGGGCGCAGCGATCAGGATCGCCGTGGCGACCGTTGGGATCAGGACGTACCAGCCGGGAAAGGCGTAGGTGGGCTGGTAGAGCGCCATGGCCGCCACCAGGGCCGCCACGGCGGCGATCGCCACCAGGTCGGCGATCGGTCGCGGGATCGTCCAGGTGTTCGCCCGGCGTTCGGACAGCGCCAGGATCGCGCCCAGGCCCAGTTCCCAGGCGCGGGTCGGCAGCAGGTAGAAGGCGGCCTTCGGGTTCAGGTGCGTCAGCGCGATCGAGCCGGCGAACGAGACCACGGTCCCGAGGATCAGGATCGGCATGAACAGCCGCGGCCTGATCCTCAGGCACAGCAGCACCAGGATCGGGAAGATGATGTAGAACTGCTCCTCGACGCCCAGCGACCAGCTCATCAGCAGCGGCAGGTGGTCGGAGGCCGGGTCGAAATAGCCGCCGGCGGTGTAGAACAGGAGGTTGGAGGCGCCGAAGACGGCGGCGAAGGCCTCCTTGCCCAGTTCCCGCAGCTCGAGCGGCGTCAGCAGCAAGGCGCCCAGGCCGAACAGGATGGTCAGCAGCACGTAGAGGGCAGGCAGGATGCGCCGCACCCGCCGGGCGTAGAACCGCGAGAACCGAAACTCGCCGGCGACGGCTTCGCGGAAGACCTGGCCGCCGATCAGGTAGCCGGAAATGACGAAGAACACGTCCACGCCGATGAAGCCGCCGAGCAGTCCGTGGAAGCCGGCGTGGAACACCACGACGGCCAGCACGGCGATCGCGCGCAGGCCGTCGATGTCCGGCCTGTAGGCCCCGGTCAAAGCAGTTGGCGAACCGGCGGGCTCGGGGGCGCGGACGGCGTTGGGCGCGGCTTCCTGGATCATGCGGGTCCGGTTGTCTTCGCTCGGCCGGCGCGAGGCAAGGCGTGAAGAGCTCCGCGGCGCGGGCGGGCCACGCACGACGCCCCAGCGAGGCGGAAATCGCCTGCGGCCGCCCGCCCGTTGGGCGCAACGCCAGGAACGCGAAGCCTGGCCTGGACGGCGGACACGGTCACAGCGACCTGTAAAGCTCGGCGAACCGCTCGGCGCAGGCCGCCACGGAGAAATGCGCCTCGAACCGCCGCAGTCCCGCCTGGCCATAGGCGGCGCGTCGCTCGGGCGACAGGATCAGGGCGGCCAAGGCTTGGGCCAGTTGCGCCGCGTCGTCGGGCTCGACCAGCAGGCCGGTCTCGCCGTCGAGGACCTGCTGGGGAATGCCGCCGATCCGGGTGGACACGACGGGAAGCCCGCGGGCCATGGCTTCCAGGATGGCCACGGGCTGGTTCTCGGCGCGGGAGGGCAGGACCAGCAGGTCGGCGCCGCGCAGCACCTTGTCGGCGCCGGCCTCGTCGACCCAGCCCGGAAAGGCGATCCAGTCGATCACGCCCGCGCGCCGGGCGTGGGCGCGGGCCGTCTCCAGGTCGCCGTTGCCGCCGATCGTGGCGGTGAAGGCCAGGCCGTCGGCCTTGAGCCGGGCCAGGGCGTCGATCAGCACGTCCACCCCCTTGCGGTGGCCCACCTCGCCCAGGAAGGCGATCGCCGGCACGGCGTTCGGCGGGCGCGCGACGGCGGGGGCGGCCGGCACGCCGTTGGGGATCTCGACCACTTTGGCGGCGGGCAGCCGCAGTTCGGTCAGCATGAACCGCTTCCAATGGTCGCCCAGGGCCACGACCGCGTCGGCCCGCGCGAAGAAGGCCCGCACCGCGGCCTGATGCTTGGTCGGCAGGTCGGCGTAGAACTCGTCATAGCCGCTGCCGTGCAGGTGCAGGACCGTTCGCATGCCCAGGGCCTTGGCCACGCCTTGGTAGAGTTGCTTGCGCAAGGTCGATCCGCGCGGCGCGACATTGAGGTGCGCGACGTCGATGCGTCCGGCGGCGCATTTCACAGCGAAGGCCGCGAGGGCGAACGGGGCGGTGAGGTGCTTGAGCACGGCGTTGTCGCTGTATCGCGAGCGATAGACATGCGTCTCGATGTCGGGAATGTGCGCCCGGATATGACGCGTCAGATAGGCCGTCACCCGCACGATCCCGCCGTGGCCCGAAAGACCTTCGGGAATGACGATCGCAACTCGTTTTCTTTTCACCAGGGCGTCCGTGCTTTGGCCGGGGCGTGTCTTCGGCGGGAAGGCGTGAACAGCTGACCTATCCTTGGCTTTGCCCGGGCGGCTGCGGGGTCGTCAAGGACAAGCCCGCGCTCGGGGCCGGCGCCAGCGCCAGCGACGCGTCCGTGATCACCGTTCTAGGCTCGCTCCGGCGGCCGAAGGCGGATAGGCGGCCGAGTAGCCATTTTTCGACCGTCAGGTGGATGACCAGGGCCGTCGCCACGGCCGAGAGCGCCAGGATCACGAACATCGCTTCGGCCGGAAGGGGCAGGCGCTTCAAAACGCGCAGGGCCAGGGAGGCCAGAGGCTGGTGGATCAGGTAGAGGACATACGAGGAGCCGCCGGCGGCCTTCCAGAAGCCGGGCGCGGGCATGGTCCAGGTCGCTTCGAGCCGAACCAGGCCGCCGATCAGCACCGCTGCGCCCAACAACAGCCCGATCGCGCCGAGCGGACCCAGGACATCGACCTCGTGCGGTACGCCCCGGCCGAACATCCACTCGATGCCGCACAGCAGCAGCATAAGGCCGCCGCCCAGGCCGATCAGCGGCCAGGGCCGCGAGGCGCCGGGCGCGCCGGCGTTGGCCGCCACGATCATGCCCAGGCCAAAGCCCAGGTTCAGCGTACTGGTCAGGACCGACCAGGACCCCATCCAGGGCACGGTGTCCACGCCGGCGGCCAAGGCGTAAAGACCGGCGGCCATGCTGATCGCGATCCAGACGCCGATGGCCCAGAACGCCTTGGGACCGAACCACAGGGCCAGGGCGAACAGGGCGTAGAACACCATTTCGTGGCGCAGGGTCCAGGAAATCGACAGGATGGCGTTGGCGTGAGGCAGCAGCAACAGGTCGGCCGCCACGCCCAGGGGCGTCAGTTCGCGCTGGCCGGCCATCGACGGGCTGACCAGAAAAGCCAGCAGCATGGCCAGGGAAACGGCCAGGAACATCGGAAACAGGCGCACGGCCCGTTTCACGAAGAACCGCCCCACAGCGCCGGCCTGTCCCAAATCGGCGCGGTGGACGTGATAGATGATGAAGCCGCTCAGCACGAAAAAGTATGGGACGCCGACATGGCCCGGCCGGAAGATGTCGCCGAAGACCGTCACGCCGCGAAAGTCGGCGATCACGCCTGTGTAGTGGAACAACATGACGCCCAAGGCGGCGAAAAAGCGCCCAGCCTCCAGGGAAATCAATTTGTTGCCGCCGGAGCGCGCCATTATAGATCCCCGTCCCTCAGTCGAGCCCGGCGGTGATTGCCCGTTCATCCAGCGATGCTCGTTTTTAAGATCGTATATGCGAAAGTCGTACGTTGTAGTGTCTAGCGGCGGGTTAGACGAAGTTCCGATAGGGACAGTTCGCGCCCCTTTTCAGGCGAGGCCCCATGTCTGACTTCAAGACTCATGCCGCCGAACGGAAGCGGCGGCGCCGGTGGATCGCATTGATTTTGGGCGGGAGCTTGGCCCTGGGTTCGATCGTGGCGGCGGCGGCGATGTCCACGCAGGAGGGGCGGGAGGTGGTCGTCGACGCGGCCGACGCGCTCAAGTCCGTGCCGCGTCACCTGCGGACCGAAAGCAATCCCGAACTGATCCGCGCTGAGAACCCGCGGTTCCAGGTGCAGAACGCCGGCCAGCCGTGGAACTACGCCGTCAAGGGCGCCTCGGCCCGCTTCGAGGTCCGTCCCGGCGACAGCCTGCCCGGCGACGGCAAGATCAAGGAGCGCTCCGAGATCGCGACCTCCCTGCGGATGAAGCCCGGCCAACCCTATGAGGTCTCCTTCAATCTGATGATCGAGCCGGGGCCGCCAAACACGGCGCGGTGGATGACCCTCAGCCAGATCCAGTCCACGCCCGATCCGGGCGAGCCGGGACATAGCCCGCCGTTCGCGATCGAGATGGTCGGCGAGCGCATGCGGATCATCACGCGCGACGATCCCAGCCGCGTGGCCAGCCGCGAGACCACCACCTATCACGCGCACTACACCGACAGCCAACCGATCGAGCGCGGCCATTGGTACAGGATGCGCATTCGGGTGAAGTTCGGCCCGTCCGGCGACGGCTTCCTGCAGGTCTTCCGCGACGGCCAGCGACTGGTCGATTATCAAGGCCCCCTGGGCTTCGAGGACATCGTCGGCCCCTACTGGAAGCAAGGCGTCTACCGGGAGGCGGCCAAGGAGCCTTTCGCCGCCAATTTCAGGAATCTGAGCATCAAGCCGCTCTAGGCGAGCCTGGCGCGGTTTGCGCGGTGTCGCATCGGAGACGAGGTGGAAGGTCGAGATGACGGTGGAGTTCGCGTGACGCAAGGCCAAGCCAATCCCCGGGTCGCCGCGATCATCCTCAATTGGCGGGCCCCCGCCGACACCGTCCAGTGCGCGCTGAGCGCCGCGGGTTTGGACCACGAGAACCTGGACATCATCGTCTGCGACAACGCCTCCGGCGACGGCTCCTTCGAGGCGATTCAGTCCGGCCTGGCCGAGCAGCTCCCCGCGGTGAACCAGCAGCGCGTCGCCCGCGGCATGCGGCCCTTCGTCCAGGCGGCGCTGGAAGCCTCGACCCTGGCCGCCCCGCCGCGCGGCGACGATGCGACTCGCCGGCTCTGGGTGGTCCAGACCGGGCGCAACGGCGGCTATGCGGCGGGCAACAATGTCGGCGCCCGCCTGGCCCTGGCCGAACCCGACGTCGAGTACGTCTGGATCCTCAACAACGACACCCTGGTGGAGCCCGACGCCCTGACCAAGCTGCTGGAGCGCATGGCCCAGGACCCGACCGTCGGCATCTGCGGCGCCAAGGTGGTCTATCTCGAGACGCCGGATCGCGTGCAATCGTTGGGGGGCGGGCGCTTCCTGCGCGGCCGGGCCCGCTGCGAGCTGCTGGGCAAGGGAACCCCGGCCGACGCCCCGGTCGACGCCGCCGCCATCGAGGCCAGTCTCAGCTACGTCAACGGCGCGGCGGCCCTGGTGCGGCGCAGCCTCATCGAGACCGTCGGCTACATGGACGAGGGCTATTTCCTTTATTGGGAGGAGATCGACTGGGCGGTCCGGGCCGCCGGCCGCTTCCGCCTGGGCTATTGCGACGCCGCCAAGGTCTATCACCGGGTCGGCATGTCGATCGGCACCAGCGACGAAGGCCAGTCCTCGATGCTGTCGGACTTTTACCTGACGCGCAGCAAGTTCCGCTTCCTGCGGCGGCACTATCCGGGGCTGGTGGTCCTGGCCTTGCCGAACCTGGGTCGGGCGGTGCTCCGCGAGCTGCGGGCCGGCCGTCGCGACCGGGCCCGCAACCTGCTGGTCGCCGCGGCGGGCGGGCGCTATTCGCCGGGCTGAGCGGGATCAGGCGCGGGAGCGCGCGAACCGGCCCTTCAGGCGCCGACCTTCCTCCACCAGGGGGTGACGGCACAGCACCAGGGTGACGGCCCAAAGCGCCACGCCCAGGGCGACGGCGGCGGCCACCTGCCAGAGGGGCACGGCTGGATCGCCATGGACGGCCAGCATCAACGCGCCGGCGGGCGCGACGGCCGCCAGGGCCAGCAGCAGCGAGCGGCCGTAGATCGGCACGATGTCGGCGGTCGCGGTCTCCGTCAGACGCGCCAGGGGCGGCCGGTACATCAGGATCGCCGTCGCCGCATCGGCCAGGCGCGCCGCGGCTGCGCCCAGGAGGCCGCCGAAGAACGCGCCGCCGGTGAAATAGGCCAAGCTCAGGCCCGCGCGGCGGTACTCGATCTTGACCTGCAGCTTGGTCTCGTCGCGGATGACGAACACCTCCCAGGTCATGGTCACGCAGGTCAACAGCACGCCGGCCAGCGCCAGCATCGACAGCAGCGGGGCGGCCCCGGTCCATTTGGGACCGTACAGCAGGTGGACCAGCGGGCCCGACAGCACGGCGATGCCGGCGAAGGCGGGCCAGAGCAAGGCGGTCATGTTGGCCAGTATGCCCAGATAGGCGTCGCGCAACGAGCCGGCCTTGCGCTGCTGCTCGGCCAGGTCGGCGAAGACCACCTTGGTGAAGACCGTGTGGATGTTGTCCCAGATCACGCTGTGCAGCGAGGCGGCGCGCGAGAACAGGCCCAGGGCGCCGAGGCCCAGGATCCGCCCGAGGATCAGCTCGCCCAGGCGGGTCGACAGCGTGTTGACCCCGCCGATCGCCACCATCCGCAGGCCGAAGGTCATCACCGTTCGCCAGCGGGCCAGGCTCAGGCGCAGCGCGAAGTGGCGAAAGCCGAAGGCATTGAGGATGGCCACGGCGGTGATCGCGCCCGCCAGATTCCCCCAGGCCATGCTCATGTAGCTGTGGCCGGCCAGCACGCCCAGGATCGTGACGCCCGAGGCGACGGCCGCCTTGCCGGCCGAGGCCATGGCGATCTTGGAGAACTGAAGTTCGCGCTGTAGCAGGCCCGATGGACGCAGCTCGAAGATGCTCACCAGCGGGGCGACAGCGATCAGGGCCATCACCGATCCGACCCCCGGCTCGGAATAGACCCGCGCGGCGACAAAGCTGGCGGCGTAGACCAGCAGGGCCAGCAGGGTGTTCAGCGCGGCGTTGACCGTGAACACCGTGTCGACCAGCGCCTTGTCCAGCTCCGGCTCGCGCACCAGCAGGCTCAGCAGGCTGAAGGTCTGCAAGGTGGCCAGAAGGCCGTTGGTGGACAGGGCCACGGCGTAGACGCCCACCTCGTAGGGCGAAAGCAGGCGGGTGACCACGATCTGGGTGCCGAACTGCAGGCCAAAGAACAGGAGCTGCGCCCCGGCGCTCCAGATCAGATTGCGCCTAATGGACATCGAGCGCGGGCTCCGATTGCGCGCGCCCGCCGGTGGGCGACGCCAGGCCGGGCATAGGACGGCCGCGATGCGCCGTCGAGGTCATCGGGCCTGGCTCCGGACTTCGACGCCCAGATTCATCCGCCGCGCCACGACCCGCGACCCCGACTGGCTGAAGTGATCGTTGTCGAGATAGAGCGAGCGACCGGCGCTCACGACCTGGCAGCGCCGGGCGTCGCAGAGAACCTCGTCGAAGCCGATGACCGGGACGATTCCCCGCCTTTCCACCTCCGCCAGGAACTTCAGCACGGGCGCGCGGCGCCGGGCGTACTCGTCGCGGTCGATGGCGCAGTTGGCGGTCGGAAAGACCGACCACAGCCCGGCGTGCAGCCGGTCGACGCAACGCCCGATATTATACGGCGCCGAGGGCGGCGGGGCGACCAGCACCACGCGCTTGCCCTGCCGACGCAGCGCCTCGACAGTGCGGGCGAGGCCGGCCAGCAGCCGCGTGTCGTCTTGGGCGAACTCTTCCAGCCCGCCTGGCGTTTGGGCCAGCACGCGCCAGTCTCCGTCTTCGGCGCCGGCCACGTACTGGGTCAGGGCGCTGGAGAGGACCACGGTGTCGATCTCGGGACGTCGGCCCAGATCGTTCAGCACCTGGCGATTGAAGCGCATGCAGCTTTCCGCCCAGGGGCGGTGGTAGAGCGCGCCGTTGACCGGAGCCATGTCGAGGAACGGTCCGCAGACGGTGCGGGTCGCCTGGGCCACGCCGCCCGGCGCGGTCTCGGCCAGGCCGCCGGCCAGGTGCATGCCGAACGAGTCGCCCCACACCAGGGTCTTGGAGCCAGGCGCGGTCTGGCAGGCGGATTCGCGTTGGAAATCGTCCTTGAACACGCAGCGTTCGTTCAGGCCGACATTCCAGTCCCGGTCCGGCAGGTTCGGGTGCGGCGCGTGGCGGGCCCACAGCACCGAGGCGCCGACGACCACGACGGGGATGGCGATCAGGATGGCGATGGCGCGTCCGTCGACCTTGAACCGTCGCAGCGGCTGCTCGACCAGGCGGTACTGGATCTCGGTCAGCACCAGGGCGAGGACCACCAGCAGGGCGTTGACGACCCAGGGTACGGGACCGACGAAGACGTTGTTGGCGAAGGCGAACAGCGGCCAGTGCACCAGATAGAGCGAGTACGAACGGTCGCCGATCGGGATCAAGGGGGCAAGGGCGCGCGCCGGTCGGACGATCTGGCCGCTGATCAGCAGGTTGGCGGTCGCCAGGCAGGCGACGCTGGCGGCGAGACCAGGATGTCCGCGCTGGTCGAAGACGAAGGGGATGACCAGCAAGGTCAGGGCGCACAGCGGGCGAAGCCAGAAACCGGCCTTGTCCAGCGTGACGCCGCGCCGGACGATCATCGCGGCCACCGACCCCAGGCCCAGCTCCCAGGCGCGGGTCGGCATGAAATAGAACGCCGCCGACGGGCTGCGTTGGACGGCGTAGAGGCAGAGCGCGGCGCTGGCGGCCGTCAACAGGACGCCGGCTATGGGGCGCAGCCGGCGCGGGCAGATCACCGTCAGCAGCGGCAGGATGAGGTAATACTGCTCCTCGATGGCCAGGGACCACATGTGGAGCAGGGATTTGAGGGCCGCGCCGCTATCGAAATAGTCGATCTGCCGCCAGAGGATGAAGTTGGTGGTGAAGGTGAAGGATCCAGCCAGTTGCTGGACGAACTTCGCGTATTCGAACGAATCCAGCAGGAGAGGGGCGACCGCGGCAGTGACAACCAGGGTGGCATAGCTGGCAGGCATCAGGCGGCGGATCCGCCGCGCGTAGAAGTCTCGGAAGCTGAACCGTTCAGCCTCGGCCTCTCCCTCGATGATGCGCATCATCAGGTAGCCGGAAATGACGAAGAAGATGTCGACGCCCAGGAAGCCGCCCGGCAGATAGATCAGGTGGGCGTGGTCCACCACGACGAGCAGGATCGCCAGGGCGCGCAACGCCTGGATGTCGGGGCGGATGATCGAAGGCGGAGACGCCGCGGCCTGACTAGTCATGCCGGCTGGCGGGCTGGGCCAGGGTGACGGCCTCGAGCGCCTGGGCCGGCGCGACCCGTCGCCGGAAGAAGCCGGTGATCAGGCTCCAGGCGCCGACGTTCCAGGCGACCAGCGAATAGAGTCCCAGGCTGGGCGATCCGCGTCGCCAGCTCAGCAGCGCCAAGGGCCCCAGCAGCAGCAGGGCGAAGGCCGCGGCGCGGGTGGCCAGTGGGAAGGGCGCGACCAGGCAAGCGATCAGCAGCGCCCACCAGGCCATCACCGCCAGGCTGTTGCGGATGTGCCCCAGGCGGCGGAGCACCAGCGGCAGGTGCGGTCGGCCCAGCGCGCCGCGCAGCACCTCGCCGGCCGCGCCCGCATAGCCCGACTTCAACCGCCGCCAGAGCAGGCGATAGCCCTCGGTCTGGTGGCCGTAGTGGTCGACGGCGGGATGGTCGATCCGCGCCAGCTTCCAGCCCTGGGCGCTCAGGCGGGCGGCCAACTCGAACTCCTCGAAGGCGTGCAGGTTGCGATCGGCGAAATGGCCGACCTGGCGCACGGCCGCCACGCGGTAGAGGCCGCCGCAGTCGAGCCGATCGACCGGGCCCGGTCGCCAGTTGCGATCGTTGTTCACGGCGCTCGCCCGGATCTGGAACTCGTGGCCTTCGACGTTCATCTCGCGGACCAGGCCGCCGACCGCCGCCAGGTCCGGATTGGCCTCCAGATGCGCGATCGCGGCGGGCAGGAAGCCGGGGTCCAGCACCATGTCGCCGTCCAGCAGATAGAAATAGTCGCCATCCGCCTGCTGGAAGGCCAGTTGCGCGCCGGCCCCGCACGAGCGTTCGGACGGGTCAGCCAGTTGGACGATGCGGACGGGCAGGGTCGAGGCGATCTCCAGGGTCCGGTCGGTGGAGCCGGAATCGGCCAGGACCACCTCGCCGCCGAACGGCTCGGCCGCGCGCAGGGCGCTGGTCAGCGCCTCGGCGATGCGCTGTTCCTCGTTCAGAGCCTTGACGCCGATGGTCAGCTTCATGGCTGGAGCTCCGCCAGGGCGACCGCCCGTCCGGCTCCGTTTCGCCAGCGCGCTGTCTCGCGCCAGATCCACAATGCGAAGACCGCCTCGCCCAGCAGCACGCCCCCCAAGGAATAGAGCGGGCCGCCCAGGATCAGCAGCGCCAGGACCCCGACCAGGGAAACGCCGCACGAGATCATGCTGGCGTGGGCCAGCGGCTTGAACTGGCCGGCGGCCTGCAGCAGGACGCTTTCAGCCGTCCGGGCCGTGCGCACGCCGGCGATGGCCAGCCACAGCAGGGTTCCGATCATCAGATAGTTTCTGTCGTAGTGCTTGGGGAACAGCAGGGTCGGTCCATAATGCATCAGGGCCAGCGCCGCGAGCACGGTCGCCGCCCAGGCCGCGATCAGCATGATCCGAAAGAAGCGCATGGTGGCCAGCGCCTCGCGTCCGTCGTCCCGCGCCAGCTGGCGGGCCATCTGTGGACGCTCGAATTCGGTCAGGGCGTTGGTGACCACGCTGATCGGCCGCATCAGCAGGGCGCTGGCGGCCAACGGCGCGAACGCCGTGGCGCCGCTGATCAGGGTGACGATGTAGGCGTGGGCGTTGGCGGTGGCCTCTGTCGTCAGCACCCCGGTCAAGGACCAGCCGGAATGCTCGCGCCACACCCGCGTGTAGTCGGCGACGGCCTTGAGCGAGAATTCACCGAACTGCTGCTTGAGGTAACCGAGGCCGAACGGCGCCAGGCTCAGCGCCGCCCCGGCGACCAGGCTGGCGTAAGCCGGCGCGGCGGAGGCGGCGTGGGTGACGGCCACCAGGCCGACGCCGGTCAGCAGCACGACGGTGTAGATGATGTCGGACGTCATGGTCCGCCACGGCCGGCCCGTGGCGTAGGCGTAGGCCCGGGCGAACCAGCGCAGCAGCATCGCCATCGCGTAGGCGGCGAACAGCAGGCTGGCCGCGAGATCGGCGTGCAGGATCGCGCCCAGCCCGGCGAAGACCGCGAGGGCGACGAACGCCAGCGCCAGGTTCGTCGACATCAGGCAGCGGCGCATCGGACCGTCACGGACTTCCTCGCCCGACAGCAGGATCGGCATGGGCGCGCAGAACAGCGCGCTCCATAGTCCCAGGCTGAACTGGGAGGCCACCAACAGGAACGAGAAGGCTCCGAAGGCGCCGGGATCCAGCATGTGCAGCAGTTGCACGGAGACGACGAACTGAGCGCCGGCGCTGCCCACCGGTCCGATGGACGCCAGTCCGTAGCGCAGGGTCTTGCCGACCAGGCGCGCCAGCGGCGGCCGCTCCGGTCGCGGCGATGCGGAATCAGGGGCAGGCATGGCGTCGGGCTGGATCAGGCGCGGGCCGTCGACCTGCGGCGCGAAGACGATCCTTCGCGCCGTTCCGGCGACGGCGCCCGCGCCGGCTTGGACGACCGGCGCGTGATCACGCCGGTCAGGGCGATGGTGAACATCAGGAAGACCTCGATGATCGTGTCGCGCTCCAGCAAGCTGGATTCGGTCATGTTGTGGCCCGCGCAGAACACCAGCATGGCGATCAGCAGCGCCAACTGGGACCGCCCGGCGACGCTGGTGCTCAGCAGTCTTGCGGCCGGCGCGATGATCGCGGCGACCACCGCCAGGACCAGGCCCGGCACGCCGATCTGGACCAACAGGTCGATATAGCCGTTGTGCCCGTTGCCCAGCTCGCTGACCCAGTTCTTGGTGTATTGGTAGACGGGGCTGTTTTCGCCGATGTTCCAGAACGAACCGTAGCCCGAGCCGGTGAAC
Organism: Caulobacter sp. BE254; assembly: GCF_031457295.1. Taxonomy (NCBI): domain Bacteria; kingdom Pseudomonadati; phylum Pseudomonadota; class Alphaproteobacteria; order Caulobacterales; family Caulobacteraceae; genus Caulobacter; species Caulobacter sp. BE254. The sequence goes on along the minus strand of NZ_JAVDWJ010000002.1, from coordinate 71,511 downwards.
GGATGGTCCTTGGCGTAGTTGAACAGGTACGGCCAGATCTCCCCCCGGCCGGTCAGGGCGTCCTTGCGCTGGAACGGGCCGAGCATTTCGTCCCACCATTTAAGCGAGCTCAACATCGCCAAAATGCTGCCGATGAGCAGGATCGGGATCAGGGCGATCCGATATTTCGGCTTGAACCGCAGGGCGATCGCGCCTGAGACCAGGGCGGTGATCAGCATGCCCATCGACGTCTTCGACTGGGTGCGGAACAGGTAGTAGGCCGTGGCCACGATGATGGCCAGCCGCAGCGCCAGCCACATGCGCTGGCCGCCGAAGGTGAAGATCAGGATGGTCATGGCGCAGATGGCGCCGGTGAAGTTCTTCTGCGGGAGCAGGCCGCGCCAATCGCCGATCAGACCCGTATCCATCGAATCCGCGAGACTGTGCACGGCCGACGGTGAAACCGCGATCGCGACGTAGTTGGCGGCCAGAAGCGCGGTCAGGAAGATCATCAGGACCTTGATCGTCCGGTCGTAGCCGCAATCGTCGATCACCAGGAAGATCGTCCAGATGATCATCGTGGTCAGCAGCAGGCGGCGAAAGCTGATCATCGGGTCGATCGCCCAGGTCAGGCTCAGCCAGCACCAGCCGATCGCCACCATCAGCGTCATCGGCACGATCAGCAGTTTTCGCCACTGCTGGAGAACGCCTACCGCCCAAAGGGTAGCGGCGAAGAGAATGGCGTAGGTGACCTGCCGGAAGGCGTTCCCGTTGCCGGTCATCGGGCCGCCGCTGGTGATGATCGGGGCGACGACCATCAGGGTCAGCAGCACGAACAGGATATAGGCCGCCGGGGTCAGGAACGGCCGGGGGCCCGTCCTGCGTCGACGCTCGCCGGTTTCTGTCATGTCACGCCCTCCTGTTGCGGCTGGGGTTTCGATGAATGCAGGCCATGCTCAGCCCATGAGCTGTTCGTAAGACGTAATCATGGCGTCGTAGGTCGCCGCGGCGCCCAGGGCGGTCGCTTGCGAGACGGCGGCGGCGTAGTGGACGGGGTTGTCCAGCAGCCGCAGGATTTCGCGCGCCAGCGAACGATCATCGTGCAAGCCCACGACCACGCCGCAAAGCGCGCCGTCGGGCGCGGTGACGCCCTCGATCTGGACCTGTGCGTCCGAGACCACCAACGGCATGCCCAGCTTGGCGGCTTCGATCAGGGCCAGGCTATGGCCTTCGAACAGGCTGGGCTGAACGAAGACGTCGCCGCCGGCCAGGATCTCCAGCGTCTCGGTGCGGGGATGGAAGCCGAGGAACTGCACGCGGTCGGTCACGCCGAGTTCGGCCGCCAGCGCCTTGAGGGCGGGCCCTTCGGATCCGTCGCCCACGATGCGCACGACCACGTCCGGCATGTGAACGGCGGCGCGGATCAGGACCGGATAGTTCTTCTGCTCGGCCAGGCGGCCGATGGCGACGACCTGGCGCCCGGTCCGCCGACCCAGGCGCGCCTTGGCCAGGCGGGCGATCCGCGCCTCGACATCGGGCGGCAGGGCGTTCTTGATCGTCGTCAACTTGCCGCGATAGGCAGCCGGCTTGCCCTGGTGCGTGCGCCGCACCGCTTCGGACACCCCGACGATGTGAGCGACGCTGGAAAGGGAGCCGGTCAGGCCGTCGACGAGGTTGAGGACGCGATTGTAGGTCTCGGACGGCGAATGGTGGGAGGTGACCACGCGAACCCGGCGGCGGGCCAGGGTGGCTGCGACCGGCGCCAGGACATTGGCGGCCGGCAGGGCCGTGAACACGATGTCGGCCTCGAACCCGTCGAACAGGCGCGCCAGGTCGCGGACCATGGCCAGCTTGGCGCCGAGCGACGCCGGCCTTTCGGGCACGGCGTAGGTCCAGGCGGCCGTAGGCGCGAGCTCCTGGGCGGGAGAGTCGCCGGGATAGAGCGCCGCGAGCATGACCTGATGGCCGCGCGCGCGCAGGCCCTCCGCCAGATTGGCCCAGATCTCCTGGGCGCCGCCGGAGGTCGAATGCGAGACCAGGAGCACGATCCGGCGGGCCCCGGAAGAAACGTTTTCGATCGGCCTCGCGGTCACGGCGTCTTGGCGTCCGTCAAGGCTGGCGCGCTATCGGTGGTCTGGGTCGCCAGATAGAAGAGCGCCGGCAAGTTGGTTCTGAAATACCGCCCGCCCAGACGCAGGGGCTCGTTGATCGTCCGGTGCAGCCACTCCAGGCCGATGATCTGCATCCAACGCGGCGCGCGTTTGAACTTGCCGGAATAGTGGTCGAACATTCCGCCGCAAGTCCGGATCCAGCCGATGCCCGAAAGGCGCTCGCGATTCCTGTGGGCGAAGGCTTCCTGCAGCGGGCTGCCGAGCCCGACCCACATCACGTCGGTCTTCAGGGCCACGGCCTCCGCGCAAATCTCAGCCTCGTCTTCCTGGGTGAAGTAGCCGTTGCGGACGCCGACGATCTCCAGCTCCGGATAAAGCGCGCGAAAGTGTTCGGCGGCCTTTTCGGCGACGCCGGGCTTGGCCCCGAGAAAATAGAACTTCAGGCCTTCGCGTGCGGCGACATCCGCGGCGTCGTTGATGAAATCGGTGGTGGCCACGCGTTCCCTCAACGGTTCGGCGCAGAGCAACTGCGTGGCCATGACCAGCGGCATGCCGTCGGCGTCGACAATGTCGGCCTCGAGGATCAGGTCGCGAAACGCGGGGCTACGATGGAAGTCCGCAATGACCGCGCCGTTCGAAGAGACCACTATGCGTGGATAGCCCTTCCTGCCCGCCCGCGCCGCCCGGCTGTCTTCCAGCATCACGGCCGCGAGTTCCGCGCGGGTCAGGCGCGTGGTGGGCACTCCGCCCACCAGGAGAGTGCGCAACGCCCCCGACCTATCTGGCATGCAGTTCGCCAATCCTGAACAGACTCAACGCCATGACTTCGGTCGATATCCTTTGCGTCCGCTCGGAGGTCGCATTTTCTGTCCGGATCACGACTCTGACGCGCAATCGCGAAGACAGAGCGAGTGAAATCAAAAGGCTTTCGAGACCAACACTTCCGAGACGACGTCGCCGGATCTACATGTCCGAAAGGCCGCCCCATACACAAGCGTATCGTGTCGTTTTTGATATGTCCTTGTGGTCTCGATCAATTTTTTGCCACCTCATAACGCCCGACGCGTTCGGAGCGCACTCGGGCGGGCCTTGGCCGCGTTCCCAAATCCAAGACCTTGTCGGAGATTTGCAGGCGCCGCTCAAGAGGTCAGATTAAACCAAACCTATCAGGCAATGGTTAAGCCTTATCAACGCCGAGGCTCGCTTCGCCATTGCGTGAACGCGAACTGCAGGCCGAGCAGAAAGGCCCAGAACGCGGCGATGGAGGGCACCTGCAGCGCGTAGTCGGTGGTTCCATGAAGCAGCACGACTGCGCTGGAGGCCACCAGTCCCCGCGCCAGCGTCTTGCCGGAGCGCATCTTCGAGACATGGAGGGCGGAGATCAGCGTGATCGCGGCCACCAGGGCGAACATCGGCAAGGCTCCGGCGACGCCCGCTTCCTCCAGCCACTGGATGTAGACGTTGTGAGCGGCGCGGATCGACCACAGGACCGAATAGTTCTCCGTCGTCAGGGCCCGGCCGTTGACGTCGTTGAACGATCCAAGCCCATGTCCGAACACGGGCGAGGCCAGGAAGGCGTTCCAGTGGGTGGAGAAGATCAGGCCGCGAATCGTGGCGTCGGAATCCAGTTCGTCCACGCGGGTCCACATGGGAATCGAAGCGACGCCGACGACCGCCAACGCCGCCGCGGCCAGAGCGAGGTCGCGCGGACGAATCGTGATGCGGATCTTGCGCTGCGAGGCGAGATCCCACGCCAGCAGGACAAGGATCGACACGCCCGTCGCGGCCAGGCCCATGCGGGAGGCGGTCAGCACCAGGCAGGTGGCGATGAATAGGAGGCTTCCGGCCGGCGTCGCCAGCTTGCGCAGCCGGTCCCCTTGGTCCAGCCGCGCCGTTCGCCGCAGCTGCCGAAGGAGGAAAGCGGTGGTGATCACCGCCATTATGCCGAAGACGGTCGCTCCGCTGTTGGCGCTCAGGAAGCCGCCGGATAGCCGACCCCTGACCTGGAGACCGGCCAGGAAGAAGGCGATCGACAAGGCGGCGTAGACGCCGCCGAGCAGGACGATCCAATCGATGCTCGTACGAGCCCGTTCGCCACGCGCGCCGTGAACGCAGCCCACGGCGAAGACACAGGCCAGGCCGCAGAGCTTGACGATTTCAAGCCAGGTCGCCGATCGGTTGATCGTCAGGACCCCGGGGGCGCCCGCCAGCGCCCACACGGGGGCGGAGGCCGGCGAGGCCGGGAGATAGAGCGTCAAGAGAGCGACGGCCAGGACGGTCGCAAACAGCCCCAGCAGAGGCCAGACGAAGCCCAACTCGACCAGTTCGTTCCGGACGCGCGGCCGGGTCAGAACGGCGCATAGGGCCAAGGCCAGCATCAGGGAGAACCCCTGAGCCATGGCGGTCTGGTTCGCTCCGGCCGCCAGATGGGTCAGGTAGAGCCCGGCGGGCGCCGCGGCCAGGGCCAGCCTCCGCCACCGTGTCCCCGCCGAGGCGGGCGCGCGCGGAGCCAGGAGGCGCCGATGGCGACGCCGCGCTTGCCAGGAGGCCATGGCGAATCGGCTAGAATTGGGTCGTCAGCGAAAGGGCGACCCGATCGACCGTATAGTTGGGGCCGCTGCTGGTTCCGTCGGACGATTGCTTGGTGCGATAATAGCGGACGGTGAGGCCCAGATTGCGATTGACCAGATAGTTGCCGCCGAGCGCGAACTCGGTCCGGTTGTCTTTGCGGTCGATGCCGTTGTAATCGTCGTTGGCGTGCTTCACGCTGGCGCTCAGGATCACGTTGCGCAGCAGTTCGTGGTCGACGCTCAGGCCGAAGTCGGTGGACAGATAGCCGCCCGCGCCGACGACGCCGGCGTCTTCAATGCCCCGCGCCGCCGTGGCCGTGACGGTGGTGAGTTCGGTCGGGAACCATTCCACCTGGGTGCGCGAGCCGAAGCCGTGGATGTCGCCGTAGGCGGCGTTGTCGAACGACTGGCTGATGTAACCGACCGCCACTTCACCGCGGACGACGGCGCCCAGTTCGAAGTTGACGCCGGAGAGCAGCTCATAGCCCTTCGAGTCCCGTGATGGCGTGGCGGCAGTGCTGGTATCGTAGTTGCGCTTGTTGCCTGTCGCCGCGACGAAGATCGCCGTCGCCGGGCTGACGGCATAGTCCACGCGGCCCTGCAGGCTGCTGTTGACGCGGTCGCGGGCGTCCTGATCGATGACGGCGCCGTTAAGGTCAAAGCCGTCCTTGTAATTATAGGACTGGATGTCGGCGCGGGTCGTCAGCTTGGTGCGACCCACGATCCGGGTGGCCGACGCGTAGGCCTGGGCCTGGTCGTACTTGATCGGGTCGCGGGCCGAGACCGCCGTGTTCGACGAGGTGCGCGGCTCGATCGCCTTGATGTAGTCCGCGCCCGCCGCGATGTTGAACTCGCGCAGGACATCGACGCGACCAGTGCCGCCGATGCTCCAGTTGTTGGCGTTTTCGGTGTGGTACTTCTCATTGCGAATGAAGTCGCCGCGGACGTAGGCGTTCAGCTGATGCCGCGACCAGTTCGAATTGAGCGTGGCCGAGGGGCGAGCATGAAAGGCCCAGTCGCTGACCGGCCCCGTCTCGACGGCGAAGACGTTGTCGCTGTTTTCGTTGTCGAGCTGAAGGCGGGGAAACAGCGAGAACGTGCCGATCGACGTGCCGAGCGCTTCATATTCGGGGTGCGGACGGTCCAGGACCGCGACGCTGCGATCCCGGGCGAACAGGTCGCTCGTGCGCGCCTGGGCCGAATCGAGCGCCTGGCCGAACGAGATCGTCGGGCAGGCGCTCGCCGCAACGGCGAGAATGAAGCAGGCCTTGGCGGCGTTCGTCTTGATGTCGGTCGCCCGCATGTGGCCAAGTCCCTCGTTCCGTTCAGTCACTTTGCACCCTCGATCAGCTTTTTGTCGGCCGTTAGGCCGCACGGTAGTCCGAACCGCCGCCGCCACCCGTGGCGCCCGGAGCCGAGATCGGCGGACCGCCGGTGGGGCCGATCGCGCCGGGACCTTCCTGCACCTTGATGGCCGCCTGAACCTTGGCCAGAACCTCGGCGATGGCGGCGGCGATCGCGGGGGTCAGGGTTCCCGCGGCCTGCATGTTGGTCTGGGTAAGCTGCAGCGCGGCCACGGCCGTGAGCGGCTCGACGCCGCTGGTGGCGATGGTCTGCTCCAGGGCCGTCACGATGACGGCCTGAGTGGCGTCGGCCGGCAGCGACTTCGACTTGGCGCTGGCTTCCGCGGCCTGCGCCGCGATCGCCAGGGCCGACGCCAGAGGGCCGGGATCCGGCGCCGGCGCCTGGGCGACAGCGATAAGCGGCGAGACTGCGAAGCCCATCGCCGCGGTGGCCGCCATCGCACGCATCGCGATGGCCACGAATGTGTTTCTGTTCATTCCAAATCCCCCTCACCGCGAAGCTCAGTTCGCGGCTCATCGGCCCACCAGCAAAGGCGGCGCCAATCCCCTCTCGATAGTGGTAAGCCCGACTGCCGCAAAACGTGTAAATCTACGACTTGGGCGTTTACTATAACTTCAAAACCAACGCAACATCCACGAGTAAGCAGAGAACACGAAGAATAATCGACTATTCTGCCGCTTTTGCGAGCAGGCCGTGATCTCTCAGCGCATCGTTGTGACCTGAACGCTCGACCAAAGCGGCCGCCCAGCGCCCGGCTGGATTGTGGATGGCGCGAACAATGTCGGGGCCGCCACTATGGTAGCGGGCGAAATTCCTCATTTCACCCACCGCGCGGATCCTCAAGGCGGGGGTCATTTCGGTCCAGTGTTCGAAAATGAAACGCAGGCGCCAGCGCGTAACGTCGGGACCGAGCGGCGCGGCCTGGTAGGATTTGTCGAGATAGTCGAGGGCCTGGGCGTCCAGCGTCCGGGTCCCGAGCTGCCGCACATAGGCCCGCCGCAGCCAGGCGTTCGCCGCGGTCGGCGCCTGCGCCAGCGCCGCCTGGCTTTCCCGGTCGGCCTTGATGGTCTGGGGATACTGCGCCAGGAGCGCCTGATCCGCGCGCATCTCGTGGACGGGCGCAAGGTCGGGGCTGATCGCGTTCGGCCACGCCAATCCCGCGGTGGTGAGCGCCGCGCCGCCTGCGGTCGCAATCGCCAGGATTGCGATGGCGGTCGTTTTCAATGTCCTGGGCGTCATCCACGCCATTCCTGGCCTCTTCATCGGTCGATGCGCCGGCATCTGCGTCGCGCAATATTGCTACTCTATTATGATCGCGGGCTCGCGGCGGCGAGCAATTCATATCGCGGGCGTGGCCGTGCAGCCCAGCCCCTTGCTAAAGTCGGGCCTGTCTGCTTTTGAACAAGCTATCGCCACACCGCTATGGTTTCGACGGTCGGAAAGAGGATTTCGATAATGCGGCACTTCTTGCGTCTCTTCGCCATGAGCCTTGTTCTGGCCTTCGGAGGCGTCGCCTGCGCCCAGACACCCGCCGCCCCGGCCACGACCGCCTCGGCCGCGGCCAGCCCCGACGCCGTCATCCGGGTGGTGCCGGAATATCGGCTGGGCGTGGCGGACAAGGTGCGGGTCAATGTCTTCGGCGAGGAAGCCCTCACCGGCGAGTTCCTGGTCGGCGGCGGCGGCAAGGTCTCGCTGCCGTTGATCGGCGAGGTGCAGGCGGCCGGCCTGACGATCTCGCAATTCCAGCAAGAGATCAGCAACGAGCTGCGCAAAGGCTATATCAAGGAGCCGCGCGTCAGCGCCGAGGTCCTGACCTATCGCCCGTTCTACATCCTGGGCGAGGTGAACAAGCCCGGCGAGTATCCCTACACCAACAATCTCACCGTTTTGAACGCGGTGGCCACGGCCGAGGGCTTTACCTATCGCGCCAACAAGCGCGTGGTCTTCATCAAGCGCGCCGAGGATCAGGCCGAGCAGTCCTATCCGCTGACGCCGCTGACGAAGGTCGCGCCCGGCGACACCATCCGGATCGGCGAGCGTTATTTCTAGGCTTCAGCATTTTAACTTTGGATCGTTACCCTTGCTCCGCACCAACGTCTCGCCCCGCCACGCGCCTGGTCGCCTGTCGGGGCGAGCGCGTCTCGATGGGGTCATGACGGATTGGATGGGGGATGATCGGTAACTGGTTAGGGCGTCGGAAAACGTCGAACGCCGGCCCAACCGCCAGCGTGCCGCTCGGCACGCTGGTGTGGACGGTCGGCGACGTGCATGGACGGCTGGATCTTCTGCGCCCCCTGCTCAGCGCCATCCTTGAAGATTTCGACCGCAGCGCCGAGACCCGAAAGGTGCTGATCTTTCTTGGCGACTACGTCGACCGGGGCCCGGAGTCCAAGGGCGTGATCGATCTTCTGTGCCGCCTGGCCGACGACGGACCGGTCGAGACCATCTTCCTGCGCGGCAACCATGAAGACCGCATGGCGGCCTTCCTTGAGGATCCCAGCATCGGCCCAACCTGGTGCGACTACGGCGGGCGCGAGGCGCTCCGGTCATACGGCGTGACGGCGCCGACCGATCGCGCCGACAAGGACGCCTGGGCCGCGGCGTCGGCCGAACTCAACGCCGCCGTCAGTGATCGCCACCGAGCCTTCCTTCGGGACCTGCGGTTCAGCGTCAGCGTCGGCGACTACTTCTTCGTGCACGCCGGCGCGCGACCCGGCGTACCGCTGGACCAGCAGTCCCGGCACGACATGATGTGGATCCGGCAGACCTTCCTGGACGACGGCCGGGCCTTTGAGAAGATCGTCGTTCACGGCCACACGCCGACCGACGACATCCAGTCCGATCATCGTCGGATCGGCCTGGATACAGGTGCCTACGCCACGGGCGTGCTGACCGCCGTGCGCCTGGAAGGCGCCGAACGCGCCGCGCTGCAGACCGCCATGACGGGTTCGGGCGTGGAGCTCTGGCGCAGCGAGGTCGAGACCAGCAAGGGCGCGAAACGCTCGGCGAGATAGCCGCGCGCTCTTCTTCGTACGTCCGGAGCGAAACCCTTTTTTTGCATCTTGGCCGCTACAGGTTGCAGGTGACGCCCTGGGGGACCTGCGCTTGCTCAAGGTTTTGACCTGCCTGACGACGGAGCATGATCTGCGGCTGGTGGTGGTCGCCGGCCTGATCTGCTTCGCCGCTTGCTTCACGGCGTTCCGCCTCTATTCCCGCATGCGCGGGGCCAAGGGCGTGGTGCGGGCCGCGTGGCTGCTGTTGACCGGGCTAGTGTCCGGCTCGGGCGTGTGGGCCACCCACTTCATCGCCATGGTCGCCTACAATCCCGGCCTGAAGACCGGCTACAGCCCGTCGGGCACCTTGTTGTCGCTGATGATCTCGGTGCTGTTCATGGCCGGCGGCTTCGCCGTCGCCTCGGCCCAGCGCACGCGCACCAACGACTTCGCCGGCGGCCTGATCCTGGGCATGGGCGTGGCCGCCATGCACTATACGGGCATGTCCGCCTTCGTGACCCAGGGCTTCGTGCAATGGGAGCAGGCGACGATCGCGCTCTCCGTGCTGGCCGGCGTCGTCGGCGCGGCGGGGGCGCTGCAGCTGGCCGGACGCGCGCGCAGCCTGTCCAAGCAACTGGGCGGCGGGCTGGTCCTCACCCTCGGGATCTGCGCCCTGCACTTCATCGGCATGGGCGCGATCACCATCGTGCCCGACCCGTCGATCAACGTGCCCGACCAGATGCTGTCGGGCGGCGTCCTGACCCTGGCCGTGACCTCGATCACCGGCATGATCATCCTGGGCGGACTGGGCGCGGTGGCCATCGAGTCCTCGACCAGCCGCTCGGCCCTGGACCGCATCCGCCGCTTGGCCAACGCTGCCTATGAGGGCATCGTGGTGGTCCAGGACGGCCGTATCAACGACGCCAACGCCGCCTTCTGCGACCTGGCCGGCGCCGAGCTGGACGCCCTGCTGCGCACGCCGCTGTCCGACCTGCTGACCCTCGACAGCGACGCCCCGACCCGCGAGGGCGTGCGACGCGAAGGCGTGTTGCAGCCCGCCGACGGTGACCGCGCGATCCCGGTCGAGGTGTTTTCGCGCCTGATGGACGACGGCGCCCGGTCCGAAACCTCGGGCCTGACGGTGCTGGCCGTCCGCGACCTGCGCGAGCGTCGCTCGGCCGAAGAGAAGATCCGCTATCTGGCCGAACACGATGGCCTGACCGGCCTGCCCAACCGCAATTCGCTGCAGGCGCGCCTGGCCGCGGCCCTGGATCGCGTCGAGGCTTCAGGCGAGAGCTTGTCGCTGATCTGCATCGACCTGGACCACTTCAAGGAAGCCAACGATCTGCACGGCCACCTGGCCGGCGACGCCCTGCTGGTCGAGACCGCCCGCCGGCTCCAGGATAGCCTGACCGGTTCGTCCTTCGCCGCGCGTCTCGGCGGCGATGAGTTCATCGTCGTTCAGGTGGCGGCCGGCGACCAGCCCGCCGCCGCCGCCGAACTGGCGGGCCGACTGCTGGAGACCTTGTCGACGCCGGCGACGTACGAGGGCCAGGAGCTGGCCATGGGCGCCAGCCTGGGCGTTTCGCTGTTCCCCGACGACGGCCGCACGGCCGAGGCGCTGCTGGCCAACGCCGACATGGCGCTGTACCGCGCCAAGGAAGGCGGCCGCGGCGCCTATCGCTTCTTCAAGCGCGAGATGGACGAGTCGATCCGCGAGCGCCGGACCATGGCGCGGGAGCTGCGCCAGGCGATCACCGACGAGGAGCTGACCGTCCACTACCAGCCGCTGGCCAGGGCGTCCGACGGCGAGATCTGCGGCTTCGAGGCCCTGGTGCGCTGGAACCATCCGGTGCGCGGCATGGTTCCGCCGCTGGAATTCATCCCGGTCGCCGAGGAGAACGGCCTGATCGCCCAGCTGGGCGAGTGGGTCCTGCGCCGGGCCTGCGCCGACGCGGTCAGCTGGGAACGGCCGCTGCGTATCGCGGTGAACCTGTCTCCGCTGCAATTGAACCAGCCGAACCTGCCGGCCCTGGTGCACGAGGTGCTGGTCCAGACCGGCCTGTCGCCCCGGCGGCTGGAGCTCGAAGTCACCGAGAGCGCCCTGTTCAAGGACTACCAGCGGGCGCTCGACAACCTGCGCCGGCTGAAGGCCCTGGGCGTGCGGATCGCCATGGACGATTTCGGCACCGGCTTCTCGTCGCTCTCGACCCTGCAGTCGTTCCCGTTCGACAAGATCAAGATCGACAAGAGCTTCGTCGAGAACATCCACCGTCACGATCGCGCGACGGTGATCGTCCGCGCCGTGCTGGGCCTTGGTCGGAGCCTGGATATCCCCTGCGTCGCCGAGGGGGTGGAGACCCAGGAGCAGATCGACTTCCTGCGCGGCGAGGACTGCGCGGAGCTGCAGGGCTATGCGATCGGTCGTCCCGCCCCGGTCGACACGCTTTCCGCCTGGACGCTGGCGAGCGAGGCCGCGACGAAGCCATCCCTGGCCGGGGCGGACAGGAAGACTGTGAAGCGCAAACGCGCCTGATCGTGGAAGACCGTCTCACGCACCTCGTGCGCGGGCGAGCCTAATTCGAGACCACAGATCCGTGTCGGTTCAGCGGCCCATGACGATGAAGCCGAAGATCACCGCCACCCAAACCGCCAGGCTGAAGCCGGCGCAGAGGATCAGCGGCCATCGGATCTTGTACCGCGGCGGCGTACGCCGGGTCGCGCGCAGAAAAGGAGTGTGCGTTTGAACGTTCGAGGGACCGAACTTCATTTGCGTTTCCTCCGGCGCCCAGCTTGATCCAGGGTCTCTGCCCCGCCCGCCGTGTACGCTCATAGATAAGAGGCCCAGATTAGCTCTAGCGCAAGGCATACACACGCATAGGGCGTGGAAAAATGCGTCAAATTCGCGCAATCCTGGCTGAATGTCGCCCTTTCCCGCGGACAGGCTTCGATTTTCTCGGGCGAATCCGAAGCGTCGGCCCGGTTCGCCGCAAGCTTTGCCTTTGATTTAGCGTCTCCGACTCATGCCGCCCATCAGGCCGCGCATGATCTCGCGGCCAGCCTGGTTGGCGATCGTCCGCAGCAGCGAGGTGGCGAAGGCCTCGCCCATCGACTGGCGGCTGGACGCGCGTGGACGCGGCGCGGCGCGCGTCTCCCGCGCCTCCTCCCGTTCGCGCACCTTCTCGGCGGCGACGCGCTGGCGCTCGGCCTCGGCCTGGGCGGCGGCCGTGTCGGCCTGCTGCTGGGCCTGGGCGGCGCGTCCTTGCAGGGTCTCGTAGGCCGAGGCGCGATCCAGCGCGGTGTCGTAGAGACCGGCGACAGGGCTCTTGGCGATCAGGGCCGCGCGCTCTTCGGGGGTCAGAGGGCCCAGGCGCGAGGCGGGCGGTCGGACCAAGGTCTTCTGGACGACGCAGGGCGCGCCCTTGGCGTCCAGGGTCGAGACCAGGGCCTCGCCGACCCCAAGGGCCTGGATGGTCTCGGCGGTGTCGAAGGCCGGATTGACCCGGAACGACTGGGCGGCGGCCTTCAGGCCCTTCTGGTCGGCCGGCGTGTAGGCCCGCAGGGCGTGCTGCACCCGCGCGCCCAACTGGCCCAGGACGGCATCGGGGATGTCGGCCGGGTTCTGGGTGACGAAATAGATGCCCACGCCCTTGGATCGGATCAGCCGTACGACCTGCTCGATCTTCTCCAGCAGCGGCTTTTCGGCGTCGTTGAACAGCAGGTGGGCCTCGTCGAAGAAGAACACCAGCTTGGGCTTTTCGGGATCGCCGACCTCGGGCAGTTCCTCGAACAGCTCCGACAGCAGCCACAGCAGGAAGGTCGAATAGAGCTTGGGCGACTGGATCAGCTGGTCGGCCGCCAGCAGGTTGACGTAGCCGCGGCCGGCGGCGTCGGTGCGCATCAGGTCGGCCAGTTTCAGGGCCGGTTCGCCGAAGAAGTTCTCGGCCCCCTGGCTCTGCAGGGTCAGCAGCTTGCGCTGGATCGAACCGATCGTGGCCGGGGCGACGTTGCCGTACTGGGTGCCGATCTCGGCGGCGTGGTCGGCGACATATTTCAGCGCCGCCTGCAGGTCCTTCAGGTCCAGCAGCAGGAGGCCGTCCTGGTCGGCGACGTGGAAGACCACGGTCAGCACGCCTTCCTGCACGTCGTTCAGTTCCAGCAGCCGCGACAGCAGCAGCGGGCCCATCTCGGAGATGGTGGTGCGGATCGGATGGCCCTTCTTGCCGAACAGGTCCCAGAACACCACCGGCGGGGCGGCCGGCGTCAGGGTCAGGTCCATGGACGCGGCGCGGGCCAGCATCTTGTCATTGGGGACCCCGATCGCGCCGACGCCCGAGAGGTCGCCCTTCACGTCGGCGGCGAACACCGGCACGCCGGCGTCTGAGAAGGCCTGGGCCATGACCTGCAGGGTGACGGTCTTGCCCGTTCCCGTCGCGCCCGCCACCACGCCGTGACGGTTGGATCGATCGAGACGCTGGGTCACCGGTCCGCTCTCCACGCTCCCTTGGGCCAGCCCGATGAGGATTTCGCCTTCGCCGATCGTCAGGGTCATACGCAACGTCCTTTGCCTTGAGAGCTTAAGCCTAGACCCGGCCTTGCGCCGCGCCAATCGCCTCGCGCAATGTGGCGACAGTCTTTTACAGACCTTCCAGGAAAGAGACCCCGCCGATGTCCATCTCCCCGTCGATCACCGGCCGCAACGCCCTGGTGTTCCTGGCGGTCATCGCCGGAGCCGCCGCGTTGTACTGGATGCGCGGCATCCTCACGCCCCTGGCCATGGCCGCGTTCCTGGCGGTGATGATCGACAGCTTCGCCCGCGTGCTGGTCGAGCGGTTGCCGAGGTTCCCCAGGAACCTGGCCCTGCCGGCCGCCATCTTCCTGTCGATCGCCATGTTCGCGGCCGCGGTCTGGGTGGTGACCGCCAACGGCGCCAGCTTCGTCGGCCAGATTCGCGACTACGCGCCACGCCTCAACGAGGTGATCGCCAAGGTCGCCTCGCTGGTCGGGATCAAGGTGGCGCCGACGATCGGCGACCTGATCAACCAGCTCAATCCCAGCAAGTACGCCGGGGCGGCCGCCCAGAGCCTGCAGAACTTCGCCTCCAACGCCATTCTGGTGCTGATCTATCTGGGCTTCATCATCGCCTCGCGGCGGGGGTTCAGTCGCAAGATCGTCGCGCTCTATCCGCATCATGCCGAGCGCGACGGGGCGGTCCAGCTGTTCCAACGCATCCGTAACGGCGTCGAGCAGTACCTATGGATCCAGACGGTCACCGGCCTGATGATCGCCGCCGCCGCCTGGGTGGTGATGATGTTGCTGCGGCTGGACAACGCCCTGTTCTGGGCCTTCCTGATCTTCGTGGCCGCCTACATCCCGATCATCGGCGGGGCGGTCGGCTGCATCCTGCCGCCGCTGTTCGCCCTGGTGCAGTTCCCCGACAGCTTCTGGCCGGCCCTGATCCTGTTCGGCGCCCTGGAGCTGATCTTCTTCGTGGTCGGCAACGTCATCTATCCGCGCATGCAGGGCGACAGCCTGAACATCGACCCGACGGTCGTTCTGCTGTCGCTGGCGGTGTGGGGCGCGCTGTGGGGCGTGACGGGCATGTTCCTGTCCACCCCGCTGACCGTGGCCCTGATGCTGATCATGGCCCAGTTCGACGGGACGCGCTGGATCGCCATCCTGCTGTCGGAGGATGGCGACCCCAGCGGCGCGGGCCTGGATCGCAAGACGCCAGGCGCGCCGGAGAAAGCCCCGCTCGACAAAAAGGCAGGTTCCGCGTCGGCTTCGCGACAGAAGTCGACCCGGGGGACTTCAAATCCCAAATGACCTTCCTATCTAGATCCTGTCGGCACCCCCCCCATGCCGACCCCGCACGACGCAGACCGATTTTCTGGAGCGTCCGATGCGGAATCGCCCGCCTCCCCCCGGGCGGGCCCGCGCCGCCGGTTTCCCCCAACCGGCGGCGCTTCCGCGTCTGCGGCCGGTGGATATCCTTCGGTAAGATATTCTGTGCTTTTCCCGAGCTACGGTTGAAACCGGGCCCGAAAAGGCTAGGTTGTCGCCAAAAATTCGCGAGGAAATCCCATGGTCGGTGCAAAACTTGACCCCAAGGCGGCCGCCGCTCAATCCGACGGTTTGATTTCAGCCTTCGGCGCGGCCTTGGGGCAGGGGACTGTGACCGGGCCCCAGGCCCAGTTCGCGGCCCAGGTCCAGGAGGACTGGTCGGCCGAGGAACTGCCGGGCTTCGATCCCACCGATGTCGCCCATGCCCTGGCCGACTTCTGGCGCTTCGGCGAAGGCGCTTCGGAGCCGCTCTCGATCCGCGTCCGTCCGGCTGTCCGCGCCGACGGGACCGACCTGAAGAGCGACTTGCTGGAGATCGTTCAGCCTGACCGTCCGTTCCTGGTCGACAGCATCATGGGCGCCATCGCCGAGCAGGGCTTCTCGGTGCGGGCCATGTTCCACCCGGTGATCGACACCCCGGACCTGGGCGAGGGGGCCGGGCGGCGCTCGATGATCCAGGTCTATCTGGCCCCGGTGGGCGAGGACCGCGAGGCCGCGCTGGTCGGGGCCGTCCGCGAGGCCCTGGCCGACGTCCAGCTGGCGGTCGACGACTTCCACGCGATGAAGGCCTTGATCCGCCGCTCGATCGAAGAGCTGCGCGCCTCACCGGCCCCGATCCCCGAAGGCGAGCGTGAGGAGGGCCTGGCCTTCCTCGACTGGCTGGAGGGCGACCGCTTCGTGTTCCTGGGCGCGCGGGTCTACGACTATCCCCGCACCGCCGAGGGCGGCTACGCGGCCGAGGAGCCGCTGTACCAGCCCGAGGGCAGCCTGGGCGTGCTGCGCGACCAGACCCTGACCGTGCTGCGCCGGGGCAGCGAGCCGGCGATCCTGTCGCCCCAGGTCCGCGACCACTTGCTGCTGGGCGCGCCCCTGGTGGTGGCCAAGTCGAACCTGCGCTCCAAGGTCCATCGTCGCGGCTACATGGACTATGTCGGCGTGCGCCGGTACGGCCCCGACGGCAGGCCGTCGGGCGAGGTTCGCTTCGTGGGCCTGTTCACCGCCGAGGCCTACGAGACGCCCGCCCACGAGGTGCCGGTGATCCGCCGCAAGGTCGAGCACGTGCTCACCGAGGCCGGCAAGGATCCCGAGGGCCACAGCGGCAAGCGCCTGCGCAACATCCTGGAGACCTGGCCGCGCGACGAGCTGTTCCAGATCTCCGAGGACGAGCTGCTGTCGATGGCCATGGGGGTGCTGCACCTCTACGACCGGCCCCGCGTGCGGCTGTTCGCCCGCCGCGACCCGTTCGACCGCTTCATCTCGGTGCTGATGTTCGTGCCGCGCGAGCGCTACGACAGCGGCGTGCGCGAGCGGGCCGGCAAGATCCTGGCCGAGGCTTTCGAGGGTCGGGTCAGCGCCTACTATCCCAGCTTTTCCGACGCGCCCCTAGCCCGCGTGCACTATGTGCTGGGGGTGACGCCGGGCAAGCACGGCGATCCGGACCTGGCGGCGCTGGAAGCCGCCGTCGCCGAGACCGCCCGCACCTGGGACGACCGCTTCGAGGCCGCGGTGCGGGACGGCGGGGCTCCGGGCAGGGTGGCCGAGACCCTGGCCCGCTGGCAGGGCGCCTTCCCGCCCGGCTATCGCGACCAGTACGACGCCGCCGAGGCCCTGGCCGACCTGGCCGTGGTCGACGACCTGGCCGCCGACGAGGCGGTACGGGTCCGCGCCTTCCGCCTGGCCGACGACGACAAGCTGACCTTCCGTTTCAAGCTCTATCGCCCCGGCGCCGCCGCGCCCTTGGCCGACGTCCTGCCGATCCTCGAGCACATGGGCCTGAAGGCGCTGATCGAGGACGGCTTCAAGCTGACGCCGGCCGGCGACACCCACGCTAAGGTCTGGGTCCACGAGTTCACCCTGCGCGATGAGCGCGGCGAGCATCTGTCGTTCGGCGACATCAAGACCGCCTTCGAGGCCGCCTTCGTCGCCATCTGGACGGGCCGGGCCGAGAGCGACGGCTTCAACCGCCTGGTGCTGGAGCTGGGCGTCGGCTGGCGCGAGGCCGCCCTGGTCCGCGCCCTGGCCCGCTATCGCCAGCAGACCGGCCTGGATCCCAGCCAGGGCGTGCAGGAGCAGGCCCTGTCGGACAATCCCGGCGTCACCCGCCTGATCCTCGACCTGTTCCGCATCAAGTTCGACCCGGCCGTGCGCGCCGACCTGGCCGCTCGCGAGGAACAGGCCAAGGCGGTTGAGGCCGACATCGTCGAGGCCCTGCAGGCGGTCGCGAGCCTGGACGCCGACCGCGTCCTGCGCCGCATCGCCGCCCTGATCGGCGCCATCCAGCGGACCAACTTCTTCCAGGTCGGTCCCGATGGCGAGCCCAAGCCCTATATCAGCTACAAGATCGCCTCGCGCGAGCTGGAGGACCTGCCGGCCCCCAAGCCCTATCGCGAGATCTATGTCTCGGCCCCGCATGTCGAGGGCGTGCACCTGCGCTTCGGTCCGGTCGCCCGGGGCGGCTTGCGCTGGAGCGACCGCCGCGACGACTTCCGCACCGAGGTGCTGGGCTTGGTCAAGGCCCAGCAGGTCAAGAACGCGGTGATCGTGCCGGTCGGCTCCAAGGGCGGCTTCTTCCCGAAGAACCTGCCGCGCGGCGGCGACCGCGACGCCGTCCAGGCCGAGGCGATCCGCGCCTACAAGACCTTCCTGTCGGGGCTGCTGGACATCACCGACAACATCGACGCCGACAACCGGATCGTGCCGCCGGACGGGGTGCTCGTCCATGACGGCGAGGACCCCTACCTGGTCGTCGCCGCCGACAAGGGCACGGCCACCTTCTCCGACATCGCCAACGGCGTGGCCGAGGATTACGGCTTCTGGCTGGGCGACGCCTTCGCCTCCGGCGGTTCGGTCGGCTACGACCACAAGGTTATGGGCATCACCGCTCGCGGGGCCTGGGAAGCGGTCAAGCGCCACTTCCGCGAGTTGGGCAAGGACATCCAGACCGAACCCTTCACGGTGGTCGGCGTCGGCGACATGAGCGGCGACGTGTTCGGCAATGGCATGCTGCTGTCCAAGCAGACCAAGTTGCTGGCCGCCTTCGATCATCGCCACATCTTTCTCGACCCCGATCCCGATCCCGCCGCCTCGTGGGCCGAACGCGAGCGGATGTTCAGGCTGCCGCGCTCGTCGTGGGACGACTACGACAAGAGCCTGATCTCCAAGGGCGGCGGCGTCTTCGCGCGCTCGCTGAAGACCATCGCCCTGTCGCCGGAAGCGCGGGCGCTGTTCGAGATCAAGGCCGAGACCGTGACCCCGGCCGACCTGCTGACCGCGATCCTCAAGTCCAAGGCCGAGCTGCTCTATCTCGGCGGCATCGGCACCTATGTGAAGGCCAAGGGCGAGAGCCAGGCCGAGGCCGGCGACAAGGCCAACGACGCCATCCGCGTCAACGGCGCCGATCTGCGGGTCAAGGTGGTGGGCGAGGGCGCCAATCTGGGCCTGACCCAGGCGGGCCGCATCGAGTTCGCGCAGCTGGGCGGGCGCCTGAACACCGACGCCATCGACAACTCGGCCGGCGTCGACAGCTCCGACCACGAGGTCAACATCAAGATCCTGACCGGGATCCTGGAGCGCGGCGGCAAGCTGGACCGCGAAGCCCGCAACCGGCTGCTGCCGACCATGACCGACGACGTGGCCGGCCACGTGCTGGCCGACAATTACGACCAGACCCTGGCCCTGTCCCTGATGGAGAGCGACGCAGTCTCAGAGGTGGAGTCCCACGCCCGGTTCATGGCCGAGCTGGAGGCCAAGGGGCGGCTGGATCGCAAGGTCGAGGGCCTGCCGGAGGCGGGGGCCCTGGCCGAGCGCGCCAAGGCCGGCAAGGGCCTGACCCGGCCGGAAATGGCCGTGCTGCTGGCCTATGGCAAGATCGACCTGTTCGACGACATCGTGGCTTCCCAGGCGCCGGACGATCCCTGGTTCGAGGCGACGCTGAAGGGCTATTTCCCGCCGGCCTTGGGTCCGTACGGCGACGCCATGCAGCAGCACCGCCTGAGGCGCGAGATCATCGCCACGGTTCTCGACAACCAGATGATCAACATGTGCGGCCCGACCTTTCCCAGCCGCTTGCGGGCCGCCGCGGCCTGCGACACCACCGCCCTGGTGATCGCCTTCGCCGCGGCGCGCGAGATCCTCGGGATCGACGTCCTGTGGGACCAGGTCTCGGTCCTGGACGGCAAGGCCTCGGCGAGCGGTCAGCTGGCGCTGTACAAGGCCTTGGCCTACGCCCTGCGCAGCCTGACCTTCTGGCTGGCCCGCCGGGCGTTCAAGGACAAGTCCACGGTCGGCCAGCTGGTCGAAGCCTACGGGCCGTCGGTCAAGGCGCTGTCGGCCCTGGGGACCACGATCCTCTCGCCGTTCGAGCAGAAGGCCTCGGCCAAGCGGGCCAAGGCCTATGTCGCCGATGGTGCGCCCGAGGCCCTGGCCCAGGCCGTGGCGGCCCTGCAGCCGATGACCACGGCCGCCGACCTGGTGGACCTGGGCAACGCCTCCAGTTGGTCTGTCCAGAACGTCGCCCGCCTCTATCACCAGGTGGGCGCGGCCTTCGGCTTCGACCGCCTGCGTTCGGCGGCCGGATCGTTCGTGGGCGGCGACGCCTTCGAGCGTCTGGCTGTCCGCCGGCTGATCGAGGACATGCTCGGCGAGCAGACGGCGATCACCCAGGCGGTGCTGAAGTTCGCCGCCAACGCCCAGGCCGGCGACGACGAGGGCTCGGCCAAGGCGGCGGTCAACTCGTGGGCCGCCCTGCGCGCCGAAACCGTCCGCGCCGCCAAGCGCACGGTCGAGGACATCGAACAGGCCGGCGGCGGCTGGACCTTCGCCAAGCTGACCATCGCCAACGCGGCGCTGCGGGGTCTGGCGACGGCCTCGTAGGCGCGTTCATCTCCCCTCTTTTTGGCCATATGCGATAGCCCTGCCTCGGAAGGATCGCTGGAGCGCTCCGGCGCCGCGACGCGACACCTCTGGGTTGTCTCCAAGGCCGAGGCGGTACAGGATCGCCGACGGTCGGCGTAGGTCGGGCGTTTGGGGGGCTGCATGGTCAAGGATCGTATCGTTCTGCTGGACTCGCTGCGGGGCCTGGCGGTGCTGGGCATCTTGCTGTGCAACATACCGATCTCGGCCGAACCTCACGAGGTGGCCACCAGCCTGACCCTTTGGCCACCGGGCATGGCGCCAGCTTCGGTCGCGGTCTGGTGGGTCACCCAGGTGTTCTTCCAGCAGAAGTTCTATTCGATGTTCGCCATGCTGTTCGGCGCCTCGATCCTGCTGGTGGGCGGCGAGGGCGGCGCCGGCCCTGAAGCGGGGGAGCGCCGCAGGCTCCTGGTCCTGCGCCTGGTCAGCCTGCTGGCGATCGGCCTGTTCCACGGCTTGGTCATCTGGCAGGGCGACGTGCTCAACACCTATGCGATCGTCGGGCTGCTGGCGATGTGGGTCCGCTCGTGGCCGGCCAAGCGCCTGCTGCAGGCGGGCATCGGCCTGCACCTTGGCCTTTCGGCCTGGGGCGCCTGGAAGGTGCTCAAGCACGCGGCCGAGGGCGGCGGCGACCCGCCGCCGGCCGCCATGGCCAAGTTCCTGGCCCAGGTCCATGCCGACAGCGCCCAGTACGCCGGGAGTTTCGCCCAGTCCTTCGTCCAGAACGCCAGGGACTATTGGGACTACGTGTCCGGATCCTTTATCCAGTGGCCCCCGACCTGGCCCTTGCTGGTGCTGTCGCTGATGCTGATCGGCATGGGGCTCTACAAGCTGGGGGTCCTGACCGGCAAGGCTTCGAGCGGCCTCTATCGCGGCCTGATCGGCGCGGGCCTGGGCGCCCTGGTGATCGTCGGCATGGCCGAGACGCTCTACATGGTGCTGCCGACCCATCCCTGGGCGCCGCGAGCCATGGCCCGCTGGCTGCAGAGCGCCACGGCGCCCGTGGTCAGTCTGGGCTATGTGGGCCTGATGGTGCTGGCGACCCGGGCCAAGGTCTGGAAGGCGATCCCGGCCGTGCTGGCGCCGGTGGGCCAGATGGCCTTCACCAATTACCTGAGCCAGTCGATCCTGATGACGATCCTGCTGTACGGCGGTCGTGGTCCGGGGCTGTACGGCAAGGTCGACCGGCCATTCCTGGCGGGCGCGGTGGCGGTGATCTGGTTGCTGCAGATCCTGTGGTCGCGCTGGTGGATGGCGCGCTTCACCATGGGGCCGCTCGAATGGCTGTGGCGACTGGCCTATCGCGGTTCCATGCCTCTACGCCGCGAGCGCCCGACCGCGCCGGTTCCCGCCTGATCAGGCCTTTCGGTCAGATCGCGTTCGGGGCGCTCAGCCAGCGCTCGTCACGACCAGGGCCTGGGCGAAATAGTCCTGCGTCCGGGCGAACAAGTCGGGGCGGTACCTGGCGCGCGGGTCGTTGGCGCGATCGTCGTCAAAGGCGTGGGTGGCGTCCGGATAGAAGAGCGTGTCCACCGTCACGCCGTCGCGCCTCAGCCGTTCGAGCGCCAGTTGCGGATATTTCCAGCCGACGACCTGGTCCTTGCCGCCAATCACCGAGAACACCTTGGGACCCGTGGCGTCGTCGAGCGCCCCGGTCCACCCGAGGCTGGAGGTCAGGGACGGATAGGCCGCATACGGATAGACCAGCAGCGCGCCCTTGACCCGCGTTCGCAGCTTCAGGGGATCGGCGTCGATGATCCCCGTGGCGCGGGCCGCGTTCGCGCCGACCGCATAGCCGTCCATGATCGACCAGCCGCCATGGCTCCAGCCGGCGAGGAACACGCGCTCGGCGTCGGCCCAGGGCTGGTCCTCCAGCCAGGCCAGCATCGCGAAGATGTCGGCAGAACGCTTGAGGCCATGCAGCACCGTCCCCGTGCAGACCGTCAGCTTGGCGCGCAGGGGCGAGATGCCGCGGGGCGCGAAGCTGTCGACCACTACGGCCGCCCAGCCGGCCTCGACGGCGACCCGGGCGTAGGTCTCCAGGAACGGCGTCTTGCCGCCGCAGCCGTGCAGGATCAACGCGACCGGAAACGGCCCTGATCCGGACGGCTTGAAGACCCTCGAGGCGTCGGCGACCTTGCCGCCCCATTCCGCGGCCATCAGAGCGGCGCCGGCCATCCGTTTCTCCCGTTGGTCGCGAGCGACATGAAATTTTCAATACGGGGCTGCATGGCCCAATTCGAGACACTAGTTTGGTGTCACAAGAATCTGACCCATGTCGGGAAGCGCCGAAAGAGTGTCAAAACGATCTAGCGTTGTGGCGAAAAAATATGCCGTCGCTGTCGCTTGAACAACCAGATCGCAAAAAAGAGCTTTCGCGTGTTCCCTTATGGCTTCTGGATTGTTAATGGGGATCTCAGTGTGGACCAAGAAACAATCTCAGCAAAGGTCTCGAACAAGCGGCCGTTCGAAATGGTTGAGCTTGGAAACTTGACTGGCGCGACCCTTGCTAGGGACGACTCCGAGGGCGCTATTCCATCGGCCCGGCACGAAGGACGGATGAGGTCTGATATGGAACAGGGGTACGCCATTACTAGTTTGGAGCGGCCGAGCATGCCTCGCAGCGGCCCGGCTTACAGCCTTCAAAAGCGTTTCCTCGACCTCGCCGGTTCGCTCGGCCTGCTGATCTTCCTGGCGCCGACGCTGTTGCTGATCGCCTTGGCGATCAAGCTCGACAGCCGCGGACCGGTCCTGTTCGTGCAAAGACGGACCGGCCTGAACGGCGTGCCGTTCCGCGTCTACAAGTTCCGCTCGATGACGGTCGCCGATGACGGCGACGTCGTGAAGCAGGCCACCCGCAACGACAGCCGGGTCACGCGCGTGGGGCGGTTCCTTCGCCGTTCCAGCCTGGACGAGCTGCCGCAACTGCTGAATGTGCTGAAAGGCGACATGTCGCTGGTCGGGCCGCGCCCCCACGCCCTGGCCCACGACGAATATTACGGCTCCAACATCGCCGACTATCACAAGCGCTTCCGCGCCCGCCCGGGGATCACGGGCCTGTCGCAGGTCAAGGGCTTCCGCGGGGAAACCGAGACCGTCGCCGACATGGAACAACGCATCCGGTTCGACAACCTCTACATCGAGAGCTGGTCGATCCTGAAGGACATCTGGATCCTGGTCTCGACGGCCGTCATCGTGCCGCTGCAGCGCACGGCCTACTGAATCCCGCTTCGTTCGAAGGAAGCCGCCCCGGAGCCCGGCTCCGGGGCGGTTTTCGTTTGCGCGCCTTGCGGTCTGTCGAGCTCAAATCGACGCAAGCGCGCATAAAGGTCGGCGACGGCTTGCCGTTGAACGCCGTCGCGGGTTCCCTGTCCTCCTCACGATTCGCGGCGGAACCCCATGAGCGACGCAAGCAGGCAGATCCAGACCCCCGGCGCGCGCTACCGCTACGTCGTGTTGGCCATGCTGATCCTGGTCTACACGCTCAACTTCCTGGACCGGCAGATCCTCGGCATCCTGGCCAAGCCGATCAAGGAGGAGTTCGGCCTGACCGACGGCCAGTTCGGGCTGATGAGCGGCCTGGCCTTCGCCCTGCTCTACACGACCCTGGCCATCCCGATCGCCTGGTTGGCCGACCGCTTCAGCCGGGTATGGATCATGACCGCCGCCCTGACCCTGTGGAGCGGCTTCACCGCCCTGTGCGGCTTCGCGGGCGGGTTCTCGGCCCTGTTCCTGGCGCGGATGGGCGTGGGCATCGGCGAGGCGGGCGGAGTCGCACCGGCCTATTCGATGCTGGCCGACTATTTCCCCAAGTCCCAGCGGGCCCGCGCCCTGGCGGCCTACGCCTTCGGCATTCCGCTGGGCACGGCGGCCGGAGCGCTGGTCGGCGGCCTGCTGGCCGTGCATTTCGGCTGGCGGAC
This sequence comes from Caulobacter sp. BE254, assembly GCF_031457295.1. NCBI lineage: Bacteria > Pseudomonadati > Pseudomonadota > Alphaproteobacteria > Caulobacterales > Caulobacteraceae > Caulobacter > Caulobacter sp. BE254. The sequence continues at coordinate 47,599 of NZ_JAVDWJ010000002.1, read as the reverse complement.
GGCGTTCATCGCGGTGGGCGCGATCGGCCTGCTGCTGGCCCCGGTGTTCCGCCTAGTGGTCCGCGACCCGCGCCGAGGCGGGGCCGACATGGCGGCGGGCGACACCACGACCGTCCAGGCCCCGGCCGCGCCGCTGAGCCAGGTCATCCGGGTGCTGGCGGCCAAGCCCAGCTTCTGGCTGCTGTCGTTCGGGGCCGCCTCGTCCTCGGTCTGCGGCTATGGCGTGGCGTTGTGGCTGCCGTCGTTCTTCATGCGCAGCCTGGGCCTGACCCTGCGCGAGACCGCCTGGTACTATTCCGGCATCGCCTTCTTCGGCGGCGTGCTGGGCATCTGGCTGGGCGGGGCGGTGGCCGACCGGCTGGGCGCGAAGTCCAAGGCCGGCTACCCGCTGACCCCGGCCGTGGCGTTCCTGATCTCGGTGCCCTGCTTCCTGCTGGCCATGAACAGCGGGTCGCTGGTCGCCGGGCTGGGCGGGCAGATGGGCGGAAGCGCGGCCCTGGCCCTGGCCTTCGGCATCTTCCTGATCCCCACGGGGCTGAACCTGGCCTGGCTGGGGCCGATCACCGCCGCCGTCCAGCACCTGGCGCCGGCGCCGATGCGCACCACGGCCTCGGCCCTGTTCCTGCTGATCAACAACCTGCTGGGAATCGCGGTCGGCACCTATTATTTCGGCCTGGTCTCGGACCTGCTGAAGCCGGCGTTCGGCCAGGAATCCCTGCGTTGGTCGATCTATACCGGCATGGGCTTCTACCTCGTCGCGGCCCTGCTGTTCTTCCTGGCCTCGCGTCGCCTGGCCCGCGACTGGGTGGATTAGACCGGACCGCCGGATGGGGCGCCGGATGGGGCGATTGACCGCACCTGAAGAAGCGCCACTGTTCCGACACGTTCAGGTTACAAGAGCCGGCTGACGAACGCGGGACTGCGATCATGGGCGGCGACGACCGGCATATCTTCCACGACCCCACCGGACGGCGGGACCGGAGGATGCGACTGATCCTCGGGATCACCCTGTCGGCCCTGGCCGCGATCGTGGCGGCCTTCCTGGCCACCCTGGCCTTCGCGCCACGCCTGCCGACGGTGACGCTGAAGGACCCGCACGTCCTGTCGTCGCTGCACAAGGAGACGGCGCACCGGCTGAAGCCGAACCTCGACTGGCGCAAGGTGCCGAGGCCGACCGCCGGTCGCGGCGGCGCGGCCCAGTCGCGGCCGATCAGCGTCGGTTTCTATGTCAGCTGGGACGAGGATTCCCGCGAGTCCCTGCGCCGCAACATCGACAAGCTGGACGTGGTCTCGCCGCAGTGGGTGGCCTTGCGGGGCCCCGACGGCGACATCGCCATCGACGACGACCCGCAGGGCGTGGCCCGGATCGCCGCCGCGCCCAACCATCCGGCCGTGCTGCCCCTGGTCCACAACTCGGCCAACGCCGCCTTCAACGGGCCGCTGGCCGACGCCCTGCTGGCCAATCCACAGGCTCGGGCCAAGCTGATCGCCGGCCTGGCCGACCTGGCGATCAAGCGCGGCTATGGCGGCTATGTCTTCGACCTGGAGAACCTGTCGCCCGCGGGCCTAGCCAACTATCCCAAGCTGCTGGCGGAGGCGCGCGTGGCCTTCAAGCCGCAGGGCCGCGAGGTCTGGGTCACAGCGCCGTTCGACGGCCAGGGCTGGCCGCTGAAGGCGCTACAGGACGCGTCCGACACCCTGGTGCTGATGGCCTACGACCAGCACTACGGCGGCGGCGATCCCGGGCCCAACGCCGGCCAGGACTGGTACGAGGGCGAACTGGCCAAGCGCTTCGCCAAGCTGGATCCGGCCCGCACGGTCATGGCCCTGGGCGCCTATGGCTACGACTGGACCCTGAATAAGGCGGGCAAGGCCGTGGCGGGCTCGCCGGCCACCTTCCACGAGGCGATCCGCAACGCCCAGGACGCCGGCGCGACCATCGACATGGACGACGACGCCCTGAACCCGACCTACGACTATGTCGACGACAGCGGCGACAGCCACGAGGTCTGGTTTCTGGACGCGACGACCCTGTTCAACCAGGTCAAGGTCACCGACGCCTGGAAGCCGCGCGGCTACGGCCTGTGGCGGATGGGCATGGAGGACCCGGGCGTCTGGAGCGTGCTGGGCAAGCCCTACGGCCAGGCCTCGGCCGCCGGCCTGACCCGCATCCCGGCCGGCACGAGCGTCGATTTCGACGGCGGCGGCGAGGTGCTGCGCGTCGCCAACCTGCCCACCCCCGGCAAGCGGAGCGTTGCGTTCGATCCGGACACCGGCCTGATCTCGGACCAGACCTACGACGTCCTGCCCAGCTCTTACGTGATCGAGCGCTACGGCCAGAAGCCGGGCCTGGTGGCCCTGACCTTCGATGACGGCCCCGATGCGCGCTGGACGCCGAAGATCCTCGATATCCTGAAGGCGAAGAAGGCCCCCGCCACCTTCTTCGTGATCGGCGAGAACATGCAGACCCGGCCCGACCTGGTGAAGCGAGAGGTCGCCGAGGGCCACGACGTGGGCAGCCACACCTGGACCCATCCCAACATCGGCGAAACCCCGATCGCCCAGACCGACGTCGAGCTGAACGCCACCCAGCGCCTGTTCGAGGTCATCACCGGCCGCTCGATGCGGCTGTTCCGGCCGCCGTTCTTCGGCGACGCCGAGCCGTCGACCCCGCACGAGGTGGCCCCGCTGGTGATCGCCCAGGAGCTGGGCTACCTGATCGTCGGCCTGCGGATCGACCCCGACGACTGGCAGAAGCCGACGCCGCAGACGATCATCGACCGCACGCTGGAGCGTCTGGACCATCCCGGCGACCGGCCGGGGCAGGTGGTGCTGCTGCACGACGCCGGCGGCGACCGCTCGCGCACCGTCGCCGCCTTGCCGGGCCTGATCGACGCCATCCGCGCGCGCGGCTATCGCCTGGTCACCATCGGCGAGCTGGCTGGCATGACCCCCGACCAGGCGATGCCGGTCAGCGACCGCGATCCCGTCGCCCTGGCCCTTGACCGGGTCGGCTTCGGCCTGTTCCGCGCCCTCAAGTTCCTGCTGACGACGCTGTTTATCACCGCCATCGCCCTGGGCCTGGCGCGGCTGGTGTTCCTGGCCGGCCTGGCCCTGGTCCACCGCTGGACGCACCAGAGTCCCGAGAACCTGGATCCCGAGACCGGACCGCTGGTCAGCGTGCTGATCCCCTGCTTCAACGAGGAGAAGGTGATCGCCGCCTCGGTGTCGCGGATCCTGGAATCGGAGTGGAAGAACATCGAGGTCCTGGTCCTGGACGACGGCTCCAAGGACGGCACGGCCGAGGCGGTGCGCCGCGCCCATGGCGATGACCCGCGCGTGACCCTGCTGAGCTTCGAGAACGGCGGCAAGGCGCGGGCGGTCAACCGCGGCCTGGCCGTGGCCAAGGGCGAATATGTCGTGGCGTTGGACGCCGACACCCTGTTCCCGCCCAAGACCATCGGCCGGCTGGTGCGCTGGTTCCAGGACCCGACGATCGGGGCGGTGGCCGGCAACGCCATCGTCGGCAACCGCCTGAACATCGTCACCCGCTGGCAGGCCCTGGAATATGTCACCGCCCAGAACCTGGAGCGCCGGGCCCTGGCGGCCCTGGGGGCGGTGACCGTGGTGCCGGGCGCGGTCGGCGCCTGGCGCAAGAGCGTGCTGGACGAGCTGGGCGGCTATCCGTCCGACACCCTGGCCGAGGACCAGGACCTGACCATCGCCTGCCAGCGCGCCGGCTGGAAGGTGGCCTTCGACCCCGCCGCCCAGGCCTTCACCGAGGCCCCGGACACGGTCAGCGGCCTGCTCAAGCAGCGCTTCCGGTGGTCGTTCGGCACCTTGCAATGCGTCTGGAAGCACCGCGCGGCCCTTTTCAATCCCAAGGCCCCGGCGCTTGGCTTTGTGGCCCTGCCGCAGATCTGGCTGTTCCAGATCCTGCTGGCCGTCGCCGCGCCGCTGGTCGACCTGGCGGTGGTCTGGAGCCTGGTCTCGGGCCTCTACGGCGCCGTCGCCCATCCTGTGGAGTGGTCGCCCGACGACACGATCCGCGGCCTGCTCTACTGGGCGGCGTTCATCCTGGTCGACCTGTCGGCCGGCGCCCTGGGGATGGCCCTGGAGAAGCGCGCGCCCTGGGCCGACCTGCCGTATCTGCCCGTGCAGCGCTTCGGCTACCGGCAACTGATGTACTACGTGGTCGTCAAGTCGGTGCTGACCGCGGCGCGCGGCGGACGGGTGGGCTGGGGCAAGCTGGAGCGGCGCGCCACGGCCACGGTGAAGGGCGGCGGATAGGGCCTGGTTTTGGATCCGCTCTTCCCGGCCTTCGCCGGAGGAGCGGAGTCGGGAGCGGCTTGCGATGTGAAGGAGCGCCAGCCCCCAAAGGCTTGCCACCGCTCCGCCCCCATGCCCTAGCTTGCCTCGAACCCTTCGATGGAGCGGACATGCGCGCGGCGATCACGACGGCCTTAGTGCTGGCGGCGAGTGGAACCCTGGCCCAGGCCGCGGACACCCATCCGATCCTGCAGGTCCAGCTCGGACCCCAGATCAAGACCCCGGTCTCCGGCCGCCTGCTGGTGTTCGCCCAGCCCCTCGCCGTGGCCAGGGCCGCCGCCAAGGATGGCGCGATCAAGAGCGTCGAGCCCGACGCCTTCGGCGCCGACAAGGGCCAGGTCTCGGCCCGCGAGGTCGGAACGACGCAGCCTGGCGCGACCCTCGACATCGACCTGGACGGCATCGCCGCGCCCCAGGCCTTTTCGCAATTGCCGCCGGGCGACTATGTCGTCCAGGCCGTGCTCGATCAGAACCACAGCTACAATTACAGCGGCCGGGGCGAGGGTGACGTGGTCAGCCCGGTGGTCACCCTGAAGCTGCCGCTGGCGGCCGGGACCAAGCTGGTCCTGGAGACCGTCGAGCCGGCCTTCGATCCGTTCAACCCGCCGGCCGACGCGCCCAAGGACGGGGTGGCGCGCCTGGCCGCGGCCAAGCCGCACCTGTCGCCGATCGCCTTCACCAGCCCGGTTCTCGGCGCCTTCTGGGGACGGCCGACCGTCATGAGGGGCTGGGTCCTGACCCCGCCAGGCTACGACGTCGGCAAGGCCCGCTACCCCACGGCCTACTACACCCACGGCTTTGGCGGATCCTCCGACTACCTGGTCGCCCAGGCCTCGCGGATGTACGACGCCATGGCCAAGGGCGCGGCCCCGGCGATGATCTGGGTCTATCTGGACGAAAGCAGCGCCACCGGCACGCACGAATTCGCCGACGGGGTCAACAACGGGCCCTGGGGCAAGGCCCTGACCGAAGAGTTGATCCCGGACCTGGAAAAGCACTGGCGCATGGACGCCAAGGCCAACGGCCGGTTCCTGAACGGCCACTCCTCGGGCGGTTGGGCCACGCTTTGGCTGCAGACGCGCTACCCGAAGGTGTTCGGCGGCGCCTGGTCGACCTCGCCCGACCCGAGCGACTTCCACGACTTCAGCGGCGTCGACCTCTATGCGCCTGGGGCCAACATCTATTTCAAGCCCGACGGCTCGACCTGGCCGATCGCCCGTGACCACGCCAAGGTCCTGGCCTCGTCGCGCGACGCCACCCTGATGGAGGAGGCGCTGGGTGAGTATGGCGGCCAGATGCGCTCGTTCGACTGGGTGTTCTCGCCGCGCGGTCCCGACGGCCGGCCGTCGCCATTGTTCGACCGCACGACCGGCGCGGTCGATCCCGCCGTGGCCGCCTACTGGCGCCAGCACTACGACATCGCCGAGCGGTTGAAGACGAACTGGCCGGCCCTGAAGCCGGACCTGGACGGCAAGGTCCATCTGATCGTCGGCACGGCCGACACCTTCTATCTGGACGGCGCGGCCCATCGGCTGGAGGCGGTGATGAAGGGGCTGGGGGCCAAGACCGACTTCCGCTACCTGCCGGAAAAGACCCATTTCGACCTCTATGTGGTCGATGGCGATCGTATGGCCCTGCTGCGTCAGATCGCGTGGGAGATGTACGCCGTGGCGCGCCCAGGCTCCAAGCCGCCCGCCGCGGCTCCGCCCGCCGCCCCGGCGCCCGCGAAGTCGGGCGGCTGATCGCGAGGGCGATCCAGGCGCGAGGTAGCGGTAACATAGTCAAACCGACCAAGGCCGCCGCAAACCGCGAAGCTTACGCTCCGGCAAGGCGGCGGTATGTGAAAAGTCCAACCCGTTCCGGGTCTGCGCGAGAGCAGCCCACTTTTTCACGTGAGCCGAACAATCGGTCCAAGCGCGGTTGCGCCTGCGAAATCACGCTCCTATAACCCGGCCACAATTTTCAGAAGCCGTCGTCGAGACCGGTCCCTCATGAACATCCACGAACACCAAGCCAAAGCCGTCCTCGCAGAGTTCGGCGCCCCCGTTCCGCGCGGCTATCCCGCCTTCACCGTCGAGGAGGCCGTCGCCGCCGCTGAAAAGCTGGGCGGACCGGTGTTCGTCGTGAAGTCCCAGATCCACGCCGGCGGCCGCGGCAAGGGCAAGTTCGAGGGCTTGGGCCCCGACGCCAAGGGCGGCGTCCGCGTCGTCAAGTCGGTGGAAGACGTCAAGACCAACGCCGCTGAGATGCTCGGCCGCGTGCTGGTGACCCACCAGACCGGCCCCAAGGGCAAGCAGGTCAACCGCCTTTACATCGAGGAAGGCGCGGCGATCGCCAAGGAATTCTACCTGTCCCTGCTGGTCGACCGCGAGACCTCGATGGTCTCGGTCGTCGCCTCGACCGAAGGCGGCATGGACATCGAGGACGTGGCCCACGCCACCCCCGAGAAGATCCATAGCTTCTCGATCGACCCGGCGACCGGCGTGTGGCCCACCCACGCCCGCGCCCTGGCCAAGGCCCTGGGCCTGACCGGCGGCCTGGCCAAGGAAGCCGCGACCCTGCTGGGTCAGCTCTATACGGCGTTCCTGGCCAAGGACATGGCCATGCTGGAGATCAACCCGCTGATCGTCACCGAGGACGAGCACCTGCGGGTCCTGGACGCCAAGCTGTCGTTCGACGGCAACTCGCTGTTCCGCCACCCGGACATCCGCGCGCTGCGCGACGAGAGCGAAGAAGATCCCAAGGAAATCGAAGCCTCCAAGTACGACCTGGCCTATATCGCCCTGGACGGCGAGATCGGCTGCATGGTCAACGGCGCCGGCCTAGCCATGGCCACCATGGACATCATCAAGCTGTACGGCGCCGAGCCGGCCAACTTCCTCGACGTCGGCGGCGGCGCCAGCAAGGAGAAGGTCACCGCGGCTTTCAAGATCATCACCGCCGACCCGGCCGTCAAAGGCATCCTGGTCAACATCTTCGGCGGCATCATGCGCTGCGACATCATCGCGGAAGGCGTGATCGCCGCCGTCAAGGAAGTCGGCCTGCAGGTTCCGCTCGTCGTCCGCCTGGAAGGCACCAACGTCGAACTCGGCAAGAAAATCATTTCGGAAAGCGGCCTGAACGTCATCGCCGCCAACGACCTGTCGGACGGGGCCGAGAAGATCGTCGCCGCTGTCAAAGGGGCTGCGTAACTCTCATGTCCATCCTCATCGGTTCTGAAACCAAGGTCATCACCCAGGGCTTCACCGGCGCCCAGGGCACGTTTCACTCGGAACAGGCGATCGCCTACGGCACCAAGATGGTCGGCGGCGTAACCCCCGGCAAAGGCGGCCAGACCCACATCGGCCTGCCGGTGTTCGACACGGTCGGCGAAGCCAAGGAAGCCACCGGCGCCGACGCCTCGGTGATCTATGTCCCGCCGCCCTTCGCGGCCGACTCGATCCTGGAAGCCATCGACGCGGAAATCCCGCTGATCGTCTGCATCACCGAAGGCATCCCGGTGCTGGACATGGTGCGCGTGAAGAAGGCCCTGCAGGGGTCGAAGTCGCGCCTGATCGGCCCGAACTGCCCCGGCGTCCTGACGCCGAACCAGTGCAAGATCGGCATCATGCCGGGTTCGATCTTCTCGAACGGCTCGGTCGGCGTCGTCTCGCGCTCGGGCACCCTGACCTATGAAGCGGTGTTCCAGACCACCAACGCGGGCCTGGGCCAGACCACGGCCGTTGGCATCGGCGGCGACCCGGTCAAGGGCACCGAGTTCATCGACATTCTCGAGCTGTTCCTGGCCGACGAAGCCACCAAGTCGATCGTGATGATCGGCGAGATCGGCGGCTCGGCCGAGGAAGAAGCCGCCCAGTTCCTGGCCGACGAGGCCAAGCGCGGCCGCAAGAAGCCCATGGTCGGCTTCATCGCCGGCCGCACGGCCCCTCCCGGCCGTCACATGGGCCACGCCGGCGCGATCATCTCGGGCGGCAAGGGCGGCGCGGAAGACAAGATCGCGGCGATGGAGGCCGCGGGCATCCGCGTCTCGCCGTCGCCGGCCAAGCTGGGCGAGACCCTCCTCGAGGTGCTCAAAGGCTAATCACGACACCGAAACCCCGCCCCGCGCGGGGCCCAGGTTTTTTGCGACCGCCAGTCGACGATCCGAAAAAATCACCTGGGCCCCGTTCGTTCTACGGGCGTCCGGTGATTGAGAGACTATATTTACGCAACGCAGGTAGCGGTGGCGTAAAAGGATCGTAAGGCAAAGACGATGGCGGACGACGCAGGCATCATCAATCAGGTCTTGACCGAGACCTCGTTCCTCTACGGAGCCAATGCGGCCTTCGTGGAAGATCTCTATGCCCGGTGGGCGGAGAACCCCGGATCGGTCGAGCCCTCTTGGGGCGCCTTCTTCGCCACGCTTTCGGACCAGGCCGACCAGGTCAAGCGCGCCGCGCAGGATCCGGCCTGGACGCCCCGCCAGGCGCCGGCCATCCGTCCCGAGTGGCTGTCGGCCATCGACGGCCAGTGGCCGACCGTGGCCCCCGCCGTCGAAGCCAAGATGACCAAGGCGATCGAAGGCAAGGCGCCGGGCGCCTCGGCCGAGGCCGTCCGCGCCGCCACGCTGGACAGCCTGCGCGCCATCATGATGATCCGGGCCTACCGGATGCGCGGCCACCTGGCCGCCAATCTCGACCCGCTGGGCCTGGAGCCCAAGCAACCGGCCCCCGAACTGGATCCGGCCACCTACGGCTTCTCCGAGGCCGACTACGACCGCCCGATCTTCCTGGACTTCGTGCTCGGCATGGAGACCTCGACGATCCGCGAGATCCTGTCGATCCTGCGCCGCACCTACTGCGACAACGTCGGCGTGCAGTACATGCACATCTCGGACCCGAACGAGAAGGCCTGGCTGCAGGAGCGCATCGAGGGCCGCGACAAGGAGATCGTGTTCTCCAAGGAGGGCAAGGTCGCCATCCTCAAGAAGCTGATCGAGGCCGAGGGCTTCGAACGCTTCCTGCACAAGCGCTTCCCCGGCACCAAGCGCTTCGGCCTGGACGGCGGCGAGGCCACCGTTCCGGCGCTGGAGCAGATCATCAAGCGCGGCGGCGCCTTGGGCGTGAAGGAAATCGTCATCGGCATGCCGCACCGCGGCCGCTTGAACACCCTGGCCGCCGTGATGGGCAAGCCGTATCACGTGATCTTCCACGAGTTCCAGGGCGGCTCGTCGGTGCCCTCGGACATCGAAGGCTCGGGCGACGTCAAGTACCACATGGGCGCCTCATCGGACCGCGAGTTCGACGACAACAAGGTCCACCTGTCGCTGACCGCCAACCCCTCGCACCTGGAAATCGTCAATCCGGTGGTGATCGGCAAGGCCCGCGCCAAGCAGGCCTTCACCCTGCGCGAACAGCCCGACGCCGGCCGCGGCCACGTGCTGCCGCTGCTGCTGCACGGCGACGCGGCCTTCGCGGGCCAGGGCGTGGTGGCCGAGTGCTTCACCCTGTCGGGCCTGAAGGGCTACCGCACGGGCGGCACCATCCACTTCATCGTCAACAACCAGATCGGCTTCACGACCAACCCGCGCTATTCGCGCAGCTCGCCCTATCCCTCGGACGTGGCGCTGATGGTCGAGGCCCCGATCTTCCACGTCAACGGCGACGACCCCGAAGCCGTGGTCTTCGCGGCCAAGGTCGCCACCGAATATCGCCAGATGTTCGGCAAGGACGTGGTCATCGACATGTTCTGCTACCGCCGGTTCGGTCACAACGAAGGTGACGACCCGACGATGACCCAGCCCTTGATGTACGCCAAGATCAAGGACCACCCCCCGACCCGCGAACTCTACAGCCGCCGCCTGGTGGCCGAGGGCGTCGCGACCCAGGCCGACGTGGACGGCTGGGTCGGCGAGTTCGAGAGCTTCCTCGACCAGGAGTTCGACGCCGGCAAGAGCTACAAGGCCAACAAGGCCGACTGGCTGGACGGCAAGTGGAAGGGCCTGGCCCTGCCCGGCGACGAAGAGCGCAAGGGCAAGACCGACGTGGCCAAGACCAGGCTCCTGGAGCTTGGCCGCCAGATCACCACGATCCCCGACCGGATCAACGCCCACAAGACCGTCAAGCGCGTGATCGAGAACCGCCGCGAGGCGATCGAGAAAGGCGAGGGCATCGACTGGGGCACGGCCGAGCACCTGGCCTTCGCCACCCTGCTCGACGAGGGCTTCCCTGTCCGCCTGTCCGGCCAGGACAGCGTGCGCGGCACCTTCACCCAGCGCCATTCGGACATCATCGACCAGACGACCGAAGAGCACTACACGCCGCTCAACAACCTCCGTCCCGGCCAGGCCCACTACGAGGTCATCGACTCGGCCCTGTCGGAAGAGGCGGTGCTGGGCTTCGAATACGGCTTCTCGCTGGCCGACCCGAACACCATGACCCTGTGGGAAGGCCAGTTCGGCGACTTCGTGAACGGCGCCCAGGTGGTCATCGACCAGTTCATCAGCTCGGGCGAGCGCAAGTGGCTGCGGATGAGCGGCCTGACCATGCTGCTGCCTCACGGCTACGAAGGCCAGGGCCCCGAGCACAGCTCGGCGCGCCTGGAGCGCTTCCTGCAGTCGTGCGCGGAAGACAACATGCAGGTGGTCAACTGCACGACCCCCGCCAACTACTTCCACGCCCTGCGTCGCCAGATGCATCGCGAGTTCCGCAAGCCCTTGATCGTCATGACGCCCAAGAGCCTGCTGCGCCACAAGCGGGCGGTGTCGAACCTGTCGGACATGGCTGACGGCTCCAGCTTCCACCGCGTGATGGTGGACGGCGCCGAAGCCGGCTGCGACGTCGGCGGGATCACGCTGAAGAGCGACGACAAGATCACCCGCGTCATCGCCTGCTCGGGCAAGGTCTATTACGACCTGATCGACGCGCGGGCCAAGGCTGGCCGCGACGACGTCTACATCGTGCGCCTGGAGCAGTTCTACCCCTGGCCGCTGAAGTCGGTGCTGGGCGTGCTCGGACGGTTCAAGAACGCCGAACTGGTCTGGTGCCAGGAAGAACCCAAGAACATGGGCGGCTGGACGTTCGTGGATCCGTGGATCGAGCTCAGCCTGGCCAAGCTCGACGTCAAGGCCAAGCGCGCCCGCTACGTGGGTCGTCCCGCCTCGGCCTCCACGGCCGCGGGCATGATGAGCCGCCACCTGAAAGAACTCGAGACCTTCCTGAACGAAGCCTTCGCCTGATCGCTTCCTTCAGAGCCTGAACCGAACCCGCCCGGACCAAACAAGAGACATCGGAACCCCACATGGCCGACATCATGACCCCCGCCCTCGGCGAATCCGTCACCGAAGCGACGGTGGCCCGCTGGACCAAGAAGGCCGGGGAGGCGGTGAAGAAGGACGAACTGCTCGTCGAGCTGGAAACCGACAAGGTCAGCCTTGAAGTCGTGGCCCCGGCCGACGGCGTCCTGGCCTCGATCAACGCCGAGGAAGGCGCCACCGTGGTTCCCGGCACGGTCCTGGGCGTGGTGACCGAAGGCGGCGCCGCGACCGCCGCCCCGGCCGCCCCCGCGCCAAAGGCCGCTCCGGCCCCCGCGCCGGCTCCGACCCCCGCGCCGGCCCCGGCGGCCGCGGCTCCGGCTCCGGCCGCCGCCGCCCCGGTCAGCCCGGCCCCGGCCCGTGTCGCCGCCGAGAACAACCTCGACCTGTCGAAGGTCGCCGGCACCGGCAAGGACGGCCGGGTGACCAAGGGCGACGCCCTGGCCGCCCTGGAAGCCCGCGCCAACGCCCCGGCGCCCGTCGCCGCTCCGGCCGCGCCGCGCGCCATCCACGAGCGCGAGGAGCGGGTGAAGATGACGCGCCTGCGTCAGACGATCGCCCGCCGCCTGAAGGAAGCCCAGAACAACGCCGCCATGCTGACGACCTTCAACGAGGTCGACATGACGGCGGTCATGGCCCTGCGTAATTCGTACAAGGACGTGTTCGAGAAGAAGCACGGCGTGAAGCTGGGCTTTATGTCGTTCTTCACCAAGGCCGTGGTCGCCGCCCTGAAGGCCGTGCCGGACGTCAACGCCGAGATCGACGGAACCGACATCGTCTACAAGAACCACTACGACATCGGCGTGGCCGTCGGCACCGACAAGGGCCTGGTCGTTCCGGTGGTCCGCGACGCCGACGTCCTGAGCCTGGCCGAGATCGAGAAGGCCATCGGCGCCCTGGGCAAGAAGGCCCGCGACGGCCAGCTGGCCATCGAGGACATGCAAGGCGGCACCTTCACCATCACCAACGGCGGCATCTACGGCTCGCTGATGTCGACCCCGATCCTCAACGCGCCGCAATCGGGGATCCTGGGCATGCACGCGATCAAGGAGCGGGCCATGGTGGTCGGCGGCAAGATCGAGGTGCGCCCGATGATGTACCTGGCGCTGAGCTACGACCACCGCGTGGTCGACGGCCAGGGCGCGGTGACCTTCCTCGTGAAGGTCAAGGAAGCCCTGGAAGACCCGCAGCGCCTGCTGCTGGAGCTGTAGTCCGCTCGGAACCCTCGTCCCGGCGGACGGGGGTTTCGCTTTATCCGGCGCCCGGCGCGCCCTCGGCCCCACCGCCCGACGCATGCAGGACGGCGGGGTGTTCCTAGATAAGAGACCCACCATGGCTCAATACGACGTCGTCATCATCGGGGGCGGCCCCGGCGGCTACAACGGCGCGATCCGCGCGGGGCAACTGGGCCTGAAGACCGCCATCGTCGAGGGACGCGGCAAGCTGGGCGGCACCTGCCTGAACGTCGGCTGCATGCCGTCCAAGGCGCTGCTGCACGCCTCGGAGATGTTTGAGGCGGCCAGCGGCGGCGAGTTCGCCAAGCTGGGCATCGAGGTCAAGCCCAAGCTGAACCTGGTGCAGATGATGGCCCAGAAGGCCGAGAGCGTCGAAGCCCTGACCAAGGGCGTCGAGTTCCTGATGAAGAAGAACAAGGTCGACTACATCAAGGGCTGGGGCCGCATCGACGGGCCCGGCAAGGTAGTGGTCAAGGCCGAGGACGGCACTGAAACCGTGCTCGAGACCAAGAACATCGTCATCGCCACCGGCTCGGAGCCCACTCCGCTTCCCGGCGTGACCATCGACAACAAGCGCATCGTCGACTCGACCGGCGCGCTCAGCCTGCCCGACGTGCCCAAGAGCCTGATCGTGGTCGGGGCCGGCGTCATCGGTCTGGAGCTGGGCTCGGTCTGGAAGCGCCTGGGCGCTGAGGTGACCGTGGTCGAGTTCCTGGACCGCATCCTGCCGGGCACCGACACCGAGGTGGCCAACGCCTTCCAGAAGATCCTGGGCAAGCAGGGCTTCAAGTTCAAGCTGGCCTCCAAGGTCACCAGCGCGACCGCCGGCGACAAGCAAGTCCAGCTGACGGTCGAACCCGTGGCCGGCGGCGACGCCGAGACCCTGCAGGCCGACTACGTGCTGGTGGCCATCGGCCGTCGCCCGTTCACCCAAGGCCTGGGCCTGGAGACGGTCGGCATCGTCCCCGACAAGCGCGGCGTCATCGCCAACGACCACTACAAGACGACCGCGCCGGGCGTGTGGGTCATCGGCGACGTGACCAGCGGCCCGATGCTGGCCCACAAGGCCGAGGACGAGGCCGTGGCCTGCATGGAGCTGATCGCGGGCAAGGCCGGCCACGTGAACTACGACATCATCCCGGGCGTGATCTACACCAAGCCGGAAGTCGCCACGGTCGGCAAGACCGAGGAAGATCTGAAGGCCGCGGGCGTCGCCTACAAGGTCGGCAAGTTCCCGTTCCTGGCCAACAGCCGCGCCAAGATCAATCACGAGACGGACGGCTTCGTGAAGGTGCTGGCCGACGCCAAGACCGACCGCATCCTCGGCGCCCACGCCGTGGGCCCGAACGTCGGCGACATGATCGCCGAGATCTGCGTGGCCATGGAGTTCGGCGGCGCTTCGGAAGACGTGGCCCGCACCTGCCACCCGCACCCCACCCGCTCGGAGGCCTTCCGCCAGGCGGCCATGGGCGTCGAAGGCTGGACGATGCAGGCCTGACGGGCCTGTCCCGAAATTAACGAGCGTTCGCGTTCGACTGGACGTAGAGTGGCGGGGTTCGAAAACGGAGCCCCGCCATGCTTTTGTCCGCCCTGTTGCTGGCTTCCGCCGTTCAGGCCACGCCAACGCCGGCGCCGTCCGCGCTGAGCGACGAGGTCATCGTGGGCCCGACGGCGTTCTATCGGTCCATCGAAGAGGTTCGCGCCACCATCAAGGCGCAAGCGGCCTGTCGGGAATCGGGCGTCGAGTTGGCCGTCAACACCGAGCCCACGACCCGAGCCAACGTGAAGAAACTCGGCGACCTGCCGCCGGCCAACCACACCCTGACCGTGCTGCGCAGCGTCGACGGCTGCCCCGTGTCCTCGACCGTCCGCTTCAACGTGGATCGGCCGGCGGGACGGTAGAGCCGCCGGCTTTTCGAATGGGAGGGCGGGTTCTGAATGGGGGACAGGCCCATGGGCCTGTCCCCAGGCATGTCCACTTCAAAGAAGAGCCCCGCCGGGCGAACGGCGGGGCTTCCCAAGATCCTTGAGCGGAGGAGCGCTCCTAGAATTCTTCCCAGTCGTCCGAGCTCGGCTGGGCGGAGCCGGCGAAGGCGGCCAGCTTGGCCTGGGCGGCGCGGACCGGGTTTGCGCCGGGGCGGCTGGCGGCGGTGGCCGGGGCCATGGCCGGGCGCGGGGTTGGACGGTTCACCTGAGTCGGCGGAGCGGCCCGGCGGGTGCTGGAGCGCACCGCGGCGCCCCCTTGAGCAGCTTGGGCGCCGCTCACCTGGAAACGCCCGATCATCTGCATCAGGCCGTTGGCCTCGCCCTTCAGGGCGTGGCTGGCGGCGGTCGACTGCTCGACCATGGCGGCGTTCTGCTGCACCGTCTGGTCCATCTGGTTGACGGCGGCGTTGACCTGGTTGAGGCCGGTGGCCTGTTCCGCGCCCGAGGCGGCGATCTCGCTGACCAGGCCGTCGATCTCGCTAACCTTGCCGACGATGGCCTGCAGGGCCTCGCCGGTCTGGCCGACCATCGACACGCCCTGGCTGACCTGCTGCGACGAGGTCGAAATCAGGGTCTTGATCTCCTTGGCGGCGTCGGCCGAGCGCTGGGCCAGCGCCCGCACTTCCTGGGCGACCACCGCGAAGCCTCGGCCAGCGTCACCGGCCCGAGCGGCCTCCACGCCGGCGTTCAGGGCCAGCAGGTTGGTCTGGAAGGCGATCTCGTCGATCACGCCGATGATCTGGCTGATCGACTGGGACGACTTCTCGATCTGGTTCATGGCGTCGACGGCGCCGCGCACCACCACGGCCGAGCGCTCGGCGTCCGAACGGGTGGAGGTGACGACGCGCGAGGCTTCGACGGCGCCGGCCGACGAACGCTTCACCGTGGCGGTGATCTCGTCCAGGGCGGCGGCGGTTTCTTCCAGGCTGGCGGCCTGCTGCTCGCTGCGACGCGACAGGTCGTCGGCGGCCGAGGCGATCTCGTCCGAGCCCGAGCCGATGCTGTTGGCGGCCTGGACGATGGTGCGCATCGCCTCTTCCATCTGGGTGATGGCCCCGTTGAAGTCGCTCTGCAGGCGCTGGTAGGCCTGGGGGAAGTCGGTGTCGACGCGATAGGTCAGGTCGCCGTCGGCCAGGCGGTTCAGGCCGGTAGCGATGTGCTCCATGACGAAGGCCTGCTCACGGGCGGCGGCCTCGGCGGCTTCCTGGTTGCGGCGGCGCTCGGCCTCGGTCTCGGCGCTGGCGCGCTGCTGGGCGGCCTCGGCGGTGCGCAGGGCCAGGGCGTTGTCCTTGAACACCTGCACCGAGCGAGCCATGGCGCCGACCTCGTCCTTGCGCTGGGCGCCGACCACCTCGATGTCCACCGATCCCTGGGCCAGGACCTCCATGGTGCGCGAAAGCCCGGCCAGCGGCGCGGCGATCTTAGAGCGGCCAATCCACAGGGCGAAGACGAGGGCGGCGGCCGAGGCGATCAGGCCGAAGGCGATGGTCATCACCATGCCGGTCTTGGCCTGTTTGGCGGCCTGTTCGACCATGGCGCGGGTCTCGTCGCTATGGGCGTTGGTGTAGGTCGAGATGTCCTTGCTCAGGCTGGCGATGTCGGGATCGATCACGCCCATGACCATCTTGGCCGCGTCGTTGGCGTTCTGCAGGCCCAGGTCCGCGCCCTGGCGGGCGCTGGAATAGATGCGGTCCAGGCGAACCTGGTAGTCGGCGACCTTCTTGGCGGCGTCTGGATCGGCGGCCTTGAGCTTGCCGAGGGCGACCTTGCCTTCCCTGTAGGCGTTGTCGATCTCGTCGCTGGCCTGCTTCGCCTCGGGCGAGGCGGCGTCGTTGGCGATCGTGCGGTAGGCGGCGTAGCCGATGGTCACGACCCGGCGGTTGAACCGCGAGCCCTCCAGCGCGGCGGGGGCGCGCTGCTCGACGAGCACCTTGGTGGCGGCTTCCGCGACCCTGGCCTGCCAGGCGCCGACGCCGGTGATCGCCAGCGCCACCACGGTCAGGATGACGGCCGGCAAGGCCACCTTGGCGGAGATCTTCAGATCGTCGAACTTCATCTCTAACCCCATGTCCGGTCATGTCCCACAAGGATGGGCGGGTTCCGGTGCTCGGGGTCCAGAAGCGGTCATCGCCGTAAAAAGCCAGTTAACTGCAAGGCTTGACCATCCTTTGGCGACGGAATGTCACAGCCCGTGGTCGCCGCCTCCCGGGCGATATACGATCAGGAGTAACCAAGCATCGACTGATCAACTTTATCGTGTATCTTTCCAGCGCCATGCAGCGACATGGCCGCGCCGATCACGGCGCGAGGGGAGAGCGAACGATGGCCCAGGCGAACCGGCCCAACATCCTGTTGATCACCTGCGACCAGTATCGTTTTCCCCGGTTCTCCTACGGGGCCGAAGCCGGATTCGACGAGCCGCTGAAGAGGATCCTGGGCTTCCAGCGCGAGGACCAGCCCCACAACCCCTACGCCCAGTACTTCCCCGGCCTGCTGGCCCTGCGCGAGAACGCGGCCCTGCTGCGCAACCACACCATCGCCGCCAGCGCCTGCACGCCAAGCCGGGCGGTGATCTATACCGGCCAGTACGGGACCAGGACCGGGGTCACCCAGACCGACGGCCTGTTCAAGAGCGGCGATTCCTACAATTTCCCCTGGCTGGCGGCCGACGGTGTTCCCACCCTGGGGACCTGGATGCGCGAGGCTGGCTACACCACCCACTATTTCGGCAAGTGGCATGTCAGCAACCCGCCCGAACACTCGCTGGACCGCTACGGCTTCGATGACTGGGAGGAGTCGTATCCGGAGCCGCACGGCGCGGCGATCAACAATCTGGGCGTCTATCGCGACGTCGGCTTCACCGATCAGGCCTGCGCCTTCATCCGCCGCAAGGCCTTGGCCCTGAACTACAACCGCGCCCAGGCCGTGGAGCAGGCGCAGGATCCCTACGCCGCCGGACCCGATGTCGATGCCATCCCGCCTTGGTTCGCGGTGGCCTCGTTCACCAATCCCCACGACATCGCCACCTATCCGGCGGTGATCGCCCAGGCGCTTCCGACTCCGGACAATTCGGGCACGCAGTCGATCTTCGGTCCGCTGACGACGCCGCTGGCGGGCCAGAAGACGCCGCCGCCGACCGCCGGCACAATCCGCATCGCGCTGAACGAACGGGGCTTTCCGCAGGACTGCGCCAGGCCCTCGCCCACCCAGAACGAGTCCCTGGCCGACAAGCCCAGCTGCCAGCACGACTACGCCTACAAGGTGGGCCTGGCCCTGAACGCCAAGACCGGCTTCAACATCGTCGACACCGCCAAGACCAAGATCGACGACAAGTTCCCCAAGCTGGCGAAGGGCGACCTGCTGGACGATGAGCAGTCCATGCAGATCGCGGTCCAGCAGGCCCTGAACGGCGTGCTTCCGTTCCAGTTGAGCGACGAGCCCGAGCGCTACGCCCTGGAGTTCCTGCAGCTCTACGCCTGGCTCCATGCGATCGTCGACACCCACGTGGCGGCGGTCCTGAAGACGTTGGAGGAGACCGGCCAGGCCGAAAACACCATCGTCATCTTCCTGGCCGACCACGGGGAATACGGCGCCGCCCACGGCATGATGATCGAGAAGTGGCACACCGCCTACCAGGAGGCCCTGCACGTGCCGGTCATCGTGCGCTTCCCGCCGTCGACCCAGGTGGTGGAGAACGAACCGGGCGCGGGCGAGGGGCCGCTGGGCTTCACGCCGCGCCAGATCGACGCCCTGACCAGCCACATCGACATCCTGCCCACCGTGCTGGGCCTGGCCGGGGTGACGCCGCAGCAGCGGGCGACGATCGCCGAGACGTTGGGCCGTCACCGCCCCGTGCCGCCGCTGCCGGGCGTGGACCTGTCAGGCCTGCTGACGGGCCAGACCCACCGCGTGGTCGAGCCGGACGGTCGCGAGCGCCAGGGCGTGCTGTTCATCACCGACGACGAGATCACCGCGCCATCGGCCTCGAACGACGATCCGGCCAATCTCAAGTGCGACAAGGAATTCGAGGTCTACAAGCGGGTGGTCGACACCGTGAACCAGGACCATCCGGCCGTGAACCTGGCGCCGGGCTCGGTGCGCCAGCCCAACCACGTGCGCTGCGTGCGCACCGCGCGCCACAAGCTCAGCCGCTATTTCGACCCGTCCGGCCAGACGCCGCAGGAATGGGAGATGTACGACCTGCAGCTGGACCCCAACGAGGCGATCAATCTGGTGCAGGTGAAGCGCTCGCCGCCGACCGCCCGCGCCGACCTGCCGTCGCCGTTTGTGGTCCGTGAGGTGCAGGCCGAGGCCGATCGGCTGGTGGTGCTGCTGGCCGAACTGGAGGCCAGGGATTTGTAAGGCCGGGGACATGCACTCGTGCGTGTCGCCATCCTAGTTATGCCCGTGGATGCGCCTTGCCGTACGCCGCTAGCAGACCCGCCGCGTCGACCTGGGTGTAGCGCTGGGTGGTCGACAGCGAGGCGTGGCCCAGCAGGTCCTGGATCGAACGCAGGTCGGCGCCGGCCCCCAGCAGGTGGGTGGCGAACGAATGGCGCAGGGCGTGCGGCGTGGCGCGGTCGGACAGGCCCAGGCGGCTCCGCAGGTTTTGCATGGTCGCCTGGACGTGCCGCGGCGACAGCGGCCCACCGCGCTTGGCGCGAAACAGCGGATCGTCGGGCTCCAGGGCGAAGGGCAGGGCGGTCAGATAGGTGTCGATCCGCTCACGGACGATGTCGAGGACCGGCACGATCCGGGTCTTGCCGCCCTTGCCGGTGATCCGCAGGCTGTCGGCCAGGGGGGCGTCGCGGCGGGCCAGGGACAGCCCCTCGGAGATCCGCAGGCCGCAGCCCCACAGCAGGGTCAGCACCGCCTCATCGCGAGCCACCTCCCAGTCCTCGCGGTCCGGATCCAGCGACAGCTCGGCGATCAGGCCGTGGGCCTGGTCCTCGGACACGGGGCGCGGCGCGCCGACCTTGATGCGCGGTCCGCGCACCAGGCCGATGGCGGCGTTGGGGGTGTCCAGCCGGTGGTCCAGATAGCGGTGGAAGGCGCGGATCGACGACAGGCTCTGCGACAGCGAGCGCGGCGACAGGCCCTCGCGATCGTCGCCATTCTGGGAAGGCGGGGGCTCGCGACGGAAGGCCAGATAGGCGCGCAGCTCGGCGGCCGTGACGCCGCCCAGGTCGGCGACCGACAGGGTCTCGCCGCGATGACGCTCCAGGAAGTTCAGATAGGCCAGGACGTTGTCGCCATAGGCCCGCACGGTGCGCGGCGAGGCGCGCTTTTCGTTGGCCAGATGATCCAGCCAGGCGGTCAGGGCCTGGCGGGCGCCGATCACAGGATCGGCCAGCGTTCGGCCGTGCGCTCGACGACACGGGCCAGGAAGGCGACCAGGTCCGTGCCCATATCGGCCGTGAAGCCCTCGGGATCGGCCGAGCCGAAGGCCAGCAGGCCTTGGCGTGAGGGTTCCCACAGGGCCATGCGGACCAGGGCCATGCTCCTGATGTCCTGGATGCGGTCGCCGAACAGGCCCAGGGCCGGAGCGTGGAAGCCCATGCGGGCGACCCCGTGCTCGCCCATGGTCATGTCGATCTGGCCGGCGATCAGGGCGTGCCAGCCGGCGGGCACGCGGCCCGGCCCTTCCAGGACGACCACTCCGGCGGCGAGGCCGAAGCGCAGGATGGCCATTTCGTCGACCCGACGGGCCAGGTCAGAATGGTTGCGGGCGTCCAGCAGGTCGATCACCGCGGCGTGGGTCTGGGCCTGGGCCGAGAAGTTGGCGCGGGCCGTGGCCTCGATCTGGCGGCGGACCAGGGCCTCGCGCTCATGGGCGGCCGAGACCCGGGCCAGGGCGGCGGGGCCGAAGTCGACGATGTTGCTGGCGTCCGGGCGCAGGCCCAGGTCGCTGAGCAGGTCGGGATCGCCGTGCAGGAAATCGGGCTCGGCCCTGAGGAAGTCGCGGACCAGCGCCGGGTCGACCACCGGAAACAGCCTGGCTTGCGTCGCGTCGGTCATGGGGCGGGCCTACTCCGTTCACACTTCGTCCCCATATCGTTCACAGCGGGGGCGACACCGATGAAGCCCCAAGTCGGTTAACAGCGGCTTGATGGCGCGGCCACGGGTCCTCTCGACCTGGGGACGTTTCCGAGGCAGAACCCGATCGTCCCCATGTCTGGTCCCATGCCCCGCATCGCCTCCGTCCTGCTGCCCATGCCGCTGCCCGAGGCGTTCGACTACGCCGAGCCGGAAGGGCTGGGGCTGGCGGTCGGCGACCATGTGACCGTGCCGCTGGGCCCGCGGGTGATTCGCGGCGTGGTGACGGGGCTGCGCGACGGTACGGGCGGCAACCGGCCGCTCAAGCCCGTGCTGGAACGGGTCGATGACCCGCCGCTGCCGCCCGGCGTCCTGGCCTTCGTGGAGTGGGCCGCGCGCTACTCGGTCGACATTCCCGGTTGGCCCTTGGCCATGGCCCTGCGCGGCCTGCGCCATCCGGCCGCCAAGCCCGACAAGGCCCTGGTCCTGACCGGGGCCCAGCCGGCCAAGATGACTCCCGCGCGGCTGAAGGTGCTGGCCGCCGCCGAGCATGGCCCGCTGGCCTCGGGCGCCCTGGCGACCGCCGCCGGCGTTTCGGCCGGGGTGGTCAAGGGCCTGGTCGACGAGGGCGTGCTGGCCGTCACCTGGATCGAGCCTGACGCCAGCTTTCCCCAGCCGGAGCTGTCGCGTCCGCCGCAGACCCTCAATCCCAGCCAGCGGGCCTCGGCCGACGTGCTCTCCCAGATGCTGGAGGCCGGCGGCTTCCAGGCGGCCCTGCTGGACGGGGTGACGGGCTCGGGCAAGACCGAGGTCTATCTGGAGGCGGTGGCCGCCGCCCTGGCCGCCGACCCCGACAGCCAGGTGCTGATCCTGCTGCCCGAGATCGCCCTGACCCAGGCGGTGCTGGCCCGCTTCGAGGCCCGCTTCGGCGTGGCCCCGGTCGAGTGGCACTCGGCCGTCTCGCCGCCCCGCCGCCGTCGGGCTTGGGAGGGTGTCGCCACGGGCGCGGCCCGGATCGTGATCGGCGCTCGCTCGGCCCTGTTCCTGCCGTTCCGCAAGCTGCGGCTGGTGGTGGTCGACGAGGAGCACGACGGCTCGTTCAAGCAGGAGGAGGGCTTCATCTACCAGGCCCGCGACCTGGCCGTGGCCCGCGCCAAGATCGAGGGCGCGCTGGTGGTCCTGGCCTCGGCCACGCCTTCGCTGGAAAGCCTGTGGAACGCCCAGCAGGGCCGCTATCGCTGGCTGCGGCTGAGCGCCCGCCACGGGGCGGCGCAACTGCCCGACATCGACCTGATCGATATGCGCGAGACCCCGCCTGAGCCCGGCCGCTGGCTGTCGCCGCCGCTGGTCAAGGCGGTGTCCCTAGCCCTGGCCCGCGGCGAGCAGGCCCTGCTGTTCCTGAACCGCCGGGGCTATGCGCCGCTGGTCCTGTGCAAGGCCTGCGGCGAGAAGATGAAGTCGCCCGACACCGACAGCTGGCTGGTCGAGCACCGCTATACCGGCCGCCTGGTCTGCCACCTGACGGGCTTTTCGATGAAGAAGCCCGAGGCCTGCCCGCACTGCGGGGCCAAGGACAGCCTGACCTCCATCGGCCCCGGCGTCGAGCGGGTCGAGGAGGAGGCGCGCCACCTGTTCCCCGACGCCCGGATCGCGGTGTTCTCGTCCGACACGGTGTTCGACGCGGCCGGGGCGCGGGCCCTGGTCGACAGCATGGCGGCCGGCGAGATCGACATCCTGGTGGCCACCCAGGCCGCCGCCAAGGGCCACAACTTCCCCAACCTGACCCTGGTGGGGGTGGTCGACGCCGACCTTTCCTTGCGCGGCGGGGACCTGCGGGCCGGCGAGCGGACCTTCCAGCTGCTGGCCCAGGCGGCGGGCCGGGCGGGGCGGCACGAGAAGCCGGGGCGGGCGCTCCTGCAGACCTACGCCCCCGAGCACGGCGTGTTGCAGGCGCTCAAGGCCCAGGACCGCGACGCCTTCGTCGAGGCCGAGATGGCCATGCGTCAGGAAGCCGGCCTGCCGCCGTTCGGACGCCTGGCGGCGGTGATCGCCTCGGGACCGGATCCGGTGGCTCTGGAGGCCTATTGCCAGGCCCTGGCGGCCGCCACGCCCAACGCCGAGGGGGTGGAGGTGTTCGGCCCGGCCGACGCGCCCCTGGCCCTGGTGCGCGGGCGGCGGCGCAAGCGCTTCTTGGTCCGGGCCGACCGGACGGTGGACCTGCAGGGCTTCCTGGCCGCCTGGCGGGCCCGGGCCAAGGTCCCGAATTCGGTGCGCGTGGTGTTCGATGTCGACCCGTACAGTTTTCTGTAGTCGCGGATGAGGCCGGGGACAGGCGCATGCGCCTGTCCCCGGCCCGATATCAGACGGCTTCCTTATCCAGCACCGGCTCCGGTCCTGGTTGCCGGCTCCGCAACGGCAGCTCGGGGATCAGGAAGATCACCACCAGCCCCGCGGCGATCACCAGCAGGCCGGCGGCGAACACACCGGTGATGGCGTGGGTCAGGGCTTGAGCCAGCACCGGGTCGGTATGGCGGGCCGCGCCCTGGGCCGTGGCCTTCAGAGCCAGGCCCTGCAAGGAGCCCAGGTCGAAACCCTGCCCCTCGGTGGCCAGGCGGTGGGTCAGGAGGGCGCCGAACAGCGCCACCCCGATGGTCGAGCCGATCTGGCGGAAGAACTGGTTGGAACTGGTGGCCACGCCGATGTCGCGCACCTCGACAGCGTTCTGGGTGGCCAGGTTGAACAGGCTTTGGCCGGGGCCCAGGCCCAGGCCGACGATGGCCATCCGCCAGCACAGATCCGGCAGGGTGGTGTGGGCGGTCACCCGGGTCAGCAGCCCGATCCCGACCAGCAGCAGCACCGCCCCGGCAATCATCAGCGGCTTGTAGCGGCCGGTCTCGCTGACCAGTTGGCCCGCGCCGGTCGACGAGACGATCAGCCCGCCCATCAGCGGCAGGATGGCCAGGCCGCTGGTCGTGGCGTTTACCCCCAGGCCCAGCTGCATGTAGAGTGGCAGGAACGTCACCACGCCCAGGAAGGCCATGGAGATCAGGAAGCCGGCCAGGTTGGCCGTGGCGAACACCCGGTTGGCGAACAGGCGCAGGGGCAACAGCGGATTGCTGACCTTGGTCTCGGCGTACAGGAACAGCGCCAGGGCCACGGCGGCGAAGGCGAACAGGCCGAGGGCCTGGGGGGAACTCCAGGCGAAGTCGTGGCCGCCCTGGCTGAGGGCCAACAGCAGCGGCACGAAGGCGGCGACCAGCAGGATGGCGCCAAGATAGTCGACCGCGCCGGAACGCCGGTGCTCCAGCGGCGGCATCTTCACCAGGATCATGAACAGCGACAGCAGGCTGAGCGGCAGGTTGACATAGAACACCCAGCGCCAGCCGGCGATCACCTGGCCGCCCAGGTGGACCGTGCCATGGTCGGTGAAGTAGCCGCCGATCAGCGGGCCCAGCACGCTAGCCAGGCCGAACACCGAGCCGAAGATCCCCGCGAACTTGCCCCGCTCGCGCGGCGGATAGAGGTCGGCGATGATGGCGAAGGCGGTGGTGAACAGGGCGCCGCCGCCGATCCCTTGCAGGGCGCGGAAGACGATCAGCTGGACCATGCCGCTCATGCCCAGCACCGCGCCGAACTCGCCCGACAGGCCCGACAGCCACGAGCCGGCCAGGAAGATGGCGATGCCGGCCAGCAGCACGGGCTTGCGACCATAGATGTCGCCCAGCTTGCCCCAGATCGGCACCATCACCGTCGAGGTCAGCAGATAGGCGGTGGTCACCCACGAATAGAGCGTCAGGCCGTTCAGCTCGGCGATGATCCGCGGCATGGCCGTGGAGACCACCGTCTGGTCCAGGGCGCTGAGCAGGAAGACGATCAGCAGGCCGGCCAGGGTGGTCCGGCGCTCGGTGTCGGTGAAGGTCTGGGCGGTCATCGCATCCCCACGTCGGTCACTGGGCGGCTTCTTGCGGACGGCTCGCGCGGTTCGCAAGCGGAACGTGGCGGACGCACGAAAGGTCCTCCCCCTGTGGGGGAGGTGTCGGCGAAGCCGACCGAGGGGGAGTGATAGGCCGATGACCAGGTCCTGGACCTACGACCCTAAAACTCCCCCCACCGATCGCTGCGCGATCGCCTCCCCCACAGGGGGAGGGTTGCGTCTAGTGCTTCTTGCCCGCGCCCTTGCGCCGCGACAGCATGTTCAGGCCCTCGACGCCGGCCGAGAAGGCCATGGCCGCGTAGATATAGCCCTTGGGCACGTGCACCCCGAAGCCCTCGGCGATCAGCACGGCGCCGATCATCAGCAGGAAGCCCAGGGCCAGCATGACCACGGTCGGGTTGTCGTTGATGAAGTTGCCCAGCGGATCGGCGGCCAGCAGCATCACGGTGACCGCGACGATCACCGCGACGATCATGATCGGCAGGTGGTCGGTCATGCCCACGGCGGTCAGGATCGAGTCGATCGAGAACACGATGTCCAGCAGGATGATCTGGAAGATCGCTCCGCCGACGTTCGAGATCGCCGCCGTCTTGACGTCCGGGGCGGATTCGTCGGCGTCGGGATCGACGTTGTGGTGGATCTCCTTGGTGGCCTTCCAGATCAGGAACAGGCCGCCGGCGATCAGGATCAGGTCACGCCACGAGAAGGCCGTCTCGAAGGTGGGCTCGCCGTGCGACAGCGGGCCGGCCAGGCCCAGGTCGAACACCGGGGCGGTCAGGCCGACGATGAAGGCGATGGTCGACAGCAGGACCAGCCGCATGATCAGGGCCAGGGAGATGCCGATCCGACGCACCCTCTGGCGATGTTCGGGCGGCAGCTTGTTGGAGAGGATTGAGATGAACACCAGGTTGTCGATGCCAAGCACGACTTCCATGACGATCAGCGTGACCAGGGCGGCCCAGGCGGCGGGGTCCGCGACGAGGTGAAGGAGTTCGTTCATCGTACCGATCTAAGCTCTGGTCCGGAAAACGCGCCATCGCCTACCCCTCCGTAGGCGCCGTCCATGCAAGGAACGCGACGGAAGCCCCCAGGCTTCGCCGAACCGAGAGTCGAGATGATGCCAGACGCCGCCAATATCAAGCCCCTGACGGCCCTTCGCTTCTTCGCCGCCTTCTGGGTGGTGCTGTATCACTACTGGCCCAACCTCTCGGCGGCGGTTCCGCCGGCGATGATCGGCAAGGGCTATCTGGGGGTCGAGGCGTTCTTCACCCTGTCGGGCTTCATCCTCTGCCACGTCTATCTGCAGGGCGTCGGGACCGGGACGTTCCGTTATGGCGACTTCCTGTGGAACCGGCTGGCGCGGGTCTATCCGCTGCACCTGGTCACCCTGGCGGGCGTCGGGCTGATGGCCGGGGCCGCCGGCCTGGCCGGCATCGCCGTCGACCAGAACATGCTGGCCTGGAGCGCCTTGCCGGCCAATCTGCTGCTGGTCCAGGCCTGGGGCTTCGCGCCGGTGTCGGGCTGGAACCATCCGTCGTGGTCGATCTCGGCCGAATGGTTCGCCTATCTCAGCTTCCCGGCCTTCGCCTTCGCCGCCTGGCGGCTGCGCGAACGGCCGCGCCTGGCCGTCGGCCTGGCCCTGGTCCTGATCGCCGCCCTCTATCCGGCCTTCCAGGCGCTGGCCGGCTTCCCACTGACCGAGGCGACGATCCGCTGGGGCTTCCTGCGCATCGTCCCGTGCTTCGCCTATGGCTGCGCCCTGCACGCCCTGTGGCGCTCGGGCGCCGTCACCGGCCGCTTCTCGGGCCTGGGCGCCTGTCTGGCGGGCGCCGCCGTGCTGCTGGCCGTGCATTTCAAGGCGCCCGACCCGGTGATCGTCATGACCCTGGGGGGGCTGATCGTCATGCTGGCGGCCCTGGCCGCAGCCGGCTCAAGCTTCGCGACTCAGGCTCCGCTCGTGTATCTGGGCGAGATCAGCTACTCGACCTACATGATCTGCATCCCCTGGAAGATCCTGGCGGTCAATGCCGCGCTGAAGCTTCTGAAGATCGAGGGCGATCAGCTGCCGTTCTATGCTTGGCTGTTGATTGTCGCCGCACTGGTTCCGCTGTCGGCGATGTCGTATCACATCATCGAAAAGCCGGCGCGCGAACGCATGAAAGCTTGGGCGAAAGGCTGGCGGCAGCGGCGACCTGCCACGGCGAAAGCCTAATAAACAGACTTTTCATATTTCCCTGTCAGGGTTATCCCTTAGCCCAGTGACGCGGGGGAGTACCCACAGCATGACGAAACGGACGAGAACCCTCTGGGGTTCCCTGGCCGCGGCCGCCATGATCAGCCTTGTGCCGATGTCCGGCGCGATGGCCGACGGGTACTGGCAATGCGTCCCGTTCGCGCGTCTGATGTCGGGCATCCAGATCTTCGGCGACGCTCGCACCTGGTGGAGCCAGGCGGTCGGCAAGTACGACACCGGCTTCGTGCCCCGCGCCGGGGCCGTGCTCTGCTTCAAGCCCACCGGCCGCATGAACCTCGGCCACGTCGCCTTCGTCAGCCAGGTGCTGACCGATCGCGTGATCCAGGTGACCCACGCCAACTGGTCGATCATCGACGGCGGCCGCGGCCAGATCGAAAAGGACGTCACCGTCGTCGACGTCTCGCCGGCCGGCGACTGGAGCCAGGTCAAGGTCTGGTACGACCCGATCCGCGACCTGGGCTCGACCGTCTACCCGACCCACGGCTTCATCTACCAGAACAACCAGGCGGTTACGATCGCCGCCGCCACCAGCAAGTTGGCTCTGGCCCAGAACGCCGCCGTCACGCTGGCCAAGTCGGCCGCCAACCAGGTCGCCGCCTCGGTGCGCGCCAGTTCGCCGCTGGACATGATCAACCAGGCCGCCGATTCGACCGACCGCATCGCCGCCCTGATCTCGCAGTCGCAATCCTCAGGCCAGGCGCAGGACGCCGAAAAGCCGCAAGCGCCGCGTTGACGCCGTGCGCGCTCTGGGTCATGCCCGGGGCGTGAACAAAGCTCATGTCCCATGCTGAGGGTGCTGCGCCATGGCGCGCCGGGTTTCGAGCCCGGCGGCCTGACGCCCGACTGGGCGCTGCCCGCCGACGCGGTGTGGATAGAGCTGGTCAGCCCCACCCGCGCTGAGGAAGTGGCGGTCGAGAAGTCGATCGGCCTGCTGCTGCCCACCCGCGAGGAGATGGCCGAGATCGAGGCCTCCTCGCGCCTCTACCAGGAAGACGGCGGCACGTTCATGACCGCCACGGTGCTGGTCAACGCCGACGGCGACCTGCCGACCGCCGCGCCGGTGACCTTCGTGCTGACCGGCGACCGGCTGGTGACCATCCGCTATGTCGAGCCGAAGGCGTTCGCGGTGTTCGCCGCCCAGGCCGAACGCCAGCCCAGCCTGTGCCCCGGCGGCGCCCAGACGTTCCTGGGCCTGCTGGACGCGGTGATCGACCGCACCGCCGACATCCTCGAGCGCACCTCCAGCGAGGTCGAGGCCCAGTCGCGAATCATCTTCAGCCGGCCGCGCGGCGCGGCGTTCGAGGCGATCCTGAACCGCCTGGGCCGGGCCCAGATCGTCAATTCCAAGGCCCGCGACAGCTTGGTCAGCCTGGCCCGCCTGCTCAGCTTCGCCTCGCTGGCCGACCAGTTCGAGGGCGACAAGGAACTGCGCGACCATCTCAAGTCGCTGCAGCGCGACGTCCAGTCGATCACCGATCATTCGGGCTATCTGTCGGGCAACATCACCTTCCTGCTCGACGCGGCCTTGGGCCTGATCAACATCGAGCAGAACGCCATCTTCAAGATCTTCTCGGTGTTCTCGGTGATGTTTCTGCCGCCGACCCTGGTGGCGGGGATCTACGGCATGAACTTCGCCCACATGCCCGAGCTGAACTGGCTGCACGGCTACCCGTTCGCCCTGGGGGTGATGGTCGTCGCCGCGGCCGGGCCGCTGCTGTGGTTCAAGCGGCGCGGATGGCTTTGAGTTTTCGGAATAAATCGAACGTTTCCTTAAAGGTCGCGTGACACGGTTCGCCAAAAAAGAGCGCCGTCCATGTCCGCCCCCGCCTTCTCCGGTCGACCCGTCCAGCCTTCGCTGTTCCGCACCCTCGCGCCGATCGCGCTGAGGGCGGCGGTCGAGGCGCATCTGCGCTATCTGAAGGGGCTGCCGGCCGGCGTCCGCGCCAACCTGTCCTATGTCGATCTCGACCACGTCGATCTGGAGGGCGTCGACCTTTCCGAGGCCGACCTGACCGGCGTCCGCCTGGCCGGGGCCCTGCTGTCGCGCGCCGTGCTGGCCCGGGCCAACCTGTACGGGGCCGACCTGCGCGACGCCGACCTGCGGGAGGCGAACCTCTCGCGCTGCGACCTGCGCGGCGCCTGCCTGCGCGGGGCCAATCTGAGCGGCGCCGACCTGACCGCCTGCGACCTGCGCGAGGGCGTCATCGCCACCCAGGACAGCGTCGACGGCTTCAGGATCCTCAAGCACCGGGCTCGGCCTGGCGAGCTGGAGCGCGTCCTGACGCAGGGCGCGCGGCTGGACGGCGCCCAGGTGGGCCATGCCTTCGCCCGGGTCGCCGACCTGACCGACGCCGACCTGGCCGGGGCCAGTCTGAAGGGCGCCCGGCTGAACCGCGCCACCCTGGACGGCGCCAACCTGTCCCAGGCCAATCTCTACAACGCCGACCTGGCCGGCGCTTCGCTGCGCCGGGCGGTGCTGACCGGCGCCGACCTGGCGGGCACCACGTTCGACGGGGCCGACCTGACCCAGGTGCTGCGCGCCCCGCCGCCGATCGTCTATGTCGACGACGCGCCCCTGCACGAGATCCTCGAGGCGCACGAACTCTATGTGACCAGCGACGGCCGAGACGGCGCGGCGGCCCGGGTGGCGGCGGTCGACTTCCGGCCGCTGCGACGGCTGCGCGGCCGCCGGCTGGCCGGCCTGTCGGCGCCGGGCGCGATCTTCTTCGGCATGGACCTGGAGAAGGTCCAGCTGCAGGGCGCCAACCTGGCCGAGGCCGACCTGCGCGGCGCAAATCTGCGCGGGGCCGACCTGCGGGGCGCCCGGCTGGTCGGCGCCCAGCTGTCGCGGGCCGACCTGTCCGGAGCCCGGCTGGGGCCGCTGACCATCGCCCAGGGCCGCGTCCTGCGCACCGACCTCAGCCGCGCCGCGCTGCAAGGCGCCGACCTGACCGGCGCCGACGCCCGCCGCGTGCGCCTGATCGACGCCGACCTGACCCGCTGCCGGTTGGACGGCTGCGACCTGACCCACGCGGAGCTGCCCGAAGCGGTCGAGGCGTAGGAAGCCTACATCCGCTTCCTGAGCGGCACGAGGTCGGGATAGACCGGCTCGCGGCCCTGGGCCTTGGCCTGAAACGCCTCCATCATGTGCGGCGGCGAGAACATGCCGGTCTGCCAGGTGGCGATGTAGTCCAGCCCGTCCTTGATCGAGTGGTCGCGGGCGTAGTTGATCATCACCTTGCTGCCGGCCACGGCCAGGGGCGACTTCGAGGCGATCTCGCGAGCCGTCGCCAGGGCGTGGGCGACGACCTCCTCGTGGGTGGGCAGCACCTCGTTGACCAGGCCGATCTCGCGCGCCCGGGCGGCGGGCAGCCGCCGGCCGGTATAGGCCAGCTCGCGCACCCAGCCCTCGGGGATCAGCTTGCACAGCCGCGGGAACGTCCCGACGTCGGCGGTCATGCCGATATTGATCTCGTGGATCGTGAAGAAGGCGTCGGCGCTGGCGTAACGGATGTCGCAGGCGCTGGTGAGGTCCACCGCCCCGCCGATGCAGCCGCCCTGGATGGCGGCGATCACCGGCATGCGGGCCTCGTCCAGGCAGCTGAAGCTATCTTGCAGATACCGGACGTGGCGGCGGAAGCTCTCGGCGGCCACGAAGCGGTCGGCGGGCTCGCCGCCGGTCACGCCCTCGCCGTCGGTGAACACCGACAGGTCCATGCCGGCGCAGAAATGCTTGCCGGTCGAGGAGATGACGATGCAGCGGGCGCGGGCGTTGTCGTCGATGTCGCGGACGATGGCCGGCAGCTCGTTCCAGAACGCGCGGGTCATGGTGTTGAGGGCCTCGGGACGTTTCAGGCGCAGATGCGCCACGCCTGTCTCGATCTCGACATCGAAACAGCTATAGTCTGGCTTGTCCGGCACGCTCATCTCTCCCTTATCGTTGATCAGTTTGTATCACGCGGGCGCCGGACGCCAACCGGCCTTCATCCGGGGGCCGAAAGACTTGTTCAGGAGACCTTCCCCATGGTCAGACATTCCATCGCCGCCACCCTGTCGGTCGGCGCCGTCCTCGCCTCGCTGGTCGTCGCGCCGCTGCCGGCGGCGGCCCAGTCCAAGGGCATCAGCGGCCTGTTCGGCTGCGAAGGCTCGGGCAAGAAGCAGGAGGGCGGCGCCCTGATCGGGGCCGCGGCCGGGGCCCTGGTGGGCCGCGCGGTCAGCAAGAACGAGAAGACCCTGGGCACAGTGCTGGGCGCGGCGGCCGGAGCGGCGGCGGGGGCCTATATCGGCTGCCGCATGCAGTCGACCGACCAGGCCATGGCCCAGCAGGCCACCAAGCGCGCGCTCGACAGCGGCCGCTCGGAGAGCTGGAGCAATTCGCGCACCGGCGCCTCGGGCCGCATCGACGTGGTCTCCTCGTCCTACGGCCCGCCGATCGCCGGCGACACCCTGCGCTTCGAGCGCGGCGTCCAGGCGCTGCGCAGCTACGACGCCGTCGGCGGCGACTACACCGCCCGCGGGACCGCCAACCTGCGGTCGGGTCCGTCGACCACCGGCAAGGTGGTGGGCAAGCTGTCGGCCGGCCAGCGGGTCGAGGTGCTGGGCGGCGCGCCCAATAGCAACTGGCTGCTGGTGGGCCGCGACGGCTACGGCGTCGGCTATGTCTCGGCCCCGCTGCTGGACCAGAGCGGCTATGGCCCGGAAGCCAACTGCCGGATCATCAACGCCTCGATCAGCACCCGCAACGACCGCCCGACCACCGAGCGCTACAGCGCCTGCAAGGACGACCGCGGCGAGTGGCAGCTGACGGCGGCGTAGGGGCGACCCCGCACTTGCCCCCACTTGGCGGCGCCGAAGCGCTCTTCCACCCTTGGGGGAAGACGGCCGAAGGCCCGTAGGGGGCAAGTGCGGACTCCCAATGTCGCGGCCACCCGCCTACCTTAGGCGCCAGCAGCCGCAACAGGAGCCTTCCGCCATGGACGCGGCCGTCTTTCGAGAGCCTCGCCGACGTTTCATCCCGATCGCCAGCCGCGCCGGGGCGGGCGAGATGGCGGTGCTGGAGTTCGGACCCGCCGACCGTCCGGTGGACGTGGTCTTCGTCCACGCCAACGGCTTCAACGGCCAGACCTACCGCGCCCTGCTGGCCCCGCTGTCGGCCGGGCTGCGGGTGCTGGCGGTGGACCAGCGCGGCCACGGCTCCAGCCGCCTGGCCGCCAATCCGGAACGCCGGCGAAGCTGGCTGGACCTGCGCGACGACCTGCTGGCCCTGCTGACCGCCCTCGACCAGGAGCCCGTGGTGCTGGCCGGCCATTCGATGGGCGCCACGGTCAGCCTGCTGGCCGCCGCGGCGGCGCCGGACGCGGTGCGCGGCCTGGTGCTGCTGGATCCGGTGATCATGCCCCGGATCATGGCCTTCTACGCCCACATGCCCTGGACCTCCGGGGCGCTGTGGAAGCATCTGCCGCTGGTCCAGGGGGCGCTGCGCCGCCGGGCGGTGTTCGACACCCGCGAGGCCGCCTTCACCGCCTATCGCGGGCGCGGGGCGTTCAGGACCTGGCCCGAGACCATGCTGGCCGACTATGTCGGCGGCGGCTTCAAGGATCGCGAGGACGGCAAGGTCGAGCTGGCCTGCGCCCCGGCCTGGGAAGCTTCCAACTACAGCGCCCAGGCCCACGACCCCTGGCGGGCCATGAGCCGCATCCGCTGCCCGGCGCGGCTGCTCAGGGCGGAGAAGGGCTCGACCGCCCATGTCGGCGACGGCGCTAGCTTGATGCGCCGCCACCCGGCGATCCGTGTGGAGACGGTGGCCGGCGCCGGCCACTTCCTGCCGATGGAGCGCCCGGACCTGGCGCGCGAGGCGATCTTCGAGATGGCGGCGGGGTAGGGCCGCCGCGTTTGCGATCGGCCTACAGCGCCAGCTCGTCCACCGCCGCCTTCGCCAGTTCGGCCCGCGCCGCCTGGCTGATCGGCACGACCTTCCGCGCGTCGAGGTCGAAGGTGACGGCCACGGCCTCCGACGTGCCCCAGGGCTGTCCGGTGGTGGGATCGAGCATCCAGTGGACCACGCGCATCGCCTGGCCCTCGGTCCCGACCAGGCCCGACCGCAGCTCGACCCGGTCGCCGGCCCGCGGCCAGGTCAGCTGGGCCAGGCGGTATTCCAGCACCGCGCCGCCGACCCGGGCGGGCTTGGGCTCGGCATGGGCGACGACGATGTCGCGGAACGGGCCGATGAAGGCGCCGATGCCGTCCGAGACCCGGCCGATGAACTGCTCGGCGCGCATCCGTCCGAACACGTCGCAGTCGGTCGGCGACAGGGCGCCCAGCCCGATCCGCTTCAGGCCCAAGGCCTCGGCGCGCTGCAGGCTGGCGGTCGGCTCGAACGGCGACAGGTCCAGGCTGCGGGCCCGCGCCTGTTCCGGAACCTCGACCGTCAACGCCGCGGCCCGGTCGTGGACGATCCGCGGCCACGGGAAGGCCTCGCCTTCGCGCGGGGTGACGTGGGCGAGGGTGGTCTGGAAGGTCGCCGCCAACTGGCCGGTAGCGGTGTGAACCAGCAGCTGCAGGACCCGCGCCTCGGTCTCGGAAATGGCGATCACCCCGCCCAGCATGTGCAGCGTCGCCCCGGCCTGGGCCTCGCGCAGGAAACGGATGTGCTGTTCGCGGACCACCAGGGTCGCGTTGGCGTAGGGCGAGAAGGCGTGCGGCAGGCCGAGTTCGGCCGCGAGCCCGGCCAGCCCCTCCATGGCCCGGGTGACGTAGAAGCGCACGTTCATGTGCCCCATCTCGTCGCAGTCCCAGGTGTTGACGCCGCCTCGCCAGATTTCGACGCCGGGATAGGTCTCGGTGGGCGTCATGGGAAAGATCCGGGAGGGTTGGACGGCTGTTTGGAGCCTAACGGCGTTTGCGCAATCTTCGCAATCTCCGCCGCGGACATGCCCTTGCGGCGTGTCCCCAGATACATCTCCGGCGTCTTGCCCGTGATGGGGACACGCCGCAAGGGCATGTCCCCGACTGGATCACCCTCGGCAGTCCGCGCACAGCCCGTGGGCCTCGATGGTCACGGCGGTCAGGGCGTAGCCGGCGGCGGCGCCTGCGGCGATGATCTCGGCGCTGGCCTTGGGTTCGATCTCGCGGGTGGCGCCGCAGCAGTCGCAGATCAGGAAGGCGGCGGCGTGGCCGTCGGCCTCCTTGCGGCAGGCGACATAGGCGTTGAGGCTCTCGATGCGGTGGGCGAAGCCCTGCTTCTCGAGGAAGTCCAGGGCGCGGTAGACGGTCGGCGGCTTGGCGGGTGGACCGTCGACGGCGAAGCTGGCGATCAGGTCGTAGGCCTTCACCGGCTGGCCGGCCTGCAGCAGCAGCTCCAGCACCCGGCGGCGCGGGGCGGTCAGGCGCTGGTCGGCGGCGCCGCAGCGCGCCTCGGCGGCGTTCAGCTCGGCCGCGAGGGCCGAACCGGCGACGCCGTGGTTGTGATGGTCGTGATCGCACGCGGCATGATGGGCCATGACCAAGAGGTAGAGGGCGCGACCCTCCCGCGCAAGCTTGCGGGCTCAGTAGGGCGTCTGGGCCACCAGCGCCGACTCGACGTCGCATCGAGCGCGATCGGGCGCCGGGCCCGTCGCTCGCGCGGCGTCCAGCTCGCGCCCGACCGCCGCCAGGTCGGCGGCGAAGGCCGGCGAGGTCTCCAGGGTCTTGACCAGGGCGGCGGCGTTCAGCCGGCCCGCCTCGACCGAGGAAGCGTTGTGCACGCCGCAGATCACCCGGCTTTCGCCATAGGCCCTGGCCCGGGCCAGGATGGCGTCGGCCCTTTGCGGTTGGGCCTTGGCCAGGACCAGGCCGACGGTCCAGCCCCAGGTGGCGTGGCCGGACGGATAGTCGGGGCTCAGGGCGGTGATCAGGCCGCTGCGCACGCAGATCGCGCCGCGATCGACCTGGTAGGGGCGCTTGCGGTCGTAGAGCCGCTTGGGGCTCGAGACGGCCGGCCGCACGTCTTGGCGGATCCGGCGCAGCATCGCCGCCAGCCGCGGCGTGGCCTGGCGACTGGGCGTCGCGCCCAGGGCGCAGCTGTAGGCGTCCAGAATCTTGGCCTTGCGCGCGTCCCGCTTGGCCAGCGACCAGCGCGGGGTGTCCTTGAGCCGGCGGGTGTCCAGGAATGTGCGGCGGTCGCGCTGGTCGATGGCGGACCCGGCCGCCGGCGGGGGCGGCACGGCCTGGCGCGCGTCATAGGACCCCTTGGCGAGATAGGGGACCGCCTGCGATCCCGTCAGGCTGGCGCAGCCGGCTAGGGCCAGACCCGTCATCCCGATCGTCAGCCAGGCGCGCATGAAAAAGGGTCCCCGAAGCAACTTCGGGGACCCTGCAGTTTCAGGTCGTCCGTATCAAGCCTACTTGCCGAACAGCTTCTGCCAGCGGGGCTTTTCGCGGCCTTTCCAGTGTTCGCGGTGATAGGCGTCCGAGGCGATCAGCGGCACCACGGTGGTGGCTTCGGCGAACACCATCTGCTCGTAGGTGGTGTTGACCTTGCCCCAGCTGGCGGCCTCCTTCAGCGTCGAGGAGCTGCAGGCGCCGTCGCGGACGTCGGCGACGGTGATCTGCACCGCGTACTTGTGCATGTCGGCCTCGACGCCGAGGATCTCGGCGCAGACCACGGTGTCCTGGGCGAAGTTCTTGGGCACGCCGCCGCCGACCATGAACAGGCCGGTGGTGCCGGCCGCGATCTTGATGTCGGTCAGTTCACGGAAGTCCGCGACCGCGTCGATCATCAGATAGGGCTGCTTGGCGGCGATGCGTTCCTTCTGGTGCTTGACCAGGCCGAAACCGGCCGAGCTGTCGACGAAGGCCGGGCAGAAGATCGGCACGCCTTCTTCATAGGCGGTCTGGATCAGCGAGCCTTGCTTCTTGGCGTTGCCTTCCGACAGCCACTTGCCCATCTCCCAGATGAACTCGCGCGAGGAATAGGCGCGCTGCTCCAGGCGGTTGCAGATCTCCAGGATCGTGTGGTCGCAGTTCTGGAGCTCTTCCTCGTCGATATAGGTGTCGTAGATGCGGTCGATATAGTTGTCGCGCAGCACGTTGTCGTCGACCGGGCCGGCGGCCTGGTAGTGCTTGAAGCCCAGGGCTTCGAAGAAGTCCATGTCGACGATCGAGGCGCCGGTGGCGACCACGGCGTCGATCATGCCGTTCTTCACCATGTCGCGGTAGACGTGCATGCAGCCGCCGGCCGAGGTCGAGCCGGCCAGGATCAGCCACGGCGAGCAGGACTTGTCCTCCAGCGCCATGTTGAAGATGTCGGCGGCGCGGGCGGTGTCGCGCGAGCTGAACGACATCTTGCGCATGGAATCGATGATGGGGCGGGCGTCGAACGACGTGATGTCGATATGCTCGACCACGTTCTGCAGCAGCTCGGCCTTCTGGTTGTTCGGAACGGGAGCGTTCATCGCTTCGGTTTCCCTGACTTTGGACGCCCGTCGTTGATAGGAACCCTTCGCCGGGACGGAGCGACCGACGGGGGAATTGGGAAATGAGGCTACGCCCGACGTTCGTAACGTCGGGCGCGGCGCGCGGTTTAACTCAGAAACGATTTAGAGGCGAACCAAGACGACTTAGCGACGCCGCCGCTTCTTGCCGGCCGCGCCTTTCGGCCGCGAGAACCGCACGATCTTGCGTTCCTCGGCCTCGGGCCGCGGGGTCGGGATCGAGCGCTTGGCCAGGCCGTACATCGAGGCCATCGGCGCGTCCGAAACCTGGGCGGTGTCGGTTTCGCCAAAGCCGTTGAAGCGGGTCGACATGGCCACGCCATAGGCGCCCAGCATGCCGATCTCGATGTAGTCGCCCTCGTCGACGCTTTCCGGCAGGTAGAACGGGCCGGGCATGTGGTCGACGCTGTCGCAGGTGGGGCCGTAGAAGCGGAAGGGCTTGAGGCCTTCTTCCACCACTTCGCCGTTCTTGCGCAGCAGCTTGACCGGGAACGGCCACTTCATGTGGGCCGCGTCGAACAGCGAACCGTACGAGCCGTCGTTCAGATAGAGCGCGTCGCCCTTCTTCAGCTCGACCTTGACCAGCAGGGACGAGGCCTCGGCCACCAGGGCCCGGCCGGGTTCGCACCACAGTTCGGTGGTCTCGTGGACCATCATGTCCGAGAAGCCCCGGTCGATGGCGGCCAGGTATTCGGACATGTCGGGCGGGACCATGCCGGGATAGATCGACGGGAAGCCGCCGCCCACGTCGACGACGTCGGCCAGCACGCCGGCCCGCACCAGGGCGCGGGAGGCCTGGGCCATCGCCGCCTGGTAGGCGGTGGGGCGCATGCACTGGCTGCCGACGTGAAACGACACGCCCATCAGGTCCTGGGTCGAGCGGCGGGCCGCCAGCAGCAGGGCCGGGGCGTTGTGCGGCTCGACGCCGAACTTGCCCGACAGGCTGTAGGCCGCGCCCTCGGCCTGCACGCCCATGCGGACGATCAGGTTCAGGTCCTTGGCCTGGCCGGTGGCGTCCAGGATCTTGGCCAGCTCTTCATGGGTGTCGAACGAGAACGTCCGCACGCCGTGATCGAAATAGGCGGCCGAGATCGCCACGCGGCTCTTCACCGGGTGCATGAAGGCCATGCGCGAGCCGGGAGCGTGCTCGCCGACCAGCTCGATCTCGTTGAGCGAGGCGACGTCGAACGACCGGACGCCGGCGTCCGCCAGCTCGCGGATCACCCACGGCGAAGGATTGGCCTTCACCGCGTAAAAGACATCGCCCTTGAATTCAGCCTGGAACCAGCGCGCCGCTACGGAAACCGCGTCGGGCCGCACGAGTGCGACGGGACGTTCCGGTGACCGCTCACGGACCAGGTCCAGGGGATTATGGTACGTGTGCAATTCACGTAGACCCCTGCAGAAGTGAAACCCAGGCCGGCGTTAGCAGCGCTTATGAGGACTTCGGGTCCGCCGGAGCGAGCGAAATAGGGTCATCGCCGCACGATGTAAAGAGTCTTTTGGACGCGGGCTTCCGCTCGCCCTTGCGGTGAATTGATCCACGGACCGTCACAAATCCATTGCGTCCGTGCCCCAAACCGACGAACGCACTTCCCAGCGCCCAAAACCACGTTAAGGATTCGTCCCGACCATGACGTCGGACCCTGTTCTCTCGATCCGCGCCGCCTCCAAGACCTTCGGGTCGCGGCGGGCGCTGGACGCCGTCTCGCTCGACGTGGGGCGCGGCGAGATGATCGCGCTCATCGGTCCGTCGGGCTCGGGCAAATCGACCCTGCTGCGCTCGATCGACGGCCTGCAGACGATTGATGAAGGGGAAGGCGTGATCACCGCCTTCGCCGGTCCGGTCCAGGCCAAGGGGCGGGTCAGCGACCATGTGCGCAAGGCGCGCATCCGCATCGGCTTCATCGCCCAGCAGTTCAACCTGGTCGGCCGGCTGAGCCTGTTCACCAACGTCGCCCTCGGCTCGCTGGGGCGGATCGGCACGCTGCGCGGCCTGTTCGGGGCCTGGCCGGACGAGACCCGGACGGCGGCCATGGCCGCCCTGCACCGGGTGGGCGTGGCCGACTACGCCGCCCAGCGCGCCAACACCCTGTCGGGCGGCCAGCAGCAGCGCGGGGCCATCGCGCGGGCCCTGGTGCAGAAGGCCAAGATCATCCTCGCCGACGAGCCGGTCGCCTCGCTCGACCCGGTCTCGGCGCGCAAGGTCATGGAGATCCTCCGTGATCTGAACAAGACCGACGGTCTGACCGTGGTCGTCACCCTGCACCAGGTCGACTACGCCCTGCGCTATTGCGACCGGGTGGTGGCGCTGAAGGCCGGCAAGAAGGTCTATGACGGCCCGACCAGCGGTCTCGGCCGCGACAAACTCATCGACATCTACGGCCCGGAATTCGAGGACGTATTCTGGGAAGGAGCTCCGCAATGATCCGCCGCACCCCGATCTCGCGCCTTGTCGCCGCCGGCCTTGGGGTCGTCGCGGCCCTGACGCTCGCCGCGTGCGGGGAGCAGAAGGCCGCCGGACCGGCCGCGCCCAAGGACACGATCGTGTTCTCGATCCTGTCGACCGAGTCAGCCCAGAACATGGAGAGCTACTGGAAGCCCATCCTGGTCGACATGGAAAAGTCGACGGGGATGAAGGTGAAGCCGTTCTTCTCGTCCAACTATTCGTCGCTGATCGTGGCCATGGGCGCCAAGCAGACCGACGTGGGCTGGTTCTCCAACCAGTCGGGCCTGGAAGCCGTGCGCCGCTCGGGCGGCGAGGTCTTCGCCCGCACCTTCGACCCGTCGGGGACCGACGGCTACAAGTCGGTGATCATCGTCCCGTCCGACAGCAAGCTGACGGTCGAGGGCCTGCTCAAGTGCGACAGGACCCTGAACTTCGGGATCGGCGACAAGAAGTCGACCTCAGGCACCCTGGCCCCGATGACCTACCTGTTCATCCCGGCCGACAAGAAGCCCGAGACCTGCTTCAAGACCGTGCTCAGCGCCAGCCACGACGCCAACCTGTTCGCGGTGGCCAACCACAAGCTGGACGCGGCCACCAACAACACCACGGCCCTGAAGCTCAACGCCCAGGCCAAGGGCGGCGCGCAGTCCAGCAAGGTCAAGGTGATCTGGGAATCGCCGACCCTGCCGGAAGACCCGATCGTCTGGCGCAAGGACCTCGACCCGGTGGTCAAGGAAAAGCTGCGCCAGTTCTTCCTGACCTACGGCCAGGGCGACACGCCGGTGGCGGCCCAGCAGCGCAAGAACCTGGCGCGGTTGTCGATGGGCGGCTTCAAGCCCGCTGACGACACCCACCTGCTTGTGGTGCGCGAGATGGAGGCCCTGGAGCAGGTCGGTCTGGCCCGCGAAGCCGGCGACAAGGCCAAGCTGGCCGCGGCCGAGACAAACCTGGCCGGCATCAAGGCCGAGCGCCTGGCCGCCGAGGGCAAGGCCGGCCTCGCCGCGCCGGCCAACTAGGGGCGGACCCCGTGAAGTCCAATCACCGTTGTCATCCCGGAAAGCGCGGAGCGCTTGTCCGGGACCCAGGGGCAACCGCACCGCATGCGCCCAGTCCCCTGGGTCCCGGACAGCCTCTGCGAGGCTTCCGGGATGACAACGGTCTGGAATTTACCGGCCGCTTGGGCGACCTTGGATCAGATCTTCAGAGCCCGTCATGAGCGCCCTAGCTAGCGACGCCGTCCCGCCCCCGCCCAGCAAGCCGCTCTCGGCGCGGGCCTTTGACCTGCTGTTGTGGGGCGGGGTGATCGCCCTGCTGGTGGTCAGCTTCAAGCCGGCCGAGATCGACAAGTTCCCGCAGCTGTTCACCGACGCCAGCAAGATGCAGGGCTTCGCCAGCGGCTTCTTCTCGCCGTTCATCGATCCCAAGGCGTTCATGGCCGCCGACTGGGAACTGTACATCGGCAAGATGTGGCAGACGATCCAGATGGCGCTGTGGGGCACGGCCCTGGCCATTGTCGTGGCCATTCCGCTGGGCCTGCTGGGCGCGCGCAACATCAGCCCGTGGTGGATCCAGCAGCCGGTCCGCCGCCTGCTGGACCTGATCCGCTCGATCCCCGATCTCGTCGTGGCGCTGATCTTCATCACAGCCGTGGGCCTGGGGCCGTTCGCCGGGGTGATGGCCCTGACCTTCAACACCGGCGGGGTGCTGGCCAAGCTGTTCGCCGAAGCCGTCGAGTCGATCGACAAGGGTCCGGTCGAGGGCGTGCGGGCGACCGGGGCGATCAAGCTGGCCGAGGTGGTCTGGGGGGTGATCCCGCAGGTGGCGCCGCTGTGGACCAGCTACGCCCTCTACCGCTTCGAAAGCTCCAGCCGGTCGGCGACCGTCCTGGGACTGATCGGGGCCGGCGGCGTGGGCCAGGTGCTGCTCGATTCGATCAACGGCTTCCAGTACGACCAGACCGGCTGCATCGTTCTGGTCATCGTGGTGGCCGTTTCGTTGATCGACCTGCTGTCGCAGATCATCCGCACACGTCTGCTTTAAGGACCGTTTCTGTGGCCTTATCGCCACAATTAACGCCTTGAAAAGGCTTGTCATCGGTCTGTCATCAAAGGGTGGCGGAACCGTCACGGGACCCCCGTAAAGCGCTCCTACCTGATCCGGACCAACGGGCAGGGGGCAAAGCCTAAAGGGGAATTCTCACATGCGGAACAAGACCTCGCTGGTCTGCGGCGCGGCGCTGGGCGCCATGCTGGCCTGCGGCCTCGGCGTCGCGGCTCACGCGCAAGACAACACGATCGCCTGGAAGGGCGCTCCGCAGTGGACGAACGACGACGTCTATTTCAAGGTCCGCGGCCGGATCCTGGTGGACGGCGTGTTCCAGGACGTCGACCGCGAAGGCGCGGCGACCGACTACAAGACCAGCAACATCCGCGGTCGCCAGGTGTTCATCGGCATCGAAGGCAAGCTGAACAACTACATCGCCTACAAGGCCGAAGGCGGCTGGGTGAACGGCGGCAACCCGTCGTGGGACGACGTGGTCATCGAGGTCAAGCCGACCGAAATGACCTCGATCTTGATCGGCAACGTCAAGGCCACCGGCCTGGAAAACCTGACCTCGACCCGCTTCACCACCTTCATGGACCGCGGTCCGTACGGTGACTTCGGCGTCGACAGCTATCTGCTGAGCGTCGTCGGCAAGGTGCAGGGCCCCAACTGGAGCGTTACCGGCGCCGTCCAGGGCGACAGCATCAACAGCAACGACATCAACAACACCTCGTCGGCCACCAACACCAACCAGAACTCGCAGGAGCGCCTGGGCTTCACGGGCCGCTTCCACTACGCGCCGCTGGTGACCGACACCGACAAGGTCCACCTGGCCGTGTCGGCCCGCTACCGCAACCACGGCAACGAAGGCGCCTTCAACTACCAGGGCCGCCCGGACACCAACTACGGCACCAGCGGCCTATACTACAAGACCGGCGCCATCGCCGACCGTGACACCACCATGGCCGCCGAAGGCGCCTGGATCCACGGGCCGTTCTCGGTCCAGGGCGAATATTCGAACATCTCGGTCGAGCGCCTGGCCACCACGGCCCCGGGGTCGAACCCGGACATCAAGGTCGGTTACGCCTTCGTCAGCTTCTGGCCGACGGGCGAGACCCGCAACTACGATCCGGTCGCCGGCGAGATCAAGCGTCCGAAGATCCTGAACCCGATCACCGCCGGCGGCTTCGGCGGCGTCGAACTGGCTCTGCGCTACGACTACGCCGACCTGACCGACGCCTACAAGTCGGCCTCGACCGCGGCCAGCAAGACCCTGTCGCAGGACGCCGGCAAGTACACGGCCTGGACCCTGGGCGTGAACTACTACCCGACCGCCTATGTCCGCTTCCAGGCCAACTACACCGACGGCTCGGTCGATCCGGTCGTCGTCGGCCGCGGCACGGACATCAAGCAATTCCAGCTGCGCGCCCAACTGGACTTCTAAGACCCTTCCTCCTGGCCGGCGCGAACGCCGGCCAGGAGTCTTCCTCACACCGCTCCAGAGACTCCAGGAGTCCTCCATGAAGAAGCTGCTTTCCTGCGCGGCCGCCGCCGTCGCCCTGTCGGGCCTCGCCGCCGCCCCCGCCCACGCCGCCCGCGACTATGTCTGGGCCGCCGGTTCCTCGACCGTGTTCCCGTTCGCCACCCGCACCGCCGAGAACTTCGCCAAGAAGACCGGCAAGAAGGCTCCTAAGGTCGAAAGCCTCGGCACCGGCGGCGGCATCAAGCTGTTCTGCTCGGGCGCCGGCGAAGGCTTCCCGGACATCGCCAACGCCTCGCGCCCGATGAAGAAGTCGGAATTCGACGCCTGCGCCGCCAAGGGCGTCAAGGACATCGTCCAGATCAAGATCGGCTTCGACGGCATCGTCGTGGCCACCGACAAGGAAGGCGCCGACTACAACTTCAAGACCGAGCACCTGTATCTGGGCCTGGCCAAGCAAGTCCTGAAGGGCGGCCAGTTCGTCGCCAACCCGTACAAGACCTGGGACGAGATCGGCTCGGGCCTGCCGGGCAACCGCATCCAGGTCTATGGCCCGCCGCCCACCTCGGGCACCCGCGACGCCTTCGTGGAACTGGCCATCGAGGCCGGCGCCCGCAAGTTCCCGACCGCCGACGCCATCCGCGGCGACAACGAAAAGAAGTTCAAGTCGCTGGTCGACCCGCTGCGCAACGACGGCTGGATCGACGCCGGCGAGAACGACAACGCCATCGTCGGCACCCTGACCAAGACCCCCGGCTCGCTGGGCGTCTTCGGCTGGTCCTACCTCGAAGAGAACATGGACAAGATCAAGGGTGCCTCGGTCAACGGCGTGCGGCCCTCGGCCCAGACGATCGCCGACGGCTCCTACCCGCTGTCGCGCTCGCTGTTCATCTACGTCAAGAAGGCCAATATCGGCGTGACGCCGGGCCTGGCCGAATTCGTCACCGAGTTCACCTCGGACGCGGCCACGGGTCGGGGCGGCTATCTGCAAGGCCGCGGCCTGATCCCGCTGCCCCCCGGCCAGCACGACGCCCAGAAGCAAGTCGCCGCCAACAAGACGGCGATGGCGCGTCCGGCCCAATAGGCCGACACGACCTCGAACAAGGCGACGCCGCGGTCCCCAGTGGGCCGCGGCGTTTTCTTTTGTATAGTGGGTCCCCGCGCCCGCCTGGGTCGCGCCAACCCTGAAGGGCCATGATCCTCCTCGCGCTCGCCGTCGTCCTGCTCCTCGTTCTTTTGAACGGGGTGTTCTCCATGTCCGAACTGGCGGTGGTATCGGCCCGCCGCGCCCGGCTGCAGACCTTCGCCGACAGGGGCGACAAGGGGGCCAAGCTGGCCCTGGCTATGGCCGAGCACCCGACCCGCTTCCTGTCGGCCGTGCAGGTCGGCATCACCCTGATCGGCATCCTCGCCGGCGCCTACGGCCAGGCAACGATCGCCGGGGCCCTGGACAAGTGGCTGTCGACCCAGCCGGTGGTCGGTCCGCATTCCGAAGCGATCGCCACCACCATCGTCGTCGTCGGCCTGACCTACGTGTCGGTGATCCTCGGCGAGCTGGTGCCCAAGCGCCTGGCCCTGCTGTTTCCCGACGTGATCGCCCGCCGCATGTCGCCGTTCCTGGCGGTGGTGGCCACGGTGCTGCGCCCGTTCGTCACCCTGCTGACCGCCTCGACCGCCGGCATCCTCAAGCTGCTGGGCGTGCGCGACGAGCGGACCAACGACATCACCGCCGAGGAGGTCGAGACCGTCCTGGCCGAGGGCGCGGACGCCGGGCTGATCGAGCCCGAAGAGCGCTCGATGATCCAGGAGGTGCTGCGCCTGGGCGACCGCCCGGTCCGCGTGGCCATGACTCCGCGCCGCGACCTGTTCTGGATCTCGCTGACCGACAGCCAGGACGAGATCCTGCGGGAGATCCGCGACTGTCCCTATTCGCGCATCGTGGTGGCCAGCGAGGGCGACCTGGACGGCGACATCGGGGTGATCCTCAAGAAGGACCTGCTGGACGCCTGCCTGGGCGGCGAGGCCATCGACATCAAGAGCCACGTCCAGCAGCCGATCGCCATCCCCGAGACCATGTCGCTGCTGCGGGCCATGGCGGTGTTCAAGCAGACGCCGCTGCACATGGCCCTGGTGGTCGACGAGTTCGGCTCGATCCAAGGCGCGATCACGCCGCTGGACCTGTTGGAAATGATCGCCGGCGACTTCCCCGAGGACCACGACGAGACCGAGACCCGCATCCTGCGCCGCGAGGATGGGACCTGGCTGGTCGACGCGCGGGTGGACATCCAGGAGCTGAACGACGCCCTGGGCGAAAGCTTCGAGGCCGAA
This sequence comes from Caulobacter sp. BE254, assembly GCF_031457295.1. Taxonomy (NCBI): domain Bacteria; kingdom Pseudomonadati; phylum Pseudomonadota; class Alphaproteobacteria; order Caulobacterales; family Caulobacteraceae; genus Caulobacter; species Caulobacter sp. BE254. The sequence goes on along the minus strand of NZ_JAVDWJ010000002.1, from coordinate 2,764 downwards.
GGCGGCTATCACACGGTGGCGGGGCTGTTGCTGGATCGGCTCGGGAGGATCCCCCGCGAAGGAGAGATCGTCGAGTTGGGCGGGTTCGACGCCGAGGTCGTGGACATGGACGGCTCGCGGATCGACAAGGTGATCTTGCGGTGCGTGCCCAAGGAGTAGGACGCGCATGGACGGATCGGCCGATGCGGCGCTGGTCGAGGCGTGGGCGACCGGCTGGGCGCTGTCGCGAGGTGTCGGCGCGCCGATCCGAGCGGCGGGCGGCCACCGGATCGTGGTGGGAGAGCCCGGACATGCCGAGCGTTATATCTTCCCGGCCCTGGATGCGGCGGCCCTGTCGGACCTGGCGGCGAGGATCACCGCGCCCGGGATCTTCCTGAAGGCGTTCTGTACGCCCGAAGCGCTGCTGGCCGCCGTTGACGCGCGCTGGAGCCCGCACGCGCCGGGCGACCTGATGGCCATCGATCTGGTCGCCGTTCCGCCGCCCCCACCCCTGGCCGCGGGCTACGTTCACGCGCTCCGCGCCGAGGGGGCGGTTCTGGTCGTCGAGATCCACGACGCGGGCGGGGTCTTGGCGGCTTCGGGCCGCGCCGCCCTGACCGGCGGCTTCGCGGTGTTCGACAAGATCGTCACCGACCCGGCGCATCAGCGGCGCGGCCTGGGGCGGTTCGTGATGGGCGTCCTGGGCGAACGGGCCCGGGCGCTGGGCGCGGCTCGCGGCGTCCTGGTCGCCACGCCGGAGGGGCGGGCGCTGTACGAAGTGCTGGGCTGGCGCTTCGAGGGGCGAATGGAGACGGTCGTGATCCCGGACGAGGTGGTCGGCTGAAAGCGGGCCCTGAGCAGCTTCGATCGAAATCCATCCAAACGGTATCATCCCGGAAAGCGCGCAGCGCTTGTCCGGGACCCAGGACAGCCGCACCGCATCGGCCCAGTCCCCGGGGGCCCGGACAGCCTCTGCGAGGCCTCCAGGATGACAACGAATTTGGGCCCGATCGCGCCGGCGGGTCCCGTGAAGAGTTTGTGTCGGTGCAGGGTTGGGGACAGGCGCATGCGCCTGTCCCCGGCTTTCGCTCGAACCCCTACCGCGCCGCGGTCTCCACCAGCCGCTGATAGAACCGCACCATGCGTTCGACATTGGCGAGGGTCATGTGCTCGTTGGTGCCGTGGATCATCTCGGTGTCCTTCACCGACAAGACCAGGGGCTGGAAGCGGTAGATGTCGTCGGCGATCGGGCCCATGTAGCGGCTGTCGCTGGCGGCGGTCATCAGGGCCGGGGCGACCGGCGCCTTGCTTTCGTCGCCGGCCAGGGCGGCCAGGGTCTTCCAGCCCTCCGACGTGGTCGACGAGACCTTGCTGGGCTCGTCCGGCGTCTTCACCCAGGCCAGCTTGACCGGCAGGTCGCCGACCGCGTCCTTGGCCTTGGCCATCACCTTGGCCGAGCTGTCGCCGGGCGCGATGCGGTAGTTGATCCAGGCCGTGGCGTCCTGCGGCAGCACGTTCTCCTTGGGCGAGCCCTTCAGCATGGTCGGGGCGATGGTGGTGTGCAGCATGGCCGCCCCGGCCGGGGTCTTGGCCGTCTGGCTGACCAGCAGCGGCGAGAACAGCCAGGTGTTGGCGGCCGCCACCTTGATGGTCCCCGAGCTGTGCGGGGCCAGGCTTTTCAGCATGTCGGCGCCGGGGCCGCTGAACCTCATCGGAAACGGATGGTCGGCGATGGCCAGCACCGCCTTGGCCAGGGTGGTCACCCCGGTCTGGGCTGGCGGGGCCGACGAATGGCCGCCGACGGCGGGAGCCGTCACGGTCAGGGTGGCGTAGCCCTTCTCCGCCGTGGCGATCAGGGCCACCGGTTTCTTGGTCACCGGATGGTCCTCGACCACCACCATGCCCTCGTCGAGCACGAACTGGGCCTTGACCCCGCGCGACTTCAGCAGGGCCGCCGCGGCCCGCGCGCCGCCGCCGCGCACTTCCTCGTCATGGCCGCTGACCACGATCACCGTGCGCTTGGGGACGAAGCCGGCCTTGGCCAGGCCGTCCAGCGCCTCGAACAGGGTGACCAGGCTGCCCTTGTCATCGATCGAGCCCCGGCCCCAGACCGCGCCGTCGGCGACCACCCCGTCGAACGGCGGATGAGTCCAGGCCCCCTCGCTGCCGGGGGTGACCGGCACCACGTCCTGGTGGGCCATCAGCACGATCGGGGCCAGGCCGCGGTCGGTCCCCTGCCAAGTGTAGACCAGCGCATGGCCGGCCACGACCTCGCGGCCCATCACCCGGTGGGCGTCGGGATAGGTCGCCTGCAGCCAGGCGTGCAGCCTGTCCCACTCAGCCGGCTGGTCCTCGGCGGGATCCTGGTGGCTGACGGTCCGGAAGCGCACGGCCTCGCCTAGATGCCGGGCCGCCAGGTCGACGTCGATTGAGCGAGCCGAGGCGAGGTGGATGCTGGAGGTGTCGACCGCCGCCGGAGCCTTGAACGTCGCCGTGCGCACCGCGACCACGGCGCCGACCGCCAGCACCAGCCCCACGGCCGTCAGCGCCGTCCTGCTCTTCCAGCCCATGGTCCGCTCCCCCGAACGTTTGTTTTGAGGACTGTGCGACGGGGCGCGGGCCGTGCCAACCGGCAAAGTTTGGCGACAGGTGTTCACGCCCACCCTCATGGTCGTCATCCTCGGACTTGTTGTTCAGTCCGGGGACATGGCGGACACCTGTTCGGAGACATGACTGACAGGTTTGGGGTCGGTCAAGTCGATGGTGGCGACCTGATGGCTGGCGA